>NZ_JALDST010000001.1:0-1413700 GCF_022747945.1 Micromonospora sp. R77
CCGCCCGCCGACGGGACGGGCCATTCAGGAGATCGCACGGAGTCCATCAATCAGTCGCAGGATGAGGGCCGGGTCGAAGACGTCCTCGGTACCGCCGACGTGCACGTCGAGGTGGCCGGCGGCGCGCAGGTCGCCGACCAGGACCCGGGTCACGCCGAAGTGCATCCGCATCCGGGCGGAGATCTCGGCGACCGAGATCGGCTCGCCGCAGAGCGCGACGATCGCCTGGAGTTCGGGGGCGAGCCGGGACGACACCGCCCACGAGCCGGTCTCCGGGCGGGCGGTCACCTGGGTCTCCAGGCCGATCGCCGGGTCGGCTCCGGTCGTCCGCCCGGCGGTCAGCACGAACGGTCGCGGGCTGGCCGGCCGGTCCGGGCCGGTGTCGACCCCCTCCGGCTCCGCCGGCGGGGGCGGGCCGGCGGGGGACGACCGCAGGTAGGGCCGGATCCGGACGGCGGGGTCCGGATCCGGTTCCTCGCCGGCGACCTCGGGGGTCATTGCTGAACGGCGTTCTTCAGCTCGGCGATGAGGCGCGGGGTCAGCGCGCCACCGGCCCGCCCGGCGAAGAGCGTCATCTCGTACGCGACGGTGCCGAGGTTGGCGGACCGGTCCGCGACGACGCCGAGCACCGAGCCGCTGCTGATCGCGCTGATCAGCAGGTAGCCCTCGGCCATGTCGACGATCACCCGGTTCAGGCCGCCGAGGGCGTACCAGCTGGCGGCGCCGCCGGCCAGGCTGGTCATCCCGGACACCACGGCGGCGAGCCGTTCCGCGTTGGAGCGGTCCTTGATCGCGGACATGGCCATCAGCAGGCCGTCCGAGGAGACCGCGATCGCCTCCATCACCCCCGCGGTGCTGGAGGTGAACGAGTCGAGCAGCCAGTTGAAGGTGCGGGCCTCCGGGCTGAGCTCGCCGGGGTGGCTGTCGACGTTGTCGTGCAGGAAAGGGCTGGTCACCGTGATGATCCCTCTTCGTTGCGGCGGTCTGGACTGACTTCGCGCAGAGCACGGGCGACGCCCGCCTCGAACTGGGTGATGAGGTCGCGTACCTCGGCCGGGTCGCCGGGGTGCGGGCTGGGCGGTGGTGCGTGCGGTGCGGTGACGGTGAGGTTCGCCCCGGGGACCCGCCGACTGAGCCGCGGTCGCTCGGGCGTGGGCTCCACCGGTCCCGCCGGGTCCGGCCCGACGACGCCGGCCCGGGTCGGTTCGGTCGTGGCCGCCCGGAAAGCTTCGGCGGCGTCCGCCCGGATCGCTTCGGGGACGTCGGCCCGGATCGGTTCCGGGACGTCCGTCCGGATCGGCCCGGTGGTGCTCGGCCGGGTGCGTTCCGCCCGGAGGATGCCGGACTGGAACTCCTCGACCAGCGCGCGGACGGCCGCCGGGTCGGCCGGCTCACGCCGACCGGCCGGGCGCTGCTCGACCGGCTCGTCGCGCTCTACCTGGACCGGCTGCCACCCGAGCTGGCCGCCCGGGAGGCGAGCCGGCTCGACGGCGGTGAGCTGCACTTCGCCTGGGCCGGCCCGACCTCGCCCGGCCGACAGCACTACTACCGGGTGCAGGGCGACGACCTGCTGATCGAGTACGACAACACCACCGACGACGGCAACCACGCGCACACCGTGCTGCGCCACCCCGCCACCGACTTCGGCCCCGATCCCCTGACCACCCACCACACCCACCACCACTGACCGTGACCCGCTCCCGGCGGACCCCGCATCGCCTCGCTCAACTCGCGGACGACCGCGTCTACCCGCCGTGATCACGCTCGATCCTGGATCGAGTGGCATCCGGGCGAGTGGATGGCCACTCGATCCAGGATCGAGCGGCCAACCCGCCGACGCGGAGGTGGTCAGGCGAGGCGTGGGACGGGTCAGGCGCGGGGGCGGACGATCTCCACGGTGGAGCCGGCGACACCGTGCAGCGCCTCGAAGCCGCTGGGCTCGACGCGGCTGTGGTCGAACTGGCGCATCAGCCGCGCGCCCAGCGCGACGCCGAAACCGCCGAGCGCGAGGGCGACCAGCTCGGTGGCGAGCAGGGCGCCGGTGGCACCGCGCTGCGGCGAGTGCGACCGGATCAGGCAGACGAGCAGGAAGAGCCCGGCCATCGCCGCGTTGACCAGGTTGAAGGTCACCGCCGTCCGGCGGGTACGGCCGGCCCGGACGTCCCACAGGTCGACCATCCCGGCGAGGGTGGCGAGCGCGGCGGCGGCCAGCGCGGCGACCGACGTCCAGTAGCCGACCTCCCCGAGGAAGGCCGGTCCACCGGCCACGTCGGCCAGGTCGAAGACGGCGGCGCTGACGAAGAGCCCGAACGGGAACGTCACCAGCATCGGTTGGATCGGATTTCCGTGCACCCTCAGCCGGCTCTCCATCGGTTCCTCCCCAGATTCGCGCAGCTCACCAGTCCAGGGTGCTACCCGAGCGCCACCGGGGCGAAACGAAACCCCGCTCAGCTCTCCCGGGGCCGGGAGACGGTGACCACCAGCCGCTCGGCCACCTCGCGCAGCGGAATGTCCAACGAGGAGGCGGCGCTGCGGAGCACGTCGAGCGCCTCGGGCGCCGGGCAGCCGCGCTGGGTCATGATCACCCCGATGGCCTGGCCGACGACCCCCTTCTCCAGCAACGTGCTGTCCAGCGCGTCGGCCTGGGCGGCCCGTCGCTCCCGGTCCCGGACGGCGGCCAGCAGCAGTCCGGCGTGCTCGGCGAGGAGCATCGCGGTGAGCTGGTGCCGGGCGGTCAACGGGCCGGCCGCCCCGCCGTACAGGTTGATCACCCCGATCACCTGCTCGTCCACGTCCACCGGCGCGGAGATCACCGCCCGTACGCCGAGGTTGCGCGCCCGGGCGGTCCAGGCCGGCCAGCGTGCCTCCTGGTCCAGGTCGGACGCGGTGATCATCTCCCGGCGGTGGATGGCGCTCATGGCGGGCGAGTCCGGGCCGTGCCGGAGGTCGTCCAGCTCCGCCAGCTCCGGGTCGGAGGCGGCCACCCCGGCCGGCTCGCCGGCCCGCAGCGCCGTGAACCCGCAGCAGGTGACGCCCTCCACCGCGTCCCGGGCGATGCGGACCAGCTCGGTCAACGCCTCGTCGAAGGTGGTCACCGCGATCAGGCCGGCGGTCAGCTCGCGCAGCAGCGCGGCGGTCTCCAGGGCCCCGAGCGTGTCGATCATGGGTTCCCGCGTGTCCAGGTTCACCGGGTCACGGTCCCCGCCACCCCCACGCACGACCACGCGGTGTCCCGGTACGGCGCCATTGCCTGTGTCATCCGCCTGCCTCTTCCCGACTCGAAAGCCCCGGGCTACTACCCTCGCAAATCAGCGCCGAAACCACGCAAAGGGGTCCCACCCGGCGACGGTACGCCGAACGGGACCCCTGAGCAGGTCAGCGGGAGCCGGAGATCAGCCGCCGCCCCACCGAGGCGATCAGCCGGTCCAGCTCCGAGCCGAACGGGTTGTCGTGCACGAGGTAGGTCCAGGTGGCGGTGGGCCGGACCAGCTTCGAGGCGTCCGGCTCCCAGTCCTCGCCGAACTCGGTCTCCTCGAAGGTCGCGATCGTCCGGGCCTCGATCTCCGGGATCAGCGCGTTGAACGCCGGCACCGCGCTGCGGTGGAACTCGTCCAACGGGTCGAGCCGCCCCAGGGCCCGCAGGTGTACGCCCTCGCGGACCTCGGAGAGCTCGGCCAGGTGCTCGGCCCAGAGCCGGTCGAGGTGATAGAGGGCGATCGACCGGGCGGCCCGGGCGAGCAGGTCCTCGTCCATCTCGCCGGCCTTCTCGGGCACCCGCTCCAGCAGCATCAGCGCCGCGATGTCGCTGGTCAGCAGCCGCTCCCGCCGCTCGGCGAGGGCCTTGCGCTGCTGCTCGATCACCACGCTGTAGCGCCAGGTGTTGCGGTGGATCTCGTGGTTGACGCCCTCGGCGACCCGCTGGGCGTGCTCCACCGCGTAGTCGACCTGCGGATCGGTGACCAGACCGTCGGCGTTCATCCGCGGCGACGGCGGGACCGTGTCGCCGGCGTGCCGGACCACCAGGTCGTCCTCCAGGCTGACCAGGAAGACCGACCCACCCGGGTCGCCCTGCCGGCCGGCCCGGCCGCGCAGCTGGTCGTCGACCCGGCGGCTGTCGTGCCGGCCGCTGCCGATCACGTAGAGCCCGCCCAGCTCCGCCACCCGGTCCCGGTCGGCCTGGTCGCTGCCGCCGAGCCGGATGTCGACGCCCCGACCGGCCATCTGGGTGGAGACGGTCACCGCACCGTACGCGCCGGCCTCGGCGATGATCGCCGCCTCGTCGTCGTCGTTCTTGGCGTTGAGCACCACGCAGGGCACCCCGGCGGCGTGCAGGCCGGCGGCCAGCCCCTCGGACTCCTTCACGTCGAGGGTGCCGACCAGCACCGGCCGTCCGCGCTCGTGGTTGCGCCGGATCTCGTCGATCAGCGCCTCTTCCTTCTCCGCCCGGGTGGCGTAGATCCGGTCCGGCTCGTCCTCCCGGACGCACGGGGTGTTCGGCGGGATCACCGCCACCTCGAGGCCGAAGAACTCGCGCAGCTGGTCACCGACGAGCACCGCGGTGGCGGTCATCCCGCACACCGTCGGATAGAGCGCGATGTACGCCTGCACGGCGATCGTGCCGAGCACCTCGCCCTCGGCGGTGGCGTCCAGCCCCTCCTTCGCCTCGACCGCCGCCTGCAGCCCGTCGGGCCAGCGGCGGCGCTGGGCCACCCGGCCGCGCATCTCGTCGATCAGTTCCACCGAGCCGTCCCGGACGATGTAGTCGACGTCGCGGTGCAGCAGGGCGTACGCGTGCAGCGCCACGTTGACCGCGGAGAGCTGGCCGACGTGTTCCTCGTCGTACAGGTCGATGCCGCCGAGCTTGGCCTCGACGGTGGCCAGGCCGGCGGAGGTGAACGCGACGCTGCGACCGTCCTCGGCGACGGTGTAGTGCCGGCCCCGCCGCAGGCCACGGACCAGCGCGGCGGCGGCGTGCACCGGGTCCTGCTCGCCGGCGACCGCGCCCGCGAGGACCATCGGCACCCGGGCCTCGTCGATGAGGATGGAGTCGGCCTCGTCGACGATGGCGGTCCGCAGCGGCGGCTGGACCCGGTCCTCGAGGTCGGTGACGAGCTGGTCGCGGAGGAAGTCGAAGCCGGCCTCGCTGACCGACACGTAGGTGACGTCGCAGCCGTACGCGGCGCGCCGCTCGTCGGGCGTGGATGCCTCGTTGACCCAGCCGACGGTCAGCCCGAGCAGCGTGTAGACCGGTGCCATCCACTCGGCGTCGCGGCGGGCCAGGTAGTCGTTGACGGTGAGCACGTGCACCGGGCCGTTGCCCATCCGGACGTGCCCGTACGCGGCGACGGTCGCGGTGAGCGTCTTGCCCTCACCGGTGGCCATCTCGGCGACCTTGCCGGACAGCAGCGCCATCGCGCCGAGCAGCTGCACGTCGTACGGCCGTTGGTCGAGGCCGCGGCGGGCGGCCTCCCGGCCGATCGCGCAGATCTCCTCGTAGCCGCTGGCGGTCGACGCGGCCTCGGTCAGCTCGGCGTCGTCGAGCTGCCGCAGCTCCTCCTCGCGCGCCTCGACGGCGGGGAGCAGCTTCTCCAGCGGGGCCAGGTCGACCGTCGTCCCCGGGCGCTGGAGGAACCGCCGGAACCTGCTCTTCAAGCGTTGCGACACACCCATGAGCGGCAACGGTACGCGAATCGGGGCCCGTTGTGCGGCCCGGCCGGCGCCGGGTCGCGCGGGTGTCCGGAATCCGCCCTGTCCGCCCAGCTCAGGAGGGTTGGCGCGGGTCAGCTGACGAGGAGCTGGTGGGTGGCGAGTTCGCGGTAGAGCGGGCTGGTCACGGTCAGCTCGTCGTGGGTGCCGACGGCGACGACCCGACCGCCGTCCAGGACCACGATCTGGTCGGCGTCGACGACCGTGGAGAGCCGGTGCGCCACGATCAGCAGCGTACGCCGGACGGCGACCGCGTCGATGGCCCGGCGCAGCGCGGCCTCGTTGCGGGCGTCGAGGTTGCTGGTCGGCTCGTCGAGCAGCAGCACGGGCGGCCCGGCCAGCAGCGCCCGGGCGATGGCCAGCCGCTGCCGCTCCCCGCCGGAGAGCAGCACCCCGCCCTCCCCCACCTGCACGCCCAGCCCTTCGGGGGCGCGGTCGGCGAGGTGGCCGAGGTTGACCTCGGCGAGCACGGCGCGCAGTTCGTCGTCGGTGGTGTCCGGCGCGGTGATCAGCAGGTTCTCCCGGAGCGTGCCGGCCAGCACCGGCGCCTCCTGCTCGACGTAGCCGAGCCGGGACCGCAGCGCGTCGCGGGGCAGCTCCCGCACGTCGGTGCCGGCCAGCCGCAGCGTCCCCTCGGTGACCTCGTAGAAGCGTTCGACCAGGGCGAGCAGGGTCGACTTGCCGGCACCGGAGGGCCCGACCAGCGCGGTCCGGGTGCCGGCCGGCACGGTGAAGGTGACCTCGCGCAGCACCGGCGGACCGCCCGGATAGCCGAACCCGACCCCGTCGAACTCGACCGCGACCGGTCCGGCCGGGAGCGTCGCCGGCCGGGTCCGCCGGTCGTCGGCCCCCTCCACGGGTACGTCGAGGATCTCCTCGATCCGGGCGAGGGCGCCCAGCCCGGTCTGCAGCTGGGTGTAGGCGTGCACCGCCTGGCCGAGCGGCAGCACCAGGAAGAACAGGAACATGACGAAGGCGACCAGGTCGCCGACGCTGATCGCCCCGGCCGCGACCCGGGCCCCGCCGACGGCGAGGACCAGCAGGAAGGCGCCCTGCATGGTGACCGTGCCGACCGGCCCGACCACCGCCTGCACCCGGGCCACCCGCAGCCCCGCCGCGTACGCCGACTCGGCGCTGCCGGCGACGGCGGTGGCCTCCCGGTCCTCGGCCCGGCTGGCCCGGATGGTGCGGGCGGCGGAGATGGCGCGCTCCACCGCGGAGGTCATCTCGCCGACCCGTTCCTGGGCGCGGCGGGCCAGGCCGCGCACCCGGCGGGCGACGGTGAGGGCGAAGCCGACGCCGAGCCCGACGGCGGCGAGGGTCACCCCGAACAGCGGCGGGTCGAGCAGCAGCATCGCGGTGCCGGCGCCGAGCACCATGACCGCGCCGGTGACCGTCTCGAAGAGGCCGGAGGTGACCACCGCGCGCAGCAGGGTGGTGTCCGAGCCGACCCGGGACAGCAGGTCACCGGTGCGGCGGCGGTCGTACTCGGCGATCGGCAGCCGCAGCAGGTGCCCGGCCAGCCGCCGCCGGGTGCCCAGCACCAGGCCCTCGGCGGTGCGTTGCAGCAGGTAGTCACGGATGCCACCGACCACGGCGGCGGCCACCACCAGGGCGACCAGCAGCGCCACCAGCGCGCCGATCGGCCGGGTCGCGGTCATCCGGTCCAGCACGGCCCGGGTGAGCAGCGGCTGCCCGAGCGACGCCGCCGCGCCGGCCAGCGACAACGCGCCCACCACGGCGAGGGTGCCGCGGTGGGCGCGCAGGTAGGGCAGCAGGGCGGCCAGCCCCGGTGGGCGGCCGACATCGGTGGTCATGACAGCACCGTATCCGGCGCCGGCCCGGCCTCAGCGGGTGAGCACCACCTGGAGTTCCTGCCGACGACGCTCCGCCAGGTCGGTCAGCAGCGTCGGGGCCTGGTCGAACGGCACCACCGCCGAGACGAGGTGCTTGCGGATCTGGTCGCCGTACTCGCGCAGCAGGTCGATGGTCTCCCGGGACAGCCGCTCCCGGTCCCAGGTGGGGGCCAGGCCGCGCGGCACCCGGCCGATCTGGGCGCAGCGCAGCGTCAGGCCGTTGTGGTGGAACTCCTCACCGAACCGGACCTCGTCCGCGCCGGCCTGGTAGAAGGCCAGGTCGACGACGGTGCCCTGGGGGCGCAGCAGGCGCAGCGCGAGCTGCAACGCCCAGGCCTGCCCCCGGCACTGGAAGACCACGTCGGCGCCCCGGTCCCCGGCGGCGTGGTTCCACCGGGTCTTCAGCACCACCGCCGGGTCGTCCGCCTCCGGGTCGAGGGTCTCCAGGCCGAGCGCCTCGGCGACCGCACGACGCTGCGGGGTCGGGTCGAGCACCACCACGGAGGCAGCGCCGTGCCGCTGCGCGAAGAGCGCGGTGAGCAGCGCCACCACCCCGCTGCCGACCACCGCCACCCGGCGGCCCCGGACCCCGTCGCCCAGCGACCGTACGTCGGTGCCGCAGAGGTCGGCTGCGGCGTGCAGCAGCCCGTTGGCGCAGATCGGGCCCATGTGCGCGACGTAGACGCCGAGCAGCGGATCGAGGTCGTCGGGGAGCGGGACGAAACGTTCGGCGACCGGGTCGGCGACGTAGCCGGTGCGGTGGCCGTAGGTCATCGCACCGACGGTGCCGACGGTGACCGCCGGGGTCCGGCTCTCCACCACCCGGCCGACCTGCATGTAGCCGAGCCGGTTCACCGGGTAGGGGGTGCTCGCCGCGCCGGGCTGGAAGAGGCCGAGGTCGCCGTTCCAGGTGACGTTCAGGTAGGGGTTGGTGCCCTTGACGAAGCTGAGTTCGGTGCCGGCGGACACTCCGCTGTAGAGGGTCTCCACCCGGAAGGTGCCCTCGCGCAGCTCACCGGCGTCCTGCTCGACCAGTTCCACCTGGCCGGGCCCGCTGACCACCACGACGCTGTCACGCATCGACGGTCACCCCCGCTGCGACGGCGGTGGCGGGCGCGGCGGCCGGACCGGTCGGCAGCGCCACGCTGCGTCCGGTCCGGGCGGACTCGGCGACGGCGAGGGCGAGCCGCTGGGTGCGCAGCGCCTCCGCGTACGGGACGCGGACGTCGTCGCCGACCCCACGGACCGCGTCGACGAAGGCCCGGTCGACGGCCACCCGGGCGCCGTCCGGATCGGCGGGCAGGTGCCGCTCGCCGTCGGCGTCCCGCACGGTCAGGCCGTCCTCGGCCAGCGACAGCGCCAGCCCGTCGGCGAGGATCTCCAGGCCGGCCCGGTGCTTCCAGGTCAACACGCAGGCGGCGGCGAGGGTGCCCACCGCCCCGCTCTCGAAACGCATGGTGGCCGCGGTCACCGAGTCGATGTCGGCGCCGTCGACCGGCGGCGGGGTGCCGTCGCCGTACGCGGTCACCTCGGTCGCCTCGCCGACCAGCGCGCGGACCAGGTCCAGCACGTGCGCGGCCTGTTCCACCACCGGGCCGCCTGACCGGTCCCGGCGGGCCCACCAGGCCACCGGCGGCACCTTGTCCAGCCACGCGCCGTTGACCATCCGGACCGGATGGTCGGCGAGCAACTCCCGCGCCTGTTCCACCACGTGCAGGTAGCGCCAGTGGTGGCCGACCGCGGTGAGCAGCCCACGCCGCTGCACCAGCTCGGCGATCCGCTCGGCGGTCTCCAGGTCCACCGCGACCGGCTTCTCCACGAACATCGGCACCCCGGCCGCGATCACCGCCTCCTCGACGGGCCCGTGCGCGAACGGCGGTACGCAGACGTACACGGCGTCCGGTCCGGCGGCGAGCAGTTCGTCCACATCGGCGAAGGCCCGGGCGCCGTGCGCCCCGGCGAGCGCCTCGGCCGCGCCCCGGTCGACATCGGTCACCCCGAGCAGCTCCACGTCGTCGAAGCCACCCAACACCCGCGCGTGGCGTTGCGCCACCCCGCCGGCCCCTACCAGTCCCACCCGGCACGTGCGCATTCCATCGGCCCTCTCGCCACGGTTCACGGATACGTTTCAGCTCTCCCCCTGCCGGCACCGGGCCAAACCCGGCGGGTGGCGCAACGAGACGTTCATCCCCGGAAAACCTGCCGGTGTCCGATACGTGATCAAGCTGATAGGAACAATCCGGTTAGCGGGCTGCGCGAACTGGGAAAACATTGTCTGCGTTTCCGCCACGACCAGGGGGTGCCTGTGCGGGATACAGAACCGATCGTCTCACCGGTGGTGGAGGCCTGGGCCACGTATCGGACGACGTCGGCGGCCGAGTGGCCGGCCCGGCGGCTGATGCGGGCCAAGGGCGACAGCCGGGTCAGCGTGGTGCTGCCGGCACGGAACGAGGAGTCCACCGTCGGGGCGATCGTGTCGACGATCCGCGAACACCTGATGGACCGGGTGCCGCTCGTCGACGAGCTCATCGTGGTGGACTCCCGGTCCACCGACCGGACCGCCCAGGTCGCCCGCGCCGCGGGCGCGGAGGTGGTCGGTCAGGACGCGATGACCCGGGGCCTGCCCCGACTCACCGGCAAGGGCGACGCGCTCTGGGCCGGCCTGGCCGCGGCCCAGGGCGACGTGGTCGCCTTCATCGACGCGGACCTGCGGGAGTTCCGCCCGCACTTCGTCACCGGCCTGATCGGGCCGCTGCTCACCGACCCGTCGGTGGACTTCGTGAAGGGCTTCTACCACCGGCCGTTGGTGGGGGCGACCGGGGTGGAGGCCGACGGCGGCGGCCGGGTGACCGAACTCATGGCCCGCCCGCTGCTCAACCTGTTCTGGCCGGAGCTGGCCGGTTTCGTCCAGCCCCTGGCCGGTGAGTACGCCGGCCGCCGGGAAGTGCTGGAGCGGGTGCCGTTCGTCTCCGGCTACGGGGTGGAGACCGCGATGCTGATCGACCTGCTGGAGCTGGTCGGTCTCGACGCGCTGGCCCAGGTCGACCTCGGCGAGCGCAAGCACCGCCACCAGGACACCGCCGCGCTGGGCCGGATGTCCGCGCAGATCATGCTCACCGCCTGGTCCCGCCTGCAGCGGCGCGGCTGGGCGAGCCCGGGCACGATGCCGGCCGCCCTGCTCACCCAGTTCCGGCGGGGCGGGTCCGAGGCGCTGCCCAACCTGGAGCGCGAGATCGTCGTCAACGACGTCTCGATCCAGGAGCGCCCGCCGCTGGCGGAGCTGCGCCACCGGGTGCCCCGCCGGCGGGTCGCCGCGTGACCGCCGTCAACACGTCGATCCCCGTCCAGGGAAGGGACACCGCACGATGAGTCTCACCGTTCTGATGAACGCCGGTCCCTGGTTGTCCGTGCCGCCGCCCGGTTACGGCGGCATCGAGAACGTCGTCGCGACCCTGGTGCCGGAGCTGCGGCGGCTGGGCGTGCGGGTGGTGCTCGCCTCGGTGGAGAGCAGCACCCTGCCGGTCGACGAGAAGATCTCGGTCTTCCCGGACGGGCAGTTCCACGCCCTGCAACGGCCGTACAACCAGGTCTGCGGGGTGTCGCAGGCGCACCTGGGCGGGGTGGTCCGGGCGCTGCACTCGCGCGACGACATCGACCTGGTGCACGACCACGTGGAGGCGGTCGGGCTGGCCACCATGGCCGCGATGGGCCCGGACGCGCCGCCGGCGCTGCACACCCTGCACTGGGACCTGGCCAAGCACCCCGAGCTCTACGGCCAGCTCGACGGCGGGGACCGGGTCCGGGTGAACGGGGTCTCCGCCTCGCAGCTCGCCCGCGCCCCGCGCGCCCTGCGCGACCACTCGGTGGGGCACGTGCACCTGTCCACCCCGCTCGCGGTCGGCGCCGACCGGCGGCCCCGGGTCGACAAGGGCGACTACATGATCATTCTCGGTCGGATCAACCCGGGCAAGGGACAGGACGTCGGTGCCCGGCTGGCCCGGCAGGTGGGCTTCCCGCTGGTCCTGGCCGGGCCGGTCGGCCCGTACCACCGGCCGGAGGACCTGGCCGCCGCCGGTGACGAGGCCCGGCAGAACCCGGACGTCCGGTTCTTCTACGACCACGTCGCCCCGCACATCGACGGCGACCTGGTCCGCTGGGTGGGCACGGTGGCCGGCCAGGAGCGCGACGACCTGCTCGCCGGGGCCCGCGCCTCGCTGTTCCCGCTGCGCTGGGAGGAGCCCGGCGGCACCGCCGTGGTCGAGTCCCTGGCCCTGGGTACGCCGGTGGTCGCCACCGCCCGGGGCTGCCTGCCGGAGCTGATCGAGCACGGTCGTACCGGCCTGCTCACCGGCGACGAGGAGGAACTGGGCGACCTGGTCCTCGCCGCCGACCTGCTGGACGAGGCCGAGTGCCGGCGGGAGGCCGCCGCCCGGTTCACCCCGGCGGTGATGGCGCAGCGCTACGTGGAGCTCTACGAGCGGGTCCGCCGGCTCGCCCTGCAACCCGCCTGAGGTGTAAGGAGGGGCCCCTTGTTAACACCCGTCTGTTAATAAGGGGCCCCTCCTTCGTTTGGGGTCGGGCGGGACGGGAAAGCGCCGGTGCCTCGATCCGGGGAGGGACCGGTGACGAACTCGACGGCTCACGCCCGGGCCCGCCGCAACCCGGCCGACGGCCGCGCCCCGGTACGCCGGGCGGCCGGCGGCCTCGCGGTCCTCTTCCTGCTGCTCGGGCTGCTCGGCTTCGTGCCCGGGGTGACCAGCGGCTTCGCCGACCTGCGCTGGGCGGGCCACCACTCGGGGGCGATGCTGCTCGGCGTCTTCCAGGTGTCGGTGCTGCACAACGCCGTACACCTGCTCTTCGGGGTGGTCGGCCTGGCGCTGGCCCGGACCGCCGGTGGCGCGCGGACCTGGCTGGTCGGCGGCGGCGCGGTCTACCTGGTGCTCTGGCTCTACGGTCTCGCCGTCGACCAGCGCAGCGCGGCGAACTTCGTCCCGGTCAACGACGCGGACGGCTGGCTGCACCTGCTGCTCGGCGCCGCCATGATCGCGTCCGGTCTGCTCACCGGACGTGACGCGCATCGCCACCGACCAGGCCCGGGCGGGCGGCCGGTGCGGTTTGGCCGGCCGGGGCGCGGGTAGTTTGCAGGCCTGCGAAACCACCGAAACGAGGCCTGATGTCCACCGGTATCAGCTGCGAGGTCCGCGACGAGGCAGCCGTCACCGTCGTCCGCCTCGCCGGCGAGCTGGACCTGTCCACGATGCGCTCGCTGCACACCGTGCTCGACCACTGCCTCACCGCGCAGCCGGACGCGCTGGTGGTGGACCTGTCCCGACTCGCCGTGACCGACCCGCTGGCCCTGTCGGTGTTCGCGGCCGCCGCCCGCCGGGCCGCCGACTGGCCGGCCGTGCCGATGGTGCTCTGCTCCCCGCCGCCGGAGACGGCGACCTGGCTCGCCGAGACCACCGCCTGTCGGGTGGTGCCGGTACGGCAGGACTGCGCCGAGGCGACCGCGGTGGCCAACGCCGCCGCCGCCCCTCGGCTGCGGGCCCGGCTGGAACCGGTCGCCGGCGCCTGCCGGCGGGCCCGGAGCTGGTGACCGACGCCTGCGGGCGGTGGAACGTCCCGGAGCTGGCCGGTCCGGCCTCGCTGGTGCTCAGCGAGCTGGTCGGCAACGTGGTCCGGCACGCCGGCACCCCGATGCAGGTGACGCTGACCCTCCGCCGGCCCTACCTTCAGCTGGCCGTGGCCGACGGCAGCCGGCGGGCGGCGTGCGCCGCGACCGGCCGTGACCTGCGCGCCGAGGGCGGCCGAGGGCTGCTGCTGGTGCGGGAGCTGACGCAGCGCTGGGGCAGCGCCCCGGCCGGCGACGGAAAAGTCGTCTGGGCACTGCTACCGGCGATCTGACCGAAATTATCCTTCTCGCCTGGTTACATGGGCGGAAGGGCGGGTAGGCACGCCCGTCCTTTCTGTCCTGACGACGGGGTGAGAAGCCATGCCCAAGCGGGTAGTCACGGAACCGGCCCGAGACCGGGGGCCCGCCATCCTGGCACCGGCCCGGTTCGGCGGTTACCCGGGACCGGTGCGCGGAGCGGTCAAGGGCAGCTCGCTGATCAAGCTGCTCGCCACCACCGACGCGAAGCTGATCGGGCTGCTCTACCTGGGCACCTCGTTCGCGTACTTCCTCGTCGGCGGCTTCATGGCCATGCTGATCCGCGCCGAGCTGGCCCAGCCGGGCATGCAGTTCCTCTCCCCCGAGCAGTACAACCAGATGTTCACCATGCACGGCACGATCATGCTGCTGCTCTTCGCGACACCGATGGTGTTCGGGTTCGGCAACTATCTCGTCCCGTTGCAGATCGGCGCCCCGGACGTGGCGTTCCCCCGGCTCAACGCCTTCGCGTACTGGCTGTACTTCTTCGGCGCGCTGATCGCCGTGGGCGGCTTCTTCACCCCGCAGGGCTCCGCCGACTTCGGCTGGACGGCGTACACCCCGCTGAGCACCGCGCAGCACAGCCCCGGGGTGGGGGCCAACATGTGGGTGGTCGGGCTGGCGGTCTCCGGCCTGGGCACCATCCTCGGCGCGGTCAACCTGATCACCACGGTGCTCACCCTGCGGGCCCCCGGCATGACCATGTTCCGGATGCCGATCTTCACCTGGAACCTGCTGCTGACCAGCGTGCTGGTGATCCTGGTCTTCCCGCTGCTGGCCGCCGCGCTCTTCGCACTCGCCGCGGACCGGATCCTGCACTCCCACGTGTTCGACCCGACCACCGGCGGACCGATGCTGTGGCAGCACCTGTTCTGGTTCTTCGGGCATCCCGAGGTCTACATCATCGCGCTGCCGTTCTTCGGCATCATCACCGAGATCATCCCGGTCTTCTCCCGCAAGCCGATCTTCGGCTACACCGGTCTGGTGCTCGCCACCATCGCCATCACCGTGCTGTCGATGAGCGTCTGGGCGCACCACATGTTCGCCACCGGCCAGGTGCTGCTGCCGTTCTTCAGCATCCTGAGCTATCTCATCGCGGTCCCCACCGGGGTGAAGTTCTTCAACTGGATCGGCACCATGTGGAAGGGGCAGCTGACCTTCGAGACGCCGATGCTCTTCGCCGTCGGTTTCCTGGTTACCTTCCTGCTCGGCGGCCTCACCGGGGTGCTGCTGGCCAGCCCGCCGGTGGACTTCCACGTCACCGACACCTACTTCGTGGTGGCCCACTTCCACTACGTCCTCTTCGGCACCATCGTCTTCGCCGCCTTCGGCGGGCTCTACTTCTGGTTCCCGAAGATGACCGGCCGGCTGCTCGACGAGCGCCTCGGCAAGGCCCACTTCTGGACCATGTTCATCGGCTTCCACGCCACCTTCCTGGTGCAGCACTGGCTCGGCAACGAGGGCATGCCCCGCCGCTATGCCGACTACCTGCCCAGTGACGGCTTCACCACGCTGAACATGATCTCCACGATCGGGTCGTTCGTGCTCGGGGCGTCCACCCTCTTCCTGATCTGGAACATCTGGAAGTCCTGGCGGTACGGCGCGATGGTCACCGTCGACGACCCCTGGGGCTTCGGCAACTCGCTGGAATGGGCCACCACCTGCCCGCCCCCGCTGCGCAACTTCGACCGGATGCCGCGGATCCGCTCCGAACGGCCCGCCTTCGACGCCAAGTACGGCACGCTCGTCGCCGACCTCGGCCGGGACCTGCCGCAGCGGACCACCAAGCCGCCACAGCACTTCGCCGAGGAACTGCGCCACGAACGGCACCGCCCCGAGTCGCCGGCCGCCGAGGGGGCGCACGGCGCCCGCGCGGCCGTCGAGTACCAGCCCGCCCCGCAGTCCGGGGCGCGGCCGGTGGTGGTGCCCGAGCCGGAGCAGATCCGCCGGCCGAGCTTCGAGGAGACGGACGTGTCCGAGGAGGCCGAACCGGGCACGCCGGGCCAGCCACCGCAGGAGACCGAGCGGTGGCGGCACCCGCGCGGCCACGGGGACACCCCGGAACACTGACGGGCACACCGGAGGGGCCGGCGCCATCGGGCGCCGACCCCTCTCGTCGTACGGAAGCTCAGTCGGCCGCGGGCAGGCCGGCGGCGGCCAGTGACCGGCGGACGGCCGGCTGGACCCGGGTCAGTCGCAGCGGCACCCCGGTGCGGACCGCCGCGTCCCGGCCGGCCATCAGCGCGGCGATGCCGCCGGCGTCGACGGCGCCCGCGCCGACCAGGTCGACCACCACCTCGCGGGGCTGCCCGGTCACCGCCTCCAGCATCGCCCGGCGCAACTTGTCCGCACCGTCCCGGTCGACCTCGCCGCCGACGGAGACGACCACCTGGTCGCCGTGCTGCTGCACCGAGATCCGGGTCTTCGCCGGCTCCGCCTCGGCCGTCCCGTTCTGCCAGGGCGGCGGCGCGTCGGCGAGCATGGCCTGCCGCAGCCAGGTCAGCGCCCGGGACAGCAGCCGGGAGACGTGCATCTGGGAGATGCCGAACCGGGCGGCGATCTCCGCCTGCGTCTGGTTGCCGTAGAAGCGCATGGCGAGGATCCGCCGCTCCCGCCAGGGCAGCCGGTGCAGCAGTCCGCTGACCGTGACCCGGTCGTCGACCGATTCCAGCGCGCTGTCCGACTCACCGACCAGGTCGCCGAACTCGGCCGAACTCTCCCCACCGACCGGCGCGTTGAGCGAGGCCGGGCTGTAACCGGCGGCCGACTCCAGCGCGGCGAGGATCTCCTCCTCCGGCGTCTCCAACCGGGCGGACAGCTCGGCCACGGTGGGCGCGCGGGACAGCTCACTGGTGAGCGCCGCCGTGGCCTGCCCCACCTCCAGGATCAGGTCGCGCAACCGGCGGGGCACGTGCACGCCCCAGGTGCGGTCCCGGAAGTGCCGTTTGATCTCACCGACGATGGTGATCGCCGCATACGCGGTGAACGAGCCCCGCTCCGGGTCGTACCGGTCGACCGCGTTGACCAGGCCGAGGCGGGCCACCTGCTCCAGGTCCTCCAGCGGCTCCCCCCGACCGCGGTAGCGGCGGGCGAGCCGGCCGGCGAAGGGCAGCGCGAACCGGACGAGGTCGTCCCGCGCCTCCTGCCGCCGCTCCGGCGGCAGCCCGGCGATCCGCGCCGCGTACGCCAGCGCCGCCGCGTCGAGATCCTCCAGCCCGCGCTCGGTGGGTGGTGGTGGTGTGGTCGTGGTGGTCTGTCCGAACATCCGCGCCTCCCTCGCCGAAGGTCCCCCGCCCGGATTGGGAAACCGGTCGTGCGCGTGGTCGAGCCACGCACCGGGCCGGAAGTGGGTTACGTGACGGGCACGTAGGAAGCGACGACACGTCGCTGCGCAGCGCCGATCGCCGTCGCAGCGAGCGGTGTTCCCGCTCCGTAGGTACTCAATCACGGACCGCGAGGTCGTGAGGATGTTTCGCCGGGGTTGGTGGCACGAGGCGCGGGTCCGCCGCCGGCGCATCCCGGCAGGTGCCGCTCAGCTGACCAGCAGGCCCTGGTGGGCGCCCCCGTCGCGGAGCGCGTCGAGCGCGTCGACCATGCGCAGCGGCGGCGGCACCGGCAGGTCGTACGGCTGGTTGCGGAGCACCTCCGTGGCCCGGCGGGTGGGCACCGAGGAGACCGGGTAGCCGCGGGCCGAGCCCCGGTCCAGGGCCCGCCGCCGACGGCCGAACGCGGCCACGGCGAGCCACTGCGGCAGCCCGGCGAGGGCCGGCGAACGCACCCCGGGCGGCTCGGGCAGCACGTCCACCGAGCTGAACGGCTCGCTGCTGGCGAGCCACCACTCCACCCCCTCCACCCGGCGTCGGGTCGCGTTCTCGCACCAGTACGGCACCAGCCCGGCGCGCAGCACCTGCCAGGGGTCGAGCAGCCGCCCGCACTCGACCACCAGCCGGTTCCCGGTCTTGCCGTGCCGCCGCAGCCAGCGCCGGTACAGGTCGGCGACCACGGCGCTGAGCGCGTCCGGGTGCGGCACGCACACCCGGTGCAGCGGGTGACCGTGGCGGCCGGTCCAGCCCCGGACGGAATCGTCGAAACCGGACTCCACGCCGTGCTCGGCATCCCCGTGCGGGGTGGAGACCTGGGGCGGCACCCAGTGCCGCCCGTCCCCGCCGGCCGAGCGGAGCACCTGCCGCAGCGCGGGCGCGTCCGGGTGGAAGTCGACCGGGTCCAGGCCGCTGGCGGGGCAGCCGACCTGGAAGCTGTGCCCCCGTCCGTCGTCGAGCAGCGGCCAGGTGCGGGCGTCCCGCAGCAGCAGCACCGGGGCACCCGGGTCGAGCCGGTCGGCGAGGAAGCGCCGGTACGCCCCCGGCAGCGTCCGCCACCGTACGGCGAGGGCCACCGTCGCGCCGGCCAGGGCCCCCGGCTGGCCGGGCAGTGCACCTGCCGGACGTGCACGTCGGGGTTGCCGGCCAGCAGGCGGGCGGCGAGGGCCGCACCGTGGTCGAGGGCGTCCTGCGGCCGGTCCACCGCGCCGCGGCTCCAGTGCACCGTCGTCTCGAAGCCGGTCGGCAGCCAGGGCATCCCGAGGGCGACCGCCAGGTGCGCCGCCGCGCCGTGCGGCGAGCCGAGCACCACGCCCGGCCAGCGGCGGTGCGGATACTGGCCGGCGATCCAGCCGGCCACCCGCTCGGCGTCCACCTCGGCGGTCTGGGCCGGGGTGAGGGCGAGCCGACCGGCGGCCCGGGACGCCGCGGCCCGCCGGAGCGGTTCGGGGGCACCGACGAAACGGGACGGCGGGACGGGGCGACCCAGGTCGGCGCAGTCGTCGCCGCGCAGCGCCCGGGCGGTCGCCGCCACCAGCACCCGGGCGGTGCTGCCGACGGCGACGACCCGATCGCCGGCCAGGCCCGCGTCCGCCGCCGTCAACCCCACCGGCACCTTCGGCACCGGCCCCACCTTGCCTCGTTCGCTCACCACGCGGCCCGGCTTCCCGTCCCTATCGGGTCTAAACGGGCATCCCCCCACGCGCCGGACCAATCCCCGGTCCGGCGGCTGACCGGGCGGTAGCGACGCACGCCGCGCAGGGACACCGAGTCGCCGTGGTCCGGCGGTGCCGGGCGGAAGCAGGGCGGCCCGGCGTGGCGGGCACCCGGACGGGCACTCCAGCGCGCATGCCCGACGACGAGCCCACTGCCCCGGCCGCCGCCACCATCACCCCCTACCAGGACGGACCGCTGCTGGTCCGCGGCGACTTCGCCCTGGTCACCCCGGACGGGCAGCGCATCGACACCCGCCGCGGCACGGTCGCGCTCTGCCGCTGCGGCAAGTCCGCGCTGAAGCCGTTCTGCGACGGCACGCACAAGGCGGTGCGGTTCCGCGCCGGCACCGACCGCGAGGCCCGAGGCCCGGCTCAGGCGGCGGAACGGACCGCCCGAGCCCCGGCGACGGTACGCAACGACGAACGGCCGGCCGCCCAGCTGTCCAGCAGGTGAGCGGTGAAGAGCGAGATGAGGTTGTTGGTCGCCAGGTTCACCGCCGGCACCCGGTCCAGGTGGGCGGCGTAGCCGGTGTCCAGGTCCAGCCGCTGCACGGTGACCCGGAACAGCTCGGCGTGCATCCGGTCCAGCCGGCCGTCGCCGTACTCGTCCATCTGGATCCCGACCAGCGCGGCCATGGCGGGACCGCCGAGGCGGTGACCGGGTCGACCGCGTCGACGTGCGCGCCGAGCCCGCCGGCAGGTCGTGCGGCGGCTGCCGCACCGCCGCCAGCAGGGCGGCGGACAGCGGGCCGCGCGCCACCGGCAGCGGCGCGGGCCCGTAGCGACGGTCGACGGATCCGGACATGCCACCTCCAGCGAAGACGATCTGCTGGACATGCCCTGGTCGGGGTCGACTAGACGAGGCCGTCGGCGCCCACCGCCAGGTTGGCGAGCGTCCGCTCCCGCACCCGGCGGGCCGCGTCCCCGTCGGCGAAGAGGCCGCGCAGATCGGCCAGCGCCGGCTCCGGTGGGTCCAGCGGCACGGCCGGGTCCACGATCGCCTCCAGCACGCTGGGCCGGTCCGCGGCGAGGACCTCGTCCCAGGCGGGGCCGACCAGCTCCGGCCGGTCCACCCGGACGCCGTGCAACCCCAGCAGCCGGGCCCACCCGGCGTACGGCACGTCGGGGCGGCGGTCGGCCGACTCCCCTGGTGGGGTGCGCCCGGCGCCCCGGCCGGACTGGTCCCGGTTGTTGAGCACCAGCACCACCAGCCGGGGATCGCGCCACTGTGGCCAGTGGTGCGCCACGGTGATCAGCTCGGCCAGGCCGTTGAGCTGCATCGCCCCGTCGCCGAGCAGCGCGACCACCGGTCGGTCCGGACGGGCCAGCTTGGCGGCCACCGCGTACGGCAGGGCGCAGCCCATCGAGCCGAGCGTGCCGCACAACTGGGCGGTGACCTCCGGCGGCAGCGCCAGGTGCCGGGCGTACCAGTAGAGGACCGAACCCACGTCGACGGCGAGGGCGCCACGACGGGGCAGCCGGGTGCCGAGTTCCTGGAGCACCAGTTGCGGGTTGATCGGCTCCGCCGGCACGGCGGCCCGTTCCGCCACCTCCGCCCGCCACCGGTCGACGGAACCCTCCACCACGCCGCGCCACTGCTGGTGGCGGCGGCCGGGCACCCGGGTCAACAGGGCACGCAGCGTCTCCACGGCGTCACCCACCAGCGGCACGTCCACCGGGTAGCGGGCGCCGATCCGGCGCCCGTCGATGTCGATCTGGACGGTCCGGGCCTGCCCCGGCACCGGGAGGTAGTCGGTCCACGGGTCGTTGGTGCCGACCAGCAGCAGGGTGTCGCAGCTGCCCATCAGCTGGGCGGCGGCGGTGGTGCCGACCTCGCCGAGCACGCCGGTGTGGAACGGCAGCCGCTCGTCGAGCACCGGCTTGCCCAGCAGCGAGGTGGCCACCCCGGCGCCGAGCCGGTCGGCGAGCGCAACGATCTCGTCGGCCGCGCCGTGCGCGCCCTGCCCCACCAGGATCGCCACCCGCTGGCCGGTGCTCAGCACCGACGCGGCGGCGGCCAGGTCGCCGTCGTGCGGCAGCACCCGGGCCAGTGGCTCCCCCGGCGTCGCCGAGAGGATCCCGGCGGCCTGCGGCAGCAGTTCCCGCACCGGGGCGAGCTGCACCTCGCGCGGCAGCACCACGCAGGTGGGGCTCCGGGTCGCCGCCGCGGTACGGAACGCCTGGTCCAGCACCGCGGGCACCTGTTCCGGGGCCCGGGCGTAGCGGACGAACTGGCAGACGTCGCCGAAGAGCCGGCTCAGGCCGATCTCCTCGTGGGCCGCGCCCAGCGGGCCCGAGACGTCCTCCCCGATGATCGCCACCACCGGTTTGCTGTCCAGCTTGGCGTCGTAGAGGCCGTTGAGCAGATGCACCGCGTTCGGTCCCTGGGTGGCCAGGCACACCCCGATCTCGCCGGTGAACTTGGCGTGCCCGGTGGCCATGAAGGCGGCGGTCTCCTCGTGCCGGGCGGGGATGAACTCCGGGTCCCCGCCCGAGGCGTCCAGGGCCGCCACCACGGGGGCGATCGCCGG
This sequence comes from Micromonospora sp. R77, assembly GCF_022747945.1. Classification (NCBI taxonomy): domain Bacteria; kingdom Bacillati; phylum Actinomycetota; class Actinomycetes; order Micromonosporales; family Micromonosporaceae; genus Micromonospora; species Micromonospora sp. R77. The sequence continues at coordinate 21,058 of NZ_JALDST010000001.1, forward strand.
CGCGGGACAGCCGAAGGCGCGCGGCACCCGCCAGGCGCGCAGCCGCTCCACCACCAGGTCCGCCCCCGTACGGTCAGCCATTGCCCCGCCCGGGGGTGCTCGCGTCGACGTAGCGCAGCACCGCACCGACCCCGTCGGTGAGCTCCGGCGCCTCCTCCGGCGCCAGCACGGTCAGCTCGGCGTCGGTGCCGACCAGCGCCCGCAGCAGGGCGGCGTCGGCGCGCACCGGCTGCGGGTCGGCGACCGACATGGCGGCGAGCTGGTCCGGGTCGGTGGCGATCTCGGTCGGGTCGGGGCCGACCCACAGCTGCCCGTCGGCGGAGGCGTCGTCCACGATGAGCATGGTGTCGACCTGGTTGCGCTGCAGCGCCCGGACCACGGCGTCCAGGCCCGCGCCGACGTCCTCCTGCAGGCCGAACCGGTCCAGCGCGGCGGTGACCCGCTGGTCGGCCACCTCGGCGATGGTCTGCACGGTCAGGTCGTCCATCGCCGTCGGGTCGGCGCCGCCGGCCCGCTTGCCCGCGTCGGTACGCACCAGCACGTCCTGCCACCGCTCGGGGAGCTGGGCGGCGATCATGCCGGTGGCCCGGATGTCGCCGGCCACCAGCACCACGTCGGCGCCGACCTTGTCGGCCAGCTCGGCGGTGGCCGCGGCGGCGTCGCCGGCGTTGTGGTGCCACGCCTCCATGGCGGCCCGCTGATAGCGGGACTGGGACCAGCCGCCCGGCTGCACCCGGCGCAGCTGCCAGCTCTCCCGCCCCTGCACGTGGGCGCGGCGGGGCACCCCGCCGGCGCTGACCGCCACGGCGTCGGCGCCGGTCCGGTCGGCGAGCACCCGCACCCAGGCGACCTGCTCACCACGCTGGGCGACCAGCGGCATGGTGTGCGGCAGCGCGGACCAGGTGGCCAGGTCACGCAGCGGCGGGGCGGCCAGGTACTCGGTGAGCACCACCCGCCCGCCGGTGGCGAAGACGGCCACGCCGTAGTCGCCCGGCATCGGGTCGTGCCCGCGGACCACCCGTTCCACCGCGTCGATGGTCCCCGCGTCGGCGCCCTGCTCCAGCAGTTGGCCCTTGAGGGCCCGCCAGCGCAGGTCCAGCGCGGGACGCGAGTCGTGGGTGTCCCGGGAGGCGTCCAGATAGACCGAGCACCACGGCCCGGGACGGTCGTAGAGCGGGCGCAGGAAGGACAGCTGCATGCTCGACCCCTTTCCGGCTCGGCCGCACGCATACCCGCGCCGGTCCGGAGTTCACCTGCCGGTCAACCGCGTGAAGTGTGTTCATTCACGTCGTTCAACCCGATCGGCCGATACCATCGGTACACGTAACGGAACTCTGGGTGGTGACCATGGAAACGGACCTGCACACTCCCCGCGTCGTCCACCCGACGGAGCGGATCGTCACCGGCCGGGTGCTCCGGCTGCTGGAGGGCTACCCGCGCGAGGTCCGGGTGGGGCAGCCGGTCCTGGTGGCGGTCCTGACGGCCGCGGGCGTGGTGGGACTGCTGATGCTGCTGGTGCGCTCGCTGCTGACGAACGTCGGCGGAGGCGCCCGACGCAGCTTCAAGGAGCTGAAGAAGGGCCCGGAGTTCCTGGTCACCCCGGTGCGGCTGCGGGACCGCGCGGAACGGCTGGTCGAGGTGGAGCTGCACGGGCACCTGCCGCAGAGCGCCCTGCACCCCGGCGACCACGTGCAGGTGACGCTCCGCCCCCAGCCCGACGCCGACCTGCCGCCGAAGATCGAGCGGATCGTCAACCTCACCACCGGGCAGCTGCTCACGCCGCGCACGGCCACGGTGTGGTCGCACCTGGGTCCGGCGCTGCTGCTGCAGGCCACGCTCGGCGCGCTGCTGCTGTGCGGCATCGCCGCCTGGTCGATGCTCCGCTAGCCGCTCGCGTCGACCGCCGGTCAGCCGACCGGGGTCGGCGTCCGGCGCGCGTCGGTCGGGTCGTCGAGCAGGCCACGCCGGCGGGCCCGGCGCTCGAAGACGACGGTCGCGAACGGCGGCACCGCGCAGGCCAACGCCACCACGGTGGTCACCGGCGACCAGCCGCGCAACCGCGCCACCACCAGCACGAGGATCCCGTACGCCACGAAGAGCGCGCCGTGGATCGGCCCGAAGACGTGCACGCCGATCTCGTTGCCGGGCGGGCCGTACTTGACGGCCATCCCGGCGAGCAGCGCCGCCCAGGAGCAGGCCTCGGCGATCGCCGCCCACACGAACAGCCTGGTCGCCTTCTCGCGCATCGCACTCCCCCACCCGACGGTCGCCGCCATGGTAACCAGCCGGCCGGCCCGAGCCGCGCCGCCGGACCCGGACGCGACCGGGATCACCCGGCCGCGGACGGGGTAGGTAAAGGGACCTTCGGGTCTTCCCCGCCCCACGGTGTCGTGCAAGGTTAGGGGAACCAACGGTGACAGGGTGGTGACCATGGGCGAGGATGTCGGCGCACGGACGTTCAGCCGGGAGGACCGGGCCCGCTACCGCGAGAAGGTCCGGCGCTGCCTGGACGTCTTCGCCGAGATGCTGCGCGAGTCGCGCTTCGACGTGGAACGGCCGATGACCGGCCTGGAGATCGAGCTGAACCTGGTCGACGACGACTCGCTGCCGGCGATGCGCAACGCCGACGTGCTGGCCGCCATCGCCGATCCGGACTTCCAGACCGAGCTGGGCCAGTTCAACGTCGAGATCAACGTGGCGCCGCGCCGGCTGACCGGCACCGGCACCGCGCAGTTCGAGGAGCACGTCCGGGCCAGCCTGAACGCCGCCGAGACCAAGGCCCGGACCGTCGGCGCGCACATGGTCATGATCGGCATCCTGCCGACCCTGCGCCCGGCGCACCTGACCGCCGACACGCTGTCGGCCAATCCGCGCTACGCGCTGCTCAACGAGCAGATCTTCGCGGCCCGCGGCGAGGACCTGCAGATCTCCATCGGCGGGGTGGAACGCCTCGCCACCACCGCGGACACCATCACCCCGGAGGCCGCCTGCACCAGCACCCAGTTCCACCTCCAGGTCAGCCCGGCCCAGTTCGCCGACTACTGGAACGCCGCCCAGGCCGTCGCCGGCATCCAGGTCGCCCTCGGCGCGAACTCGCCGCTCTTCTTCGGCCGGGAGCTGTGGCGGGAGACCCGGGTACCGCTGTTCCAGCAGGCCACCGACACCCGCTCCGAGGAGATCAAGGCCCAGGGGGTACGCCCCCGGGTCTGGTTCGGGGAACGCTGGATCACCACCGTCTTCGACCTGTTCGAGGAGAACGTCCGCTACTTCCCGGCGCTGCTGCCGGTCTGCGACCCGGAGGACCCGGCGGCCACCCTGGCCGAGGGGGGCGTGCCGAAGCTCGCCGAGCTGCGCCTGCACAACGGCACCATCTACCGCTGGAACCGCCCGGTCTACGACGTGCTCAAGGGACGCCCGCACCTGCGGGTGGAGAACCGGGTGCTGCCGGCCGGGCCGACCGTGGTGGACACCGTCGCCAACGGCGCGTTCTACTTCGGCCTGGTCCGGGCCCTCGCCGAGTCGGACCGTCCGCTGTGGTCGCAGATGTCGTTCAGCGCCGCCGAGGAGAACTTCCACACCTGCGCCCGGCACGGCATCGACGCCCAGGTGTTCTGGCCCGGGCTGGGTTACCTGCCGGTGACCGAGCTGGTGCTGCGCCGGCTGCTGCCGCTGGCCCATCAGGGGCTGGACCGGTGGGGACTCGACCCGGGCGAGCGGGACCGGCTGCTCGGCATCATCGAGCAGCGCTGCCTGACCGGGCGCAACGGCGCGACCTGGCAGGTGGAGACGCTGCACCGGCTGGAGTCGGCGGACCATCTGGACCGCCCGGAGGCGCTGCGAGAGGTGGTCCGCCACTACGTCGAGCTGATGCACAGCAACCGCCCGGTCCACGAGTGGCCGCTGCCCTGAGCGGCCCGCCCGGGCATGACCTGCCGGGCAGGCCGGGGCACGACGCGGTCAGACCTTCAGCACGACCTTCGTGCAGTCGTCCTGCTTCTTCTGGAAGATCTGGTAGCCCTTCGCGGCGTCCTTGAGCGGCAGGTGGTGGCTGATGACGAAGCTCGGGTCGATCTCGCCCCGCCGGATGCGCTCCAGCAGCGGCCGGGTGTAGCGCTGGACGTGGCACTGCCCGGTCCGCATGATCAGCGACCGGTTCATGAACGCGCCCATCGGGAACTTGTCCACGAACCCGCCGTACGCGCCGATCACCGAGACCACTCCCCCGCTGCGGCAGGCCAGGATCGCCTCGCGCAGCGCGAACGGCCGCTCGGTCTCCACCCGCGCCGCCTGCTTCGCCCGGTCGTAGGCGTACATCGCGGCGTTGCCGTGGTGGCCCTCCAGGCCGACCGCGTCGATGCAGGCGTCCGGGCCCCGGCCGGCGGTCAGCTCGTTGAGCGCGTCGAGGACGTCGGTCTCCTCGTAGTTCAGCACCTCCGCCCCGGCCCGGTCGGCCGCCAGCCGCAGCCGGTACGGGTACCGGTCGATGACGATGACCCGTTCCGCGCCGAGCAGCCGGGCGCTGGCGGCGGCGAGCAGCCCGACCGGTCCGGCGCCCCAGACGGCCACCACGTCGCCGGGCGTGATGTCGCACATCTCGGCACCCATGTAACCGGTGGGGAAGATGTCGGCGAGCATCAGCGCCTGGTCGTCGGGCACCTCGTCGGGGACCTTCAGCGGGCCGACGTCGGCGAAGGGCACCCGGGCGTACTCCGCCTGACCGCCGGCGTAGCCGCCGGTGAGGTGGGAGTAGCCGAAGATGCCGGCAGGCGAGTGGCCCATCAGTTTCTCGGCGAAGCCGGCGTTCGGGTTGGAGTTCTCGCAGACCGAGAAGAGTCCCTGCTGGCAGGAGCGACAGCGGCCGCAGGCGATGGGGAAGGGCACCACCACCCGGTCGCCGACGGCGAGGTTGCCCACCTCGGGGCCGACCTCGACCACCTCGCCCATGAACTCGTGGCCGAGGATGTCGCCCTCGCGCATCGCGGGGATGTAGCCGTGGTAGAGGTGCAGGTCGGAGCCGCAGATCGCGGTGGAGCTGATCTTCACGATCGCGTCCCGCGAGTTCATGATCTTCGGGTCCGGGACGTCGACGACCTTGACCTTGTCCTTGCCCACCCAGGTGGTGGCCTTCATCGTGTCTCCTTCGGGCAGGTCAGCGGCCGGAGCCGGCGGACAGGGGCTGGGCAGGGCGCTGGCGGAGCTGCTGCCCCAGCGAGATCCCGTCGGGGCCGGCGTCGGAGCGGACCACCTCGCCGGTCTCCAGCACCTGCTTGAAGCGGCGCAGGTCGTCGCGGACCTGCTGCTCGGGCTCCTCGCCGAACAGCTTCGCCACGGCCCGACCGAGGCGACCGGCGGGCGGCGCGTAGCCGAGCTGCACGCGGACCTCGGTGCCCCGGTCGCCGGGGGCCGGCAGGAAGCGCACCCGACCGGCGTTCGGCACCCGCGCGCCGGGCAGCGAGCGCCAGGCGAGCGACTCGTTCGGCCGGTCGTCGACGATCTCCGCGTCCCAGGAGATCGACCGGCCCGCCGGTCCCCGCGCCACCCAGTGGGAACGGCGCAGGTCGTCGGCCCGGACCGACTCCAGGTGGGTCATGAACCGGGGCAGGTTCTCCAGGTTCCGCCAGAACCGGTACGCCTCGCTGGCCGGGGTGTTGACGGTCACCGCGAGTTCCATCCGGACCAGTCGCCGGCGGGCCCGCCGGGCTCGCCCCGCGCGCAGCGTGGCCACCACGTCCACGGCGGTGATGCCGGCGATGACGGCGGTGGTCACGGCGACCCGACGGCGTCGGTCGCCGGACCGGTCGGCCCAGGCCCGCCCGAGCAGCGCCAGGTCCATCGCGTCCCCGCCGACCCGGCTCCCCGTCCACCGGCCGGGGTGCCGCCCCGCAGCAACCCGGCGGCGGGGGCCAGCTCACGCAGCCCGATCGCCGGCAGCAGCGCCCGGGCCTCGCGCGAGTCGTCCAGGCCGGTCCACCGGGCGACCAGGTCCGGCGCGAGCAGCGCGCCCGCGCCGAGGGCCAGGCTGACCAGCCCGAGGGTACGCGGCAGCGCGCCGCTGCGCGCCGACCCGTCCAGTTCGGGCAGCACCACCCCGTCGATTCTCTCCACGTCCACGCCTCGCTCCCGCGTCGTCGGGACCGCCCCGCCCGGCGGCCGGCGGTGATCCCGCCATGCTGACGCTATGCCCCCGAATCGGGACACGAACCCCGAATCCACGCGCGGGCCGCCGGATATCGACCGCTGGGTGCCGGAGGCCGGATGCCGACCTCTGCGCGCCGGAAGCCGGATGCCGGTCGGGCACCAGGCGCTCTTCCGGCGACGACCAGCACGATGCCCCGGTTCTCCTTGCCGCCGGTGGGCACCGGCGAGTCCTCCGCCCGGTCCCGTTGTTCACCGAGCCGGACCAGGCTCACGGCCGCTACGAACCTGATTACATCAGTGGATCAGGCACTCGACGGTGATCATGATTCATGTGGGTAATCAGGTTCGTAGCGGCAGGGCAGCGTCTTCTCCCGTCGCGTATCTCACCCACCGGCGGCGGGCCCGGACGGGGCTGCTCACGGCATGCCAGCCGGTGACGAGACCGTTCGCGAAGCCGGACACCGGCCAGCGGCGGGCGAGGACGGCCGGCGAACCAACCCGGCCACCGGCTGAACCTGGCCAGCACCCGACCCGGCCGAGGACCCGACCCGGCGGGACGGACAGCGGCGGCCGGGTGCTCGGCCGCCACTGCCGGGGCGGCTCAGGCGACGATTGCGGCCGTCTCGGCCGGCAGCTGGAGGCCGTCCCGCATCACCGTGACCCCGGTGCCGGTGGTCAGCAGGACGGTGCGTACCGGGCCGGGCAGGTTGATCCGCTGTGCCTTGCCGGCCAGGTTCGCCACCACCAGCGTCTCGCCCCGGCGCATCACCAGGAACTGGTCGCCGTGCCGGACCTCGACCGCGTCCAGTCGGGGGTCGGACAGGTCGGCGCGGCTCTTGCGCAGGGCGATCAGCCGCCGGTGGAAGTCGTACATCTCGCGGTGTTCGGGTTTGTCCAGCTCGGCCCAGTCGAGCCGGGAGCGGACGAAGGTCTGCCGGTCCTGGGGATCGGGCACGTCCCCGGGCGGCCAGCCGTGCGCGGCGAACTCGCGCCGACGGCCGGTGGCGACGGCGGTGGCCAGCTCCGGCTCCGGGTGGCTGGTGAAGAACTGCCACGGGGTGCTGGCCGCCCACTCCTCCCCCATGAACAGCATCGGGGTGAACGGCGCGGTCATCAGCAGCGTCGCCCCGACCCGCAGCAGCGCCGGGGAGAGCGTGGCGGAGATCCGGTCACCGGTGGCCCGGTTGCCGATCTGGTCGTGGTTCTGCAGGTACGCCACGAACCGGTGCCCCGGCGTCCGCTGCCGGTCCACCGGCCGGCCGTGGCTGCGCCTGCGGAAGCTGGACCAGGTGCCGGCGTGGAAGAACGCTCCGGTCAGCACGTCCGCCAGGCACTCCAGGGAGCCGAAGTCGCCGTAGTAGCCCTGCCGCTCGCCGGTGAGCAGGGTGTGCAGCGCGTGGTGGGCGTCGTCGTTCCACTGGGCGTGCAGGCCGTACCCGCCGGCCTCCCGTGGCGTGATCAGTTTCGCGTCGTTGAGGTCGGACTCGGCGATCAGCGACAGCGGCCGGCCGAGGTGGGTGGCCAGGGCCTCCACCTCCACGGCGACCTGCTCCAGGAAGTGGGTGGCCCGGGAGTCGGGCATGGCGTGCACGGCGTCCAGCCGCAGCCCGTCGACGTGGTAGTCGCGCAGCCACATCAGCACGCTGTCGATGATGTAGCGGCGCACCCCGTCGGAGTGCGGGCCGTCCAGGTTGACGGTGCGGCCCCAGGTGTTGCTCTGCTCGGTCAGGTAGGGCGCGAACATCGGCGCGTAGGCCCCGGAGGGCCCGAAATGGTTGTAGACGACGTCGAGGATCACCCCCAGCCCCTTGGCGTGGGCGGCGTCGACCAGTCGTTTCAGCCCGTCCGGTCCCCCGTACGGCTGGTGCGGGGCATACCAGCAGACCCCGTCGTAACCCCAGTTGTGCTCGCCGTTGAAAGCGTTGACCGGCAGCAGCTCGATCAGGTCGACGCCGAGGTCGACCAGGTGGTCGAGGCGGCCGATCGCCGCGTCGAAGGTGCCCTCCGGGGTGAAGGTGCCGATGTGCAGCTCGTAGAGGATGCTGCCGGGCAGCTGCCGGCCGGTCCAGCCCTGGTCGGTCCAGTCGAACGCGGCGTGGTCGTAGCGGCGGCTCGGGCCGTGCACGCCGGCCGGCTGCCAGGCCGATCGGGGGTCGGGCAGCGCCCGCTCGTCGTCGCCGAGGACGAAGGCGTAGTCGGTGCCCGGGCCGGCGTCGGGCACCTCGACCCGCCACCAGCCGTCCGGGCCGGAACGCATCTCGTGGTCGGCGACGCCGGGCAGGCGCAGCCGGACCCGGGCGGCCTCGGGCGCCCACACCGTGAACTCGGTCATGCGGCAGCCTCCACGGAGTCGGTGGGAGCCAGGAGGGCGACGGGATAGGTGCTCAACAGATCATGAAGGAGCAGCTCAGAACCACTGTAGACCCGACCGGTGAACAGGTCGGTCACCGGATGAACAGGAAGTGACAGAGTCGTGTCGCGCCAGCCGCCGGCCTCGGCCAGACCGAGCGGCAGCCGGGTGGCCACGGCGATCGCCCCGCCCCGGTCGAAGGCGACCACGTGCGTCCCGGCCGGCCCGTGCGCCGGCACCGGCCGGTAGCCGGCGAACAGCTCCGGGCGGTCCCGGCGCAACCGCAGCGTCCGGGACACCACCAGCAGCTTCGCCGCGCCGTCGGCGGCCACGTCGGGCCGCCGGCCGGCGTCGAGCCGGGCCAGCAGCTCCCGGCGTACGGCGAAGTCGACCGGGCGGCGGTTGTCGGGATCGACCAGCGAGTTCTCCCAGAGCTCGGTGCCCTGGTAGGTGTCCGGCACACCGGGCATGGCGAGCTGGACCAGCTTCTGCCCGAGCGAGTTGGACCAGCCGGCCGGGGTGATCCCGGCGGCGAAGGCGGTCAGCTCGGCGTGCAGCTCCGGGTCGTCGTACATCCGGTCGACCAGGGCGTGCAGCTGCCGCTCGAAGGCCGGGTCGGGGTCGGCCCAGCTGGTGGAGACCGACGCCTCCCGGGCGGCCTTCTCCACGTACGCGTGCAGGCGCTCCCGCTCGATCGGCCAGGCGCCGACGGCGGTCTGCCAGAGCAGGTGGGCGAAGGCGGGGTCGGCCAGCGGGGCGCGGGACATCCAGTCGCCGACCCGCTCGGCCCAGCGGCCGGGCAGCTCGGACAGGACGGCCAGCCGGGCCCGGACGTCCTCGCCGCGCTTGGTGTCGTGGGTGGAGAGGGCGGTCATGCTCGCCGGCCAGCGCACCTGGCGGGCGGCGGCGAAGCGGTGGAACTCGGCCGGCGGCACGCCGAAGTGGGCGGGGCTGCCGCCGACCTCGTTGAGCGCGACGAACCGGCTCCACCGGTAGTAGGCGGTGTCCTCGACGCCCTTGGCCATCACCGCGCCGGTGAGCTGCGGGAACCGGGCGGCCAGCTCGTGGTCGGGGTCGCGGAGCCGGGCGGTGACCGCGTCCAGGGTGGCGGTCAGGTCGGGGCGGCGGCGCCCGGCCTCGGCGCGGGCGGCGGCCAGGTGCCGGGCCCCCTCCGGCGGGTAGCCGCGGTAGACCGGGAAGCAGGCGGCCAGCTCGGTGAGGGCGGCCCGGACCTGTTCACGCTCCAGCTCGGGCACGAGCGCGGCGAGCCGGCTCAGCTCGGCGGCGAGCAGCCGGGTGGCGGCCTCCAGCTTCGTGTCGTGGGTCAGGTTCGGCCAGGAGGTGGCCTGCCCGGTGAGCCGGGTGTCCAGGGCGGTGAAGTCGCCCTCGGCGCGCGGGTCGACGAAGAGACCGCTGACGGCGGCGAGGGCGTCGTAGCCGGTGGTGCCGTCGACCGGCCAGTCGGGCAGCTCCTCGCCGTACTCCAGGATCTTCTCCACGACCAGCCACGCGGCGGGCGCGGCGGCGCGCAGCCGGGCCAGGTATTCCGCCGGGTCGCGCAGCCCGTCCGGGTGGTCCACCCGGATGCCGTCCAGCTCGCCGGCGTCGGCCCAGCGCAGGATCTCCGCGTGGGTGGCCCGGAAGACCTCCGGGTCCTCCACCCGCAGGCCGGCCAGGTCGGAGACGGCGAAGAACCGGCGGTACGTCAGCTCGCTGTCGCCGCGCCGCCAGGAGACCAGCTCGTAGTGCTGCCGGTCGTGCACCTGCCGGGGGTTGCCGGCGTCGGTGCCGTCGGCGATCGGGAAGCGGTGCTCGTGGTAGCGCAGCTCCCCGTCGGCGACCTTGAGGTCGTCGAGGGCGTCGGGGGTGTCGGCGAGCACCGGCAGCAGCAGCCGACCCCGGTCCCAGTCGATGTCGAACCAGTCCGCGTACGCCGACTCGCGGCCCCGGCGCAGCACGTCCCACCAGGCGGGGTTGGCCGCGGGTCGGGCCACCCCGGCGTGGTTGGGCACGATGTCCACGACCAGGCCCAGGCCGGCGGCGCGCAGCGCCCGGACCAGCCGCTGCCGGCCGGCCTCGCCGCCGAGTTCGGGGTTGACCGCGCGGTGGTCGACCACGTCGTAGCCGTGCGCCGAGCCGGGGGTGGCGGTGAGCAGCGGCGCGCTGTAGAGGTGGGTGACGCCGAGGTCGGCGAGGTAGCCGGTGAGGCCGGCGGTGGCGTCGAGGTCGAACCCGGGCCGCACCTGGACGCGGTAGGTCGACCCCACCCGCGTCGTCGCGTCGGGTCGGGGGATGTCGGTCATGGTCAGGCCGTCCTCTCCAGGACCAGCAGGGAACGGTCGGGGACGCAGACGGTGCCGCCCGCCTCGACGACCGTGGTCTTCTCCGGATCCGGTTCCGCGGTGCTGATCACCAGTTCCCACCGCTGACCGAACTCGGCCGGCGGCAGGGTGAAGTCCAGCGCCGCGTCGTGGGCGTTGAAGAGCAGCAGGAAGGAGCTGTCCCGGTGGCGTTGGCCGTACTGGCCGCGCTCCCGGATGCCGTCGCCGTTGACGAACAAAGCCACCGAGCGGCCGAAGTCGTTGCCCCAGTCCTCGCCGGTCATCTCCCGGCCGGCGGGGGTGTACCAGGCCAGGTCGGGCAGCTCGGAGCCGGCGGTCCGGCCGCCCACCGGCAGGCCGGTGAAGAACCGGCGGCGACGGAACACCTGGTGCCGGGTGCGGAACTCGGTGACCCGCCGGACGAAGTCGAGCAGGTCGTCGTCGGCGGACTCCCAGTCGACCCAGGCCAGCTCGCTGTCCTGGCAGTAGGCGTTGTTGTTGCCGTGCTGGGTGCGGCCCAGCTCGTCGCCGTGGCCGATCATCGGCACGCCCTGAGAGAGGATCAGGGTGGCCAGGAAGTTGCGCCGCTGCCGGGCCCGCAGGGCGAGCACCCCGGCGTCGTCGGTCTCCCCCTCGACGCCGCAGTTCCAGGAGCGGTTGTGGCCCTCGCCGTCCCTATTCTCCTCGCCGTTGGCCTCGTTGTGCTTGTCGTTGTACGACACCAGGTCGTTGAGGGTGAACCCGTCGTGGCAGGTGACGAAGTTGATGCTGTGGAACGGGCGGCGGCCGTCGTCCTGGTAGAGGTCGGCGGAGCCGGAGATCCGGGAGGCGAACTCGGCGAGGGTGTTCGGCTCGCCGCGCCAGAAGTCGCGGACGGTGTCGCGGTATTTTCCGTTCCACTCGGTCCACTGCGGCGGAAAGTTGCCGACCTGGTAGCCGCCGGGGCCGACGTCCCACGGCTCGGCGATCAGCTTGACCTGGCTGACCACCGGGTCCTGCTGGACCACCTCGAAGAAGGTGGAGAGGCGGTCGACCTCGTAGAACTCGCGGGCCAGGGTGGCGGCGAGGTCGAAGCGGAAGCCGTCGACGTGCATCTCGGTGACCCAGTAGCGCAGCGAGTCCATGATCAGCTGGAGGGAGTGCGGGCTGCGCACGTTGAGGCTGTTGCCGGTGCCGGTGTAGTCGACGAAGTAGCGCCGGTCGGACTCGGACAGGCGGTAGTAGCTGGGGCAGTCGACGCCCTTGAAGCTGAGCGTCGGGCCGAGGTGGTTGCCCTCGGCGGTGTGGTTGTAGACCACGTCGAGGATCACCTCGATGCCGGCGGCGTGCAGCGCTCGGACCATGCCCCGGAACTCCTGCACCTGCTGGCCGAGCCGGCCCAGCGCCGAGTAGCCGTGGTGCGGGGCGAAGAAGCCGATGGTGTTGTAGCCCCAGTAGTTGCGCAGGCCCAGGTCGGCCAGGCGGTGGTCGTGCACGAACTCGTGCACCGGCATCAGCTCGACGGCGGTCACCCCGAGCCGCTTGAAATAGTCGATCATGACCGGGGAGGCGATCGCCGCGTACGTGCCGCGCAGTTCCTCGGGGATGTCCGGGTGACGCATGGTCAGCCCGCGTACGTGCGCCTCGTAGATCACGGAGTGGTGGTAGGGGGTGCGCGGCGGCTTGTCGTTGGCCCAGTCGAAGTAGGGGTTGACCACCACCGACTTGGGCATGAACGGCGCCGAGTCGGTCTCGTTCATCCGGTCCGGCTCACCGAGCACGTAGTCGTAGACCGCCGGGTCCCAGGAGACCTCCCCGTCGACCGCCTTCGCGTACGGGTCGAGCAGCAGCTTGTGCGGGTTGCAGCGCACCCCGTTCGCCGGGTCGTACGGGCCGTGCACGCGGTAGCCGTAGCGCTGGCCGGGTTCGATCCCGGGCAGGTACGCGTGCCAGACGTAGGCGTCGACCTCACGCAGCTCGACCCGGCGTTCGGTGCCGACGTCCCACTCGTCGAAGAGGCAGAGCTCGACCCGCTCGGCCACCTCGGAGAAGATGGCGAAGTTGGTCCCCATCCCGTCGTAGGTGGCGCCCAGGGGATACCGCTCGCCCGGCCAGACCTGCATGTCGCTCCTTCGGCCCATGATCATGAACGCACCGGTGGGCGTCCCGCCGGTGCGCACGCCGCTAATGCCCAGCGTCCCGCGCGCCCAATCCACCCGTTCGGACCGTAACCGAAATCCACCCACCTGAGGCGGGGTGGACCTTTGGGTGTCGTCCGTCACGATCGCGCCTCTCGAGATGCGGTGCGGCGCGGAATGCCCTTTGCTGGTGCTCGGACGCGCGCGCACGCGTCGTCCGTCCGGCCCTCGGCCACCCCCACCACGCTCCCCCGCCGCCAGTGTCGTCGGCGCGCCCCTGCATGTATGGATGGAGATTGATGTGACGACCCTGCGGGTCGGCGAGCAGACCGCCACCGCCGTGGACCGGACCCACCGGCCCACCCTCACCTCCCGGCCCCAGCTCCCCCCGCCCGGCGGCGGCGGCGTCCCGCCCCGGACCCGGCGCATCCTGATGCTCTCCTGGGAGTACCCGCCGGTGCTCGTCGGTGGCCTCGGCCGGCACGTGCACGCGCTCTCCGTCGCGCTGGCCGCCGCCGGGCACGAGGTCACCGTCGTCACCCGCCACACCGAGGGCGCCCCGCTGGAGGAGTACGCCGACGGCGTGCGGATCGTCCGCGCCGCCGAGGACCCGGTCACCTTCCCGCTCGCCACGAACTCCCTGCTCGCCTGGACGATGGCGTTCAACCACACGCTCACCCGGGCCGCCCTGCGCGCCGCCGAGTCCGGCTCGTACGACGTGATCCACGCCCACGACTGGCTGGTCGCGCACACCGCGATGACCCTGCGCGAACACCTGGACGTGCCGCTGGTCAGCACCATCCACGCCACCGAGGCGGGCCGGCACCAGGGCTGGCTGCCGGAGGAGATGAACCGCACCATCCACGGCGTCGAGCAGTGGCTCGCCGCCGAGTCCGGCCGGGTGATCGTCTGCTCCGGCTACATGCGCGACGAGGTGGGCGCGCTCTTCGGGGTTCCGGGCGCCCGCGTCGACGTGGTGCCCAACGGGGTGGAGCCGCACCGCTGGAAGGTGTCGGCGTCGGCGGTGGCCGCCGCCCGGACCCGGTACGCCGGGGACGGCCCCCTGGTCACCTTCGCCGGCCGGCTGGTCTACGAGAAGGGCGTGCAGCACCTGCTCGCCGGGCTGCCCCGGCTGCGCGACCGGCACCCGGGCCTGCGCGCGGTGATCGTCGGCGACGGCCCGTACAAGGCGGCGCTGGAGGCCGAGGTGCACCGGCTCGGGCTGGGCGGCACGGTCAGCATGCCCGGCTTCCTCGGCGGCACCGACCTGCCCGCCGTGATGGCCGCCTCGGACTGCTTCGCGGTGCCGAGCATCTACGAGCCGTTCGGCATGGTGGCCCTGGAGGGCGCCGCCGCCGGGGCGCCCCTGGCGGTGGCCCGCACCGGCGGGCTGGCCGAGATCGTCGAGACCGGGGTCACCGGGATGACCTTCGCCCCGCAGGACCCGGACGGGCTGAGCGAGGCGGTGCACGCGCTGCTGTCCGACCGGGAGCGGGCCCGCACCCTGGCCCGCCGCGCCCGGCGGATGGTGCACGAGCAGTACGGCTGGTCCGCCATCGCGGCCCGCACCGCCGCCGCGTACGCCGCCGCCATCGCGGGCGACGCCCGGTTCACCGCCGAGCGCACCGAACAGCGGATGGCGCTCGGCCGTACCCTGCCCGCCCTCCCCGACGGCAACCTTCTCGCCGCCGCCGGCCTCCGCTGACCCCGCGCGGGGCGCGTACGCGAAAAGGCCGCCGACCCCTCGCGGGGTCGGCGGCCTTCGTCGTGGGTGCGGGGCTCAGCGCTCCGCGGCCGGCGGGTAGTCCCGCGCGGGGTAGCCGGTGTAGATCTGCCGGGGGCGGCCGATCTTGGTCTCCGGGTCGTTGATCATCTCGCGCCACTGGGCGATCCAGCCGGGGAGCCGGCCGAGCGCGAAGAGCACCGTGAACATCTTGGTGGGGAAGCCCATCGCCTTGTAGATCAGGCCGGTGTAGAAGTCCACGTTCGGGTAGAGCCGGCGGGAGACGAAGAAGTCGTCGGCGAGGGCGATCTCCTCCAGCTCCATGGCGATGTCCAGCAGCGGGTCCGGCTTGGCCATCCGGCCGAGCACGTCCTGAGCGGCCTTCTTCACGATGGCGGCGCGCGGGTCGTAGTTCTTGTAGACCCGGTGGCCGAAGCCCATCAGCTTGACGCCGTCCTGCTTGTCCTTGACCTTCTGCACGAAGGACCGGACGTCGCCGCCGTCTTCCTTGATCTTCTGGAGCATCTCCAGCACGGCCTGGTTGGCGCCGCCGTGCAGCGGGCCGAAGAGCGCGTTCACGCCGGCCGAGACCGAGGCGAAGAGGTTGGCGTTGCTGGAGCCGACCAGCCGCACGGTCGAGGTGGAGCAGTTCTGCTCGTGGTCGGCGTGCAGGACGAAGAGCATGTCCAGCACCTTCGACATCACCGGGTCGACCTCGTACTCCTCGGCCGGTACGCCGAAGGTCATCCGCAGCAGGTTGTCGACGTAGCCGAGCGAGTTGTCCGGGTAGAGCAGCGGCTGGCCGATCGACTTCTTGTACGCGTACGAGGCGATGGTGGGGACCTTCGCCATCAGCCGGATCGTGGACATCTCCACGTGCTCGGCGTCGAACGGGTCCAGGCTGTCCTGGTAGAAGGTGGAGATGGCGCTGACCGCCGAGGAGAGCACGGCCATCGGGTGCGCGTCGCGCGGGAAGCCGTCGAAGAACCGACGCATCTCCTCGTGCAGCAGCGAGTGCCGCCGGATCCGGTCGCTGAACTCGGTCAACTGGGTCGGAGTCGGCAGCTCACCGTAGATGAGCAGGTAGGAGACCTCCAGGAAGGAGGACTTCTCGGCCAGCTGCTCGATCGGGTAGCCCCGGTAGCGCAGAATGCCGGCGTCGCCGTCGATGTAGGTGATCGCGGACGAACAGGCGGCGGTGTTGACGAAACCGGGGTCGTAGGTGGTCATCCCGGTTTCCTTGAGCAGCTTGCTGACGCCGATGCCGGCGGGTCCCTCGACCGCGGGCTGCACCGGCATCGACAGCTGCCCACCGGGGTGGTCGAGCTTGACTTCCGTCATGTGTTCCCTCGCTTCGCCGGCAAGATCTTCGCTGAATTGCCTTCGCTTTTACCGTAAACACGGTCGTGGGGACACCGCTCGCCGTGGTTCTGCGGTGAGGTATGCGTCACCCGTTTCCCGACGAGTCGGCGCGGAAACCCGGCCGGGCGGGTCCGGGCCGCCGACGGGTGCCCCGCCGGACGACGCTGGGAGCGCGCCCAGGAAATGCCTGGTGGAGGGCCTGGTGGTGGCGTGGGCGGCGGCTCAGGAGAGGGTGAGGCGGCGCAGGGTGCCGTCGGCGGCCACCCGGAAGAGGTCGAGCCGGTTCGGTCCGGCGGCGAAGAGCCGGTCGTCGGGGAGGAACGCGGCGAACCGGCGTCCGCCGGAGTCGGCGGGGACGACCGGGACGACCGCCCCGATGGTGCCGTTGACCGCGACGGCGAGCTTCGTGCCGTCCGGCACCGAGGCGGGGACGGTGCCCCAGACCAGCGCCGGCAGTTCGCCGTGCGCGGGGTCGACCGCGCGGAACGCGTCGAGGTTCGCCACCCGGGCGGTCCCGCCGACCGGCCGCTCCCCCGGCCGGGTGCCGACCAGCGGGTCCGGTGCCGGGGGCGGGAGCGGGGCGGGCACGCCGCCGGTGATGGTGGTCGGCTGGCCGGGACGGTCGTAGAAGAGCTTGTCGCCGCCGGGGCGGGGGGCCTGCCGGGCGGAGCGGCCGTCCATCCGCCACGGGATCCGGACGTGCGTCTCGTCGGCGATGGTGGGCAGCAGGTCCACGTGCTGCCAGTTGCGGTCGTCGACCCGGCCGGCGCGCTGGCCGGGCTCCTTGACGAACATCGGCACCCAGGCGACCTGGCCGGCGGCGTGCACGATCGCGTCCATCCCCCGCCCCTGCCAGTCCCGGGTGAAGCTCACCCCGTGGTCGGCGGTGACCAGGACCAGCGCCTTGTCGTACAGGCCGGTGGCGCGCAGGGTGCGCAGCGTCTCGCCGATCAGCCGGTCGGTGTAGCCGAGCTGGGCGAGGTGCCGCTGCCGGGCCAGCTCCACCCAGCCGGCGCCGTCGTTGGGCAGGTCCTCCGGGGCGGCGTAGTGCGCCCCGGACGGCAGCCAGACCCACGGCGAGTGCGGCATGAGCAGGTGCAGGAAGTGCAGGGTCGGGCGGGCCGACGGGCGCAGCCCGGCCAGGAACTCGGTGAACCGGGCCGGCTGGTTGTCGTCGAGGGTGTCCCAGCGGAACTTCGGGTCGACGGGCACCGGCTCGGCGGCGTCCAGGCCCGCCTCGGCGCGGCTCAGCTCGCGGTAGGAGTCCTCCGGGTCGACCCGGCTGTCGACCGGCGCGGTGACCTGCCGCAGGAGCCGGCCGCTCTCCCGGACCAGCACGCCGAGCCCCTGCTCGGGGCTGGCCGGCTGCTCGCAGCGGCTGGGCGGGCAGAGCCGGGTGATGCTCTCCTGGGCGCGGACGTCGTAGAGGCCGCCGAGGGCGGTGAAGAGGTTGTCCGGGTACTGCGAGTAGTGCGGGGCGACAGGTCGGGCCGGGTAGCGGCCGGTCAGCATGGCCGGCAGCGCGTAGGGCGTCCAGCCGCTGACGCCGGTGGCGTTGCGGTACCAGGTCGACCCGGCCGCCAGCTCGGCGAAGTGCGGATAGCGGGCGGAGTCGATCTTCCCGTCCGGGCCGAGCAACGAGACCAGCGGCAGCTCGTCGAGGACGATCATGACGACCGGTGGGTGGCTGCCCGGGCCGGCCACCCCCGCCGCGCCGGAGTGCGCGCGGGGCAGCACCACCGCCGAGGCCGGTGAGGCGAAGAGGAAGAGCCCGACGAAGACCGGCGGCCCGATCGCCGCGGCCCGCAGCACCCGGCCGGGCACCCGCCAGCGCCGGTGGGCGGCCGCGCCGGCCGCGCCGGCCACCCCCGCAACCAGCAGCAGGGGTACGCCCCGCAGCGGCGTGAGGTGCCGCCCCACCTGCACGGCGAGCGCGCCGAGCAGCAGCCCGACGAGCAGCGTGTGCACGGCCGCGCGGGCGGTCCGACCGGCCATCCGGCTCACCACCCCGACCAGCGCGACCGCCACCGTCGGCACCACGGCGATGAGCGCCACCAGCAGCAGGATGTCGGCCGGGGCGGCCCGGTGGAACAGGAAGAAGTCCGGGCTGCGCCCGAGCACGTCGAGCAGGGGCTGGGTGACCACCAGCCCGACCAGGGCGGCCACCTCCAGCAGCCGGCCCGCCTCCGCCCGCCACCGCCGGCCGGGCCGCGCCGGCTCGGCCGCGACCGGCCGCAGCCCGGGTGGGGCGAGGGTGTCCTCAGCCACCCACGACCGCCTGGTAGAGCGTCCGGGTGCCGGAGGGCAGCTCCCAGCGACGCTCGACCCGGCAGCGCGCGGCGAGCAGCCGTTCGAACTCCTCCCGGCGGTAGTCGGGGAAGAGGCCGTCCGGCTTGTTGGCCAGCAGCCGGCGGGCCATCGGGTCCTCCGGGTGCACGAACTCCACCACCAGCCGGCCACCGGGCACACCGAACCCGACGAACTGGTCCACCACCTCGGCCAGCGGCACGTTCCGGCCGATCGCGAGGTGGTGCGCCACGGCCAGGGCGAGCACCACGTCCGCCCGGGTACGCGCGGCGAAGCCGGCCCGCTCGACGCCGCGCCAGCCACCGCCGGGCGACGGGTCGGCGAGGTCCATCACCAGCGGCAGGATGCGCCGCTCCCCCTCGGCGTGCAGCGCCCGCCAGAGCGCGTCGACCACGGCGGGATCCTGCTCGACGGCGACCACGTAGCCGGCGTGCCGGGCGGCGATGCGCGCGTACCGGCCGTCGTTGGCGCCCAGGTCGACCGCGAGCGCGGGTGAGCCGGCGGCGGCCACCGCCCGGTCGACGAAGCGCTCCTTGGCCAGCCGGTCCGCCGCCGAGTAGGCGCAGGTGCGCTGGTAGTCCGCCCAGTGGCTCTCCCCCGGCCGCCGGTCCAGCCGGCGGACCAGCTTCTCCAGCCCGCGTACGGTCGCCGCCGCCAGCTCCCGGGAGTAGCCGGCGGCCCGCAGCTGGGCCCGGACGTCGGCGGTGCTGGCCCGGGCGTTGCGCTGCTGCATCGCGCCGTGCAGGTGCACGTGGGTGAGCACGCCGGGCAGCAGCCGGCGGCTGCCGCGGAAGAGCGGGCGCAGCTGTTCCGGGTCGATGCCGTCGACCCGGGCCCGTAGCCACGGCTGGAAGTCCACCCCGAGGTGGGCCTGGAGCAGCAGCGGGCAGAGCAGGGTCTGGCAGAACTGCCGGTAGCCGGCCCAGGGTTCGCCGTCGCGCAGCGGCGTGAACGAGCCGACGTCGATGAAGACGGGGTACGCGCCGCGCCACTGGAGGTTGTAGGCCGAGCCGTCCTTGGTGGTGAAGCCGGCCGCGACGGCCTCCCGCAGGATCTCCAGGTGCAGCAGGGCGGCCTCGCGCAGCATCCCGGACGACCACTCGTACGGGTGCGAGACGAACGGGATGCGCTCGTGCCGGAGCACCGCGGACCAGGGCGGGGTCGCGGCGACCTCCTCGGTGCCGCAGACCCGGCCGTCGGCGAGCAGGGCGCGGAAGAAGTCGCTGGCCGCCAGGGCCCGCCAGTCCGCGGCCGACCGCTCGTCGAGGCCGCGCAGCACCTCGGTGCCGCGGTGGAAGACCCGGTTGCCCGGGTCGCGGAAGGAGCCCGGTTCCACCCGGGTGTCGGTGGCGGTCATCGCCGGGCCCGGTCAGATGTCGGCGGACTGGCGCCGGGGCACGCCGTCCGGGTCGGCCGGCAGCGGGTCGGCCGGGGCCGGGTCGGTCGGCCGGGGGCGGAACCGGCCGACCAGCCGGCGCCAGTAGAGCTTGGCCGCGACCGCCACACCCGCCACGCCGCCGACCACTGCCTGCACGATCAGGCTGCCGGAACCCGCGTCCAGGTAGGCCAGGTGCATCATCGACCGTTTCCTTCCCTCGCCGTCGTGGCACCGACCGGGTACGCCGATAAGCGGCTTTTGACCCGTATAGCCGGAGTTGTCCTCGACACTAGCCCGGACGAGCCGGGCGTGCGGGGCACACGGACCACTCCACCGCCGTCCGTTTCGTTCGAGACGGCCGGCCGGGACCGGTCCTGGCGTGGCCGCATGGCACCTCGCTTCGACTTCATCGGCCTCGTCGTCACCGACATGGCCCGCAGTCTCGACTTCTACCGGCGGCTCGCCACCCCGACCTCCCGACGTCAGGTCCGCCCGTGGTGCATGGCGAGGCGGAGCAGGACGAACCGCGACACGGTGGCCACCAGGTTCGCGGCGACCAGCACGGTCAGCTCCAGCGGGCGGGACGGCGTCGTGCCGGCGTGCAGGACGGCGAGCGAGCCGCTGGTGAGCGCCAGGCCCAGCGCCAGGGCGAGCAGGCCCTGCAGGTGATGCCGGCCGGCGTGCCGGCGGCCGGTGACGCCGAAGGTGAGCCGCCGGTTCGCGGCGGTGTTCGCCACCGCCGTCACCAGCAGGGCCAGCAGGTTCGCCGCCTGGGCCCCGAGCACGCCCCGGGTCGCCACGAACAGCGCCAGGTAGGCCAGCGTGCTGGCCACCCCGACGGCGGCGAACCGGACCAGTTGTCGGGGCAGCCCCACCGGCACCCGGGCCGGGGGCGGCGTGAGCGGGGCCCGGCCCAGCTGCGCCCGCAGCTCGGCCAGCGGCAGCGCGCCCGTCACCAGCGCCCGGGCCAGCCGGCCGATGCCGCGCAGGTCGGCCAGGGCGGTGGCCACGATGTCGACCCGGCTGTCCGGGTCGTCCACCCAGTCCACCGGCACCTCGTGGATGCGCAGCCCGGCCCGCTGCGCCAGCACCAGCAGCTCGGTGTCGAAGAACCAGCCGGTGTCCCGGACCAGCGGCAGCAGGCGGGCGGCCACGTCGGCCCGGATCGCCTTGAAGCCGCACTGCGCGTCGGAGAACCGCACCGCCAGGGTGCCCCGCAGCAGCAGGTTGTAGCCGCGCGAGATGACCTCCCGCTTGGCGCCCCGGACCACCCGGGAGGTGCGCGCCAGCCGGGTGCCGATGGCCAGGTCGGAGTGGCCGGAGATGAGCGGCGCGACCAGCGGCAGCAGGGCCGCCAGGTCGGTGGAGAGGTCGACGTCCAGATAGGCCAGCACCGGGGCCGGCGACGCCGACCAGGCCGCCCGCAGGGCGCGTCCGCGCCCCTTGGCGGGCAGGTGCAGCACCGCCACGTCCGGCAGCTCCGCGGCGAGCGTACGGGCCACCGCGAGGGTGCCGTCGACGCTGGCGTTGTCCGCGACGGTGATCCGGAACGGGTACGGGAAGTGTGCGGTCAGGTGCGCGTGCAGCCGGCGTACGCAGGGGCCGAGGTCCCGCTCCTCGTTGTGGACCGGCACCACCACGTCGAGCACGGCGGCCGGCGTCGTCGGCCGGGCCCGGACGGCGGACCGAGGGGACGTGCTCATCGCGCTCCCCCTCACTGTCCGCTGGTCAGGTCATAGACGGTGACCCCGTCGACGGTCTTCGCGGCGTAGTGCCCGGCGACCCAGGCGGCGATCTCCCGGGAGGCGCTGCTGCCGCCGTCGGCCCGGAACCCGGCGCCACCGAGGAAGTAGTGGATCTTCCCCTCGGCGACGTACCGCTGGAACCGGGCGAGGGTCGGTGACGGGTCGCTGCCGTTGAAGCCGCCGATCGCCATCACCGGCCGCCCGGTGGCGAGCTGGTAGCCGGCGGCGTTGTTCGACCCGATCGTCGCCGCCACCCAGGTGTACGCGTCGGCGTCCGCCGTCAGCAGCGCCGTCATCTCGGCGCTCGGCTCGCGGGCGTCCAGCAGACCGCCCGGGCCGCCGCTCCGGGTGCCGCGGCCGTCCGGGAAGCCCGGGAACTGCCCGGTCTGCCCGCCGGTGCTGCCCGGCACGCCCGGCAGGCCCGGCGGCAGCTGCCCGTTCTGCCCGCCGCCGGGGAAACCGGGAACCTGACCGGTGCCGTCGTTCTGGCGCGTGCCGCCGTCCTGACCCGTGCCGCCGGTCTGACCGGTGCCGCCCGGGAAGCCGGGGAACTCGCCGCCCGGGAACCGGCCGCCGGGGAAGCCGCCCCGGCCGGGACCGAAGGCGCCCTGGACGAACGGGCCGGCGGTGGGGATGGAGCCGGTGTGCGGGGTGGCGGCGGTCTGCACCGCGTAGCCCACCGGACCGGCCAGCGCGGCGGCCACGCCGAGCGCCAGCACCAGCGCGACGGCCCGGCGGGGCAAACGGTCGACCAGTACGACCAGCACCGCGGCGGCGAGCCCGGCCACGATCACCGCGATCCGCAGCCACGGCTGCCAGTCGGCGCTGCGGGTGAGCAGTCGCCACGACCACCAGGCGGTGAGCACGAGGGTGAGGGCGAGCACGGCGGTGGCGGCCGGGGCGCGCCACCGGGCGGCGGCCGGCGGGACGGGCTCCACCGGTCCGGCCGCGGCGGTCCGCTCCTGCCAGAGCAGGGTGGCGCTCGATGCCCACCAGCGCGCCGACGGCCGGGGCGAGCGCCACCGTGTAGTACGCGTGGAAGATGCCGGACATGAAGCTGAAGACCAGCCCGGTGACCAGCAGCCAGCCGCCCCAGAGCAGCAGGCCGGCCCGCCGCCGGTCGGTCCGGGGCGCCCGACCGACCAGCACCAGGGCCGCCACCAGCAGGACCAGCGCGGCCGGCAGCAGCCAGGACACCTGCCCGCCGACCTCGGTGTCGAACATCCGCAGCCAGCCGGTCTGCCCGGAGAACGGACCGCCACCGCCCATCGGCCCACCACCGCCGACCCGGCCCTCCTCGTCGCCGGTGAGCCGGCCGAGACCGTTGTAGCCGAGGGTCAGCTCCAGGATGCTGTCGTGCTGCGACCCGCCGATCCAGGGGCGGGCGCCGGAGGGCACGAGTTCCACGATCGCCACCCACCAGCCGGCGGTGACCAGCAGCGCCAGCCCGGACAGCAGCAGCTGCCCCACGCGACGCCACCGCCCGGTCGGCGCGGCCAGCAGGTACACCCCGGCGAAGACCGGGATCACCAGGAACGCCTGGAGCATCTTGGTGAGGAAGCCGAGGCCGACCAGCACGCCGACCAGCGCGAGCCACCGGGTGCTCGCCGTCTCCACCGCGCGGACCGTGGCGTACGCGGCGGCGACGAGGAGCAGGACCAGCAGCGCGTCGGGGTTGTTGAACCGGAACATCAGCGCGGCGACCGGGGTGGTGGCGAGCACCGCGCCGGCGAGCAGACCGGCCACCGCACCGTGCCAGCGGCGGACGGTGGCGAACAGGACGCCGACCGAGGCGACGCCGAGCAGCGCCTGCGGCACCAGGATCGACCAGCTGCTCAGCCCGAAGATCCGCACCGACAGGGCCATCAGCCAGAGCGCGGCCGGCGTCTTGTCCACCGTGATGGAGTTCGCCGCGTCGGACGAGCCGTAGAAGAACGCCTGCCAGCTCTGGGCGCCGGCCTGCGCCGCCGCAGAGTAGAACGAGTTGGCCCAGCCGGACGCGCCCAGCCCCCACAGGTAGAGCAGCCCGGTGACCAGCAGCAGGGCCGCCAGGGCCGGCCGGGTCCACCGGGGATCGGCCGGTCGGTCACCCGGCCACCGGACGGGTTCGGGGCCGGTCACGGCGGGCGTGGGTGCCGACGGGGGTTCGGGGTCCGTCGGCGCCCCGGGCGCGGTCAGCAGGCGCTCTGTTCTGTCCATGCCGGGAAGCCTCCGGGAGCCCGCTGACCCGGTCCCGTGAGCGACCTATGCGTCGGCTGTGGAACCGGGCAGCCACACGGTGAAGGCGGTACGGCCGGGGCGGCTGGCCAGCTCCACCCGGCCGTGGTGGGCCTCCACCACGGCGGCCACGATGGCCAGGCCGAGGCCGGTGCTCCCGTGCTCCCGGGACCGGGAGCTGTCCCCGCGGGCGAACCGCTCGAAGACCTCCGCCTGCAGGTCGGGCGGCACACCGGGCCCGTCGTCGACGACGCTCAGCTCGACGCCACCGTCGACCGGGGCGAGTCGGGTGGTCACCGTGGTGCCGGGCGGGGTGTGCACCCGGGCGTTGCCGAGCAGGTTCGCGACCACCTGGTGCAGCCGGGGCGCGTCGCCGGTCACGCCCATCGGCTCGTCGGGCAGGTCGAGCTGCCAGTGGTGCTCCGGGCCGGCGACGTGCGCGTCGCTGACCGCGTCGACCACGAGCGCGGTCAGGTCCACCGGCTCGGCCACCAGGGGTCGGCCGGAGTCCAGCCGGGCCAGCAGCAGCAGGTCGTCGACGAGGCTGGTCATCCGGGTGCCCTCGGACTCCACCCGGCGCAGCGCGTGGGCCACGTCCGGGGGCACCCGGTCCCGCCCGCGCCGGGCCACCTCCGCATAGCCCCGGATGGCCGCCAGGGGCGTACGCAGCTCGTGGCTGGCGTCCGCGACGAACTGGCGTACCCGCGTCTCGCTGGCCTGCCGCGCGGCCAGCGCGGCGGCGACGTGGCCCAGCATCCGGTTCAGCGCGCCGCCCACCTGACCCACCTCGGTACGCGGGTCCGTGTCGGACGCCGGCACCCGCACCGACAGGGCCACCTCGCCCCGGTCCAGGGGCAGCTCGGCGACCCGGGCGGCGGTGGCGGCGACCCGGTTGAGCGGGCGGAGGGCGGCCCGGACGATGAGCGCGCCGAGGAGCCCGGCGATCACCAGGCCGGCGGTGACCACCCCGGCCTGGGCGAGGACCATCCACATGACGATCTCCTGCACCCGGCCGAGCGGGTAGGCGAACACCAGGACGTCGCCGTCGGACACCTGCCGCGCGACGGCCCGGTAGTCGCCGTGGTCGCCGAGGTCCACGGTGCGCGGCCGGCCGTCGGTGGGCAGCCGGGTCAGTGGGGTCACCTCGCCGGCCGGCAGCGACTCGGCGGTGCCGGCGGCGGTCCGGATCCGGCTGCAGGTGACCTGCCCGCCCACCACCTTGACCGCCACCGAACCGGACGGGAAGCCCGGTGGCGGTTCCGGCCCGCACGACTGAGGGGTGCGGGGGAACGACGCCGGATCGCGGAAGAACGGCGGCACGTCCTCGCGCCGGCGGTCACCCGCGGTGAGCTGGTTGTCGACCTGGGTGATCAGGAAGTGTCGCAGCGCGACCGTGGTCAGGCCGCCGACGCCGATGCTGACCAGGGCGAGCAGCGCCACCACGGAGACCACCAGCCGACGGCGCAGGGTCCAGCCGGCGAGCCGGGCCCGCAGCCGCCCGGCCAGGTCACTCGGCGGGCTTGAGGACATACCCCGCGCCGCGCAGCGTGTGGATCATCGGCTCCCGGCCGGCGTCGATCTTCTTCCGCAGGTACGAGATGTAGAGCTCCACGACGTTGGCCTGGCCGCCGAAGTCGTAGTTCCAGACCCGGTCGAGGATCTGCGCCTTGCTCAGCACCCGGCGCGGGTTGCGCATCAGATAGCGGAGCAGTTCGAACTCGGTGGCGGTGAGGGTGATCATGTCCGGCCCCCGGCGTACCTCGTGGCTGTCCTCGTCGAGGGTGAGGTCGCCGACGGTGAGCACGGCGTCCTCCCGGGCGGCCACGGCGAACCCGGAGCGGCGCAGCAGCGCGCGCAGCCGGGCGATCACCTCCTCCAGGCTGAACGGCTTGGTGACGTAGTCGTCGCCGCCGACGGTGAGCCCGGCGATCCGCTCCTCCACCGCGTCCCGCGCGGTCAGGAAGAGCACCGGCACCGTGGGGGTCTGCTCGCGCAGCCGGCGCAGCACCTGGAAGCCGTCGAGGTCGGGCAGCATCACGTCGAGCACCACCGCGTCCGGCTGGAACTGCCGGGCGGTGCTCAACGCCGCCATGCCGTTGCCGGCGCTGCGCACCTGCCAGCCCTCATAGCGCAGGGCCATCGACAGCAGGTCGGTCAGGGTCGGCTCGTCGTCCACCACCAGCACCCGGACCGGCTCGCCGTCCGGTCGGCGCAGCTCGATCCGGCCCTGCGCGGCCTGCCCCTCCATGACCATGTCCCCCATCGTGGGCGCGGTCGCTGTACCGGCCCTGTCCCGATCCTGTGTACCAGCTGTGCGGGCGGTGCACCCCGTACCCGAGCGCCGCCCGGCCGGTCACTCGGTGTCGCCGAACGGGTCGGTCCGGACGAAGCGCATGGTCCAGACGCCGTAGCCGTCGCGGCGGTCCCGTTCGTAGAGGTGGTCGGGCCCGCCGCCGGCCGGGGACGGCTGCCCGCCGGGGTGCCGCACGATCCAGCGTCGCGGGGGCTCGCCGTCCGGGTCGGCGGGCAGCTCCCGGACCAGTTCGTCGGCCGGTCCGCCGACGAACCGTACGCTCACCACACCCACCCTGCACCACCCTCCGCCATGGACTCGTCACGCCGCGTCAGCGTCGTCCCTGCTGGGCAAGCTACCGCGCGTGCGACGACGCTCCCGGCGGTTTGCCCAGCTCGGACGCCGGGTACCGCGTCCCGAAGTGCCGGTGTCACCGGCGGGACGAGGGCGAGGAGCGATCGATGAGGACGCTGGGCGGGCGGTACCGGCTCGAACAGCGCATCGGCATCGGCGGCATGTCCGAGGTGTGGCGCGCCCACGATCTCGTGCTGGACCGACCGGTGGCGGTCAAACTCATCTCCCCCGGCCTCGACCACGAGGCGGCGTCCGTGGAGCGGATCCGGGACGAGGCCCGCTCGGCCGCCCGGCTGGTGCACCCGAACGTGGCCAGCGTGCACGACTTCGGCACCGCCGCGTCGGTGCCCGGGCGCGAGCTGCCGTACATCGTGATGGAGTTGGCCGAGGGCGAGACGCTCGCCGTCCACCTGCGCGAGGGTCCGCTCGACTGGCGGATCGCGGTACGGGTCTGCGCCGAGGTGAGCGCCGCGCTGGCCGCCGCGCACGCGCACGGCATCGTGCACCGGGACGTGAAGCCGGCCAACGTGATGCTCACCCCGGCCGGGGTGAAGGTCCTCGACTTCGGCATCGCCACTCCGGCCGGCGCGCCGGACCGCACGCCGGACGGGATCGTGGTGGGCACCCCGGCCTATCTGGCACCGGAGCAGCTGGACCGGCAGCCGGCCACCCCGGCCGCGGACATGTACGCCCTCGGCGTGCTGCTCTACTACTGCCTGACCGGTCGGCTGCCGTACGCGGCCAGCAGCACCACCCAGTTGCTGGGGGAACGTCGGCGGCAGGCGCCGGAGCCGCTGCCGGAGATCGAGAGGCTGCCCGCCGAGGTGGCCGACCTGTGCCGGCGCTGCCTCGCCGACGACCCGTCGAGCCGACCGACCAGCCTGATGGCCGCCCTGGTGCTGGCCGAGGTGGTGGACGCCCGGGTGTACGTGCCGATGCTCGCGACCCCGCCGCGGCAGCGCAACGGGACGGTGTCCCGGTGGACCGAGCGGGCGGCGACCGAGGCGACCGAGGCGGTGGCGCTGGACGGGCCGCCGACCGCCTGGGGCGGCTGACGCGGCACCCCGGCGGTTTCACCCGGGCGGGGTCGGGAACCCGGGCCGGTGAGCGACGGGAGGAACGCGATGCCGGATCCGAGTTCCTGGCTGCATGAGGCCACCGCGACCGCGGCGGGCGGCCACGTACGCACCGACGACGGAGGGCTCTCCTCGGCGCTGGCGTCGCCGTTGGCGCCGCACTGCACCGGGCTGACCCCCGAACAGCTGCTGGCCGCCGCGTTCGCCTCGTGCCTGCACCACGCGGCGGTGGAGGCGGCCGGCGGGATCACCGACGAGGCGCACACGGTGCAGGTGACCGCGGAGGCGAAGCTGGGCCGCGACGACGACGGCCGCTACCGCGCCGACGTGCGCGCGCAGATCTCGTCGGCCGGGTTGAGCCGGCAGCAGCTGGCCGAGCTGGTGGAGCACGCGGACCGCCTCTGGCCCTTCTCCAGTGGGGACAACTCCCGCCACCGGCTGACCGTCACCCCGGCGGAGAACGGGCGGCACTGACTACCAGCGGAATCCGGCGGTGACCGCGCGGTGGTCACTGTCCGGCGTGTGCAGCACCCCGGCCGAGGTGGGGGTGAGCCCCCGGTAGAGGACGTGGTCCGGTCGGGTCACCGGCACCGGTGCCGGCCAGGTGAACCCGAAGCCCTGCCCGGCGTCGCTCTGGGCGTCGTGCAGCAGCCGGGCGAGCGGCGCGAAGACCCGGTCGGTGGGGGCGGTGTTGAGGTCGCCGAGCACCACCAGCCGGGGCGCGTGGTCGGCGCGCAGGGTGGCGGCCAGCGCGGCGACCGTCTCGTCCCGGGTGGCGGTGTCCCCGGCGCGGGCCGAGCCGAGGTGGACCACGTAGACCACCAGGTCACCGTCGGGGGCGGCGACGACGGCGCGCAGCGCCCGGGTCCAGCCGAGCCCGGTGTCGACGCCGGTGGAGCCGCGGATCGGCCAGCGACTCCAGAGGGCGACCGTGGAGACGGTCGCCCGGTGCGGGTAGCGCCCGCCGAGGGCGGCGTCGATCTGCCGGTCGTCGTCGACCTCCTGCAGAGCGATCAGGTCGGCCCCGGAGGCGGCGAGCGCGTCGACGGTCGCGCTCGGGTCGGGGTTGCCGGAGCGGAGGTTCTGGCTGGCCACCCGCACGGCGGCCGGCCCGGCGCCGGCGGCCGGGGGCAGCCACTCGCCGCCGTACAGGGCCAGCCAGACGACCGCCGGCACCAACACGGCCGCGAGCGCCGGCCGGGAGCGGCGCAGCAGCGCCACGAGGGCGAGCAGGGGTACGCCGAGACCGAGCAGCGGGGTGGCACTGTCCAGGAGACTGCCGAGGCCGTGCACGTTGGGGACCGCCCGGTGGCCGGCGAGCACCGCGGCGAGCAGGCCGGCGAGGAGGCCGACGACGAGTCCCCGTCGGCCTCGGTTCGGCTCGCCTGCCGGCGGTTCGTCGCTCACGTGCCCGGTCACCGTCCGCATCGTACCGAGCGGCGGTCGCCCGCCGGTCGCCGATCACCGGGCCGGGCCTTCGGGCCCACGGTGGAGCCGATGCCACCGATGAGGCCGATGCCCACCCGGGCCGAACGGCCGATGGCCGCCCGCCGACCGGGAAAGACGATCTTCGGGGGTCTTTGCACCACCAAGGGCGACTTGCCGGATATTTACGATGGAACCGGTGAGCCTGTTTCATAGTCATCTGGGCTGATTGTGCGGACGGATAGCGGCAAATTGTGACTCAAGGCACCAACTATCCCGATGGCAACGGCCGCGTGGCTCTCTAGCCTCGGCGGGTGCATCCCGACGACTCCCCCACGCAGCAGACGACCGAGGCGCGACCCGCTGACCGCTCCACCGACGTCGCATCAGCCGAACGGATGATCGGACGCCACCGGACCCCGCCGCCGCCCCGGCGACGGCCCCTCGCCTCCACCCCGGCCCGGGTCGCCGTGGCCACCGGCGTCAGCTGCTGTCTCGGCCTCGTCGCCGTCGTCGGCGCCCGGGACACCGGGCAACGGCACGAGCCCGTCCGGGAGGTCCTCGCGGACCGAGCCGCGGCCGACCAGCGCGCCTCCCGTGACTTCCAGCGCGGTGCCCCGCCCGTCACCCCGACCGCGGGTGTCCGCCCCACCGCCACCGCGACCCCGGCGCGCCGGCCCGTCACGCCGCAACGGCCCCGCCCGGTCGCCGGACTCGACCAGCGCCAGATGGACAACGCCAAGGTCATCGTGGACGTCGGACGGGACATGCGGATGCCGCGCCGCGCCCTGGTGGTGGCGCTCGCCACCGCCATGCAGGAGAGCGACCTGCACAACCTGGCCAGCGACGTGCTGCCCGAGTCGTACGACTATCCGCACCAGGGCAGCGGCGCCGACCACGACTCGCTCGGGCTGTTCCAGCAGCGCCCGAGCAGCGGCTGGGGCAGCGTGGCCCAGCTGATGCGCCCCGCGTACGCGGCCCGGGCGTTCTACGCGGCGCTGAAGGAGGTGCCCGACTGGCAGGAGCTCAGCGTCACCGACGCGGCCCAGGCCGTGCAGAGCTCCGCATTCCCCGGCGCGTACGCCAAGCACGAGAAGCGGGCCACCACGGTGGTCGACGTGCTGGTCTGAGCACGGTTCAGGCGGCGCTGCGCTCGCCCGGCGGCTCCTGCGTCGCGTCGGTCGCCGGACCCGCCGCCCGGGTCACCGGGACGCCGGCCGCGGCGGTGGGCGTGTCGGCCGGCACCGGGTCGACGGCCACGCCGGCCAGCAGGTCGTCCACCCGGGCCGCGCGCCGGTGCCGGGCCAGCAGCGCGGCCTCGAGGTCCCGGCGCGCCCGCACCGCCTCCGCGTACGCCCGCTCCCGGACCTGACGGGCCTCCTCGCGGGCGGCGTCGAGTTCGCCGCGGGCGCGGGCCAGCAGGTCGGCCGCCTCCCGCTCGACGGTCGCCGCACCCGCGCGCACCGCCACCACGTCACCGTCCACCGGCCCGGCCAGCAGGTCGCGCAGGACGGTCGCCTCCTGCCGGATCCCGTCCCACTCGCGGCCCACCCCGGCGGCGCTCTCCGCGCGCGCCGCGAGCCGACTCAACCGGACCGCCAGCTCGTCCAGGCAGGAATCGACCTGCCGCTGGTCGTAACCGGTCCCGACGACGGAGAACCTCATACTGTCGCCCCCCAGGCAGCTGCTGTTTCCTTCCCCCACCCGCCGATCCTGGACGGTGCCGGGCCCGGCCGGGGCGGTTGGCGGAAAATGTTCAGCATCCGCAGGTCGCGGTCAGCCCCGCTTGGGCAGCACCACCACCCGGCCGAAGAACTCGTCGATCCGGCGCACCACGTCGTTGAAGTCGTCCAGGTCGATCGGCTTCGTCACGTACGCGTTCGCCTGGAGGGTGTAGCTGCCGACGATGTCGGTGTCCGCGTTCGAGGTGGTCAGCACCACGATCGGGATGGTCCGCAGGTCCTCGTCCTGCTTCACCTCGCCGAGCACCTGCCGGCCGTCCATCCGCGGCATGTTCAGGTCGAGCAGGATCACGTCGGGGCGGTGCGCGTCGGTGTGCCGGCCCTCCCGGCGGAGGAACTCCATCGCCTCCTGGCCGTCGCTGACCACGTCGATGACCTTCTCGACGTCGGAGTCCGCGAGGGCCTCCTCGATCATCAGGACGTCACCGGGATCGTCGTCCACCACCAGGATGCGGACGGGGCTCGGGGTGCCTGGACCCATGGATCTACCTGCTTCGTCTAGAAGGCGGAACAGCGACCGCACGGTCACCTGTTGGCGGGCGAAATCTAGCCCATCACGAGGCCGACTGCGACCTCGGGTCGGGCACCGCGTCGTACGTCAGGACCTCGGCGAGACCGGTCACCTGGAGCACCCGGGCGACCCGCCCGGTCGCGCCGGTGACCCGCAACCAGCCGCCGTCGACGGAGGCGCGGTTGTCGCCGCGGACGAAGGCCGCGATGCCGGTCGAGTCGCAGAAGGTGAGCTCGGTCAGGTCGACCAGGAACTGCCGGACGCCGTCGGCGACCAGCCCGTCGATCGCGGCGTTGAGCTGCGGGGCGCTGCTCATGTCGAGCTCACCGGCGAGGCGCAGGCACACGGGCGCGCCGTCCCGGCGGGCGTACGCGACGGTGAAGGTCACCGTGGCCCCCCTCGCTCCACCGCAGGCGGATGCTTGCAGTGGAGCAAGTATAAGCAGGGGGTCGGGCCGTCCTCAGCGCCCCGCCGCCGCCGAGACCAGGACGCGGCTCTGCGCCAGGAACGCCGCCGCGCGGGGGAAGTCCCGCAGCAGCTGGCCGTAGTGCTCCAGGGTCAACCCCACCGCGCCGGCCGGCACCCCCCGACTGGTCAGGATCGACACCAGCCAGCCGACGAACTCGGTGAAGAGCGTGCCGTCGTCGACGAAGAGCGCGGCGGCCAGGAAGTCGACGATGTAGCCGAGGTCGCTGATGGTCGAGTCGAGCTGCGCGTCGGTGTAGTCGTTGACGCTCGGCACCCGCTCCCGCAGGTCCGCCAGGGCACTGTCGATCAGCTCGCCGCGCCGCTTCACCAGGCTCGCGTACTCGTCGTCGGCCAGGTGGTCCAGCCGGGCCGGGGTGACCCGGCGCAGCGCCCGCTCGTCGGCCACCAGGTCGGCGGCCGACGGCGCGTCCGGCGCCCACGGCACCCCGAGCCGGGCCGCCCAACGCCCGTCGTCGCCGAAGCCGCGCCCGCCCACCAGCACCGGCACGTCCGCCCGGCGGCACGCCTCGATCATCCGGTGCGCGTACGGCAGCCGCATCGGCAGCGCGCAGGCCAGCGCGACCGCGTCGGCGTCGTACCGGTGCAGGTACGACACCAGGTGCGCGGCCGGCACGCTGGCCCCGAGGAAGGTCACCTGCCAGCCACGCAGCCGCAGCACCTCCGCCACCAGCCGGGGCGGCAGCGCGTGCCACTCCCCGTCCATGCAGGCGACCACGATCCGGCCGCGCTCCGGGCGCGGGTTGGCGTACGCGGCGACCGCCGCCACCACCCGCTCGCTGATGTGCGTCGCGGCGTGCTCCTGGGCCACGCTCCACTCGTTACGCGCCCAGCGCTCCCCCACCTCGGCCTGCGCCGGGGCGACCAGGTCCAGCAGCACCCGCTCGGCGGGCACCCCCGCCTCGATCAGCCCGAGCGCCACCTCGACCGCGCCGTACTCGTCGGCGTCGGCCAGGAACTCCAGATAGCCGGGGTAGGCGTGGGCCGGGTCGGCCGCCGTGCTGGTCGCGGTCACGCGCTGCTCTCCCTCGGGTCGTCGGCGGGGGCCCGGTTGGGCACCGCGTGCAGGTGGCGGGGCGCCCGGGTGCCGGTGCCGGTCGCCCGGAGCGCCAGCACGGCGATGTCGTCGTGGTCGCCGTGCGCCAGCCAGTCGCAAGTCACCTGCTCGACCCGCTCGGCGAGCGCCGGCGCCGGCATGCGCGCGCAGCCGGAGACGGCGGTCAGCAGCCGGTCGGTGCCGAACTGCTCGTCGCCCCGCCGCCCGCCGCGCGCCTCGGTGACCCCGTCGCTGTAGAGCAGGCAGGTCTCGCCGGGCTCCAGCCGGACGGTGACCTCCCCGATGCGGGGGTCGGGGACGACGCCGATGAGCATTCCGCTCAGCGGCACCGCCTCGACCTCGCCGGAGGCCCGCAGCAGCAGCGGTGGGAGATGGCCACCGCCGGCCATGGTGAGGGTCAGGCTGCCGTCGCGGTGC
Organism: Micromonospora sp. R77; assembly: GCF_022747945.1. Lineage (NCBI taxonomy): Bacteria > Bacillati > Actinomycetota > Actinomycetes > Micromonosporales > Micromonosporaceae > Micromonospora > Micromonospora sp. R77. The sequence continues at coordinate 54,077 of NZ_JALDST010000001.1, forward strand.
GGGCGCACCACGCCCAGCACCATCGTGGCGAACCGGCCCTGGCCGTGCGCCTGGGTGGTCTCCAGCAGCGCGTCGTTGAGCAGTTTCAGCAGCCGGCCCGGTTGCGACTCGACCCGGTGCAGCGCCTGGAGGCACTGGCGGAGCTGCCCGGTGAAGACCGCCGCCTCCACCCCCTTGCCGGAGACGTCGCCGAGGAAGAAGACCGAGCCGCCGTCGGCGAGCCGGTGCGAACCGTAGAAGTCGCCGCCGATGCGCAGTCCGGCCTGCGCCGGCCGGTACGCCGTACCCCACTGCACGCCGGTCGCCGGGGTCGGCTCGACCGGCACCAGGCTGGCCTGGAGGGTGTCGGCGACCTCGGCCTGGTCGCGATAGAGCACCGCGGTGGTCAGGGCCGCCCCGGCCCGGCCGGCGAAGGCGCGGACCAGGTCGATGTCGGCCTCGTCGTACCAGCGGGCGGTGCGCCGGGCGACCAGCAGCACGCCGACCGGATCGTCACGACCGGGCAGCGGCACCACCCGGGCGGTGGCCTCGCCGGTCGTCAGCCCGGGCAGCCAGCCGGCCTCCACCGCCTGCTCGACCAGCCAGTCCAGGGTGTGCGGCTCGACGCCGCCGAGGCCCTCGGCGATCGCCGCCGGCAGCGCCGTCGAGCTGAGCATGCCGCTGTCCACCGCCGGGGCCTCGTCGTCGCTGCGGGAGGCCCGCCACCAGCGGGCCCGCCCCGAGCGCGGGGCCAGCACCAGCACGGCGACGTCGGCGAGGGTGGGCACGGCGAGCCGGACCACGGCGGCGGCGGCCCGGTCGGGGTGCAGCGGGTTGCCGAGCTTCTCCCCGACCACCGCCAGGAACGCTGAGCGGGCCCGCTCGGCCAGCAGCGCGTCCGCCCGGCTGACGCTCTCGGTGACGTCCTCGACGTACCAGCAGCAGCGGGCGGCCGAGAGCGGGACCTGGCGCATCCGCAGCCGGCGCTCCCGGTGGGTGAACTCGGCCGGCCCGCTGCCGGTGAACGGTGCCAGGCCGGTGGCCTCGAGCACCGCGCCGGCGCGGACCTCGGGCAGCAGCCGCTCGGCGACGGGGCTGACGTGCCGCACCACGCCGTCGGCGTCGCAGACGATCAGGCCCTCACGGAAGTGCTCGACCACCTCCGACCAGTCGGGCGTGGCGAGGTCGCGGTCCGGAGCCAACGGGGGCAGGGCGGACCGGGCCGGGACGGCGGCGGACCGGGCCGGGGCCCGTGCGGCACTCGGCGTGGAGATCCGTCCGTCGCCCGGGTCCCAGTCCCTGACGTCGGCAGCAGTCACCAGCTTGAGCCCCACTCCTTGTCGACATCCGCGGCGTCGATACCCGCGGTCCACCGGAAACAGCCAGTGTGTTCCAATCTCTTCGCCCCACCCTACGCCGGTATGCCGGGACCGCCACTCCTACGGGCGCGTGAGCCGGCCGGGCGCTCGTCACCGGGCGGGGTGGTTGCCGGGTTGTTACGATCTGGACGGCCCTTGTTTCCCGATCGACAGCCGACGGAAAGGCGTGAGTGTGGTGTCCCAACGGAGGAAGCCCGAGGCGACCCCGCTGACCATCTCCGTCGACCGCACCGACCCGCACGCCCCGGTCGTCCTGATCGGCGGTGACCTGGCCTTCACCACCGCCGCACCGCTGCGCACCGAGGTGGACCGGCTGTTGGCCGAGGCTCCGCCCGTCATCGTGCTGGACTTCGCCGATCTGCTCTTCATCGACAGCACCGGCCTGGCGGTGATCGTGCACGCCTGGCGGGAGGGTCAGCAGGGTGGCACCGCCCTCCGGCTGCGTGCCACGCCGCGCTTCCTGGAGACGATCCTCGACATGACCGGTGTCACCGGCCTGCTCGCCCGGCCGCAGCCCGGCGAGCGCGCCGACCTGTCCCAGGCGGACACCGCCACGTCGGCCTGAGCCACCCCGGGGTTTCCCCGGCGGGACGGGCTGGGAACAATGGAGTCATGCCCGCCCAGCTGTTGACCATCGAGGTGCACCGGCTCGACGCCGGTCGCGCCCGACTCCGGCTGGCCGGCGACTTGGACTTCGACACCGCGCCACAGCTGGTGGCCGCCGCCGCCGAGCTGCGCCGGGACGGCTGCCAGGAGCTGCTGCTCGACTTCGCCGAGGTCGGGCTCTGTGACTCCTCCGGGCTCAGCGCGCTCGTGCTGATCCACCGCGCCGGCACCGGGCCCATCCGGCTCAGCGGCACCAACCCGCAGGTCCAGCAACTGCTGGACCGCACCGGCCTGGGCGAGCTGCTGGCGGTGGCACCCCCCGTCGCCCGCGACGACACCCGCGAGGTCGGCTGACAGAGTGCGGCGACCCGTCGGGCCGACATTTCATTCATGATCGTCTGCACTCCGTGGTCACGACACGCCGGGCCGACGTGCCGCCACCATCAGACGATCTTCGTCGGCCGGGAGGCCGCTGAGACCGGGACCACACTCCGTCGTGGCGGGCGGTGGGCCACCCGGGCGGCGCCCCGGAGAGGGGTGGCCCCCGACCCTGGGACCAGGGGTCGGGGGCCGGGAGAAAGGCTCAGGCGGCCGGGACGGGTTGCAGGCGCGGGCCGCTCTCCCGCAGCTGCTCCGCGCCGGGCGGCTCGGCGTCCTCCGGTGGCCCGGAATCGGGCGTCTGGAAGAGATAGCGGACGAACTCCCCACCCGCCTCGTTGTCGTCCGCTCCGGGCCACTGCCCGACACAGTCGACGCCGACCACCTCACGGCCGGTGCCGTCGGCCTCCTCCAGCAGTGCCCAGAGGGACACCGGATAGCAGCGGGTGGCCTCGGGCGTCACCTGCCAGCGGGCGTACCAGCCGGGTCGGGCGGGGACGATCTCGACGATCCTCTTCATGACGACCTTCCCTTCCGCGTGCGTCGGAAGATTTCCGGTCCGTCCCGAGCGTGCCGGCCGGGCGGGTGACCGGCCCTCACCCGCTGCGAATGAAGCCGGCCGGCCGGATCGTCCGGGGCGGCCGGCCCGCCGTTTCGGTGCCGGGCACCCGGGAAGGCTCACCGTCGAGCAGTCCGACGAGGAACGAGGTGTGACGATGCGCAAGCAGATGGAGGGCGACAACCAGCGCCGTCGAGCGCTGGCCCGCCAGGCCCGGGAGCAGGGTCGGCAGCCGAGCGAGACCGGCGCGAGCCTGAGCGCGTCCAAGCAGGTCACCTCCCTGGACCGGGGGCGGCGGACCGGTCCCCCACCGGCCGGGCGGCACAAGCCGGACAGCACGCGCGGCGGACCCGCCCCGCCGCCGGCCGGCATGCCGGAGCGCCCCCGGCCGCAGCCGCGGCCCGGCCCGGCGGTGACCACCCTCGGCTACCGCGATCTGGTCGACGACGTGGGTCGCCGCGCCGGTGTCGACTTCTCCACCGCGAAGGTGGGTGCCGAGGCGACCGTGCTCGCGCTGGCCTGGGCGCTGGACGAGGCGGCCCGCGAGCGGCTGCTGGAGGCGGTGCCGGTGAAGCTGCACGACGTCGTGCCGGTGGACGGCATCGAACGGCACGAGGAGCTGCCCGGCTTCCTGGCCGAGGTGGCCCGGATCAGTGGTCGCAGCCCCGAGCAGGCCCGCTATCAGGCGGAGGCGACCCTCGCCGCGCTGGCCGAGGCGGACGGCGACCTGGTCGAGTCGCTCCGCGTACCGGACGGGTTGCGGGAGTTGCTGACGCCGCCGGCACCCGGCGGCGGCCTGGTGGGGCCGGCGTCCGCCGCCGCGCCGCTGACCGACCAGGAGCTGCGGGAGGCCCTCACTCGGCTGCCGTACTGGTCGAGTGACCGGCAGTCGCTGGTGCGGACCATCGAGCTGCCCGCCGGCAACCTGGACCGGGTGCTCGACCGGATCGACCAGCTCCGGGTGGACCTCGGACGCGGCCCGCAGATCGGCCGGCCGGAGCCGGACAGCGCCGTGCTGACCGTGCGCAACCGCCAGGTCGACGGGGTGACTGCCGCGGACGTCGACCTGGCCCGGCGGATCGACGACGCCATCGAGGAGGCCGGCGCGGGGATGGCCGCCGGCTGACCGAGGGGCCGGCGGGCGGTGCGCCCGCCGGCCCACCCGGTACCGTGGCCCGCCATGGACAGCCCCGCCGACGAGCTCACGCTGGTCGTCGACCCGGCCCGGCGGACCGGGCGTACGCTGCTGGCCGGCGGCGTGGCCCAGTCGTACGTGGACGTCGTCGACCCCCGGCACCTGCACTTCGAGTACGTCCGCCGGATGGCCGCGGTGCTCGACCTGGCCGCCCCGCCCGGCCGGCCGCTGGAGGTGCTGCACCTGGGCGGTGGCGCGCTCACCCTGCCCCGCTGGCTGGCCGCCACCCGCCCCGGGTCGGCGCAGCGGGTGGTGGAGCGGGATCCGGCGGTGGTCGACCTGGTCCGCCGGGAGTTGCCGGCACTGCCGCCGGAGGTGGAGGTGACGGTCGGCGACGCCCGGGACGTGGTGACCGCCGCCCCGCCCGCCCGGTACGACGTGGTGCTCGCCGACATCTACCGGGCCGCCCGGATGCCCGCCCACGTGGCCGGCGTCGAGTTCGTCACCGAGGTTGCCCGGACGCTGCGCCCGGAGGGCGTCTACCTGGTCAACGTGACCGACCTGCCCCCGCTGACCTTCTCCCGTACCCAGGTGGCGACGCTGCGCGCCGTCTTCGCCGACGTGTGCCTGGTGGCGGACCGCCGGATGCTGCGCGGCCGCCGGTACGGCAACCTGGTGCTCGCCGCCGCGCACCGCCCCGACCGACTGCCGGTACGCCGGCTGGCGGCCCGGGTGGCCGCCGATCCGCTGCCCGGCGGGGTGCTGCACGGCGCGGCCCTGGCCGCCTTCGTCTCCGGTGCCCGCCCGGCCACCGACGCCACCCTCGCCCGCTGACATCGACCAGCCGCCGAACACCCGGGGTCCCAACTCCGAGACTGCGTTAGGTAGTCTCCCGAACGCATCCGGTGGAGAGCTGGCGAGAACGAACCGGGGCGACGACACACGTCTTCGGTCCTAAGGACGGCCCTCGGCTCCGGCAGTCCATACGGCAGGGTTGACGACCTCGGGTACGGAGACCTCGCTGGCAACCTCTAGCGTTACAGGGGATCAGATGGCACGTGGGCGCCGGGCACAGGCCGCCAGGTATGCCCTGTACCTCGTACTCACGGTCATGATCACAAACCTGACCGGCTTAGCGATCAACATTCTGTCGTCCGGTGAGGGGAAGCTACCTTTTGGCTTGGAGAGCCTCCGCGACCATGCCGTCGAGTGGACCGTCGGTCTGACGCTGGCAATGGGCGCACTGGCGCTGGTGATGTGGCGGCGCCAGGGGGACAGTTCACCGCAGCAGAGCGATCCACCGCCCCCCACTCTGCAGGAACCACCGGGTTGGGTGGTGAAACGACCAGCCGAAGTGGACCATGTAGTTCACGGCCTGATTAGGGGTGACGGTCAGGCGGTCGGAATTACGACGGCGCTGCAGGGGGCCGGCGGATTCGGCAAGACGACGCTCGCCACCGTCGTATGCGCGGACCCTCGCATCCGCCGCCGGTTCCGAGGTCGCGTGTACCAGGTCACCCTGGGCCGGGACCTTGTCTCGCCGGAGGCCATCGCCAGCAGGGTGAACGACACCATTCGCATCATCACCGGAGAGGACACCAACTACTCCGACCCGCGACTCGCCGGACAGCACCTTGGCCGGCTGCTGCACGACCGGCCCCGGATGCTGCTGCTCGTCGACGATGTCTGGAACCGCGACCAGGTGTCTCCGTTCCTTCTCGGCGGTCCGAGATGTGCTCGGCTCGTGACAACCCGGGTTTCTTCCGCGCTCCCTGGTGACGCCACCACGATCAAGGTCGACCAGATGTCGCCGGAGCAAGCACGACAGGTGCTCGTGTGGTCGCTGCCCAGCCTTCCACACCAGACGGTGGAGCAACTGCTAGCCGCGACGGGGCGGTGGCCCTTGCTGCTACGCCTGGTGAACCGGGTAATCGCCAACGCCGTCGAGGAGAATCGTGATCCGGCCAGGACGGCCGCGGACATCCTTCGGCTCCTGAGTGAAGGGGGCCCCGCAGAAATCGACGGCCTCACCGACTCCTGGCAGGAACTGGACCTCAACATTCCGGAACAACGCGCGCGAGCGGTGCGCGCGACCATCGAGGCCAGCACCAAACTGCTCGATAACGGCGGTGACCAGCGCCTCGCCGAACTGGGGATCTTCGTGGAGGACGAGTCGATCCCTATCCGGGCGATTGCAGTGCTGTGGGAGCGGACCTCGTCTCTGACCCGGACGGAGTCCGAGACGCTGTGCCGCAGAATGGTCCAACTCGCGCTGGTGCGCCACGCCTCAACCGACGGCACCTCGTTCGCGATCCACGATGTAGTCCGCGACTTCCTTCGCGCCGAGCTCGGCGCAGACAAACTTGAGGCACTCAACAAGACGCTCGTTGAGGCAGTTGCGCAACGGCTGCCCCGGGTTGCGGCAGCGGCAGCGGACTCGTCCTCGCGGATTCGAATTGCCTGGTGGGAGCTCAAACGGGAAGATCGCTACCTCTGGGATCACCTCATCACACACCTGGTGGCAGCCGGCCGGGCCGACGAGGGTGAAGAACTCGCCGGTAACCTGGTGTGGGCGGGACAACGGCTGATGCGTTTCGGTCCCGCCGCCCCCTACAGCGATCTCGCAGCCTTCGACACCCCAGGAAGTCGGTTGCTCCGGGCCGACCTCGGTCGCGCCTCACACCTGCTCGCACCGACCGATCCCCCAGAAGCGGTCATCCACATCCTGCACAGTCGCCTTCGCGACCGATCGAGTTGGCAGGCACAGGTGAAGCAACTCGACAGCGTCACGGTCGGCCCGCGCTTGATACACCGCTGGGCCATGCCGGACCTGCCGCACCCGGCAATGCGACGCAACCTGGTGGACCACGATGGCGCGGTCCTCGCCGTCGCCATGGCGTCTGACGGCGCTTGGCTAGCGACGTCCGGCGAGGACGCAAAGGTCCGACTGTGGGACAGCGCGACCGGTCAGATCAGGGCGACTCTGGACGGCCACACCGGTCCCGTTCGGTTGATCCGTCTGAGCGCCGACGACAAACGGGTGGTCACGGCCAGCGGGGACGACGTGCGGATCTGGGAGGCGTCGAGCGGACGAATGCTCATGCGCCTACCCGTTCAGGGCGGAGTGGTTAACGACTTGGCCCTAGCGGCCGACGGGACATGGGTGGTGACAGCTGGCAGCGACCCTGCCGCGCGGATCTGGGACACGGTGAGCGGACGGCTAATACGCAAGCTTCCCGGCCACGCCTCGACGGTCACGGCCGTTACGATGCCTCCGGACAACTCCTGGATCGCTACCAGCAGTGGATGCACTGTACGGATCTGGGACGCCTCGACGGGACAACTCAGCGCGACTTGCACCGGCCATCGCGGAGAGGTCACTTTGCTTTCGGCCTCGCCCGACGGTCGATGGCTGGCATCCGCTGGAAAGGACGAGGCCGCGCGAGTATGGAGCAGTTCAGACGGGTCTCCGCTCGCTGTACTTCATTCCGGTTCCGGCTGGTTGTCGGCTATTGCCTTCGGAGCCGACAGCAGCTGGGTCGCCACCGCCAGCAAAGCTTTCGTCCATCTCTGGAGGCTCCATACACCCGACAAGCCGGTCGTCCTAGACACATCGGCGGGCCACGTGGTGGGTCTGCGTTCGTCGCCCACGTCCCGGTGGCTGGCCAGCGCGGGCAGCGATGCGACCATTCGCCTCTGGAACACCAGATCTGGTCGCTCGATCGCGACGCTCGGTGGCCACGCGGACCGGCTGACGGCCCTCCGCGTCGCCCCTGACGCGTCCTGGCTGGTCTCCACCAGCCGAGACGGCACTGTTCGAACGTGGGACGTCGAGGCAGCGAGCGAGCAGGTCACCCGTACAGGTGACAACAGACTCGCCCACATCAGCGCGGCGGCCGATGGCTCTTGGATCGTCGCTACGGGAGGCGGTGATGGCGCTCGTGTATGGAAAGTGTCGGATGCCAGAAAACTGCGGGTGATCCACCACGATCCCCTCAAGAAGGTGGGCTCCGGCGCTGAGTCGACCCTGAACGCGATCGGCGTCACCGGCGGTTTCCTCGCCACCTTCGGCAACGACGAGAGAATCCGCATCTGGGACCCCTTCGTAGAATCGGACGTGCATGAACTACGCCTAGACGAGAACGAGCGGGCGGGCCGGCGCGTCAAGGCCATCGCATCCGATCCATCGGGGCCCTGGTTAGTGGCCCACGACTCGGAGAACAACCTTCGCGCATGGAATCTTGAGCACCAACAGCAGATTGACGGGAGAATCCTGGACAAGGCCCTTACATTCAAGATCGGTGCGGACCGGACGGCGGCTCTTGCCGTACGCCAAGGGACACTGCTCATTGGTGAGGCCAACGGGTCAGTCCGCACCTGGGAATTGGAGACCGACTCTGTCCGATGGTCCACGGTGGGTACAGGTCCGGTCACCGCCGTAGAATTTTTGCCGGAACAGGGCATAATCGTCACCTCCAGCAACGCTGCTGCAGTAGTGATCTGGCGGGAAGGCCAGCCGAAGCCTGTTACGGAGCTCGCCACCGACGGTAAGGTGACCGGCCTCGTCGCGACACTCGACTGCCACCACCTTGTCGTCACCACAGCTCGGGGAAGCATGGAAGTCTTCGCCGTGGAGTCCTGGAGGCGGGTGACCGTAATGCGCATCGACGGTGACCTCACCTGCTGCACCCGAATTCCCGGCAGCAACCTCATTGCGGTGGGCGGTTTGCGCGGTCTATACATGTTCGAGCTCCGGACGGACTAGTACATCAAGTAGGTTTTCCGCGCCCCCGGCCGGGTAGCCGCGCCGGATGAGCAGAGCCGAGGACCGGGGCACCGCCCGCCGGGCGCTGATCGTCATCGGTCTGGTGCTGGTCACCCTGCTCGCGCTGGCCCTGGTCTGGGCCACCCGACGGGTGCTGATCTGGCTGCTGGTGGCGGTCTTCTTCGCGGTGGCGTTGAAACCGCTGGTGGACCGGGTGGAGCGGCGCTGGGTGCGCCGTCGCGCGCTGGCCACCCTGCTGGTCTTCCTGGCGGTGTTCGGGCTGCTCGGCGCGCTCGCCGCGGGGATCGTGCTGCCGTTGCTGGACGAGGTGGGGCGGTTCGCCGACCGGGCGCCGGAGCTGCTGCGCGAGGCCCGCGCCGGCCGGGGACCGATCGGCGAGGTGCTGCAACGGCTGCAGCTGCGGCAGTACGCCAACAGCCACTCCCACCAGATCAGGGAGTACGGCGCACAGCTGCGGCAGCCGGCGGTGGGGCTGGTCCGGGGCGTGCTGGAGACCCTCGCCGGCCTGGTGACGGTGATCGTGCTGGCGTACCTGATGGTGCTGGAGGCCCCGAAGCTCATCGCCGGGACGCTCGCCCTGGTCGGCGACGGCCCGGCGGAGCGGCTGCGCCGGGTCGGCCGGGACACCTCCCGCACGATCACCGGCTATCTCAGCGGCAACCTGCTGATCAGCGTGATCTGCGGCGGTCTGACCTTCCTGGTGCTCTTCGTCACCGGCGTGCCGTTCGCGGCGGTGATCGCGCTGCTGGTGGCGATCGCGGACCTGATCCCGCTGGTCGGCGCGACGCTGGGGGCGATCCTCGCGGCCGGGGCCGGTTTCCTGCACTCGCCGGGCACCGGCGTGGTGGTGCTGGTCTTCTTCGTCGTCTACCAGCAGGTGGAGAACCACCTGCTGCAACCGCTGATCATGTCCCGCGCGGTCCGGTTGAACCCGCTGACCGTGCTGGTCAGCGTGCTGCTCGCCGCCGAGCTGGCCGGCCTGGTGGGTGCCCTGCTGGCCATCCCGGCGGCGGGCGTCGGGCAGATCCTGCTGCGGGAGTTCGCGCCGGCCGGGCTGCGGACCGTGCCCGCACCGGCCAGCGACGACGATTCGGCCGGCGGCCCGGACCCCGGGGACGGGGACCGGCCGCCGGCCGACGACTGACCGGCCTGCTCAGGCCCGGCGGACCACCTCGGGCGACTCGCTCTCCAGCGGCACGGCGGTGCCCGGCACCAGGCCGAGCTGCACGGCGGGCCGGGGCAGGGCCGCGTCCAGCACCCAGTCCGCCCCCACCCGGGCCCGGTTCCCCGGCATGGCGAGCAGGTGATAGCCCCGGGTGACCGCCTTGGCCGGCAGGCCGGCCAGCGACACCTTCAGCGGGTTCGCCGCGGCGTCCTTCCCGCCGAGGTCGACCACCCAGCCCAGGTCGTGGTGCTTGTACGGCTTCCGGGTGCCCTGCCCGTACGAGGCGGCGATGTTGTGCGCCACGAGCTTGCCCTGCCGCTGCGCGTGCTGCGCGGTCATCGCGCAGACCTGGCCGGGGCGGGTGATGTCGGGCACGGCGGAAGCGTCGCCGCAGGCGTACACCTCGGGGAAACCGGGGACGGTCAGGTACTCGTCGACCACCAGCCGGCCCTTCTCGGTGCGCAGGCCCAACTCGGCGACGAACGGGTCGGGGCGTACCCCGACGCACCAGACCAGGCTGCAGGTGGGCACGTACTCACCGTCGGTCAGCATCACCCCGTCGGGGGTGGCCTCCGAGACGGAGGTGCCCATCCGCACGTCCACGCCGCGCCGGCGCAGCACCCGGTCTGCGGTGGCCGACATCCGCGGGTCGAGTTCCGGCAGCACCCGGGGCGCCACGTCGAGCAGCATCCAGCGCGGCCGGACGTTCAGGTGCGGGCGCTGCTTGACCAGCCGGTCGGTGAAGAGCTGGCCGTGCGCGGCCACCTCGGTGCCGGTGTAGCCCGCGCCGACCACCACGAAGGTGGTCCGGGCGCGCTGCTCGGCCGGGTCGTCGGTCAGCTCGGCCAGCTCGACCTGCCGCACCACGTGGTCGTGCAGGTAGAGCGCCTCGGGCAGGCCCCGGAAGCCGTGCGCGTACTCGGTCACCCCGGGGATCGGCAGCAGCTTGTTCACGCTGCCGACGGCGAGCACGAGGCGGTCGTACGCCAGCCGGCCCCGGTCGCCCTCCTGCTGCCGGTAGCCGACCCACCGGTTCTGCAGGTCGACCCGGTCGGCCTCGCCGACCACCACCCGGACGCCGTCGAGGGTGCCCGACAGCGGCACCGAGATGCGGGTCGGCTCCACCACGCCGGCGGCGACCTCGGGCAGCAGCGGCAGGTAGAGGAAGTAGTCGGTCGAGTTCAGCAGGACGATCTCGGCCCGCTTGCCGGCGAGCCGGCTCAACGTCTTCGCCGCGTGGTATCCGGCGAACCCGGCCCCCACGATCACCACACGAGGTTTCGTCATGCCCGCTGCCGTTCCCGTCGACACGCCCGACAAACGTGCCCGCCGAGCCGCCGTAGACATGGACAAACGTCACGACATGGGACGAGGATGCGCTGATGGGATCCCACGAGACCGCCGGGGAACGACCCACGAGGTCGACCCGGCGTACCTTCCTCACCGCGTCCGCGGCGGCCACCGCCGCCACCGTCGCCGCCCCACTGGCCACCCCGGCGGCGGCGCACGAGCCCGGCCCGCCGCCCGGCCCCGGCCGGCCGGTCCGCCCGCAACCCCCCGGCCGTGCGCTGGCCGCGCTGCTGCGCGAGGTCGACCCCGACCGGATCGAGGCCACCGTCCGCCGGCTGGTCGCCTTCGGCACCCGGCACACCCTCTCCAGCCAGGACGACCCGCAGCGCGGTATCGGCGCCGCCCGGGACTGGATCCACGCCCGCCTGTCGGAGTACGCCGCCGCGTCCGGCGGCCGGATGACGGTGGAACTCCAGTCGTACGTCCAGCAGCCGGCCTCGCGGATCCCCACCGCGACCCGGATCACCAACGTGGTGGCGACCCTGCGCGGCGTCTCCTCCCCCGACCGGGTGTACGTGGTCACCGGCCACTACGACTCCCGGGCCACCGACGTGCTGGACGCGGTGAGCGACGCCCCCGGCGCCGACGACGACGCGTCCGGCGTGGCGGTGCTGATGGAGCTGGCCCGGGTGATGGCGACCCGGCCCACCGAGGCCACCGTCGTCTTCGCGGCCGTGGCCGGCGAGGAGCAGGGCCTGTACGGCTCGACGTACCTGGCCGGGCAGCTCAAGGCGGCCGGCGTCGACGTGCAGGGCATGTTCAGCAACGACATCGTGGGCAGCAGCACCGCCGACGACGGCACCCGCGACCCGCGGACCGTCCGGCTCTTCGCCGAGGGGGTGCCGACGGCGGAGACCCCCGCCGAGGCGAGCGTCCGCCAGTCGGTGGGCGGCGAGAACGACTCCCCGTCCCGGCAGCTCGCCCGGTTCGTCGCCGACGTCGCCGAGAACGGCGCCACCGGGATGCGGGTGCGGGTGATCTACCGCCGGGACCGCTACCTGCGCGGCAGCGACCACATCTCGTTCCTGCGCCAGGGCTGGCCGGCCGGCCGCTTCACCGAGCCGAACGAGGACTTCGCCCACCAGCACCAGGACGTCCGGGTGATCGACGGCGTGCAGTACGGCGACCTGCCGCAGTTCTGCGACTTCGACTACATCACCCGGGTGGCCCGGGTGAACGGCGCCGCGCTCTGGTCGTTGGCGCAGGCGCCGGGCACCCCGAAGGGGGTCGTCGTGGTCACCACCGACCTCACCAACGACACCACGCTGCGCTGGCAGCGCGGGGACGAGCCCGACCTGGCCGGCTACGAGGTGCTGTGGCGGGAGACCACGGCCGCCGAATGGCAGCGGGTGATCGCGGTCGGCGACGTCACCGAGGCGACGATCGACCTGTCCAAGGACAACGTCTTCTTCGGCGTCCGCGCGGTGGACCGGGACGGGCACCGCAGCCCCGTCGCCTTCCCCCGCCCCGGCAGCTGAGCCGGGTCCCCGGCGGTCGACGTCTCAGTCGGCCGCCGGGGCGGTGACCGCCCAGCGTTCGTGGTCCCGCCACGCCCCGTCGATGAACAGGTAGTCCGGGGAGAACCCCTCCAGCCGGAAGCCCAGCTTCCGGGCCAGCCGCCGCGACGGCTCGTTGCCCGGCTGGATGTTCGCCTCCAACCGGTGCAGCCCCACCACCTCGAAGGCGTGCGCCACCACCAGGCCGACGCCGGTCGAGGCGTGGCCGGTGCCGGCGTACGGCCGGAACGCCGCGTAGCCCAGGTAGCCGCCGCGCAGCGCGCCGAGGACGATGCCGCTGATCGAGGCGTACCCGGCGATCTCCCCGCTGGCCCGGTCGCAGAACAGGTAGCCGGCGCTGTCCCGGCGGCGGATCTTGCGCAGCCAGGCGGCGTACGCGGCCGGATCGCCCGGGGCGGTGAGCCACGGGTGGTGCAGGTCCCGGCTGCGCCGGGCGGCGGCGACGAACTCGGCCTCGTCGGCGGGCCGGGGCCGGCGGATCCCGACCGCGCCCGCGGTACGCAGGTATCTCACGTCGGCACACTCTCGCCGCACCGACAGCCGCTGTCCAGCCCGACTGAAAGGATCTTGGTGTCTAACCAGGCCCCGGGGCCCAGGGCCTTCGTCAGCGTCAGGAGGGCCAGGGAACCTCGTGGTACGTCACCGACGAGGCGATCGAGATCAGGTACTGCTGCCCTCGCAGCGGCCCCTCCCACAGGGCGTCGACGTCGACGGGGTGGTCGTCCAGGAAGACCATCGGCCAGTGGCGCTCCACCGGATGTTGGCTGGGCCTGGAGAAATTCGCCTGTGACCAGCTGACGTAGATCCGTCCGTCGTGACCCGGCGCGTGGTAAGTCCACGTCGGCGGCGACAGGAGCCGCCCGTCCCCGGGCCTGCCATTGGCCGCGAGGCTGGCCTCCACATCCTGCAGCGTCTCGCCGCTGTCCGTCATCAACCCGGCTTGCTGCGCCGCGGCGTCCAGCTGGCGCAGCACACCGGACAGCTCTCCCCGCACGGTGAAGTACCTGCCCTCACTCCGGCTGCACCGGAGTCGGTAGGGGTCGTGCGGCCACAGGGGGTCCGTTTCGCCGGCCAAACAGGTATCGGAGGTCGACGTCGCGACCGGCCGCAGTGCGGGGGTTCGCTCGGCGAAACCATCAAGGATCTCGTCGAGCTGGATGGCTGCCTGTGAGCTCGCCTGCCTGACGGCGTCAGAGTTGGCCTCACTGGTGGTGTCCTGCGGAGTGGGGGCGTCCGGCCCACACGCGGTCAGGGCGAGTGTCAGGAGGAGAGCTGCTGCCAGCTTGATCGGGTGCGGAGAAGCCACGGCCATCAGCATGCCGTCTCGACGTGTCGGGGTGCCTGAGCCGGCGTACTCATCCGTCGTGAGCGCCGGGCTCCTCTCCCGGCCCGGCAGCTCATCGACGTATCCAGACAAATCCTCGCGTTCGCCCGTGCCGCAGGTGTGAACCGTGAAGCCGCGGCCTAGGCTGGTGGCTCGGACGACAGGAGGTCGATCATGGGGATGGCTCTTCTCGGCACGGTGCTGGTGCTCGCTTCGTCGCGGCGGACCACGGCGTCCTGACCCGAGCCGGCGGCCCGACCGGCCGCCCGGCCCCACCCGATCCGCGCCGCCCCTGCCGGCGCACCGATCGTCCCCCGGACCTCGCCCCGCTTCGCGAAGCGATCAGGTGACCCGCCCTCCGCGCGGGTCCTCCGTCATGGCGTGACCACGCCACCACATCGCTTCCGAGGGAGTTCCTCGTGTTTCCGGACCATCCGTCCGGGCGCCCCGTCGCGCCCGGACGTCACCACCCTGCGCGGTGGTCGGCATGACCACCGACGTCACCCGGGGCCGGCTCGGCCCCGACTTCCTCCGTCTCTGGACCGCCAGCGCGGTCTCCAACCTCGGTGACGGCGTCACCATGGTGGCCGGGCCCCTCCTGGTCGCCTCGCTCACCCGGGACCCGGCCGCGATCGCCGCGGCGGTGCTGGCCCAGCAACTGCCCTGGCTGCTCTTCGCGCTGGTCAGCGGCGCACTGGTGGACCGGCTCGACCGCCGTCGACTGATCGTCGGCGTCAACCTGGGCCGGGGCCTGGTGCTGGCCGCGCTGGCCGTCGCGGTGCTCACCGGGCTGGTCACGGTGCCGCTGATCTGCCTGGCGTTCTTCCTCACCGGCGTCGGGGAGACCCTCGCCGACACCGCCGCCGGGGCACTGCTGCCCTCGGTGGTGCCGCCGGAACGGCTGGAGCAGGCCAACAGCCGGCTCTTCGCCACCTTCGTGGTGGGCAACCAGTTCGCGGCGAAGCCGCTCGGGGCGTACCTCTTCGTGGTCGCCGCCGCGCTGCCGTTCGGCGTCGACGCGGCCAGCTTCGGGCTGGCCGCGCTGCTGCTGGCGCTGCTGCGCTGGCGTCCGGTGCCGCCGGCGGCGGCGGAGCCGGCCGCCGTCGACCCGCCACGCTCGCTGCGGGCCGACATCGCCGCCGGGGTACGCGCCCTGTGGCGGATACCCGTGCTGCGGACCCTCGCCGGCTGCATCGCGGTGATGAACGTGGCGTTCTGCGCGGCGTTCGCCGCGTTCGTGCTCTACGCCCGGCAGCGGCTCGGCCTCGCCGAGGTTGGGTACGGCGTGCTGCTCACCGCGTCGGCGTTCGGTGGGCTGGCCGGCACCGGGCTGGCGCCCCGGCTGCGGGCCCGGTTCGGCACGGCGGCGCTGCTGCGGGCCGGCCTGCTGATCGAGGTCGGACTCCAGGTCGTCCTCGCCACCACCCGGCAGCCCTGGGTGGCGGGTGCGGCCATGGCCGTCTGGGGGGTGCACGCCATGGTGTGGGGGGTGCTGGTGGTGTCGTTGCGGCAGCGGCTCGTGCCGGACCGGCTGCGCGGCCGGGTGAACAGCGTCTACTCCCTCGCCGACCTGGGTGGGGCGGCCGTCGGCACGGCGGTCGGCGGTTTGCTGGCCCGGGCGACCGGGAGCATCGTGACGCCGTTCTGGCTGGCGGCCGCCGCGTTGACCGTGCTCACCGCGCTGGCCTGGCGTCGGCTGTCCGCCGCGGACGGCTGAGCACCGTCGCCGGTGGGGAGGGCTGCTCCAGCGCTCCCCACCGGCGGCGACCCGGTCGGCGGGCAGCCCACGCGGCGCTGACGGCCCGGGTCACCACCGAACCGCCGTCGGACGGTCGCCTGCGCGTCACGTCGGTGTCGCCGTCGCGTCCCCTGCCTCGTTGAGGTTGGTGTCACGCCGGAGCAGCCGGCCGACCAGCCGAGGAGCAGCAGGTGACACCGGACGACAGCACGCCCACGCCCCGACGGGGCCGGGTCGTCATGCTCGTCGACAACCGGGTCGAGGGCGACTCCCGGGTGCAGAAGGTCGCCCGGTCCGCCGCCGAGGCGGGCTGGGACGTCACCCTGCTCGGCCGGTCCCCGCACGGCGGGGAGGTGACGTGGCGGCTCGGCGCCGCCGAGGTACGGCTGCTGCCGGTGCCGGACCCGCTGGACCGCCGCCGGCACGAGTTCCGCCGCTCCTGGCTGCGGTGGCCGCTGGCGTACCGGCCGGGTGGGATCGCCGAGCACCGGGCGCACCAGGTGCGCGGCTGGCAGGCCGACCTGACCGTCGAGGCGGCGCTGCTGGAGCAGCGGGCCCGCGCGGGTGCGCTGGACGGCGCCGACTGCGCCGGGCCCGGCGCCGGTTGCGGGTGCGGTCGACCGCCGCCCGGCTGCTGGAGCGCTGGGTGTGGCTGCGGACGAAGATGATGCACCGGGTCCGCAGCGGCCGGAAGTTCCGCAACCCGTGGGACCGGGCGTACACCCTGTTCTGGCAGGTGGTGCGGGGGACCGCGCGTGGCGGCGGCTGGAGCCCGGCCTGTGGGACTACGAGCTGGCCTACGGCCCCGAGCTGGACCGGTTGCGCCCCGACCTCATCCACGCGCACGACTTCCGGATGCTCGGCGTCGGTGCCCGCGCCAAGATCCGGGCCGCGGCGCGGGCCGCCGGGTCGCGCTGGTCTGGGACGCGCACGAGTTCCTGCCCGGCCTGCGACCGTGGCGCGACCACGCCCGCTGGCTGCCGGCCCACCGCGCCCACGAGCGGAGTACGCCCCGTACGCCGACGCCGTGGTCACCGTCTCCGCCGATCTGGCCGAGCTGCTGCGCCGGGAGCACCGGCTGCCGGAGCTGCCGGCGGTGGTGCTCAACGCGCCGGCGGTCGAGCACCGCCCGGCCGGTGCGGCGCCGCCGCCGGACCTGCGCACCGCGTGCGGGCTGACCGGCGACGTGCCGCTGCTGGTCTACAGCGGCGCGGCGGCCCCGCAGCGCGGCCTGGCCACCCTGGTCGACGCGTTGCCCCGGCTGCCCGGGGCCCATCTCGCGCTGGTGGTCAACCCGGCGCTGCGCCACGTCGCGCAGCTCGCCGAGCGGGCCGACCGGCTCGGGGTGGCCGACCGGCTGCACGTCCTGCCGTACGTGCCGCACTGGCAGGTGGTGCCCTTCCTGGCCGGCGCGGACGTCGGGGTCATTCCGATCCACCACTGGCCCAACCACGAGATCGCCCTGATCACCAAGTTCTTCGAGTACGCCCACGCCCGACTGCCCGTGGTGGTCAGCGACGTCCGCACCATGGCCGCCGCCGTCCGGGAGACCGGTCAGGGCGAGGTGTTCACCGCCGACGACGTCGACGACCTGGTCCGCGCGGTCACCACCGTGCTGGCCGACCCGGGTCGCTACCGGGCCGCGTACGACCGGCCCGGCCTGCTGGCCGGCTGGACCTGGCCGGCGCAGGCCGAGGTGCTGGAGCAGGTCTACCGCCGGCTGCTGCCCGCCGCGCCCGGCACCGTCGGCACCGCCGTCCCCGAACCCGCCGAAGGAGCGCTCCGATGACCGCGCCCGACGTCAGCGTCATCGTCCCCGTCTTCGACACCATGCCCTACCTGCGCACCTGCCTGGACTCGCTGCTGGCGCAGACCATCGGGCCCGACCGGATGCAGATCGTGGCCGTCGATGACGGTTCCACCGACGGCGGCGGGCGGCTGCTGGACCGGCTCGCCGCCCGGCACCCGGGCCTGGTGACCGTGGTCCACCAGGCCAACTCGGGCGGTCCCGCCGCGCCCTGCAACCGGGGTCTGGAGCTGGCCACCGGCCGGTACGTCTTCTTCCTCGGCTCCGACGACCACCTCGGGCCGGAGGCCCTGGAACGCCTCGTCGCCGCCGCCGACCGGTACGGCTCCGACGTGGTGCTCGGCAAGGTGGTCGGGGTCAACGGCCGGCACATCTTCGCCGACGTCTTCGCCGGCGGCAACGTCGTCGACGTGGACCTGTTCGACTCCGCGCTGCCCTGGTCGCTCGCCAACACCAAACTGTTCCGCCGGGACCTGGTCGACGCCCACCGGCTGCGTTTCCCCGAGGACATGCCGGTGCTCAGCGACCAGCCGTTCACCCTGGAGGCCTGCTACCGGGCGCGGCGGATCACCGTGCTGGCCGACTACGACTACTACCACGCGGTACGCCGGCTCAACGCGCGCAACATCACGTACCACAGCCGGGTGGAGGCGCGGCTGGCCAGCGTGGAGCGGCTCTTCGCGTTCGTCGCCGACCTGATCCCGGCCGGTCCGCGCCGCGAGGCGGTGCTGCGCCGGCACGTCGGCCTGGAACTGGCCAACCTGGTCGGTGACGACTTCCGGCTGCTGGACCGGCCCACCCAGGAACAGGTGCACGCGACGGTCCGTCGGCTGGTCGAGCGGCACGTCACCGACTCCCTGCGGGACCGGCTCGACATCGAGGCGCGGCTGCGGCTCGGCGCGGTGACCACCGGCGGGGTGGACGACCTGCTGGCCGTGATCGCGCAGGACGCCGAGCACGGTGTCCCGCCGACGGTGGTCCGCGGTGACCGCTGGCACGCCGGCTATCCGGGGGCCGACCGGTGGGCCGACGTCACCGACGTGCGGGCGGCCTGGCTGGCGAAGCTTGACACCGTCGCGGTGCACTGGACCGACCGGGACACCCTGGCGGTGACCGCCCGCAGCCCGTACCCCGGTTTCGCGGTCGACGGCGGACCGGTCCGGCTGGTGGCCGGGCACCTCGCCGGCACCACCCTGCTGGACGCCACCGACCCCACCGGCCGGACCGTCCGCACCGACTTCCCGGTGCAGCGGCTCCTCGCCGCCAGCGCCGCGACCGGGCAGCGGCACCCGGTCCGCGCGGAGCTCACCGGCGCGTACGGCCGGGGCAGCGCGCCGGTCCGCGCGCCCCGGCTGGCCGCCGGCCGCCCGCGCCTGCTGCGGCACGGGTTCCGGCTGTACGGGGTGGCCGCGACCGTCGACCGGCGCAGCGGGCAGCTCGTCCTCTCGGTCGTGCCGGTGACCGTCCGTCAGGTGACCGCCCGGCTGGCCCGCCGCTTCCGGCGTGACCCGGCGGCCTCCGCGAAGCGGCTCCCGGCGGCCCGGCCGGCGGAATCCCCGGCGGCGGGCGTGACCGCGCCGGGGACCCACGCCGAGCCGGGCCGGGCCGAGGTCGGTCAGCTCACCGTCACGTCCTGAGACTCGCCGACCGCGTCGAAGACGTTCACCCCGAACCGGCCGGTGGCGTACGTGCCGTCCAGCACGTCGATCACCGGCGTCGCCCCGGCGTCCAGCCAGACCTGGAGGCGCGGACCGGCGGCCACCACCCGCAGGTGGTACGTCCGCCCGGGCACGATCGGCGTCGGGTAGGTGGCGATGTCCCGGCCGGGCCGCCAGAGCTTGACCAGGCCGTCGGTGTCGATGTTGGCGGTGTAGTGGCCGGTGCCGTCCGGGGTGGCCCGGAAGGTCAACCCGGCGGCCCGGCCGGCGAGCACCCGCAGGTCGCCCTGGTAGGTGAAGTCGCCGCCGGTGCGCTCGGCGAGCCGGAACCCGTTGTCCATCCGCCGGCCGCGCAGGCCGCCCGCGGTGACCGTCCACTCCCCGGCCACCGGGTTCCACCGCTGGTCCAGGTTGGTGCGGAAGCCGACGGCGTCGCGCCGGACGTTCTGCACCACGGCCGCCCCGGCGAAGACGTTCACCCCGAGCCGGCCGGTGGCGTACGTGCCGTCCACCGCATCGATCACCGGGGTCGCGCCGTGGTCCAGCCACACCCGGATCCGCGACCCCGTGGCGTTCACCTTCAGGTGGTACGTCCGGCCCCGGCTGATCGGCGTCGGGTACACCGCGATGTCCCGGCCGGGCCGCCAGAGCTTGACCAGCCCCGCCGCGTCGACGTTGACCGAGTAGCCGCTGCCGTCGGGGCCGGCCCGGAAGGTGAGGGCGGCGGCCGCTGCGGTCTCCAGCCGCACGTCGGCCTCGTAGTCGAGGTCGCCGCCGGTGCCGGCGCTGAGATAGAAGCCGTCCCCGGTCGCCTCGCCGCGCTTGCCGCCGGTGACGTCGGTCCAGGAGCCGCCGACCGCCTGCCACGGGCCGGGTAGGTTGCTCTCCAGCGTCGGCTCGCCCCGGCCCCAGGTGGAGCCGATCCGGTGCAGCGCCAGCGAGACCACCTTCACCGCGCCGCCCTCGGCGACCAGCCGCACCCCCTGGCTGGCGGGGGCGGAGTCGAACGTGACGTTGTCGGTCCAGGAGAGCCGCCCGTCGCCGCCGAAGATCTCCAACTGGCCCCGGTCGACCAGCAGGTGCAGCTTCACCCGGCCGCCGGTGGCCGGCAGCGGCGCCCCGTCGAGGGTCTGCGCCAGCCGGTCGTAGCTGACCGCCCGGTCGTACGTGCCGTCGGCGCGGGTGTGCAGCCGGAAGCCGAACCGGGTGGCGGTGCTGGCGGCCAGGTCGAACTCCGCCTCGATCTCGTAGGTGTCGGCGCTGACCCCGGCCAGCGGGTCGGTGATCGGATCGGTGGTCACCGTCCGGTCGGTCCAGCTCTGCGAGCCGCTGCGCAGGGTGGCCAGTTCGGCGACCGGGGTCCGGGTCAGCCGGACCCCCTCCGGCCAGGTACGCAGTCCGAGCCGCACCGGGAAGGAGGCGTTCCCGGTCCAGGTCGTGCCGTGGTTGGAGGGCTGCCAGACCAGCTGCACCACCCGGTTGTCGGGCAGGTTCGAGAAGGTGAGGCCGGCGTAGAAGGTGCCCTTGTCGAAGGTGGCGCCCTGGTCCATCCGCTGCGGGGTGGCCGAGTCGGGGGTGAAGGTGACGCCGTCGAAGGAGCCGACGACGTACTCGCCGCTGGCGTCGGTGAGCACCCACTTGGTCGGGCCGGTGCCGTCGAGCGGCAGGGCGAAGAAGTCCGGGCACTCGACCAGCCAGTCCGCGGCGTGGCGGCTGCGGAAGGTCCAGTCGCGCAGGTTGGGTGAGGTGTAGAAGTGGGCTGCGTTGCCGCCGTTGTCCGACCAGACCACCATGACCCACCGGTTGGTGGCCGCGTGCCAGAAGACCTTCGGGTCGCGGCTGTTCGCCGGCATCGAGATGACCTTGCGCCCGCCGTCGTAGTTCTGGAAGGTCCGCGCCCCGTCGTTGCTGTAGGCGATGCTGACTCCGTTGGTGCCGGTGAAGACCACGATCGGGGCGTCGGTGCCGGTCTTGAGCCCGGAGGTGTTGGCGGTGTCGACGACCCCGCCGCCGGACCAGAGGTCGCCGGGGTGCACGCCGGGCTCCAGGGCGATCGGCTTCTGCGTCCAGTGCACCAGGTCGGGGCTGGTGGTGTGTCCCCAGTGCATGGTGTCCCAGCCCAGCCCGTGCGGGTTGTGCTGGTAGAAGAGGTGGTACTCGCCGTTGTACCAGAGCGGGGCGTTGACGTCGTTCATCCAGCCGGCCCGGGAGCTGAAGTGGAACTGGCCGCGCCCGGGCTCGTCGTAGCCGGTGCTCGGGTAGGGGAACTCGGGGTAGTCGCCGGGCGTTCCGGCGGTCGCCGGCACGCCGGGCAGCAGCGCCAGGACGGTGACCAGCAGCGCGAGCAGCGTCCCGCGCCGGGTCCGCGCCGCCGTCACGGGGTGGCCCGGAAGGCGTAGTTCGTCGTGTACGCCTGGAGCTGCGCGGCGGTGCCGCTGTCCAGCACCCGGGTGCCGGTGCTGGTGGCGTCGAGCACCACCGTCTTCACCGCCACGTTGGCCACCGTGTGGTTGGTGGCGATCACGTTGCCCGCGCCGCCGGCGACCAGGATCATCGTCGGCGTCGCGCCGGCCGGGGCGATCTTCGCGGGGTCGACGTACCAGGCGATCAGGTTGCCGGTGACCAGGTTGTTGTCGCCGCGCAGCTGGATCACCCCGAACAGGTCGTCCCGGCCGTTGCCGTACGGCTGCATGGGTCCCCACGGCTCGGCCTCGCGGCGCAGGTGGTTGCCGCTGACCAGGTTCTCCTTGTTCAGCCCCTCGAAGACGATCATGCCGGGATAGAAGCCGTGCAGCCGGTTCGCGGTGATCGACGAGCGGTTGGTGTTCTTGAACTGGACGGCGCTCTTCCCGCGCGGGAAGATGTTGTTCGCGGTGACCAGCAGCCCCTCGTGCCCCTCGGCGAAGAGCGAGTAGCCGACGTAGCCGGCGCCGATCAGGTTGTCGGTCACCTTGGACGCCTGACCGGAGCCGATCAGCTCGACGCAGTTGCCGCACTCGGCGATGAAGTTGTCGCTGACGCTGAGCGCGTCGGCGTTGCGCACCACCAGGGCCCGCTCCAGATAGACGAAGCCCATCCGTTCGATCCGGAAGGCGTCGTTGTCGGTGTCGACCAGGATGCCGACCTTGCCGTTGCGGTAGGAGTTCTGGTTCGGGGTGAAGCTGACCCCGTCGAGGCAGAAGTTCTCGAAGACCACCGCGCTCAGCCGAGGGTTGCCGGTGCGGGCCACCCGGAACGCCTCGGCCTTCCCGTCGGTGTTCTCCACCCGGATGCGGCTGCCGCCGGGCCAGATCTCCCACCAGCTCGACGTGTCGCCGGAGTTGTAGCGGATGCTGGAGGAGGTGAAGCCGTGCCCGGAGCCCTTGATGGTCAGGTAGCTGACGTCGACGTCGACCCGGGTACGCAGTGGATAGTCGCCCGGCGGCAGATAGATCACCGCGCCGGGCTTGCTCGACTGGCTGGGCTGGCCGGCCTTGATGTCGGCGATGATGCTGTTGATCACGGCACCGACGTCGGTGAAGCAGGTGACGCCCGGGTTCCCGGGCACGGTCCAGGTGGTCACGTCGTAGACGGTCGACATGGGACTCCCCTTCGAGGTCGGGCGGGCTCAGAGGACGCCGATGAGGGCGCGGTGCGAACGGGTCGGCGGGGCCGGGCGGCGGCCGGCACCGTCGCTTCCGGGGCCGGTGTGACGGCGGGGGCGGCGACGGCCGCGGGGGTCGCGGTGAGCGCCGCCGGGAGGGCGGCGGCGCCGAGGCAGAGGGCCCGCAGGAGGGTACGGCGGGGCAGGTGGGCTGGGCTCATGGAACTCTCCGATGCTGGGGTGCCGGCACGGGCCGGGACGGTCGGGGAGAGTGACGAAACGATCGGTTCATCGATCGTTAACACGTGTTAGTACTCCGCGCCCCGTACCCTGTCAAGACACTGACCGCGACCGATAGGCTCGGCCGGTGACCGCCGAGCGCCCCGCCCGACCGTCCCAGCGGGACGTCGCCCGGCTGGCCGGGGTGTCCCGCACGACGGTCTCCTTCGTGGTCAACGGGGTGACCGACGTGGCCATCTCCCCCGCCACCCGGGCCAAGGTCTGGGCGGCCGTCGAGCAGCTCGGCTTCCGCCCCAACGAGCTGGCCCGGGGCCTGCGCTCCAGCCGCAGCACCGTGCTCGGCCTGGTCACCAGCGCCATCGCCACCACCCCGTACGCGGTGGGGATCATCAAGGGCGCGCAGGAGGCGGCGGCCCGGCACGGGTGGACGTTGCTGATCGTGGACACCGACGGCGCGGGCGAGCCGATGCTGGCCACCGCCGCCGCGATGACCCGCTGGCAGGCGGCCGGCCTGATCCTCGCCACCGACCACCACCGCACGCTGACCCTCGCCGGCGACCTGACCGGGTTGCCACCGACCGTCCTGGTCAACTGCGTCGACGCCGACGGCCGGCTGCCGGCCGTGGTGCCCGACGAGCGACAGGGCGGCCGGCTCGCCACGGCCACCCTGATCGAGGCGGGTCACACCCGGATCGGGCTGGTCAACGGCCCACCCGACTACCCGGCCTCGGCGGGCCGACTGGCCGGTTGGCGGGACGCGCACGCCGCCGCCGGGCTGGCGGTCGACGAGCGGCTGGTCCGGGTCGGCGACTGGTGGCAGGAGTCCGGCTACGCCCACGCCGCCGACCTGCTCGACCTGCCCGACCCGCCGACCGCGCTGTTCTGCGCGAACGACTGGATGGCGATGGGCGCGTACGACCTGCTGCGCGAGCGCGGCCGGCGCATCCCGGCCGACGTGGCGGTGGTCGGCTTCGACAACCGCGAGGAGATCGCGGCCCACCTCCGCCCGGCGCTGACCACCGTCGCCCTCCCCTACCGGGAGATGGGCCGCCGCGCCGTCGACCACCTCGTCGCCGGCACCCTCCCCGCCACCCCCGAACTCCTCCCCTGCCCCCTCATCCCCCGCGCCTCCCACTGACCCGTTTGCGTCTCCTTCCACCCGGATCCCGACGCAAAGCTCTTGATCACGAGGGCGAGGGGGGCGGGGCGGGGTCGCGGAAATTTACCGGTTCGACACTTGACCGCCACAGGACGCGCTCTTAGGCTCTGCCAAAAGCTTTTGCCAAAAGGTTTTGGCACTGGTCAACCGCACCCTCACCACGCGCCCCGGCGCGCGCCCCCACGCGCCCGGCGAACCCCTGAACGGAGCAGCATCATGGCCCCTCGCGCTCTCCCCGCGACAACCGGCGGGTGGCACCGCCGTGGCTTCCTCGGCCTCGCCGGCGGTGCCGGCGCCGCCGCCCTGCTCGGCACCGCCGCCTGCGGCGCCGGCGGCGACAGCGGCACCGGCTCGACCGACGCCAAGACCCTCACCGTGGCCTGTGAGGGCGGCGGCAAGATCGAGCTGCAGCCGGTGGTCGACAAGTTCAAGCAGGACACCGGCACCACCGTCACCCTGGTCGAACTCCCCTACGACGGCCTGTTCAACCGGCTGACCAGCGAACTGGCCAGCGGCAAGCCCTCCTTCGACGTCTGCGCCGTGGACGCCGTCTGGATCCCGCTGCTGGCGAACAAGCTCGCTCCCCTGGACGGCCTCTTCACCGCCGAGGTCAAGAACGACCTCTTCCCCGCCCTGGTCTCCGAGGCCCAGTCCGGCGGCGCGTTCATCGGCATGCCGGTCTGGACGAACAGCGAGATCCTCTTCTACCGCAAGGACCTCTTCGAGGACCCGAAGGAGAAGGCCGCCTTCGCCAAGAAGTACGGCTACCCGCTCGCCCCGCCGACCACCTGGCAGCAGTTCACCGACATCGCCACCTTCTTCACCCGGCCCGACCAGAAGCTCTACGGCACCGACGTCAAGGGCGCGGTGGAGACCGAGTGGCTGGCCCACGTGCTCCAGGCCGGCTCCCCCGGCGTGGTCCTCGACGACAGCGGCGCCGTCATCGTCGACAACGCCCAGCACCTCGCCGCGCTGACCTTCTACGCCGACCTGAACAACAAGCACAAGGTCGCCCCGGCCGGCGCCGCGCAGACCGACTGGAGCGCCGCGCAGAACCTGTTCAACCAGGGACAGACCGCGATGACCCGGTTCTGGGCGCACGCGTACCGGCAGATCCCGAAGGACGCGAAGGTGGCCGGCAAGGTCGGTGCCGCGCCGATGATCGGCGGCACCGCCGGCGTCGCCGGCATCCCCGGCCCGTGGTACCTGTCCGCCCCGAAGGGCGGCGCGAAGGGCGACCTCGCGCAGCAGTTCATCAAGGCCGCCTACGACAACAACGCGCTGAGCATCGAGACCAGCCTCGGCCTGGCCGCCCGCAAGTCCGCCTACCAGCAGTACGCCGACAAGCCCGGCTACGAGTCGTTCGGCCCGCTGCTGGCCACCCTCAACGCCTCCGCCACCCGGGCCCGCCCGGCCAGCCCGCACTGGCAGCGGATCGTGGACAGCGTCCTGGTCCCCACCATCCAGAAGGCGCTCACCCCGGGAGCGGACTACGCCGCCCTGCTCAAGGCCGCCCGTACCCAGATCGAGGGAATCATCAAGTGACCCGGACAGCGCCGGTGGCGCCGCCGCGTACCCCGTCGGCGCCGGCACCGGGAACCGCCGCCGTCCGACGGCGGTCGCGGGCCCGCGGCCGGTTGTCGGACGCGGGGTACGCCACCCTGCTCGCCGCCCCGGCTGCGGTGGTGCTGCTCGCGCTGGTCGGCTGGCCGCTGGTCAAGCTCGTGGTGGACAGCCTGTACACCGGCTCGGGGCTCGGCGACGGGCGGAGCTTCGCCGGGCTGGACAACTACCTGACCGCGCTGACCGACCCGGGCATCCGGGCGGCGGCCGGCCGGACCCTGGCGTACACGGTGATCGTGGTGACGGCCGAGCTGGTGCTCGGCCTGGCGGTGGCGCTGCTGTTCCACCGGCTCGGCCCGAAGGCCCGGATCCTGCAGACCCTCTTCCTCTATCCGCTGATGATCGCCCCGGTGGTCGCCGGCCTGCTCTGGCGGTTCCTGATGATCGACAACGTCGGCATCGTCAACGAACTGCTCACCCGGGTCGGCCTGCTGGACAACCCCGGTGACGTCTCCTGGCTCAGCGACCCCGACCTGGTGCTCTTCTCGGTGGCGCTGCCGGACATCTGGCTCACCACCTCCTTCATGACCCTGGTGCTCTACGCCGGCCTCCAGGCCATTCCACCGGACCTGTACGAGGCGGCCCGCCTCGACGGCGCGCGCGGACTGCGGCTGCTGGTCAGCGTGACCCTGCCGCTGCTGCGGCCGGTGATCGCGGTGGCGCTGATCATCCGGGGCGTGGACGCCGCCCGGGCGTTCGACGTGATCCTCATCCAGACCGACGGCGGTCCGCAGTCCGCGTCGGAGACGTTGAGCCTGACCATCTACAAGACGATGGTCAGCTACAACGACCCCGGCACGGCCGCCGCCACCAGCACCCTGTTCATGATCGTCATGATGCTGGTCGCGATGGTCGCGGTGCTGACCATCTGGCGACCGGGCAAGGAGTCCTGATGTCGCACCTGCTCGCCGCGCGGATCAGGACCGGGCTGCTCTGGGCCGCCGCCGTCGCGGTCGTGGCGCTCTACGCCTTCCCCTTAGGCTACCTCGTGCTCACCTCGTTCAAGCCGGCCGTCGACGCCATCGCGGTGCCCCCCACCGTGCTGCCGCAACGGTTCAGCCTGGACAACTACCTCACCGCGCTCCAGCGGCCCGGGGTCACCGCCTCGTTCGTCAACAGCGTCAGCACCGCGGTGATCGCGACGCTGCTGTCGATGGCCCTGGCCATCCCGGCGGCCTGGGCGATCACCCGCTACCGCAGCCGCACCGGGCGGATCCTGATGGCCGGCTCGCTGCTGGTCCGGATGGCCCCGGCGGTGGCCGTCGGCATCCCGCTGGTCACCATCCTCGGCGCGGTGGGCCTCACCGACACTCCGACCGGGCTGGCCCTGGCCCAGACCACGGTGGCGCTGCCGCTGTCGATCTGGCTGCTGGCCAGCTTCTTCGAGGGCGTGCCCCGGGAGATCGAGGAGGCCGCGCTGGTCGACGGCTGCGGCCGGTTCACCGCGCTGCGGCGGGTGATCCTGCCGGTGGTCTCCGGCGGGGTCGCGGTCACCGCCATCTTCGCCTTCCTCGCCTCCTGGAACGAGTTCCTCTTCGCCCTGCTGCTCACCTCGGTACGCGCGCAGACCACCCCGATCGCGATCGCCAACTTCCAGAGCCAGTTCGGCCTCGACTGGGGCCCGATGACGGCGCTGGCCACCCTCTACTCCGTACCCGCGGTCGTCCTCACGCTGCTGCTGCAACGGCGGATCGTCGCCGGGCTCAGCCTCGGCGCGGTCAAGGGCTGACGCACCAATTCCCCGTACCACCCCGGAAAGGAAGCACCATGTCGTTCTGGCGACCCACCAGCCCTCTCGCGGGCCTCACCCGGGTCAAGGCCGGCCGCTCCAAGCGCGAGTCGAGCTGGGACCGTACCGGCGGCAACCGCGACTTCGCGGTCGTCCCGCCGGGCGAGACGCACGTCCTCGCGGACATCGAGGGCACCGGCGTCATCGAGCACATCTGGCTGACCACCCGCTGCTACTCGGAGAAGTACCTGCGCAAGCTGGTCATCGAGATGTACTGGGACGGCGAGGAGAACCCGAGCGTGCGCAGCCCGCTGGGTGACTTCTTCGGCGTCGGGCACGCCACCTGCACGCACTACGTGTCGCTGCCGCTGAGCATGGTGTTCGGCCCGCGCCGCGGCCCTAAGGGGCCGTTCGCCGCCGCGATGAACTCGTACTTCCCGATGCCGTTCGGCAGCTCGGCGAAGATCGTCATCCGGAACGAGTCGGACAAGCCGATCGAGAACCTCTTCTACTACGTCGACTACGACCTGACCGACGAGGCGAAGCCGGACGACGTGGCCTACTTCCACGCGTACTACCGGCAGGAGAAGCCCTGCACGCCGGTGCCGAACGGGCTGGCCCCGGGTGAGGTGCCGAACCCGTGGGACCTGCCCGGGGTGAACCTGACCGGTGACGACAACTACGTCATCCTCGACACCGACGGCGGGGCCGGGCACTACGTGGGCTGCGTGCTGAGCATCGACAACCACAACGCCTCCAACCAGCCGTACACCTGGCCCGGCGAGGGCGACGACATGATCTTCATCGACGGCGAGCAGTGGCCCCCGTCGCTGCACGGCACCGGCACCGAGGACTACTTCAACGCGGCGTGGGGCTTCCCCAGCGGCGCGTACGCCGGGCCGTACCACGGCATCAGCCTGGCCAGCAGCCCGCAGGAGCACTTCGGCCTGTGGAGCATGTACCGGTTCCACATCGAGGACCCGGTGCGCTTCTCGAAGTCGATCAGGGTGACGATCGAGCACGGGCACGCCAACGACCAGGGCAACGACTTCTCCTCTGTCGCGTACTGGTACCAGCACCACCCGCACAAGCCGCTCGCCGAGCTGCCGCCCGTGGAGGAGCGCCTGCCGCGCCGCTGGCCCGAGCACGGCCTGTGGGACGAGTGACCGGTCCGATACCGTTGACCGGCCGTCCACTCCGGACGTCCGGACCCCCGCGAGCAGGGTGATGGTGAGCTGATGGGATCCAAGGCGAGCATCCGGGACGTCGCCGCCGCGGCGGGCGTCTCGGTGACCACCGTGTCCCACGTGCTGAACAACAAGTCCGGCACCCGGGTCAGCCCGGAGACCCGCGAACGCGTCGAGTCGGCGGCCCGCCAGCTCGGCTACGCGGCGAACGGGTTGGCCCGGGGGCTGCGGCTGCAACGCTCGCAGACCCTCGGCCTGCTCAGCGACGTCATCGCCACCACCCCGCACGCCGGCCGGATCATCCTCGGCGCGCAGGAGACCGCCTCGGCGCGCGGCTGGGTGCTCATGCTGCTCACCACCGGGGGCGACCCGGAGGTCGAGCGGCGGGAGATCCAGGCGCTCGCCCAGCACCGGGTCGACGGCGTCCTCTACGCGACCATGTACCACCGGGTGGTGCGGGTCCCCGACGAGCTGGCGCCGATGCCGGTGGTGCTGCTCGACGCCACCAGCGCCGACCCGGCGTGGCCGTCGGTGGTGCCCGACGAGCGCGGCGGCGGCGAGGTCGCCGTCCGCGAGCTACTCACCCACGGCCACCGGCGGATCGGTTTCGTCACCAACGTCGACGACATCCCCGCCACCCGGGGCCGGCTGCTCGGCTACCAGGCGGCGCTGCGCGAGGCCGGGGTGCCGTTCCGGCCGGAGCTGGTGCACGCCGAGGTCTCCGACAGCCACGGCGGCTACCGCGCGTCCCGCGACCTGCTCGGGCTGCCGGACCGGCCCACCGCCCTGTTCTGTTTCAACGACCGGATGGCGATGGGCGCCTACCGGGCCGCCGCGGAGCTCGGCCTGCGGATCCCCACCGACCTGTCGGTGATCGGTTTCGACAACCAGGAACTCATCGCGGAGGGGCTGTTCCCCGGGCTGAGCACGGTGGCGCTGCCGCACTACGAGATGGGCGCCTGGGCGGTGGAGACCATGGTCGACCTGCTCAACCAGCCGAAGGGGACCCGCCGGCGGACCGCCCGGCAGGTCGTCATGCCCTGTCCCCTGGTCCGCCGCGACTCGGTCGCCGCCGCCCCACCCGCCTGAGCCACCGCCGTACCCCGTCGGTCTCCCCCGCCGACGCCACCCGCCGCCGTGCGCGGCGGCCGAACCCCCGCCGCCTGCGCGCGGCACCGAAAGGACCCCACCGTGCTGCGACTTCCCGACGCCTGGATCTGGGACTTCTGGTTCGCCCGCGAGGGTGACACCCACCATCTGTACTTCCTGCGCGCCTCCCGGGCGCTCGGCGACCCGGAGCGGCGGCACTTCCGGGCCAGCGTCGGCCACGCCGTCTCCACCGACCTGCGCAGCTGGACCCAGCTCGCCGACGCGCTGGTCCCCGCCGACCGGCCCGCCTTCGACGACGTCGCCACCTGGACCGGTTCGGTCCTGCGCGGGCCCGACGACCGCTGGTACATGTTCTACACCGGGGCCGGCAGCACCGAGCGCGCGCTGGTGCAGCGGATCGGGCTGGCCACCTCGACCGACCTGGTCACCTGGGAACGGCACCCCGCCGCGCCGGTGCTCACCGCCGCCGGCCGCTGGTACGAGCGGTTCGGCGACTCGACCTGGCAGGACGAGGCGTGGCGGGACCCGTGGGTCTTCGCCGACCCGGACGGCGACGGCTGGCACATGCTGATCACGGCGCGGGCCAACGAGGGCCCGGTCGACGACCGGGGCGTCATCGCGCACGCCCGCTCGCACGACCTGGTGCACTGGGAGGCGCAGCCGCCGGTCACCGCCCCGGGCAGCGGCTTCGGGCACCTGGAGGTGCCGCAGGTGGAGATCGTCGACGGCCGGCCGATCCTGCTCTTCTCGTGCCTGCACGACCAGCTCGCCGAGCGCTGCCGGGACGCCCGCGCCTGCGGGGTCTGGGCGGTGCCCGGGGACTCGCTGCTCGGCCCGTTCGACGCCGCGAAGGCACAGCGGCTCACCGACGACAGCCTCTACAGCGGACGCCTGGTCCGCGACGACAACGGCCGCTGGCAGCTGCTGGCCTTCCTGCACCACGACGAGGAGGGTCGCTTCGTCGGTGAGCTGAGCGACCCGATCCCGGTCCGGGTCCTCCCGGACGGCACGGTGCTGCTCGGGGACGCCGAGCCGGGCACGCCCTACTCGGTGCACGGCCGTCGGCAGGTCGCCCCGGACCCGACGCAGGCCGGCGACCGGACCCAGGCCGACACCGTGGGAGTCTGACGCGTGCTCACCGTGCTCGGCGAGGCCGTGATCGACCTCGCGCCCTCCGGCGTCGGCGACCTGTTCGCCGCGCACCCCGGCGGCAGCCCGCTCAACGTCGCGGTGGGGCTGGCCCGGCTCGGCCGCCCCACCACCATGCTGGCCCGGTTCTCCCGGGCCGCCTTCGGGCGGCGGTTGCAGGCCCACGCCGAGACCAACGGGGTGGATGTCACCTCGGCGGTGGCCGACGACCGGCCGGCCACCCTTGCCGTCGTCTCGCTCGACGACACGGGAGCGGCCGGCTACGACTTCTATCTGGACGGCACCAGCGACTGGCACTGGACCGCCGACGAGCTGACCGGGCTGCCCGCCGACACCCGGGTGCTGCACACCGGCTCCCTCGCGGTGCTGCTGCCGCCCGGCGCGGACGCGGTCGCCGACCTGCTGGCCCGCGAGCACGCCGCCGGGCGGGTGCTGGTCAGCCTCGACCCGAACGTCCGCCCGGCGGTGCTCGCCGACCCGGCCGCCGCCCGGGACCGGCTGCTCACGCTGGCCCGGCACACCCACCTGGTCAAGGCCAGCGACGAGGACCTGGCCTGGCTCTTCCCCGGGGCCCCGGTGGAGACCGCCGCCCGCCGGTTGCTCGACCTCGGCGTACGCCTGGTGGTGGTCACCCGGGGGGCGGCCGGCTCCTACGCCGCGACCACGTCGGTCGAGGTGAGCCGGCCCGCCCGGCGGGTGACCGTGGTGGACACCGTCGGGGCCGGGGACGCGTTCACCGCCGGGCTGCTGGACGCCCTGGTCGAGGCGGACGCGGCGACCCCGACGGCGATCGGGGACCTCGACGTGGAACGACTCGGCGCGGTGCTCGACCACGCCACCCTCGTCGCCGCGCTGACCTGCCAGCGGGCCGGCGCGGACCCGCCCCATCGCGCCGACCTCGCCTGACCGCCGCGTGCTGACGGGCCCGACCCGCGACGGCTCAGAGCGGACGCGGGTGGGGCTGGTCGAGGGGCATCGGCACCTGGAGATAGGTGGAGCCGCGCAGGTCCAGCCAGGCCCGGTCGGGGGCGCGGACCAGCCGCAGCATCACCTCCGTGCAGGTGGGGCAGCGGCCGACCAGTCCGGGCGCGTGGGAGAAGACGTGCAGCCCGGCCATCGGGCCGACCGTCCCGCACGACGCGCAGCGCCCGGTGGCGGAGCTGAGGTCGACGGCGAACAGCTCGCCCAGCGGCCCGTCGAGCATGTTGCCGTCCAGGTACGACATGTCGGTCATCAGGTCTCCTCGCCGTTCACCCGGTCGGGCCGAACCGTTCGGTCTTCACCCGCCGCGCCGGATGCCCCAACCCGACCAGCAGGTCCGCCGCCGTCTCCACGAACCCGGTCGGGCCGCAGACGAAGCAGAGCGGCTCCAGGTCGGCCGGCCAGCCGTGCGTGTTCACGTCGGCCAGGCCGAGCCGGTGCGGTTCGCCCCGCCAGCCGTCGGGCGCCGCCCGGGTGTAGACGTACGCCACGTCGAGGCCCTGGTCGTCGCGGGCCCGGCGGCGCAGCTCGTCGGCGTAGATGACGTCCGCCGGGGTGCGCACCGAGTAGATCAGCCGGAACGGCGCCCGGCTGCCCGCCGCGCGGCGGGCCCGGATCATCGCCATCAGCGGCACCACCCCGGAGCCGCCGGCCACCAGCAGCACCGGCGCGGTCTCCGCGGTCCGCCAGACGAACCAGCCACCGACCGGCCCGCGCACCTCCACCGGGTCGCCGGGGGCGAAGACGTCGATCAGGTACGGCGAGACCTCACCGTCGGGCACCTTCTGCACGGTCAGCGCGATCCGGTCGCCCTCGGCGGGCCAAGCCAGCGAGTACGAGCGGGCGGCCTGGTAGCCGTCCGGGGCGGTGAGCCGGACGTCGACGTGCTGCCCGGCCAGGTGCCCCGGCCAGCCCGGCACCTCCAGCACCAGGGTCTGCGCGGTCGGCGTCTCGGTCCGGCGCTCCACCAGGCGGGCCACCCGCCAGGTCAACGGCCCACCGGTCCTCGGTACGGCCACCTCAGTCGCCCTGGTAGCGCTGCTCACGCCACGGGTCGCCGTAGTCGTGGTAGCCGGCGGTCTCCCAGAAGCCCGGCTCGTCGTCGACCAGCAGCCGGATCCCGCGCACCCACTTCGCCGACTTCCAGAAGTAGAGGTGCGGCACCAGCAGCCGGGCCGGTCCGCCGTGCTCGCGGTCCAGCGGCGCACCGTCGAACGTGTGCGCCACCCACGCCCGCCCGTCCCGCAGGTCCTCCAGCGGCAGGTTGGTGGTGTACCCGCCGTACGAGTGGACCAGCGCGTAGTCGGCGGCGGTGTCGATGCCGTCGAGCAGGGTGTCCAGCGAGACGCCCTGCCAGCTGGTGCCGAGCTTGGACCAGCGGGTGACGCAGTGGATGTCCACCGTCGGCGTCTCCTGGGGCAGCGCCATCAGCTCGGCCCAGGACCAGCGGTGGTCCGTGCCGGTCTCGTCGGTGATGACGAACTCCCAGGTCTCCTGCGACACCCTGGGGGTGGGGCCGGCGGAGAGCACGGGGAAGTCCTCGGTCAGGTACTGCCCCGGTGGCAGGGCCGGCTCCGCCGAGCGGGGCCGGCCCTGGAACCCTGGCGACACGATTCCCACTCGCCTTTCCTACCACCCGGGGGGCGGCAGGGGCATCGGGTCGCCGTATCCGGTGGCGCGGGCAGCTCAGTGCCGCTCGGCGACGACCTCCTTGTCGCCGGGCGGGGCGTCGCGGGTGGCGCGGAGGCTGGTCAGCGTCACCACCACCAACACGCCGATGATCACGCCGAGGGAGGCCAGCGTCGGGATCTCCGGCACGCCGGCCCAGATGCCGTGCGCCCAGTGCAGGCCGAGCTTGACGCCGATGAAGGCGAGGATGATGGCCAGGCCGTAGCTGAGGTGCACCAGCCGGCTCAGCGCGGCGTGCAGCACGAAGTAGAGCGCCCGCAGTCCGAGCAGCGCGAAGGCGTTGGTGGCGAAGACCAGGTACGGGTCCTCGGTGATGCCGTAGACGGCGGGCACCGAGTCGACGGCGAAGACGATGTCGGTGGCGAGCACCGCGACGACGACCAGCGCGAACGGGGTGAGCGCGCGGCGGCCCGCCTGGCGGATGGTCAACTTCGTGCCGTGGTACTCGTCGACCACCGGCATCACCTTGCGCAGCAGCTTGACCGACCGCATCTTGTTGATGTCGACCTCCTGCTCGTGCCCGGAGACGGCGTCGCGCAGCAGCTTGACCGCGGTGGCGATCAGGATCAGGCCGAACAGCAGGAAGGCGAAGTCGAGGGTCTGCAGGGCGGCGGCGCCGAGGGCGATGAAGACCGCGCGCAGCACCAGCGCGCCGGCGATGCCGTAGAGCAGCACCCGCTGGGCTAGCACGGCGGGCACCGCGAACGCGGCGAGCAGCAGCATGAAGACGAACAGGTTGTCGACCGACAGGGACTTCTCGACCAGGTAACCGGTGAGGTATTCCACGCCCTGCTGGGAGCCGAAGCGGGACCAGATCCACGCGCCGAACGCCAGCGGCAGGGCGATGTAGAACGCCGACCAGCCGAGCGCCTCGCGCATCGACACCTCGTGCGGGCGGCGGGTGACCAGGAAGTCCAGCACCAGCAGCACGAGTACGCCGACGATGGTGACCGCCCAGAGCGTGGGCGTACCGACCGACGACAACTCGGCGGCGGACAGATAGGTCAGATCGCGCATGGAGCCTCCTCGAACACCGTGTCATGTTCGAGGTCTCCTTCACCCACGGATCGTGGGCAACCACCCGAGGCACGCCCGGGGCGCGCCGTACTGACCGGAATGGTTCGTGGGAAGTACTCCCCTCGTGGCTCCCAGGTTAGGGCATCCTCACCGTGCTGCCAAACTTCGACGCAGCACGGTTGCCCTGGTCAACGGCTGTGTGGGAGCGCGGCGCCGGTCCCGGGCGCCGGGCGGCGACGCCTGCGCCTATCGTGGCCCGATGACCGATGACGCCCCGGCCCCGAGCGGCCCGCTGACCGGCGTACGGGTGGTGGAGCTGGCCGGGATCGGTCCCGGCCCGTTCGCCGCGATGATGCTGGCCGACCTCGGCGCGGACGTGGTCCGGGTGGACCGCACCAGCCCGGCCGGCTTCGGCAGTCCGCCCGGTGACCTGCTCAACCGGGGCCGCCGGTCCGTCGCCG
Source organism: Micromonospora sp. R77 (assembly GCF_022747945.1). Lineage (NCBI taxonomy): Bacteria > Bacillati > Actinomycetota > Actinomycetes > Micromonosporales > Micromonosporaceae > Micromonospora > Micromonospora sp. R77. The sequence continues at coordinate 89,386 of NZ_JALDST010000001.1, forward strand.
TGGACCTCAAGTCGCCCGGGGGCCGGGAGGTCGTGCTGGCCCTGGTCGCGGGTGCCGACGCGCTGGTCGAGGGGTTCCGCCCCGGGGTCACCGAACGGCTCGGCCTCGGCCCGCAGGACTGCCACCGGGTCAACCCCCGCCTGGTGTACGGCCGGATGACCGGCTGGGGTCAGGACGGCCCGCTCGCCCCGTCGGCCGGGCACGACATCGACTACCTGGCGTTGACCGGGGCGCTGCACGGCATCGGCCGGGCCGGCGAGCGCCCGGTGCCGCCGATGAACCTGCTCGGCGACTTCGGTGGCGGCGGCATGATGCTGGCCCTGGGCGTGGTCGCCGCCCTGTACGCGGTCCGCGCCGGCGCGCCCGGCCAGGTGGTGGACGCGGCGATCGTGGACGGCGTGTCGGTGCTGTCCACCCAGATCCACGCGCTGCGTCGGTTCGGCATGTGGCGGGACCCGCGCGGGGTGAACCTGCTCGACGGCGGCGCCCCGTTCTACGACACGTACGAGTGCGCCGACGGCCGGCACGTCGCCGTCGGCGCGCTGGAGCCGCAGTTCTATGCCGAACTGGTCCGGCTGACCGGCTTCCCGCTCCCCGGCGACGAGGCGCCCGACCGGAACGACCCGGCGAACTGGCCGGCGCTGCGCGCGGCGTGGGCACGGTTGTTCCGGACCCGCACCCGCGACGAGTGGACCGCCCTGCTGGCCGGTACGGACGCCTGCGTCGCGCCGGTGCTGGACTGGCGGGAGGCGCCGGAGCACCCGCACCTGGCCGCCCGGGGGGTCTTCGTCGACCACGACGGGGTGACCCAGCCCGCGCCCGCCCCGCGCTTCTCCGGCACCCGACCGCGCTGCGCCGGCCGCCGCCGACGCCCGGCGAGCACACCGACGAACTCCTCGCCGAGGCGGGCTTCGACGCGGAGCGCATCGCCGCCCTGAGGAACAGCGGCGCGATCGGCTGACCCGGCGGCACCGCGGCCATCAGCGGCCGCGGACGCCGGCAGGCGGGCGCGCGACCGGTCGGCGGCGTTCCCGCCGGCCGGGCGAACGACGGGCGGTGCGTCAGGGGCGGCGGAGGGTGGCGCCGGGGGCCAGGGCCGGCTCCACCATGTCCCGGTAGTCGCGTGGTAGCTGGGTGACCAGGTCGTCGAACTCGCCGCCGCTGATCGCCTCGCGCAGCGCGGTGAAGACCGCCCGGATCGCGTCCCGGGCGACGTTGCCGTCCACCCCGGCCCGCCGGCCGACCCGGGCGACGAACTCGGCCGCACCGAACCGGTCGGCGGCCTCCGTGTCGGGGCCCGGCTTCAGCACCACCTGCAGCGGCCGGGGCAGCTGGCCGGCGAGGTCGAGGACCTCACCACCGGTGAGCCGCTCGGCCAGCGTCTCCAGGGTGGCGTGGGTCAACTCGACCGCCCGTTCGGACGAGGTCCGGGTGCGCTGGGCGACCTGGTCGACGAAGGTGTCGTAGTTCATCGGTGGTACCCCCTTCGGGTGCTCGCCGCCGCGTACCCGGCGATGCCGGCGGAAAACGGCGGTGAAATTCTCCGGCGGCCGGGCGTGACCGGCGGGCCGGTGGGTAACCGCGGCCGGTCGTGACCGCAACCCCAGGCGCGAGGGAGCCCGTTCCATGGCGAGTTACACGGACGTCCTTGAGTACCTGTCGGCGTTGGACTACCCGGCCGGGAAGGACGACGTCGTCCGCGAGGCCGAACGGGAGGGCGCGCCGCCGGAGGTGCTGAAGGCGCTGCGGGCGTTGCCCCCGGTGGACTACGCCAACGGCACCGAGGTGGCCCGGTCGGCCGGCATCGACGCCGCACCGGAGGTGGACGCGTCGCAGCGGGCGGCGCAGGCCCGCGAGCCGCACACCCGGGTGTCGCAGCACCTGCGCGGCATCTGACCGACCCCGGTGCGGCGTCCGAGCGGCCACCCCGACGGGCACACCCCGGCGGCGGTCCAGCTCACCGTGATGGGGCTGGTCGGGGTGGCCTGCGGGGGACTCTTCGGGATCCTGCTCTCCGCCCGGCTCGCCCCGCTGGTGGGCTGGGACGCCGCGGCGCTGGCGTGGCTGGTCCTGCTCTGGTGGCGACTGTGGCGGGTGGACGCCGACGGCACCGCCCGGCTGGCCGTACGGGAGGACCCGAACCGGGCCGTCCGGGACGTGCTGCTGCTGGTGGCGTGCCTGGCCAGCCTGGTGGCGGTGGGCGTGCTGCTGACCACCGCACACCCGATCGCGCCGGGCCTGCCGCTGGACGCCTACGGCGGGCTGGGCGTGCTCAGTGTGGTGCTGTCCTGGTTCGTCGTGCACACCGTCTTCACCACCCGGTACGCCCGCCTCTACTACGCCCGTACGCCACCGGGCGGGGTGGACTTCCACCAGGCCGAGGCGCCCTGCTTCGCGGACTTCGCCTATCTGGCGTTCACCGTCGGGGCGACGTTCCAGGTCTCCGACACCGACCTGTCCGGCGCGGAACTGCGGCGTACGGTGCTGCGGCACGCCCTGCTGTCGTACCTGTTCGGGGCGGTGATCATCGCCGCCACGGTGAACCTGCTGGCCGCGCTGGCGAAATAGCCCCGCAGACAGGCGGGCGCCCCGGGTCACGAACCGCGACCTGGGGCGCCACGCAGTACCTGTCCCAGCGGGTCCGCGCCCGAACCGGGTCGCGGCCGCCAGGGTGGTGGATGGTCGCCCGAACCGGGCGGGCATCCCTGCCACGATCATCGTACCGGACGCCATCATCCGAACGGATGACTTTCGGGGAAGTGTGTCCGGGGGCACGTCCTGATCAGCGGGTCAGCTCGGCGTACCGCTTCTCCAGGTCGACTCGGGCGAGGGCCCCCACCAGCCAGGACAGCCGCTCCGACTCACCGCTGCCGGCCAGGCCGGCCAGGTCGGCGGCCGACCGCCCCAGCCCGAGCCGACGGGCGGCGACCAGGGCCCGCCGGTCGGCCACCGGCGCCACCTCCCGCCACACCGCCTGCACCTCGCGGAGGAACAGCTCGACCACCTGGTCGTCCACGCCGGGCAGGTCGGTGAGCAGCCGCCGCTCCCGGGCGGCGTCCTGGTGCGCCTCGGTCCGCAGCCGGCGCAGGTCGCCCCGGTACCGCTCCACCACCGTACGGGCCAGGTCGCCGAGGACGTCGGCGAGCCCGTCGACGTCACCGCGCCGGCCCGCCTCGCGCAGCACCCGGACCCGGTCGGCGTGCAGCGACCCGGCCAGCCGGGCCGCGCTGTCCCAGCCGTTGGCGCGCAGCGCGTCGGCGGCGGCCACGGCGCGCCGGAAGTCCCCGCGCCGGCCGAGCAGAACGGACAGGTAGAGCACCTGGAACAGGTGGGACGGGTTGTTGACGACACGGAAGCCGTACTGCTCCGCGAAGCCCCGGCCGTCGCCGGCGAGCCGGCGGACCAGCCGCTTCTTCTCCTCGATGCTGGACATCGCACTGGTCGACATACCGGCGACTACCCGCACCGGGGACGGGCAATCAGCCGAACAGGGTGCCGCGCCGGTCGCGGGCCTTCAACCGGGTGGTGGGCAGTGCCGGGGCCGGCAGCGGCGGCGCCGCGTCGTCGGCCACCGTGCCGAACCGGCGACCGGCCATCCAGTCCTCGCGGGCGGCGGCGACCTCCTCGTGCGACCGACCCACGAAGTTCCACCACATCACCAGGGGCTCCTCGAACGGCGTGCCACCGAGCAGCAGCAGCCGGCTGCCCGGCTCGGCGCGCAGGGTCAGCGCGTCCCGACCGACACCGAGATAGAGCAGCGCGCCCGGCGCGAGGGCCACCTCGTCCACCCGGGCCGAACCGGACATCGCCAGCAGCCCGTACTCGAAGTCGCGGCGCAGCGGCAGCGTGGCCGGCGCCGGGCCGCGGACCTCCAGCTGCGCGCCCAGCAGCGGGGTGTGCACCACGGCCGGGGAGCGCGCACCGCCGAGTTCGCCGACCAGCAGGGTGACGTCCAGGTCGCCGTCGCGCCAGGCGGGCAGGTCGGCGTGGTGCGCGAAGTCGGCCGCGCCAGCCCGCGCCGGGTCCGGCAGCGCCACCCACAGCTGTACGCCGTGCATCAGCGGCGGATGCGCGGCCGGCGACCGTTCGGAGTGGGCGATGCCGTGGCCGGAGGTCATCACGTTGAGCTCACCGGGCCGGATCGGCTGCACGTTGCCGAGGCTGTCCCGGTGCACGATCTCGCCGTCCAGCAGCCAGGTCACCGTCTGCAGCCCGGTGTGCGGGTGCGGCGGCACCTCCATGCCGGGGCGTTCCGCCACGTCGTCCGGCCCGAAGTGGTCCACGAAGCACCAGGCGCCGACCATCCGGCGCTGTCGTTGCGGCAGCAGCCGCCGCACGGTCGTGTAACGGCCCAGCGGCACGTCGTGGCCGGGCAGCAGCACACTGCCCGGGTCGGCGCCGGCCACGCCGGCCGGCACGGTCTGCGCCGGCATCGATTCGGTACGGTCCACCGCCCGACTCTACTCAGTCACCGCCGACGGTCACCGTGTTGGCACCCGCCACCAGGTCGACGTAGAGCCGCCGGACCGCACGGTCCCAGCCCGGCGAGCCGAGCAGCTCACCGGCCGCCACACCGTCCCGGCGGTCCGCGCCGACGGCGACCGACCCGGCACCCGACGCGACCCGCACCCGGACCGGCACCTCGTCGGGGACGCGGATCACGAACTGGTTGACGCCCCCGGTCATCCGCACCGTCAGCGTCCCGGCCGGGCGCGGCAGGCGCAGCTCCGTCCGGGTGGCGCCACCCACCAGTTCCACCCCGGCGACCCGCGCCGAGGTGAGATCCAGCAGCTGGACGTCGACGCCGCCGACGATCCGCAGCCGCCAGGTCACCCGCGAGTTGAGCAGCACCTCCACGGCGGCCGTACCCCGGCGGCCCCGCTCCTGGACGCGCAGCCGCACCCGGTCACCGGAGAGTTCCGCCCGGGGGCTGACACTCCCGTCCGGCGGGGTGCTGATCCGGTAGAGGTCCTCCCCCAGGTCGGCCGTCCGCAGGCCGAACGTGGTCAGCCCGTCCACCAGTTCGAAGGTGGCCCGGCGACGCCCGGCCAACGGCGCGGCGAGCACCTGGTCGGCGGCGGCCTCCGCCGCGCCCACCCCGCCGGACTCCGCCCCGGTGGCCGGTGCCGGCGGTCGACCGCCCCCGGAGAAGGCGAAACCGAGCCGCTCGGGATGCGACATCGTCACCACCACCGCCACCACACCGAGGACCACCACGAGCACGGCGGCGGCGGCGAGCACCGGGCCGGCCCCGGCCACGCCCGTCCCGCCCGGCGCGCCCGCCCGGCCTGCGGCGGCGTCGGGGTCGCCCGACACCTCGACCACCGGCGCCGGTGCCGCCGTCGTCGGCTCCGGTCCTGCCGGACGGCGACCCGCGTCGTCCCCCGATACCGCCATGCTGGTCCCCTTCCGCGGTCCCCCGCGTGGCAGTACGTACCCGGCGCCCGGTCGGATCACTTCGTCGGGCAACCCCCGGCTCCGGCACGGGCGGGCGAACGGCGTCAGGTGGCCCGCGCGCGGACCTTGGCCGCGCACGCCGCCAGCACCTCCCGGGCGTCCAGGCCCAGGCTCTCCACCGCGACGAGGGCGGTGAACGCGACGTCGGCCAGTTCCGCGGCGACGTCCTCGCGGCGGTGGGTCACGCCCTTGCGCGGGTTCTGCCCGAGTACGCCGATCCAGGCGCCGGCCACCTCCCCCGCCTCCTCGGTCAGCTTGAGGATCCGACAGGTGAGCTCGGTGTCCCCGCTGCCGTTGGCGGCGTCCAGCCATTCGCGTGCGCCGCGTACCGCGGTCCAGATCGACTCGTCCACGGCCACCAGTGAACCGGACGGGGCCGGTGGTCCGTACTCGGACACGTCGGCGGCGACGAGGCCGCCGGATAGGAAGGGACGTGTCGGTGATGCCGGAAGCCGTCGAGACGGTGTTCGCGAGCGTGGTGCGCCGGAACCCGGGTGAGCCCGAGTTCCACCAGGCCGTCCGGGAGGTGCTGGAGAGCATCGGCCCCGCCCTGGCCCGGCACCCCGAGTACGCGGACGCGCGGATCATCGAGCGGATCTGCGAACCGGAGCGGCAGGTCATGTTCCGGGTGCCGTGGGAGGACGACCGCGGGCGGATCCGGGTGAACCGCGGCTTCCGGGTGGAGTTCAACAGCGCGCTCGGCCCGTTCAAGGGCGGGCTGCGCTTCCACCCGTCGGTCTACCTGGGCATCGTCAAGTTCCTCGGCTTCGAGCAGATCTTCAAGAACGCGCTGACCGGGCTGCCGATCGGGGGCGGCAAGGGCGGCGCGGACTTCGACCCGAAGGGCCGCTCCGACCGGGAGGTGATGCGGTTCTGCCAGAGCTTCATGACGGAGCTGTACCGGCACATCGGCGCGCAGACCGACGTGCCGGCCGGGGACATCGGGGTGGGCGGCCGGGAGATCGGCTACCTGTTCGGGCAGTACAAGCGGATCACCAACCGGTACGAGTCGGGGGTGCTCACCGGCAAGGGCCTGGCGTACGGGGGTGCGCAGGTGCGGCGGGAGGCGACCGGGTACGGCGCGGTGTTCTTCGCCGACGAGATGCTGCGGCAGACCGGGGACAGCCTGGACGGCAAGCGGGTGGTGGTCTCCGGCTCGGGCAACGTGGCGATCTACGCGATCGAGAAGGTGCACCAGCTCGGCGGGACGGTGGTGGCCTGCTCCGACTCCGACGGGTACGTGCTGGACGAGAAGGGTATCGACCTGGCGCTGCTGCGGGAGCTGAAGGAGGAGCGTCGCAGCCGCCTGCACGACTACGTACGCCACGTGCCGCACGCGGTGGCGGTCTCCGGTCGTACCGTGTGGGAGGTCCCCTGCGACCTGGCCCTGCCGTGCGCGACGCAGAACGAGATCGGCGGCGCGGAGGCCGCGACGCTCGTGGCCGGCGGCTGCGTCGCGGTGGTGGAGGGGGCGAACATGCCGACCACGCCGGAGGCGGTCCGGATCCTCGGCCGGGCCGGGGTGCGGTTCGCGCCCGGCAAGGCCGCCAACGCCGGCGGGGTGGCGGTCAGCGCGTTCGAGATGCAGCAGAACGCCGGGCGGGAGTCGTGGACGTTCGACCGGTCGGAGCAGCGGCTGCGGGAGACCGTGCGGGACATCCACGCCCGCTGCTGGTCCACCGCCCAGGAGTACGGGGTGCCCGGCGACTATGTGGCCGGGGCGAACATCAACGGGTTCCGCCGGGTGGCGGAGGCGATGCTCGCCCACGGGGTGGTCTGACCGGACACTGTGGGTGGACCGGGCGGGCTTGACTGACCGAACGGTCAGCAGGTCATTGACAGCGGTCCACGGCGGGCCTAGTTTCAGGGCGCTACCGGCCGGTAGGCATCCGTCCCGCCTGGTCGCCCCCGGTGGGCGGCACCCGTTCCCGGGGGAGCAACGATGCTGACCTCAACCACCCGCCTGGTCCGCCGACTGCTCGCCGTCGGCACGACCCTGACGCTCGCGGTCGGGCTCGCCGGCGCCGCGCCGGCCGTCGCCGCCGACCGCGACGGCGACGGCAGCCAGCCGCTGCCCGGCTACACCATCAGCAATCCGCCGCTGGCGCCGGTGGAGATCTCCGGCGCGGCCACCACCGTCCGCCAGGGCGTGCACCGGCACGCCGGCTACATCATCGAGACGCCCGCAAAGTGGAACGGCGACCTGGTGATGTGGACGCACGGCTACCGCGGCCAGAGCACCGTGCTCTCCCCCGAGCCGCCCGCCTTCGGCCTGCGGCAACGGATGCTGGAGCAGGGGTACGCCTGGGCCTCGTCGTCGTACGCCACCAACGGCTTCGACATCCGCTCCGGCGTGCTCGGCACCCGCGACCTGGCCGACCTCTTCGGTCGTACCGTCAAGCGTCCGCACCGGGTGCTGATGGCCGGTGTCTCCATGGGCGGCTACATCATCGGCCGGTCCCTGGAGCAGTACCCGGGCTACTACGACGGCGCGCTGCCCATGTGCGGGGTGCTCGGCGACCACGAGCTGCTCGACTTCTACCTCGACTACAACCTGGTGGCGCAGGCCCTCGCCGGGGTGCCGGCGTACCCGACGCCCACCGACTACCTGACCAACGCGGTGCCGAAGATCCAGGTGGCGCTCGGTCTCGCCGGGCTCAAGCCGGGCGGCCCGGACACCACCACCGACCTGGGCAAGCAGCTGCGGGCCATCACCGTCAACCGCTCCGGCGGCGACCGCCCCGGCGCCGAGGCCTCCTTCGCGGTCTGGAAGGACTTCCTCTTCGCCATCAGCACCACCAACGGCGGCGACTCGCCCGCCCAGCGCCCCGGCCAGCTCGCCACCAACCTGCTGACCCGCTACACCCCGAACAGCCCGGTGAACGTCAACGCCGGCGTCCAGCGGGTCGCCCCGGAGAACCTCTGGCAGCGGCTGTCGCCCACGCTGACCGAGGTGCCGCGGATCAGCGGCCGGCCGACCGTGCCGGTGCTCAGCCTGCACGACCTGGGTGACCTCTTCGTGCCGTTCTCGATGGAGCAGGCGTACGCCCGGGACGTGGCGTGGCACGGCCGCAGCCGGTTGGTCGTCCAGCGGGCCGTCCGGGCCTCCCAGCACTGCGAGTTCAGCCCGACCGAGGCCGGCACCGCCTGGGACGACCTCACCACCTGGGTACGCACCGGCGACCGGCCCGGCGGCGATGCCGTCACCGACCCGAAGGCGGTCGCGGCCCCCGACTTCGGTTGCCGCTTCAGCGACCGGGCCGAGTACGCCGCCGGCACCGGCACCCGCCGCCTGTACGCCCCCTGTCCCTGAGGGATCCGCTTCTCACGCCGCTGGCCGGCACCCCGGGTTCGGGGTGCCGGCCAGCGGCGGTTTGCTCCCTGAGTCAGCTGTTCCAGTGCTGGGCGACGAGGTCGGCGGCCTGCTGCTCCCACTGCGCGTACGCGTCCGGGTAGGCCGACACCTGCACCGTCTGCGCGGCGTCGGTCAGCGGCATGTCCTGCCACCCGTCGACCTGCTTCAACCCCTTCAGGAACGCCAGCGTCGAGTGCTCGGGGTCGGTGATCTGCTCCGGCGTACCCCAACCACTGGACGGGCGCTGCTGGAACAGACCCAGCGAGTCATGATCGTTCTTGTCACCCAGGTGGCCCAGGTTCTCCAGCTTCGACTCCTGCAGACTCGTCGCGATCGAGATCACCGCGGCCCGCTCCGGCAGACCCGCCTTCTTCGTCGCGGCGATGATCGCCTTCGCGTTGGCGGTCTGCTCGCCGTTCAGGTCGATGTGCGACTGCGCGCCCTGCACACCGTGCGGGATCAGCTTGCTCGTGTCCGGCTTGTCGGCCTGCACCGCCGCGACCGGCTTACCGGTGGTGACGGGGGTGGTGTCGGCGTGAGCGGCGATCGGACCGGCGAACACACCACCGGCGAAAGCCAGACCAGCAATACCCAGCACACTCTTACGCAGCATCGTGTTCATCGAAAGCTCCTCGGGGGTCGGCGCACACACCCGACCGGGGAGGTCGGACGCGACGCAAGCACCGTCAGGCGCTCCACACACAAAAAGGGGGAAAGTCTTCGACCGGCGGGCTCGCGGGGCGGGTGCCTCTTCGCGGCGCCGGGACCAGGTGTAACGACCGGCCGCCCACCCGCATTCCGGGGCCGGGCCCGTCCACCAGGCCGGTGTTCGGCGGTGCTACTCGGTCGTACGGTGGGTGTAACGATCCCGCCCCCGCCACGATTCCGGCCTGAGGATGCCCCCGGTCACACCCCGAACCGGACATTACGCCCAGACGGCACGTCGCACCCCGCCGAAGACCCCATCAGGGCGCACCGCCGGCACCGCCGCGACCAGCCCAGGGGTCTGGCCCGCCGTGACCGGCGCAGGGATCAAGCCTGACCGCCCGGAGCCGGGCACGGCGGGCCAGACCCGCCACGCGACCCGACAGAGACACGATCCGAGGGGAGTCAGTGCGGGCCGTCGTCGTACCCCCGGGTCCGCTCCCCCGACCAGGTCCCGCCGCGATAGACGGTCCCCCGCGCGACGGGAGGCGGCGGCGTCGCGGCCGGGGTGGCGGCCCGGCGGGCCCGGCGGGCACGACGGACCCGGCTGACCACGAACCAGCCGACGGCCCCCGCGCAGCCGACGATGACGACGTTCTGGACGGCGCCGACATAGCTCTCGACCCGGTGCCAGTTCTCGCCGAGCAGGTAGCCGGCCAGCACGAAGGTGCTGTTCCAGATCAGGCTGCCCAGGGTGGTGTAGAGCAGGAAGACCCGGACCGGCATGCGTTCGACGCCGGCCGGGATGGAGATGAGGCTACGGAAGATCGGGATCATCCGGCCGAAGAAGACCGCCCGGGTGCCGTGGCGGAGGAACCACGCCTCGGTCCGGTCCACGTCGTCCAGCTTGACCAGCGGCAGCCGGGCGGCGATGGCGCGCATCCGGTCCCGCCCGAGGGCCGCGCCGACCTGATAGAGGACGAGCGCCCCGAGCACCGAGCCGAGCGTGGTCCAGAGGATCGCCCCGACCAGGCTCATCCGCCCCTGACTGGCGGTGAAGCCGGCCAGCGGCAGGATCACCTCGCTGGGGATGGGCGGGAAGAGGTTCTCCAGGGCCACGGCCAGGCCGGCTCCCGGACCGCCGAGCCGTTCGACCAGGCCGGTGACCCAGCCGACCGGGCCGTCACCGGCCGGCTCGGCCCGGGTGGTCGCGACGCGCGGACCGAGCAGGAGCTGAGCGTTTCCGATCATGCGGCAACGGTACGGGGCGTGCCGCGGCTCGCCCAGCGCGACGGCGCCGCAGGTGGTTCAGTCCTCGGCGCGGTCGCCGCCGGACAGCTGGGCGTACGCGTCGAGCAGCTGCTGGAGCCGGGCGGCGGTGTCGTCGCCGAGGCGTCCCCGGTCGGCCGCCTCGGCGACCCGTTCACGCAGCTCGGCGAGCCGCTTGGCACGGTCCTTCGGCTTGCCCCGGCCCAGCTCGGCGGCCTTCTTCCGCAACTCCTCGGCGGTCTTCTCGTCGATCTGGTCGGTGGCCCGGGCGTCGGCGAGCACGGCGGCGAACTCGGCGGCCAACTCCCGCCGGGTGACCGGCACCGACCGGCCAGGGGCGGGCGCGGCGGTCGTCGCCGACGGCGGCGCGGATGTCTCCTCGGCGGGCTCCTCGCCGGGTACGACGGTGACCGGGCCGGCGTCCGGCGTCCGGTCGGCGCGGTCGCTGAGCACGAGCGTCCCGACGAGGCCGAGCAGGAGCGCCACGCCGGCCGCGACCAGCCCGGCGATGGCGCGGTTCGACCGGGCCGGTGGTCGCGGCGGGGCCGGGACGGCGGGCGGGTCGGCGGACCGGGGCGGGCGCCCGGTCGATCAGGGTGGGCGGGTGCGCGGGCGGGGCCACGGTGGGCAGCAGGGCGGTGGGCGGGTCGGCGGGCTTGCCGGCGCCGAACCGGGTGGCGAGCTGCGCGGCGGTGGGTCGCCGGCCCGGGTCGAGCGCGAGGCAGGCCAGGGTCAGCTCGGCGAGGTCGGCGGGCAGCCCGGGTACGCGCAGCGGCGGCACCGGTGGCCGGTTGGCGCGTACGTCGAGGACGTCCTCCCAGGTCAGCACGGGCAGTGGCGCCCGACCGGTGAGGGTGCGGTAGAGCAGCGCGCCGAGGGCGTACACGTCGCTGGCCGGGTCGGCCGGGCCGGGCGTCATCCGCTCCGGCGCGAAGTACGCCGGGGTGCCCATCATCAGCTCGCCGGTCTGCCCCGGATGGCGCGGCCCGGCCAGCGCGGCGATGCCGAAGTCGAGCACCTTCGCCCCGGTCTCGGTGAGCATCACGTTGCCCGGTTTGATGTCCCGGTGCACCACGCCGATCCGGTGCGCGGCGGCGAGGGCGGCGGCCACATGTCCGGCCACCCGGACCGCTTCGGGCCAGGGCAGCGGGCCGGTGGTCAGCCGGTCGGCCAGGTTCTCCCCCTGCACCAGCTCCATGACCAGGTACGGCACCACCGCGCCGCCGGCCAGCGTCGCCTCGCCGTAGTCGTACACCTGGGTGACGTGCGGGTGGGTGAGCCGGGCGGCGGCGCGGGCCTCGCGCTGGATGGTGGCGCGCAGCTGCGGATCGGCGGCGAGCTGCGCCGCGAGGGCCTTCACCGCGACGGGGCGGTGCAGCACCTCGTCGTCGGCGTGCCACACCTCCGACATCCCGCCCAGGCCGATGCGCTCGCGCAGGACGTACCGGTCGTGCAACCGCAGCGCAGGTGTGAACGGCGACATGGTGGTCCAGTCTGCCTGCCGCCGGTCAGGGCTTGCGGGCCACCCCGCCGTACATGCTGACGTCGACGACGGAGGGGCGCGGCTGCGGCTCGCCCTCGGCCCGCCACTCGGCGACCGAGGTGATGCCCGGCTCGACCAGCTCCAGTCCGGTGAAGAAGCGGCTGAACTCGTCCCGGCTGCGCAGGTTGATGATGCCGTGCGGACCGCCGCCCCGGGCCGCTGCCTTCGCCTCCTGCGCCAGGTGCGGCGGGAGATGGTCGTGGGTGGCGTGCGACGCGGCGAGGTAGCTGCCGGCGGGCAGCGCGTCGAGCAGTCGGGTGACGGTGGCGTACGGGTCGTCGCCGTCGGGGACGAAGTGCAGCACGGCCAGCAGCATCAGCCCGACCGGCCGGGACAGGTCGAGGGTGCGCCGCAGGTCGGGATGGGCGAGGATCTTCTCCGGGTCGCGCAGGTCGGCGTCGATGTAGGCGGTGGCGCCCTCGGCGGTGCTGGTCAGCAGGGCGCGGGCGTGGGCCAGCACGATCGGGTCGTTGTCGACGTAGACCACCCGGGCGGCGGGGGCGAGCCCCTGGGCCACCTCGTGGGTGTTGTCGGCGGTGGGGATGCCGGTGCCGATGTCGAGGAACTGCCGGATGCCGGCCTCGCGGGCGAGGTGACCGACCGCGCGCCGCAGGAAACGGCGGTTCTCCAGGGCACTGATCCGGATGGTCGGGAACCGTTCCGCCATGGCGTCGCCGGACTCCCGGTCGGCGGCGAAGTTGTCCTTCCCGCCGAGCCAGTAGTTGTACCGGCGGGCGGGGTGCGCCACCGAGGTGTCGATCCGGTCGCTGGGGTGGGCCGGACCGGTCGCGGTGTCGGGAACTTCGGTGGTCAAGGGGCCCTCCACGGCTGCGCGCCGCCGCGCCGGGCGGCGTCCGTCCACTCTCCTGCGTCGGCGCTCATGGTAGTGCCCGGCGTGGATCGGGACGGCCCCGGGACCGGTTACGACGGGTAGTGCTCGGCGAGGATCCGGCCCAGGATCTCCGCGGTCCGCTCCGGCGGCTCGGCCTCCACGCAGAGCCGCTCCATGGCCAGCGCGTAGTAGTCGAGGTCCTCCCGCTTGTCCAGGTAGATCGCGCTGGTCAGCTGCTCGATGTAGACGATGTCGGGCAGGTCCTGGTCGCCGAAGCGCAGGATGGTGAAGGCGCCGCCGGCCGCGGCGTGACCACCGGCGTCGAAGGGCACGATCTGCAACCGTACGTGGGGTGACCTGGTGGCCTCGATCAGCGCGGTCAGCTGTCCGCGCATGACGTCCGGACCGCCGATCGGTCGACGCAGGGCGGCCTCGTCGACGACCGCCCACAGCTGGGGCGGCTGCGGGCGGCGCAGCAGCTCCTGGCGCTCCACCCGCAGGCTCACCCGTCGCTCGACCTCCTCGGGCGGGGCGGCGCGGTGGCCCAGCAGGATCACCGCGCGGGCGTACTCCGGGGTCTGCAGCAGGCCGGGCACGAACTGCACCTCGTAGGTGCGGATCAGCGCGGCGGCGGCCTCCAGCCCCAGGTAGGACTGGAACCAGTTGGGCAGCACGTCGCCGTAGCGGTGCCACCAGCCCGGGCTGTTCGCGTCCCGGGCCAGCTTGAGCAGCGCGGCCCGCTCGTCGGTGTCGGTGACGCCGTAGAGGGTGAGCAGGTCGGCGACGTCGCGTTCCTTGAAGCCGACCCGGCCGAGCTCCATCCGGCTGATCTTCGACTCGGACGAGCGGATCTCCCAGCCGGCGCCCTCCCGGGTCACCCCGGCGCCCTCACGCAGCCGGCGCAGCTGCGCGCCGAGCAGCATGCGCAGTACGGTCGGACCGGTGGCCGGGCCGCCCTCACCGGGAACCATCGTCACGTGCCGTCCTTCGCATGCCAGGGGAGTGGCGGGCCGGACGCCCGACGGGTAAGCATGCCATGAACCGACAGTGAGGTGAACTCCCCCGTACGGCCGTGTCAGTCCCGTCGACGGGACCGCCTGCCGGGGAGGAGGTGGTCGAAGTCGCCGTCGCGGGCGCCGAGCACGAAGGCGGCGATCTCGTCCACCGTGTAGATGAGGGCGGGTCCCTCCGGGTGGCGCGAGTTGCGCATCGCGACTCCCGCACCGTCGGGCAGTTCGGCCAGCTCGACGCAGTTGCCGCTCGGGTTGCTGCGGCGGCTCTTCTGCCAGCGGAGCGAGGGGAGCTGACTGACGGGTACGCCGTTCTCGGGCTGCTGCATGGGGCGTCTTTCTGTGGAAAAGCCAGCCGATGCCGCGGGAGGAGCGGTGGTGGCGCGGGGGCGTGTCGGTCGGAAGGGACGCTCGTGCACGTGCATCTGCTATTGCATCTGCATTGGACAGCGATGATACTTCATGTGCGGTGTACCCATTCGTTCACTGAGGGTTACCGCATCTGGGCTGCCACCAGGGAAAACACGGGCCGGAGCGGACGGTGGACCGACCGCGACGGCGAGGCGACGGCTGGGATGAGGGAGGACTCGTGCCGGATCCGATGACGGTCGCCTCCGGCGTCTCCGCCGCCGGTGCCCTCGTCTCCGCCTGGCAGCTGCGGCGCCGGGCACTGCGCGCCGAGGCCGAGATCGAACTCCTGCAGGCCGAACTGGCGGCCGAGCGGCACGCGGCCAGCCACGACCCACTCACCGGACTGCCCAACCGGCGGGCCTTCTACCGGCTGGCCGGGGCCCTGCTGGCCAGCTCCGCCGGCACCCCGCTGATCGCCGTCGTGCTCGACCTCGACGGCTTCAAGCTGGTCAACGACCGCTACGGGCACGCCGCCGGGGACCAGGTGCTGATCAGCGTCGCCCAACGGCTGGCCGCCTTCGCCGGCGACAACCCGGTGGCCCGCCTCGGCGGCGACGAGTTCGCCGGCCTGCTGGTCAGCCCCACCGTCGACCGGCGGTGGATCGAACGCGCCACCCGCCGGCTCTGCGAGGCCCTGGCCGCGCCGATCTCGCTGGGCACCCGGACGGTCCAGGTCACCGCCTCCGTCGGGCTGGCACCGGTGCACGGGCCGACCCAGCTCGCCGAGGCGCTGTGCCGGGCCGACGCGGCCATGTACGAGGCGAAGAGCGTCGCCCCCGCCCGGCCCACCCGGCAGCTCGTGGACACTCCCTATCTGGCGGAGTGCTGAGTCAGTCGCGCTCGCGGCCCAGGTCGCGCAGCGCCCGGCGGGCCAGGGTGACCAGCCCCAGCGGCGACAGCAGACCGTCCACGATCGACAGTGCGCGCACCCGGTCCGCCTCGGGCAGACCCGCGTCGGCCACGTCGGCGGACCAGCTCCACATGTCGTCCAGCGCCCGCACCCCGAGGTGGTACGCGAGCCGGACCGGGTCCGGCCGCACCGGACCGTAGCCGGCGAGGAAGGCGGCCTCGTCCACGCCCGCCGCAGGGGCGAACGCCGGACCGCCGCCCAGCACGAACATCAGGTCCCGCTCACGGGGCGCCAGCACGGCGTCGTCCCAGTCGATCAGCCAGACCTGCCGGTCGGGCCCGAGCAGCAGGTTGCCCAGGTGCGGGTCGCCGTGGCAGAGCACGAGGTCGGCCGGGCGCTCCCGCAGCTCGGCACCGAGCCGGTCGACCTGGTCAAGCAGGGTTGCCAGGTCGGCGGCGACGGCGCGCCAGCGGGCCGCCACCCGCCGGGTCCACCCGTCGGCCGTCCGGTCGTCCACGGCGCGCAGCCGTTGATCCGTGCGCCGGGTCGCCGCGCCGACCGCGGCGTGCGTGTGGTCCTCCCGGGGCAGGTCGGCCAGCTCACCGGTGACCGGGGTGGCGTGGGTCGCGGCCAGCACCGCGCCGTAGCCGCGCCAGTGGGCGGGACGCACGCCGGCGCGCCTCGCTCGTCGGAGACCCACGGCACCACCGACAGCCGCCGCCCGTCGCGGACGGCGTAGACCTGGCCGTCGCGGGTGCGGCGCGGGCGACGACGCCCGGCACGCCGCGCCCGGCCAGCCGGGCCGGCACCAGCAGACCGGTCGGGCTGCCACCGCCGGAGAGCTTGACCGCACAGGCGGCGCCGTCCACGGTGGTCGCCCGCCAGAGCCGGGCGGTGGGATCCGCGCCGAAGCCGACCGGCACGGCGGAGACCAGGGTCAGCCCGAAGTCCGCCGCCACCCAGGAGGCGATCCGGTCGTCGACCGGATCGCTGGCCTCCCCGGGCACCGCTCAGCGCCAGCCGTAGCCGGCGCGCAGCGCCTGACCGACCCGGTCGAACCGGGGCCGGTCCAGCACCGCGCCCTCGCGCCGGATGCTGTCCTCGCGCATGGTGAGCACCCGGTCCAGGCGTACCCAGCTCGGCCGGTTGTCCCGGTCCCAGGAACCGGGTCCGAGCGCCAGCCAGTGCCGCTGCCCGTCGCGCTCGCTCTGGCTGGAGAGCATCAGGCCGAACAGGGTGCGGCTGCGCCGGCCGACCACCAGCACCGGGCGGTCCTTGCCCTGGCGGGGGTCCTCCTCGTACGGCACCCAGGTCCAAACGATCTCCCCCGGGTCGGCCTGCCCGTCCAGCTCCGGGGCGTACGACAGCTCGCGCCGCTGCAACGCGCTGACCTGGCGGCGCCGCGCGACCTGGGCCGGGATCGGACCCGGGCGGGCCGGCGCGGCCGCGCCCCCGGTGAGCCGACCGAGCGGGACGCCACATTTCTCAACAGACCTGCCACGGCCGGCAGCCTATCGCCCGTCGCCGCGCCCGGCGGGGCGCCGCCGTCGGCGCGGCAAGCGGTGAGTACGACCGGGGCGGCGGAGCCGGCCTCGGCGACGAACCCGGGCGGCGCTGGTCCCCGCCGAGCGGCCCCACCCGCTCCCCCGCCGAACTGGCCCGGCTGACCGGGGCGGGCACGCCCAGCACCGGTAGCCTGACGGCTGCGCCGACGCGCGGAGGGAGAGCCATGAGCGAGCTGCCCCGGGACCTGCCCGTCGTGGAACGCCGCGCCGTCCGGCTGGTGGTGCGCGACCGGGGCGGGCTGATCCTGCTCTTCCACACCCGCGACCCCGAGCATCCCCGGCTGGGCACCTGGTGGGAGCTGCCGGGCGGCGGCATCGACCCGGGTGAGACGGTGGCGCAGACCGCGCTGCGGGAGCTGCGGGAGGAGACCGGGTTCGTGGTCACCGCCGCCCAGCTCGGGTCGCCGTCGTGGCGGCGGCGGGCCAGCTTCGTGCACCGGCAGCGGCGGCACGTCCAGGACGAGGTGGTGCTGACCGTACGTCTGGACGCCGACACGCCCGACGTGGACGGCACCGACCGACTGGACTACGAGGTGGAGGACTACTTCGGGTTCCGTTGGTGGCCGGTGGACCGGATCGTGGCGAGCCGGGACCGGTTCTATCCCGGCCGGCTGCCCGACCTGCTGGTGCCGTTCCTGGCCGGCGACCAGATCGACGAGCCGTTCGAGCTCTGGTCGTGAGCGGCGCCGGCCGCCGGGCCGTGACCGGATCCGGCGCCGGGCGTGCCGGACCGGCGGCCGGTGGGCACAGTGGTGCCATGAGCACCCTCCAGGACGCCCTCGCCCGGTACGCCGCCCGCCTGCACGCCGCCGCCGGACCCGGCCACCACGTCACCTCCCCGCTCGGCGCCTGGCTGCTGCTGGCGCTCTGCGCCCCGGCGGCGAGCGGCGGGGAGCGGGACGCGCTGGCCGACGTCCTCGACGGACCCGGCGGACGCCGCGACGCGGGCCGCCGCGCTGCTGGCCGAGCCGCACCTGGTGCCGGCGGCGACCGCCGTGTGGCAGCGGGCGGGTCGGCCGACTGGCAGGCCGGGCTGCCTCGCAGACCGCGACCGGCCTGCTGCCGGACCAGGCGACCCTCGACACGTGGGCCCGCGAGCACACCGGCCTGATCGACCGGTTCCCGCTGCGGCTCAGCCTGCAGGTGGTGCTGGCGCTGGCCAGCGCGGTGGCCTCCGGGTCTCCTGGGTCGACCCGTTCGACGTCGCGCCGGCCGCCGACCTGGGGCCGGAGAGCTGGTGCCGGGACGCTGACCTGGTGCTGCGCAGCCCCGGGCACGGGCACCGGAGCTGGATCGCCGCCGACGAGGGGGCCGGGGACGTGATCGTGCACGCCGCGCCGGCCCGTACCGGGTCGGGGGCCGGGCTGACCGTGGTGTCGGTGGCGGCGGCGCCGGACGTCGAGCCGGCGATTGCGCGGCCGCCCACCGGCTGGCCGTTGCCGCGGCGGACGGGGCGGAGCCGGGGCGACGGTCCCCGTTCGACCTGCCGCTCGGCGGGACGGCGCTGTGGGAGCTGCGTCAGGAGCGGGTCCGCACCTGGCGACCGACGGGCGCGAGGAGCGCCACACGGCCGTGCTGCCGTGCTGGTCGGCGCGGAGCGAGCACCCGCTGACCGGTGCCGGCCTCGGGTTCGACGTCGTCGGCCGGGCGCTCGCCGGCCGGCTGGGCGTGCCGGGGGCCGGCGTCGAGGCGCGGCAGAGCGCCCCGGCCCACTTCGGCCGGTACGGCTTCGAAGCCGCCGCCGTCACCGCCGCGTTCGCCCTGGTCAGCCTCGCCCCGAGGGGTGGCCCGGACGGCGGAGCTGCGCTTCGGTCACCCGTACGCGGTGGTGGCGGTGGCCACCGACGAGCGGCGGGACGGCGCCGGGGTGTGGCACGGGGTGCCGGTCTTCTCCGCCTGGGTGGCCACCCCGCAGGAGCCGTCGGCCGACGACCTCGCCGACCCGCCCCAGGCCGGCTGACGGTTCACCCCTCGTACGGGGGGCGTGGGATCGGGTCGACCATCGCGTCGAAGCCGCGCGGCAACTGCGCCACCATGTCCTCGAACTCGCCGACGGTGACCGCCTCCCGCAGGGTGGTCAGCACCGCCCGTACGCCCACCTCGGCGACGGCCGGGTCCACCCCGGCCCGGTGGGCCACCCGGAACAGGAACTCCACCGACCCGCCGGTCGGGGTGTCGCCGGGCGGGGCGGCGAGGTAGCCGCTCAGCTCGTCCGGCAGTTGGGCGGCCAGGTCCTCGCTCTCGCCGCCGGTGATCCGCTCGGCGAGGGTCTGCAGCACCGCGCGGGAGATGGTGGCCGCCTGCTCGACGGGCAGCTCGGCACGGCGGGACACCGCCTCGACGAACCGGGGAAACCGCACGTCGCCCTCCTGTCCTCGCCGGCCCGCCCGACTCCGGGACCGGCGACGCGGTTACCCGCACCGCCCGTCGACAAACGGCCGGTGCGGGGCGCGGGCGGCCCCGATCGCCGACGGTCCGGGGTACGCCCACCGGCGTAGCCCGGACCGGCCGCTACGCCGCCGGCGGTAGCCGGGGTGACGCGGCCACGCCGACGACCCACCGGGGGCCGGCGGTGGATGCTGCGGTCCATGAGGGAGATGGCACGCGCGTACACCGTTCTGGGTCTGGTCGTCGGCGCCGCCGGCATCGGCGGGCTCTGGGCGGCGGGGGTGGAGTTCCCCGTCGCGATCCCGCCGGGGATCGTCATCCTGCTGGCCGGCGCGCTCGTCGTGGGCCTGGGCCGCCGCTGGTGGTGGTCACCGGCGGTGGGGGTGCTGCTCGGCCTCTTCGTGGCCGTCGGCTGGGCGGTGAGCCCCTCCGGCTGGGGCAACCTGACCGCCGGGCGGGCGCCGCCGTGGCGGCCGGTCAGGCGGTCCAGCTGGCCGGGTGTGCTCACCGCCAGGTGGTCGCCGGGGTGACCGCGACGGTGTAGCCAGCCGGCGGTCCCGCGCGGCGGCGTGACCGGCGGACTGCCGACGGCGTCAGCTTCCGCAGCAGCCACCGGCCTGGGCGGCGGCCGGCGCGGCGCCCAGGGTGATCAGATTCAGCGGGACGACCCGCGGGCCGCCGGAGACCCCGGTGGCGAGACCCTTGCCGGCCGGTTCGGCGGTACCGCAGCAGCTGTCGCCGCCGGCCGGGTCGGCGGGGTCGCTGCTGCAGACGCCGGTCTCGGGCAGGTCGAGCCGGACGTCCCGGGCCGCCGCCCAGTCGCCGGCGAGCGCCGCCACGACGGAGCGGACCTGCTCGTAGCCGGTGGCCATGAGGAAGGTCGGGGCCCGGCCGTAGCTCTTCATGCCGACGGCGTAGTAGCCGGCCTCGGGGTGGGACAGCTCGTCGACCCCGTGCGGGGGGACGGTGCCGCAGGAGTGCTCGTTCGGGTCGATCAGCGGGGCGAGGGCCCGGGTGGCGCCCAGCACCGGGTCCAGGTCCAGGCGCAGCTCGGCGGCGACGGAGTGGTCGGGGCGGAAACCGGTGGCGGCGACGATCCGGTCCACGACCACCGCCTCGCCGCCGTCGGCCCGCCGGACGACCACGTCGACCCGGCCGCCGGCCGGTCGCAGCGCGTGCACGGAGAAGCCGGTGAGCAGCCGGATCCGGCCGGCGTCGACGCGCGCGCAGCCGCGCGCCGAGCGCACCCCGGGCGGGCAGGGCGTCGGCGTCGCCGCCGCCGTAGGTGCGGGTGGCGCTGGTGGAGCGGATCGCCCAGGTCACCTCGGTACCGGGCACCTCGGTGGCCAGTTCGACCAGGCTCAGCAGGGTGTTCGCGGCGGAGTGGCCGGCACCGACGACCAGGGTGTGCCGCCCGGCGAACCGGTCGCGGTCGGCACCGAGCACGTCCGGCAGCGCGTGCTCCAGGTGCGCCCCGGCCGTGGTCTCGCCCCGGGCGGGCAGACCGGAGCCGCCGATGACGTTCGGGGTGCGCCAGGTGCCGGAGGCGTCGATCACCGCGCGGGCCAGCAGTTCGTCACCGTCGGCGAGGCGGACCAGGAACGGGGTGGCGTCCCGGCCGGCGGTACGCAGCCGGTCCAGGCCGAGCCGGCTGATCGCCTCGACCCGGGCGCGGTAGCGCAGGTGGGGCGCGAGCTGCGGGAGTTCGGCGAGGGGCTGCAGGTAGTCGGCGGCCAGTTCCGCCCCGGTGGGCAGGGCGTCGGGGTCGGGGGCCGCCCAGCCGGCCGCGTCGAGCAGGCGCCGCGCGGCGGCGTCGACGTCGTACCGCCAGGGGGAGAAGAGCCGGACGTGTCCCCACTGCCGGACGGCTGCGCCGACGCTGTCGCCGGCCTCCAGGACGGTGAAGGGCAGGCCCCGCTCGTGCAGGTGGGCGGCGGCGGCGAGGCCGACCGGGCCGGCGCCGATCACCACGACGGGCAGTTCGTCCAGGGCGTTCATCGGTTCTCCTGTGCGGTGGAAGATGGATCAGATCAGCGGGCTGCGGCGTTCGAGCAGGATCACGTCGCGCCACCGGCCGTGGTGGCGGCCGACCCGTTCCCGGGTGCCGACGACCCGGAAACCGGCCCGCCGGTGCACGGCCAGGCTGGCGGTGTTCTCCGGGAAGACGCCGGACTGGACGGTCCAGATGCCGGCCGCCTCGGTGCCGGCGATCAGGGCGTTCAGCAGCAGCCGGGCGACGCCACGGCCCCGGGCGGCCGGGTCGACGTAGACGGAGTGCTCGACCACCCCGGCGTAGACGGCGCGGGTCGAGGTCGGCGAGACGGCGACCCAGCCGAGCACGGCGTCCGCCCCGTCGACGGCGACCAGGCGGTGGTCGGCCAGCCGGCCGGCGTCGAACGCCGCCCAGGTCGGCGCGGTCGTCTCGAAGCTGGCGTCGCCGCCGTCCAGGCCGGCCTGGTAGATCGCCAGCACCTGCGCGGCGTCGTCGGCGTTCATCGGGCGTACGGTGGTGTCGGCCGGCACGGTGCCACCCCCTTCGAGGACTGTCTCGACGTTCGTCGAAGCAGACGGTTGCACATTGATTAGACATCTGTCAACCTAGAGCGATGTCGAAGCAAGCGGCCCCTCCCCCCGACCGCGCCGACGTCCCCTGCTGCGCGCCGCTGGCGCAGCGGCGGGTGCCGGCCGGGACCGCCGCCGCCCTCGCCCCCGCCTTCAAGGCCCTCGGCGATCCGGTCCGGCTGCAGCTCATGTCGATGATCGCCTCCGCCGAGGGCGGGGAGGTCTGCGTCTGCGACCTGACCCCGGCGTTCGACCTGACCGGGCCGACCATCTCGCACCACCTGCGGACGCTGCGCGAGGCCGGCCTGGTCGACGCGGAGCGCCGGGGCACCTGGGTCTGGTACCGGGCCCGGCCCGCCCTGCTGGGTCAGCTCGCCGCCCTGCTCACCGTCGAGCCGGCCGGATGACCGGCGCGTCCTGGCGGCGGCTGCTGGCCGAGTTCACCGGCACCGCCCTGCTGGTCACCGCCGTGGTGGGTTCCGGCATCATGGCCAGCACCCTCTCCCCCGGCGACGTGGGCCTCCAACTCCTGGAGAACTCGACGGCCACCGCGTTCGCCCTCGGCGCGCTGATCCTGATCTTCGGCCCGGTCTCCGGCGCCCACTTCAACCCGGTGGTCTCCGCGGCGGACTGGTTCCTCGGCCGCCGCGCCGGCACCGGCCTCACCGGCCGGGACCTCGGCGGTTACGTGGTCGCGCAGGTCGCCGGGGCGATCAGCGGGTCGGTGCTGGCGAACCTGATGTTCGACCTGGCGGCCGTGGACCTCTCCGGCTCCGACCGCACCGGCAGCCACCTCTGGCTCGGCGAGGTGGTCGCCACCGCCGGGCTGATCCTGCTGATCTTCGCGCTGGCCCGCTCCGGCCGCGCGCCGGTCGCCCCGGCCGCCGTCGGCGCCTACATCGGCGCGGCGTACTGGTTCACCTCGTCCACCTCGTTCGCCAACCCGGCGGTGACGGTCGGCCGCGCCTTCACCGACACCTTCGCCGGCATCGCCCCCGGGTCGGTCCCCGGCTTCGTCGCCGCCCAACTCGTCGGGCTCGCCGTCGGCACGACGCTGCTGCTGGCCCTCTATCCCGACGCGGGGCGGGCCGCCGACCAGGTGGTCGTCCCGACCGAAGACCCCGCACCGACCGCCTGACCCCCGCGAGAGAGGCCCCCGATGTCCGACAAGCCCAGCGTGCTCTTCGTCTGCGTGCACAACGCCGGCCGCTCCCAGATGGCCGCCGGGTGGCTGCGCCACCTCGCCGGCGACACCGTCGAGGTCCGCTCCGCCGGCTCCGCCCCCGCCGACACCGTCAACCCGGCCGCCGTCGAGGCGATGCGCGAGGTCGGCATCGACATCACCGACCAGACCCCCAGACTGCTGGAGTACGCCACGGCGGAGTCCTCCGACGTCATCGTCACCATGGGCTGCGGCGACGCCTGCCCGGTCTTCCCCGGCAAGCGCTACGAGGACTGGAAGTTGGAGGACCCGGCCGGCAAGGGCGTCGAGGCGGTCCGCCAGATCCGGGACGAGATCCGGACCCGGGTGGAAGTCCTCCTCGCCGAGCTGCACGCCGCCTGAGGCGGAACACCCCGGCCCGGCCCGCTGAGCCGGCCGGACGCGCCCGCCGATGGCTCAGCCGTCGGCGAGCGCGTCGAGGGCCAGCGACGCCGTCCAGCTGAAGGCCGGCGAGCCCAGCCCCGCGCCGGTGTCCGGGTGGAAGTACTCGTGACAGCCGGCTCGCGCGACAAGGTCCAGCATGGACTCCCGCAGTCCGGCGGCGAGGTCGGGCCGGTGGTGCAGGCGCAGGCCCAGCCGGAGCAGCCAGGCGATGTTCAGCCAGCTCGGCCCGCGCCAGTAGCGCAGCGGCTCGAAGTCCGGCGCGGTCCGGTCGTGGCTGGGCAGCGGTCGGGCCATCCGGGCCGCCAGGCCGAACCGGACCGAGCACGCCTCGGCCAGCACCGCGCCGACCTGCCGGGCGGGCAGGTCCGGCAGGATCAGCGGCAGCAGCCCGAGCGCCGTACGCGCCGGGACGAGTCGACCGGTGCGCAGGTCACGCGGGTGGAAGGTGCCGGTGGCCGGGTCGTACAGGCGGGCCACCACGGTCTCGGTGATCCGGGCGGCCCGGTCCCGGTGCGGTCCCGGGTCGGCGCCGACCACCGTCGCGATCCGGGCCAGCGCGTGCTCGGCCGCCCCGAGCGCCGCGTTGACCAGCGGACACTCGACCAGGAACGGATGGCCGCCGGCCAGGCCCGAGTCCCGGTAGCGGGCCTCGCGGTAGGCGGCGACGATCGCGACGTAGCGCGCGTAGTCCAGGTCGGTGGGGCGGTGGGCGGCGTCGGCGTGCGTGGTGTCGTGCCGGCGGTACGCCCGCATGACGGCGGCGTCCGCGGGCACCGCCGCCAGCGGCGCGTCCCAGGCCGGGCTGTTGTCCAGCCCGGACTCCCACGGGTGCACGATGCAGGCGAGCCCGGCGCCGCCGACGTCCCGGCGGACGGTCAGGTAACGCTGCTGGGCGACGAGCCGGGGATAGAGCCAGCGCAGCGCCTGCACCGACGCCTCGGTGGGGGCGCGGCGGTGCACCAACCAGGCGGCCAGGGCGTGCACCGGTGGTTGCACCATCCCGGAGGTGGCCACCGGTGGGGCTTCGTCGGCCCGAGCGGAATCCCAGAACTCGGGCCCGGGGAAGTACGACCCGACCCGCAGCGCGGGGT
This sequence comes from Micromonospora sp. R77, assembly GCF_022747945.1. Lineage (NCBI taxonomy): Bacteria > Bacillati > Actinomycetota > Actinomycetes > Micromonosporales > Micromonosporaceae > Micromonospora > Micromonospora sp. R77. The sequence goes on from NZ_JALDST010000001.1 coordinate 113,970, forward strand.
TGAACACGATGTGCGGCACCCGCCCGTCGGCCCACTGGGCGGTGAAGAGGGTACGCAGCTCCCGCCAGGCCCGGTCGGGCCGGACGTGGGCCAACCCGACCGCGATGAACGCCGAGTCCCAGCTCCACTGGTGCGGATAGAGGGTCCGGGACGGCACGGTGTGGTCGTGTTCCCAGTTGGCGTCGAGGGTGGCCAGGGCGAGCCGGTGCACCGCGGCGGTCCGTTCGTCGCCGCGGGCCGGCCGAGGCAGTCCGGCGGAGGCGGTCAGCTCCGCGCCGGAGCCGGGGGCGGGGGTGCTCACGCCGCGGCCCGCCTGGGCTCGGCGTCCCGCAGCACGGTGGCGGCCTGCCGCAGGGCGCGCAGCGGGTCGCCGCGCAGCCGGCACTCCAGCGCCAGCCAGCCGGGGTAGCCGATCTCGTGCAGCGCGCCCAGCAGGCCCGACCAGTCCAGGTGCCCGGCGCCGGGCTGGTGGCGGTTGGAGTCGCTGACCTGGACGTGCCCGAGGTACGGCGCGGCGGCGCGCAGCGCCTCGGGACCGTCGTCCTCCTCGATGTTCATGTGGTAGGTGTCCGCGACGACACGGACCGAGGGCAGGCCGACGGCGGCGCAGAGGGCAACCGCCTCGTCGAGCCGGTTGACCATGTGGTCCTCGTACCGGTTGAGGGGTTCCAGGAAGAGGGTGACCCCCTCGGCGCGGGCGTGTTCGCCCAGCTCGCCGAGGGCGTCGACGAGCACCTGCCGGTCGCCGGCCGGTGACCGGGGCGGGTCGAACGGTGGCAGCCGGCGGGAGAACATCCCCCAGGCGGCGGGGGTCATCGCGCCGAGACCGCCGAGTTCGGCGATCACCGAGAGCTGGGAGCGCAGGTTGCGGACCGCGTCGCGGGAGCGCTCCGGGTCGAAGTCGCCGATGAAGTGGTCCATCTCGACGCAGACGGTGGGCATGACGACGCCGTCGGACCGGGCGCGGCGCAGCTCCGGCAGCCGGCGGGCGAACGCGAGGTCACCCCGGCCACGCAGCTCGATGCCGTGGTAGCCGAGGCTGGTGGCGAGGGCGAACTTGTCGGACAGCGTGGTGCCGGGGAGCAGCTGCTCCTGGCAGGCGAGTGGGATGGGCATCAGAACCTCAGTACGACTTGGAGAACGTCACCGTCACCGCGGTCGAGCAACGTGAGCGCGTCGGCCACCGCGCCCGCGTCGACGACGTGGCTCACCAGCGGCAGCGGGTCGACGCTGCCCTCGGCCACCAGGTCCATGAAGGTGTGGGCGATCCGGGTGCCGGTCCACCGGCCGGCCAGGCCGGGCAGCGGGGCGGGCCCGGAGACCTGGGCCGCCACCAGTTGGATCCGGTTGTGGTGGAACTCCTCGCCCAGGGCGAGCCCGGCGGCGTACCCCTGGTAGAAGCCGGCGGCGACGACCCGGCCGCCGGGTGCGGTGGCCCGGATGGCCTCGTGCAGCGCCGGGTACGACCCGGACAGCTCGACGCAGACGTCCGCGCCGCGACCGTCGGCGGCGGCGCGCAGCACCGTGGCGGCGGACGCGACGGCGGCGTCGACGGTCAGCCGGGCGCCGAGGCGCGCGGCGACCTCCAGCCGGGCGGGCACCCGGTCCACGGCGACCACCCGGGCACCGGAGAGGGCGGCGAGCCGGGTGCCGAGCAGCCCGATCACGCCCTGCCCGAAGACGCCCACCCAGTCGCCGAGGTGCAGGTCACCGGCGAGGACGGCGGTGAGCGCGATGGCGCCGGGGCGGGCGAAGACGGCGGTGAGGGGGTCCACCCCGGCCGGCAGCGGGCTGACCGCGCCGGCCGGCAGGACTGCCTCGGCACGGTGTCCCCAGATGCCCCAGACGAGCTGGCCCGGGTGGCGGTCGGGGACGTCGGGGGCGACCTCGACGACCTCCCCGACCTCCTCGTAGCCGAAGCCTGCGACCGGGTAGGGGGTGGGGTTCTGGCGGGGCACGAACATCCGGGTGGCGTCGTCCCACTGTTTGGTGAGGCGGGGATTGCTGCCCCGGTAGAGGGTCAGCTCGGTGCCGGCGGAGATGCCGGAGTAGCAGGTGCGGACGCGGACCTGGCCGAGGCCGAGCGGGTCCGCGGGGCAGGGCTCGAGGCTGATCCGTCGAGGCCCGGCCAGAGAGACAACCCAATTGCCCATGGCGTCGCTCCAGGGAAGTACCGGAGGCCATTCTACCAGCTAAATCGGCATATGCGGTTGAATCGATGTATCGATGGGTATAGAAGGCTCGATGTACCCTTCGAGAGGAGTGCCGCCGATGCCAGCTTCTCCGGTGCGCCTGCTGGCCACCACCCTGATCCTCGCAGTTGCCGGGGTCGGAACGGTGGCCTGCGGCGACGACGCGCAGAAAAGTGACAGTTCCCAGATCACCGTCTGGAGCCTGGAGGACGTCGCCGACCGGGTGAACGCCACCAAGGCGATCATCGCCGACTACACCGCGAAGACCGGCGTGAAGGTCAACCTGGTCGCCGTCAACGAGGACCAGTTCCCGTCCCTGATCGCCTCCAGCGCCGCCGCCGGCGACCTGCCGGACGTGGTCGGCTCGGTGTCGCTGGCCGGCATCCGCACGCTGTCCGGCAACGACCTGCTGCACCCCGACGCCAACGCGAAGATCGTCGAGAAGCTGGGTCGGGACACCTTCTCGCCGCGGGCCCTGGAGCTCACCTCCGACGACGGGAAGCAGCTCGCCGTCCCCAGCGACGGCTGGGGCCAGCTGCTGGTCTACCGCAAGGACCTCTTCGCCGCCGCCGGCCTGCCCGCCCCCGACACGTACGACAGGATCGCCGCCGCGGCGGCGAAGCTGAACACCGGCGGGGTCGCCGGCATCACCGCCGCCACCGCCCCCGGTGACGTCTTCACCCAGCAGACCTTCGAACACCTGGCGCTGGCCAACAACTGCCAGCTCACCGACGACGCCGGGAAGGTGAAGCTGGACTCCCCCGAGTGCGTCGAGGCGTTCCGCTTCTACGGCGACCTGGTGCGCAACCACTCGGTGAAGGGCGCGCAGGACGTGGACACCACCCGGGCCACCTACTTCGCCGGCAAGGCGGCCATGGTGATCTGGTCGCCGTTCATCCTCGACGAGCTGGCCGGGCTGCGCAACGACGCCCGGCCCACCTGCCCGCAGTGCCAGTCCGACCCGGCGTTCCTGGCGAAGAACAGCGGCTTCGTCACCGCGATCAAGGGCCCGAACGGCACCGAGCCCGCCCAGTACGGCGAGATCAGCTCCTGGGCGGTGCTCGACGGGGCCGCCTCCCCGGCGTCCTCGTTCGTGGAGTACCTGCTCTCCGACGGCTACCCCCGCTGGTTCGGCATGTCCCCCGAGGGACGCGTCCCGGTACGCCGGGGCACCCCGGACGACAAGGACAAGTTCCTCACCGCCTGGACCACCAGCCCGGCCGGGGTGGACACCAAGAAGCCGCTCTCCCAGGTGTACGGCGACGACGTGCTGGCCACCCTGCGCCGCAGCCCGGACACCTTCGGGCGCTGGGGGCTGCCGCAGGGGCAGGGGAAGCTGGTCGGCGCGATCCTCGGCGAGCTGCCCGTACCGAAGGCCCTGGCCGACGTGGCGGGCGGGAAGTCCGACGCCGCCGCGGCGGCCGCGCGGGCCCGCAGGGACGTCGAGGCGATCGCCAAGGGGGTGAATTGAGCACCACGGCGCCGGAGGCCGGCCGCTCCCCCACCCGGGAGCGGCCCACCCCCGGCCGCCGCCGCCCGCTCACCCTGCGCCGCCGCGAGTCCCGCGCCGGGCTCGCCCTGGTCGCGCCGACCCTGCTCGTCGTGGTCGCGGTGATCGGCATCCCGATCGTCTGGACCGTGGTGCTGGCCTTCCAACGGGTACGCCTCGCCACCCTGCGCAAGACCGGCCTCTTCGGCGAGCTGACCCTGGGCAACTTCGACCGGGTGCTGCACACGCCCGGGTTCGCCGACACGCTCTGGACCACCCTGCTCTACAGCGTCGGCGGGACGTTCGGCTCGATCGCGCTCGGCCTGGTCGCCGCGCTGGTCGTCCGTCGCCCGTTCCGGGGCCGCACCCTGGTCCGGGCGTCGATGCTGCTGCCGTACGTGGCGCCGGTGGTGGCGGTCGCCTTCGTCTGGCAGGTGATGCTCGACCCGCAGCTCGGCATCGTCAACGACTGGGGCCGCCGGTTCCTCGGCTGGGACGCCCCGGTGGCGTTCCTGTCGCAGGACTCCACCGCCCTGTGGACCGTGATCGCGTTCGAGGCGTGGCGCTACTTCCCGTTCGCGTTCCTGTTCCTGCTGGCCCGGCTCCAGGCGGTGCCCGGCGAGCTGGAGGAGGCCGCCCGGGTCGACGGGGCCACGCCGACGCAGCGCTTCCGGCACATCCTGCTGCCGCAGCTGATGCCGGTGATCGGCCTGCTGGGGGTGCTGCGGTTCATCATGACGTTCAACAAGTTCGACGACGTCTATCTGCTCACCGGTGGCTCGGCCGGCACCGAGGTGGTCAGCGTCCGGGTCTACCAGTTCCTGACCGCGCGTACCGACATCGGTGCGGCGGCGGCGCAGGCGGTCGTCCTGGCCGTGGTGCTGATCGTGTTCGTCGCGATCTACCTGCGCTTCTTCTCCGGCCGACAGGAGGCGTGATGGACCGCGACCGGATCGAGACCGTTTCGCTGCGCTGGCTGCGGCGCCTGGTGATCGCCGCCTTCCTGCTGGTCACCCTGCTGCCGTTCTGGTACATGCTGGTGCTGTCGGTACGCCCGATCGAGCGGCTGCTGCTCGACCCGGGCGCGCTGCTGGTGCCGGTGAACGAGCTGACCGTCGCCACGTACGCGGAGGTGCTGCGCTCGGTCGAGCACGGCGGGCAGGGCTTTCTCACCTTCATCCGCAACAGCGGACTGGTCGCGGTCGCCGCGACCCTGCTCACCCTGGTCGTCGCCATCCCCGGCGCGTACGCGGTGTCCCGGCTGCGCTTCTTCGGCCGGCGGCAGGTCAACGTGCTCTTCCTCGCCGTCTACCTCTTCCCGTCGATCGTCATCGCGATCCCGCTCTTCGTGGTCTTCACCCGGGCCGGGCTGCGCGGGTCGCTCTTCGGGCTGGTGCTGGTCTACATCTCGCAGACCCTGCCGGTCTCGGTCTACATGCTGAAGAACTACTTCGAGACGATCCCGGTCAGCCTGGAGGAGTCCGCCGCCATCGACGGGGCGGGGCGGCTGGGCATCATCCGCCGGGTCAGCCTGCCGCTCGCCGCGCCGTCGATCATGGCCGTCGCCCTGTACGACTTCATGATCGCCTGGAACGAGTACCTGTTCGCCCTGCTCTTCCTGGTGGACCGGCCGGACCGGTGGACCGTCTCGCTGGGGCTGTCCCTGCTGGCCGACGGCGTCGAGGTGCCCAAGACGGTGCTGATGGCCGGCTCGGTGATCCTCACCCTGCCCATCGTGCTGCTCTTCTTCGCCGGCGAGCGGCTGCTGACCGAGGGGTTGACCAGCGGCGCGGAGAAGGGCTGAGCCCGCCGGGCCGGCCGCAGCCCGATCGGCCGGCCCGGCGGGACCCGTCCGACACCTGGTCGGGAAGGCCCGGTTACCGTGACTGCATGGCCAAGCCGACCCGTTGGGTGACCGACACCGATCCCGGCCACTCGCAGTGGTATATCGACCGGTTCCGCCGTCTCGCCGCCGAGGGGGCGGACCTGGCCGGTGAGGCGCGACTGGTGGATGCCCTGGTGGCGCCGGGCGCGCGGATCCTGGACGCCGGCTCCGGCACCGGACGGGTGGCCGCCGCGCTGGCCGCCCGGGGACACCGGGTGGTCGGGGTGGACGCCGACCCGGTGCTGGTCGACGCCGCCCGGGCGGACCACCCGGGGCCGCGTTGGCTGGTCGGCGACCTGGCCGAACTGGACCTGCCCGCCCAGGGCGAGGCGGAGCCGTTCGACGCGGCCGTGATCGCCGGGAACGTGATGACGTTCGTCGCGCCCGGCACCGAGCGGTCCGTGCTCACCCGGGTCGCCGGCCACGTCCGCCCGGACGGGCTCGTGGTGGTCGGGTTCGGCACCGACCGGGGATATCCGCTGCCCGACTTCGATGCCGACGCGGCGGCGGCCGGGCTCGGCCTGGAGCACCGCTTCGCCACCTGGGACCTGCGCCCCTGGCGGGACGACGCGGACTTCGCGGTGAGCGTGCTGCGCCGCCCGGCATCCTGAGCCGCACCGGCCGGGCGGCGTACCGGCCGGCCTTGGGGGCGAGGCAGGTCGCGCGGTGCAGGTCAGGCGGGGGCGGCGACCGCGCGGGCGGCGGTCGGGTCGAGGGCGCTGCCGGCCGGGACCAGGTCGACCAGCCCGGCGGAAGCCGCACCGGCCGGACGCCGGCATAGCCGAGCATGCCCAGCACGCCGGCGTCGGCGAGCACGTACCGCCGGCCCAGGTCCGTGACGACGCAGATCGCGCCACCGGACGCGCCGGGGGCGGCGACGGCCTCCACCACCGCGCCCCGACCCGGCTCCACCAGCACCTGGTCGGCGAGCAGGTCGCCCCGCCCGACCGGCGGCACGCTCCGGGGGCGGCGGTGAGGTCCGGCGGGGTGACCCCGGTCCGCACGTCGCGTACGCCGGTGTCGTCGCCGACCCGGGCGCAGATCGCGCCGGTGTCCCCGCCGGCGAGCCGGGGCGGGCCGGTCGGCGGGGCGGCCGGGCCGACGGGCACCAGGTCGGGCCGCTTGGGCAGGGCGGCGAACCGGCCGAGGGTGATCGGCTTCGGCTCACCCTGACCGGTGCGGGCGAGCAGCAGGCTCGCCTGGAGTTCGGTGATGCCGGCCAGCCCGTCCCGCTCCGCCACCGCGTACTGGCGACCGCCGCCGGAGTTGCGGACCAGGTAGACGTCGCCGACGGTGGCACCGGAGACCGCGTCGGACGGCCGGCCGAGCCCTCGCACGGGTGGCGGCGCCAGGTCGGCACCGGCCGGCAGGGTGTTCAGCAGCGCCGGTGCCACCGGCACGGCGCGTTCCCGGGTGGCGGCCAGCGCGGCGAGCACCCGGTCGGTGTCCCGCAGCAGGTAGCGCCGCTGGTGCCAGAGCAGGTGGATGGCGCCGTCCGGGTGCCGCAGCAGGATCCCCTGCTCGCCCAGCGGTTGGCCGCCGGTGGCGTCGCGGCCGATGAGCAGGGCCGAGCGGGGCTCGCCGCGCCCCGGCTCGGTCGACGGGACCGAGCAGACCGTCCACGCGGTGGTGGCGAGCCGGGCCGGGGCGGGCAACGAGTCCGGGGCGTCGGCGATGCCCAGCGGCAGGCCGCGCGGCACGCCGTCGATCGAGCGCCGGGAGACCAGCACGGTCCGCGGCCGTTCCGCCCCGATGATCAGCAGGGCGGAGGCGTAGTTGAGCACCGGGTGCAGCTTCTGCTCCCGATAGACGAACCGGGCGCCGGACTCCTTCTCGACGATCACCGCGCTGCTGTCCCGCCAGGACGTGCCACCCCCGGCGAAGAGGCCGTAGAGGGCGAAGCCGCCGAGCCCGATGACCGCGACCAGGACGCTGGCCAGCCCGGCGCCGGCCAGCCGCCGGAACGGCGACCGCGCCGGGTCGGTCTCCCGCATCACCAGCGCGGCGACCGCCCGCTGCACGGTGAACTGGTACGAGTGGAGCTGGTCCTGCCGCGACGGCATGGGGTCCCTTCCGTGGGTCGGTCGGGGCACAGGATAAGCGCTCCGTCGATCCCTCGGGGACCCTGCGTGGTGCCGCCCTCCCCCGCCCCGGTCAGGCGACGGCGGTGTCGCACACGGCGTGCCAGGCGCCGTATCCGCCGAGCAGGTCGGAGACGTCCCGGCGGCCGGCGGTGCGCAGCACGCTCGCCGCGACCGAGGAGCGGTACCCACCGGCGCAGTGCACGACGACGGGACGGTCCGCCGGCACCTCGTCGAGGCGTCGGGACAGCTCCGCGAGCGGGACGTGCAGCGAGCCGGCGATGGCGCCCTGCTCCCGCTCGCCGGCGTTGCGCACGTCGAGGACCACGGGCGGGTCGGCGCTCTCCAGCGCATCGCGCAGTTCGGTGGCGGTGCGGCGGCGGGCCGGGGTCAGTTCGGCCGCCAGTTCGACCAGCGCGGTCTCCGCGTCCCGGAGGTGTCCGACCACCCGGTCGAAGCCGATCCGGGCGAGTCGTACGACGATCTCCTCCTCCCGGTCGTGCGGGGCCACCACGAGGACCGGGCGGTCCGGGGCGACGACGCTGCCGGCGGTCTCCGCGAAGCGGCCGTCGGCCGGAACGTTTATCGCACCGGCCAGGTGCCCGGCCGCGTACTCGTGCGGGTCGCGGGCGTCGACCACGACCGCGCCCTCGGCGCGGGCCCGGGCGAACTCGGCGGTGGTGAGCGGCCGGGCCGCGGCGGTGGAGTCGAAGAGGTCGCGGGCCCGGCGGTTGAGCACGGCGTCGAAGGCGAAGTAGCCGGGCGCAGCGGGCTGGCCGCCGGTGACCAGGGCGAGGAACTGTTCCCGGCTCATCGGCGCGCAGGCGTAGTTGGTGCGGCGCTGCTCGCCGATGGTGGACTGCCGCTCGGTGGAGAGGTTCTTGCCGCAGGCGGAGCCGGCGCCGTGGGCGGGGAAGACCCGGACCTCGTCGGGCAGGCCCATCAGCTTGCGCTGGACGCTGTCGTAGAGCATCGCGCCGAGTTCGTCGGCGGTGACGCCGAACGAGGCGAGCAGGTCGGGGCGGCCGACGTCGCCGATGAAGAGGGCGTCGCCGGTCAGCACGCCGTACGGCACGATGGCGTCGGCGTGCTCGTGGACCAGCACGCTGATCGACTCCGGGGTGTGGCCCGGGGTCTCCATGATCTCCAGGGTCACGTCGCCGAGGCTGATCCGCTCCCCGTCGGCCAGCTTGCGGATCGGGTACTCGGTCTCGGCGCGGCGTCCGTAGCCGATCCAGGCGCCGGTCGCGGCGGCGACCTCCAGGTGGCCGGCGAGGAAGTCGGCGTGGAAGTGCGTGTTGATCACTCCTTCGATGCGCAGGCCGCGCGCCCGGGCGTCGGTCAGGTACTCGTCGATGTCGCGGCGGGGGTCGACGAGCACGGCCCGGCCGGTGGCCTCGTCCGCGACGAGGTACGACGCCTGGGACAGGCAGTCCAGGTAGTACTGGGTGAACAACATGGTGCGGACTCCTTCACGACGATGACGGGCGATGTACCGACCGTAGCGCATACCCCCGGGGGTATATTCCGGCCAGGGAGCGGGGAATCGCCGCGGGTGGATCCGGGGTTCAGGATACCGGTGGGGGTATGCGATGGTATGCCGGTACCCCCTGGGGTATGTTGGGGAGCAGGAGGTAACCGTGAAGCTTCGACCCGAGATGACCGGTGACGCACTGACCCGGCTCAAGCGAGCCCGGGGCCAGCTCAACGCGGTCATCGAGATGATGGAGAGCGGCCAGGACTGCCGCGAGGCGCTGACCCAGCTCGCCGCCGTGTCGAAGGCGATCGACCGGGCCGGCTTCAAGATCATCGCCTCCGGCATGCGGCACTGCAACGCCGCCCGCGAACGCGGTGAGACGCCGGAGATGACCGAGGAGGAGCTGGAGAAGCTCTTCCTCTCCCTCGCCTGAGGCACCGACTCGCCCGAGGCGCCGACCTCCGCCCACGCCGCCTGACCACGGCGTGGGCGGGTAGTCGCCCGTCCGGAACAAGAGCGCACTCTGCCCACTGGATACCCCCGGGGGTATAAAGAAGGGAAGAACGACATGACCGTGCAGGTGTCCGTCCTCGCGACGTCGTCGCTCGGCGACAGGCTGGGCCGGCTGATCGACTGGGGCGCACCGGTCACCCTGCTCGCCGACACCCCCGAGCAGGTCGCCGACGCCCAGCGGGAACTGGTCCGACTCGGCATCGACCGGCCGGCCGCGCAGGCCACCGGGACACCCGAGGAGTGGGCGGCCGCACCCGGCGGGCTGCGGGAGCTGCGGACGGCCGACTTCCCGGCGCTGGCCGCCGCCCGGGCGGGCGCCACCCCGGCCGGGCTGCCCCACCCCGACGTCGTGCTCGACGTCCGGATGACCGACGAGTGGCGGGCCGGGCACGTCGACGGTGCCGTGCACGTCCCCCTGCCCGACCTGCCCGGACAGCTCGCCGACGTACCGGCCGGCACGGTCTGGGTGCACTGCGGATCCGGCTACCGGGCGACCGCTGCCGCGTCGCTGCTGACCAACGCCGGCCGCGAGGTCGTCGTGATCGACGACCGGTTCGACCGGGCCGGTGTCGCCCTGACCGCCTGACCCCACCCGCCCGTACCGGCCGACGCACCCGCGCCGGCCGGCGTACGACCCTGCCGTCGAGCCTGGCGGTTTGTCCCCGAAAGAGGAGAGATGAGCACTTCCGCGACCACCCCCCGCCCGGCCACCATCGACGCCGCGAGCCTGCGCGAACTGATCGACTCCGGACGCGCACCCCGTCTGCTCGATGTGCGCACCCCGGCCAAGTTCGAGACGTCCCACATCCCCGGCGCCTACAACGTCCCGCTGGACCTGCTGAGGGAGCACCGCGCGGAACTGCGCAACCACCTGGCCGAGGACGTGGTGCTGATCTGCCGCTCCGGCGCCCGGGCCACCCAGGCGGGACAGTCCCTCGCCGGGGTCGGGCTGCCGAACCTCAAGGTCCTCGACGGCGGCATGCTGGCCTGGCAGGCCGGCGACGCACCGGTCCGGCAGGGCACCCCCCGCTGGGACCTGGAGCGCCAGGTCCGCCTCTTCGCCGGGTCGATCGTCCTGGTCAGCGTCGTGGCCTCGATCTTCGTGCCGGGCCTGAAGTGGGTCGCCGGGCTGATCGGCGCCGGGCTCACCTTCGCCGCGGTCACCAACACCTGCGCGATGGGGATGCTGCTCGGCAGGCTGCCCTACAACCGGGGCGCCAGCTGCGACCTGGACACCATCGTCGGCCAGCTGCGGGAGAGCACCGGAGCGCGGGCATGACCGGGACCCTGGCCCTCACCGTCGGGCTGGCCGTGCTGATCGGGGTCGCCCTCGGCCTGCTCGGCGGCGGCGGGTCGATCCTGGCCGTGCCGCTGCTGGTCTACGTGGCCCACCTGCCCGCGAAGGAGGCGATCGCCACCTCCCTGCTGGTGGTCGGCGCCACCAGCGCGGTGGGCGTCCTGCCCCACGTCCGGGCGCACCGGGTCCGCTGGCGTACCGGACTGGTCTTCGGGCTGGCCGGGATGACCGGCGCGTACGGCGGCGGCCGGCTGGCCGAGTTCGTCCCGGCCGGCGTCCTGCTCACCGGCTTCGCGCTGATGATGCTGGCCACCGCCGTCGCGATGATCCGCGGTCGGCGGCCGGTCGAGGGCCGGCCGGTGCCGCACGAGCTGCCGATCCTCCGGGTGATCGTCGACGGCGTGGTGGTCGGCCTGGTCACCGGCCTGGTCGGGGCCGGCGGCGGCTTCCTGGTCGTGCCCGCGCTCGCCCTGCTCGGCGGCCTGCCGATGCCGGTCGCGGTCGGCACCTCCCTGGTGGTCATCGCGATGAAGTCCTTCGCCGGGCTGGCCGGCTACCTCTCCAGCGTCAGCATCGACTGGGGCCTGGCCGCCGCGGTGACCGCCGCCGCCGTCGTCGGCAGCTTCGTCGGCGGCCGGCTCGCCGGTCGGATCCCCGCCGACGTCCTGCGGAAGTCGTTCGGCTGGTTCGTGGTGGTGATGGGGGTCTTCGTCCTCGCCCGGCAGCTACCCGTCGGGTGGGCGCTCGGACTGGTCGCCGTCGCGGCCTCGGCGGTGGGCGGTACGGTCACGATGATGCTCTGGGGACGCCGGACGGAGGGACACAGTGGACAGCCACGCGTGGGACACCCGGTACGCGAACACGCCGGGACTGGTGTGGAGCGCTGAGCCCAACCGCTTCGTGGTCGAGTCGGTCACCGGGCTGGCCCCCGGTGCCGCGCTCGACCTGGCCGCCGGCGAGGGACGCAACGCGGTCTGGCTCGCCGGGCAGGGCTGGCGGGTCACCGCGGTGGACTTCTCGCCGGTGGCCGTCGAACGGGGCCGTGAGCTGACCGCCCGGCACGGCGTGGAGGTCGAGTGGCGGGTGGCGGACGTGACCGCGTACCGGCCGGTGCCCGGCTCGTACGACCTGGTGCTGCTGATCTACCTGCACCTGCCCGCCGCCGCCCTGGCCGGCGTGCTGGCCTCGGCCCGGCGGGCGCTGCGCCCGGGCGGCACCCTCGTGGTGGTGGGCCACGACCTCGCCAACCTCGAGGGCGGCATCGGCGGCCCGCAGGACCCGGCGGTGCTGCTCACCCCGGAGACGGTGGTCGACGGGCTCGCCGGGCTGCACATCCGGCGGGCCGAGACGGCCCGCCGCCCGGTGGCCACCGCCGACGGCCGTACCGTCGACGCCCTCGACACGGTCGTCGTCGCGAGCCGATCGGCCGACTGATGGCCCCCGTGCGGCGCGACGACGCTCAGCCGCCCACGCTCCGCCCCGCGACACCGGACGAGCCGGACGAGCCGGGCCGGACGGACCAGTTCGGACCGCCCGACCCGGCCACCGCCGATCCGGCACTCGAGGACCCCGGCCCCTGGACCGACGCGGTGCTCCTCTTCGTGGTGCCGTTCGCGCTGCTGGCGTGGCTGGCCGTCGCGTACTGCGTGCTCGCGCTCTGGGCCGGGCGGACCAGCATCGAGGGCATGCTGACCTTCTCGGCGCTGGTGCTCCTCGTCCCGACGAGCGCGCTGACCGCAGCGGGCACCGCCGTCACGATCGTCCTGCTGCACCGCCGTGGCTCGCCCCGGGCCGCCCGCGCCGTCGGGTGGCTGGGCCTGCTCGGGCTGGTCGCCGTGGTGGTCTCCGCCGGTCTGGCGTTGGCTCTCTGACCCGGTGGCGCTGCCCGACCGGCCGGCATCCGGCCCGATCGGACGGATGCCGCCGGCCGGCGGTCAGGGGCGCAGGATCAGCCGGATCGGGTTGCCCTGCTTGTCGTGGACCCGCCGGACCGCCTCCGCCGCGTCGGCGAGCGGCAGCACGTCGCTGACCGACGCGGCCAGGTCGAGCCGGCCCTGGCCGGTCAGCGTCACCAACTGGTCGACGTGCTCGGCCTCCGAGCCGTAGTGCCCGTGCACGGACTGCCCGAGATAGGTGAACCGGCTGTCGGAGGCGATGGTGACCGGCTGGTTGGCGATGCCGGCGAGCACCAGCCGGCCGCGCCGGCCGAGCACCGTCAGCGCCTGTTCGCGGACCGGCGTGACGCCGGCGAAGTCGAAGGCGACGTCCAGCCCCCGGGCGGCGGTCAGCTCCAGCACCGCATCGCGGAAGCCGTCGTCCTTCGGGTCGAGCGCCACGTCCGCGCCGAGGGTCAGCGCCCGTTCCCGGGCCGCCGGCAGCGGGTCCACCGCGATCACCGGGGCGGCGCCGACCAGCCGCAGCAGCTGCACCGCGTGCGCGCCGAGGCCACCGACGCCCCACACCCCGACGGCCTCCCCCGGCCGGGTCCGGGCGGTGTCGGTCACCGCCGCCCACGGCGTGGAGACCGCGTCGGGGATGATGCACGCCTGCTCGAAGGGCAGGTCGTCGGGGATCGGCACCAGGGTGTCCTCGCGGGCGAGGGCGTACTCGGCCCAGCCACCGTCGTAGTCGACGCCCCGGGTGAGCACCGTGCCGCGCCGGTCCCGCTCCCCGGCCTGGAGCAGCACCCGCTGCCCGGGGAGCCAGCCGTCCACGCCGTCGCCGAGCGCGTCGACGGTGCCGGCCACCTCGTGACCGAGGGTCACCACATCGCCGGCCAGGTAGAGCGGGGTGAGGGTGCCGTCGATCAGGTGCACGTCCGACAGGCACACCCCGGCGGCGACGACCCGGACGCGGACCTGCCCGCGACCCGGCTCCGGCACCGGCACCGACTCCATCCGCAGCTCTCGTCCGGTCACGTGCAGCCGTCCGGCCAGCATCTCCGCCACGCCGTTCTCCTCTCGGGACATCTCGACCGGTTCGCGTACCCCGGACGGGGCGGACGATGCCGGCACGGGCGAAAAAGCGCAACCCCGGCGGACCGTCCGGCGCCCGCCCGGCGGACCGGTAACATCCGGTGACGAAACCGGCGGAAGGATCATCCCGTGGTCGCGCGATTCGAGGAACTGGCCTGGCGGGAGACCCCGATCGGGGAGATCAGCCTGCGTCGCCGCCGCGATCCGGCGCTCGACGTCGACGTGTACGAGGTGAAGCTCGACGACGAGTTCCTGATGTCCAGCCTCTTCCCGGTCGCGGAGATCGAGCTCGCCCGGCTCGGGCTGGCCCCGCTGACCGGCCGGGACCTGGACGTGGTGGTCGGCGGGCTGGGCCTGGGTTACACCGCCCGGACGGCGCTGGAGGACCCCCGGGTCCGGTCGCTGGTGGTGGTCGAGGCGATCGAGGACGTGATCGACTGGCACCGTCGGGAACTGCTGCCGTTCGCCACCGGGCTGGCCGGCGATCCGCGTACCCGGTTCGCCCACGCGGACTTCTTCGCCGCGGTCGCCGACGGCACCGGCTTCGACCCCGAGTCGCCGGGGCGTCGCTTCCACGCCGTGCTGCTGGACGTGGACCACTCCCCCCGCCAGGTGCTGCACCCCAGCCACGCCGCGTTCTACACGGTGGACGGGTTGCGGCGGCTGGCCGCGCTGCTGCACCGCGACGGGGTCTTCGCGCTCTGGTCGAACGACCCGCCCGACCCGGCGTTCCAGCGGGTGCTGACCGAGGTGTTCCCCACCTCGGTGGCGCACGTGGTCCGCTTCCCCAACCCGTTGCAGGGCCGGGAGTCCGCAAACACCGTCTACGTGGCGCGGCACTGACCGCCGCCGCGGGCACGGCGGCGGCGGGAACGGCACCGGACGCGCATGGCCGGCGGCGGAACGGGAAGCCGGGCGGTCGGCATCCTCGTCACGGGAGGCGAACATGCGCGCCTTGCTCTGGGTCGTCGGCGTCGTCGGCGGCGCGCTCATCCTGCTCGGGCTGCTGCTGGAGGCGGTCCGCTGGCTGGTGATCATCGGGATCATCGCGCTGGTCGCGGTGGTGGTGTGGGCCTTCCTGCGCGGCCGGCAGGCGATGCGCCGACGCTGATCCCGGCTACGGCTCAGTAGGTTACCGAGCGGTAAGTTATGCTGCGCGTGGTGCCACCCCCACCCAGCGAGGAGACGGCGATGGACCCGACCGCGCAGCGGCCCTGGACCCGCAGCTACGCCCCCGGCGTACCGGCCGACGTCGCCGAGTCGACCGACTCGCTGGTCGACCTGCTGAGCTCCGCCGCCCGCCGGTTCGGCTCCCGGGTGGCGCTGGACTTCTTCGGCGCCACCACCAGCTATGCCGAGCTGGACGCCCAGGTCACCCGCGCGGCCGAGGCGTTGCGCCGGCTCGGCGTGGCGCGCGGCGATCGGGTGGCCCTGGTGCTGCCCAACTGTCCGCAGCACGTGGTGGCCTTCTACGCCGTGCTGCGGCTCGGCGCGGTGGTGGTCGAGCACAACCCGCTCTACACCGCGCAGGAGCTGGCCCACCAGCTCACCGACCACGGCGCCCGGGTGGCGGTGGTGTGGGACAAGGTCGCCCCGCTGGTCGTCGGGCGCGGCAAGGTGGAGACCGTCGTCGCCGTCGACCTGACCCGGGCGCTGCCACCCCTCAAGCGCCTCGCCCTGCGGCTCCCGCTGGGCAAGGCCCGCGCGGCCCGGGCCGCGATGACCGCGCCGGCGCCGGGCACCCTCGCCTGGTCGGGGCTGCTCGCCGCCGCGACCCCGCTGGCCGCCGACCATCCCGCGCCGCGCGCGGAGGACACCGCGCTGCTGCAGTACACCGGCGGCACCACCGGCACCCCGAAGGGCGCCATCCTCACCCACGCCAACCTGCGGTCCAACGCGGCGCAGGGCCGCGCGTGGGTGCCGGGCCTGCGCGACGGCGAGGAGACGGTGTACGCGGTGCTGCCGCTCTTCCACGCGTACGGGCTGACGCTCTGCCTGACCTTCGCGGTGAGCGTCGGCGCCACGCTGGTGCTCTTCCCCCGCTTCGACCTGGAGCAGGTTCTCGACGCGGTGCGCCGCCGCCCGCCGACGTTCCTGCCGGCCGTCCCGCCGATCTACGAGCGGCTGGCCACCGCCGCCCGCGACCGTGGCGTCGACCTGACCTCCGTCCGGTACGCCATGTCCGGCGCCATGGCCCTGCCACCGGCCACGGTCGAACTGTGGGAGTCGGTCACCGGCGGCCTGCTCGTCGAGGGGTACGGCATGACCGAGACCTCGCCGATCACCCTGGGCAACCCGGTCTCCCCCGCCCGTCGACCCGGCACCGTCGGGGTCCCCTTCCCCTCCACCGACATCCGGATCGTCGACCCCGAGGACCCGTCCCGGGACCGCGGTCAGGGCGAGGCCGGTGAGCTGCTGGTACGCGGCCCGCAGGTGTTCGCCGGCTACTGGAACCGCCCCGAGGAGACGGCACAGGTGCTGCTGCCGGAGGGCTGGCTGCGCACCGGCGACATCGTCACCATGGACCGGGACGGCTTCGTGACCGTGGTGGACCGGATCAAGGAGCTGATCATCACCGGCGGCTTCAACGTCTATCCGTCCGAGGTGGAGGAGGCGTTGCGCCGCCTCCCCGGCGTACGCGACGCCGCCGCCGTCGGGATGCCCGGCCGGGACGGCGAGGAGGTCGTGGCCGCCGTGGTCCTGACGCCGGACGCGACCGCCGATCCGGACGCCCTCCGCGCCGCCTGCCGGGAGCACCTCGCCGGCTACAAGGTGCCCCGCCGGATCGTGGTGGTGGACGACCTGCCCCGTTCCCAGATCGGCAAGGTGCTGCGCCGCCAGGTCCGCGACACGCTGCTCGCCGGCCACTGAGCCGCCGCACCGGCTCGGGTGCGACCGTCACCGGGGCGCGACCTCGAGGCCGGTCCGCCAGTTGAGCTGGTGCGGCTCGTGTCACCGGACCGACCCGGGTCGCCTCCAGTACGGTCTCGGTCCGGTGGATACCGAGGAAACCGTGCGACCAGGCCAACGGCTCTACGAGATCGACCTGCTGCGGTTCATCGCCGCGCTGGGCATCGTGATGCTGCACTACACCTTCCGCGGGCAGTCGACCGCCTATGACTTCGCGCCGCACCTCGGTCGGGTCGCCCAGTACGGCTACCTGGGTGTGGACCTGTTCTTCGTCATCAGCGGCATGGTCGTCCTGATGAGCGTGTGGGGGCGCACCGGCCGGGAGTTCCTGGCGTCCCGGATCTCCCGGCTCTATCCCGCCTACTGGCTGGCCGTCACGCTGACCGCCGTCGTGGTGGTCGTGGTCCGGCCCCCGTGGCATTCCGAGGTGACCGTCACCCAGTACCTGGCGAACCTGACCATGTTCCAGTCGGTGGCGGGCATCCCGCACGTCGAGGGCGTCTACTGGACACTCTGGGTGGAGTGGCGCTTCTATCTGCTGCTGCTCGGTTTCACCCTGATCGGCATCACCGTGCGCCGCACCCAGTGGCTGCTGTGGGGGTGGCTCGCCTGCGGCGTCGCCATGCAGGCCCTGCCGGTGCCCGAGGTCGTCCGGGCGGGGTTGCGGTTGGTCGTCCAGCCGCAGCTGTGCCACTACTTCATCGCCGGGATGTGCCTCTATCTGGTCCACCGGCACGGCATGACGCTGTCGCGGGCCGCGCTCCTGGTGGCCTGCTTCGTCAACGCGGTGGTGCAGGCTCCGCCCCGGTTCGAGGAGCGGGCGGGACTGACCCCGAGCCTGACCGTCGTCACGCTGATCCTCGCCGGGATCTTCACGGTGATGACCCTCGTCGCGACGGGGGGCACGAGGTGGCTGCGCCGGCCGTGGCTCGCCACGGCCGGCGCGATGACCTACCCGCTCTACCTCATCCACTCCACGGCCGGCACGGTCCTGTTCAACGCCCTCACCGCCGTGCTGAACCCGTGGCTGGCCCTGCCGCTGGTCGTCGCCACGATGTGCGCGCTCTCGTGGCTGATCGCCACACAGGTGGAGAACCGCTGTCGGCCGCTGCTGACGGCCCGGCTGGCGGGTCGGGCCCGGCCGCCACGGACCAGCCCGGCCGTCTCCTACGCGGGTTCGTCCCTCTCGTAGGTCGTGACCGGCTGCCGGAGGACGGTGCGTCGCCGGTCGGGGGCGACCCGGCGGAAGTCGCTGAGATAGACCTCGTGGTGGGTGCCGGCCGGGCGCAGTCCGTGGTCGGGGAGGAACCGGTGATGCAGCCGGGCGAGCACGTCGGCCTCGTCGTCGAAGGAACCGACGTGCAGGGTCTGCACGCATCGCCCCTCGGTCAGGGTCCGGAGGCGGAC
The DNA here is from genome assembly GCF_022747945.1 of Micromonospora sp. R77. Classification (NCBI taxonomy): domain Bacteria; kingdom Bacillati; phylum Actinomycetota; class Actinomycetes; order Micromonosporales; family Micromonosporaceae; genus Micromonospora; species Micromonospora sp. R77. The sequence continues at coordinate 132,196 of NZ_JALDST010000001.1, forward strand.
GTCGTCGAGGCGTGCCGGTCGGTGCTTCGCCCCGGCCTGCGCGACGGCGGCCGTGACCATGGCCTGGTCGATCCAGTCCGGCACCATCAGCATCAGCGTCCAGTCCCACCGGGACTTGTCCCGTGCGGTGGTGAAGGTGGCCATGTCCTCGGCCCACCACAGGCCCTCCAGGGGCGGGACGACGTAGTCGCGCCCGAGCTCCCGCTTGCTGGCGAACTTCAGCTGGTACGCCACCGGGTAGAGCGCCTCGACCGCCTCGGCGAAGGCGGGCGAGGTGTTGGGGTCGCCGTGGCCGTCGGCCGTCAGGTATCGCAGGTCGGGCACGTCGACGAGCCGGAACCGGCCGCGTGGCGCCCGGTAGGCGTCGAGGGTCTTCCTGAAGTCGATCTTGTCAGCGGTCCTGATCGTCACCGGGCACCTGGGCTCGGGTGGCGAGCCACTGCCTTTCTGCCTCCAGGAGGCCGAGGGAACAGGAGAAGACCTCACGCGCCGCGAGCGGGAGGGGGGCCTGCGCCGACCGGGCGGCGTGGATCGCGGCGATCCGGGCGTCGATCTGCGCCAGCCGGGTGCGCAGCGCCTGCGCGTACTGCTGAGTCGTGAGCAGGGACAGGTTGGCGAGCCCGACCAGCAGCGGCTGCGGGACCGGCCGCGCCTCGGCGACCAGGGCCAGCGCGTTGCGGGCGGCGACCCGACGCCCCTCGGCCGTGGCGTGGAAGACCCGCCGGGACTTCGCGGTGGCGGGCGCCTCCGGGACATGGAGCAGGCCACGCCGTTCGAGCTTGGCCAGCAGGTAGTAGATCGACGAGAACGCCACATCGGTCCACTGTCGGATGCCGCGCTGCTCGATGACCTGCGCCAGGTCGTAGCCGTGCTGCGGCCGTTCGACGACCAGGCCCAGCACGGTCAGCTCGGCGGGAGTCAACTCCACGGCATTACTCTAACACTGGAATAATCGTGCGTCGTGCCGGTCGAGGGGCCGTCCCTGGTCATAGGATCGGGCCATGGCAAGGACCGACCGGGCCAGCCGGGTGATCGCCGCACCACCGACGACCGTGTACGCGGCCCTGCTGGACCGCGCCGCGATCGAGGCATGGCTGCCGCCGGAGGGCATGCGCGGGCGGGTCGAGCGGTGGAACCCTCGCCCCGGTGGCGGGTTCCGGATGACCCTCACCTACCTCGACCCCACCGACAGTCCGGGCAAGACCTCGGACGCGACGGACGTCGTCGACGTCGGGTTCGTCGCCCTGACGCCGCCGGAGCGGGTCGTGCAGCAGGCCGTGTTCGCGGCGGACGACCCCGCGTACGCCGGGACCATGACCATGAGCTGGCACCTCGCCGCCACCCGCGGGGGCACCGAGGTCACGGTCACCGCCACCGGCGTGCCACCCGGCATCGACCAGGCGGCCCACCAGGCCGGCATCGCCTCGTCCCTGGCCAACCTGGCGGCATACCTGGCGACGGCCGATGGACGTGGCTGACCGGCGGCAGGTGCTGAACTTCCGCGTCCGGGCCCAGCAACTCGACCGGACCGGCGGCTCACTCGCGGACACCGCCGTCCTCGACATCGGGGTGCAGGACACCGGTCCGGACGGCAGCCGGTGGGCGCTGGCCGTCCGCGGGGTCGACGTGGCCGCGGTGTCGGCCGAGGAGCTGACTCTGCTGTGGACCGTACGCGGCGCGCCCCACCTCTACCGACGCGCCGACCTGCCGCAGGTGGCGGCCGCGGTCGAGCCGTTCTCCGACGCCGACGCGGGCAAGCGCATCTTCGACGCAGCGCGGCCGTTGAAGGCGGCCGGCATCGGCAACCTGGCCGCCCTCGACGAGGTGGCCGCCCGGATGCGGGACGTCGTCGGCGGGCCCACCGTCAAAGGGGAGGTCTCCGGTCGCCTGGCCGAGATGATGCCCGAGCCCTACCTGCGGTTCTGCCGGCCGTGCAGCACCACCCACCTGTACGAGATGCCGTTCCGGCTGGCCGCCGTGCGGGCCGGGCTGGAGCTGCAACTGGACACCTCGCCCCCGGTGCTGCGCCGCATCCCCGGGTTCACGAAGGCGGCCACGCCGGGCGGTCGGTTCGACCTCATCCGCGCCTACCTGCGGTTGCTCGGCCCGGCCACCCCCAAGCAGGTGGCCGGCTATCTCGACGCGCCGGTCAAGGAGGTCAAGGCACACTGGCCGGCGGATGTGATCGAGGTGGAAGTCGAGGGCGAGGCGCGCTGGCTGCTGGCCGCCGACGAAGAGGCGCTGCAGCCGGCCGACGTCACGGCGATCCGCCTGCTCGGTCCGTTCGACCTCTTCCTTCAGGCGCGGGACCGGGAAACGCTGGTGCCGGACCCGGTCCGGGCCAAGGAGTTGTGGCCGGTGCTGGGTCGCCCCGGTGCCGTGCTGGCCGACGGTGAGCTGGTCGGCACCTGGCGGCCCCGCAGGACCGGCCGGACGTTCACGGTTGCCGTGCAGCCGTGGCAGAAGCTGCCCGGCACCCGTCGCAAGGCCATCGTCGAGCAGGCCGAACGACTCGCCGCGTACCGTGGCGTCCCCCTCGCCGGCGTCGACTTCGCCGACTGACAGTGCTCACCCGTCGTGGGCCAGCCCGGCCTCGTAGGCCAGGATCGCCGCCTGGACGCGGTTCTTCAGGCCCAGCCTCAGCAGGATGGCGCTGACGTGCGTCTTCACCGTTCCCTCGGCGAGGGAGAGCGACCGGGCGATCTCGTGGTTGGACATGCCCCGGCCGACGAGCGCCAGGACCTCCCGCTCGCGGGTGGTCACCTGCTCCAGCCGGGTCCGGGCCGTCCTGGACCGCACCAGCCCGTCACCCAACTTCGTGATCACCCGCTGGGCGATCCTCGGGGACAGGAAGGCCGCTCCGTCGGCGACCGACCGTACGCCGAGAATGAGCTCGCGCGGGTCGGCGGCCTTGAGCAGGAAGCCGCTCACGCCGAGGGCGAGCGCCCGGGCCACGTACTCGTCCTCGTCGAAGGTGGTCAGCATGACCACCGCCACCGCCGGCGCCACCGCGGCCAGCTCGGCGGCGGCGGACAGGCCGTCGAAGCCCGGCATCCGGATGTCCAGGAGCGCGATGTCGGGCCGGTGCCGCCGGACGAGTTCGACGGCCTGGCTCCCGTCGGCGGCCTCGGCGACCACCTCGATGGCCGGATCGGTCGTCAGGATGGCGGCCACCCCGACCCGGATCGCCGGCTCGTCGTCCGCGAGGACCACCCTGATCATCGCCGCTCGACTCCTGTCGCCGGTGCGGCCGGCAGGTGGGCGGTCACCGTGAACGCGCCCTCCCCGGCGTGCGCGTGCACCGTGCCGCCGATCAGCTCCACGTGCTCCCGCAACGTGGCGATCCCGGTACCGGTCCCGGCCGGTGCGGGCGGCCGCGCGACCGGGTTGCGCACGGTCACCGCGATGGTGTCGCCGACCGGCTCGATGCGGACGTCCACGTCAGCCCCGGGCGCGTGCCGTGCCGCGTTGGTCAGTGCCTCCTGCACCACCCGGTACACGGCCCGGTCGGTAGTCGGCGCAGTCACCCCGTCGACCGTGCTGCGCAGGTGGACGGTCATCCCGGCGGCCCGCGCCCGCCTGACTAGTGCGTCGACGGACTGGTCCACGGCGGGATCCGACGTGGTGCGTAGCTGGTGCACGGTGCGGCGGAGCCGGTCGGTCGCGGCCACCGCCGAGGCCCGGAGTTGCGCGGCGGTCTCCCGGTCGGCCTCGGTCACGTCGGGCCCGAGTTCGAGCGCGCCGGCCCGCAACGCGATCAGGGCCAGCTCGTGGCCGATCGCGTCGTGCATGTCGGCCGCGAACCGGGCGCGTTCCCGCAGCCGGGCGCGGTCGGCGACGAACTGCCGCTCCCGTTCGAGGTGCGCCACCCGCTCCCGCCCCGCCCGGACCAGATCGGCCTGCTGGCGGCGGAACCGGCCGGCCAGCCACGGCAGCGTCACGAAGACACCGAGCGCCAGCAACGCGCCGGCGCCCGCCGACACGTCGATGACCGCGTACCCGGCGGCCGGGAGCGCGACGGCCGCCAGCAGCACCACGTCGCGCCGCACCGGCAGGTGCCGCCCGTGGAGGTGGGCGGCCACCACCAGGGCCGCGAACAGCGCCTGCCGCCACGCCGGCAGCCGGTCCATGTCGAGGCCGTTGAGCACCGCGCAGCCGGCGAGCAGGACCAGCAACAGGCCGTTTCTCACCGGGCCGACCCTACCGATCGCAGGCGGGTCAGCCGCGCGGCGGCGGTCGCCAGCCCGGCCACCGCCGCGACGGCGAGCGTGATCGTCAGCGGCACCGGGAAGTACGTCAGCTGAGCCCAGGTGACGGCCCGGCCGTTCATCAGGAACGACACCCACTGCGGATACGTGGCGAACACCGCCACCGGCACCAGTACCCCGACCAGTCGGAGCGCGGTCCACCACCCCGCCCGCCCGGCACGTCGGCGCGCCCAGCGACCGGATCGGCGTACCCCGAGAATCCCGAGCCCGACGGCGGTCAGGGCGGTGAGCGCGAGGATCAACTCGGTCGTCTGCCGTCCCCCGCCCGGCGTGGTCGGCCGGCGGCCGTCGGCGAGGGCGACCAGCCCGAGCAGGACGTCGTACGTGTCGTCGTGCAACGAGGCGCTGTTGGTCAGGACCGCGAAGCCGAAGCCGGTGGCCGGGTCCACCGCCTGGACCGCCGTGTACGTGAACAGGTTGCCCGAGTGCACCAGCAGTTTGCGGCCCGCCACCACCTCCTCCCCCCAGCCCATGGCGTAGTCGGCGCCCCGGGGTGGCTCGTGGAGTACGGCCAGGCTGCCCGGCGTCACCACCGGCGGGCCGTAGCCGGCCTGGCTGATCAGCCAGCGGCCCAGGTCGGACGCAGTGGTGACCACCCCGCCGGCACCCCCACGGAACCCCGGCAGCTCGGTGCGGGGCACCCAGGCGCCGTAGACGGAGACGAACCCGTCCGCCGGCCGCACCACCCGGTCCCCGACGGCGCTGCCGGCCATGCCGAGCCGCCCGAAGACCCGCTCCCGCATGGCGACGGGGAAGTCGCGCCCGTCGACGACCTCGACCAGCCGGGCGGCGACGTCGTAGTTGACGTTGCAGTACTCCCAGCGGGCTCCGGGCTCACCGGCCAACGTGCCGGGTCGCAGCGCGGCCAGGTAACCGGCGAGGGTCGTCGCCCGCTGGGTCGCGCCGATGTCGACCGTCCGGTCCGACAGGCCCGAGGTCTGGTTCAGCAACTGCCGCACGGTGATCCGGGCGGCGCGCGGATCGGCCATCCGGAACTCGGGCAGGTAGGTGGCGACCGGTCGGTCCAGCACCACCCGCCCCTCGTCCACGAGGGTCATGACCGCCGCCGCGGTGAACGACTTGCTCACCGACGCCACCCGCATCGGCGTGTCGGCGGTGACCGGCCGGCCGGATGCGTCGCGCCCGAGCCCGGTCGCGTGGACGACCCGGTCCCGGTGGGTCACCACCGCGGACATCCCCGGCAGTCCGGTCGAGTCGGCGGCCTTCCTGAGGTAGCCGTCGATGGCGGTGGGCGTGAGGGCAGCCACCGGCCCGTCACCCCGGGCGGGCCCGGGCGCGGCGACGACCAGGGACACGACGACAGCTGCCAGAAACGTCTTTCGCATGGGTCGAACCTAGGAACCGGCGAGCGCAGAAGCGCCTGGCGATGGTCGCGGCCGACCCCTGACGAAAGTCGTAGCCGTCGACCACGTCGGACCGTGTCGTACTAGCCTTCGCCGCATGGCCCTGACACCGGACGAGTTCTACGACCACGCGATCTCCGTCGCGGACGGCGAGCGCCGGCTCCCGCTGGCCCGCATGACGGGTTGGCAGATCAGCCCCTTCGAGCCGGACGGGCTGCGGGTGTCGCCGTTGCGCCCGCCGGTGCTCCCGGAGCCCTCGCGGCACGGCGAGGACCCATCGGACTGCAGCTCCTGCCGGGACCGGGACGAAGGGATCTGGGTCAACGACCACTGGCGGCTGACCCGGATCGCGGGAGTAGGTGTCCCGCTGGTGCTCATGCTCCATCCGCGCGAGCACTACGACATGGCGGATCTGCCCGACGAGCTGGCCGCCGAACTGGGCCTGCTGAGCACCCGCATCGTCCGCCACGTGCAGGCGCTGCCGCACATCTCGCGGGCCCACGTCTATCGCATCGGGGACGGCGGCGCGCACCTGCACGTGTGGTTCTTCGCGCGGCCCGAGGGACAGGCCCAGCTGTACGGATCGTGGCTGGTCGTCTGGGACGACCTCCTCCCGGAGTATCCGGCGGACGTCGCGGACGCGGACGCGGAACTCGTGGCGGACGCGTTGGTGGCGTCCCACGGAGGCCGTCGGCTGCCCACCGGGTGACCGGCCCCTTTTGCTACGCGCCCGCCCGGGCGGTGCCGGCGAGCGCCTCGATCAGCGGCAGCGGGTTGACGTAGTCGCGGCACGAGAGGATCTGGCCGTCCCGCACGCGGAACACGGCGATGACGGTCTGCTGGAACGGCGCGCCGGTCGGCACGACGGTGCCGTGTGCGTCGTACTCGACGATGACCACGTGGGGATCGGTGGTCTCGTGGAGCACGACGTGGCGGTGCTCGTCCACCCGGATGGCGGCGTCGGCCACCCGGGCCAGGTGCTCGCGGATCGCCGGCCGGCCCTGCACCCGCGCGGGCACGCCCGGCGGTCGGTACGGCCACTCGAGGTAGCCGTCGGGCGCCATCAGCGCCACGAACGTCTCGACATCCCGTTCGCGGCCGGCCCGGAGCACCCTCTCGACGAGTTCGCGCGGTGTGCCGGTCATCGTCCCACCTCTCGTTGAACGCCTGTTGATTGAACGACCGTAGAATGAGGATCGGGCTCTGTCAACGACCGTAGAATGAGCAGGTGACGGAGCCGAGCGCCAGACCGACCCGGGCCCAGCAACGCCGCCGGACCGAGGACAGGATCCTCGCCGCGGCCCGCCAGATGTTCGCCGAACTCGGCTACGACCGCACCACGATCCGTGCCGTGGCCCGGGCGGCGAACGTCGACGCCGGCCTGGTCATGCACTACTTCGGCACGAAGGACGAGCTCTTCGCGCGGGCCGCGACGCTGCCCGCCGACGAGGTGCCCGGCGATGCCGTCGACGAGGTGCCCGAGGGGCTGCTCACCTCGCTGGCCAAGCGCCTGGACAGCGAGCCGGCGGCCTCACTCGCCGTCCTGCGTTCCATGCTCACCAACCCCGACGCCGCCGACCGGTACCGGGCGGCAGCCGAGCCCCAGCTCGCCCGGATCACCGCCGGGATCCCCACCGCCGACGCGGAACTGCGCGCCAGCCTGCTCAGCGCCATCGTCCACGGCGTGATCATCGAGCGTTACCTGCTCCGACTCGGCCGCCTCGCCGACGCCCCGCCTGACCAGATCATCGACCTGCTGCGCCCGTGTTTCCAGGCCCTGGCCGCGGCGGAACCGCCACCGCCGGCCGACCAGCCGTCGATCGAGGACTGAGCGCCCGCCGGGGATGTCAGCTCAGGGTGGCCGCCTTGCACAGCAGCACCGAGCGCTCCCGCTGGTTGGTGCAGAGCCGGGCCGCCCGCTCCAGCTCGGCGCACGCCTCCGGTCGCCGGCCGAGCCGGGCCAGCAGCTCACCGCGCACGGTGGGGACCAGGTGCGAACCGGGGAGCCGGTCCGCGGCGATCAGCTCGTCCACGATGGCCAGGGCCTGCGCCGGGCCCGAGGCCATGGCGACGGCGACGGCCCGGTTCAGCTCGACCACCGGCGAGGGCGCGACCCGGCCGAGTGCCTCGTAGAGCAGCACGATCCGGTCCCAGTCGGTCGCCTCGACCGAGGGCGCGGAGGCGTGGGTGGCGGCGATCGCCGCCTGCAGGCCGTACGGACCGAGGCCGCGAGCCGATGCCCTGGCCAGCGCGGCCAGCCCGCGGCGGACCGCCGATACGTCCCACCGCCGCCGGTCCTGCTCCGCCAGCAGGACCGGCGAACCGTCCGGGGCGGTCCGGGCCGGGAAACGCGCGGCCGTCAGCTCGAACAGGGCGAGCAGGCCGTGCACCTCCGGTTCGGCCGGCTGCAACGCGGCCAGCGTGCGGGCCAGCCGAATCGCCTCGTACGCGACCTCGGGACGCAGCAGCCGGTCCCCCGACGTGGCCGTCGCCCCCTCGGTGAAGATCACGTAGAGGACGCCGAGCACACCGCCGAGCCGCTCGCGGCGCTCGTCGGCAGCCGGCAGCTCGAACGGCACGCCGGCCGCCGCGATCGTCTTCTTGCCCCGGGTGATGCGGGCCTGCACGGTCGGCACGGTCACCAGGAACGCGCGGGCGATCTGCTCGGTGGAGAGGCCGCCGACGACGCGCAGGGTCAGCGCCACCCGGGTCTCCGGGGAGAGCACCGGGTGACAGCTGACGAACATCAACGCCAGCACGTCGTCGTCGATCCGGTCCGGGTCGATTTCCTCGTCGACCCCCGGGTCGGCGGCCAGGAGGGCGTACCGGTGTCGGAGGGCAGCCTGACGGCGGACCGCGTCGATCGCCCGCCGCCGGGCGGTGGCCATCAGCCAGCCGGCCGGATTCGCCGGGGCGGCGAGCGGCCAGGACACCAACGCTTCGGCCACCGCCTCCTGGGCCGCGTCCTCGGCCAGCCCGAAGTCGCCGGTGAAGCGGGTCAGCGCGGCGACGATCCGCGCTGACTCGATCCGCCAGACGGCCTCGACAGCGGCCGCACCCATCAGAGCGGGCCGTTGTTCCCGCTGCCCTGCGGGACCTCGTCGGCCTCGGCCACCCGCCGCACCTCGATCTTCGACCCGAGGGCCGCCGGGACCCGCGTGGCCCACTCGACCGCCTCACGTTTCGAGGCGACGTCGAGCAGGAAGTAGCCGCCGAACAGTTCCCTGGTCTCGCCGTACGGCCCGTCGGTGACCACCGGGGCGGCGCCGCTGAAGTCGACCACGACGCCCTGGGCCGGATCGTCCAGCCCTTCCGCCGCGAGGAGCACACCGGCCTTGATCATCTCCTCGATGAACTGGCGGGTGGTGGTCATCATCTCGTCGATGTCGGCCATCATCGCCGCGTTCGACTCGTCGGTACCCCGCATAATCAGCAGGTACTTCGACATCGCGTTCTCCTCGTCCGGGGCCGCCTGTCGGCCCTCGCACCGTCACGTCGAACGCGCGGCCCGCGGATCGACACGGCCGGCGGAGAAATTTCCCGCCGCGGCGCGGCCGGTCCCGCCGCCCCGCGTTCGCCCGGCAGCGGCAGCACCCGATGTCTCTGGGCGGGGGCCTTTCGGGCCTTGTCACTGTGCGTCGAGGTCGCGCAGGGCGTAGCGGAGGTGCTCCCACTCCTCCTCCAGGATCACGTGCAGGCAGTGCACAACCGGCTCCTCGCGCTCGGCCGACCAGGCGGTCGGTCGCGACTCGGCGAGCAGCTCCGGCGTGACGTCGGCGAGGAAGTCGCGCACCATGGCCTGCCGCTCGGCACGCAGCTCGAGCGTCTCGGCGAGGGTCGGCTGCCCGGTCGCGAAGATCGACGTGTCGTATCCGTCCGTCTCGTACTCGACGTGGGGTTGGCCGAGCGGGTGGAAGGGCTGCGGCCGCCGCTGGATCGCCTTGCCGAGCCACGCGTCGGTGGCGAACGCGAGGTGGCGCAGGGTCTGCGCGAACGACCACTCGCCGTCGACCGAGACGTCGGCGGCACCGTCGGGCATGGACGCGACGCGGTCGACCGCCGCCGCCCAGGCCCGCTCCAGCGCCGCCCACGCCCCGCGCAGGCCGTCGGGATCCATGGCGTGCCGCAGCTCTCGCCCGGGAAACCGCCGGTTGAGCTCGGCCTCGACGAGCGGCGCCACGTCGACCCCGTTGACCACCAGCGCACCGTCCGCGAGCCACGGCGCGTCGATGTCGAGCCCGCGCACGTCGACGCCCCGCATCACCGCGCCGGCCAGCGTCGACCTGGTAAACCGCGCGCCCCGCAGATCCCTGTCGACGAACATCGTGACGTCGTCCTGGGCCACCTGGTTCTCCCTCCCTTCGGCGATCGCGGCGATGCTAACGAGCGGGTCCGACAACGATGCCGACGAGCCGGGACGGGCGCTTCGGGTCAGGCGGTCCACTCCGGGTCACGGCCGATGAAGCCGAGCAGTCTGGTCTGCGGGTCGGCGTCGTCCTTGACCGGTACGCGGGGACCGTACTGCCCGGACGAGCGGATGATCTCCTCCATCGGCTGCATCCCGGCCAGCAGTTGCGCACAGTGCTCCCGGTCGAGGCGGTCGTCCTGGCCGGTCGCCCGGGCCAGGTCCCAGGTGTGCATGAACACGTCGGTCGTGTAGAACTGGTCGATCGCGCGGTCCAGCGGCAACTCGCCGAGATGCGGATTCGACAGCCGACGGCCGGCCGTGGCCGGGTCGTCGAGCAGGGACTGCACCGCGTCGCGGTGGGCCTGCCACGCGGCGGCCGGGTCGTCGTCGACCGACGGCCCGGCGGGCAGCCGGACACCGGCGCCGGCGGCCAGGAACGGCGGCAACCATTCGGTGAGGTGGCGTACGACGTCGCGGGCGGTCCATCCGGCGACCGGCGCGGGCGCGTCCCACGACCGGGCACCGTGGACCCGGTCGGTGAACCCGCGGCTGACCTGTCGGTGCCGCTCGGCGGGCCGGTCAGACAGTGCCATCGGCGAGCAGCCCTTCGAGCTTTGCGTAGCCCTCGTTGACCCCGGTCTCCATGCCGCCGGCCAGCCATGCGTCGCGGGCCTCGAAGCTTTCCACCAGCGACTGGGTACGCAGCAGCGTCCGCCCGCCGTCGAGCCGCTCGAACCACAGCGTCTCCAGCGCCACGCCGTCGGGTTGACCCTCGAAGGTGAAGGTCTGGACGATCCGGTCCGGCCGTACGTCGTGGAAGCAGCCCCGGAACGCGTACTGCTCCCCGTCGCGGGTGGCCACGTAGCGCCAACTGCCGCCCGGGCGCGCGTCCCACTCCTCGATGCGGGTGTCCATCCCGTCAGGGCCGACCCACCGCACGAAGAGCTGCGGATCGGTGTGCGCCCGGAACAGCTGCTCGGGCGTGGCGTGGAACTCTCGGCGCATCCGGATGATCGGCACCTTCGGGTCGGCCTCGATGGTCGTCTCGGTGATGGCGCTCATGCCACCCTTCCTTCCTCGGTCTGGTCGGTCGTGTCCTGGTTCATCTGTGCCAGTACGGCGTCGAGGCGGCGGTACCGCTCCTCGGCCTGGCGCCGGTAGCGTTCGATCCACGTCTCCATCAGGTCGAAGACCTCGACTTCCAGCCTTACCGGACGGGGTTGCGGCCCAGCGGGCCGGCTCACCACCCCGGCGTCCTCCAACACCTTGAGGTGCTTGTAGACCGCCTGCAACGAGATCGGGTAAGGCTCGGCGAGCTGGTTCACCGTCGCGTCGCCCACCGCCAGCCGAGCCACCATGTCGCGCCGGGTCGGATCCGCGAGCGCCGCGAAGACCCGCGACAGCGTGTCCGCCGCCATCGACACCCCTCCCGCACTTTCAACCTGCTAGTTGAAAATCAAGCTACCCTCGCCGTGCGACCGCGTCAACCGAAAAGGTGAAAGCGCAGGCCAAAGCGGCAGAGGCCAAGGTGTCACAGCGCAGCGATAGCCTGCTGTCATGGCGAGGGCGGAACTGGATGAGCTGATCGTTGCCGACGCCGACGGGCTTCGCGCGTGGTTGTCGGTCAACCACGCCACGTCGCCCGGCGTGTGGCTCGCCCTGACCAGGAAGGGCGGCACGGTCACCACCCTGACCTGGCAGCAGGCGGTCGACGAGGCCCTGTGCTTCGGCTGGATCGACGGGCAGGCCCGGAAGCGGGACGAGGAGAGTTCCTGGATCCGGTTCACCCCTCGCCAGCCCCGCAGTTCCTGGTCGCAACGGAACGTCGCCCACGTGGCCCGGCTTGAGGCAGACGGGCGCATGCAGCCGGCGGGCCGCGCCGCGGTGGAAGCCGCGAAGGCGGACGGCCGATGGGCCGCCGCCTACGCCCCGCCGTCCGAGGCGGAGGTGCCGGCCGATCTCCTCGCCGCCATCGCCGCCGAGCCCGCCGCGCAGGCCATGTTCGACGTGCTCACCAGGACCAACCGGTTCTCTCTCATCCACCGCGTCAACGCCGTGAAACGGGCGGAGACCCGGGCGCGCAAGATCAGCGAGTTCGTCGCCATGCTGGCCCGACACGAGACGATCCACCCGCAGAAGGCCACCCCTGTTGGCTCCGCCGGGCCGCCGGAAACCGCGGCGCGCGCCGACGACGCCGACGGCTAGGCTGCCGGCCGTGTCCACGATCGTCTCGGTCAACCTGGCGGTGCCGCAGCCCAACCCGGCCAAGGGCGTCGGTGTCACCGGCATCGACAAACGGCCGGTCGACCACCCGGTGCCCGTGCGGGCGCCAGGACCGAAGACGACGGGGCTGCACAGCGGCCTGGTCGGCGACCAGATCTTCGACATCGAACACCACGGCGGCGACGACCAGGCGGTCTACGCGTACGCGCGGGAGGACTACGACTGGTGGCAGGCGCGGCTGGGCCGCCCGCTGGCCAACGGGCTCTTCGGCGAGAACCTGACCACCGAGGGCGTGGACGTCAACGGCGCGGTCATCGGCGAGCGGTGGCACATCGGTCCGCGGTTGGTGCTCCAGCCGACGTTCGGCCGCATCCCGTGCGTCACGTTCGGGCACCGGATGGGCGAGCCGCACTGGGTCAGGACCTTCACCCGTGCCGATCGCCCCGGGGCCTACCTGCGGGTGCTGGAGCCGGGCGAGGTGCGCGCCGGTGACCCGGTGACCGTGGCGGACCGCCCGGCGCACGGGGTGACGATCGCGCGCGCGTTCCGGGCGTACCTGACCGAGCCGGAGCTGCTGCCCGAGCTGATCGGGATCGACGGGCTGCCCGACGACCTGCGCGAGACGCTGGCGGAACGGCTCCCCCGCCAGCGCTAGCACCGGCGCCCCGTGGCCGGCGGCCCGTCACCGTTCCCGGCAGCCCGTCGCTACGCCGTCGAGCTGCGCCAGCACCCGCAGCCGCAGGGTCCGGTACTGCTCGCGGCATCGTCGCGGGACGCCCGGTGGCCGGTGCTGCACCTCACCGCCGACGACGACCTCTTTCGGCCGGAACTGATCAGCCGTGAGGTCCACCTGGCGACCGTCGGGCAGCCGGTTCCAGTAGTGGTGACCGACCTTGGCGGCGCCGACGAAGACCTCGCCGAGGACCAGTTCCCCGCCGAGCAGGTCCTGGACGACCAACGCGGTCACTCCGCACTGCCCCCGGGCGGGATTCTCCGGCCCCCAGTCCCGCGCGTCGTGCGGGTCGCAGGTGTCGGCTCCCCAACTGGCGCGAAACATCGGGTGCAACTCTTCCAGGGCGAGCATCTGCGAAACCCTCCTCCCTCGCCGGACACCTGCCGGACGCTGAGGTGAAGGGTGCACCCTCGACCGGCTTGAGGATCAAGGGGAAGCGTCGTCGGTCGCGTCGTGGAATGCTTCGGGCATGCCGTCCCTCCCACCGACCTTCGCCGACCAGGTCATCGCCCAGCCGCCCCGGGCCCAGTTCGAGTCGTTCCTCGACGAGCACCGCGACGCGCTCAACGGTTGCCTGGACGGGCTGACCGAGGAACAGGCGCGCCGGTCGTTGGTGGCCTCCCGGACGACGCTGCTGGGCCTGGTGAAGCACGTGACCTTTGTGGAGAAGGTCTGGTTCGACCAGGCCGTCACGGGCCGGTCGCGCGCGGAGATCGGCATCCCGGCGGCGTCCGAGGACTCGTTCCTCCTCACCGACGACGACACGATCGCCACCGTGCGGCTCGCGCACCGCGAAGCCTGCGCGGCGGCACGCCGTACGACGTCGGCCTTGGAGCTGGACGACATCCTTCCCGGACATCCGCGGGGTCCGCTTCCGCTGCGGTGGGTCTATCTCCACGTGCTGCGCGAGCTCGCCCAGCACTGCGGGCACGCCGACATCCTCCGTGAGCAACTCCTCGACGAACGGCCCGTGGGCCCGGCTTCGGTAGGGGTTCCGCAGCTCGGAGAGTTGCCTGCGGACACCGGTCAGGCCTTCGGCGCACCGTAAGGGAGCGCGAAGAGCCATTGTTGCGGGATGCGACCGTGGCGAGCCTCGAACCAGGGCTGCCACCCGGTGTCGGCATCCTCGTTCAAGGTGAGGAACAGGTGATTGCCCATCGACTGAACGGTGTATCCGATGCCGTCGGGCGTGCCGCTCAGTCGCCACCGCTGCGAAGGAGAACCGTCGGGCTCGCGCATCTCGGGATGCGGTGCGGCGCTCAGCGCCAAACCGTTCGACTCCGAGACGATGAGGACCTCCCCCTCGACGCCGCTGGGCCTCAGCGTCCACAACTGCTGCGGCTGCCCGTGTGCGGCCCAGACGATGACGCCATGGTTCGGCTCCGCAGCGTATGCCGTGTCCAGGCCCTTTCCGCAGGATCGCGCGACGATGACGAAGGGACCGGCGACCGGTGGAGACAGCTGTCGGACTCACGACCGACATGCTCACTGCGCTGACCGTCGCGTCAGTTTTCCGAGCACCCCCGGCGGTGCCCGCTCGGCTCCCGGTCAGTGGGTCAGGCCTCGGCCGCGCACCAGCGGCAGGAAGATCTCGTCGACGATCTCGACCAGCACCTCGTCGGGCACGGACGGAATCCCCCGCAGGGCGTACTCCCCGCGCAGGAGCATCAGTGGCAGCGCCGCCACCCGCGGCTGCACCGCCTCCGGGGGCGCCTCGCCACGGGCCACCGCCCGGCTGAGCAGGGTGAACCAGGCGGCGTTCATCGCCCGGCCGCCGGCCTGCTCGCGCAACAGCTCCAGCAGCGCCGGCTCGTCGGCGGCCGCCGCCAGGAGGTCCCGCAGGATCGCCCCGAAGGGTGAGGACCAGGTCGCGTTGGCCCGCCGCAGCAGCTCCAACGCGTCGCCCCGGAGGCTGCCGGTGTCCGGCGTCGGGGTGCGGGTGTCGGCCAGGTGCTTGTAGGCGGCGATGCCGAGCGCGGCGCGCTGCGGCCAGCGCCGGTAGATGGCGTTCTTGTTGGTGCCGGCGCGCCGGGCGACCTTGTCCATCGTCATGCCGGCGTAACCGGAGGCGGTCAGCTCCTCGGCGGCGGCCCGCAGGATCGCGTCCTCCAGCTCCGCACCTCGTCGTCGCTGTCCGGCCGCCACGGTACGCATCGTACGCCAACCCATGTAAGGTACTGCCCGTACCCTAAAGGAGGTAGCAATGCGCGCCTGGGGCGTCACCTACGACACCGGCTTCACCACCGTCGGAACCACCACCCACGAACCCTTCGACCCCGACGTCGTCGCCCGGGACATGCGGGTCATCCGCGACGACCTGCACGCCGACGCCGTCCGGATCACCGGTGGGGTCGCCGACCGCCTGGCGGTCGCCGCCCGGCACGCGGCAGCCGCCGGCCTGGAGGTCTGGTACTGCCCGTTCACCAACGACCTGACCCCTGACCAGCTCCTGACCTTCCTGCTGGACGCCGCCGAACGCGCCGAGCGGATCCGGCGGGACGGGGCGAACATCCGGTTCCTCACCGGCTCGGAGATCAGCATCATGACCCTCGGGATCCTGCCCGGCGCCACCCTGACCGAGCGGGCGGCCGTCCTCACCGACCCGGCGCGGGTCCGCGAGGTCCTTCCCACCGTGCAGCGGGAGACCAACGCGCTGCTGGCCCGCGCCGCCGCGGGCGCCCGCGCCCGTTTCGGTGGCCTCATAGGGTACGCGTCGCTCCCTATGGAGGCGGTTGACTGGACGCCGTTCGACTTCATCGCCACCGACGCCGGCTACCGCGACGCCAGCAACGCCGCCGCCCTGCCGGCGAGCCTCGCCGCCATGACCGCCCGGGGCAAGCCCGTCGCCGTCACCGAGTTCGGCTGCGCGGCCTTCACCGGCGCCGCCGACCGGGGCAGCCGCAGCGACATCATCGAGTACGACCAGCACACCGCGCGGCCCGTCCGACTCACCGAACCCGTCGATCGCGACGAACCCGAGCAGGCCGCCTACCTGCGCGATCTCCTCGACGTCTGGGACGCCGGTGGCGTGGACACCGCCTTCGTCCAGACCTTCGCCGCCCGGCACCTGCCCACCTCGGACGATCCCGCGCAGGACTTCGACCGGGGCAGCTTCGGCATCGTGAAGGTCCTCCCACCCGGCCGCACCGGGACCGCCTACCCGGGCATGCCGTGGGAGCCGAAGGCCGCCTTCCACTCCTTGGCCGAATACGGTCGCGCCCGGGCCGGCGCGTCCACGGTCTGACGCCGCTCACGCGAGGCGCTGGAGACGGACCTTCGGCTGCTCGTTGCGCAGGTGACCTTGCTTGTGCTGGCGGACCTGCTCGTCCCACACCTCCTGGTCGTAGTCCGGATCCGGCGGGATCCACCTGTGCGAACCGTCGCTGTAGTGGAACTTCTCGTCCCCCGGTCGCAGGATGCTCACCGCAGCCACCCCAGGAAGCGCCGGTGCAACGCGCCGGCCGGCGCCCAGCTCAGGTCCGCAGTGGCGTGGACGAGCTGCGCCCCCAGGTACAACGCCAACGACACCGGAGCGTCCGCGTACTCCGCCCGCAGTTCACGGCGGCGGGTCGCGCACGGCCACGGCGCACCGCAACCACCGCACGACCAGACCGGCGGCACCGGGCCGTGGGTGGTCACCCGCGCACCCCCGGGAACCGCGCGGCGGCCGCCCGCGCCCGCTGGCCGGTCACCCACTCCACCTGCCGGCACGGGTACGGCACCAGCCGCGCCCGGCGCCCCACGCACATCCCGTCCCGACCCCGCAGGTGTACGGGCTCGTCGTCGCTCACTGCTCCCCCTGGTCCGGCCAGTGGCCGCGGTTGATCGGGATGCGGTGGCGGGCTCGGCACGGCAGGTCCGCACCGCACCGGCAGACCCGCCGCCACCTCCGCCAGCTCCACAACGGCCGGTGCCGCCGTGCGAGCGTCAGCGCGACAGCGAGCAGATACGCCTCGTATGTGACCCGTGGCGCGAAGCGGCCATCGCACCTACCGCTGACGCCGAGGAGGGACCAACGCAGGCTCGGCACCGCTGGCCCGACCTCGCCGGTCGGCGTCTGATCCGGGTTGGCCATCGCGAGGATGCGACGCTTCGCCGCCTCCTGCTCGGCCGCCTGGATCTGCTGGCCCAGACTCTGCCGCGCGGCGTCGCGCCGACCGCCCATCGCTACCTCCGCCGGTAGGGGCGCGATCGGTCAGCCGTGAGAGAACGTGGCTCCGCCGCACCCGGCCACGGGAGACAATCGCCTCCTCCGAAACGGACAGTAGAGCCGACAGGTGATCGCGTAATTACCGTCGGTTATGACGCCAGGTTGATGCCCAGTCGGCCGGCCAGCAGTCGCAGATCGCGCGGCACGGCCCGCTGCTTCGCCCGCTGCGCCATCGCCACGACCGCATCCTGCACCAGCGGATTCAGCGCGAACGGCACGGGCGCGGCCTGCTCCGCCCGTACGAACGCTGCCAGCGCCTCGGTGTCCCGCCGGCCGGAGTCGGCCAGCGCACGACCGAGGTCGACCCAGTAGGACATCTGGCGGATCGATGCCACGAGGATCTGGGGCCGCACCGTTCGGGACAGCTCGATCACCCGGCCGGGCTCCCCCGATTCCGCCGCGATGGACATCTCCCACAGTCCCACGTTGGTCGGCCCGAAGCCGCAGCCGTTGAAGCCGGCGCCGTCCGGCGGATCACCGAGGGTCGCCGCCTCACGAGCCGCCTCGGTGAGATGATCACGAGCGACATCAGCTCGCCCGCTCACTGTGGAGGTCAGCGCGGCCGACAGGTGCAGCTGCCCGAGCATCTGCCGGACCCTCTCGTCGGCGGCCGCAGGCTGAAGCGCAGCCAGCGAGCGGTCGGCAGCCCGGGCGGCCAGCGGAGCGGACTCGATCGGCAGACTCTGCGCGTAGGCAAAGCGGGATGCGGCGAGCCACGCCGGCTCCTCGGCCTCCTCGGCGGCGGTCACCGCGATCCGAGCGGCGTTGAGTGCCAGGTGCCGGTACCCGAGATTGCGCAGGCAGGTCGACGCCTGGTACGCCACCCGAGCCAGTACGGTGCCGCCGATCGCCGCGGCGTCCAGCAGCAGATGGGGAAGCATCCGGGCCATCGCCGGATAGTTGCAAAGGTTGCGAAGCTCGTCGCTGCGTGCCACGTCGGCGGTCAGCTCATTCCTTCCCCGGCTCGATGACCGGCGCTCACCATCCTCGATCTCGATGAGAGCGGACCAGATGGCCGGTACGCTCTCGGCGGCACGCTCCCGAGCCGGATCGCCGGGCTCGGTGCCCTGCCCGAGCAGATCAGCGACCGTGACCTGCAACGCGGCGGCGACGGCGACCAGGGTGGAGCGTCGGTCGATGGTCTTGTGGCCGGACTCGACCTGCGAGATGTACGGCTGGCTGACCCCCGCCAGCCCGGCGAGAACGGCCTGGCTCATTCCGCCACGGCGCATCCTCCAGTAGCGGATCCGGGCACCGATCGTGTCTGCCTTGGTAGCCATACCTTCGCCTGCTTCCAGGTCGAGGACTGGGACTGCCGACCAGTCCAACTCGTGGGTAGCCGCCAATCGGACGGTACCGTGTAGCCCTCAGCCGCGTCTCGGGCCATGTCGGGCGGGTTGACCGGACAGGGACGGGCAGATGAGCGACGACCACGACGCCGCCGGGGCGATGAGTTTCATCTTCGAAGCGGGTGTGCTGAAGCGGGCAGCGCGAACCGGCTGGTGGTTCGCCGGCGTGAAGAACCCGGGTTCATCGCCGAGCACTCGTTCCGTACCGCGCTCATCGGGATGATGCTGGCTGCCATGGAGGGGGCGGACCCGGCGCGCGTATCCATGCTGTGCGTTCTGCACGACACCCAGGAAACCCGGATCACCGACATCCCCCACATCGCCAAGCGCTACCTGACCGCCGCGCCCAACACCACCGTCACCGCCGACCAGGTTGCCAACTGCCCTCCTGTGGTCGCCGACGTCATCACCGATGCCGTCACCGAGTACGAGGCCGGCGAGACCCTCGAAGCCGTCGTGGCCCGCGACGCCGACAAGCTGGAATGCCTCGTCCAGGCCGTCGAGTACCGCCACCAAGGCATCGACAACGTCCAGCGGTGGATCGACAGCTCGCGGGCTGCGCTCAAGACCGAATCGGCTCACCGCCTCGCCGACGCCGCAATCCACGGGCAACCTCTCGCCTGGCTGAACCCGCCTCGACAGCCTGAATAACATCCCTGAAATCAGCGCTCTACCACTTCGGTGGGGTGACTATCGGTCCTGATCATCGGGCACGTCGCCACGCATGGGCACCCGACCGCCTGTGTGGACCCTAGGATCGGGATGATGGCGGAGAAAGGGCTGACGGTTCGGCCGGCGAGCCTGGCGGATGTTGTTTCATTGGTGGAGCTGCGCCTGGCCAATGCTGAGGCACACCTTGCTCTCGACGCTGCCACTTACCGCGTTCCGCATCCGGCCTGTCCCTCGGTAAGAGCGTGGATCAGCAGCAGTGAGGTCGTCATCGGGGCCGGATCATGGCACCGAGGCCGCGTTCCACGACGGTGTGTCCCACGTGCCGTCGGCGGTCCAGCGGCGCAGACGCTCGTGGCAGGTCGTCCACGGCGCTCAGGAAAGGTTGTGCAGATGGAGCCGGCAGCAGCGGCCGACAGAGCTTGGCGCGAACTGTTGGATGACAAGCAGCAGTGGTGGTCGGAGCATCCGGTCTTCAAGGCCGCCTACGAGAACCCCACGTTGCGCACGCTCTTCCCCTTCGCCACGCACGGAACGCTGAGGTTCTTCAGAACCCCGTGGGCCTGGCCCGACAAACCCGTTCACGACCTGCCGCTCATCGCCTGCGGCGGCCCGCCCTACCAGGTCATCTCCGCCGGTTACGAACGGCTCATCGGTCTGGCCGGGTCAGCGGAGGAAGCCGTGGAGCTTGTCGTCGCCAATCTGCCGCCCTCGACCGGGCCCGGTCCCGTGCACTGATCCAGGGCGTCGTCCCCGGCACCCGACCCGGCCTTGCGAATAGTCGTATACGCCTATAGGTTGCTCGGGTGCCCCTGAATGCGTCCCGGAACAGCCTGGTGTTGCCGATCCTCGGACTCCTCGTCGAGCAGCCGGCACACGGTTACGACCTCACGACACGTCTGCGCGAGCGATACGGACACCTCCCGGTCACCCGCAGCACGGTCACCACCCTGCTGAAGGCGCTCGACAAGGCCGGTCTGGTCTCCGCCCGTCCTCCCGAGCGAGTGGACAACCGGCCACCACGTACGGCGTACCAGTTGACCGCCGCCGGTCTGGCCGACTTCCGCCGCAAGGTCGAGGCCGGGGTGCGCGACACCCCCGCAGCGTCCGTGGACTTCGTCATGGCGGTCGCCTATGTCGGAGTTCTTCCGAGCGAGCACGCGTCGTCCATCCTGTCCGGTCGGGCCGACCGACTGGACCAGGAACTGGCCGCCCTTTCGCAGCTCCCGGACGGCGACGTACTCGAAGTGCACATGCTCGAAGTCGCCTACTGGCGCACCATCGTCGCCGCCGAGGTCACCTGGCTCCGGACCCTGGTGCGGCGAATGCGGACACACGAGATCGCCTGGCCGGTCCGGCAGATCGACCAACACGGGAGGGCAGACGCGTGAAGTTCGGTATCTATCCCGGCGGGCGGGCCGGCACGGTCTGTTCCCACCCACCCGACGTCGCCGCGATCCGCCGCGTCGTCGCCGACCTGGCGGGCGGTCGTCCCTTCGTCATCCGCGAGTACGTGCACTTCTTCGGCGACACGGCACCGCCGGACGTCGTCACCTCACTCGGCGCCGAACACGAACTCGACCACCTCACCATGCCCGACGAGTGGTACGTCGAGGACAGCCGCGAACTGGATCTCGTGGTCAGCTACCTCCCCCGCGTCGCCGACCTCTCCGGATGGCTGAAGTTCCTCGACACTGTCATCGACCGCTACGGTCACCTGACGCGCTACCTCCAGGTGACGCTCGAACCGAACTTCCCCATCCCGCTCATCGACGGGAGCGCTCCCGGCGTCCTCGAAGCCCTCACCGTCGGCATCCCGCACGCCCGTGCCGTACTGGACCGGCAAGGGCTCCAGCACGTACGGGTCGGCTTCTCGGTCGCCGAGCCAGCCGAATGGTTGGGCGGCGACGAGCAGTTCTGGTCGTACCTCTCGTCGCTCCCGTACCGGGACTTCGCGGCCCACGTCGACTACGTCGGCCTGGGCCTGTATCCCGACGCCTTCTCACCCGTCGCCCCGCGAGGCAACCCGAGAGACACCGCATCCCTCACCAGACACGCCCTGCACCACTTGCGGAACGGATCCCTGCCCCGGGCGCACATCCCACCCGGCACTCCCCTCCACATCGTGGAGAACGGCACCCCGAGCGGGTCACCGCGCACCGAGCAGGACCAGTGCGACTCACTGTCCGACATGCTCGGTGTCATCCTCGCCGAACAGGAGACGCTGAACATCACCCATTACGAACTGTTCAGCCTGCGGGACGGCGACAGTGGTTCCACGGAACCCACCGGGACCCTCGGGCTCCTCACCGACACCTACCGACCCAAGCCCGCCTTCGCAATCTACCGCGACATCGTCCGCGGCAGTGGCGAGCTGCCCGGCACCGACCGTCCCTGAGCGCGGCGCACCGAACAGCAGGCGGGCCGATGTCACCATCGGCCCGCCAACACCGGTCCGGCCTTTCTCAAACGCTGCTGTACACCTTCTCCGCGGGCCGGCTGGCGGCCCGGCGGCGGGAACCGAGGGCGAAGGCGACCCCGCCCAGCCCGGCCGCCGCCCCGCAGAGGCAGAACGTCGCCCGATAGCCGAAGTGCTCGACGGCCACGCCGGCCAGGATCCCGGAGACCAGCAGGCCGGCTGTGGACGCGTTGGCGAAGAGCGTGGTGGCGCGGCCGGTCGCCGGGGCGAGGAGGTCCTGGAAGTAGCGGATGCCGGCCGCCCCGACGATCGCGATCCCCACGCCCCGGAAGACCTGCCCGATCACGAGCATCAGCATGGTCGAGGACACGGCCGTCAGGGCGTAGAGGCAGACGAAGGAGCAGAAGCCGCCGAGGATCAGGGCCCGCTGGCTGACCCGCGCCGGAACGACGGCCAACCCCAGGGTGACCACCACCTCCACCGCCGCGCACACACTGAACAGCACCCCGACCGACGCCGGCTGTTGATGCAGGGCACGCGTGACGAACAACGGCAGCGCCACACCGCCCGCGAACATCGCGGCGAAGAACAGGGTGACGCTGGCGGTGAGCAGGACGGGGATGCTTCCCGGCGACGTGCTCGCACCCGCGACGGGCCGGGGCCGCGGCACGACGAGAACGGTCAGCGCAGAGGCCAGGAACACCGCGGCGGCCGTCCACATCAGCCCTGAATAGCCGCCCCGGGACAGCACGAGCGCGCCCAGCAACGGCCCGACGGCCCACGCCAGGGACCAGGCCGAGCGCAGCAGCGGCGCGGAACGCTGCCCGGCCGCGCCCTCGCCCAGCACGGAGCGGGCCAGGGCGAACAGTTGCGGAAAGGCCGCTCCCACCGCCCCGAGCACCGTCGCCGCCATCAGGAGCAACACCGGGAAGCTCGAGACCTTCGGCAGCAGCAGATAGCCCGCCGAGCCCGACAGGATCACGGCTGTCGCGTACGTCCGCGCGGGTCGGCGGTCGAACAAGCGGCCCAGCCACCAGCCGATGGCGATGCCGCCGATGGCGACCACCGAGGCCCACACACCGATCTGCAGCGGCGTCAGACCCACCACATCGGCGCCGAAGAGCACGATGTAGGAATTGACCATCGAGTCCGCGATGCCGAGCAGGAGGACGGCGGCGGAGAGCGCGAGAAAGGGCACCTGGTCTTCGTACCGGTCGGAACTCTCCGGCGACACCGGTTAACCGTGTCACCGCCGACGGATCTTGCTGTCGTCGAGGTCGGTCGCCACCGACTTCAGGTCGCGGTAGTCGGCGCTCCGCCCGCAGGTCCACGGGAATGGTCAGGGATCCCTGGCCCACCGGGCGAACGCGCCCGAGCATGGACAATGGATTGATCAGCAATATATGTTGCTCCGGTGAGTGAGATGCGTGAGGCCACCTTTCTGATCCTGACTGCGCTGGCCGACGAGCCGCGTCACGGTTACGGGATCATCCAGGAGGTCGGTGTCCTGTCCGGCGGCCGCGTCACCCTGCTGCCGGGAACCCTTTACGCCGCCCTGGACCGGCAGGTCGCGCAGGGCCTGGTCGAGTTCAGCCACGAGCAGGTCGTCGACGGCCGGCTGCGCCGCTACTACCGGCTACGCGCCGACGGGCGCGCCGAGCTCGTGCGCCAGACGGAGCGGCTGCGCCAGCTGACGTCCGCCGCCGAATCCCGGCTGCACACCCTACGGCCCAAGCTCGCCTGACCCCCGACCGTCGTAGCTCCTGGGAGAATCCGTGCACCGCTGGCTGCTGCTGTCCTATCCGCGCGACTACCGCCGCGAGCGCGGCGCCGAAATCCTCGAGACGGTGCAGGACGTCGCACCCACCAGCCGACGTGCGCGGGTGGCCGCGAATCTCGTACGCCACGGTCTGCGCGCCCGCCTCGGACGACCGGCGAGTCGCTCCGTGGTCGTCTGGGCATCGATCTTCGCGGTGGTCTGCGGTCTCTTCGCCGCATCCTTCGCCACCTGGCTCACCTGGGTCGACTCCCGCCCGCTCGACCACGACGAACTGGCCGGCGCGGTCGGCCACCTCTATCCGGACCAGCAGGTGAGCCACCTGGACAGGGACGACCCACCCTCCGCGTTCACCATCTACGGGCAGCCGCTGAGCTGGAGCTCCGCCTCCGACCTGCTGTTGGGTGACGGCGGGGAGTATTCGCTGGCCGTGCTCGGCGCGTCCTTCGAGCAGCTGCCCGCCGGCCGTCCGCTCGTCCTCGCCGAGCTCCGGCAGCGGCTCCAGGCCGCCGGCTGGGACGACACCGAGCCGGTCTACTCGAACGCGTACGACTGCATTCCCGACGACCCGCGATGCGACCCTGCCTCGATACCCGCCGACATCACGGTGTACGCGAAACGTGGCGACAACGTCCTCGAAGTACACATCAACGCCGACAACACGACCCCGGTGATGGACTTCGCCATGACCCGGTCGACCCCTTCGAGCTCGTCTCCCGCCGGTGTCGTCGCCTTCGTGCTGGGCGCGTCGAGCGGCTGGTGCCTGTTCGGCTGGGCCAGCCGACGCACGGAAGGGGGGCATCCGGCGGCCCAGGGAACGGCGAAGTTCCTGTACGGCTTCGCGATGTTCCTGTGGTGGGCACCGATCCTGCTGAGCGCGCCGCAGCTGCTCTCCCACCAGCTGAGCGAGCCGCACGTCCGCTGGCATCCACTCTGGGAGTGGCTCGGTCAACCCGTCATGTCGCTGCCGTTCCTGCTCGGCTGCCTCATGCTGACCCTCGCGCTGGGCCTCGCCGCGCTGCCGCACCGGCAGCCGGCCGATCGGACGCTCGCACACGGCTGAGACATCTCGGACCGGGGCGCCCGCAGTTCGAGGCCAACCACCGGCACGCCCGCGGCGCGGCGGTTGCGTGCCAACCGGTGACGGGGACAACGGGTTTGCACAGGCAGCGGGCTGAGAGTTCGACTGCCCACCATTCCCGTGACCCGTACGACGGCCTGCTTGGCGCCGGCGTGCGCGTCTCCGTCGACACCCAGGCCTGTGACGAGGTGCGGCTCTCCTGCCGTCCGTCCCACCGACGCCGCGCCGGAAAAGTGGTTGCTGGTGGGTGCGGCGGTGGGCGATGCTCCGGCTGTGCCGGCTCTCCTTCCCGTGCTGTGGTTGTGTGGCCCCTCGGGCGTCGGCAAGTCGACCATCGCGTGGGAGCTGTTCACCGGGCTGCCTGGATCCGGCCACGTCGACATCGACCAGGTGGGCATGTGCTTCCCGGAGCTTCCCTCCGACCCCGGCCGCACCGTGCTGGAGGGGCGCATCCTCGGCCGGGTGGTGGCGAATTTCGCGGCGGCGGGTGCCGGCTGCCTCATCGTCTCGGGATACGTGGACTCCCGTCGGGGCGTGCATACCGGGTACTTGAGGCAGGCCGTGCTCACCGTGCTCCGGATGCGTTGCGACCAGCCGGAGCTGCGCCGACGCCTGGAGATCCGGGCCCGCCCTGGAGAACGGCGGGAATCCGCGCTACGGGAGGCGGAGCTTCTGGATCGCAGCTCGCCTGCGTATCGGGTCCTGGACACCACCGGGCGCACCGCCGTCGAGGTGCTCGAAGCCGTCCGCGCTCGATGGCCGAAGCATCCCGCCCGACAGCCAGGTCCCTGGCCGGACCCCCCGCGAACGCCCGGTGAGATCCTCTGGCTGTGCGGTGCGACCGCGGTCGGGAAGTCGACGATCGGGTGGGAGGTGGCTGAACGGTCGCGGCGCGCGGGACACATCACCGGGTTCGTCGACCTGCAGCAGATCGGCTTCCTCGACCCGGCGCTCGGGCACGATGCCGGCAATCACCGGCTCAAGGCGGCGAATCTCGCCGCCGTCTGGGCCGAGTTCCATCGGCACGGGGCCCGGCGACTGGTGGTGGTCGGCCAGGTAGCGGACCACAGCCAGGTCCGTCGCTATCTCGAGGCGCTTCCCGCCGCCACCGTGATGCTGTACCGACTGCACGCGGGCCCGGAGCAGTTGGGCGAGCGCATCCGGCACCGCGGGCTGGGCGGCGGCCCACCCATCGCCGGTGACGAACTGCGTGGCCGACCCCCTGTCGTGCTGGCTCAGGCGCGCGAAGCTGCCGTCGCACAAGCGGCGGCGTTGGACCGCGCCGACATCGGTGACCTTCGCATCGACACCGACGGCCGTTCCGCCCAGGACATCGCTCAGGAGATCATCACGCGTACCGGTTGGTGATCGACACCAGTTCGGAGACTTCGGCCGGTCGGATCGATCGAGGTTCGTCGGCTGGTGTCCGGCCCGCTTCGGCCACGGCGAGGAGGCGCCGGCGGCGCCATGCGAAGGGCTGCCACCCTGCCACGCCAAGACGGGGGATCAAGGCGGGGGCCCGGCAAGGGTCTGCGGGTGGCAGGGCCGGTCACGGCGAGCCGCATCACTCGCGCCGCTCGTCCGCCTCATCGCCCATCACCCCGACGGGCACCATCAGCAACGACCCGATCGCCATGCAGAGCAGGAAGGGAACCATCGGCAGGCCGGCTCCGACCGAGGGCCGCCAGACGAGCATGATGCCCGCCACCGCGCACAGCCCCAGGAGCGCCACACCCGCCGTGGCCAACAGCGGAGCGCGTACGCCTCGGGCCACCGGCCCGCGACCCCATCGGCCGCCGACGGCTGAGCCCAGCACCAGCAGGCCGCAGAACGTGATGCCGAACCACGTCCCGGCCCCGGTCCCGGCAGTCATCAGGATCAGGACACCGACACCCACCGCCGCAGCGGACAGGAAGAACAGCAACCTCCGCACGATCCATCCTTCCCCGCGTCGGACCGGGACCACGTCGATCGATCCGACCAAGGGTCGCCGCGCGGCGCAACCGGAGGCGCACGGCTCGGAGCAGGGCGACGCGTTCGAGGTCGACGACCTGTGGGCCGCCGTCGACCCGGCGGCCGGCGAGGGCTGGTCGGCCGTGTCACCGCCGACGGACCTTGATGCTGTCGAGGTCCGTCGCCACCGACTTCAGGTCGCGGTGGTCGGCGCCGAGTCCCCGGACGGCGGCCGCAGCGAGTGCCTCCGCCTTGCCGATGACGACTGCTTCCCCGTCCTCCGCGGTCGCTGGGACCAGCCAGCGGAAGGTGAACGCGACCAGGGATCGCTCGTAGGTCACGGTGCCCTACTACGGCTCTGGCACTGAGATGATCGCCCAACGGGAGATTCGCGACGCCGCCTGGGACTGGTTGAGCATTCCGCGCAATGCCGACGGGATCAGGACGTACGTCGACCGCTGGACGGCGAGGATGGCGGCCTTGTCGACGATCGAGGGTGGACGGCCGTTCCGCGACGACCCGTGATTCAGCGCACGCGGCGGTAGTGCATGGCCACCGCGCCGTTGCGGAGCGGCTCCGCCGAGAGCAGCTCGAGCCGGCGCGTGCCGGGCAGCCCGTCCTGGTACAGCGTCGGGCCGTGGCCGGCGATCCGGGGATGGACGAGCAACCTGTACTCGTCGATCAGGTCCAGCCGGTCGAGCTCGGTCGCGAGCTTGCCGCTTCCGAGAAGGACTCCGGCCGGGGTCGCGTCCTTGAGCTTCTGCACGCCCTCGCGCAGATCGCCGGCAATGTGGTGGCTGTTGGCCCACGGGAAGTCCGTGCGCGTCGACGACACCACGTACTTGGGTTTGGCCTCCAGCTTGACCGCCCACTCGCGCATCGCCGCCGGTGCCTCCACATCGCCGCGGGCGACGGCCGGCCAGTAGCTCTCCATCATCTCGTAGGTGACGCGGCCCCACAGCATCGCCCCGCCCTCGTCCATGAGACGGGTGAAGAACGCGTGTGTCTCGTCGTCCACGATCCCCTCCTGGTGGTCGACGCAACCGTCCAGGGTGAGGTTGAGGCTGAAGATGAGCGGTCCCATGGCCGGCGAGTCTAACGCCACCACGGCGTCGGCCAGGGGATCCTCGCATCAGCGAGACCCGACCATGGGGGCACGGTTCATGTCATACGTACGGCGCTTCGACCACGTCGGCATCACGGTCGCCGATCTCGATGTCGTGACCGCCTTCTTCGTGGCGCTCGGCCTGGAGGTCGAGGGGAGGATGTTCGTCGAGGGCGAGTTCCTGGAGACGGTCTGCGGCATTCCCGACTCGCGTACCGAGATCGTCATGCTGACGTCGCCCGACGGTGGCGCCCGCCTGGAACTCGCGCGCTTCGTGCGGCCCGACTCCGTGCCCGGCTCGCCGACCGCGATGGCCAACGAACTGGGCTTGCGCAACGTGTCCTTCGAGGTCAGCGACCTGCGGGCCGCGGTCGACTGGGCAGCGAGCGAGGGCTACGGACTGGTCGGCGGTATCGGCGAGTACGAGGGCGCCTGGCGGATGGCGTACGTGCGGGGGCCGGAAGGAATCATCGTCTCGCTGGCCGAACGCGTCGGGACGCCGTGACGGGGACAAATGGATTGCCCGAGAGTCCGGCGGAGAGTTTGACTGCTCGCCATGCCTTCCCCCTCACCGGTCTTCGTCGCGGGTACGGGTCGTTCGGGAACGTCACGGATCGCCGACATCATCGGTGAACATCCGCTGATCCATCGGATTCCCATGGAGACCCGGTTCCTCATCGACCCTGGTGGACTGCGGGACCTGGCCGACGCGCTCACCGATCGGTACGACCCCACCGTCGGCGAGGACGCCCTGCACCGGCTGGGTGACTTCCTCACCGTACGAGTGCCCGGCCGACGCGACGATCGCGGCAAGACCGTTCCCGAGCTGGTCGGCGCGCAGCGCTACCGGGACGCCGTACACCGGCTCTGGCCGCAGTTGGTCGCGTGCACGTTCGACGAGCCCGCCTCCCCGGAGGGTTTCGGCGACGCCGACCGGCCTGCCGGGCCGTTCGCGCCGCCGAGCCGCCGACGGGTACTGCCCAGGTACTTCAGTGACCGGGCCGAACTGATCGCCATCCTGCGCGGGCTGATCGACACCCTGTTCGGCGGAGCGGCGGCCGACGCGGGCAAGCCGACCTGGTGCGAGAAGACACCGTTCAACCTGCTGTACATGGACTTCCTCTGGGAACTGGTCCCCGGAGCGACCATCGTGCACATCACGCGTCACCCGGTCTCGGTGCTCGCCTCCCACCTGGCCCAGCCATGGGCACCACCCACCGTCGACGGCGCGCTCGCCTACCTCACGCCGATCTACCACCGCTGGCTCACCTGGAAGAACACGGTCGACCTGACGGACAGGCGATACGTCGAGGTGAAAGCGGAAGACCTCGCCGCCGACTGGCCCGGGCAGCGCCGCGCCCTATTCGAACGGCTCGGCGTCGACGACGTCGCCACCCCGTCGACGTTCCAGGCGCACAAGCTGGCGAACCGCAGCGACCAGTTCGACGCCGAGATCCGCCAGGTCATCGAAGCAGCGCTCGGCGACATCATCCCGGCCATGGGATACGCGTGACGGCTCTGGCGTCATCCCTCTCCTCGGCTTGACCTTGACGCAGCGTCAACCCTGCATGCTGGCGCCATGAATCCCCGGATGACATCCGAGCAGGCCACCGAGCCTGCGATCCAGGTACGCGGCCTGGAGAAGTCGTACCAGGAACTGCACGTGCTGCGCGGGGTGGACCTCGACGTGGCCCGGGGCAGCATCTTCGCCCTGCTCGGCTCGAACGGCGCGGGCAAGACCACGCTGGTGCGCATCCTGTCGACGCTGCTCAGGGCGGACGCGGGAACAGCCGGCGTCAACGGCTTCGACGTGGCCGGGCAGGCACCGCAGGTGCGTGAGTCGATCAGCCTGACCGGGCAGTTCGCGGCCGTCGACGAGGTCCTCACCGGTCGGGAGAACCTGGTGCTGATGGCGAGGCTGCGGCACCTGAGGAATGCTGGTCGCATCGCGGACGACCTGCTGGGCCGCTTCTCCCTGACCGACGCGGCGACCCGGCGGGTGTCGACGTACTCCGGTGGCATGCGCCGCCGTCTCGACATCGCGATGAGCCTGATCGGGAACCCGCCGGTGATCTTCCTCGACGAGCCGACGACCGGGCTCGACCCGCAGGCGCGTCTCGAGGTGTGGCAGGCCGTCCGGGAGCTGGCCGGGCAGGGTACGACGGTGCTGCTCACCACGCAGTACCTCGACGAGGCCGAACAGCTCGCCGACCGGATCGCGATCCTGCACCACGGGCGCATCATCGCCAACGGCACCCTTTCCGAACTCAAGCAGCTCCTTCCGCCCGCCAAGGTCGAGTACGTCGAGAAGCAACCGACGCTCGAGGACGTCTTCCTCGCCATCGTCGGTGACGAAAGCACCGACACCGACGCCGGCTCCGCCAACCTCTCCACCACGAACAACTGAGGACTCTCGATGACCAAGCACTTCTTCGGCGACACCGCCGTCCTGCTGGGGCGGTCCCTGCGCCACATCAGCCGCAGCCCGGACACCATCATCACGACCGCCATCATGCCGATCGCCTTCCTGCTGCTGTTCGTCTACGTCTTCGGCGGCGCGATCCGGACCGGGTCCGACAGGTACGTGAACTACCTGCTGCCGGGCATCCTGCTCATCACCGTCGCCTCGGGCATCTCCTACACCGCGTACCGGCTCTTCCTCGACATGAAGGGCGGCATCTTCGAGCGGTTCCAGTCCATGCCGATCGCCCGTTCGTCCGTGCTGTGGGCGCACGTGCTGACCTCGCTGGTCGCCAATCTGATCTCACTCGTGGTGGTGGTGCTGGTCGCCCTGGCCATGGGCTTCCGCTCGGGCGCCGGCGTGCTGGACTGGCTCGCGGTCACCGGGGTCATGGTGCTGTTCACGCTGGCCCTGACCTGGCTCGCCGTCATCCCGGGCCTGACCGCGAAGTCCGTCGACGGCGCGAGCGCGTTCTCCTACCCGCTCATCTTCCTGCCGTTCGTCAGCTCCGCCTTCGTACCGACGGAGAGCATGCCCGGCCCGGTACGCGCCTTCGCCGAGAATCAGCCGGTGACCTCCATCGTCGACACCATCCGCAAGCTGTTCGCTCAGCAGCAGGTCGGGGACGATGTCTGGATCGCCCTCGCCTGGTGTGCCGGCCTGCTCGTCGTGGCGTACGGCGTCGCCATGGCCGTCTACCGGAGGAAGATCAGTTGACGACGGTCCTTCTCGGTGGAGGCTGAGGGCATGCTGACGATCGGACGGCTGGCGGCCTACGCCGGGGTGACCATTCGCGCGGTGCGGCACTACCACCAGATCGGGCTGCTCCGGGAGCCGGAGCGCGACGCCTCCGGCTACCGGACGTACGACGCCGCCGCCGTCGTGCGGCTCGTCCGGATCCGAACCCTGGCCGAGGCCGGTGTCCCGCTGGCCCGGGTCCGCGAGCTGCTCGACGCCGAGCCCGAGACGTTCGCCGCCGCGACCGCCGAGATCGACCAACGGTTGCGGACGCAGATCCGTACCCTGCAGGAGCACCGGCGGCGGATCGCGCGCCTGGGATGCGGCGACTCCCTGGCCGTCCCGCCGGAGGTGGCCGACTATCTGGACCGGCTACGGGCGATCGGAGCGTCCCCGGCCGCCGTCGAGTCGGAGCGGGACGCCTGGATCCTCATGGCGGCGCGCTGGCCGGAGGCGATCCCGGAGATGATGGTCCAGAAGGTGGCTCAGCTGTCCAACCCGAAGGTGGTCCGGCTCTATCAGCTCATCGACCGGATCGCCGAGAACTGGGCGGACGAGGAGCTGCTGGCCGAGACGGCCGACCTGATGAGTGAGCTGTTCGCGCAGGCGGAGGCCGCCGGGGAGCTGACCGGGCAGGACGATGTCACGCCCGACGAGGCGTTCATCCGCCTGATGGACTCGTTCGCCGATGCCGCCCATCCTGCCGTCGCCCGGCTGCGGGAGCTGGTCGCGGAACGCGGGTGGGTCGGCTGGACCCGGGTGGAGAAGCGCCGGCCGTGAGGCGGCGGTACGGCTCTTCGCCGTGCGACGCGGGGCAGGACGTCGGGCGCTGAGCATCCGTTGATCCCCAGCGCCCGACTGACCGGTCCCCCGCGATCCGTGGCGGCTACTCGCAGCCCAGGGCCTGCTCGTAGCCGGTCGGTGACTTCCCGTCGGCCACCATGTCGGCGTACTCCCAGAACACCTCCGGCCAGTCGCCGGCGTCGTTCATCTGGTGCAGCACCTTCCACCGGTGGCTGCTGCGCAACGCGTCCGCGGCCCGCTGTACGGCGGCGGCGTCACCGGCCTTGCGGGCGCGCAGCCATTCGCTGATCCACCCGCAGCCGACGCGGCTGGTGACCTTGGCGCCGAACTGGTAGGCGTCGTTGGTGCCGAGATCCGCCAGTGCCGCGGGGTCGAAGCCGGGCGGGAGCGGCACGTCGGCCAGGACCTTGGCCGCCTGCTCGCTCACCCGCTCGGGTGTGACGATCTCCGCCGGGAGCGCGGCCAGCCAGGTACGGGCGTCGACGCGGACCACGTGGGCGAGCAGCTGATCGAACTCGCTCCGCGTCCAGCCGAGGCTGCTGCGCAGTTCGACGAAGGAGCCGTCGCGGGGCCGGAGCATGACGGCGAAGTCGCCCGCCCGGTAGCGGAACAGGTCTGCGGGCCAGCGGTCCACCTGTACCCGTTCCGGCCTGCTGACGTCGAGTCGGTCCCGGTGGTAGCTGTCGTACTGGTCGGCGGGGTACCAGTTCATCTCCACCTCCCGTTCGCCGTTCCGGAAGGCGATGGTGCCCGTCTTCTCGGCGAAGCCGTAGACGGTGGTCGCCTTCCAACCGGGCTGGTCGATCAGCAGCCGCGGGTTCTCCTCGGCCGCCTTGAGCACCATCGCCGAGTACCCGACCGGCCCCTTCGCTCCGGAGGTGATCCCCGGGATCACCGGCTGCCGTTCGGGCTGACGGCCGTCGAGGACGGAGACGGCCAGGACACCGGCGAGGACCGCGGCCGCCACGCCGCCCGCGGCGAGGGCGCTCAACACGCCGCGGCGCGCCCGCAGGGGCCCGGGCGGCAGTTCGGCGACGGGTTCGAGGGTCGACAGGGACACGATCTCCTCCAGGAGGTGCTGCGCGGCCCCGTCGAAGCGCCCGATGACGTCGGGTCGGTACGGGTCGGCATCCCGGATCATCCGGTCGAGGTGCTCGTCCGTCATCTGCCCTCCTCCGAGGTGCGTACGGCCATGACGCCCAGTACATGTCCGGGTGGACCGTCGCCGTCACCGATGAGATTCCGCAGCCGGGCCCGGGCGCGGGACAACCGGGTACGGACCGCGGCCGGGTTCACCTGCAGTACCTCGGCGACCTCGCGCGGCTCCAGCCTCTCCCAGAAGGTCAGCATCAACACCTCCCGGTCCAGCTCCCCCAACTGGGCCAGCGCGGCCCGCACGGTGAGCCGTTCGGGCACCTCGCTGCCCGGGTCGACGGCAGCGGCCATCCCCAGCCGTTGGCGCAACCGGTCGCCCAGCCGTTCCCGGCGCGCTCCGCCGCGGTGGTGGTTGGCCAGCACGCGCCGGGCCACGCCGTACAGCCACAGCCGGGCTTCGGCCTCCGGCGGCATGTCCCGGCTGCGCCGCCAGGCGACGAGGAAGGTCTCCGCGACCACGTCGGCGGCGTCTTCGGGCTGCGCGACGCGCCGCGTGGCGTACGCCAGCAGCGGTGCGAAGTTGACCGCGTAGACGCGTCGGAAGCGGTCCTCGTGCTCGGTCCCGGAGCTCACGTCCAATCCATGTCCGGTCGAGCACTCGTCGTGACAGGCCCGCCGGAAAATCCTCGACGGTCAGAACCAGCCCTCCCGGGTGTCCAGGGTGGTCCGGTCCAGGCTCTCCAGCAGGTCGAACTGAGGTCCCGTGCGGGGCAGCTCGTAGCGGAAGAAGTAGCGCGCCGCCTGCCGCTTCCCCGCCAGGAACTCCCCCTCCGCCCCCTCCGGCGCTCCCATCGCCTCCACGGCGAGCAGCTGCTCCAGCCACATCCAGGCGATCACCACATGTCCGACCGCCTCCAGATAGAGCGAGGCGTTCGCCAAGGCCAGTTCCGGGTCGCCGCTGCCCCAGAGCCGGCGGGTCACCACGCCGATCCGGTCCACCGCGGCCCCGAGGTGCCCGGCCAGCTCGGCGGCCTCCCCGTCGGCCTTCCAGGCCCGGGTGACCGTCGCGCCGATCGTCTCCAGCAGCAGCGCCAACCCCGCGCCACCCTGCATGGTCACCTTGCGGCCGAGCAGGTCGAGGGCCTGGATGCCGTGGGTGCCCTCGTGGATGGGGTTGAGCCGGTTGTCCCGCCAGTGCTGCTCGACGTCGTAGTCGCGGGTGTAGCCGTAGCCGCCGTGCACCTGGATGGCCAGGTCGTTGGCGGCCAGGCACCACTGTGAGGGCCAGCTCTTGGCGATCGGGGTGAGCATGTCCAGCAGCAGGTGGGCCCGCTCGCGGTCGGCCTCGGCCGGGGCGGTCCGCTCCTCGTCGAGCAGCCGGCCGCAGTAGAGGACCAGGGCGAGCGCGCCCTCCACGTAGCTCTTCTGGGCCAGCAGCATCCGGCGTACGTCGGGGTGGGCGACGATCGGCACCTGCGGCGCGGTCGGGTCCTTGTCGGCGACCGGGCGGCCCTGGGGGCGCTGGCGGGCGTACGCGACGGACTTGAGGTAGCCGGTGTAGCCGAGGGCGGTCGCGCCGGCGCCCACCCCGATCCGGGCCTCGTTCATCATGTGGAACATCTGCGCGAGCCCCTGGTGCGGCTGGCCGACCAGGTAGCCGACCGCCCCGGCCCGCCCGTCCGGCCGGTGCACGCCCTCGCCGAAGTTGAGCAGGGTGTTGGTGGTGCCCCGGTAGCCCATCTTGTGGTTGAGGCCGACCAGCACCACGTCGTTGCGCGGACCGGGCTGACCGTTGTCGTCGAGCAGCACCTTGGGCACGATGAACAGCGAGATGCCCTTCACCCCGGGCGGTCCCCCGGGGATCCGGGCGAGGACGAGGTGGACGATGTTCTCGGCCAGCTCGTGGTCGCCGCCGGAGATCCACATCTTGGTGCCGGTCAGCCGGTAGGTCCCGTCCTCCTGCGGCTCGGCGCGGGTGGTGATGTCGGCGAGCGAGCTGCCGGCCTGCGGCTCGGAGAGGCACATGGTGCCGAAGAAGCGACCCTCGACCATCGGCCGGACCCAGGTGTCGACCTGCTCGGCGCTGCCGTGGGTGAGCAGCAGGTTGGCGTTGCCGAGGGTGAGGAACGGGTAGGCGGCGGTGCTGACGTTGGCGGCCTGGAACCAGGCGAAGCACGCCGCGGCGACCACGTGCGGCAGCTGCATCCCGCCGACCGTCCCGTCCATGGTCGCGGCCAGCAGCCCGGTCTCGGCGAAGACGTCGAGGGCGGCCTTGACCTGCGGAATGGTGTGCACGCGGCGGCCGTCGAAGGTGGGCTCGGCGAGGTCGGCGGCCCGGTTGTGGGTGGCGAAGTGCTCGGCCGCCACCCGCGCGGCCAGGTCGAGCACGTCGTCGAAGGTCTCGCGGGAGTGCTCGGCATAGCGGGGGCGCTCGGTCAGCCGGGTCACGTCCAGCCAGTCGTGGAGCAGGAACGCCAGGTCCCGACGGGACAGCAGGGTGGACGACGACACGGGTCTCCTTCCGGCGGGCCGGCTCAGCCGCGACGCAGCCCGGCGACGGCTTCTCGCAGGTCATCCTGGCTGATCGGGCCGGCCGGCGCACCCTCGGTCGCCTCCCGCATCGCCTTGGCCAGCTGCACCCGGCGCAGCAGTTCGCGGATGTCCGCGCCGGTCAGGCCGGGGGTGAGCGCGGCCAGCTCGGCCGGGTCGACGTCGGCGGCGAACATCCGGAAGCCGGGCCCCTCGTGCCGGTCGATCAGCTCGCGGACCATCTTCGTGATGATCTCCGCGCGGCCGGTCTCGTCGGGCGCGGGGATGGCGACCTTGATGTCGAAGCGTCCGGAGCGGATCAGCGAGGCGTCCACCCGTTGCGGGAAGTTGGTGGTGGCCACCACGATCACGTCGGGGTTCTCCTCGAACAGGGTGTTCATCTCCTGCTTGAAGATGCCGGCGACCGCGTTGACCGCCTGGCTGGCGGCGTCCCCGCCGGCCCCGGCATAGCTGATGATGCTGTCGAACTCGTCGAAGAGCATCACGGTGGGCTGCCGGTAGCGGCGGGCCTCCCGGAAGATCTGCTTGATGTTCCGCTCGGAACCGCCCAGATACTTGTCGAGGATCTCCGGGGTGCGGATCTCCCGGAAGTCGGCGCCGATCTCGTTGGCCAGGGCGCGGGCCAGCATGGTCTTGCCGGTGCCGGGCGGGCCGTACATCAGGATGCCCTGCGGCCGGCGGGCGCCCCAGCGGGCCATCACCTGCGGGTGACGGAACGACACGGCGATCTCCCGGAACCGGGCGACCACCTCGGCGAGGCCGCCGACCTGGTCGAGGGTGACCGCGTCGCTGCGCGGCACGGCGCGGACCGGCGGCGTGGGCGGTCGGCCCACCGGGAAGGCCCGGCCGCGCAGCGCCCCTCGCCGGCCAGCTCGCGGACCGCGTGCAGCACCAGACCGACCACGGCCCGCAGGTGCGCCGGCCCGACTTGCGCGCTGGGCAAGGCCACGCGCAGGGTCACCGTCCGTCCACCGTCGGCACTCTCGTCGTACGCCAGGTCGGGGCGCAGGCCGAGCGCGGCGGCCTCGCGCAGCGCCACGGCCCCGGCCGGGTCCTCGTCGAGGGTGCCCGGCGGTCGCAGCCCGAGCCGGCGGGACGCCTCGGCCAGCAGCCCGCCGGCCGACGGGTCGCCGCCGGCCAGGCGGCGCACCAGCAGCACCCGGCCGGGCCGGCGACACCCAGGCTGAGCAGGCCGACCGCCCGGCCGGCGGCGGCACGGACCTCGGCGTCGAAGTGGTGGGTCCCGTCGGCGGCCCGGACGGTGAGCCGGAGGGCGCGCAGCGACGCGGAGCGGTGGGCGTCGCCGAGCAGGCTCGACCGGGCCGGCTGCGGCGGCGGCGAGCAGGCCCGGGGCGTCGTGCACGGTGACCCGGGCGCCGAACAGCTCGAAGCTGTCGGCACCCGGTCGGAGGTCGTGCCCGTTGTCCGTCATGGACTCGTGTCCTTCCGCCGGTGACCTCCCGAAAGTCTGCCAGCCACCCCCGACGACCCGCCACCGTCGCGCCCCTCGGACCCGCCGCCCGAGGGACCGTGACGGGCTCCGGCCCGGACACCGTGACGGTGCCGGGCCGGACAGCGGTCGGGGTGGGGGCGGGTCAGGCCGGCGCGCCCGACGAGGCCAGCGCGGCCGGCACCGCCCGCTCGGCCCGCCGGTTCGGCAGGGAGAGCCGGATGACCTTCCACCAGGCGGAGGCGACCTGCTTGGGCAGCGGGCCGGTGGTGTACTTCAGCCCGTACCGGTCGAACAGCGCCCGCACCTGCGGGGCGATCTCCTGGTAGCGCTTGCTGGGCAGGTCGGGGAAGAGGTGGTGCTCGATCTGGAAGGACAGGTTGCCGGTCATGATGTGCATCAGCCGGCTGCCGCTGATGTTGGCCGAGCCGAGCATCTGCCGCAGGTACCACTCGCCCCGGGTCTCGCCCTCGATGGAGGTCCTGGAGAACGTCTCCACCCCGTTCGGGAAGTGCCCGCACATGATCACCGAGTGGCTCCACAGGTTGCGGATCAGGTTCGCGGTGAAGGTGGCGGCCAGGGTGCTGAGGAAGGAGGGCCCGGACAGCAGCGGGTGGATCAGGTAGTCCTTGAGGAACTGCCGACGGATCTTGCGACCCACGGCGCGGGCCCGGGCCCGGAACTCCGGCGACTTGTGCCGCCCCTTCTGCAGGTTCCGCCCCAGCTCCAGGTCGTACGCGGCGATGCCGTACTCGAAGAAGCAGGCGTTGATGAAGTTCCACAGCGGCTGGCCCAGGTGCATCGGGTGCCACTTCTGGTCCTCGTCGACGCGCATGATGCCGTACCCGAGGTCGTTGTCCTTGCCGAGCACGTTGGTGTACGTGTGGTGCAGCTGGTTGTGCGAGTGCTTCCACTGCTCGGCCGGGGAGACGTGGTCCCACTCCCAGGTCGTGGAGTGGATCTTCGGGTCGCGCATGAAGTCGTACTGGCCGTGCAGGATGTTGTGGCCGATCTCCATGTTCTCCAGGATCTTGGCCGCCGCGAGGCCGGCGGTGCCGACGACCCAGGCCGGCGGGAAGAGCGAGAAGAGCAGCACGGCCCGGCTGCTGATCTCCAGCGTCCGCTGGGTCTTGATGACCTTGCGGATGTAGGTCGCGTCCGACTCGCCGCGCTCGGCGAGCACCCGGTCCCGGATGGCGTCCAGCTCCTTGCCGAGGATCTCGATGTCCTCGGCACTGAGGTGGGCGATCGGGTTGACGGCCTTCTTCTGGATCACGGTCACGTCGGCCTCCTGTCTACAGGTCGATGTCGCAGGTACCGGCCGCCGCCGACACGCAGGTCTGGATGAGTACGCCGTCCCCCGGGACGGCGGTGGTGACGTCACCGGTGCGCAGGTCACGGACGGCGCCCTGGCGCAGCGGCAGCACGCAGCCGTAGCAGATGCCCATCCGGCAGCCCGACGGCATCAGCACCCCGGCGTTCTCACCGGCGTCGAGGATCGGGGTCGCGCCGTCGGCCTCGACCGTCACCGCGGCACCGGTGAAGGTCACCGTGCCGCCCTCCCCCGCGGAGATCACCGTGGGCCGGAACCGCTCGGTGTGCAGCCGGTCGGCGAGGCCCTTCGAGGCCCAGTGCCCCTCGACCGCGTCGAGCATGCCGACCGGGCCGCAGGCCCAGGTCTCCCGCTCGGCGTGGTCGGGGACCAGGTCGTCCAGCTCGTGCACGCCGAGCAGCCCGTCGACGTCGGTGTGCCGCTCGACCAGCCGCAGCGCGCCCTGCGCGGCCAGCGCCCGCAGCTCGGCGCCGAAGATGACGTCACCGGCGGCCGGTGCGGAGTGCACCAGCACCACGTCGGCGCGGGTGTGCAGACCGGCGCGGAGCATTCCCATGACCGGGGTGATGCCGCTGCCGGCGGTGAGGAAGAGGACCCGCGGTGGGGTGGTCCCGGGCAGCACGAAGTCGCCCTGGGCCTGGTCGAGCTGCACGATCGTGCCGGGGCGCACCCGGTGGACCAGGTAATTGCTGACCTTCCCGTCCGGGATGGCCTTCACGGTCACCGCGATCCGGCCGTCCGCGCCGCCCGGCGGACAGGTCAGCGAGTACGCCCGCCACTGCCGCACCCCGTCGACGTCGACGCCGAGCCGGACGTACTGCCCGGGGGTGTGCCCCCGCCAGCCGCGGCCCGGCTTGATGACGACGGTCGCCGCGTCGGGGGTCTCGGGGCGCACCTCGACGATCCGGCCGCGCAGGGCGGCCCCGGCGCGCAGCGGCGCGACCAGGTCGAGGTAGTCCTCGGGCAGCAGCGGGGTGGTCACCGTCTCGGCCAGCCGCAGCAGCCGGTCCCGGACGGAGACCCGCTGCGGCGGGCGCGGGACAGTTGTGGTCATATAACCAGGGTGACCGCGTGAGCGCATAACATCTTGACCGACGAAGGTGAAACAGCCACAGTTTTTTGTTCGGGGAGAACAAACATGTCGGACCAGTCCGGGACGACCCGGCGCGCCGCCCACCTCGAACTGGACGAACAGGTGGCCGGTCGGCTCCGGGACCGCCTTCCCGTCGTCGCCGAGCGCACGGTCAGCGCGATCACCGCCGAGGTGCCCAGCTATTCCGGCACCCTCACCGGCAGCATGCGGGAGAAGATCGAGAACGCGGTACGCCTCGCACTCGGCACGTTCCTGCAGCTGTTGGAGGGTACCCAGCCGTCCGACCCGAGCACCCCGCTCACCCCCGCCCTGGCGGCCGCGTACGCCCTGGGCAGTGGGGAGGCGCGCGCCGGGCGGAGCATGGACGCGCTGCTGGCCGCGTACCGGATCGGTGCCCGGGTGGCCTGGCGGGAGGTCTCCACCACCAGCGTGCAGGCCGGGCTGGCCGCCGCCACGGTCGCCGAGTTCGCCGAGCTGATGTTCGCCTACATCGACGAGCTGTCGGCGGCCAGCGTGGCCGGGCACGCCGACGAACTGGCCAGCGCCGGTCGGGCCCGCCGCCGCTCCCTGGAGCGCCTCGCCCAGCAACTGCTGGCCGGCGAGCCGGAGGAGACGCTGCGGCGCAGCGCCGAACGGGCCGACTGGCCACCGCCGCGCACGCTGACCGTGGTGCTGCTGCCCCGCCGCAGCCTCCGCGCGGTGCTGGCCCTGCTCAGCCCGCACACCCTGGAGAGCGGCGAGGACCTGCCCGGGGTCGAGCCGGCCGAGGAACTGGCGGTGCTGCTGGTGCCGGACGTGCACGCGGGCCGCCGCCGGCAGCTCACCCGGGTGCTGCACGGCCACCGGGCGGTGCTCGGGCCGGCCCGCCCGTGGCACCGGGTGGCCACGTCCTACCAGCGTGCCGTCCGGGCACTCGCCCTCGACCTCGGCGACCCGACCGGGGAGGCGCCGCTGGACACCGAGCAGCACCTGGCGCGGTTGCTGCTCAGCATGGACCCGGAGGGCCTGGCCGACCTGCGCACGCAGGCGCTGGCGCCGCTGGCGTCGCTGCCACCGGCCACCGCGCACCGGCTCGCCGGGACGCTGCGCTCCTGGCTGCTGCACCAGGGCCGCCGCGACGACGTCGCCGCCGACCTCTTCGTGCACCCGCAGACCGTCCGCTACCGGATGGGCAAGCTGCGCGAACTGTACGGCGACCGGCTGCACGACCCGGCCACCGTCCTCGACCTGACCCTCGCCCTGGCCGTCCCCCCACCGCCGCCCGAGCCGGACTGAGCCGGGACGGCCGGCCCGGCGGCACCGGGCCCTTGGGCCCTGTCCGCCGACCGGCGCCGGCCGCAGGGTGGGAGGGGACGAGCAACGAGGAGGCCCACCATGAGCCAGCCATCGACCTGGACGGAGCAGACCGCCACCGTACGGGTGCTGGAGGCGGCGGCCCGCCAGTCCCTGCACGCCCCGTCGGTGTTCAACACCCAACCGTGGCGCTGGCGGGTCGCCGGGGGCGCGCTGGAGCTGCGTACCGACCCGGGTCGGCAGCTCACCGTGACCGACCCGGACGGCCGGTTGCTGGTCCTGAGCTGCGGCGCCGCCCTGCACCACGCCCGGATCTCGCTCACCGCCGCCGGCTGGGGCGTCGAGGTGGACCGGCTGCCCGACCCGGCCGACCCGGGGCTGCTGGCGCGGCTGCGTACCACCGGCCCGGCCGAGCTGGACGTGGCCGCCGGCCCGCTGGTCGACGCCATCCCGCGCCGGCGCACCGACCGGCGCGCGTACGGTGACCGGCCGGTGCCCGAGCCGCTGCTGACCCGGCTGCGGGAGGCGGTCGAGGCCGAGGGTGCCCACCTGCACGTGGTCCGGCCGGACCAGATGCCGATGCTGGCCGTCTCCACCGCGCGCGCCGCCGACGCCGAACTGGCCGACCCGGCGTACCGGGCGGAGTTGCGCGAGTGGACCAACCGGCCGGCGGGCAGCGGGACGGCGTGCCCACCGCGACCGTCCGGCCGGCGCCGCGCCGGGTCCCGGTACGCGACCACGCCCGGCGGGGCGGCCGGGCTCACCGCCGGCACGGACTTCGACCGGGGCGCGGCGTACGTGATCCTCTTCGGTGAGCGGGACGACCCGGCGGCCTGGCTGCGCGGCGGCGAGGCGCTCTCCGCGCTGCTGCTCACCGCGACCGCGGCGGGCCTGGCCACCGCGCCGATCAGCGACGCCATCGAGCTGGCCTGGCCGCGCCGGATGATGCGCGACCTGCTGGCCGGCATCGGCGATCCCTACCTGGTGGTGCGGGTGGGCTGGGCACCGGCCGGCGAGCTGCCGCCCGCGCCCCGCCGCGCGCCCGCCGAGGTGATCGAGGTCGACGGCTGAGGTGGCCGGGGGGACCCGGGTCGGGCGCGGCGGCACGGCCGCGCCCGGCCCGGGTCAGCTGGTGCGCGGGACGATCTCCATCTGCCCCATCATCCCGAAGGCCGAGTGGTCCAGCATGTGGCAGTGGTAGAGGTAGCGGCCCAGGAACCCGTCGAAGGTGGCCTGCACCCGGACCGACTCCCCCGGCCGGACGTAGATGGTGTCCTTCCACCCGGACTCCCCCGGCGCCGGCGGCGCGCCGTCGCGGTCCAGCACCCGGAACTGGGCCAGGTGCATGTGGAAGGTGTGTTCCAGGTTGAGGCCGGCGTCACCGTTGACGATCTTCCAGATCTCGGTGCTGCCCTGCGTGATGGTGGTGTCCACCCGGTCCGGGTCGAACGCCTTGTCGTTGATCAGGCTGGCGAAGGTGACCGGGTCGACCCGCATCACGAACAGCCGCTCCGCGGTGGCCGGCGGCAGCGTCGGCAGCGGTCGCAGCTGCGGCGGGACGCAGCTCGGGTCGGTCGCGCGGCGGACGACGTCGAACCGGACCAGCGGCCCGCCGGTCGCGTCGGCCAGCACCACGTGGTCGCCGACGGCGTACCCGGAGAAGTCGATCACCACCTCGGCCCGCTCCGCCGGCCCCAGCAGGATCGAGGTGCGGGGCACCGGCGCGGGCAGCAGCCCGCCGTCGCTGCCGACCTGGGTCAGGGTGGCCCCGCCCGCGTTGACCTCGAAGGTGCGGTGGGTGGAGGCGTTGAGCAGCCGCAGCCGGTAACGCCGGGCGGCCACCGGGAAGTACGGCTGGTGCCGGTTGTTGGCCAGCAGGGTGTTCCGGCTGAACGGGTCGGCCTGGTTCCACACCAGCGAGCCGTCCTCGGCGAAGAGCGAGTCGCGCAACGCGATCGGGATGTCGTACGGGCCCGACGGCAGGCGCAGCGCCGCCTCGTCCGACCCCTCGATGAGATAGAAGCCGTAGAGCCCCCGGTAGACGTGCTCGGACTCGGTGTGGTGGCTGTGGTCGTGGTACCACAGCGACGCGCCGGCCTGCTGGTTCGGGTACTCGTAGACCCGCTCCTCGCCGGGCTGGATCAGGTCCATCGGGTGGCCGTCGTGCTGGGCGGCGACGTGGCCGCCGTGCAGGTGCACGTTGACCGGCTGGTCCAGCCGGTTGCGGTAGGTGACCCGGACGCGGCGGCCCTGCCGGGCCCGGATGGTCGGGTTCACCGGGTAGCCGCCGTAGCTGAGCATCCGGCTGGTCAGGCCAGGGATGATCTCGATGTCGGCGGTGGTGACGTCGAGCCGGTAGTGGTCGGTGTCCGCGGTGACCGCCACCGGGCGCAGCACGGGCGGCACCACCAGCGGGCGGGTGAACGGCTCGCCGGTGGCGGCAGACCTCACCGGGTGCGGCGGGCGGTGGTGGTGCGCCGGGGCGCCGCCCGGAGCGGCGGCCGCGGGCGTGATCGTCTCGGCGGCGGGGATGACCAGCGCGGCTCCCGCCGCACCTCCCAGTGACAGCAGCGTACGTCGGTGCACGGGGTCCCCCGAATCGTGGATTGCGGCCGACCACCTCCCCGGCCGGCCCGCGTCGCGGTCGATCGTGGCACCCGCCGGCCGCGCCGGCTTCTTCCAGATTGCTCTTCTGCGCGCTCAGTCAGTCCACACCGGACACGGCGGACGGAACCGGCCCCGGGCCACCCTGGCGGGGCGGGACCGGGGCCGGTGCGACGCGGTCGGTCAGCGGGTGACGGTGGCCAGCGTGGCCGGCGCACCCGGCGAGACGGGCACCCGGCGGTCCCGCCGCCGCTCGCCCCACCAGATCCACCACCAGTACAGGCCACGCAGTGCGCAGACGATGGTGACCGCGAAGAACAGCGTGTAGACGACGTTGAACACCATCAGCACGCCGTAGACCGTCGCGACCGACGAACCGAACATGAACTGGTTCTTGAAGGTGGTCGGGGTGGTGCCGGGGTCGGTGATCATGTAGTTCGTGAAGAGCACGAACGCGACACCGGTCATCGGCACCAGCGCCGCCCAGAGCGCGACGTCCCAGACGAAGTGCCGGATGAGCGCCTGGATCACGAACCCGCCGACCCAGCCCATGATGAGCGGGACCTTCTTGGTGAGCACCGCGTTGAGCACCGTGCCGGAGGTGATGATGACCAGCGGCACCACGATCCGGATGACGTCCGGGACGTTCTCCGTGAAGTGGTACGGCGGCGCGATGTTCACCCAGGAGAAGGCGAGCAGCGTGACGGTGATGCCGAGGTTCGACGGGTTCATGAAGTGCCGCATCCGGCCCTTGATGGGCGCCTGGAAGACGGCCTTCTGTCCGATGGCGACCACCACCGCGAACGCGATGGGCCAGAAGTTGTCGTTGGCATAGAGGAGCATGTTCGCCGCGAGCGCGGTGATGTGGGTGGGCAGCAGGAAGGTGTAGAGCCCCCACATCCCGTTGCCCCGGTAGGCCGGGGTGCGTCCCCGCGACCAGGCCGCGATCGCCTCGATGACGATCTCGGCGCCGTAGCCGACCGCCAGGGCGAGGAACGGCCAGGTCCACGGCTGCTCGAAGCCCAGGACGGTGTAGCCCAGGATGTTGAAGATGCTCATCGAGATGGCGAAGTTGCGCAGCGCGATGTAGCGGGGATCCTTGGCGTCCACCCGGGGCGGTGCGCCGTTGCGGGACTGCGGGGCGGCCGGCGGGGTGCTGGCCGGGGTGGGCACGGTCGTCGGCATCCCGACGGGTGCGGAACCGATCCGATGGGTCTGCGTCATGACGCCTTCACCTCCTGAGCCTGAGTGGTGAGCATGAGGTCGTGCCAGCCGGTGGAGAGGTCCAGCTGCTGGCGGTGCGGGACGCCGTCGAGGTCACGCCAGCACACTTCCGCCGAGACCGGCTTCGCGCCCTGATGACCGAGGCCGAAGAAGACGTCGAAGCTGCGCTTGCCGGAGTGGCCGCCGCCACCGTCGAGCTGGCTGACCCGGGTGCTGCCGTCGGCGAGCGTCAGCTTCACCTGGGCCCCGTACGCCGGCGTGCCGACCGGCCCGTCGGCACCGGCGCCGGCCGCCGGGCGGTAGAGGCGCAGACCGAGGAAGTCGCCGCGCTTGCCGCTGGTGTTGCGGTAGTAGGCCGGGGCACCCCACTGGCGGGCGACGGCGAAGTCCTGGCCACCGTCGCCGTCGGCGTCGGCGACCGCGATGCCGCGGGTCGGGATCGGCACGTCCAGGCCGAGGTCGTGGCTGAGGTTGACGAAGCGGCCGCTGTCCTCCCTGGCCCAGAAGCCGACCGGCTCGGAGCCGGCGATGTCGTCACCGGGCACCGCCTTGGGCCACATGTCCGGCTCGCGGAGCATCAGGTCGTTGCTCATCGCGAGCTCCTGGAGCCAGTTGAACCGGTTGATCCTGCCCTTGACGAAGCCGCTGGCCTGGACGACGGA
The DNA here is from genome assembly GCF_022747945.1 of Micromonospora sp. R77. Taxonomy (NCBI): domain Bacteria; kingdom Bacillati; phylum Actinomycetota; class Actinomycetes; order Micromonosporales; family Micromonosporaceae; genus Micromonospora; species Micromonospora sp. R77. The sequence goes on from NZ_JALDST010000001.1 coordinate 177,062, forward strand.
GAGCTTTCCGCTGTTGTCGAAGTCCGCCATCTTGGCGTCCCAGCCCCAGCCGATCCAGGCCATGTTCAGCCGGGCGGCCCGGTTCTCGAACGGCGCCCGCCCGGCGGCGAGCTGCGCCCTGGCGTCCGCGGTGTCCTTGGCGGTGTTGTGCCAGACGAAGTTGCTCTCCTCCAGGCCCCAGGAGACGGTGATGTTGCTGACGAACATGTCGAAGCGGCCCTCGCCGGAGAGGTCGCCGAAGTCGACCCCCATGCCCTTGAACGAGTCGTGCCCGACCACCAGCGACTTCGGCGTCGCCGGTCCGCGGCGTCCCTCCGCCAGGGCGAAGCGGATCCGGCCCGGGGTGGAGACGTTGTGGAAGAAGCGGTCGTTGCCGAAGTCGTTGGCCAGGTAGAGCTCCGGCAGCAGGTCACCGTCGAGGTCGGCGGAGCCGGCGGCGAGCGTCCAGCCGGTGCTCACCTTCGGGTCCAGGGCGGGCTGCTCCTCGAAGCGCACCGAGTCGGCCGACGCGGACGTCCAGCGCAGCAGGTGCGCGCCACCGCCGTTGCGGGCCGAGGACATCGAGTGGTTCATCTCGACGTTGGGCTGGCCGACGGGGTTCAGGACCTCGCTGTCCCGGAAGTAGTTGAACACCCCGAGGTCCGGGTGGCCGTCACCGTCGAAGTCGGCCACCGCCACCGCGTTGGTGTTCCACAGCTTGCCGTGGTAGACGCCGTCGGAGGACTCCTGCTCCGGCAGCACCTCGATCGGGCGGAAGCTGGCCAGCGTCAACTCGGCCCGGGTGGCGCGGTGCAGGAAGAGCACCGGCGTCCGACCCCAGTAGTAGACCAGCAGGTCGTTCCACCCGTCGCCGTTGAAGTCACCGGGTACGCAGCCCATCGGGGACATCGTGGCGCTCTTGGGCAGCGGCGCCGGATCGAGCACGAACGGCTGGTAGCCGCCACCGCTGCCGGGAGCGGGGGTGACGATCGCGGCGTCGCTGCGGGTATCGACCAGGCAGAGGTCGTTGGCCACCCCGGTGCCGTCCAGGTCGTTGACGGCGATCGCCGCGCCGACCGACGACACCCACGACCTGATGTGCTCGTACTTGGGGTTGACCGCCCGCACGGTGTGCTGTGGCAGGCCCGGCGGCAGGGCGATCGGCAGCTCGGTGAAGCCGAACCGGGACGCCAGTGAGGCACGGTCCGCGGCCGATGCCTGCGGCAGACGGGCCACCTGGAACAGTGCCGCCAGGAGCACGAGCACGAAGATGGCGGGAGCTAGGCGGCGGAGCTTTCCGACGGGTTTCGTTGGCATCGCTTCCCCTTGCTTGGACGGCGTGCGGCGCATCCGGCACCGGTGCCCGGTCCGGGACCGGGCCCGACGCGCCGGCCCGACCCGGCCGCCGGCCCGTGGTGCCGGCGGAACGGCACCGCGTCGGCGGCGAGACGGTCAGGCGTGCGGACGGGATTCGGCACCGGACGACGGGGGTGGGAATACCACCTGACCGAAGTGCCGACGGACGGACGGCAGCGGGACGAAAGGCTGTCCTGACGTTCGTAATCCTCACGGCCGGCCGTGCACGAAGTCTTCTCAATAATTGCTCTGCAAACCTCGTCGGCCGGTGATTCGCAATTTTGGAGAAAAGATTTTCCGAGTACGCACGAAGGCCACCGACCAATGTCGGTGGCACCGGCGTTCAGCTGGGGTCGCAGTCGCCCCGGTCGTCCTGGCGGGCCGCGAGGCGGTGCTCGTACGCCATCCGGCGCATCACCGCGAAGGCCACCTCGAACAGCACGGTGCGGGCGACCACGGTGGCCGCCGGCACGGCGGGGTCCACGTCCTCGATGCTGCGGGCGAGCCGCTCGGCCGCCTCCGCGTAGGGCACGAACGCCTCGGCCTGGCAGGAGCAGCCCAGCCCCTGGAGCGCGGCGAGAACCTGGGCGAGGGTGTCGCGTTCCCGGGCGTCGGGCGCGATCCGCCACCCGATGGCGTCGATGAACTGGTCGGTCTGCTGGCGTGCGGTGCGCAGGGAACGCCCCTCGGCCTCCGGCATCGGGTGCTGCGCCAGCAGCCGGTCGTTGACGATGCGGGCCAGGCCCTGGGGGGACAGACAGTTCGCGTCGATCGCTGCCAGCACCTCCCGTACCGACGCGAGACTCATCATGCCGATCCCGGTGAGCAGCCGGATCAGGCGGAGCCGGACCAGGTGGGACTCGTCGTACTCCGCCTGGTTGCGCGCGGTCGGTGTCCCCGGAGGGAGCAGTCGCTCGCGGAGGTAGAACTTGATGGTTGCCACGGAAACACCGCTCTGCCTGCTGAGATTCGAGATTTTCATCGAACTCCATCAGTTGTTTAGCGATGACCTCGGCTCATGCTGCCACACCTGACCAGCCAGCGACAGAGCTACTGATCGGTCGCCCACCTGACAGCATCCCAGGAGAAATTCCGGACACTTGGCTATTAGCGGCACCATTGGGCAATAACCCACGGTCGTCGCATGAGCACTCCGTGTAACTATGGCAAAACCCCTGGTCACGGGGGTTGTCGAGGCGTCCCGGCGGAAGTTCTACCGGCCGCGGACGAAGATCGACCGTCACTTTCCGTACATCTTTCTGGATAGTGGAAATTGCCAACCTCCCCTTTCCAAATGATTGCTCAGTTTGTCGGTCGGGCGCGTCTCCGGACCGACGAAACAGCAGCTCAGGAGGCATGTGGACACAGCGTAACCAGGCATCGGCCGGCCGGGCGGCCGGCTGCGACCAACGGAGTATTGCCGCCGGGCGCTATCACCCCTAACATCAACTTCCGTCACTCGGTGCTACAACGAGGGGGAAGCTTGGGCGTGTGACTGCCGACGGTTGAACACACACGCACCACGCCACCTCACGGGTATGGGACCAGCAACCGGACAATTCTTGCGCACTTCGTCGCGGGAATTGCGCCGCGCACGTCGCCACGGGTCCATCGTTTACCCGACACCGTGACAGGGACCTTTACTGGGGAGGTAAAGAGGTCATGGACAACGCCGCGGAAAAAGCTGTCGAACGCGTCATCGCAGCCATGCACGACAATCTCGGTGAACAGCTCACCATCGACGACATGGCACGGGTCGCGATGTTCAGCAAGTTCCACTTTTCGCGGATCTTCCAGCGGGTCACCGGGGTGTCCCCCGGCAGGTTCCTCTCGGCCCTGCGACTGGCGCAGGCCAAGGAGCTGCTGACCTCCACGTCGTTCAACGTGTCGGATATCAGTCTCCGGGTGGGCTACACGAGCGTCGGGACCTTCAGCTCCCGGTTCACCCGCAGTGTGGGGCTCTCCCCCACCACCTACCGCCGGCTGCGGGGCATCGCGCCACGCATCCAGTCCGGCACCGACCTGGTCGACCCCACCCAGGCGACCGGCATGGTCCGGGGCCTGCTCACCCCGGCCGACCCGGACAAGCCCGGGCTCACCTTCATCGGCCTGTTCCACGACCGCATCCCCGAGGGGCGGCCGGTCAGCTGCGCCGTGCTGGCGGAGCCGGGCCCGTTCCTGCTCGACAAGGTGCCGCCCGGATCGTGGTACCTCCTCGCGCACTCCGTCGCCGAGAGCCCGGAGCAGGCCGTCGAACCGTCCTCGCTGCGGGGCGTGGGCCTGGCCGCCGCCACGGTCGGCCCGCTCACCGTCGGGCAGTCCGACATCGTGGAGAACGCCGACCTGCACCTGCGGCCGATGCGCTCCCTCGACCCGCCGGTGCTGCTCGCCCTGCTCGACGTGCGCAAGACCGCGATGGCCCGGGTCGGTCGCGCGCCGCAGCGGTATCCGCTGGCGGCCTGACCCGACCGCACACGGTCCGGCCGGCCACCGCCAGTGCGGTGGCCGGCCGGACCGTGTGCGTGCCGGACCCCACGCCCACCGACGCCGCCCTCCACCCGGCGGCCCGGCGCCGGACCCGGACCGGTGGCCGACACCGTGGTCGGCGGCCGTACCGGCCCGGTGGCGGACAGCGACCCGGTCGACGGCCTACCGGCCCGGTGGCGGACAGCGACGTGGCCGGCGCCGCGGGGCGCCGGCCACGTCGCGAGCGGTCGGTCAGGACACCGGGCGTACCGACATCGGCAGACCGCCGCGCACCCGCAGGGACAGCATCGGCTCGGCCACCACCGGATGGCCCGGCTTCAGGACCAGGTCCAGCTCGCGGACGAGCATCGCGATGACGAAGGTGGCCTCCATCATCCCCAGGTGGTTGCCGACGCAGAACCGCGGACCGGCGCCGAACGGCAGGTACGCGTACCGGGGCCGGTCGGTGGGCCGGTCCGGGGCGAAGCGGTCCGGGTCGAACCGCTCCGGCCGGTCCCACAGCCCCGGATGCCGGTGCAGGGTGTACGGGCTGATCAGCACGTCCGCACCGGCGGGCACGTGGTAGCCGCCCACCTCGTCGTCCGCCAACGCCAGTCGGGGCAGCAGCCACACCGGTGGGTAGAGCCGCATCGCCTCCTCCACCACCGAGGTGGTGTAGGGCAGCCGGTGCAGGTCCTCGTACGCCGGCAGCCGCCCGCCGAGCACCGACACCGCCTCGGCCCGCAGCCGCTCACGGACCTCCGGGTGCTGGTCCAGCAGGTACAGCGTCCAGCTCAGCGTGCTGGCCGTCGTCTCGTGCCCGGCCAACATCAGGGTGACCAGCTCGTCGCGCAGCCGCTGCCGCCCGACCCGCCGGTCCGCCTCGGCGGCGGTGGACACGACCAGCCTCGACAGCACGTCGTCCCGCCCGTCGCCGGCCGGGTCGCGGTCGGCGACGAGCCGGTCGACGAGGCGTTCGAGGTCCCGGCGGGCCCGCCGGAACCGCACCTGCCGTGGCAGCGGGATCCAGGTGGGCACCGCGCCGAGCGTCTCCAACTCGAACATCGCCTGGTCCTGCACGGCGGCGAAGGACGCACCCACCGAGCCGAACGCGCTGGCGTCCGCGTCCAGCAGCGCCCGGCCCAGCACCCCGAGGGTCAACCCGGTCATCTCCTGGACCACGTCCACCGGGCCCTGGCCCGCGTACCGCCGCAGGCGCTCGACGAGCCGCGCCCCCTCCTCGGCGATGACCGGCGCCATGGCGGCGACGCGCCGGCTCTGGAAGGTCGGCTGGATGACCCGGCGCTGCTTGCGCCAGAGCTCACCCTCGCTGGTCAGCAGGCCGTCACCGAGCGCCCGCTTGGCGTGCCGCAGGCCGACGCCCTTGTGGTAGTTGCCGCTGTTGTCGGCGAGCACGTGCTTGGCGTGCTCGGGATGGTTGAACAGGTAGAGGGTGATCGGCCCGACCGGCAGCCGGACGGCGTCGCCGTACCGGGCCGCGGCCGAGGCCAGCATGCTGAGCCGGTCCCGCCGCATCGCCGCGAGCAGGCGCAACGTCGCCGTCCGGGGCGGGCCCGGTGGTACGACTCGGGGCAACTGGTCGATGGTCATATCGCCACATCGCTTCGCTTCGGTTCGACCTGTCGGAAGCCGCCGTCGACGAACAGCAGCGCGTCGTCGCCGAGACTGCGGTCCATCCAGAGCAGCTCGCCGAGGAAGATGCTGTGATCGCCCCCGTCGTACGTGCGCCGCAGCGCGCACTCGAAGTGGGCGAGCGCGCCGGTGATCAGCGGCGCGCCGGTCCGGCCGCCGGGCAGCCAGTCGACGGAGTCGAACTGTTCCCGGCCCAGCGGCCTGCGCCGGTCGGCGAAGTAACGGGCCACCGCCTCCTGCTCCGCCGCCAGCACCGAGACGCCGAACGCGCCGGTGTGCGACAGCACCTGGTGCATGACCGCCTCCCGACCGACGCAGATCAGCACCAGCGGCGGATCGAGGGACACGGTGGCGAACGAGTTGGCGGTCATCCCGTGGGGGGTGGCGCCACCGACGGTCACGATCGTGACGCCGGTGGCGAACGCCCCGAAGGCCCGCCGGAGCAGTTTCGTGTCGGTCACCTCGGCCGGGGGCCTGGCATGCACGTCCACGAGCGCCTCCTCATACGGCTCGGACGCCTCACCCACGGACGGGTGCGCGTTGGTACGACTCAAGTGCCCGCGCGAGCGCTTCCGGCACCCGGGCCGGGACGGTGCGCGTGTTCGGGCCCCGCATGCAGGCAACCCGCTGGCTGCCGCGGGCGATCAGGGTCTCCCCGCCGTCGGCGTCGAGCCGGACGTAGTCGAACCCGAACTCGATCTGCGTCTGCGCCAGCTCCACCAGGCGCATCCGGATGGCGAGGTCGTCGAAGGCGGTGATCTCGGCGAAGAACTCGCAGTCCACCCGGAGCGTGAAGAGCTTCAGGTCGTCCTGCAGGTCCGCCAGCACCTCCGGCGCCCGGTCCCGCAGGAACATCTCCCGGCAGCGTCCCTGCCAGCGCAGGTAGTTGACGTAGTAGACGTTCCCGACGATGTTGGTCTCCTCGAACCCGACGGTGTGCCGGTGCTCGTAGTAGCTCTCCACGGTCAGTGGCTCCCCTCGACCAGGACGGCGATCACGACAGGCTCGGTGACGTCCCGCAGGGTCGTGGCCGTCACCGCGATCCGGTGGCTGCCGGACGCGAGGACCGTCCACCCCGGACGGGGGGTGGCCGACAGCGTCAGCGGTTCCCGGTTGGTCCGGCCGGCCTTCTGCAGACACTCCACCGCGGTCCAGACCCGGGTGGCGGCGGTGGCCCGGTCCTCGCCGGTCGCCCGGCCGATCGCCTCGGCCAGCGCCTGGTGCGGGCCGAGCAGGCCCTGCCACACGGCGTCGGGACGCTCCTCGACCGGTTGCAGGTCGCAGGCGACCGGGCCGTCGGCCACCACGCAGAGGGTGACCCCCGCGCCGTGGCTGGCCGACATCGACCGGCCGCCGTCGGCTCCGTCGGCCGTCCGGCCGGTACCGCACCTCGACCGGCGCGCCGCACGCCCGGCCGGCGGCCGTCGCGGTGGGCCCGTCGGGCGGTCACGAAGTCGGTGGACGTCGGCTCCCCCGCCGGCTCGACCGCGGCGGCCACGTCGACCCCGACCAGGTCGGCCACCGTACGCTGCAGGTAGGGGCCGAGCAGCGGCGGCGCCCACGGCCCCCGCCCGTCGTTCTTGCGGACCGCCTGCAACCGCAGGCCCTCCCAGCGCTCGAGCGGCGTCCCGGCGGCGTCGCGGAGCACCACATCGTAGACGTAGGTGTCCCGGTCGCGGTGCCGCTCGGTGGCGCAGAAGCGCAACCCCTCGGCGCTGAACACCGCCGGCCCCGCCGCCTGGACCCGGGCGATGCCGGCCGGCAGCAGGGTCGCGTCGGGCACGCAGACCTGCAGACCGTGCATCAGCGCGTCCCGGGTGCCCGGGTCGCCCAGCAGCAGCCGGCCCGGCAGGAACCCGGCGAACCAGTCCGTCGTCGGGTCGGCCGCCACCGCCACGTCGACGTCCCGGGCCGCGACCCGGTGGTAGCGGCGCAGCCGCTGGAAGCGTCCACCCTGGAACAGCACCGGGCCGTACAGCTCGGTGGCCGGGTCCAGGGGCACCGCCGGCAGGTCGGCGGGGACCTGGGTGGGCGGTCCGTCGGCGACGGCACCGGCACCGGTACGCAGCCGGGCCCGGAAGTGGTCGACGACGAAGCCGGTCTCCTCGCTGTGCAGCGCTACCTCCACCGTGTCCGCGCCGGTCACCACCGCCGCGATCCGGATCCGGGTGGTCCCGTCCGGCGGCACCACCACCGGCCGGAGGAACTCGGCCTGCTCGATCACCGGCACCGACTCGTCGCCGGTGACCGCCGCGGTGACCTGTGCCATCGCCTCCATGCCGAAGACGGCGGGGAAGAGCAGGTTGCCGTCGAGCAGGTGGTCGGCGAGATAGCGGTCGGTGCCGGCGTTCAGCGCGACCTCGGACACCAGCTCCACCCCGTGGTAGCGGATCAGCGGGCGGTCGACGAAGCGCAGCAGCGGCAGCTCCGGCAGGTCGTACCGGACGGTGTCGACGCCCTCGGTCCGACCGCTGATCACCACCCGGTCCGGGCTGTCCGGGTCGGTCAGCAGCCGGCGCAGGATCGCGATGCCCTGGTCCGGGGTGATCGGGGTGACGCCGTCGCGGGTCAGCGACTCCACCACGGACAGCCGCTCGCCCATGCCGACGCCGGACCAGACCGACCATTCCAGGCAGCGGGTCCGGCAGTGCGGGTGTGCTTGGCCGAACTCGCGGGTGAGGTCGGCCAGCCACTCGTTCGCGGTGGCGTAGTGCGCCTCGCCGCGCAGGCCGGCGCGGCCGATGATGCTGCCCAGGGTGACCAGCATCCGCAGCCGGTCCGGGTCGACCGCGGCCAGCACGGCCCGCAGTCCGTCGACCTTCGGCGCGAAGGTACGCCGGAACGCCTCCCGGTCCAGCTGGGTCAGCGCCGCCGGCTCGTTGCGTCCGGCGCCGTGCAGCACGGCGGTGACCGGGCCCAGGGCCGCCACCAACTCGTCCACGGCCCGCCGGACCTGGGCGGGGTCGGTGACGTCGGCGCGGGCGTACCGCACCCGGACACCGGCTTCGGCCATCCGCTTCAGGTTCACCCCGAGCTCGGCGTCCTCTGCCGGGTCGGCGCGCCCGATCAGGGCGAGCGCGGCCCCGGTGTCGGTGGCGACGGCCAGCGCGCACTCGGCGGTGATGCCCTTGCCGCCACCGGTCACCAGCAGCACGTCGGTGGCGTCCAGCGGCGGGTCCGTCCGGGCCGCCTCGACGGGCAGCACCCGCAGCGTCGGCACCCGCCGGGCACCCGACGCGTCGTAGTGGACCTCGGCGAACTCGGCGGTCGCCGCCACCTCGGCCACCACCGGAGCGACGTCGCCGACCTCGGCCGGCAGGTGCACGACGGTGACCCGCAGCTGCGGTGCCTCCAGCCGGAGCGTCTTGGCCAGCCCGGCCGCGCCCCGGTCCCGCTGGACCAGCACGAACCGGTCACCCGCGGCTCCCGACAGCGCTGCCTTCGCCCCGTCGAGCGCCAGCCCGACGTGCTCCTCGGTGGCGCCGGCCGGCAGGCAGACCAGGACACCGCCGCCGACCGCGGCCGACTCCAGCGCGGTCCGCAGCGCCGACCCGAGCGGGTCGGACGGCTCGGCGTACAACTGCCAGGCCCGCGCTGCCCGGCCGCCACCGGCGGCGGCAGCGGCACCTCGTCGAGGTCGACCGACCACGGCCGGGCCCACGGGCGGCACCGGTGACCGGGGCCGCCGCCGTCGCGTCGCCGGGCCAGGCGGTCTGCGCGAGCGTGTCCAGCGCGTCGGCCAGCTCGCGGACCGTGGCGGTGGCGAAGTTCGTCGGCGTCTGCGCCGGCGGCACGGCGAGCTGCGCCGCGACCTGGTTGACCACCCGGCCGACGGTGATCGAGCTCGGGTGCAGGTCGTCCAGGAGCCGGCTGTCCTCGCGGACCAGCTCCAGCGGCAGCTCGGCGCGTTCGGCGGCCAGCCGCCGCAGCAGCTCGACGGCCGGCTCGGCCGCGTCACCGGCCGGTACCGGCACCGCCTGCGGTGCGACCGCCGGAGCCGGTGCGGGGCACCCGGCCGGGCGGGTCCGGGCCGGCAGGTCGACCGGCGGCGCGGCCGCACACGGGCTGGCGAAGAAGCTGAACGTCTGACCCAGCCGCAGCGGACGCATCAGCCGCCCGTGGAACAGCGGGGCCTCGTTGACCGGCGCACCGACGACGTACGCCGCGCCGACCACCCCGAGCACCCCGGCCAGCGACTCGCTGTCGGTGTCCAGGGCGATCGCGGGGACGTCGGTGGCCGCCGCGGCGAGACCCGCCAGCACCCGGCCCGGGCCGACCTCGACGAAGAGGTCGACGTCCTTCGCCGCGACGGCGACGGCCTGCGCGAACAGGACCGGGTCGGTGATCTGCCGGTGCAGCAGGGCCGGCACGTCGGTCTCGGCCGGCAGCGCCTCACCGGTCACCGTCGAGACGACCCGGCGGGTCACCGGGCCGAAGCGCTCGTCGGCCAGCGCGGCACCGAACGCCGCCGCGGCCGGGGCCACCAGCGGCGAGTGGAAGGCGTGCGACACCGCCAGCCGGGTCGCGGTGATGCCGGCCTCGCCGGCCCGCGCGCAGAGCGCCTCGATCTCCTCGACCGAGCCGGCGACGACGGTCTGGTGCGGGCCGTTGTAGCCGCCGATCACCACCGACGTACCGGCGGTCAACTGCGCGACGGTGTCCGCCGAGGCGTTGAGCCCGGCCATCGTGCCGGAGGCGCTGTGCCGGCTCATCGTCCCGCCCCGGACGGCGGCCACCCGCAGCAGGGTCTCCTCGTCCATGGCGTCGGCCCAGTGCAGCGCCGACAGCTCGCCGAGGCTGTGCCCGACGGCCACCGTCGCCGCCAGGCCCAGGGTGTCCAGCACCCGCAGGCCGGCCATCGAGCCGGTGACGATCCGCGGCTGGGCGACCTCGGTGGCCACCGCGTCCGCGCCCACCGGCAGGGCGGCCCGCGCGTACACGTCCTCCGCCTCGGCGAAGCGGCGCCGCAGCGCACCCCCGCTCAGACCGCGCCCCGAGCCCTGGCCGGGGAAGAGGAACCCGATCCGGCCGGGACCGGTGGCGTGGCCGAGGAAGCACCGGCCGTCCGGGCTGAAGAAGCTCGTCTCCCCGGCGGTGATCTTGTCGCGCAGGGTACGCAGCCGCCGCTCCGCGTCCTCCGGCGACGAGACCACCGTCGCGGCCCGGAACGGCAGGTCGCGCAGCTCTGCGTGCAGGGTGGCGGAGAGGTCGGCCAACTGGGCGTACGCGACGGTGGGCACGAACGCCAGCAGCTGGTCGAGCCGCTCGCCCAGCTCGTCGACCGAGGCGGCGTCGACCACCAGCAGTTCGACGTCCTGCAGGGCCGAGGCCAGCGCGGCGGTCCGGCTGTCCAGCCGGCCCCGGCGGCGGCCGTCGGTGTTCTCCAGCACGATGTGCGTGTTGATGCCGCCGAACCCCATCGCGGTGATGCCCGCCCGGACCGGGGCGCCGGCCGGGAACGGCTCCGCCCGGCGCAGCACCCGCAGCTCGGCGCCGTCCTCGGTGAGCAGCTCGTGCGGCTCCACGCAGCCGATCGCCGGCGGCAGCACCCCCTGGTGCACGGCCATGGTGGCCTTGATCAGGCCGGCGACCCCGGCCGCCGCCTTGGTGTGCCCGATCATGCCCTTGATGGAGCTGATCGCGGCGGGCGTGGTCGCCCCGGCCGCCCGGCGGGCCAGGGTCAGCGCCCGCAGTTCGGTGGCGTCACCGACCGCCGTGCCGGTGCCGTGCCCCTCGAACAGCCCGACCGTGTCGACCCCGAAGCCGGCCCGCTCGTACGCCCGGCGCAGGGCGAGCTGGTAGCCGCTCACCTCGGGCCGGGTGATGCCGCCCTTGCCGTCCGAGGAGATGCCCCACCCGGCGATCGTGGTGTAGATGCGGTGCCCGGCCCGGCGGGCCTCGTCCTCCCGCATCAGCACGACCATCCCGCAGCCCTCGCCCGGCCAGAAGCCGTTGGAGCCCCGGTCGTAGACGCGCATCTCGCCGGTGGCCAGGGCGCCCGTCTTGGCGAAGCCGATGATCTCGAACGGGTCGATCGACAGGTCCACCCCACCGGCGACCACGACGTCGAGCTCGCCGTCGACCAGGCCCTTGCAGGCCGTGGCGACGGAGAGCAGGGACGACGAGCAGGCGCCGTCCACGGTGTAGCCGCCACCCTTGAGGTCGAAGTGGTTGCAGATCCGGCCGGCGATGGTGTTGGAGAGGCCACCGGCCAGGGTGTCCTCGTCGATCTCCGGGAACGGGCTCTTGAAGGTGGCCTCGAAGTCGTCCAGGAAGGTGGTCAGCTGGTCGTCGTCCCAGTTCTGGTCCTTCAGGGCGGCGGCCACCATGCGCCGCACGAACGGCCAGCGCAGCCGCAGCTGGTTGGCCCGGGAGAACTCGCCGGTGAGGCTGTTGCCGACGATCACGCCGGTCCGCTCGCGGGGCACCCCCTCGGCCATCGGGAAACCGGCGTCGGCCAGGGCCATGGCGGCGACGTCCAGGGCCAGCCAGTGGGTCAGGTCGGTGGAGCGGTAGGTGCTGCCGGCGACCTTGTAGGCGATCCGGTCGAACTCGTACCCCTCGATCACCGCCGCGTTCCGGGCGTAGAACCGGTCCGGGGCCTTGGGGTCGGCGTCGTAGTACTCGTCGAGGGACATGCGGACATCGGGCAGCCGGCGGAAGGCGCGACGACCCGCGAGCGCGTTCTCCCACAGCTCCCGGGGTGACGTGGCGTCCGGGTATCGGCACGCCATGCCCACGATGGCGATTCTGGTCATCTGCTCAGGACCCTCCTTGTGCCGGGACTCCGGCCGGTACGGCCGGGGTCCTGCGTGAGTCGTCGTACGGGGGCGTCAGCACTGCCCGAGCGACACGAACGATGCGGAGATGCGCTGCCGCCAGACCTCCCAGGACGGCACGGAACCGCCCTCGGGCAGGTCGACCAGCGCCTCGTCGGTGACCTTCTGCGCCTGCGCCGCCGGCATCCCGCAGAAGATCTGGGTGGCCAGCTCGGTGTGCGGGCCGAGCAGTCCGGCCCGCACCCGCGCGCCGGCGGCGAACGCCGAACCCTGGGCGAGCTGCGGGCGGTACTCGGCGCCGCGCTCCCACAACGTCCGCAACTCGTCCTCGTCGGCCCCGCCGGCGTAGGTGGCGGCGAGCCCGGTGCCGCTCCACAGGTCCGCCCGCCGCTCGCGCGGGTACGCCTCGATCAGCTGCGCCACCCGCTCCGGGTCGGTGCCGCCGACGAACCACAGGGCACGGCCGATGCCCTGGTCGATGGCGTGGCCGGCGTACCAGCCGTGGTCGTCGCCCGGCCAGGGGAAGTTCTCCTCCCGGTAGCGCCGGCGCACGTACCGGTCGGTGCGGAAGTAGGCCTGGTGGAAGCCGTAGCCGTCGAGCACCAGCCAGCGCAGCAGCGGGTCCGGGGCGGCCAGCCGGGACCAGAGCGGCCGGGGCAGCCGGGCCATCGCCCAGCCCACCCCGACGTACGCCATGTAGACGTGCGCGTCACCGCGGCCGGCCAGCAGCTGCGGCACGTACCGGGGCCGGCCCGGCCGCAGCGCGTCCCGGACGGCGAATCCCATCGCCGCGCCCTCGTAGGCGAAACCCCGGAACCGGAAAGGCACACTTTCCAGTTCCCGCTCCGCGGCCGACACGTCGGACGCCTCCGCCGCGTGACCGAAGCCGCGCAGGAAGCTGGCCCCGATCGTCTCCAGCAGTTCCCGCGCCTGCGGATTCTTGACATGGAAACCGCGTACGTCGAGTTTCGTTTCCGACACGTCCGGCGTCAGTATTTTGCGCCGCAGCGTCCCGAACACTCCCATGAAACGCTCCCTGCGTCATCGCGCCAATCGGGAAGAGTTTCCCGGGAAATCGTCCCAAGCAATCGAAGGTAATTGCTTCTTCAAATGTGCCGAGCAGGCGTTCAGCAATTTCACCGCGGCGGGACGGGCCGGTCGGCGGGCCTCAGCTCGGCCGGGCGGACGGCGCGACGGCCAGCCGGTCCCGTACCCGGCCGCGCCAGGTCTCGTAGTGGGGCTGCGCGGCCGCCGGGAACGGGTCGACCACGACGTCGTCGGCGAGCTGTGCCGCCGCGGTGGCGTCCACGCCGGCCAGGGTGTGCACCGCCACCTCGCTGTGCGGCGGCACCGCGCCCGCCCAGGTCCGCGCCTTGGCGGCGAAGACCGCGCCCTGGGCGAGGTCCGCCGCGTACGGCCCGGCGTGCCGGCGCAGCGCGGCGAGGTCCGCCGCGCCGCAGCCGCCGGCGAAGGTGGCCGCCAGGCCCACCCCGCTCCACAGGTCGGCGTGGCGGTCGGTGGCGAACCGGCCCACCGCGGCGGCGACCGCCGGGACCTGTCCACCGTGGATGAACCACAGGGCCCGCCCGACGCCCTGGTCCCAGGCACGGGCGAAGTACTCCGGGTGCCCGTCCCACGGGTAGGGCTTCGGCCGCCGCTGCCCGTCGACCCAGCGCGGGGTGTCGAAGTAGGCGCGGTCGAAGCCGAGGCCGTCGACGGCGAGCCAGCTCATGGTGGGGTGGTAGGGCACGTCCGGCAGGTCGGGCAGCACCCGGGCCCAGAGCGGGCGGGGCAGCCGGGCCATCGCGAACCCGATGCCGATGTACGCGAGGAAGATGTGCCGGCGGCCCGGTCCCCGCAGCAGCGCCTCGGTACGCCGGCCCCGCCCGCCGGCCATCGCGTCCCGGACGGTGCACGCCATCGTGGCGCCCTCGTAGGCGAAGCCCCGCTGCTCCGGGTCGACCAGTTCCAGGCGACGTTCCAGCTCCCACAGCTCGCGGACGTCGATGCCCCATTCGAAGCCGCAGATCACCGCCTGCGGGATCGCCTCCAACCGGCGGGTGACGTCGGCCGGCGCCGGGGGGAACCCCCGACGCCGGAAGCCGACCTCCGCCATCGACGGCGTCATCATCAGGCTGCGCAGTGCGCCGAATACGGTGGGCATGGTCCCTCCTGACCCCGTGCCGGGTGCGACGGACCCATCGTCGTACGGGCCCGCGGAGGTGGGCGTCTCCTGCCGTGCGCTGTGGCCGGCGGCGGTTCAGTCCCGCAGTCGGGCGGGTCGCACCAGCACCGTCAGCAGCGCGAGCAGGGCCGCCACGGCCACCAGGGACAGCCCGAGACTCAGCGGGTCGTCCCCGCCGTGCTGGTGGCCCGTCGCGGCGCCGGCCGCCTCGGCGGCGGGATCCGGGACGGCGGTCGCGGGGACCCCGGGGCCGGCGGCGGTCACCCGGAAGCGGTCCACGCCGGACACCTCCCGCCCACCGGGGAGCACCACGTGGTAGCCGATCAGGTAGCCGCCGGCGGCGGAGATCGACACCGGCGCGGTCACCGTCGTGCCGGCGACCGTCGGCGGGCCGACGGTGACCCGGTCCCCACCGGCCGTCGTCACGGTCAGGTGGACCTCGCGGGGGGCCACCTCCCGGTCGAACACCAACGCCACCGTGGGCGGCGGGGCAGCGAGGGTGGCCCCGTCGGCCGGCGTCACGGCACGCAGCGTGGCGGGACTGGACTCGCTGAGCGCGACCAGGAGCCCCACCGTCACCACCACCAGCACCACCGCCGCCCCCAGCAGCCGGCCCCGCCGGCGGTCCCCCGCCGCCGGGACCGGCATCCGGTCGCTCACCGGGCGCTCCGGCTCGTCACCCGGTCACGGCTCATCGGGCGGCGAGCAGTTCGGCCGGTCGGGCGCAGTCGCAGACGGCGGCGCGGGCCTCCGCGACCGACGGCCGCAGGTGCAGCCAGACGGCCACCACCATGGGCAGGAACACCAGGGTGTTGTAGGCCAGGTGCAGCTCCACCCGGGGGATCAGGAGCTGGATGAAGCTGGTCGGCACCGGCCGGCCGAACAGGAAGTGCCCGGTCTGGGCCTGCAGCAGCAGGGCGAAGTGCTCGATGTGGTGCCAGAACTGGATGGCCAACGCGACCGTCCACCAGGTACCGGCGCGACCGACGAACGCCTTGCGCAGCAGGAACAGTCCGATCAGCATGACGATGGCGTACCCGTAGTGCAGCCACTCCGAGGTGATCAGCCAGGGGTAGAACTGGCCGAGCACCCCGCGGGACTGCTTGACCGGCCGGTGCAGGCCCCAGATCTGGTACGCCTGCACGAGGTGCTCGGCCCAGTGTCCGAGCACGACCAGCATGAACAGGTTCAACGCGAGCCGGTGACCCGCGCCGTTGAGCCACCCCACCGACCGCCGCTCGGCGGTGTCGAAATCGGTCATCTCAGCCTCCTGATCGGGCGACCTCACCGCACGCCCGGCCGCGGGCTACGGCGCGTCCAGCCTGGCCGACGCGGCGGGGCCGCCGCGTCTTCGAACGTGCGCTCCTCGGTGCTATCGGCCGGTCGGCTGATGCCAGGCACCCACCCGGCGGGCCGCCGCGAAGCTGGCCCAGGCGGCCACCTCGACCAGCGTCACGTCGTCCGGATGCCACTGCCGGAACTCGGTCACCACGTCCTCGTCGACCTGGTAGGAGGCCACGGCGGTCAGCAGGGCCAGCCGGGCGGCGGCCCGGTCGGCCGGTTCCAGGTCGGCCACCAGCAGTTCGCACCAGCGCCGGCTCAGGCCGGTCTCCGCCCCTGCCAGCCGGCCAGGTGGTCGGCGACCACCCGGCGGACCGCCGGCGGCACCGACCGGTCGCCGGCCGCCTCGAAGGCCGCCGCGGCCTGGGCCACCGCGGCGGCGACCGTCGGGCTCGGGCGCGCCCAGGCGGCGTCCGCCGGCAGCGGGGCGTCCGGCAGCAGGTGTACGGAGAGCCCGGCGGCGCGCGGCTGCCGCAGGGTGGGGCGCAGCACCCGGCTCACCCCGCGCTTGAACCGGCGCCGGGCCTCGGGGCTGAGCCGGGGCGGCAGCAGGAAGCTGGAGAGGAAGACGTTGACCACCCGGGTCAGGTAGTGCATGGCGACCAGGACGCCGACGAGTTCCGGGCGGTGCCGGTCGCCGAACGGCTCGGGCAGCGGACCCCGGCCCGGCTCGGCGGCGGTCCGCGCCCACTGGGCCAGCGGTCGCAGGCTCGCGTCCCGCAGGTCGCCGGGGCGGTCGGCGACCAGCGCCTCGGCGTCGTCCTCGCCGACCAGGTCGTACATGCCGGTGCTGTGCATGTCGACGCAGTACGGGCAGATGTTGGCGGTGGACACGGCGGTCGCCACCGCCTCCTTGACGTCCCGGCCGACCGTCTCGCTGGGCAGCATCGGCTCCCGCATCAGCATCCAGTACGCCGCGGCCAGGTCGGGCACCGGCGAGTGCAGCTGCACCGGCGGGCTGACCAGACCCATCTCGGCGGAGGACTGCCGGTAGACCGTGCGCAGGACGCCGGTGGCGGCGCCGACCGGCACCGGCGTGACGTACCTGACCTGACGTTGGGCGACCGACGCCGCGATCCGTCTGGCGACCATGCTGTCCTCCTCGGGGCGCGGGTCCACCTCGGCGCCTGGCGCACCCGTGACCCTGAGGACATGGATACTGGCGGCACAGACCGCCCCGCAAGCGCTCGTCACGGTCCGAGCACGCTGGGATAAATGCGCGGTCCGGCGATTCCGACCCACCATTCCGGACCGCATTCCGGCGCGTTCACCTGTGCGCTATCCATTTCCTGTCGTGGGCCACCGGTTCCGGTTCCGCCGGCCACTCGGCCCGCAATTCGCGGCACCGTCGCACGGCCGGTGTCCCTGCGCACGACGAAAGATGCGTCGCGTGACGCGCCGATCGGACGATGTGGCGGCAGCGGACGGGCGCGCGCCCCGGCACCGCCGGGTGGCCACGGCAGGCTCACCGGCCCGTCCTGGAATCCGACGGACGGACCGGCCGGCACGGCCGCCGGGGAGCCGTCGGTGTCGAGGAGGCGACGTGGTGAGTTCCGATTCCGAATCCGACACCTGGACGATGACCCTCGAGGCGTTCGCCGACACCATCATTCCCGGCGAGAAACGCTTTCCCGGGGACCGGGCCGTCGCGGGGGTCTCCACCGGCGGCGGCGCGGTCGCCTCCGGTGCCGTGGAGATGCTCGCCCACCCCGCGGGCGGCCTCGCCGAGTCACTGGACGGCCTGGTCGCGTTGCTGAACGGCCACGCGGCCCGGTACGCCGACGAGCAGCACCGGGTGCTGGCGGCGGACCTGCCGCCGTTCGTCGCGCTGTCCTATCCGGACCGGGCGGCGCTGGTGCAGCAGCTCACCGCGCCCGACCACCCGGAGCGGAGCATCTGGGTGGGGATGGCGCTGTTCAGCAACATGGCCTTCGACAGCGCCGCCCACCTGAGCACCCCGCAGGCCCTGGCCGACGGGCACCCGGGCCTGTTGACCATCGGCTACGAGCGACCCGACGCCGACGGGCTCTGGCGCTTCGGCAATGCCTCGTACGGGCGCCGGCTCGCCGACATCCACCCGCAGACCACCACGACGGGGAGTCCCGCATGAGCAGCATCGAGAGCACCGACGTCGTCGTCATCGGCAGCGGGTTCGGTGGGGCGATCGCCGCCTACCACCTCGCCGCCGGTGGGGCCCGGGTGGTGGTCCTGGAGCGTGGTCCCTGGCTGTCGGCCGAGGAGTTCGACCACGACTTCAAGCTGGGCGCGTCGTACACCCGGATCTTCGACTTCGTGGTCGGGGACGGCATGAGCGTGCTCAGCGGCAACTGCGTGGGCGGCGGCAGCGTGGTCTATTTCGCGACCATGCCCCGCGCGCCGCGCTTCACCTTCGAGCGCCGCGGCAGCATCGGCCGGCGGATGTGGCCGGCGTCGATCAACCGCGACACCCTCGACCCCTGGTACGACGTGGTCACCGAGTCGCTGCCGGTGACCGCGCAGAGCTGGGACAAGGTGCCGTACGGCGGTGGCCTGTGGGCGGCGGCCTGCGCGCACGCCGGGCGGACGGCGAACCCGGTGCCGTCGGCGGTGGACGTCGACCAGTGCACCAACTGCAACTGGATGATGGCCGGCTGCCGCTTCGACGCGAAGAAGTCGTTGCTGCTGAACTACCTGCCGGGCGCGCTGGCCCACGGCGCGCAGATCCGCCCGCTGCACGAGGTGCAGCACCTGTCCCGCACCGACGACGGCGGCTACCGGGTGCACTACCGGATCGTCGACGACGAGGACTACCGGGTGCTGCACGAGGCGGGCGCGATCGACGCGAAGATCATCGTGCTGGCGGCCGGGGCCGGGGCGACGCCGGTGATCCTGCAACGCTCCGAGCCGACCCTGGGCAAGATGCCGCACGCCGTGGGGCGCTACTTCTCCGGCAACGGCGAGCGGCTCAACACCGCCGCGTTCGACGAGGACCGGGTGCGCGAGGTGCTGGGCCTGAGCCGACCCGACGGGGTGCCGTACGAGGCGCACCAGATCGGCCGGGGTCCGGTGGTGGCGAGCTGGGACCGGCTGGACGGGAACCTGCCGGAGTACGAGCGGTACTCGCTGGAGCAGCTCTACTTCCCGCCCGGCCTGGGCACCATCCTGGCGCAGGCCCCGGACGCGGCCGGGCCGAGCTGGTTCGGGGTGGACAAGAAAGACTTTCTTCGCCAATGGAAGTCGTGGCTCACCATCTTCACCATGTCCGAAGACGACAATGAGGGCGTGTTCGGACCACCCCCGGAGACCGGCAACGCGCGCCGCTTCTCCCAGCAGATGCTCGGGCACGGGCCGCTGTCGTACCGGCCGACGGCGAACACCTGGCGCGGCTGGGGCCTCGCCGACGCCGATGTGCGGGACATCCTGGAGCGCGACGGGCTGGCGAAGGTCAGACCGTGGACCAACGACCTGGTCGGGGCGTACACCGTGCACCCGCTGGCGTCCTGCCGGATCGGCGACGACCCCGCCACCTCGGCGCTGGACGACCGGCACGAGCTGCGCAACCACCCCGGCATCTTCGTCACCGACGGTTCGGCGGTGCCCGGCGCGCTGACCGTGAACCCGGCGCTGACCATCTCGGCGCTCGCCGAGCGGGCCATGCCCGGCATCGTCCGCGCCGCCCAGGAACGCGGCGTACGGGTCACCTACGGCGCCCCGCACCCCGCGCCCGCCGCCAGCTCCCGTATCGCCGGCTCGCCGCACCTGACGGCGGCCCGCTGACCCCGCGCGGCGCCCGCGGTCACCGCGGGCGCCGCCCGCCCAGGAGAGGACCGCCATGGCTCAACTGATCGCCCGGGTGACCCGCGCCGCCGCCCTGGGGCAGATCCGGTACGTCGCCCCGGTGCCACCCGCCGCGGCCACCGGTGTGGTGCGCACGGTCTACCAGCAGATGGAACGGGACTTCGGGATGCTCGCCACCCCGGTGGCGCTGCACGCCGCCGCCCCCGACGTGCTCGCCGCCTGCTGGACCCTGCTGCGCGAGACGCTGCTGGCGCAGGGCCCGGTCAGCCGCGCGGACAAGGAACTCGTCGCGGCGGCGGTGTCGGTCGGCAACGCCTGCCCGTACTGCGTGGACGTGCACGGTGCGGCGGTGACCGGGCTGGCGGGCACGGACCGCACCGCCGCGGTGGTCGCCGCCGACCGGCTCGACGAGGTGCCGGACGCCCGGCAACGGGCGCTGGCGGGCTGGGCCCGGGCCAGCGGCCGGGTCGACGACCGGCCCGCCGCGCCGTTCCCGCCGGCCCGGGCCGCCGAGCTGATCGGCGTGGCGGTGGCGTTCCACTACCTCAACCGGATGGTGAACGTCTTCCTGCCGGACTCGCCGGTGCCCGCGCCGCTGCGGCGGCTCGGCGCGGCGCGCGCCCGGCGGATGGCGGGCCGGGTGCTCGGGCCGCTGGCCCGACGGCGGGTCGGGCCCGGCGCGTCCCTGCCGCTGCTGCCGGCCGCACCGACCGCGCCCGACCTGGTCTGGGCGGACGGCAACACCACCATCGCCGACGCGGTGGCGCGGGCGGCGGCGGCGATCGACACGGCGGGGGAACGCAGCGTGCCGGTCCGGGTCCGCTCCCTGGTGCTCACCCACCTGGTCCGGGCCACCCCACCGCCCGGCCCCGGCGACCGGCGACGGATCACCGAGGCGGTCGCCGACCTGCCCCCCGGCGACCGGGCCGCCGGCGAACTGGCCCTGCTGACCGCGCTCGCCTCCTACCGGGTCACCGAGCGGGAGATCGAGGCGTTCCGGCGTCGCCAGCCGGAGGATGCCGCCCTGGTCGGGCTGACCGCCTGGGCCAGCATGGCCGCCGCCCGGCAGATCGGCCTGCGGCTGCGCGCGGACCTGGCCGCCGGCCCGCTGACCGAGGGGGCGTACGGTGACCGGACCGGTCCGGGCGCGCAACCCGTGGGCCGCGCTGGCGGTGCTCTGCCTCGGCAACTTCCTCATCCTGCTCGACACCAGCATCGTCAACACGGCCGCCCCGCAGATCATGGGCGACCTGGACACCGGCATCGACGAGATCCTGTGGGTGCTGAACGCCTACCTGCTGGCGCTGGCGTCCCTGCTGATCGTCGCCGGCCGCCTCGGTGACCTGCTGGGGCCGCGCCGGGTGTTCGTCGCCGGCCTCGCCGGGTTCGCAGCGGCCTCGCTGCTGTGCGGGGCCGCCCGTACCCCGGGGGAGCTGATCGCGGCGCGGGCCGTGCAGGGCACCGCGGCGGCCGCGCTGCTGCCGCAGGCGTTGGTGCTCATCTCGGCGATCTTCCCGCCCGCCCGGCGGGGGGCCGCGTTCGGCATCTTCACGGCCGTCGCCGGCCTGGCGGCGGTCAGCGGACCGACGCTGGGTGGGCTGATCCTGACCGATTTCGGCTGGCGCTGGATCTTCCTGGTCAACCTGCCGATCGGGGTGGCCGGCGTGGTGGCGACGCTCCGGCTGGTGCCGGACCTGCGCTCCGCCCGACCGGCCGGGTTCGACCCGGTCGGCGTGCTGCTCGCCACCGCCGGCCTGGTCGGCGTCGCCTACCCGCTGGTGGAGGGGGAACGGCTGCGCTGGGGGCCGGTGGTCGGACCGGTGACGGTGCCGATGATCCTGGCCGCCGGCGTGGTGCTGCTGCTGGCGTTCGTCGGCTGGGAACGCCGGCATCCCGCGCCGCTGGTGCCCACCGGGCTCTTCGCCGACCGCACCTTCACCGTCGCCGTCGTCATCACCATGGGCACCTCGTTCGCGCTCTACGGCTTCCTGCTGGTCTTCGTCATCGAGACGCAGACCCTGCTCGGCATGAGCCCGCTGCTGGCCGGCGTCACCGCGCTGCCGTGGACCGTGACGCTCAGCGCGGTGGCCCCGGTGGCGGGCCGGCTCACCGACCGGCTCGGCGGCCGACGGCTGCTGGTGGTCGGCCTGACCGCGTACGCGGCCGGGGTGTTCGCCGTGGCCGCGGTGCCGGCGGCGGACGCCACCCCGGCGACCTTCGTGCTGCCGCTGGTGCTGGTGGGGATCGGGATGGGGGCGGCCATCGCGCCCACCACCACCGAGGCCATGCGGGCGGTCCGGCCGGCGCTGGCCGGGGCCGCGTCCGGGGTGCTGAACACCGCGCGTCAGGTCGGTGGCGTGCTCGGCGCCGCGGTGGCCGGCGCGCCTGCTGCAGCACCGGCTGGTCGCCGGCCTGCACGCCAGTGTCGCCGCGCGGGCCGGTGACCTCCCGCCGGAGCTGCGGCCCGCCTTCCTCCGCGGCTTCGAGCGGGCCGCCGCGCACGGGCTGAACCTGGGCGCGGGCCAGCACGGCGGGGTGAGCCCACCGGCCGGTCTCGCCGCCGGACCGGCGCAGCGGTTCTCGACCGCGGCGGCGGACGCGTTCGCCGACGCCTTCCTGCCGGCGGCCCGCACCACCCTCACCGTGGTCGCCGTCGTGCTGCTGGTGACCGCCGCCCTGGCCACCCTGGTGCGCCGCCGGCCCGCCGGCGGGGAACCCGCCCAGGTGCCGCAGCCGGTCGGCGCGTCCGCCGCCGGCACGGCCGTCCTCGACCGACCGGAGCCCCACTGACCTGCGACCACCGGTGACCAGCACCGGGCCGGCCACGTCCGCAATCCGGAAGGTGCGACCGCAACCGGCCCGGTGCCAAGGTCGTGATGCGGATCGGCGGGCACCGGCGGCACCGGCTCCCCGCACCGCGTTCCCCGCGCCGACCGGTGTCACACCGGCCGGTCGTCGCGCCGACTGTCCTGCCCACACCGTGACCCAAGGAGCATCCTGTGGACCTCACCGACGCGCCGCCCACCGCGGAGCTCGTCCGCCGCGCCGCGGAGCTTGCACCCCTGCTGCAGAAGAACGCCATCTGGCAGGAGGAGAACCGCCGCCTGCACGACGGGACGATCGAGGCGCTGACCGACGCCGGGCTGCTGCGGATGCGGGTGCCGACCCGCTACGGCGGCTACGAGTCGGACATGCGGACCGTCGTCGAGGTGATCGCCGAGATCGCCCGCGGCGACGGCTCGACGGCCTGGACCCTGTCGGTCTGGGCGATCAGCACCTGGATGGCCGGCCTCTTCCCGGACGAGGTGCAGGACGAGATCTTCGCCGTTCCCGACGTGCGGATCAGCGGCATCCTCAGCCCGTCCGCCGTCGGGGTGCCCGCTGACGGTGGCATCGTCCTCAACGGCCGGTGGTCGTTCAACAGCGGCGTCCAGCAGAGCAGCTGGAACACCAACGCGGCGGTGCTGGCCCACCCCAACGGCGAGTACGAGCCGATCATGGTGGCGCTGCCGGTCTCCGAGCTGGAGGTCATCGACGACTGGCACACCGCCGGCCTGCGCGGCTCGGGCAGCGTCACCACGGTCGCGAAGGACCTCTTCGTGCCGCAGGCGCGGGTGCTGCCGATGGGCCCGGTCCTGCAGGGTCAGCACCGGTCGGTCCGCAACGCCGCCTCGCCGGTCTTCCAGGCGCCGTTCATGCCGACCGCCTGCACCACCATCGCGGCCACCGCGCTCGGCCTCGGCCGGGCCGCACGGGACGCCTTCTTCGAGCGGCTGCCCGGCCGCAAGATCACCTACACCAGCTACGAGAGCCAGGCCGAGGCGCCGCTGACCCACCTGCAGGTGGCGGAGGCGACGACCAAGCTCGACGAGGCCGAGTTCCACGCGTACCGGGCCGCGGACCGGCTGGACGGCAAGGCCGCCCGGGGCGAGGCGTGGACGCTGGAGGAGCGGGCCCGTACCCGGCTCGACCTGGGCGCCACGTGCCAGCGGACGAAGGAGGCCGTGGACATCCTCAACACTGCCAGCGGTGGCTCCTCGATCTACACCACGGTGCCGATCCAGCGCATCGAGCGGGACGTGCAGACCCTCAACCTGCACGCCATCATGCACCCCAACACCAACCTCGAGCTGTACGGGCGGATCGCCTGCGGCCTGGAACCCAACACCCTGTACCTGTGACGGGCCGGATGGCCGCGGAGACCCGTACCACCGTGCCGCGGCCACCGTCCCGCCCGACGAGCGAGAGGACCGCACCGTGACCCAGCAGGACGTCATCGCCGACCTGACCGCCGACGGCGAGGAGCTCGACCGTCTGGTCGCCGGACTCGACCCGGCCGACTGGAGCCGGCCCACCCCGGCCCCCGGCTGGACCATCGCCCACCAGATCGCCCACCTCGCGGCCACCTTCCGCCTCGCCGCGACGGCGGCGGCCGAACCGGACGTGTTCCGGGCCGTCACCGCCCGGCTCAGCAGCGACTTCGACGCCAACGTCGACGCCGCGATGGCGCCGTACCTCGCCGAACCGCCGGAAACGCTGCTCGACCGATTCCGGGCCGAACGCGCCGCCGCCGAGAAGGCGCTCGCCGCGGTGCCGGCCGGTGAGGTGGTGCCCTGGCTGGTCCGCCCGCTGCCGGCGCCCGTGCTCGCCGCCGCCGGGATGATGGAGCTGTTCGGCCACGGTCAGGACATCGCCGACGCGCTGGCCGTGCGCCGCCGGTACACCGACCGGGTCGGGCACCTCGTCGGGTTCGCCGTGCGGACCTGGGACTTCGGCTACCAGGCGCGCGGGATGTCCACCCCGGACGTGCAGTTCCACTGGTCGCTGACCGCCCCGTCCGGACGGCGCTGGGAGTTCGGGCCCGCCGACGCCGAGCAGCGGATCAGCGGCCCGGCCGTGGACTTCTGCCTCCTGGTGACCCGGCGGCGGCACCGCCGGGACCTGACGCTGGTGGCCACCGGACCGGACGCCGACCAGTGGCTGGACATCGCCCAGGCCTACCGGGGACCGGCCGGGCCGGGGCGTACCCCCGGGCAGTTCACCACCGGCGACTGACCGCGCCGGCCACGGCGCCCGGCTCCACCCGGAGCCGGGCGCCGTGCTGAAAGGCGGTCGCCGGCCCGCCGTCGCGACGAGGAGGAATCGTGTCCGCACCCCGCAGCAGCACCGGGCACTTCACGATACGGGCGGTGCGCGGCGCCGTGCAGGTGCCCCGCGACGACCCGGACGCCATCGGGCGCGGCACGGTGGAGCTGCTGACCGAGGTGCTGGCGCGCAACGCGCTGACCGTCGACGACCTGGTCAGTGTGCTCTTCACCGCGACACCGGACCTGCGCAGCGCGTTCCCGGCGGCGGCGGCCCGCCGGCTGGGCCTGCACGACGTGCCCCTGCTCTGCGCCACCGAGATCGACGTCCCGGACGCGCCACCGCGGATCATCCGCCTGCTGGCCCACGTCCACACCGATCTCCCCCGCACCGCCCTCACCCACGTCTACCTCGCCGGCGCCGCCACCCTCCGCCCCGACCTCCCCACCCCTAACCCCCCGACCCCCTCCCCCTGACCCCGCCCAAGCGCGTTGATCATGGGCTTAGCGGCAGGAATCGGCCTGTTTCCTGCCGCTAACCTCATGATCAACGCGCTGGGTCGGGGTGGGGTGGGGGTGGGGTGGGGGTGGGGTGGTCAGGAGACGCGGAGGCAGGGGGGGTTGCGGCGGGGGCCGGTGGGGGGTGCGCAGTGGGTGTTGTAGGCGGTCAGGAGGGTCTGGGCCTCCTGGGTGGCCTGGGTGAAGCGGGTGGCGGGGTCGGCGTCGTGCAGGAGGACGTCGTGCATGGCGCGGGCGTTGACGTCCTGCATGCCGCCGAAGTCGCCGAAGAGGGCGCCCCGCGCGGCGGGCGACGAGCCGGACGCGGCGAGCTGGTCGACGCCGACCCGGGCGTGCGGGTTCTGCGCGAACCAGCCCTCCCGCTCCAGCAGCTTCACCGCGCTGCCGGTGATCGGCAGGTAGCCGGAGACCTTGTGCCGGTCGGCGGCGTTGCGCGGGTTGTCGAGGTACTGCATGAAGGCGAGCGCGCCGTCCCGTACCACCGGGTCCAGGCCGGCGGTGAGCCAGAGCGAGTCGCCGCCGATCAGGTTGCCCACGTACGGCACCGCGTCGTTGTGCGGCAGCCGGGCGGCCACCACCTCGAAGCCGCCGTCCCGGCCGGCCTGCACCAGGTGCGGTGCCGCCACCGAGGAGCTGACGGTCAGCGCGGCCCGCTGCTGCGCGAAGGCCATGAAGGTGCCGCCCCAGCAGGTGCTCGGGTCCATGTCCTCGGTGTAGAGGAAGTAGCCGTCCCGGTGCAGCCGGCGCCACCAGCCGACGAACGCGAGCATCTCCGGCGAGGCCAGGTCGACGGTACGGGCCCGACCGGACCGCCCGTTGTCGTGGTCGGCGAGCAGGCCACCCTGCTGGGCGATCGCCTGCTGGAAGATCCACCCGTGGTTGGGCCAGGTGATGGCGTACTCCGGACCGTCCGGCAGGGCGGCGACCGCCTTGCACGCCGCCTCCACCTCCGCCCAGGTGGACGGCACGGTGGTGACCCCGGCGGCGGCGAGCACGGTGGTGTTGGCGTACAGCAGTGCGGTCGACGCCAGGGTCGGCATCGAGGCGAGATCACCGTCCACGGTGTAGAACTCCCGCACCCGCGGCAGGATGTCGTCGAGCACGACCGGCTCGCCGAGGATCTCGCGTCGGCCGGCGATCGCCTTCGTCACCGAGGTGAACAGCGGCCCACCCGACGGGTGCACCATGTCCCGCGCCTCCTGGGTGGCGGTCAGGTAGATCTGGGCCACCGCCGGGGTGACGCCCCGGTCGGCGGACTCCGAGACCACGCGCGGCAGGTCGTGGAAGTCGTGCCCGGTGATGACGACCTCGTATTCCGGGTGCCGGGCGTTGAAACTCGCCGCCATTTCCCTCGTCTGGTCCAGGAAATGCGGCGTGTTGTAGTAATGGAGCCAGAACTCCACGATGGTCCGATCGCTCATCGCTGTCGTTCTCCTTTCGCGGACAACCGTTCCTCAACTCCGTCCGCCCCGCAGACCGGCAATTCCTCCCGCCATGATTCGGGGCGGCGTGGCGGGGTCGCATCTCTGTGCGTGCGGTGCGCCGTCACCGCCCGACCGACACCCAGGTGGCCTCCGCCCGCGCGGCCACCGCACCGTCGACGTCGTACAGGGTGCTGCGCACCAGCGCGCGGCGGCCCTCGGTCCGGACGACCCGACCGACCACGAGGCACTCGGTGCCGGGTCGGGGCAGCCGGTCGACGGCGACCGCCAGCCGACCCAGCAGGTACGACCGGTCCGGCTCGATGACCGTCCAGCCGCCCGGGCAGTCCAGCGCCGCCCAGACGGCGAGCCGGACGGGCACCCCGTCGGCCGGCAGTACGACCACCCCGCTGGTGCTCCCGTCGGCCGCCCGGCGCGGGCGGATCCGCAGCCCGTCGGGGCGCCGTGGGCCGCAGACGAAGCAGGTGGGCAGGTGGTGCGGCCCGTGCCGGGGCACCCACCCGGTGGGCGGGCCGGCCGGGGCGACGGCGGGGATCCCGGCGGACCGGGGTCGCACGGTGGCGACCAGCCGGCCGCCCGGGGCGTGCAGGGCCGCCCCCGTACCGTCCGGGTGCAGCGTCAGCGGCACGCCCAGCGGGGCGGGGCTGCGCAGGGTCACCTCCGGCACCGCCGGCGCGGCGGGCAGGGCCGCGGCGACCAGGCCGCACGTCCAGCCGCCGTTGCCGGCGCCGGGCGGCCCGCCGTAGCGTGGCTCGACCCGCAGCCGCGCCGTCACCGACGCACCGCCCGCCCGGCCCCGACCGACAGCGAGCCCCGGGCCGACACCGGACCCACCCCGACGGCGGGACCCGCACCGACGTCGGAACCCGCACCGACGTCGGGGCCGAGGCCGACAGCGAGCCCCGGGCCGGCATCGGGACCCGCGACGGCATCGGGACGCGGCGGGGCCGGCATCAGGACCGGGCCAGCATCAGGACCGGGTCGGTGAGCAGGTCGGCGACGTCCCGCAGCACCCCCGCCGCGAGGTCGCCGTCGACCACCCGGTGGTCGAAGGAGAGCGCCAGGGTGGTCACCTTGCGGACCGCCAGCGCGCCCTCGTGCACCCAGGGCATGTCGCGGACCTGGCCGACCGCGAGGATCGCCGACTCCCCCGGGTTGAGGATCGGGGTGCCGCCGTCCACCCCGAACACCCCGGTGTTGGTGATCGTGATGGTGCCGTCGGTGAGGTCGGTGGGCCGGGACCGGCCGGCCCGCGCCGTGTCCACCTGCGTCTCGATCGCCGCCGCCAGCGCCGGCAGCCGCAGCGCGTGGGCGTCCTTGACCTTCGGCACGAGCAGGCCACGGGCGGTCGCCACGGCGATGCCGAGGTGGACGTGGTCACGCAGCACGATCTCCTGGGCCGGCCCGTCCCACCACGCGTTGATCATCGGCCGTCGCTCCACGGCGAGCAGCAGCGCCCGCGCCACCAGCAGCAGCGGTGTGACCCGCAGTTCGCGGAAGTCGGGCAGCTCGCGCAGCCGGGCCACCGCGTCGACCGTCGCGGTGACGTCGGCCTGCACCCAGGTGGTCACCTGCGGCACCGTGGACACCGAGCGGACCATCGCCTCGGCGGTCGACCGGCGTACCCCCCGCACCGGGATGCGGACGGGCGCGGCGCGGCCGGCGGCGCGCCGGATGTCGTCGCGGGTGATCGCGCCGTCCGGTCCGCTGCCGGTCACCGCGGCGAGGTCGACGCCGAGGTCGCGGGCCAGTCGCCGGGCCGGCGGCGTGGCCGCCACCGGGGCGTCGCCCGGCCCGGCCGGTGGCCGGGACCGGTGCTGGCGCCGCTCCCCCCTGGGCGCGCCCCGACGCCGGGCGTGGAGCCGTACCCGACCAGCGCCGGCGCCCGGTGCGGCACCGCGCCGACGAGTTCCGCCGGTACGTCGGCGGGAGCCTCCACCGGCTGCTCCTGCGGCCGGTCCACGGTGACCGCGATCAGCGGCGTGCCGACCGGCACCGTGGCGCCCTCGGCCACCAGCAGTTCGGCGACCCGGCCCGCGAACGGGCTGGGCAGCTCGACGGCCGCCTTCGCCGTCTCGATCTCCACCACGACCTGGTTGACCGTGACCGGGTCCCCCGGGCGGACGTGCCAGGTCAGGATCTCCGCCTCGGTCAGGCCCTCACCGACGTCGGGCAGGTTGAAGTGCCGCAGCTCGTCCATCGTCACTCCGCGGTCGTCCGGTCCACCGCCGCCAGGATGCGGTCGACGCCGGGCAGGTAGTCGCTCTCGGCCCGTGACGGCGGGTACGGCGCGGAGTAGGCACCGACCCGTTCCACCGGGGCCTCCAGGTGGTAGAAGCAGCGTTCGGCGACCCGGGCGGCCAGCTCGGCGCCGAAGCCGCTGAACACCGGCGCCTCGTGCACCACCAGGCAGCGCCCGGTACGGCGCACCGACGCCAGCACGGTCTCCTCGTCCAGCGGGTTGAGCGAGCGGAGGTCGACGACCTCCAGCGACGCCTCGGCCACCTCCGCCGCCTCCAGGCAGGTCTTCACCATCGGCCCGTACGTCAGCACCGTCACGTCGTGCCCGGGGCGGACCACGGCCGCCCGGTCGAACGGCAGCGCCCGGCCCGGGTCGACCTCGACCGGTCCCCGGTCCCAGTAGCGGCGCTTGGGCTCGAAGAAGATGACCGGGTCCGGGCAGGCGATGGCCTGCTGGATCAGGGTGTACGCGTCGGCGGGGCTGGCGCAGGTGACCACCCGCAGCCCGGCCGTGTGGGTGAAGTACGCCTCCGGCGACTCGCTGTGGTGCTCGGGTGCGCCCACCCCGCCGCCGAACGGCACCCGTACCACGACCGGCAGCTCCAGCCGGCCGGCGGTGCGGGCCCGCAGCCGGGCCAGCTGGGTGGTGATCTGGTTGAACGCGGGGAAGACGAACCCGTCGAACTGGATCTCGCAGACCGGCCGGTAGCCGCGCAGGGCCAGCCCGATGGCGGTGCCCACGATGCCGGACTCGGCCAGCGGGGTGTCCAGCACCCGGCTCTCGCCGAAGTCCTTCTGCAGGCCGTCGGTGACCCGGAAGACGCCGCCGAGCCGCCCGACGTCCTCGCCCATCACCAGCACCGCCGGGTCCTGCTCCATCGCCTTGCGCAGGCCCTCGTTGATGGCCCGGGAGAGCGCCCAGGTGCGGGCGGCGGGCCGGGCGGTGGCGGGACCGGTCGGCGGTGCGGCGGGCGGCGGCTCGGTGACGACGGCGCGCGGTGCCCGGTCGGGCCGGTGGGCCCGCGCCTCGTCGGCCAGTTGCCGGTGCGCGGCGGCGTAGACGTGCGACCAGATGACCTCCGGGGCGGGCTCGGCCAGGCCGAGGCAGCGCCGGCGCAGCTCCGCGCCCGCCTCGTCGACCTCGGCGTCGACGGTGGCGAGGAACGCCGGGTCGGCGGCACCGGTCCGGACCAGGTGGGCGCGGACCCGGCTGATCGGGTCGCGCAGCCGCCACCGTTCCAGCTCCGCCTGCTCGCGGTAGCGGGTGGGGTCGTCGGTGGTGGTGTGCGGGCCCATCCGGTAGGTGACCGCCTCGATCAGGGTGGGCCCCTGCCCGGACCGGGCGTTCTCCATCGCCGCCCGGGTCACCGCCAGGCAGGCCAGCACGTCGTTGCCGTCCACCCGGACGCCGGGGAAGCCGAAGCCGGCGGCCCGCCGGTACAGCGGCACCCGGGACTGCTTCTCGGTCGGCACGGAGATCGCCCACTGGTTGTTCTGGCAGAAGAACACGATCGGCGCGTTCTGCGCCGCCGACCAGACGAACGCCTCGTTGACGTCGCCCTCGCTGGTGGCGCCGTCACCGAAGTAGACGATGGCCGCCTCCTCGACACCGTCGCGCTGGATGCCCATGGCGTAGCCGGTGGCGTGCAGCGTGTGGCTGCCGATGACGATGGCGTACGGGTGCAGCCGGTGGTCGGCGGGGTCCCAGCCGGAGTGTGCGACGCCGCGGAAGGAGGCGAGCACGTCGGCGGGCGGCACGCCCCGGCACCAGGCCACGCCGTGGTCCCGGTAGGTCGGGAAGACCATGTCCGGGGCGGTGAGGGCCCGCGCCGAGCCGACCTGCGCGGCCTCCTGCCCGAGCAGGGACGGCCAGGCGCCCAGTTCGCCCTGCCGGGCCAGCGCGAGCGCCTCGGCGTCGAGCCGGCGCACCAGCAGCAGGTCCCGGTAGAGGCCGCGCAGTTCCTCGGTGGACACGTCGAGGCGGTAGTCCGGATGCTCCACCCGGTCTCCGTCGGGGGTGAGCAACTGGACGAGGTCCGGATCGGGCGCGGTCTGGGCACCCGGCGGTGTCGCGGGCGGGTAGTCGATGGTCACGTGCCACTCCTCGTCAGGGGGAACCGGCCGGCGCCGGGTTCAGGCCGGGTGGGCGCGGTCCCGGCGCGGGCCGCCGGGCCGCGGATCGACCCGGTGCGAGCGGACGTACGCGTCGCAGGCCGCCCGGTCGGTCGGACCGTGCACGGTCGTCCACCCGGTCGGGACGTCGATCGGGTACGGCCAGAGCGAGTGCTGGCCCTGCTCGTTGACCAGCACGGAGAAGACGGCGTCGGGAACGTCGAAGGGGTTGGTCATCACGCTCTCCCGGCTGTGGTTCGCAAGGGGTCAGGCCGCGACCGGGTCCAGCCACCGGGCCAGCGCGGCGGGGGTGGCGGCGTCGAAGACCAGGCTGATCGGGACCTCCCGGCCGAGCACCGCGCGGATCCGGCTGACCAGCCGCATCGCCTGCAGCGACTGCCCGCCCAGGTCGAAGAAGCTGTCGTCCGGCCCGACCCGCGGCATGCCCAGCACGTCCGCGAAGATCTCGCAGAGCGCCCGCTCCCGTTCGGTCTCCGGGGCCCGGCCGCCGTCCTGGGGGCCGAGTTCCGGCACCGGCAGCGCCCGGCGGTCGACCTTGCCGTTGCCGGTGAGCGGGAGCCGGTCCAGCGGGACGACGACCGAGGGGGTCATGTAGTCGGGCAGCAGCCGGCCGACGTGGGCGGTCAGCGCGGCGACGTCCACCGGCCCGGCGGCCGGCACCACGTACCCGACCAGGCGCCGGTCGCCGGTGGGCACCGGCACGGCGACGACCGCGGCGTGCGCCACCGACGGGTCCGCCTCCAGGGCCGCCTCCACCTCGGCCAGTTCGACCCGGAAGCCCCGGACCTTGACCTGGTCGTTGGCCCGGCCGCAGAAGTGCAGCAGCCCGTCGGTGTCCCGCCGGACCAGGTCACCGGTGCGGTACATCCGCCGGCCGGGCAGGCCGTCCGGGTCGGCGACGAAGCTCGCCGCGGTCAGCTCCGGCTCGTCGACGTAGCCGCGGGCCAGCCGCTCGCCGGTGAGGTAGAGCTCGCCGACCGTGCCGTCCGGCACCGGCCGCAGCCGCTCGTCCAGCACCCGGTGCCCCACCCCGTGCAGCGGGCGGCCCATCGGCACCACGTCGGCCGGCGGGTCGACGGCCGTCATCGGCGCGTGCACGGTGAACAGGGTGGCCTCGGTCTGGCCGTACATGGCCCGCACGGTGAGGTCGGGGCAGTGTCGGAGCACCTTGCGCACCGCGCCGGCCGAGACCACGTCGCCGCCGGTGAGCACCTCGCGCACCCCGGCCAGGCAGGTCGGGTCCTCCTCGGCGAGGACCCGGAACAGCCCGGCGGTCAGGTGCAGCCCGGTGACCTCCTCGTCGCGGACCAGCCGGCGCAGCGTCGGCGCGTCGGGCACCCCCGGCGGGGCCACCACGACCCGCCCGCCGCGCAGCAACGGCACCCACAGCTCGTACGTGGAGACGCTGAACGCGTGCGGGGCGAGCATCGGCACGCAGCTGTGCCGCCCGGTGTCCCAGCACGGGTCGGCCACCAGCCGCAGCACGCCCCGGTGGGTCACCGCGACGCCCTTGGGCTGCCCGGTGGAGCCGGAGGTGTACATCACGTACGCCACGTCGTCGGGGTGCGTGCCGGCCGCCGGGGGCGGGCCGTCGGGACCGGTGGCGCCGTCGACGCGCAGCGCGACGACCCCGTCGGGCAGCGAACGGTCGCCGGTGGCGGCGTGGGTGAGCGCCAGTGCCGCCCCGGACCGGTCGAGGATCCGCCGGATCCGTTCGTCGGGGCCGGCCTGGTGCAGCGGCAGGTAGCAGGCGCCGGCCCTGAGCACCGCCAGGAAGGCGACCACCACGTCGGCGGAGCGTTCCAGCAGCACCGCCACCGGCTCCTGCGGCCGTACGCCGTGGGCCACCAGCCGGGCGGCCAGGCGGGCGGTCTCGGCGTCGAGGTCCCGATAGCTGAGCCGGCGCTGCCCGTCGACGACGGCAATCGCGTCCGGAGTCCGTTCCACCTGCGCGGCGAAACGTTCCTGAATGGAGGTGAATCGCATCAGGCCCCTCTTTTCCCCGACAGTTTCCGCACTGGTTGGAATTCAATTTCTCCGCTTGCAGAAAGCGTGCCACCTGACCCACCGGGAAACATCTCTCGAATTGCCGTCACGGGTCGCGGCCACCGGTCAGCGCAGCGCCGACGTGTGCGGGGCGACGTCGTGGCGGAACAGGCCGTCCGGGTCGACCCGCGCCCGGACCCGGTCCACCGCCGCCACCCCGGCGGCGTCGAGGTGTCCCTGCGGCTGGTCCACGGTCTCCACGAAGGTGGGCGCGGTCCGCCCGGTGTCCCAGGGGGTGAGCGCCCGGCGTACCGACGCGCAGTGCCGGCGGATGTCCGCCGCGGTGACCGGACCGAACGGCATGCCACCGCTGACGTACGCGTAGCGGGCGGGCAGGTGGTCGAGGACGCCGCCGCCGGGGCCGGGCACCGCGAGGGCGCCACCGAGCTGGCGGAGCTCGGCGTTGATCAGCGGCGAGCCGGAGCCCGGTCCGACCGCCGTCAGGAACGCCGCCTCCCCCGCCTCGTCCAGCTCGCGCAGGAGCAGGTGGTCGCCGACCAGCGGCACCGGATCGGCCGGGTCCAGGTGGGCCTCCAGCACGGCCAGCGGCCCGCCGGTGGCCCAGCTGTCCTGGATGGGGGGTGCCACCGCCCGCAGCGGACCGAGCAGGTCGTCCGCCGCGCGCCGGGCGGCCGGCAGGTCGTCGTCGGTGCCGGCGAGCACCGCGCCGTCGACGCAGACCACCGGGCCGGCCGACAGCGCCGGTGGGATCACCCCGTCGATCGCCGGCAGGTTCATCACCCGCAGCGAGGTCGTCGCCCGGTGCGGCGCGTCCCGGGTCCAGCGCCGCCAGGCGGCCAGCAGCCCGGCCGCGTGGTCGGCAGACCAGAAGGCCGCGCCGGTGACCACGGCGGCCACCGGGAAGAGCGCCAGCTCCACCGCGGTGACCACGCCGAAGCCACCGCCCCCGCCCCGCAGGGCCCGGAACAGCTCCGGGTCGTGGTCGACGTCCACCCGACGGAACTCGCCGTCGGCGGTCACCAGCTCCACCGCGCGGACGCTGTTGGCGGCCAGGCCGACCTGCCGGCCGTAGCTGCTCACCCCGCCGCGCAGCAGGTAGCCGACCGCGCCGACGGTGGGCGAGGAGCCGTGCGGCGCGGCGAGGCCGTGGGCGGCGGCGGCGCGGGCCACCTCACCCCACCGGGTGCCGGCCGGGATCCGGGCCACGCCGGTCGCCGGGTCGATCCGCACCTCACCGGCGATCCGGGTACGGATCAGCAGCCCGCCGTCGACGGGACGCGCGGCGGCGCTGCCGTGCCCCGTCGAGTGCACCCGGACCGGCCAGCCGCGCCGGCGGGCGTCCAGGACCGCGGCGCGGACCTGCCCGACCGTACGGGCCGTCACGGCGGCGGCCGGGCGTACCGGGGCCGCCAGGTTGAACACCTCGACGGCGGCCTGGTACCCGGCGTCCGCCGGGAACAGGGTCAGGCCGTCCACCTCACCGACATTGGTCACCACAGCCTCCAGGGGTTCCGGCGCGCCGGGTGGCCGGCGGCGCGGGGGGTCAGCCCACCGCGAAGTGGGCGCGGGTGTACTCGCGGGTGGCCCGGGTGGGCAGGAAGACGGCGAAGCCCGCGTGGGTGTGCAGCATCGACATGTCGCGCCAGATCCGTTCCAGGCGCTCGCCGTGCCGTACGGCGCTGGACCCGGCGGTCGGGAACAGGTGCCGCTCGACCGCCTGCCAGCACAGCCGGATCACCTGCCGGCAGATGGTGGCCAGCCGCAGGTCCTGCTCCCGGGTGAACGCCTCCGGGCCGGCGGCGCAGAGCTCGTGCCACTGGCGGACCGCGTCGCGCAGCGCCGCCTCCGCGGTCGCGATCATGCCGGTGGCCTCGCCGTACCAGAGTTGGTAGTCGGGGTCCTCGGTCCGGCCGACGACCGGCGGGAAGACGGTGCGCCGGGAGCGCATCAGTTCCGCGTAGACGTCCAGGGCGCCGTACGCCATGCCGACCGAGAGGGCGGCGACCTCCAGCACCATGAAGCTGATCGGCCCACCGCCGTACTGCGGGTTGCCGTGCAACGCCCGGCCGGGCGTGCCGAGGGTGACGTCGACCTCGCTGAGGTGGGTGTCGGGCAGGACGAACTCGGCGGGCAGGTCGGCGTCCACGGTGATGCTGTGCGAGCCGCTGCCGCGCAGCCCGAGCTGGCCGCCCCAGTCGTCGAGCCGCCGCCACTGGTCGCGCGGGGCCACGAAGAGCACCGGCCGGGGCGGCCCGCCGTCGTCCGGCTCGGCCAGCGCGTGCCCCAGGAAGTGCGTCGCGTAGGGCGCCCCGGAGCAGTAGTTCCAGGTGCCGGTGACCGTCCAGCGGCCGTCCGGCCGGCGGTGGGCGGTGCCGGACGGCACGATGGTGGCCGGACAGACGAAGTCCCCGTCGGCGAAGAACCGCGCCTGCGCCGCCTCGCCGAAGAGGGTCGCCACGGCGACCGCGTGGGTGGCGCCGAGGCAGTACATCCAGCCGGTCGACGGGCAGGCCCGGGTCAGCTCGGTGACCACCGCGAGGAAGGTGCCGATGTCGGTCTCGTAGCCGCCGTAGCGGCGCGGCACCAGCATCCGGTAGAAGCCGGCCTCGCGGAACGCCTCGTGCACGTCGGGGGCGTAGTAGGTGCGCTGCTCGGTCTCCGCCTGCCGCCGGACCAGCAGCGGGGCCAGTTCCCGGGCCCGGGCCAGCAGCTCGGCGGGGGTCGGGACGGGTTCCGGCGACGAGCCGGGCGCCGGCCCGGCCTGCTCCGTGACGACCGCCATGGCAGCACGCTCCTTCACCGTCGCTCCTCGTCGCCGCGCCCGGCGGCGGGTGCCCGCCGGTGGTCGACGTGCCGCCGGTCCGCGGCCCGGCCAGCGTCACACCGGCCCCGCCGGACGGTCACCTTCCGGGTTGCGGTCTGCCACCCCGCCGGACCACCAGGGCGGCCCCGCCCGTCCCCTGCGCACGCTGGAAGAAGGGCCGTCCGGAGCGGGCCGGTAGCGTCGGTCGCGGTCACGACGACCGGGCCGGGCCGCGCGCCCCCGGGTCGTCGGGCCGGGCCGTCCGCCGCCTTCAGGCGGTACGCCGGCGGGAGGAGCGCCCGCCGGCCCCAGTCAGGCCCGGGGAGCACGGGCCGGCAGATGCGAAGGAGCCCGTCAGCATGGACACCGCGCCGACCGTGACCACGGATGGTCCCCTGCTCAGCGGCATCCCGTTGTCGTACAACCAGGAGTTCCTCTGCGGGTTCGACCGCGGCGACGAGGAGGGCCCGTTCGGGCCGCACAACCACATCGTGCACGGCTGGCGGCTGCGCGGGCGGGTGGACGGGCCCACCCTGCGGCTGGCGCTCGGCGACCTGGTGGTCCGGCACGAGACCCTGCGTACCCGGATCATCCGGCACGGCCCGCAGCAGACCCAGGAGGTGTTCCCGGCGGTCCTGCCCGACCTGGCCGTCCGCGACGAGCCCGGCCTGACCGCGGACGCCCGGGAGCGGCGGGTGGAGGAGCTGCTCAACGAGGTCGAGGCGGGCGAGCTGCCGGTCGGCCGGCTGCCCCTGCTACGGGCGCTGCTGGTCACCTTCGACGCCGACGACGCGCTGCTGATCCTCGTCGTGCACCACACCGCGACCGACGGCTGGTCGGTCCGCGTGCTGGCCCGGGACCTGGCCGGCCGGTACGCGGCCCGGCGCGGCCACCCCGGCCACGAGCTGCCGCCGGCCAGCCCCTACCGGGAGTACGCGCAGTGGCAGCGGTCGCTGCCGGCGGAGTCGGCCGGGCCGGCCCGCGACTACTGGCGGGCGGAGCTGCGCGACGCGCGGATCTTCGCGGTGCCGGCGGACCGCCCGAAGTCGGCGGGTCTGCCGGAGTCCACCGCGGTGCACCGGTTCCTGATCGGCGCCGAGCTGGTCGCCCCGGCGTTGCAGGTGGCGCGGGCCAGCCGCAGCACCCCGTTCATGGTGCTGCTGGCGGCGTTCACGCTGCTGGCGAACCGGATGACCGGGGACACCGACGTGGTGGTGCCGACGTTCTCGCCGGGCCGCGCGGACGAGCGGTTCACGTACACCGTGGGTCCGTTCTTCAACCTGCTGCCGCTGCGGACCCGGCTGGCGGACTGCCGGACGTTCCTCGACGTGGTGGCCCGGGTGCGCCGGTCCTGCCTGGACGGGTACGGCCACGACCTGCCGTTCCCGCAGATCGCCGCGGAGGCTCCCGAGCTGATGCTGCCGGTGCTGCGCGACGACGCGGCAGCCTGCGTGTTCCAGGTCTTCCCGTTCCCGTTCGTGCTGGACGACGAGCGGGTCGGCGACCTGGTCTGGACCGAGATGCGTCGGCGGCTGGTGTCCCAGCCGGTCGGCTCCGACGTGCCGAACGGGGCACTGTGGACGCTCAACCTCGACCCGGTCGGCGACATCGTGGGCAGCGTGCAGTACAACAGCAACCTCTACGACGAGCGGACCGTCGCGGCGATGGTGCGCGGCTACCGCGAGGTGCTGGCCGAGGTCGTGCCGGCCGCGGACGCGCCGCTGCGGCTGGCCTGACGGACGCCGCAATCCAGAAGATCCGCTCGGACCCGGGCGACTGCCAGGATGAGGACACAGGCTCCACTCGCCGCTGCCGCTCGGCGGACGACAGCCGCGCCCCCGACGTACCTCACCCGCCCGGCCCCGGTGCCGGTGGGCGCCGGCACGCGAGCGGAGCACGAGGCAGGAGGTACCCGATGACCCAGGCCGCGCAGGCGCGCCCGACGGCCCCCGGCCCCGAGTCGGGCGACCGCCGGTCCACCCGCCCGCTGACCGGTGACGAGTACGTGGAGAGCATCCGCGACGCCCGGGAGATCTACCTGTACGGCGACCGGGTCGCCGACGTCACCACCCACCCGGCGTTCCGCAATCCGGTGCGGATGACCGCCCGGCTGTACGACGCGCTGCACGATCCGCAGCGGCGCGCCGAGCTGACCGGGCCCACGGACACCGGCAGCGACGGCTGGACGCACCGCTTCTTCACCACCCCGCACAGCGCGGAGGACCTGGTGGGCGCGCAGCGGGCGATCGCCGGGTGGGCCCGGATGACCTACGGGTGGATGGGGCGCAGCCCCGACTACAAGGCGTCGTTCCTGGGCACGCTGGGCGCGAACGCCGACTTCTACGACCCGTTCGCCGACAACGCCCGCCGGTGGTACCGGGAGTCGCAGGAGAAGGTGCTGTTCTGGAACCACGCCATCGTGCACCCGCCGGTGGACCGGAACCGCCCGGTGGACGAGATCGCCGACGTGTTCATCCACGTGGAGCGGGAGACCGACGCCGGGGTGGTGGTCAGCGGGGCGAAGGTGGTCGCCACCGGGTCGGCGCTGAGCCACTACAACTTCATCGCCCACTACGGGCTGCCGATCAAGAAGCGGGAGTTCGCCCTGGTGGCGACGGTGCCGATGGACTCGCCCGGGGTGAAGCTGATCTGCCGGCCGTCGTACGGGGCCGCCGCGGCGGCGATGGGCAGCCCGTTCGACTATCCGCTGTCGTCCCGGCTGGACGAGAACGACACCATCCTGGTGCTGGACAAGGTCCTCATCCCGTGGGAGAACGTCTTCGTCTACGGCGACATCGGCAAGGTGCAGACCTTCGCCGGCCGGTCCGGGTTCGTCGAGCGGTTCACCTTCCACGGCTGCACCCGGCTGGCGGTCAAGCTGGAGTTCATCGCCGGCCTGCTGGCCAAGGCCCTGGAGATCACCGGCACCCAGGACTTCCGGGGGGTGCAGGCCCGGCTGGGCGAGGTGCTGGCGTGGCGCAACCTGTTCTGGGCGCTCTCCGACGCCGCCGCCCGCAACCCGGTGCCGTGGCACCACGGCGCGGTCCTGCCGAACCCGCAGTACGGCCTGGCGTACCGCTGGTTCATGCAGATCGGCTACCCCCGGGTGCGGGAGATCATCCAGCAGGACGTGGCGAGCGGTCTGATCTATGTCAACTCGGCGGCGGAGGACTTCCGCAACCCCGATGTCCGCCCCTACCTGGACCGCTACCTGCGCGGCTCGAACGGCACCGACTCGGTGGGCCGGGTGAAGGTGATGAAGCTGCTCTGGGACGCGGTGGGCACCGAGTTCGCCGGCCGGCACGAGCTGTACGAGCGCAACTACGCCGGCAATCACGAGAACACCCGGGTGGAGCTGCTGCTCAGCCAGGCCGCCGACGGTCAGCTCGACGGCTACCGGGCGTTCGTCGAGTCCTGTCTGGACGAGTACGACCTGGACGGTTGGACGGTGCCCGACCTGGCGCCGCTCGACGACGTCCGCGCCCACCGGGCGCGCGGGGGCGGGGCATGACGGACCTGCTGTCCGGGTGCGACGCACCGGGTGACGGCATCGGCACCGAACGCACCATCCATGGCGTACGATTCTCGGCATCTTGTGGACAGCGTCCACAAGATGCCGACGTACCGCTGGCGCCCACACGCCCGGACGCGCCCTGCGAGACAGTCCCGGGAATGAGGAAGGAAGTCCCATGCACGATGCGACCCTGACGGCCGTGGGCCAGCGGGCAGGCCGCCGACAGTGGTTGGGGTTGGCCGCACTGGCCCTGCCCACGCTGCTGGTGGCCATCGACAACGGCGTCCTTATCCTGGCGTTGCCCAAGCTCAGCGCCGACCTGGAGGTCTCCGGCACGCAGCAGCTGTGGATCACCGACGTGTACGGCTTCATGCTCGCCGGTTGGCTGATCACCATGGGCACGCTCGGGGACCGGATCGGTCGGCGGCTGCTGCTGATGGTGGGCGCGACCGCGTTCACCGCCGCGTCGGTGGTCGCGGCCTACTCGACCAGCGCCGAGATGCTCATCTTCGCCCGGGCCGCGATGGGTGTCGCCGGCGCGACGCTCATGCCGTCGACGCTCGCCCTGATCATGAACATGTTCGCCGACGCCAAGCAGCGCGGCTTCGCCATCGCCTCCTGGGCCACCTGCCAGTTCGTCGGCTCCGCGCTCGGCCCGGTGGTCGGCGGCCTGCTGCTGGAGCACTTCTGGTGGGGTTCGGTGTTCCTGCTCGGCGTCCCGGTGATGCTGGTGCTGCTGCTCGTCGGGCGGGCCCTCCTGCCGGAATACCGCAGCCCCGGCAGTGGCCGCCTCGACCTGGTCAGCGTCGCGGTCTCGCTGGCCGCCATCCTGCCGATCATCTACGGCATGAAGGAGCTGGCGGTGCACTCGGGCGCCGACCCGGTCGTGCCGACCACCGCGCTCGTCGTCGGCCTGATCTTCGCGGTCGTCTTCGTGCAGCGGCAGCGCCGGCTGGACGCGCCGCTGCTGGACCTGAGCCTGTTCCGGAACCGGTCCTTCACCGTGCTGCTGTGCACGATGCTGTTCAACGGCGCGGCGATGGCCGGTCTCGGCCTGCTCAGCAGCCAGTACGTGCAGAGCGTCGCGGGCCTGACGCCCGGCCAGTCCGGCCTGTCGCTGGCCCCGATGGGCATCTCCATCGCGGCCGGCACGATGCTGGCGCCCCTGCTGGTGCGGCGGATTAGGCAGGGCACGGTCATCTCCGCGGGCCTGGTCCTGTCCACCCTCGGCTTCGTGCTGATGACCCAGGTCGACGCGACCGGCGGCCTGTTCCTGGTGGTGGTCGGCATCGTCTTCATCTTCCTGGGCGACGGGCCGCTGGTCGCCCTCGGCACCGGCCTGATCATGGGTTCGGTGCCGCCGGAGCGCGCCGGTTCCGCCGCGGCGATGTCCGAGACCAGCCTCAACCTCGGCGGCACCCTCGGCATGGCCGTGCTGGGCACGGTCGGCGCCGCCATCTACCGCAACCAGATGGCGGACGCCGTCCCCGCCGGACTGTCGGCGGAGGACTCGGCGGTCGCCCGGGAGACGATCGCCGGTGCGACGGCCGTCGCCGACAAGCTGCCGGCCGGGCCCGCCGGGCAGCTGCTCGACGCCGCCCGGGAGGCGTTCACCAGCGGCCTCAACGTGGCGGCGACCATCGGCGTCGTCATCTTCGTGGTGTTCACCATCCTGACCGCCGTCACCATGCGGCAGCGGGACCGGGAGGCCGCGGCGGCCGAGCAGACGCCGACGGAGGCACCGGCGACCGCCTGAGCCGACCGGGACGTCCGGCGTCCGCCGCTGACCCCCCCAGGCAGCCGGACGCCGGTCAGCGGGGCCGGTGGGTACGCATCGCGTACCCACCGGCCCCTTCGTCGTACCCGCCGACGGGCGCCGTCGGAGCGGCCGTGGGATTGCGACGGGACGGCGAACGCACGGCGTGCAAGGTGCGCAATCTGAAAGACGTGCCGGGGACGGCCCGTTGCTAGTTTCAGCAACCAGTCAGCCGCATCGACCGGAACTGGCGACCGACGCTCCGGCGTCGGCAGCGCGGGCGAACGGGATCTCCGCGGTCGTACGCCAGCAGCGGTAGCGCGGTTCGCCATCCATCCCGCTCCGGAAAGTGGCCCCTCATGACAGCTACACAGGACGTCCGACCGTCCCGGCTACCCTCTCTGACCGGGCTGCGGTTCCTCGCCGCGCTCCTGGTCTTCATCAACCACGTGCAGCACCTGAACGTCTTCGCCGACCCGGCGGTGCAGAAGGGATACGTCAAGGCCGTCGAGAACGCCGGCCAGATGGGGGTGTCCTTCTTCTTCATCCTCAGTGGCTTCGTCCTGACCTGGGTCGCCCGGCGCGACGACACCGTCGGGCAGTTCTACCGCCGGCGGTTCTTCAAGATCGTGCCGAACCACGTCGTGGCGTACCTGGCCTCCCTCGCCCTGCTGCTGGCGGCGGGGGTGCCGCTCTTCGCGCCCGAGGCGGTGGCGAACTTCTTCCTCGTCCAGTCCTGGATGCCGAGCTCCGACTACATTGTTTACTCGGTCAACGGGGTGACCTGGTCGCTCTCGGTCGAGGTGCT
Organism: Micromonospora sp. R77; assembly: GCF_022747945.1. Lineage (NCBI taxonomy): Bacteria > Bacillati > Actinomycetota > Actinomycetes > Micromonosporales > Micromonosporaceae > Micromonospora > Micromonospora sp. R77. Next base: position 218,905 of record NZ_JALDST010000001.1, read on the forward strand.
CTTCTATGTCAGCTTCCCGCTGCTGATCCTGCTGGTGGGCCGGCTGAGCCCGCGCCGGCTCTGGTCCTGGTTCGTGGGCCTCGCGGTGCTCTCGGTGGTCGTCCCGCTCGTGGTGGCGCAGTTCCTGCCCAGCGGCCCGAAGAGCCCCTTCGCCGGCCCGGAGTCCTGGCCGGTGCTCTGGATCAGCTACTTCTTCCCGCCGATGCGCCTGTTCGAGTTCGTCGCCGGCATGATCCTGGCCAAGATCGTCATGGCCGGCCGGTTCCCGCGGATCGGCGCGCTGCCGATGGCGCTGCTGACCGTCGCCGCGTACGTGGTGTCGATCGTGGCCCTGCCCCCGTTCTCCGCCTACTACGTCGCGGCGATCTACCTGGTGCCGATGGGTCTGCTCATCGCCGCCCTGGCCGTCGCCGACGACGAGGGCCGGCGCACGGTGACCGGCACCCGGCCAATGGTGTGGCTCGGTGAGATCTCCTACGCCTTCTTCCTCATCCACCTGTTCATCCTCTTCAACACCCACGCCGCGCTCGGTGGCCAGTGGGCGGGCTGGGGCGGTTACCAGCGCAAGGCGCTGAGCACCCCGCTGGCGGTGCTGTTCGTCCTGGCCGTGCTCGGCCTCTGCGTACTGCTGTCCTGGCTGCTGTACGCGCTCGTCGAGCGGCCCATGATGCGGCACTTCTCCCGCCCGCGCCGCGGTGGCCGGCCCGCCGGGACGGTGCCCACCGACCCGGCCGCGCTGCCCACCTCGCCCGCGCCCGCCGGCTCGGCGACGCACCCGCCGGCCCCCACCGCCTCCTCCGGCGTCTGACCCCTCCCCGCACCGCCCCGCCCCGGGGCGCCGTCCGCCGACGGCCACCCGGGGCGGGGTGCGTCCGCGCCCCGGTCGCCGCCCACCCACGACCACCCCGGGCGCGGTGCGTCCCGCGCGAACGCCGCCCACCCACGACCACCCCGGGCGCGGTGCGTCCGCGCACCGAACGCCCCCCACCCACGACCACCGGGGGCGGAGGTACGCCTGCGCTTCGCCGTCCGCGAGCCTGCCGGCCCCGGCCCTCCTCACCCGCTACAGCTTTGATGACGAATATGAATCACCGGCAGGACCCGCCCGCCGGGGCGCCGCGATTCATCTACGTCATCAAAGCTGTAGCGAGGTTGGAGCGGTGCCCACGAGGCCCGGTCGGCCCGTGGCCGGGCTGACGGGGTCCGGCGTGAATCGGCGACCCCGGGTCCGGCCCGGCCGCCGAAGCCGCTCTCCACGCCGAAGATGCCGGTCCGTATCGCGGGGCGGGAGGGGTCCCGGAGCGGGCGCCCGGCCGCCGCGGTGCCCCGACCACCGCCCTCGATGAGCCACGGCACCCGGCGCCGGAGAGGTACGCCTCGCACCCGGGCAGGAGACGACGATCGGCCAGGTTCCCCGGGGGAACCTGGCCGATCGGTCGACGGCGGGCGGTCAGTGGTGGTGCTCGCCGCCGTTCACGTCGAGGCACTGCCCGCTGACCGCCCGGGCCAGGTCGGACAGGAGGAACACCACCGCGTCGGCGACGGCGTCCGGCTCGGGCAGGCGCCGCAGGTCGATGTTGGCGGCCACCTCGTCGTAGACGTCCTGCACCGACACGCCGCGCTCACCGGCCAGGTGCGCGAACCAGCCACGCAGCGCGTCGGCCCAGATGTAGCCGGGGGCCACCGTGTTCACCCGGATGCCCCGCGGGCCCAGCTCGGCGGAGAGCGTCTGGGCCAGGGCCAGCAGGCTCGCCTTCGACATCTTGTACGCGCCGAACATCGGCTTGGACTCGCGGATGACGCTGGAGTTCACCATCACCACCGCGCCCCGGCTCTCCTCGAGCGCCGGCGCGAAGAGCCGGGTCACCCGCAGCGCGCCGAAGACGTTCGTCTCGAAGCCGGCCCGTACCGCGTCGAAGTCGACGTCACCCAGCCCGACCAGGGGCGGGTTGGCGAACGCGTTGTTGACCACCGCGTCGACCCGGCCGAAACTGCCGACCGTGGTCTCGACCAGGGCCGCCACCGACGCCTCGTCGGTGATGTCGGTCGGCACCGTCAACGCCCGCCGGCCCTCCTTCTTCACCTCCTCGGCCACCTCGGCGAGCACCGGCTCGCTGCGGGCGGCCAGCACCACGTCGGCGCCCCGGCGGGCGCTCTGCACGGCGATCGCGCGGCCCAGACCGGGCCCGACGCCGGAAACCACCACGACTCTGTCCTGCAACATGCTCGGCTCCTCACGAGATCGAACGGGACGCGGCCGGCGCTGACCGGCCGAGGGACGGACACCACCCGCGACCCGGCGGGCGGACGGGGATCAGGCCGGCAACTCGACGGAGAGGCCGTGCCGGAACACGTCACCCGGGTCGTAGCGCCGCTTCACCGCCTGGAGGCGGGGATAGTTGCCCTTGTAGTACAGCTCCTGCCAGGACACGCCCGACGTGTTCCAGGCGGGGTCGGCCAGGTCGACGTCCGGGTAGCCGATGTAGGAGCCGTCGGTACGGTCGTCGCAGACCGGCACGCCGCCGGTCTGCGCGAACAGGTCACGGTAGAACTCCCGTACCCATCCGATGTGGACGTCGTCCTCGGCGGCGTCCTGCCACATGCCCGCACTGCACATGAGCTTGAGGATCGAGTCCCGCTGCGGCATGGCGGTGGCGTCCGGCGCGACCGCGCCCACCCGGCCGCCGAAGCCGGTGAGCAGGATGCAGGCGCTGGGGTTGGCGTAGTCGTCCCGGGTCAGGTGCCGCCAGACCGCCGCGAGCTGCCGGTCGGTGAGGCCGCGCCGCAGGTAGGCCGCCTTGTTCTTGTACCGCCCCTTCGGGTCGTTCGGCCAGCTGTACGACGGCATCCACTCGCTCATCCACGGCATCACCTGGTCGACCGTCATGCTCGGCTGCACGCCGCTGCCGGCGCTCATCGCCTCGAGCTGGGCGTCGAGCAGCTTGTCGCTGTCCGGCACCGCCTCGTCGATGACGGCGGTCAGCACGAACATCGGCGCCGACCGGTGCATCACGATGAGGTTGGTCCACATGTGCGCGTACGGGGAGTCCGGGGCGCTGTTGCGCTCGTACCAGGTGCAGTAGTTGCGCAGCAGGGTGGTGAGCGCCGCCTCGGTCATCGTCTCCCACGACCACATGACGTCGCGCCGGCGCACCCGGGCCGGCGCCTTCGGCAGCACCGCCTCCGGCTCGTGCGACACCGCGTCGGGGCTGCGCATCCAGTAGCGGGTGACGACGCCGAAGCTGCCGCCGCCCGCGCCGGTGTGCGCCCACCACAGGTCGTGGTGCGGGTCGTCCGGCTCCCGGGTGGCCACCACGGCCCGGGCCCGGCCGGTGTCGTCGACCACCACCACCTCGACGGCGTACAGGTGGTCGACGACGAGGCCGTCGCGGCGGGACAGGTGGCCGTAGCCACCGGCCGAGAAGTGGCCGCCCACCCCCACCTCGAAGCAGGTGCCGGCCGGCACCGTCACGCCCCAGCGGGCGAAGAGCGCCCGGTAGACGTGCCCCAGCTTGGCGCCGCCGCCGATGGACACGGCGTGGAACCGCTCGTCGTACGAGATGTCGTCGAGCTGGGAGAGGTCGAGCAGCACCTGCGTGTCGGGCAGCGCACTGAAGTTCTCGAAGCAGTGTCCGCCGCTGCGTACCACGATCCGCTTGCCGGCGGTGACCGCGGCCTGGACCGCGTCGACCACCTGCTCGGTCGTCGTCGGCACCCGGATCACCTCGGGCCGGGTCACGAACCGGTGGTTGTAGGCGTCGAGCAGGTTCTCGTAACGCGGGTCGTCGGGGGTGACGGTGGCGGCGCCGGCGATCGTGCCGGGTCGCTCGGTCATGGTCATGGAACTCCCTCCGGTAGGCGTTCGCGGCCCACCGACGGTGGCACGGGGCCGGTCGGTCGGGCATCTCTGGACGTGCGCTCCGCGCCGGCCGGTGACGACCGGAGACGCCCGGGTGACCCGGGCGTCTCCGGCACCGGTCAGCGCAGCGGGCGGACGAACTCCCGGACGTCACCGACGAGGAGTTCGGGCTGCTCGAGGGCGGCGAAGTGACCGCCCCGGTCGAACTCGGTCCACCGGGTCAGGGTGGGCAGGATCGTCTCCGCCCACCGGCGGACGGGACGCACGGCGTCCTGCGGGAACACCGCCACCCCGACCGGCGCGCGCAGCGGCCACGGGCCGGCCCAGGTGGCGACGAACTCCTCGTCGAGCCGGTTCGACTCGTAGTAGAGCTGGGCGCTGGAGCCGGCGGTGCCGGTCAGCCAGTACAGCGACGCGTTGGTGAGCAGCCAGTCGCGGTCCACCGCGTCCTCGGGTCCCTTGCTGGACTCGGTCCACTCCCAGAACTTCTCCACGATCCAGGCGAGCTGGCCGACCGGCGAGTCGGTCAGCGCGTACGCCAGGGTCTGCGGGCGGGTCGACTGGATCTTGCGCCAGCCGGCACCGTCCTGTTCGAAGTGCGCGGCGAACCGCAACCGGGCCAGGTCCTCCTCGGGCAGCCCCTCGAAGGCGGCCGGGTCCTGGGGCGGGAACGTGGCGAGCATGTTGACGTGCACCCCGAGGACGTGGTCGGGGTCGGCGAGGCCGAGCTTGAGCGACACCGGTGACCCCCAGTCGCCGCCCTGGGCGACGTACCGGTCGTAGCCGAGCCGGCGCATCAGCTCCGCCCAGGCGCGGGCGACCCGGTCGACGCTCCACCCGGTCTGCCGGGGGGCGGCGGAGAAGCCGTACCCGGGCATCGACGGGATGACCAGGTGGAAGGCGTCGCGGGGGTCGCCGCCGTGCGCCGCCGGGTCGGTGAGCGGGCCGATGACGTCGAGGAACTCCAGGAACGAGCCCGGCCAGCCGTGGGTGAGCACCATCGGCACGGCCGTCGGCTCGGGTGACCGGACGTGCAGGAAGTGCACGTCGACGCCGTCGATCTCGGTGACGTGCTGCGGCAGCCGGTTGAGCCGCGCCTCGGCGGCCCGCCAGTCGTAGCCGGTACGCCAGTACCCGGCGAGTTCCCGCAGGTAGTCCAGCGGGACGCCGCGGCTCCACCCCACGTCGGGCAGTTCGCCGGGCCAGCGGGTCAGGTCCAGCCGTCGGTGCAGGTCGTCGAGGGCTTCCTGCGGGATGTCGATGCGGAACGGGCGCATGGGGTCACCTCTCGCGGGTCAGGAGGTCCGGGGCGACGGTCCGGGCAGCCACCGCCGCACGGTCTGCCACAGCACCCGGACAGCCGTGGCGGGGCGCATCAGCGCCGACGGTGGGTCGATCAGGCCGGCCGCGCGGATGAAGGCGTTGGTCAGGTTGGCGTCGTACGCCGCGCCGTCGTGCAGCCGCGACACGTACGCGTTGGCCAGCCGGATCTTGAGGGTCCGGCGGCCCTCCACCCCGGCGTAGCCGAGGTCGGCGCCGGCCGAGAAGTCCCAGGGCACCGCCACCGTCGCGGCGACGTCCCGGAAGAACGCCCGGGCCTGCGGCAGGGCGCCCCGGCGCAGGTGGTCGCGGAGCACCAGCGACTCCAGCGCCGCCACCGTCATGCCCTGCCCGTACACCGGGTTGAAGCTGCACACCGCGTCGCCCATCACCAGCAGCCCCTCGGGGAACCGGTCGAGCTGCTCGTAGTGCCGCCACACGCTGGCCGGGAACTGGAAGGTCACCGGGTCGTCGATCGGCTCGGCGTCCTTCACCGTCTCGTAGATCTCCGCCGCCGGCAGGGACCGCGCGAACGCCAGGAAGCCGTCCGGGTCGGTCGGCGGGTGATCGCCCAGCACGCCGGTGAGCGACAGCTCCACCCGGTTGCCGGGGCCCGGCAGGCGATAGAAGAAACCGCCGCGCGGGTGGCTGGGCGTGGCGATCGGGATGACCGCGATCTCCTTGCCGAACGGGTCGTCGGGCAGCCGGTAGTGCCGGGTGGTGTAGGCCAGGCCCACCTTGACCCGCTGCTCCGGCGGCCGGGGGTAGCCGAGTTCCGCCAGCCAGGCCGGCGTGCGGGAGCCGCGCCCGGTGGTGTCGAGGACCAGGTCCCCGTCGAGCACCCGCTCGGTCCCGTCGTCACGGGAGCGCACCCGCACGCCGGTCACCCGGGCCCGGTCGGCCGTGGTGACCAGGTCGAGGATGTCGTGCCGCTCCAGGAACGTGACGTTGTCGATCTTCTGGACCCGCTGCCGGACGTGGAACTCCAGCACCGGCCGGGTGGCCGGCACGGAGAGCAGGCCGGTGTGCCCGGAGCGGACCCGCCGGCCGTTGAAGTACCAGCGGATCCCGCCGCTGAAGTCGCCCGGTGTCACGCCGGCGTCGATCAGCTCGGTGGTCAGCCCGGGGAACTGTTCCTCCAGGATCTGCTGGCCCCGGGCCACCAGGCCATGCGCGTGACCGCCGTGCGGCACGCCCCGCCGGACCCCCTCCACGCCGGTCAACTCGTCCCGGTCGACGAGGACCACCTCGCTGAACGACTCGGACAGCACCCGCGCGGCCAGCAGGCCCGCCATGCTGCCGCCGAGTACGACGACCCGGTCACCGACACGGTGTGCCATCGTGGTCCCCTCTCTGCTCTCGCGGTCCGTGGCTCAGGCGCCGACGGGGGTGTTCTGGTAGGCGGCGATCCGCCACTGCCCGTCCTCCCGGCCGATCACCCAGGTGGCCCGGATGGTGCGCTCCGGCGCGACCTCGGTCTCCCCCGGCGCGAGCACGCCGCCGCGGGTCACCACCACCACGACGTCCGCGCCGACGGCGCGCACCGACAGCGGCTCGCCGAAGACCCGGGTGCCGCGGTACGGGCCGGCGTACGCCTGGCGCATGAAGGCCCGGATCTGCTCCCGGCCGGTCAGGAACACGTCGCCGGGCAGGATCATCGTGCCGTCGGAGGTGAACGTGTCGGCGAACGCGTCGCCGTCGTTCTTCTCCCACGCCGCCACGATCTGCGACGGGACGGCGACGGCCTCGTCGGCGACGGTGAACTGATTAACCGACATGTTCTTCTCCTTGTTCGGCCAGTGCGGAAAGCGGACTGCCGGGCCCGGAACAATGGCGATCGGGGCCGGCGCCGAAAGGCTGCCGGTCCGCGACGGCGTCCGCCGGCGGACCCGGCCACTGGCAGCCTGGCACCCGCCCCCGGCCACCGGCACCTCCTGGATTGCGCTCCGGCCGCACCCCCGCCCGGCGGCTCCGTGCGGACCTCGCCCGCCGGCCCGGTCACCACCCGGGCGACCCGGCGCGGCAATTTTGAATAACTGATCCGGACCGGCGTGTGGATACAGTCGAGCGGGCGGAACGCCAGCGGCGATGCCCATTCACCACGGCCGAATAATCATTTCCTGCCGACGACACGACACCCCGGTCGACGTTTTCGTGAACGGCGCCCGTGGTCGAGGCGTCCCCAATTCTTCCGGAGGTTCGCATGACCGGCCGACCTGTGCTCATCGACCCCAGCGGCAGGGACATCCACGGCGAGGGGGCCCGCATCCGCGCCGGCGGCCCGGTCTCCCGGATCGTGCTGCCCGGCGGCGTCCCCGCCTGGTCCGTCACCGGGCAGGAGGCCGCCCGTCAGGTGATGGCGGACCCGCGGCTGTCCAAGGACCCCCGCCGGCACTGGCGGGCCTACACCGAGGGCCGGATCGGCGAGGACTTCCCGCTGATCGGCTGGGTGCTGATGGAGAACATGACCACCAGCTACGGCCCCGACCACAGCCGGCTGCGCCGGCTGACCGCGAAGGCGTTCACCCCGCGCCGGGTGGAGGCGCTGCGACCGAAGGTGCACCAGGCGGTGCAGGAGCTGCTCGACGACCTCGCCGCCACGCCGGCGGGCGAGGTGGTCGACCTCAAGCGGCGGTACGCGCACCCGCTGCCGGCCCGGGTCATCTGTGACCTGTTCGGCGTGCCCGAGGAGTCCCGGGCGCAGATCCTGCGCGGTGGTGAGGTCAATGTGGACACCACCATCAGCCCGGAGGAGGCCGCCGCGAACGTCGCCCAGTGGCACCGCGACCTGCAGGACTTCGTGGACAGCAAGCGGGCCGAGCCGGGCGACGACCTGACCAGCGACCTGCTCCAGGCGCAGGAGGAGGACGGCTCGCGGCTCAACGAGAGCGAGCTGATGGGCACCCTGCACCTGATGCTGGCCACCGGGACCGAGCCGGTGATGAACCTGATCGCGAACACGGTGCGGGCCCTGCTGACCCACCCCGACCAGCTCCGGCTGCTCCGCGACGGCACGGTGAGCTGGGCCGACGTGATCGAGGAGACGCTGCGGGCGGAGGCGCCGGTGGCGCACCTGCCGTTCCGGTTCCCGCTGGAGGACGTCACCGTCGCCGGGGTGACGATCCCCCGGGGCGAGCCCGTCCTGATCAACTTCGCGGCGATCGGCCGTGACCCGCAGGTGCACGGCGAGACCGCCGACCGGTTCGACGCGACCCGCGCCGACAAGTCCCACCTGTCGTTCGGCTACGGCATGTACCGCTGCATCGGCAACCAGCTCGCCCTGCTGGAGGCGTCGATCGCGCTGCCCGCGCTCTTCGACCGCTTCCCCGACCTGACCCTCGGCCTGCCGCCGGAGCAGATCGAGCCGCAGGTCACCTTCATCATGAACGGCGTCGCCGAGCTGCCCGTCCGGCTCGCCGCCGCGGTGCCGGCGGCCGCGTGAGGCGTACCGAGTCCCCCAACGAGTCCGAAGAGGTGGTCGAGTCATGAGAGCTGCGGTCGTACCGGGTGTCCGGCAGCGGTGGGAGCTGCGCGAGGTGCCGACGCCCCGGCCGGGACCGGGCGAGGTGCTGATCCGGGTCCGGGCCAGCGGGGTGTGCGGCAACGACGTGTGGCTCACCGACGGCACGTACCCGTATCCGGAGATGGACCCGACCATCCTCGGGCACGAGCCGGCCGGTGAGGTGGTCGAGGTGGGGCCGGGCGTGACCTCGCGTCGGGTGGGCGACCGGGTCGGCGCGACCTGGGTGCAGGGCACCTGCGGCACCTGCGCGTACTGCCGGCTCCAGCTGCCGCTGACCGGGCAGTCGGCGATGAACTGCGCGGCGCCGGCGATGACCGGCATGACCCGCCAGGGCGGGCACGCCGAGTTCATCGCGGTGCCCGCCGACAGCACCGTGCTGCTGCCACCGGGGCTGTCGTACGAGCTGGCCGCCCCGATGCTCTGCGCGGGCTACACCGCGTGGTCGGCGCTGCGGGCCGCCGACCCGCAGCCGCACGAGCGGGTGGCGGTGCTCGGCATCGGCGGACTGGGCCACCTGGCGGTGCAGTTCTCCCGCGCCTGCGGGTTCGAGACCGTCGCGGTGACCGGCACCCCGGACAAGCACGACCTGGTCCGCAAGCTCGGCGCGGACCTCGTGGTCGGCGACGGCGACGAGCTGCGGGACTCAGGCGGCGCCGACGTCGTCGTGGTCACCGGTACCTCGTTCGCCGCCGCCACCCGGGCCCTGTCCGGGCTGCGGGTCAACGGCCGGATGGTGCTGGCCACCATCGACCCGGCCGGTTCGTTCACCATCGACCCGAGCCGGCAGTTCTTCGCCCAGAACCACCGGATCCTCGGCGCCACCCACAACGGGCTGCCCTACCTGGTGCAGGCGCTGGAGCTGGCCGCGCAGGGCGCGGTGACCCCGATGGTGGAGCTGTTCGACAGCGAGCAGGTCACCGAGGCGGTCGACCGGGTCGCCGTCGGCGACGTCCGGTTCCGCGCCGTGGTCACCTACTGAGCGCGGCGGTTCACGCCGGCCGGCCCTGCGGGGTCGGCCGGCGTCGCCGTCACAGCCCCTTCTCCACCATGTCCAGCAGGAGCTGCCCGACGTGTTCGGCCTCGGCGTCGTCGACGCTGCGCAGCGGCCCGTCGATGAGCAGCGTGGCCAGGCCGTGCACCGCGGACCAGGCCAGGAACTCGGCCCGGGGGCGCCGCCGGGCCGGCAGCGCGCCGGCGTCGACGAGCCGGTCCAACGCCTCGCCCAGCAGGGCGAAGGGGCTGCGACCGCTGTGGCCGCCCTTGTCCGGGCTGGTGGCGGTGGTCAGGTCGGCGGGCACCGAGACGGCGGTGCGGAACAACCCCGGCTCGGCCCGCGCGAAGCGCAGGTAGCCGGTGCCCACCGCGCGCAGGTCGGCGCGGGCGCGGGCCACCGGGTCACCCTCGGTCGGGGCGGCGGCGAGTTCCGTCTCGATCGCGACGGCCAGCGCGGACTGGGCCGACGAGCAGACCGCGTGCAGCAGCGCGTCGCGGTCGGCGAAGTGCCGGTAGGCGGCGTTCGGCGCCACCCCGCCCGCCGGGTCGCCTCCCGCAGCACCACCGCGTCCGGCCCGCCCGCGCGGGCCATCGCCAGGCCCGCCTCGAGCAGGGCCCGCCGCAGGTCCCCGTGCCGGTAGGTGCTGCGCCGGGGACCGGACTTCGGCGGGCCGGGTAGTTCGGCGCGCAGGCCGGTCATCGTCGCTCCATGTGGACACCGTACACAAGCGGCCGCCGTCCGCGGCGCGGCACCCCGGCGTTCGCCCAGCGTAACCGGGTCGCCGGCACCCGGACCGGGGCCGGACAGGCGGATGCCCGCCGTCGCCGGGGCGACGGCGGGCATCCGGACCGGGTTCAGATCAGCTGCCCCGTGCAGGCGTCGTCGATGTACGCCTGCTTGGCCGCCGCGTCCCGGTTGGACTGCAGGTAGCGGGACCAGCCCCGGCGCTCGTGCGAGGTGCAGTCCAGCTCCACCACCTCCTGGGTGGGCCGCAGGAAGCCCGGCTTCGGCGGGTACGGCAGGAAACCCTCCTGGTCCTTGTAGTAGAGGCCCTGCCACATCTCGGTCTTGTCCCGCCAGACGCAGACCAGCATGAAGTACTTCGCACCGTCGCGGTGCAGCATCACGAAGCCGATCTCGTTGCGGAACTCCAACCGCCCGGCCTCGACCTCGGCCCGCAGGAAGGCACGCGCCTCGTCGCTGACCTCGGGCGTGGCCTCCTGGTCGGCGAGCCGGATGTCGTACCACTTGAGGTAGCCACCGGGCACGGCCAGGTTCTCACCCGGGTAGATCTGCTTGTCCTGGTGCTTCCAGTCGCTCGGGTACTCGGCCAGGTTCTCGAGGTGGGAAATCGTCTGCGTCACGGAACTGCTACCGCCTCACTTGTCGTTGCGAACACGTGGATCAGCTGCCGGTGGCGTACAGGTCTGCTTCCTCCCACCTCCTGAGTCGCTGGTAGTCCGCCTCCACCTGCCCGACGTCGGGCGAGCTGAGGTAGAGGTAGCCGGGGGACGTGGCCAGGTCGACGGTCGGCCCGATCGGGGCGCCCTCGGGCGCGGTCAGCACCAGCTCCAGGAACGAGTCCAGGGAGCGGATCCGGTCGAGGCGCTCGCCGGCCGGGGCGACCCCGGGCCGCGGGTTGATCAGCGTCACGTACCGCAACCGGTTGAGCAGCCGGTACGGCGGCAGCGCGCCGGAGATCAGGTCCTCGGGCCGGGCGATCGCCCGGGCCAGGCAGTCGATCTGGTCGGTGCCGAGGCACCGGGACACGATGGCCGGTACGTGCGAGCCGCCCGCCCGGCCGGCCGACTCGACCAGCACCGGGCCCTCCTTGGTCAGCATGACCTCGGTGTGTGCGGCGCTGTTGCGCACCTCCAGCGCGTCCAGCACCGCCAGCGTGTACGCCACCAGCGGCCCGACCACCGGGTCGTCCGGCGGCACCGGCTCCTCGTGGTCGTACATCAGCGCGCCGCTGTCGAGCTGCCGCTTGTGGTAGCGCCACACCTCCACGACGTGGTGCACCCCGCCCCGGCTGACCGTGTTGACGAAGTACTCGTCGCCGTGCAGGAACTGCTGGCCCAGCAGCGTGTCGTTGCGGGCGCCGTACCGGTCGGTGCTGCCCAGCACCCGCCCGGCGGCCTCGCGCAGCTCGCCGGCCGTCCGGCAGACCGCCACGTTGTCCGTGCCGGCGCTGGAGCGGGGCTTGACCACCACCGGCCACTCGCCGAGGTCCTGCGCCCAGTCGACCAGCTCGTCGACCGAGCCGGTGGCGATGCTGCGCGCGACGGGCAGGCCGGCTTCCCGGACCGCCTCCACCATCTCGTACTTGTCCCGCCGGGCCCGGGGCCGGCTCATCCCGTTGCCCGGGGTGCCGAGCTCCGCCGAGAGCGCCTCGGCCAGCAGCACCCCCGACTCGGTGCCCGGCACCACGAACTCCACCCCCAGCGCCCGCAACCGCTCGGCGGTGGCCGCCAGGTCACCCTCGTGCGCGATCTCGTGGGTGAAGTTCCCCGGCGGGTAGGGCAGGTGCACGTCCGGCGTGCCCGACCGGACGTGCACGACGTCCACGTCGTACCGGGCGAGGGCGGCGGGCAGGAAGACCCCGATGCCGCACGCGTCGACGATCGCCGTTCGCATCACACGCTCCGTGCTTCGGTCGGGGCCGGTGCGCCGGCCGGTACCAGGGACGCCGGGCTCGGCCGCCGCTCGTGCCGGCCGCGGGCCAGCACCCCGACGCCGACCAGCGCGGTGATCCCGACGACGCCGACCAGCGTGACGGCCGACGGGCGCAGGCGGGCGTCCGGCAGTTGCAGCAGCAGCGCCATCGGCGGGGAGAGCGCGGAGATCAGCGAGGCGGTGATCGGCTCGGTGTGCTTGATCCCCACCTGGATGAGGTACATGGGCAGGCCCACGCCGATCACCGCGACGACCAGCCCCGGCAGCAGCGCGGGCGGCAGGGCGCCCGGGTCGCCGACCAGCACGAACCCCCAGGTCATCGCCATCATCAGGAAGAACCGCACGGCCAGCACGGACTGCGGGTCGAGCCCTGCGTCGCTGAGCCGCTTGGAATAGATGACGTTGGCGGTGGAGGTGAGCCCGCAGACCAGGGTCAGCGCGAGCCCGACGACCGCCGCGTCGACGCCGACGTCACCGACCCCGCTGCGCCCGGTCACCGACGCCCAGACCAGCAGGGCGAGGAAACCGCAGATGGCCACCGAGACGGCGATCTCGGCGCCCAGCACGCTGCTGCCCCGGCGCAGCAGCGGACCCAGCACGACGGTGAGCACCGGGCCGATGGCCAGCCCCACTACGTTCACCACCGCGGGTTCCAGGTATTTCAGCGCGAACAGCAGCGACAGCCAGGTCACCGCGGTGGAGACGTTGATCGCGACCACGTCGTACCGCCGGGTCCGCAACGGCGCGAAGGTCGCCGCGGGACCCCGGCGGACGAGGTCGAGGCCGAGGAAGAACAACCCGCAGAGGGTGAACGAGACGGCCGCCAGGCTCAGCGTGTCGACCTTCTGGAGCTGGTTGCCGGCGTAGACGTCCACCAGGGCGGACATCGCGGCGAAGAGCAGCAGCACCAGGATGCCCCGGTTCGTCCGCCGGCCGGCGGCCCCCGTCATACGGCGGCCATCCGGGGGATGCTCGCCGCGGCGCGGGCCAGCGCCGCCGCGTCCACCGCGTCGTCCTCCAGGATGCCGGCGAAGTACTTCTGGTAGGCCACCAGGTCGAAGTGACCGTGCCCGGACAGCCCGAACAGGATGGTCCGCGAGGTGCCCTCCTCCCGGCACCGGATCGCCTCGTCGACCGCGACCCGGACCGCGTGGGTGGACTCGGGGGCCGGCAGGACGCCCTCGGCGCGGGCGAACTGCACGCCCGCCTCGAAGCAGCGGGTCTGCGGGACGGCCACCGGCTCGATCAGCCCGTCCTCCACGGTCCGGGTGATCATCGGGCCGATGCCGTGCGCCCGCAGGCCACCCGCGTGCACCGGCGGCGGGACGAACTCGTGCCCCAGCGTGTGCATCCGGAACAGCGGCCCCAGCCGGCCGGTGTCGGCGTAGTCGTAGGCCACCACGCCCTGGGTCAGGGTCGGGCAGGCGGCCGGCTCGACGGCCAGCACCCGCACCGCGCGACCGCCGCGCAGCTGCTCGCCGAGGAACGGGAAGGCCAGGCCGGCCAGGTTGCTGCCGCCGCCGGCGCAGCCGACCACGATGTCCGGGTAGTCGTCGGCGAGGGCGAACTGGCGGATCGCCTCCTGCCCGATCACCGTCTGGTGCAGCAGCACGTGGTTGGCCGCGCTGCCGAGCACGTAGCCCAGCGAGGGGTCGGTGCCGAACGCCTCCAGCGCCTCCGAGGTGGCGATGCCGAGACTGCCCGGGGAGTCCGGGTGCTCGGCCAGGATGGCCCGGCCGACCGCGGTCTCCTCGCTCGGGCTCGGCACGCAGACCGCCCCGTACGTCTCCATCAGCGCCCGCCGGTACGGCTTCTGCTCGAAGCTGACCCGGACCATGTAGACCTTCGCGGTCATCCCGAAGAAGTTGGCGCTGAGTGCGGTGGCGCTCCCCCACTGCCCGGCGCCGGTCTCGGTGACCAGCCCGGTCTTGCCGGCCAGCTTGTTGTAGTACGCCTGCGGGATGCCGGTGTTCGGCTTGTGGCTGCCGGTCGGCGCGACGCCCTCGTACTTGTAGTAGATCCGCGCCGGGGTGTCCAGGGCGCGCTCCAGCCGGCGGGCCCGGATCAGCGGCGACGGCCGCCACAGCGCATAGATCTGCCGCACCGGGTCGGGGATCTCGTACTCCCGCTCGGTGCCGATCTCCTGCTCGATCAGCTGCTCCGGCATGGTGTACGCCATCTCGTCCCGGGTCAGCGGCTCGCCGGTGGCCGGGTTGAGCGCCGGCGCCAGCGGCCCGCCCTTCAGATCGGCCGCCAGGTTGTACCAGCTGGTCGGGATGTCCTGCTCGTCAAGCAGGAACTTGGTTCTCTCCAGCACGGGAGTCCTCCTGTGTCGTTGCCTCGGCGACCAGCGACCCGGTGGCCGTCGTGTAGGAGCTGGCGAACAGCAGCGGATGAGCCGTCCGGATGCCGTCCACCACGAGGTCGTAGGGGACGTCGTCGAACTCGCCCCGCATCTGCAGGAACTCCATGTGCTGCCGGCCCTGCTCGTCGAAGGGGTGGTAGAGGCTGTCGGACCGCCCGTCGAAGTCCAGCGGCCTGATCCGGTAGAGCTTGCAGAGCATCTTGTTGAACACCGGCGTCGCCCTCACCCAGGTGCCGTCGAGGTGCACCGAGGTCAGGCTGTGGAACCGGAACACGTCCCCGCCCACCAGCTCCCGCAGCCGGGGCGAGGCCAGGTGGTTGCGGACGTCGCCGTAGACGATCCGGCTCGGCACGCCCACGGCGCGCAGCGCCGCCGCGTACACGATGGACTTGTGGACGCAGAAGCCGAAGCCGCGCTCGAGCACGCCGCTGGCGGTGAGTCCGCGCCGGGACAGGTCCGCGCCGTACACCTCGTAGCGGATGCCGTCGCGCACCGCGTAGTACAGCCGGACCGCCTTGTCCACGTCCGTCCCGCCCGCGTCGTCGCCGAGGGCGTCCCGGACGAACCGGCGCACCACGGGCGAGTCGTGGTCCAGGAACTCGGTGGCCCGCACCAGTGCCGGGTCGGTCTCGCTCATGCCGTACGCCCCCCTGTCGGGCCGGTCGCCGGGGCGGTCCGGCCCAGCCCCATCAGGGCCGCCACCCGCTGGCGTTGGATCTCCGAGGTGCCGGAGTAGATCGTGCCGGACACCGCGTTGCGCAGGTCCTTCTCCAGCCCGTACTCGGTGGTGTAGCCGTAACCGCCGAAGACCTGCACGGCGGCGAGCGCGGACCGGACGTTGCTCTCGCTGACGATCAGCTTGGTGATCGCCACGTCGGTGGCGACGTTCTCCCCGGCGGCCATCCGCTCGGCGGTGTCGTAGAGCCACTTGCGGGAGGTCTCCAGGTCGATCCGCATGTCGACGATCCGGTTCGAGACCGACTGGTAGGAGCCGATGGCGGCCCCGAACTGGGTGCGGCTGCGGGCGTACTCGACGCACCGCTCCAGGCGGTGCTGCATCTCGCCGAGCACGCCGGCGAAGCCGCAGAGGATCTCCCACCGCATCACCGCGTCGAGCACCAGCAGACCCGCGCCGACCGACCCGACCACGTGGTCGCGGGGCACCCGCACGTCGTCGAGGAAGAGCTCCGACAGCGGCGACGTGCGCAGCCCCATCTTGCCGATCGGACCGCCCACGGTCAGGCCCGGCGAGTCCCGCCGGACCAGGAACGCGGTGACCGCCACCGGACTGCCCGGGCGGCCGGTCCGCGCGTAGACCACCACCAGGTCGGCGATCGGGCCGTTGCTGACGAACGCCTTGCTGCCGCGCAGCACGAAGTGGTCGTCCTCGGCGACCGCGGTGGTGGCCATGTTGGTGACGTCGGAGCCGCCGGCCGGCTCGGTGATCGCGTGCGCGCCGATCATCGTGCCGGCCACGATCTCCGGCAGGTAGCGCTCCCGCAGCGCCGGGGAACCGAAGCGCTGCACCGGGACGCCGGTGCTGACCAGGTGGGTGCAGGCGGAGAAGGTCAGCCCGGCGTCCCGGCAGGCGTAGCCCAGCCCCTCCAGGACGTACATCGTGGTCGGCAGGTCACGACCGAGGCCGCCGAAGCGCTCCGGGAAGGGCAGCCCGAACAGCCCGGTCGCCCGGAGCCGCTTCCAGCCGTCCCAGGAGAACTCGCCGCTGGCGTCCCGCTCCAGGTGGTCCGCGCCGACCAGTCGGCCGGCCTGCTCCGCCGCGTCGCGCAACGCCCGTTGTTCGTCGGTCCATCGCATACCCCGGCCGCCTCAGTACTGCGAGAATTCGACGGAGTCCAGGTTGTGTCGCTCCGGACCGACGAGCGGTGGGTTGAAGACGCTGACCAGTTCCAGGTCGGTCTCGGGCGCGGCGATCAGGAAGTGCGCGTCGTGTTCGTTCAACGCGTACAGCACGCCGGGCCGCAGCTCCCAGCTGCGGGAGCCGTCGGCGGTCTGCACCCAGCCCCGGCCGCCGATGCAGTAGCACGCCTCGAGGTGGCGGCGGTACTCCAGTTGCGACTTGGTCCCGGCGCGCACCACCGTGTGGCACACGGTGAAGCCCATCTTGTCGGTCTCGAGCAGGTAGCGGTAGCTGAGGCCGTTGCCCCACTCCACCGGTTCGGTCTGTTCCCTGGTGCGAACGATCATCAGTCCAGTCCTCGTCCGGTCAGCCGATGGCGGCGTGGTCACGGGCGGCGGTGACGAACGCCGTCATGGCAGCGACCGACCGGAAGTGCTCCGGCGAGATGTCCAGGTCGTCCATGGGGATGCGGTAGCGTTCGCCGAGCCAGGCGATGAGCTGGAGCAACCGCAGGCTGTCCACCACACCGGTGTCGAGCAGGTCGTAGGCGGGGTCCAACTCCTCGGGGGCGGTGCCGGGCAGGTATTCCGACACCACGTACCGGGTTATCTCGTCGGCGAGACTCACGTCAGCTCCCTCATCAGGTGGTCACGGACCCGGCGGCGGTCCACCTTGCCGGTGGGCCCGACCGGCAGCGCCTCGCTGACCAGTCGGAACACGTCGGGGATCGCCACCCGGGTGAGCCGGGCGGCGCAGTACGTACGCAGGGCGAGGCTGCTCGGGCCGGTGCCGTCGACCCGGACCACGGCGTGCAGCCGGGTGCCGGCCGCCGGGTCGGGCAGCGCGACGACGACCGCCTCGACGACGCCGTCGTGGCCCTGGACGACCCGTTCGACCTCTTCCAGGTTGACCCGTACACCCCGGACCTTGACCTGGAAGTCGTTGCGCCCGGCCAGCGTCAGCCGGCCGTCGGCACCCCGGTGGACCAGGTCCCCGGTGCGGTACCAGGTCCGCTCGCCCCGGTCGGTGACCCGGCGGAAGAACCGGTCCGGCGCCTGGTCGCCGAGGTAGCCGTCGGCCTGGAACGGCGTGGCCACCACCAGCTCGCCGGTGCCGGGGCCGGTCAGCACCTGCCCCTGGTCGAGCAGCGCCACCTCCACCCCGGGGATCGGCCGGCCCAGGGGCAGCACGTCGTCCGTGGCGGCCTGCTCCGGGCCGAAGGTGTGCAGGAAACTGTCGTTGGTCTCGGTGCAGCCGTACACGTTGTGGAAGGTCGCCCGGGGGAACACGGCCGGCAGCCCGGCGCGGACCCGGCGCGGCGTGTGGTCGCCGGTCAGCAGGACGTGCCGGACCGCCGGGAATGCCTGCCCGTCGGCCGCCTCGGTGAGCAGCCGGAACAGCATCGGTACGGCCTGGACGACCGCCGGCCGGGCCTGCGCGAACAGCTCCAGCAGGTAGCGGGGCTGGACCGCCCGGGCCGGGTCGACGAGGACCACCTCCCCGCCGTGGCTCAGCGTCGCCCAGACGTCCAGCAGGCAGAGGTCGAAGTTGAGCGGCGCGTAGTTGAGCACCCGGGTGCCCTCGGTGAGGTCGAACTGCTCGGCGGCCCAGTCGACGAACCGCTCGACGCCGGCGGCCGACAACGGGACGATCTTGGGCAGTCCGGTGGAACCCGAGGTGGTCAGCAGCAGGCAGGTGTCCGGCGGCAGCGCGCCGCCGGTGCCGCCGGGACGGGGCGGACCCGCAGGCCCCGTCCTCGGCCGCGAGGACGGCCGCGCACCCGGCGCGGGCGACCAGCGCGTCGAAGACCTGCGCACCGAGGTCGGTGGAGAGCAGCAGCACGGGCTGCCCGGCGGCGAGGCAGGCGAGCACCGCCGCGACCGACTCGGGCGACTTGCCGGCGCGGAGCGCGACCGGCGCCCCGGCGGTGGGTACGGCGGCCAGCTGGGCGGACGCCTTCGCCGCCAGCTCGACCAGCTCGGCGTAGCTGACCAGCCGGTCCTGCCAGCGCAACGCGGTCGCGTCGGGTATCCGGTCGGCCTGTTCGTGGATGCGGGACGCGAGGGATCCGATCGACATCACTTCCCCCCTTCACCGGTGCCGACCGGTCATCTCCCCCGACCGGTCCGGCGCACCGATCTTCGATTCCGGCGCACGGACCGTGCATCTTTCAAAATGCGCAGTCCCATCGGCGGGAAGACCGCGTCCGCGTGTCATCGGGGTGACACGCTGGTACCCCACCACGTCGATGTGTACGGTGTCCACTACACGACGCTGTCCGGACACCGCGGTGTCCACTCGGGAAGGGCTGGAATGGCGCGAGTTCTGCTGGATGTCACGATGTCGCTGGACGGCTTCATGGCCGGTCCCAACGTCAGCGTCGAACACCCGATGGGTGAGGGCGGTCTCCGCCTGCACGAGTGGCTCTTCAACACCTCGACCAGCGAGGTCGACGCCGGGATCGAGCGGGAGATGTCGGCCACCGGCGCGGTGGTGCTGGGCCGGCGCACGTTCGACGTCGGGATCAACGTCTGGAACGACACCCCGTTCCCGGTGCCCTGCTTCGTGCTGACCCACGACCCGCTCGCCGAACGGGTCGAGAAGAGCGGCACGTTCACCTTCGTCACCGACGTCCGGGACGCCCACGCCCGCGCCGTCGCCGCGGCCGGCGACCAGGACGTCCGGCTGATGGGGGCCGAGGTCGGCCAGCAGTTCCTGGCCGCCGGCCTGGTCGACGAGGTGCGCATCCAGCTCGCCCCCGTGCTGCTCGGCGCGGGCCGCCGGCTCTTCGAGAACCTGGGCACCGAGCACATCGAGCTGGAGCGGTTCCGCACCGTGGAGTCGCCGTACGTGACCCACCTGTGGTTCCGGGTCCGCCGGGACGCGCCCGCGCGTTCCTGACCCGCCGGTCACCTGCCCGGGCGCGGTCCCGGCACCCGGGCAGGACCGCAATCTGAACGAAGACAGCCACCGCCGCGCCACCGCATGCTGGGTCTCCGCCGTACGGACCATCCGACGAAGGCGAGGCCGGTGCCGTGACCGATTTCCCAGTACGTTGCGCGGTTCCCACCGGGCCGCCCCGGCGCGCGGCACAGCGGAGCGTCCGATGAGGCCGGCCGACCCGGCCCAGGTGGTCGCGATGTCGATGCTCGGTGCGGCGGTCGACGGTCCCGTCGTCCGCCGGCAGGTCGGGGCCCGGCTGTCCGCCGCGGACGGCACCGAGTGGCTCGACGCGGCCGGCGGCGGATTCGGCCCGGGCCACCCGGCGGTGACCGCGCGCATCGCCGCGCAACTGCGGCGGGTGGCGCTGTCCAGCCGGGTGTTCGTCAGCCGTCCGCTGGCCGAGGCGGTCACCGCGCTGGACGCCCTCGCGCCGGGGCCGCTCACCATGTCCTACCTCTGCAACAGCGGCGCGGAGGCGCTCGACGCGGCGCTGAAGCTCGCCAAGGGCAGCCACCCGGAGCGACGGCGGATGCTCGGCCTGCGCGGCGCGGACCACGGCAGCCTCAGCCACGGGCTCGCCCTCACCCTCGGGTCCGGCCTGTCGGCGGACGCGCCGTTGCAGCCGGTCGGCGTGCCGGCCGACCGGGCGGCGGAACTGGCCGACCTGGTCGACGACAGCGTCGCCGCCGTGGTGCTCGCGCCGGCCGCGCCGGGCCGGGCGCTGGCCGACCTGCCGCCGTCGTGGTGGCACCGCCTGCGGGCCGCCTGCGACGCGGCCGACGTGCTGCTGGTCGTCGACGAGCGGACCACCGGCCCGGCCCGGGTCGGTGCGGGCCTGGCCAGCGACCTGCTGCCCGTCCTGCCCGACGCGGTGGTCCTCGGCGAGACGATCGGCGCCGACGCGGTCCCGGTCGGCTGCATGATCACCACCGCGGCCCGGTACGACCGCGTCTACGGCCGCCGCAACCCCACCGTCCAGGGATCCACCTTCGGGGCGAACCCGCTCTCGGCCGCCGCGGTCACCGCCGTCCTCGCCGTGGTGCGGGACGAGGACCTGCCGGCACGGCAACGGGCGGTGGCCACCGAGGCCGTCCGGACCCTCGGCGGGCTGGCCGACCCGCACGGGCCCGTCCGGGCGGTCGGCGCCGACGGGTCACTGATCTGGCTGCGTACCGACTCGGCGGAGACCGCCGCCTCGCTCGCCCTCGGCCTGGCCCGGGAGCGGGTCCTGGTCCGCCGGCCCACCGGCCCGGTGCTCGCCGTGCTGCCCCCGCTGACCGCCGACCCGCCCGACGTGACAACCCTGCTGGACCGGGTGGCCGCCGCCGCCGGCCGGCTGACCCCGCAGGCGGTGACCCGGTGACCGCCGTCGAGAGCCGGGAGGGCGTGCTGGCCGCCCTCGGGCGACACTGGAACCCGACGGCCGCCGCCATGCTCGCCGGCTCCGGACGGCAGCTCGAGGGGCACGCCGAGGGCACCCGGGTCTGGTCCGAGGACGGCGCCGAGGCGCTCGACCTCGCCGGCAGCTTCGGTGTCTTCCTCGTCGGGCACGGCAACCCGCGGGTCCGCGCGGCCGTGCTCGACACCCTGTACGCGGCGCCCACCGTCCCGCCCGGTGCCGTCCACCCGGCCACCGCCGAACTCTGCGTGCTGCTGCGCGAGGTGCTGCCGGCCGGGCTGGAACACTTCGTCCTCGGCTGCTCCGGCGCGGACGTCACCGAGACGGCGCTGCGCGCGGTGCGGCTGGCCCGACCGGACCGGCCCCGGATCGTGGTGCTGGAGGGCGGCTACCACGGCAAGACCCTCGGCTCGATGCCGGTGCTGGGCCAGGCCCACCAGCGCCACCAGTTCGAGCCGCTCGGCGGTGACCTCGTCGTCCTGCCGTACGGCGACGCCCGGGCCGTCGAGGCGGCGCTCGCCGACCGCCGGGTCGCGGCGGTGATCGTCGAACCCGTCCTCGGCGGCGGCTACCTGACCGTGCCGCCGGCCGGCTATCTCGCCGCCGTGGCCCGGGCCTGCGCCGACACCGGCACGCTCCTGGTCGCCGACGAGATCCAGACCGGTTTCGGGCGCACCGGCCGGATGTTCGCCGTCGACCACGACGGGGTGTCGCCGGACATCATGCTGCTGTCCAAGTCGCTGACCGGGGGCGTCGTGCCGGTGGCGGTCTGCGCGCTGACCCGGCAGGTCGTCGAGGACGCCCGACGGCATCCCGGGCACCACGAGGCGCTGCTCACCGCCGACAGCTGCACCAGCGCGCTGGCCGTCGCCGCCGCCGCGGCCACCATCATCGAGGTCCGCGAACGGGACCTGCCGGCCCGGGCCGCCGTGCTCGGTGCCCGGCTCGGGCAGGGGCTGGCCGAGATCGTCCGACGCCACCCCCGGCACGTGCTCGACGCCCCCGCGATCGGCCTGATGACCGGCCTGCGGACCCGTAACCCGGCGGTCGAGCTGATGCTCACCATGGGACTGGCGGCGCGCGGCATCCACACCGGCTTCTCGCTGTCGGAGGAGATCCGCCGGCCGGTGCTGCGGCTCTACCCGCCGCTGACCTGCACCGAGGCGGAGATCGACCGGGTGCTGGCCGCGACCGAGGAGGTGCTCGCCGGCCTGGACCGCCGGTCCCGGCTGATGACGACGGTGACCAGTTGGCTGCTGCGCCGCCAGTACGGGCGGCAGGCGGCCCGGGTCCGCCGACTGATCGGCTGGTCGTTCCGCCTGCCCTGGTGACCCGGGGATCAGCCCGCCCTGGTGGCCTCGGATCAGCCCGCCTGGTCGGACAGGGTCGCGTGCATCTCCCAGGCGAGGATCTCCGCCGGTTCGGTGGCGGTGACCCGCTGACCACCGGTGGCGGTGAACCGCACGGCGTCGCCGGCGCCCAGTGGTCCGGTGCCCTCCAGGGTCACCGCTCCGCGCGGCACGAACAGGTGCAGGTAGGGCGCGTCGGGCAGCTGCACGCTCTGCCCCGGCTGGAGCCGGGCGGCGTGCAGCGCCGCGTACCGGTTCCGGATCCGGATGGCGGCGGCACCGGCGTGCCGGTCCATCCCGGAGGCGACCGGGACGAGCCGGCCGGAGAGCAGCTCGTCGTCGATTTCCAACTGCTCGTAGCCGGGCGTGATCCCGGACTCGTCGGGCACCACCCACATCTGCACGAAGTGCACCTCGTCGTGCGGCCGGTCGGGCTCCAGCCGGTACGCGTCGTTCTTCTCGCTGTGCAGGATGCCGGTCCCGGCGCTCATCCGCTGCGCCAGCCCGGGATAGATGACGCCGCTGTGGCCGGTGGAGTCCTGGTGCACGAGGGAACCGCGCAGCACCCAGGTGACGATCTCCATGTCCTGGTGCGGGTGGGTCTCGAAGCCGGTGCCCGGGCGGACGATGTCGTCGTTGTTGACCAGCAGCAGTCCGTGGTGGGTGTTGGCCGGGTCGTAGTGCCGGCCGAAGGAGAACGAGTGTTTGCTGTCCAGCCAGGCGATGCGGGTCTTGAAACGCTGGTCGGCACGCCGGACGTCGGTCCGTGGGGTGAGCAGGGTGGACATGGCGGGTCCTCTCCGTCGGGTCGGTCAGCGTTGGGCGCGGAACAGCCAGTGCTGCTGCTCGACGGCCCCGGTGACGGTGATGAGCAGGTCCTGCGAGACCGGGTCGCTCGTCGCGGTGTCGGTGACGGCCTGGCGCAGCGTACGGACAAGGGCGAACAGCGCGTCGGTCACGATCTCGACCGCGCTGCCCTCCTCGACGTCGCCGTGCTCCAGGGTGGGCAGGGTGGACTGCGCGGCGACCGTCGCGGCCCGGCCGTCCGGGTTGAACCCGACCGCGACCGCCCGTTCGGCGACCTCGTCGGCGTACCGGCGGGCGAGGTCGGCGAGGTCGTCGAGCTGCCCGTGCAGGCTGCGGAAGTGCGGGCCGGTCAGGTTCCAGTGCGCCTGCTTGGCCAGCATGCCCAGGTTCAGCAGGTCGGCCAGCGCCTGTTGCAGCGCCTCACCGGTGACCTTCCGGTCCGTCGAGTCCAGAATGCCGTCGACGACTGCCATGGGGTTTCTCCTGTCGGAAGGGGGCGGGCCGGCCCGGCGTCGCCGCCGGGCCGGTCACCGCCGGTCGGTCGGTCAGGCGGAGGTGGCTCGGATCGCCTCGCGGATCACCGCGACGACGTCCGTCGGGCGCGACAGCATCATCAGGTGGGACGAGTCGAGTTCGACCGTGGTCATCCCGGCCCGCTGGTAGCCGAAGCGCTCCACGTCGGGGTTGATGGTGTGGTCGGCGGCGGCCACCACGCCCCAGGACGGCCGGGTCTTCCAGGCCGCCACCGGCGCCGGCTCGCGGAACGCGGCCGCGGCCAGCGGCCGCTGGGAGACCGCCAGCACGGCGGCGAGGTCCGGGTCGACGTCGTGGGCGAAGATCGCCGGGAACCGCAGGGCGTCGACGGAGACGTCGGTGCCCTCCCCGCCGTCTCCCGTCGGGTAGGGCGTCTGGACCAGCGCCGAGGCCAGGTCGGAGTCGGGGAAGCGGCCCTGCAGCTCGCCGAGGCTCTCCCCCTCCGCCAGGGCGTAGCCGGCCAGGTAGACCAGGCCGACCACGTTCTGCTCGGCCCCGGCGACGGTGATGACCGCGCCGCCGTAGGAGTGCCCGACGAGCAGCACCGGGCCGGGGATCTGCCGGACGACGGACGCGACGTACGCGGCGTCACCGGTCAGGCTGCGGTTGGGTACCGCCGGCACGACGACCTCGACGCCCCCGGCGAGCAGCTCCGCGGTCACCGCCGCATAGCTGGACGCGTCGGCGAACGCGCCGTGCACCAGCACCACCGTCGGCGCGGACGGGCGGCTCATGCGGCGATGAAGTCGAGCAGATAGCGGTTGACCAGCTCCGGGTGCGTCCAGGCGATGTTGTGCGGGCCGTCCGGGACCACCTCGAAGCGCAGGTCGGCGATCAGCCCCGGCAGCCGGGCGGCGGTGGCCTCGAGCGGCAGGATCCGGTCGGCGTCGCCGTGGACCAGCAGCGTCGGCACGTCGATCTTCGCCAGGTCGTCGCGGAAGTCGGTCAGCCAGGTGTCGACGCAGGCGTACGCGGCGTACGTGGAGGCGCCGAGCGCGGTGACGAAGCTGTTCTGCCACGCCTCGTCGCTGATCCGGGTGCCGCCCAGCACGTCGACGTTGTAGAAGTTGTCGAGGAAGCTCTTGAAGTACGCCGGCCGGTCGGCGACCACGGCGGCCTTGATGTCCTCGAACACCTGCCGGTCGACCCCCTCGGGGTTGTCGTCGGTCTTCAGCAGGAACGGCGGGATGGCGCCCAGCAGCGCCGCCTTGCGGACCCGGTCCGAGCCGTAGGTGCCGAGGTAGCGGGTCACCTCGCCGGTGCCCATGGAGAAGCCGACCAGGATGATGTCGCGCAGGTCGAGGTGCTCCAGCAGGGTGTTCAGGTCGGCGGTGAAGGTGTCGTAGTCGTAGCCGACCGTCGGCTGGCTGGACCGGCCGAAGCCGCGCCGGTCGTACGTGACGACCCGGTGGCCGGCCGCGAGCAGCTCCCGGGACTGCTTCTCCCAGGACGCCCCGTTGAGCGGGTAGCCGTGGATCAGCACGACCGGCTGGCCGGTCCCGTGGTCCTCGTAGTAGATCTCGATGTCGCCGCTGTTCTCTTCGCCGACCTTGACGTAGGGCATGGCGCACTCCTGGTGATGAGAGGGGATCGGGTCGCCGGAAGTCCCGCAGGCCCCGCGCCTGCCGGCCTTGGCGAATCGCTCACCCAGAGTCAACCGGGCCGCGTCCGGAGGCACCACGAAGAAGACACGCAGAAGTGGCGCGGAAACCGGCCGCGTCCGCCCGTTTGCGCACCTCAGGGGGTGTCTGTGCGGTGCGGTGCTGGGCAACCGGGGTGCCGCGTGGCACGATCGCGCAGGTGACCAGCAGACCCGACCCGGCGCAGCAGCTGCGGGACCTCGCCCGGTTGCGCCGCGTCCGCGACCGCATCGACCGGGAGTACGCGCAGCCGCTGGACGTCGAGGCGCTGGCCCGGGGCGCGCACATGTCGGCCGGGCACCTCAGCCGCGAGTTCCGGCGCGCGTACGGCGAGTCGCCGTACTCCTATCTGATGACCCGGCGGATCGAGCGGGCGATGACGCTGCTGCGGCGCGGTGACCTCAGCGTCACCGAGATCTGCTTCGCGGTCGGCTGCTCGTCGCTGGGCACCTTCAGCACCCGCTTCTCGGAGCTGGTCGGGGTGTCGCCCAGCGTCTACCGGCAGGAGGGGGCGCGGGTGACCGCGGGGATGCCGCCGTGCCTGGCGAAACAGGTGACCCGACCGGTCAGGAATCGAGAAGCGCAGCTCGTGCCGGCGCACCTAGCCTGATCGACATGGACATCACCATCAACACCACCTTCCTCCCGCACGACGACCCGGACGCCTCGCTGGCCTTCTACCGCGACGTGCTGGGCTTCGAGGTCCGCAACGACGTCGGGCAGGGCAAGATGCGCTGGATCACGGTCGGCCCGGTCGGCCGGCCCGACACCTCCATCCTGCTGGCGCCGCCGGCCGTCGACCCCGGGGTCACCGACGACGAGCGGCGCACCATCACCGAGATGATGGCCAAGGGCACCTACGGCTGGATCCTGCTGGCCACCCCGGACCTCGACGGCACCTTCGAGAAGCTCCAGGCCAGCGACGCCGAGGTGGTCCAGGAGCCGATCGAGCAGGCGTACGGCATGCGCGACTGCGCGTTCCGCGACCCCGCCGGCAACCTGATCCGCATCCGGGAAACGCGCTGAGCCGTCCGGCCACCGCGTCCCCGACCCGCCCGAGCGATGGAGAGACGATGACCACGGCCACCGGGACGGACCCGGGCTCGCCGGCGCCGCACGCCGCCGACCGCCACGACCTGATCCGGGTGGTCGGCGCCCGGGTCAACAACCTGAGGGACGTGAGCGTCGAGATCCCGAAACGCCGGCTGACGGTGTTCACCGGGGTCTCCGGCTCGGGCAAGAGCTCACTGGTGTTCGGCACGATCGCCGCGGAGTCGCAGCGGATGATCAACGAGACCTACAGCACGTTCGTGCAGGGCTTCATGCCGACGCTGGCCCGGCCCGACGTCGACGTCCTCGACGGGTTGACCACCGCGATCATCGTCGACCAGCAGCGGCTCGGCACCGATCCCCGCTCCACGGTCGGCACCGCCACCGACGCGCACGCGATGCTGCGCATCCTCTTCAGCCGGCTCGGCCGGCCGCACATCGGCTCGCCCCAGGCGTTCTCCTTCAACGTGGCCTCGATCAGCGGAGCGGGCGCGGTCACCGTGGAACGCGCCGGTCGGACCACGAAGGAGCGGCGCAGCTTCAGCATCACCGGCGGGATGTGCCCCCGCTGCGAAGGGCGCGGCGCGGTCACCGACTTCGACCTGTCCGCGCTCTACGACGACAGCAAATCGCTCAACGAGGGTGCGCTGACCGTGCCCGGCTTCACCATGGACGGCTGGTACGGCCGCATTTTCGGCGGCTGCGGCTTCTTCGACATGGACAAGCCGATCGGTAGGTACACCAAGCGGGAGCTGCACGACCTGCTCCACCGGGAGCCCACGAAGATCAAGGTCGAGGGCATCAACCTGACGTACGAGGGGCTGCTCCCGAAGATCCGCAAGTCCATGCTCGCCAAGGACCCGGAGGCGATGCAGCCGCACATCCGCGCCTTCGTGGAGCGGGCGGTCACCTTCACCACCTGCCCGGAGTGTGCCGGCACCCGGCTCACCGCGGCGGCCCGGTCGTCGAAGATCAGGGGCATCAGCATCGCCGACGCCTGCGCGATGCAGATCAGCGACCTCGCCGTCTGGGTACGGCAGCTGGACGAGCCGTCCGTGGCGCCGCTGCTGGCGTCGCTGGGGCGCACCCTCGACTCGTTCGTGGCGATCGGGCTGGGCTATCTCAGCCTCGACCGCCCCTCGGGCACCCTGTCCGGTGGCGAGGCGCAGCGCACGAAGATGATCCGGCACCTCGGTTCCGCGCTGACCGACGTCACCTACGTCTTCGACGAGCCGACGGTCGGGCTGCACCCGCACGACATCGCCCGGATGAACGACCTGCTGCGGCAGCTGCGCGACAAGGGCAACACCGTGCTGGTCGTGGAGCACAAGCCCGAGGTGATCGCGATCGCCGAGCACGTCGTCGACCTGGGTCCCGGTGCCGGCAGCGGCGGCGGCGAGGTGGTTTTCGAGGGCACCGTCGAGGGGCTGCGGTCCAGTGGCACGGTCACCGGGCGGCACCTGGACGACCGGGCCGCCCTGAAGCCGTCGGTGCGTACGCCCACCGGGGTGCTGCCGGTGCGCGGCGCCGGCACCCACAACCTGCGCGACGTCGACGTCGACATCCCGCTCGGCGTGCTGGTGGTGGTGACCGGGGTGGCCGGCTCGGGCAAGAGTTCCCTGATCCACGGCTCGGTGTCGGGCCGGGACGGGGTGGTGGCGGTGGACCAGGCGGGCATCAGGGGCTCCCGGCGCAGCAACCCCGCGACCTGGACCGGACTGCTCGACCCGATCCGCAAGGCGTTCGCGAAGGCCAACGGCGTGAAGCCGGCGCTGTTCAGCGCCAACTCCGAGGGCGCCTGCCCGGCCTGCACCGGTGCCGGGGTCGTCTACACCGACCTGGCGATGATGGCCGGCGTGGCCACCGTCTGCGAGGAGTGCGAGGGCAGGCGGTTCCAGGCCGAGGTGCTGAAACACACCTTCGGCGGCCGGAACATCAGCGAGGTGCTCGCCATGTCGGTCGACGAGGCCGGCGAGTTCTTCGCCGCCGGCGCCGCGAAGACACCCGCGGCGCACCGGATCCTGTCCCACCTGGCCGATGTCGGGCTCGGCTACCTCCGTCTCGGCCAGCCGCTCACCACGCTCTCCGGCGGCGAGCGGCAGCGGCTCAAGCTCGCCACCCATCTGGGCGAGCCGGGCGGCGTCTACGTCCTCGACGAGCCGACCAGCGGCCTGCACCTCGCCGACGTCGAGCAGCTGCTCGGCCTGCTCGACCGGCTCGTCGACGCCGGCAAGTCGGTCATCGTGATCGAGCACCACCAGGCGGTCATGGCACACGCCGACTGGATCATCGACCTGGGCCCGGGCGCCGGCCACGACGGTGGCCGGATCGTCTTCGAGGGCACCCCGGCGGAGCTGGTCGCCGCCCGCGCCACGATCACCGGCGAGCACCTCGCCGCGTACGTGGAGGGCTGACCGGGGCGGGGCAGCGCACCAGGTGGGACGCCGGTCACGAACCGGTCGACCGGCCGGCGGCGCGTGGAAGAATCCCCCGGAGAACCACCCCCGGGAGATCCAGATGCCGGACGACGAGGCCTTCGGGCCGTTGCTGCGAACGTTGCGCCAGAGCGCCGACCTGACCCTGGAACAGCTCGCGGAACGCTCCGGCGTCAGCGACCGGGCGATCAGTGACATGGAACGCGGGGTGAGCCACGGTCCGCAGACCCGTACGGTCGCGGCGATCGCCGACGCCCTGCGGCTCGACCCGGAGCGCCGCACGGCGTTGACCTCAGCCGCCCGCGCCGGCCGCCGGCGCACCGCGCACGGCCGGCAGCCGACCCCCGGCCGTACGCCGACGCAGCCGGATCCGGCGCCCGTCAGTCCCCTGCCGGCCCAGCTCCCGGCGGACCTCGCGGTCTTCGCCGGCCGCCGGGACGAGGTGGCGGAGCTGGTCGACGGGCTGACGTCGGCCGGGACGACCGGCGCACCACTGGTCAGCGTGGTCACCGGCATGGCCGGCATCGGTAAGACCACGCTGGCCGTGCACTGCGCGCACCGGCTCGCCCCGCGCTACCCGGACGGCCAGCTCTACGTCGACCTGCGCGGCTTCGACCCGGCCGGGCCCGCCCCCACCGAGGAGGCGCTGCGCGGGTTCCTGACCGCCCTCGGGGTGCCGTCGCGCCAGGTGCCCGCCGAGGTGGACGCGCAGGCCGCCCTCTACCGCAGCCTGCTCGCCGGGCGGCGGACGCTGATCCTGCTGGACAACGCCCGCGACACCGGGCAGGTCCGGTCGTTGCTGCCCGGCGCGGCCGGCAGCCTGGTCATCGTCACCAGTCGCAGCCAGCTGCCCGGTCTGGTCGCCACGCACGGCGCCCACCCGGTCCCGCTGGGGCTGCCGGACCGGGACGACGCCCGGGAGGTGCTGACCCGCCGGATCGGCCGGGCCCGGATCGCCGCCGAACCGGACGCCGTCGACGAGATCGTCGAGCGGTGCGCCCGACTGCCGCTGGCGCTGGCCATCGTCGCCGCCCGGGCCGCCACCCACCGGCAGTTCCCGCTCGCCTCGATCGCCGACGAGCTGCGCCGGGCCGCCGGTGGTCTCGGGTCGTTCACCGGTCCCGAGGCGAGCGCCGACGCGCGGACGGTCTTCTCCTGGTCGTACGCCGCGCTCGGCCCCGCCGCGGCGCGGCTGTTCCGCCTGCTGGCGCTGCATCCGAGTGCACCGGCCGCCGTCGAGGCGGTCGCCAGCCTGGCCGGCACGCCGGTCGACCGGGTCCGGCCGCTGCTGGCCGAACTCACCGGGGCGCACCTGGTCACCGAGCCGCTGCCCGGCCGGTACGCCTTCCACGACCTGCTGCGCGCCTACGCCGCCGAGTTGTGCGCGGACGGGTCGGCCGAGGAACGCGAGGCGGCGCTGCGCCGGCTGTACGACCACTACCTGCACTCGGCGTACGCGGCGGACCGGCAGATCAGCCCCACCCGGCCGGCCATCGTGCTGCTCTCGGAGCCGGAACCCGCGGTGACGGTCGTCCGGCCCGGGGACGAGGGCACCGCCGCCGACTGGTTCAGCGGACACCGCCCGGCGCTGCTCGCCACCGTCGAGGCCGCGTACGCCGACGGCTGCGACGACGCCGCCTGGCGGCTGGCCTGGACGCTGGAGCAGTACCTGGAGCGGTGGGGGCACTGGGCCGACTGGACGGCGGCGCTGCACACCGCGCTGCGGGCCGCGCGCCGGCTCGACGACACCTACGCTCTCGCCCAGGTCCACCGCGGGCTGGGTCTGGCCGCCCTGGTCACCGACGTCGAGGATCCGCTGCCGCACTTCACCGCGGCGCTCGCGCTCTTCGCGCGGCTCGGCGACGTCGAGGGGCAGGCGGCCGGCCAGCGCGGCCTGGCGACCACCCACCAGTGGCAGGGCCGCGCCGAACTGGCGCTGCACCACGCAGGGCTGGCACTGGAGCTCTATCGGGCGGCGGGGAACCGCAACGGGCAGGGCCTGACCCTGAACCTGGTCGCCGTCAACCACCTGGAGCGCAACCGGGCCGAGGCGGCGCTGCCAATCGTCGAGGAGGCGATCACGCTGCTGGACGGGGTGGGCAACCGGCGGGGGGAGGCGGCCGTCCGGGACACCCTCGGCTCGGTCCAGCACGCCCTCGGCCGGCACCGGGCGGCGATCACCGCGTACCGGTGCGCGGCCGACCTGCGGGCGCAGGTGGGTGACCGCTACCAGCAGGCGCGCACCCTGGTACGCCTCGGTGACGTGCAGGTCGACACCGGCGACCGGGACGGGGCGCGGGAGACCTGGCGGACCGCGTACGGACTGCTGACCGAGATGGCCCATCCGGACGCCGAGGGCGTGCACGCCCTGCTGGCGACGGTCGCCTGACGCACCGATGGGCCCGCCTCCCGGGCGGGAGGTGGGCCCATCGGGGTGCGGCTCAGTGGCGGCGGCGGCCGTAGGCGCCGGCGGCGATGAAGACGCCGATCGCGGCGAAGACGACCTGGAGCAGCAGCTCGATCCAGTCGATGCCGCTGGTGTCGTCGACGCCGAGGGCGCCGGCGACGAGGGTGCCGAGGATCGCGGCGACCACACCGATCAGCAGGGTGAGCCAGATCGGGATGTTCTGCTTGCCGGGCACCACCAGCCGGCCGAGGGCGCCGATGATCAGTCCGATGATGATGGCGGTGAAGAAGCCCGTTACCTCC
The DNA here is from genome assembly GCF_022747945.1 of Micromonospora sp. R77. Lineage (NCBI taxonomy): Bacteria > Bacillati > Actinomycetota > Actinomycetes > Micromonosporales > Micromonosporaceae > Micromonospora > Micromonospora sp. R77. The sequence goes on from NZ_JALDST010000001.1 coordinate 250,366, forward strand.
ACGGGAGCCGTCCCTTCCTAGAAGTCTCGTCGTCAGCGACGTCTCCGTGCCCCGCGCGGCGGGCCGCCCAAACCGGCGACCGGGGCGTGGGCCTGTTTTGTCACACGACTGTCATGGGCCGGGTGAGGCCGGTCACGCCCGCGCCGCCGGCAACGGCACCCCGGTCGGCGGTGACGGCTCGTCGGGGGTCAGCGCGGGCTGATCAGGGGGGCGTAGTCGGCCCGGGTCAGCGGCCCGGTGGAGAGTGAGCCGTCCGCGCGGGGCACGCCGAGCGGCGCGCCGTCCCGCTGGAACACCACGGCGGTCACGTCGGCGCGGCTGGTGAGGGTGCAGACGATCTGCCCGAAGGCCAGCACCTCGTCGCTGCGGCCGGTGTCGTCCCCGGCGTCGTCGAGGGTCACCTGGGCGCGGTTGCCGGCCACGGCGGCGCTGGCGGCGCTGATCGCGCCGGGCAGGGCGCTGGCGACGTCGGCGTCGCGTTCCGTCGTGGTGGGTCCGGCCAGCAGGTGCCGCAGGTGTTCTCCGACGGTGGGCGGCCGGTCGACGCGTCGGAGCACCGGGACGATCCGGTTGTCGCGGACGAAGCAGAGCGTCTCGGTGGCGGGACCGGCGGGCGCGGTGCTGTCGGCCGGGGCCGGCACGGGGAACGGCCCGGGCGGCGGCTGGACCGTACGGGGGCGTCGTCGGTGGGGACGCCGCAGCCGGCGAGCAACGCGACGAGGGCCAGCGGGGCGAGGCGGCGGCGGTTCACGGCAGGCTCCCCGGCAGGGTGACCCGGAAGCGGGCGCCGCCGCCGGGGCGGTCGGTGACGGCGACGTCGCCGGCGTGGGCGGCGGCGTGCTGGGCGACGAGGGCGAGCCCGAGGCCGGTGCCGTCGCCGGTGCCGCGGGTGTGCGCGGCCCGCCCCCGGACGAAGCGGTCGAAGATCGCGTCCCGGTCCTCGACGGGTACGCCGGGCCCCTCGTCGTCGACCTCGATGACGCCGGTGTCGCCGTCGCGGGTCAGCCGCAGCGCGACCGGTCCCCCGCCGTAGGTCACCGCGTTGTCCAGCAGGTTCGCCAGCACCTGCGCGACGCGTCGCCGCTCGACCCGCCAGGTCACGGGCAGCCGCGGTGCGGTGTGCACCAGGGAGAGCGGCAGGTCCCGGGCCGCGCACGCCTCGCGGGCCAGGGCGACCACGTCCACCGGGACGCGGTGTGCGGGCTGGTCGCTGCGGGCGAGGTCGATCAGGTCGTTGACCAGGCGTTGGAACCGGTCGATCTCGTCGGCGACCAGCCGGGCGGCGGTGGCGGTGCGCTCGTCCTGGTGCGCACGGTGGCGGGCCAGGACGCTGGCCGCGGCGGCGAGGGTCTGCAGGGGGGAGCGCAGTTCGTGGCTGACGTCGGCGGCGAAGCGGCGGTCCCGCTCGATGCGGTGGGCGAGCTGGTCGACCATCTGGTTGAACGAGGTGGAGAGCCGGGTCAGGTCGGGGTCGGTGGCCGGGTCGAGGCGGGTGGTGAAGTCACCGGCGGCGATCTTCTCGGCCGCACTGGCGACGGCGGTCAGCGGGCGCAGGCCGTGCCGGGTGGCGTACCAGCCGAGCGCCGCCCCGGACCCGGCGACCATGATCGCCACGGTGGTCAGCGCGAGCGCCAGCACCTGGAACGTCTGCTCCAGCTCGCGCAGGGAGTTGACCTCGTAGTACGTGGCCGTCGCGGAGAGCGGAACGGCGACCACCAGCGCGGTCTGGCCGTCGACGCGGACCCGCTGCACCGCCGGCGCACCGGTGGCGACGGCCTGGCGCAGCTCGGCGGGGATGGCGGTGGTGGCGACCGGTTCGGCGGTGCGGGCGTACCACCGGCCGTCGAGTTGCAGCACGGGGCGCCGGCTGCCGCCGGTGTCCAGCGAGCGGAGCACCGCCACCACGTCGGGGACGTCCGTGTCGAGGCCGGCCCGTACGACGGTGGCGTCGAAGTAGGCGACGCGCAGGGCGGTGCGTTCCCGCTCGTCGAGCAGCGAGCGGCGGGTCAGCTCGTAGGAGACCAGGGCCATCGACACGGCGAGCAGGAGGGCGCCGACGGCGTACGCGGCGGTGACCCGGGCACGCAGTCCGAGGCGTCTCATCGTTGCAACTTGTAGCCGAGGCCGCGCAGGGTGACCAGGTGCTCGGGGTTCGCCGGGTCCGGCTCGATCTTCTGCCGCAGCCGGCCGACGTGCACGTCGACCAGTCGTTCGTCGCCGCTGTCGTAGCCCCACACCAGGCTGAGCAGCTGCTGCCGGGACAGCACCCGGCCGGCGTGCTCGGCCAGCTCGCAGAGCAGCCGGAACTCGGTGCGGGTCACCGGCACGGGCCGGCCGGCGCGGCGCACCTCCCCCGCCTCCGGGCTGATCTCCAGGTCGCCGAAGACGAGCACCGGCGGTGCGGTGGCGACGACCGGACGGGCGCGGCGGCGCAGGGCGCGCAGCCGGGCCGTCAGTTCCTTGATCGCCACCGGCTTCACGACGTAGTCGTCGGCGCCGGCCTCCAGCGCGGCGACGATGTCGTGGGTGTCGTCGCGGGCGCTGACCACCACGATCGGCACGTCGTCGTCCCGGCGCAGCTGCCGGATGCACTCGAAGCCGTCGAGGCCCGGCAGCATCAGGTCCACCAGGACGTAGTCGGCCGGCTCGCGGCGCTGGCGGCGCAGGCCCTCCTCGGCGGTGGCCGCACCGAGGGTGTCGTACCCCTCGTCCTCGAGCGCGAGCAGCAGGGCCAGGCGGATACGGTCGTCGTCCTCGATCACCAGTACGGCCGTCATGCCCGGCATCATCCCCGGGCCGCCGGGCGGGCCGCCAACCGTGGCCGCCGGCTGGCGGATTTGTCACGCAACTGTCACAGGTCCGCGCGGTGACCGCCGCACCGGCCCGGCACGGTGGTGGGCGACCGGGTCCGCGAGGAAAGGGGTACGACCGTGACGACGCCGTTGGCGCCCGCGGGGTGCACGCTGCCGCTGGTCGAGGTGTGCGTCACCGAGTTCGACCTGGCCTGCCTGCCGGAGACGGGCGCCGTGTTCGACCGGCTGCTGGCCCTGCGTCCCGCGCAGGTGGTGGTGGACCTGTCCCGCTGCCGGCACGTCGACGCCGCCGCGATCGGCCTGCTGCTGGACGTGCACCGGCGGCTGGCGCGGGCCGACGGGACGCTCACCGTCCGGGACCCGAACCCGCGGATCCGGCGCATCCTGCAGACCGCCCGCCTGGACCAGGTCCTACCGGTGGTGACCGGCACCGCACCGGCCGGCGACCCGGCGGTACCACCCGCGCGGCCGGTGCCGGCCGCCTGCGGCAGGGCCGCGGTCGCCACCCCGCACTGACCCGCCGGACAGCGGCGGTACCGGCAGCTCCGGCGCAGGAGGCAGCATGAGCGTCCACGGCCTGATCAGCGCCCTCGTCGTCGGCCTCGTCGTGGGTGCCCTCGGCCGGCTCGTCATGCCCGGCCGGCGGGGCATCCCGGTGTGGCTCACCCCGGCGGTCGGCACCGTCGCGGCACTGCTCGGCAGTGTCGCCGCCCGGCTCGCCGGCCTCGGCGCCACCGGGTTCGGCGTCCCGGACCTGCTCGTCCAGATCGGCGTCGCCGGCGTCGGGGTGGTGCTCGTCGCCGCCACCACCGGCCGGGACCGCTCGCCCACCGGTTGAACCACGGACACCCGGGTCGAACCCGACCGGGTGTCGTCGCCCGGCACACCCGCCGGGCACGGAGGAAGGACCAGCACATGACCGTCGTCCCGGACGACCACCTGATGACCCTGATCTGCGACAGCTGCGGCGAGACGGTCACCGCGACCGCCTGCGTGCTCCCGGACGCGGAGGTCGTCTGGACGCTGGTGTCCGAGCACGGGTGGAGCGGTTCCCCGTTCGCCACCGGCCCGCACCGCTGCCCCCACTGCAGTCTGCTGCCCCCGTCCGGCGGCGGCCCCACCCGGTGCGACGGGCACGGGCCCGGCGGCATCCTCGGCATCGACCATCTCGACGACGCGACCGTCATCACCGCTACCGGCGACCTCGACCTGGACACCGGCGACACGCTGCGCACCGCGCTGCGCCACGCCGCCGAGACGGGCCGGCACGTCGTGGTGGACCTGGGGGGCGTGCACGTCATCGACTCCACCGGCCTGGGCCTGCTCGTCCGCGCGCACCAGGACGCCCGCGAGCGGGGCGTCACGCTCTGCCTCGCCGCGCCGTCGCGGTTCATCCGTACGGTCCTGCACACGATGCGCCTGGACGGGGTCTTCCCGGTCTTCGACAGCCGTACCGACGCCCTGGCCCACCTGGCCACCGGCGACCCGACGCCGCCCACCACGACGCTGTCGTACGCCGGCTCGTGACCGTCGTGTCCCGTCAACCCAGCGAGAGGAGAGTTCGGTGCTGATGCCCGGCCAGTTCCCCGAGGAGCACCCCTGGCAGGCCGACCCGTCGCCGCCGCCGGCCGAGCACGACATCCGGATCGCCACGGCCGTCGCCCAGCGGCTCAGCAGCGACTGGACCACCCGCCGTCAGCAGATCGTGGTGAGCGTGCAGAACCGCGTGGTGGTCCTCACCGGCATCGTTGCCGACCCGGAGACCCGGCAGGTCGCCGGGGAGATCGCGTGGGACACCGACGACGTGTTCGACGTCTGCAACGCCCTGCGGCTCTCGCGGCCCCGGCGCTGATCAGCCAGGAGCGGGTCCGAGCGGTCCGGGACCCGCGGTCGCGGCCCGCCACTCGTCGGCCAGCACGGCGAAGACGAGCTGGTCGGCCCACTCGCCCCGGAACCGGTAGCTGCGCACGTGGCGGGCCTCCTGTCGCATGCCGAGCCGGGTCATCAGCCCGGCGGACGCCTCGTTCCCGGCGTGGCACCGGCCATACACCCGGTGCAGCCCGAACTCGTCGAACCCCAGGGCCAGCAGCGCCGTGACGGCCTCCGTGGCCAGCCCCCGGCCGCCGTGGTCGGGGTGGAAGACGTACCCGATCTCGGCCGTGCGGTCGCGCCGGCTGCGCCACACCAGCTCCACGGTCCCGATCACGCCGGCGTCGGTGGCGACCGCCAGCGTCAGGCAGTCGCCCTCCGCGCGCAGCGCGTCCTCGGCCGCCATGGCGAGCACCGACGCCCGGGACTGCTCCCGGGTACGCGGCTCGGCGCCGAGCATCCACCGGACGACGTCGGGCCGGCGCTGCCAGGCGTGCACGTCGTCGAGGTCGCCCAGGGTGACCGGGCGCAGGGTGAGCCGCGCGGTGCGGATCGGGTACGTCGGCCGGAACACCGGCCGAGTCTAGGCAGCGGTGTCCGGTCGCGGGTTCAGCGACGTACCGGCATGGCCAGGGCACGGTCGCACCTGGCCCGGTCCTCGGCCAGGTGGGAGGCGAACACGCAGGTGAGCCCCGGACGCCGGTCCAGCGCGGCCCAGAGCAGCGCCCGCGCCGCGGCGTCCAGGGACCGCCCGGGTTCGTCGAGCAGCACCACCGGCGGGTCGCCGAGCAGGGCACGGGCGACGCTGATCCGGGCCCGCATCCCGGCGGAGCACTGGTTCGCCGGCACCCGGGCGTAGTCGGTGATGCCGAGCTCCTCCTCGACCCGGGCGACGGCCCGGGCGGCCTCCCGGGTGGACAGTCGCATCCGGGCCACCAGCAGCAGATTGTCATGCCCGGAGAGCTGGCCGCAGAGGGTCTGTTCCGGGGCGAGCGCGACGCCGACCAGCCGGCGGGCGGCGGGTGAGCCGGCCGGGCGTCCGGCGACCGTGGCCCGGCCGGCGCTCAGCGCGAGCGTGCCGGCCAGGCAGCGCAGCAGGGTGGTCTTGCCGGCGCCGTTGCCACCGGTCAGCAGCAACCGGGTGCCGGGCGCGACCGCCAGGTCGAGGCCCGAGAAGACCGGGCGTCGCCGGAAGGTTCGCCCGGCACCGTCGAGTCGCAGCATGTCAGGACCGAGTGGACCGCGCGGTCAGATCGATCTCTGGAGGCCGGCCCGACCCTCGGCGTCGTCGACGCCGGGAAAGCCGCCCTGGATCAGCCCGGCCGGCGCGTCGAGCCGACGCAACCGCGGTAGCCGGTAGCCCTGCGGAGCCGACCATGCCGGAGCAATCTTCATCAAATCTCTCATTCGCCAGGAATGCCGACCGTCGCTGGCGTCGGCGGGCACCGGCAGTGAACGGCGGGCGGGACAGGGTGACGGACGCGGTGCCAGCAGGCCACCGACCTGCCAGAACATGATATACCAAGATAGCCCCATTTCAATGCATGTAAGGCTATTTCGCATTCGTTCTTCCCACTGCCGGCAATCGGCCGGGCCCACGGGGTGCCCGTGCCCGCCGTGCACCGTGCCACCACCCGGAAAGGCAGGTCCGATGCCACCCTCGTCCCGCATCCACGCACTGGTGGGATCGGCGCTCCCCGGCCTGCCGGTCGCGACGGTCAAGCCGTGACCACCACCACCGGCGGCCTCGCGCTGCGCTGCCTCGCCCTCGACGCCCTGGCCGTGTCCACCAGCGACCTGCTGCGCCGGCAGGGCGTCGACAGCGTGCTGCTCAAGGGCGCCGGGCTGGCCCGCCGGCTCGGGGTCGACCGGCTCTACGCCGACGTGGACCTGCTCGTCGCACCGCACACCATCACCGCCGCGCAGACCGCCCTGCACGCCGCCGGTTACCGGCCGACACTTCCCCCCGACCTGTACGACGTCGCCGGGCCCTGGCACGAGCAGCCCTGGTCCGCCCCCGGTCCGCTGCCGCTGGCCGTGGACCTGCACCGCGGCTTCGCCGGGGTTGGCGACCCCGACGCGTTGTGGCGGTCGCTGCGCGCCGGTGCGGGGCCCCTCGACCTGGCCGGCGGGCACGTCCTCGTACCGGACGAGTCCGGCGCCGCCCTGCTGGCCGCCCTGCACGCCGCCACCCCCGGCGGCGTCGGCAAACCCGCCCAGGACCTGGCCCGCGCGCTGACGGTCCTGCCCCCGGACGCCTGGGACGCGGCGGGCCGGCTCGCCGCCGACTGCGCCGCCACAGCGGCGTTCACCGTCGGGCTGCGGGTGCTGCCGACCGGCAGGGCGCTCGCGGACCGCCTCGGCCTGCCGACCACCCCGGACCGTCGTCGGCCTGGCTCGCCGCCCGGCTGGCCAGCTCCACCTCGGTCGGCCTGGCCCGCTGGGCGGAACAGTCCGGGCCGGGGCACCGCCTCCGCTTCCTCGCCCGGCTGATGGTGCCGCCACCGCCCTACCTGCGGCAGCTCGACGCGGGCGCCCGGCACGGCCGGTGGGGCCTGCTGCGGGCGTACGTCCGGCGGGCCGGCCGGCACGTCCGGGGCCTGCCCCGGGCGCTGCAGGAGCTGCGGACGGCGCGGCGGCGGCAGCATGACTGACCGGTTGCGGGCCCTGGCCCGGCTGACCCGCCGGCACGGGCCGCTCGGCCTGGCCCTGGCGGCCTGGACGATGCTGGCCTGCCGACGGGTACGCCGCCAGCTCGCCCGGGGCGGGCTGGACGCGGTACGTCTCTCCGCGCCCCCACCCGGCGGCACCGACACCCTGGTCCGACACGCGCTGCGCCGCAGCGGCGGCAACTGCCTGGAGAGTGCGCTGGTGCGGCAGCGCTGGTTCGCCCGGCACGGGGTGACCCGGACCGTGGTGATCGGGGTCAGCGGGCCCGGCGCCGGCTTCCACGCCCACGCCTGGCTCGACGGCGACCCTGACCCGCACCGGCACGAGCTGGCGGAGATCCTGCGGCGGCCGGCGCCGCCCTCCTGGCTGCCCTGACCGGACCGCCGCCCCGCCGCCGCGCCGGGCCCGCCGGCGACACGGCTGTCAGCGGCGTTCGAGCAGGTCGGCGGCCTCCAGCTCGGCGAGGAAGGCGTGCACGTCGGCGACGGCGCGCTCCGGATCGACCGGTTCCCGCCCGGCCAGCACCCCCGCCAGCTCCCCGACGGTGGCCCCCGCCACCAGGTACGGCCAGAGCAGCGCGGCCGAGCGGTCCAACGCGAAGTAGACCGACTGCCGGACGTCCAGCAGCACCGCCTCGTCGCCCGCCGCCCGCCAGGCCACCCGGTCGTCCCGGACCCGGTAGACGGTCGAAGTGTCGGTGTTCATCTCGGTTCCTCCTGAGTAGGTCGTCGCGGTGCCGCCGGCCAGTTCTGCTGCGCCCGTCCCCTCACCGGGAGTGCTCGCCGGCACCGACGAGGAGGCGAGCGACATCAGTCACGGGTGAGCACCCCCCGGCGCCGGCCGAGCCACAGCGCACGATCGAAGATCCAGGCGGACAACGGCAGCAGTACGGCGGTGATCCCGGCCAGTACCGCGGCCGCGCCCCGCCAACCGCCCCCGCCGAGCGCGTGCCGCAGCCCGTCCAGCGCGATACGGGTCGGCAGCACCGCGCACACCGGGTGCAGGACGTGCGGCAGCACCGACGGCGGGAAGTACGTGCCGGACAGGAACGACAGGGCCACCACCAGCAGCCGGGCGGCGGGATCGCCGTACCCGACCGCGACCCCGATCCCCATCAGCAGCACGCAGAACGGCAGCGTGCACAGGGCCGTGAGAGCCAGCATGACCGCCACCCCGGGCCAGTCGGCGTGGCCGACGTGCAGGCCGAAGAAGCCGGCCAGCACGGCCAGATAGAGCGCGGCGCGCACCAGCGCGAAGGCAAACGGGTAGCCGGCCAGTCCCAGCCCGACCGACCAGGCCGGCACCGGCTGCGCGGCAAGGAGTTCCAGGGTCCCGTCCCGCTGCTCGGTGACCACCCGGGCGACCACCTGCAGGGTGGCGGCCTGGAGCACCAGCAGGAAGACGATGCCCACCGCGACGAAGTCGAAATAGCTGGCCGCCCGCTCCAGGCCGCCGGCCGGTACGGGCGTGAGCACCCGGGACACGAACAGGAAGACCAGCAGGTTGAGCAGCCCGAAGAGCAGGTCCAGCAGAAACGACAGGCGCAGCCCGCGTCGCTCGGTCAGGTCCCGGCGCAGCAGCGCCAGCAGCCCCCGCCCGCCGGCCCGCCACTGCGACGGCGCCCCGCCGGGCGTACGACGGTCGCCGTTCTCCGCGACGCGCACCCCGGGAGGGCCCGCGAGCAGCACGTCGATGCCGGACGGCTCCGCCCCCGGCCGTCCGGCGGCAGCGCCGCCGCCCGCCGGCAGCCCGTCGAATCCCCGCATGCGCGCCTCCTCCCATCGGTTAACGCGCCTGCGGCCGATACGGCACTCCCGGCAGACATCCGATGCGGGCCGGCGGGCTAGCGTGGGCGGCACGAACGACCCTGGAAGGGCAGCCGTGGGTGGTCTCGACGAGGCGGCGTCGGTCTTCACCGGGGTGCGACCGCGCCTGTTCGGGATCGTGTACGCCAGCTCGTGGGTGATGATCTCGTGACGCTGAGTCAATTGTGTGTCCCCTTTGGGGCTGTTGCTGGCGATAGGTGCTGTCAAGGCGTAACGTCTATGGACTCCTGTCCATACGGTGGATAGCATTCGAAGTAATTGTTGCTGAGCAATCAATCCAACGGGGGTTCACATGATTGCGCTGACCGGCAGTTGTCCGCCGTCCGCGGTGGCACAGGGGTGACAATCTTCTGCTCATTGCGGTGCCCCTCTTCCCGCTCGCCCTTCTGATACCGGTCCCTGGCAACGCCGCCCATCGGATCAATCACGATCTGGCCGTGCCAGTCGATTCCCCTCCTGGTCCGGGGACGGCTCCGCCTGCCGTCCGCTCGGACGATCATTCGCCGGTCTGATCTCTGGCCGTTCATCGGCGCCCGCTCGTCCGGGCGCCGATCACACCTGTCCTGAGCTGGGTCATTCCGGTTCGGTGTGCAGTTTTTCGGCATGGCTTCACGCCAGTGGAAACACGTCCGCTGGAGTCGTACGAGGAGTGTTGATGGGTCAACGCAAAGCAGCCGTGGTCATAGCCTCCGCGCTATTGGCTGCATCGGTGCTGGTGATTCCGACAGGTGGTTCGGCAATCGCCGCTCCGTCCGGCGGCAAGGACAGGGTGGGAAAGCCTGTAGTGTCGCCGAAATCGAAGTCCTCGGTGTGGTTGTTCGACACGCCGCACACGTCCTCGTCGCGTACCACCCTCCTGGCCGGGGCGGCGCCGTCGGTGCCGAAGGGCACCGGGCCGGTACGCAACGCCACCCAGCTGTCGTTCTCGTTGAGCGACCGTCTGCAGGCGAAGGTGAACGTCGGTTCGGGCAACCTGATGCTGAGCAGCACCGAGCTCACGCTGCCCGGCATAGCGGGGAACGTCACCATCGGCGCGACCTTCAACAGCCTGCTGCTGGGAAGCGACCTGGCCACGGGCGCCCACGGCGCCGGGTGGCGCACGCGCGCCGGTCAGGACGTCAAGCTCTACCCGGCCGACGACGGCTCGGTGACGTACGCGGCCGCCGACGGTGTGGTCGGCAAGTTCACCGCTTCCGGCTCCGGCTATGCCGCCCCGAGTGAGTTCAAGGCCACCTTGGCGCACAACGGAACGGGCTGGAAGCTCACCGAGCACGACAGCGGGAAAGAGCTGTTCTTCGGCTCCGACGGCCTGCTCGACAAGACCGAGGACCGCAACGACAACGTCACCGATGTCGCCTACAGCGGCGGGCAGATGACCGGCATCACCTCCGACCGCGGCCCCACCTCGGCGCGTACGGCGGCGGCGACCTGGACGGCCGGGAAGATCGGGAAGTACCGGCAGACCGCCAGCGACGGCAGCTGGCGTGAGGTGTCGTACGCCTACGACAGCAGCGGCCGCCTGCAGACGATCCAGTCGGCCACCTGGCGCAAGGTGATGTTCGAGTACGACGCCGCCGGTGACCTGACGAAGATCACCACGAAGGACAACACCTTCGTCACCCTGACCTACGACGGCCAGCACCGGGTCACCTCGCTGACCCAGGTCACCGACAACGCCACGATGCAGGGCTCCACGACCCGCCTGGCGTATCCCACCTCCACCCAGACGCTGGTCGCCGACGCGCGGCAGGACATCTCGCTGGCCGTCTCGGCGGTGCCCCACACCACCTACAACCTGAACAGCGACAAGCGGGTCACCGAGGCGATCGATCCGGCCGGCAACAGCCAGAGCAAGACCTACACGCCGTTCAGCGACGTGAAGACCTCCATCAGCCCGGAGAACTCCACGGTCACCAACACCTTCGGCGCGAACGCCGGTGAGTCGATGACCAAGTCGGAGTCGCCGACCGGCGCCAGCGCCTCCGCCGCGTACGCCAATGCCGCCACGTCGACCAACCCGACGGCGAACTTCCAGCCGTCGTCGTCGATCGACACCCAGAGCAACAGCTCGACCTACACCTACAACGGCGCCGGCAACCGCACCTCGACAGCCGACGCCCTCGCGGCGAAGGCCGACGTCGACTACAACACCGATGGCACCGTCAAGACGTCGACCGACCCGGCCAACACCGGCAACCCCACCAACTACAGCTACGACGGCAGCAAGCAGCTCACCACGGTCACCCCGCCGACCGGCAACGGCCTGGCGACCAAGACCATGACGTACGACCCGTACGGCCGGCTCAGGACCGTGGACGACGGCTGCACCACCACCTACACCTACAGCCTCGACGACCGGATCTCTGAGATCGCCTACTCCGGCTGCGGTACGCAGCCCTCGGTGACCTTCGACTACGGCGGCACCGGGAACCTGCTCACCCGCACCGACGCCACCGGCACCACCACCTGGTCGTACGACAACCTCAACCGGCTGCGCGAGCGGAACAACCCCGGCGGTGGGATCCTCAAGTACGTGCCGGACCCGGTGGGCAACCTCGAGCAGCTGACCGACGGTCGGGGCACCACGAGGTACTACTACAACTCGCGGAACTGGCTGGTCCGGATGGACACCGCCGGGGGCACACGCTACAACTTCCAGTACGACAAGGACGGCAACCGTACCTACACGTACTTCGCCGCCAACGACGTCAACAGCGTCTACGCCCTGCGGATCAAGACCACGTACGACAAGTCGAACCGGCCGACCCGGATCACCGCCACCCGCAACTCGGCGAGCCCGGCCACGGTCTTCGACGTCACCTACTGCCACGCGAACTATGTCTCCGGCTCGCCCTGCTCCACTCTGAAGACCGACGACACCGGCCTGCGGCAGTGGCAGAAGGACGAGGTGACCGCTGCGGTCAGCCAGTTCAGCTACGACAAGGCCAACCGGCTCACCAAGGCCACCAACTACAACGGCAAGACCTACGACTACGCCTACAACAGCAACGGCAACCGCACCAGTGTCAAGGTCGACGGCACCACCACCCAGACCCTGACCTACAACACGGCCAACCAGGTCACCACCACCAACAACACCTACGACGGCCGCGGCAACCAGACCCGCAGCAGCTCGCCGTCGGTGAACCCGATGACCTACAACTCGGTCAAGCAGATGACCGGGGCCAACAGCGGCACCTACTCCTACGCCGGCGCCGACCAGGTGGAGCTGGTGCAGAACGCCTCGGCCACCATGCAGTACGGCATGGAGGACCAGAACGGGATGGCGTGGCTGCAGTCCTGGACGGCGAACGGGTCGACGGCGTACGTCGAGCGGGACGGCATCGGTACCCCGCTGGGCCTGCGGCTCGGCTCCACCGACTACGCCTATGTGCTGGACGCGCTGGGCTCACCGGTGGCGATCGTCAAGGCCGACGGCACCGTCTCGGCCACCTACCGCTACGACCCGTACGGCAACGGCACCACCACTGACGAGTACAACCTCGGCCAGACGAACCTGATCCGGTACACCGGTGGGACGTACGACCTGACCACCGGGTTCACCAAGCTCGGGCAGCGGTGGTACAACCCTGCGCAGGGACGCTTCACGCAGTCGGACAGCCTGAGCTTCATCGGTAGTCCGGAGCACGGTAACCGGTACGCGTACGCCGGCGACAGCCCGGTCAACTACATCGATCCAACCGGCCTGAGCTGGAAGGCGGCACTTGCCGGTACCCTGATCGGCGGAATTGCCGGCATGGCCGCGTGGGGTCTGTCGGGCGGCAACCCTGTCATCGCAGGTGCGGTGGGCGGCGGCGTCGGCGGATTCGCGCAGTCAGCTATCGGCGATTACGAGGACGGGGAGCCGGTCGACTGGGGCAACGCCCTTGCTGAAGGAGCGATCGGCGCGGCGGGTGGCGCCGCCCTCGGCTTCCTCCAGAGCCTGCCGCCCAAGCCGACTCTGTGAAAGCGGAGGTGAGGGCGGCGGGACCGCCCTCACCTCCTGGCCATGTCGAGAAAACAGGAGTGACCGCATTGCCCTTCGCCCGGCTACCATCGCCAAAAAAGATGAGCATCGCTGAGAGCAGCTACTGGTATCTGACATGCGTTTCACCCTGGATCGTCGCCTGGTCGGGCTACGAGTTGATCTCGGGTGAACGCAGAGATGCCCTACCGTGGATTTTGCTGATCGTCTCGGTCGCGGCACTGATCGCTGGTGTCGCCGGGCTGGTCGTATTGAAGACCAGGCGAAACTGACCTGTGCCACCACGGCGGCCGCGAAGCGCCCGCCGTGGTGGCTGGTCTGCCTCCTGGCTCATCGGAGCCCCAGTGGGGAGAGCGTGCGTCATCGCCGTGTCGTCCGTCAGCCATTCGCCGAGGCTGTCAGATGCTGGAGAACCGGGTCGACGCCACGACGGCCCTAACCCGCCCGGAGGGTGAGCAGGGTGATCTCGCTCGGCGCGAAGATCCGGAACGGCGGACCCCAGAAACCGGTCCCCCGGCTCGTGTAGAGCTGGGTTTGGCCGTGCCGGCTGAGACCCTGCACCACCGGCTGGTCGAGCCGGACAAGGTAGTGGAACGGCCACATCTGGCCGCCGTGGGTGTGCCCCGACAGTTGCAGATCCACGCCGGCCGCGACCGCGTCGTCGATCTGCTTGGGCTGGTGCGCCAGCAGCAGCACGGGCAACCGCGGGTCGGTGCCGGCGAGCGCCGCGGCGTGGTCGGCCCGGTGGCCGGCCACGCCGGACGAGGCTGCCGTCACGTCGTCCACTCCGGCGACGACGAGCCGGGCACCGCCCCGCTCGACCACGAGGTGCCGGTTGTGCAGCGGCTCCCAGCCGAGGGCCCGCATGTGCTCGACCCAGCCCTGCGCCTCGCCGTAGTACTCGTGGTTTCCCGTCACGTACACCCGGGCCAGCCGGGCCTGGACTGCGCCCAGCGGCGCGGCCTGCGCCCGCCGCTGGTCAACCGTGCCGTCGGCGATGTCGCCGGTGTGGCAGACGATGTCGGCGGCCAACCCGTTGACCACCTCGATGGTCCGGGCGGACCAGCGGGCGCGGTCGATCGGGCCGTAGTGGGTGTCCGTCAGCAGCACCACCCGGACCCCGTCGAGGCCCGCACCCAGCCGGTCGACGGTGACGTCCACCCGCCGGACCCGGGGCACCCGCATCGCCTCGGCGTACCCCCAGACGGCCAGGACGACCGAGACGACCGCCGCACCGACCGCCACCGCTCGGGACCGCACCGGATCGGCGACCCCTGCGGCGGCCAGCGGGAGCCGGGCCACGTTGCCGAGCAGCGCCCAGACGAACAGGATCCAGACCAGACCGAGGAGCGTGTCCCCCGCGCGGGCCGCCGCGTCCAGCCGCCGACGGCCGTGCCCGAGATACATCAGGACGGGGAACGCGACCATCGCGACGACGAACACGCTCGTGCCGGCGGCCACCACCGGCGCCGGCCACCGCGCCGCCACCGTCAACGTCCACCACGGCAGCCCGAACAGCAACGCCAGGACCGCGACCAGCGTCGCCCCGGACACCAGTGGTCGCAGCGACCGTCGCGCCGGCCGCACCTGTACGGCATCGCCAGCAGCCATCGTCGTCCTCCCGTCGAGTCCGTGCAGCATGACACGGTCCGGGCCGGATCGACCACGCCCGGAGACCGGGACGGAACCGGTCAGGGTTTACTCGCGGACCGACCAACCCCGAGGATCGAGGTCAGTGCGGGAGTTCGGCGGCGCAGCAGGCCTCCCCGTCGGCGGAGAGCAGGCCTTCGAAGTCGGCACACTTGATCTTGAAGCGGCCGTGCTGGCCCCAGCCTGGCCCCCAGGAGTTCTGGAACAGGTACGCCTGCTCCTCGTCCAGCCGGTCCAGCATCACGTAGCAGTGCCCGCCGGCCACCTTGCCGGTCGGCTTCACGTAGCCGTCGGCGTCCGGGTGGAACATGTCGTCCGTCCAGTTGGTGCCGACCACCACCGATCCCTGGGCGTTGATCCACTGGTCGATCTCGGCCAGCGAGCCGGCGAACGCGAACGCCGCGAGCCGACCCCGGTTGCGCAGCGCCAGCGCCCCCGACCGGACGGTCGAGCCGTTCTCCGCCCGCGGCTCGCCGTCGATCACCTTGCACTCGTAGTACAGCGCATGCGCGTCGGCGTTCTGGTACTCCCCCGGGACCGGCGTGGCGTCCACCCAGCCCGACCAGCCGAAGCCCACACAGTGCCCGGTGTCGCCCTGGTCCAGCTGGAGCGGCAGCTGCCAGGCCGGGGCCGCATCACCGGCCGGCGTCGGGCCCGGCGCGGGTGGGATCCCGCCGGCCTGTTTCTTGAGCCAGCGCCAGAAGACCAGGTACGCCCGCCAGTCGGTGAAGTACGTGGTCTCGCTCAGCACCTGCTCGATGGTCCGCTGCCGGATCTCCTCCGGCGGCTCGGCGATCTCCATCAGCCGCGACATCGACCAGTCCCGCGGGTCCGGCCGGTACACCCGGCCCAGCAGATGGGGGCCGATCACCTCGCTCGCGCTGCGTTCCGGTGGGTCCTGCGCCAACCGCCGGTCCAGCTCCATCACGGCCTCCTCTCCGACCAACCCCCAGCAGGGGTGTCAGCTCCCACGATGCGCCCCGGCCGACGGCCGGCACTGTCCGTTTGCCGACTGCCGGCACGGAATCCGCCGGCCGGGTGGGCTCGGCGAGCGGCTACAGTCAGCTCTCACGTTGGCGAGGCTCTTCATCCAGCGCGGAGGCGCTGACCCGGGGCCTCCGGCGAGCCGTGCGGCGTGGTGCTTCCTGCTCGCGGCGGACCACTCCTCGGCCGGGCTGGTGAGCGGCGGCCGGAGCCGGGCGGAGGGCCAGTGGCGCGACGCGTCGGCCTTCTCCACGGCTTGGCGTTCCTGGTGGGCGCGCAGCAGCAGAACACCCCGAACGAGGTCGACGCGCGGCCACTTGAGACCGGCCAGCTCCCCTCGCCTGGCGCCGACCACGATGGCCAAACACCCAGGCGGTACGCAGCCGGTGATCGGCGTGGCGCCTGAGGCACTTCGCCGACTACGCCGGCGTCCAGACGCCCTTACGCCTCATCGTCTCCCGCTCGGCCTGCCGAGGCTGTCGTCCGCGCCGAGGTCCGCTCCCCCGTAGGCGGCGCGCGCCTCGCCCTGCCCGTAGGGCAGCGGTCTGGCTGGGGAACTCCTGCCGCTCGTGCTGGCGGCGGCGCCCGTTCGCGTCGGGCGGGAGGTCGATGATGAAGAATCAGCGGGGCTGGCCGTTGGAGAGGCGGTAGCCGTAGACAGTCATGGGGTTGCACTTCCGCAGTAACGGGATCGGGGATGCAACCCACGTTGAGCGATCTCCGTTACCGCCAGCGTTACCACAAGATCACACAAAACACGGCCTCGGACCGAGCCCGCGGGTTCGTGTAACGAGCCGAAGGTCTCGCCCTCAGCAGCCGATCGCGGCCTCGATCCGGCTCGGTACCGACTTGCAGACCTCGGCGCGGTCGGGGTGCCAGTAGGGATCCAGCAACCAGGACCACTGCCGCTCCTGATAGTGCAGCACAATCCAGCCTATCGGTGGGGTGCCCTGGACCGGCGCGTACGCGAATCCGGCCTGACAGACGACTGAACCGGTGACCTTCAGATTCACGTCGCTGCCCTCAAAGATCCCGGGGCCCAGGGTGTCGACACGCTTCGCGAAGGCGTCCCTGGTCAGGCACGGCCCGGTGGCGGCGCCGCGGGGTTTGCCGGTCGGCGAGGCGTTCGGGTCGTTCCCGGGCGGCGCGGCGATGCTGCGTACGTTCGAGGCGATCTTCGTGCCCTCACCGTTGATCTCGCTGTAAAGCTTGCCGCCGTCCGGAACCACGACCGCCTTGAACGACTTGCTGAGCTGCCGGACTGCTGCCACCGGCCCGCCGTCGACGCTGACCCACTTGCCGTCGTCAAGTCGCCACAGGCTGGACGGCATCATCGGGATTCCGCCGTACGGATCGCAGAGGTAGCTGGCCATCGTCGCGTACCACCGCCGGTCCCGTCCCTGCCACGCGTCGTTCAGGAAGACCTCGGCGTTGTCGGTGGCGAGGGTTGCGGCGTTCGTCGTGGTCGGCGGGCCACCAGCGATGTCCGCGGTCCGGATTGGGCCAGGGTGGGCACAATCGCCCTGGGATGTGACGACCTGGTAGACGAGCTTGCCGCCGCCGGCCGCGATCGTGATGTGCTCGGCCAACTCCGGGAACTTCTCGACGGTCCTGGCCTGACCGCTTCCCGTCACCCAGCTCAGGGTGCCTCCACCGCCGCTGCGGGTGAGCACCGCGAACCCATCGTCCGCACCGGCCACGGCCGTTTTCTGCCCACTGGGGAGGGTCGTCCCGAGTGTCCGCGAGGAGCCGCCCGCGAGATCCCGCAACGTGACCTTGCCGCCGGAGTCCGCCCAGGCTACGGTCGATCCGGTGACTGGCACGGCGTCGGTGCACCCGCAGCGCACCTTGCTTTCCTCGGTGCCGAGCACGTAGAGGTAGCCGTCGCTGCCGGCCGCGAACGCGTACCGCCCGTCGGTGGTCCAGCGAGCCTCCCCGGCGATCGGGCCGGACGTGCGGAGCGTGACACCGGAGCCGCGTACAACGGCCAAATCATTGTCGCCGGTGTACGCGTAGAGCGGCTCGCCGCGGGCTAGATACTCCGCAACCAGGCCGAGGACCTCGTTGGTGTGCTGGATTACGCGTGCCTCATTCGAGTGGTAGCACGTGCCGAAGAGCGAGAGTAGCCAGTACTGCCGTACGTCGATGTCGGCCTTGCGGTTAAGCGCTCCCAGCAGGTTGTCCCAGGCCGACTGCGTGAGCGACGAGGTGACCCGGCATTCGGCGACACGTTCGGCATGGTCGCCGGAGGTCGCCGAACTGGTCGACACGATGACGTCGCCCAGGTCCACCTCCGGCCCCCTGGCGAAGAAGAGCCCGGTCTCGACGACCGCGCGGCTGGCCAGCGTGTTGACCTCGGTGCCTTCCGGCCACGCGGCCAGCGACTTCATCTCCGGGCTGCCGGGCGCGAACGAGTGCATCGCCGAGAGGAAATCGACAAGGTCGGCGCACCCCGGGAAGTTCCCCACGTCATGGCAGAGCGCGAGAAGCTGGTGAACCGTGGCCGCCAAGGCGGAGGTCGTTTTGTCCATCTTCGCAGCCTCGCTGGCGAGCGAAGTGACAAGACCGGAGATCAGCGAACCTTCGTACGGGGTACCGAGCGTGACCACCAGCCCGACGTGCCCGCGCCGCTCGACTCCGCCCGGCGCCGCCTCGGACAGCGACCACCTCGTGATCAGCCCACCCATCGAATGCGCGACTACCACCACCTTGTGTCCGCGGAACGCCGTGTTCTCCGCCAGGCAATTCATTGCCTCAATGACCCGCGGCGCCCCGCTCCCGTCTTCGAGAAAGAACTTCTTGGCGACGTCGCTGTAGTCGACGGTGTAGACCGCGGCCCCCGGTAGCTTCTGAAGGTTGCCGAGCAGGCTGCTCTTCACCCGCGGCTCGATGTTGAGGGTGGAGAGATTGATGGATTCCGACCACATGCGCGGGTTACCGCCGTTCCAGCCGTGCACGAGCAGAATCGGGGTGTAGTTGCCGTCCCCGTGCGGCGTGCGCTGGGCACCCTTCTCGAGCGGCGCGAGCTCAGTGTGCGCACCGCAGTTCGCCGGCGGTGTTGTGGCGGCGTAGGAGGGTGTCGCGGCCGGTGCACTCGCGGCGACGAGTAGCATCGCGGCGAATGCGATGGTCATTGTTCTCACGCGGCCGTGGTGGATAGGACTCGCCACGCGCCCTCCTCCTGAATGACGACCAGCCGGAACCGGGTCCCTTTTGCGCCGGGTGGGGTTGCGGTCACGAGCACAGAGGCAACGGATCCCGTACGGCGCCAGCTCGCGCCATCGACTGCAAGGGTCGTGCCAGCGGGCAGCGCCTTCCGCACGTCGCCGAACTGGTCACGGCTCCCGGCGGCAAGCGCACTGGTGTCGGCGGCGGCAAACTGAGCAGGGAGGCCTTCGACCACCCTGGTGACGGCGGTAAGACGCTCCGCCTCACCCGGGTCGGCAGTCGTTAGCACCACGACCTTGCCGGTCAGTTCTGCCGGCTTCTCGGCTCCGCCGCCGCGATTCCAGACGAAGGTGCCGACACTGCCCGCTACCACGACAACGACGGCCGCTAGAAGCAGAGCCTTCTTCACTCGGATGACCTCCCTGCCCGGACCGGGGCTGTAGCGTAAATCGACGGGTGAGCATGCACGAGAGCCTTGAGGACGCAGTCCGACTATCCGTCCGGCTCAACTTCGCCAACCGTCCAGCACTTCGTCCGGCCACTAGCTTGATCGTGAACCTGTGATCGGGTGACATCTACTCCTGATCAGGAGAAGAGCTCTTGATTGATCACTCCTCCCGACTAGGAAAGAAGATCAAGAATCAAGGGCTGTCAGGTGATCAGTAAGCCATTCCGTCCAAGCGTTTGACTCCTGCACGCTGTCACGTGGTGCGGACATGATCGTGGTGGAGGATGACAAAGCGCCGCAGCGACGGTCTTTCCGATCCACTGCGGATCCAGGCTGACGTTGCGTAGCGCTCTGAATAAAAGTAGGCTTCCACAAGCCGCTGGCCTGCGTAGGCTTGGCATCTGGCCGCGACTGGTGGAACCGCGTCGCAGCGACGATCTCAGTCGAGCACCTGAGCCTCCACGACCACGGACGAGCCGGTGGCTGTCTTGCGCACGTGTAGGCGCGATGGTATCCGCCTGCGCAGTTCCGTGATATGGCTGACCAGTCCGACGGTTCGGCCACCGGAACGCAGGGCGTCGAGCGCGTCGAGCACCTGATCGAGCGCCTCTTGATCGAGACTGCCGAAGCCCTCGTTAACGAACAGACTGCCGAGTTGAGTGCCGCCTGCCTCGGCCAGGACGACATCGCTGAGTCCGAGGGCAAGACATAGCGAGACCAGGAAGGTTTCCCCGCCGGAGAGCGTGGCGGGACGACGTTCCTGGCCAGTCCACGCATCGATGACGGACAGGCCGAGTCCGTTTCGCCCGGCGCGGCGGCCGGTGTCTGACTCGGTGACGTGACGCAGCAGGTAGCGGTTGTAGGTGACCTGCCCGAGGCGGGTGTTCGCTCGTCCCCTTACCGAGCCGGGTGGAACCTGGCGGCGGGCAAAGTTCGGTGGGCCGCCTCTGTGACGACGTCGGCAACGATGGTCCTGGTGTACGGCCAGCCCGCAGCAGTGGAACCCGGCGTCCACCAGAGACGACACCCGGGCCCGCAACCTGCCCGGCATCAGCCACCGACAACGAAATGGGCCCCCGACTCCGTCGGCGGCCCATCACGAAAGATCGAGGTTGGTTGTCAGGTCCGCGCTCTGCCTGAGGGGTTGATGGCCTCGCTGACCTGGGACCGAGGCATGGAACTCGCCGAGCACAAGCGGTTCACATCGCCACCGACGTCAAGGCCTACTTCGCCGAAGCGACTACCCGCCTGTGCACCTGAGCTCAATCCGATGGAACTGCTGTAGTCCTCGCTCAAGAAGCGTGAACTCGCCAATGTGCCGACAACCACCTCGCAGAAGCCCGACGCTACCGAACAGGGCATCCGCCGGATCAACCAGAACCGCCGGATGCCCTGTTCGTTTTCCTCGCCCACACGGGCCTCACTATCCATCCATCAACCCCACAGAACTAACGATCAGTAGGGCTCACAGAAGAAGATGTGGACGAGCGGCGCACTGACTCGTTGCGTCAAGTAACAGAACCTACAGGTTGTTTACCTGCGGGCCCTTAGATAGCCTGGGGCATGCAGTCAACATAGCCAGTCACTCGCGCCGACGTGTCGTTCCAGTTGGAAAAATTCCACGTCGCCGTTTGAGGGGCTTCTTTGTCCAGCGACAAATCTGCATCAACCCCTGTAGGGTGCGATGCACTTCCGCCTGCAAAAAACGGCACGTTTGCAGGGCAGCCGAGCTCCACTTTTGCCACACCAGGCAGAATGAGCCCCTTAGCGGGAACAACGACGTCCTGCTTGATTCGAATGTTTGGATCGGGTTGCTGGGCAATGGATGAGCAGGTAACTTCCATGGCGACCCAGACATTCTTGGCCGGGTTGCTATACTGGTTACCATTGAAGAAATCAACTCTCGTTTCTCCAGGATTACTTTCCGTCGCGATGTTGATCAGGCGCCCACGGCTTCCGGAGATCGCGAGGGAGACGGACTTCGCGTAGGGGTAAGCTGACGGACACTTCACCTTTACATAACTGGCTGTCTGAGGGGCGGCCCAACCAGAGTTCGAGGCGAGATAATCGCTCGAACTGGCCGCTGCAGCGCTGGCACCCGGGGAAAAGAGAATGAGTCCCGCGGCGATTGCCGCGGCTCGGCGGATAGCGGTGGAAGGCATCAGAAAACGCTCCTTGCAGAAGTTGACCAGATGATTGCGGTTCTTCGATGAGCCGAGCGGCCTCGCGCGGCGATGCGACGGTCCGTCAGACCGTCGTCGGGGTTCGGTCCGCCGCGGTCGCGCGGGCCAGCACCAGGGAGAGTGGGACGCTTCCGCCCAGCGGCACGATGTCCGGCTCGTCGAAGCCGGCGTCCGCGAGCCAGGCGCGGTAGTCGGTGAGGTGATGCACGTCGCCCGTCGAGGTACGGCCGGCGAGCCCGAGCGCGTAGAGCGCGACCGACCGCCGTGCAGCGGCGTCCTCGGATGTCGCAGGCAGAACGTCGACCACCGCGACGCGGCCGCCCGGCCTGAGCAGGGCGGCGACCCGGCGGAGCAGGTCGGCGCAGGTGGCCCGGTCGAAGAGGTGGCAGAGGTTGGCGACCACGGCGGCGTCGAACCGGGGCTCGGGGGCCTCGCCGACGGTCAGCACGTCCGTGCCCCAGAAGGAGAACCGGTCGGCGACTCCCGCCACGTCGACCGCGGCCCGGGTCGTGGGTAGGACCTCCGGCAGGTCGAGGGCCGTGATCCTGACGTCAGGCGTACGGCGGGCGACGGCGATGCCGTAGATCCCGCCGCCCGCGGCGACATCGAGAACGTCACGCACGCCGGGGCCGAGGACGTCCGCTACCCGGCCGGCGATGTCGTGCTGCGCTGCCGACAGCGCGGCGACCGCCCCCGGATAGAGGCGGCCCGCGCCGTCGGCGGTGCGGACGTCGACCGGCGGCAGGCCGGTCCGTACAGTGTCGTCGAGCCGGTCCGCGCTCGTCAGCAGTCCGCCGATCTGCTCGGCGCCGGGAACGGCGAGCCGGAACCGGCCCCGCTCGGCCACGACCACGCCGATCGCGTCGAGCGCCTCCAGCAGCAGCCGCGTGCTGCGGGGATTCGTGCCGGCCCGCGCGGCGACGTCCTCGGCCGGGCCGGGAGCCGCAGCGAGTTCCGCCAGCACGCCAGTCCGGTCCGCGGCACGCAACGCGGCCACGGTGTGGATGGCTTCGACCGCGACGTTCAACGCGCTCATCGGTCGACCGTCGAGACGATCGTGACGATGCCGTTCGTTCCATCGACGCGGACGACGTCGCCGTCTCCGAGCCGGGACGTCGCCGATGCGGTCGCGACGACGGCCGGGACGCCATACTCGCGGGCGATGATCGCCGGGTGGGATAGGGTGCCGCCGGAGTCGGTGACGAGCGCTCCGACCGACGGGAAGAGCACCGACCACACCGGGGAGGTCGACGGGCAGACGAGGACGTCGCCAGGTCGCAGCCGAGCGAATTCGGTCTCGTCGCGGACGACGCGGACCGTGCCGGTGTAGATGCCGGGCGAACCGGCGACTCCGTGTATCGGGCCTGTGGTGTCGCCGGGGCGGATCGGCGGGAAGATCTGGTTCGTCGTCCAGAGGAACGCCGCCATCGCGAACCGCGTTGGCCCGGGCAGCAGGGACAGCGGCGGCGGGTCGGCCGGCGCCGGCCCGTACACGTCCGGCCCCGGGTGGGCGAGCACCCAGGCCCGCTCGCCGAGCCGGCGAAGGACAACCTCGCGCTGGTCGTCACGGTCCGCGAGGGCCGCGATCAGCTCGTCGGCCTCAAGCATGAAGGCATCATCCGGCTGGTCCACCTGGCCGCGTTCCGCCAACCGGATGCCCACCGCGAGGGCGGCGTGGTGCAGCACCGCCAGCGGCCGGCTGACCGTGGCGAACTCGTTGTCCTCCCGTACGGGGTAGGCCGCCGTCGCCGCCGCCAGGTCCCGCTCGAAGCGTTCGGCGTCGGCTTTCGGGCGCCCGGCGAGGGAACGGCGGGCGGCGGCGAGCGCCTCCTCGCGGTCACGCGCTACGGCCGCCTCCTTGGCCGCGGGATCGGCGTCACCCTCGAGCTGGTCCCGCAGCAGTCCGAGGATCAGGCCGGGTCGCTCGTCGATGGTCGGCTCGGCAGCGTCGTACTGCAGGGCCCGGCAACCGTAGTCCCGCAGGTACGCGTCGAGGGCGGCGGCGACGACAGGGTCGGCGGCCTGGACCTCGGCCAGCGGGGCGCCCTCGCGAAGCCGTGCCAGGGCTTCCGGTGAGCGTCGGATCAGGCCGGCCACCTCGGCGAGTGCGCGAGCCGGCGCCGTCGAACGGTGCGATGTGCCGGAGACGAGCCGGAACGTCTCCGCGATGTCGAGGCCGAGGACGTCCCGGCAGGTGAAGTAGAACCGCGACAGTTCCATGCACAGAGCTCCGTGCAGCCGGAAGTGGACGTCCGTGCCGTCCCGGACGAGCGTGACGGCGTCCCGCAGGTGCGCGGCGAGCGCGTCATCGCTCAGACCCGCCCGGTCCACGGCCAGCAGCTCGGTGGTCCGCCTCGTCAGGTCTGGCTGCCACTGCTCGTGCCAACGGCGTACCCATTGCCCTGCAAGGTCCTGGTCCTGCGCCCGGAGCGCCGCAGCGTTGCGGGCCCGCATGGGTGGCGCCAAGCGGGCGGCGAGCCAGGTTACCCAGGCCGGTGCCTTCGGCGGCTCCTTGCCGCCCAACGGGATGATGCGCTGGTACTCCCAGCCGCCGATGTCACGGAACTCGATTCCGTCGACCAGCAGCCCGAGTTCCTCGCAGACCTCGGTGAGGGTACGGCCACGCTGGTCAAGCCAGGATCGGTTCACGGGTGTCCAGGGCAATGGCGCATGGCTGGCCTCGCGCTGCCAGTAGCCCGGCGGCAGGTCGGCAGGCACCTCGACCGGAACGACGACTCTGGTGGAGGTCGGCAGCGTCGTCACCGGGCGGGCCTGCAACAGGTGAACCGCGCCGGCCGCGTCGAGCGCCCACTCGACGTCCTGCGGGCCCTCCAGCAGCGCCTCGGCGCGCCGGGCGAGGTCCGCCACGGCCTCGGCCTGAGCGGCGGTGAGGACCGTACCGTCCGGTGACGGCGCGATCCGGGTCGCGAGCTGACCGACCTGCCAGTGTTCCGGGGTCGCCGCACCGCTCACCAGCCGCTCGCCGAGCCCCCGGACGGCGTCGATCGTGACGACGTCACGCGCGCCGGTCACCGGGTCGGCGGTAAAGGCGACGCCGGCAGCGACAGCATCGATGAGCGGCTGCACGAGGACGGCGATCGTGGCGGCCTCGAGTCCGCTGCTGCCGTGGTACCGGGCGACGCGGTCCGCGCTCGCCGAGGCGCGGCACCGCTCCACGGCGGCGAGCAGGGCGTCGCGACCGCGGACGTCGAGGACGGTCTCGTAAAGCCCGGCGAACGAGGCGTCGGCGCGGTCCTCGTCCAGGCCCGACGAGCGCACCGCGAGCGGGACGTCGCCCCACCGCGCGGCGGCCGCGACGAGCAGGTCGGCGACACGCCCGTCGAGGCCGGCGTCGGCGCGCAGCACGACACCGTCCGGCACGGGCAGGCCGAGAGCGCGCAGGTGGGCCAGCGTCGCGGCCTTCCGGCCCGCGGTCGCCGGGTCTGTCGCGGCGTCGAGGTCGAGCACCGCGGCGAGATGCAGAATGGTTGACGGGGTCATGATCGGTCTCCTCCTTGGCTGTGTGGAGGATGTTTCCGCCATCCCTGGTTCCCGGGACATACGCAGGCCTACGTATCTCCGATCCGGTCGAGCACGTAGCGGGTCAGTGCGGTGCGGGAGGAGACGCCGAGGCGTACGTAGATGTTCTGCAGGTGCGTCGTCACCGTCCGCGGACTGATGAACAGGCGCCGCGAAACCTCGGCGTTCGACAGCCCCTCCGCCACCAGGCGAGCGACCTCCTCCTCACGGGGGCTGAGGTCGAGCGGTCCTGCCGCGGGCCGGGCCCGCGTGGTGCGTACGCCAAGCCGGCGTAGCAGGGCACGAGCCCGATCGACCTCGTGGCCTGCCTCGATGCGCTCGGCGGTGGCGAGCGCAGCGCGGACGGCCTCCCCCGTCGCCGCGTCGGCCGTCCCCGCGTCGAGGGCCCTGGTGGCGGCGTCGAGCCGGGTCGTCGCCTCCTCCAGCCGGTAACCGAGGGCGGCGTAGAGGTCGGCGGCGCCGGACAGCGCCGCCCGGGCCGCCTCCGGGTCGCCCGTGGTGGCGTGCAGCAGCCCTTCCACGCGGCGTACCGACGCCGCGGGCCACGGCGAGCCGGGTCCGACCTCCCGCAGCCGGCTCAGAGCCTGCCGGGCAGCCGGCACGTCACCGTCGAGCAGGCACGCCTCGGCGAGCACCTGCAGGCAGCCGCCGAGCAGGGCACTGCCCGCCGAGAGCGACTCCTCCGCCCGGGCACGAGCACAGGTCGCGTCGCCGGACTGCAGCAGCGCGAGACACTCGACGTACTCGATCGGCGAGAAGGCGTGCCGGTCTCCCTGCGCCCAGTGGCCGTGCTCCGACCGGATCGCCGCCACGAGCGCGAGTCCCTCCTCGGCCCGGCCGCGCCGGACCATCCCCAGCCCGCGTATGGCCTGCCGGATCAGAACGCCACGCTGGAAGCGGCCGCCGAGATCCAGATCGCTGAACCGCGCCAGCCAACGCGCCTCCGCAGCCACGTCTCCCCGCAGCTGAGCGATGAAACCCAGGTAGAGCAGGTACACGCCGCCGAGCGTGGGCACTCCCAGCCGTGCCGCGAGGCGGAGCCCGTCGAGGCTGTCTCGCTCGGCCGTGGCGAGATCGCCCCGGATGAAGGCAACCTGGCCCCCGGGACGGCGTACGTGCTCGCGCAGCACGTCGTCGCCCGTCGCGTCGGCACTCGCGTACAGCTCGCGGACGGCCGGCACCGCCGCTTCGAGCTGCCCTCGGCGGATCATCAGGGTGATCCGTGCGTACAATTCCATCAGGCGGGCCTTGCCGGACCCGGTGGCCCGCACCAGGGCGCCGAGCCGGTCGAGTTCGACGGCGAGCCGCGCGTCATCGACGCGGCCGGCGAGCGTCGTCCGGGTCTCCTGCAGGGCGATGTGATGAGGTCCCACGGCCACCCCGGTCAGTTGGCCTTCGGCATCGGCGAGGCGCTGCCATGCCTCGTCGAAACGGCCGACGTTCCAGTCGGAGAGCGCCGCCCGCCGCAGGCGGTGCGCGCGCTCCGGACCCGGCGGGCCGGCGGACGCGGCCCGCGACCAGGCGGTGAGCGCGGCGGGGAAGTCGCCGATGATCTCGGAGGCGACGGCGAGGGTGTCGAGCAACCCGGCCCGGCGTTCGTCGCCGGCGTCGAGCCGGTCCAGAGCTGCCTGCGCATCGGCCGCCGCCTCCTCGCCCGCACGGCGGCGGAGGGCCTCCGCCGCAGCGGGGACAAGGACGTCGAGTGCCTCCTCCGGCGGCAGCTCCGACCCGGCGCCGCGGACGTGACGGGCCATCCGGGATGTGTCCCGGGGCATCGACGCCTTGACGGCACGGGCGAGAGCGGTGTGCAAGCGGCGCCGCGTGACGGTCGGCAGCCGGTCGTGGGCGACTTCGGCAAGCAACGGGTGGGACGCGCGGTACGCGACGCCGTCCGGCCCCTCCTCCTCGAAGATCAGACCGGAACTGAGCAACCCAGTCACTCCGTCGAGGGCCCGGTGCTCGTCGAGGACCGAGGCCAGCAGCACGTGCGGAATCGCACCCGGGCTCACCGCGAGAAGATCCATGACGGCGTGCGCGGCGTCCGGCAGCCCGGAGATCCGGTTGCCCATCAGCTCGGCTACCGCTGCCGGGACCGGTACGTCCAGAGCCCGGTCGAGCACCCATTGGTCGGCGACGCGGCGCAGGGCCCCGGACGCCAACAGCGCGCCGACGATCTCGGTGACGAACAGCGGGACGCCCCCGGACCGTTCGACCAGCAGGTCGGTCAGGGTCTGCGGGACCACCCCGCCGACGAGCGTCTCCGTGATGGCGGCGACATCCCCCGCGGCGAGCCCGTGCAGGTCCAGCGCGGTGAACTCGGCCGTTCTGCGCAGCGCGGCCAGCATCTGCCCGGCCGAGGTGCCCTGCACCTCGGCGCGGTGGGTGAGAAGGAGCAGGAACGGCCGCTCGTCCAGCCCACGGACGAGATACTGGACCAGCCCCAGCGTGGCGGCGTCCGCCCAGTGCACGTCATCGAGCAGCCACGCGACCGGCGCACGCCGCGCGGACCGGTCCACCAGCCGGCGGACTGCCTCGAACAGCCGAGTACGTTCCAGTCCGGGATCACCGAGATCGGCCGGTGCGGGGACGCCGAGCCCGTCGAAGAGCCGGGCCAGGTCGGTGAGCCCCTGACCCAGCGTGGTCCCGCCGTCGACGAGCGGGCGCAACGCCTCGACGACGGGGGCCAGCGACAGGTCGCGGTCCAGCGGCCCGGCGGCGCTGGCGAGGACGGTGAAACCCGAAGCCTCGGCGATCGCCAGCCCCTCCCGGGCCAGCCGGGTCTTCCCGATGCCAGGCTCACCGCCGATGGCGACGACCTGGGCGCGACCGGCGGCGGCACGGCGCAGGGCATCCCGCAGGACCTGACACTCACCTGTCCGACCCATGATCGGCGGCGGCGCCGGGCGGGCGTCGCGCTGCCCACTGGCCACTGACGGACCTCCTGTCGTCGGCCCCATTCCTCCGAGGGGGCGCTCCCGCCGGCGAGCGGTGACGACGTCGCTGCTCGCCGCCCGGCCACGGCCGCCGAGCCGGACCCCCGGCCGATGGTTCCCACAGGGTACTCAGTCGCAAGCGCAGCTCAGCCCCGGTACGGGCGTGGTTCCGGGCCTGGCACGGGCTCGCCCTATATGCGGCGACCCGCGAGATCGAGGGCTTGGACGGTCAGGCGGTCACCCTACTGGCCGCGCAGCTCGCAAACGATCCTGACGGGCAGGTCCGCACGATGGCCGCCGCACACCACGAAGCGATCCGCGAGGACCGGCGTGGTCAGGCAGCAGGCCCAGTTTCCGATCCGCCCGGCAGGGCTGCGCCGTGCCGTCGGCTGGATCCAACGCCACACACAGCAAGCGCCGGCACTGATCGTCATCGACGGCGCCGGATCCTATGGCGTCACCTTCACCGAGCAGTTGATCGCAGCCGGCTTGACCGTCGCTGAGGCACCTGATGTCCCGTCTTCCACCCGCCGCCGCCGCGGCAAGAGCGACGCCGTGGAAACCGTCGCGATGGCTCAAGCCGCTCGCAGCTCGGACGTCCACCACCTGTGCTGGCCGCGCGGCGCCTGAACCGAACACTCTACACCGTCGCGCTGGTCCGCATGGGCCACGATGCGCGAACCCGCGACTACGTCACCCGCCGCACCAGCGAGGGCCGCACCAAACGCGAGATCATGCGCAGCCTCAAGCGCTACATCAGCAGGCAACTCTTCTGGACTCTGGACGGAGCCAACGCTTGACAGCTATAGAAGCATCTCATTAGAAGAAGATGGGGTCAGCGAATTCGAGCATAACAGACTTTCCCAAATTGTTTATAAATGTGACGCTTGATTTGGTGACCTCAATTCTTTCAAAGGAGTTGCCATTTCGCATGAATACGACCCAAACGAGATTTCCACTTTGGTCGAGACGCGCGAAGTACCCCTCGGACCCGTGAGCACCTTCCCCGCAACAAACATAGCCCAAGTCGTACGGCAATTCGACCCGCGCCGACTCGTCGATTTCAGCCACTTCCGTTGGGTCGTCGCCGACCATGCGGCCGGCAGAGCGGCGCCCTTGTGCTTGCCCCGGGCCCGCCGGTAACGGCTGAGCGCCCGGGCGGTCTTGGGTCCGAACCGTACCCGTCGGTCCTTGGCGCCCTTGCCGTGGAAGCGCACCGACTCGGTGTTCAGGTCAATATCGGTCATGAGGAGGTTACCGACCTCGGACAGGCGGGCGCCAGTGTTGCAGTACAGCCGGATCAGCGCCTCGTCGCGGAGGTTGGCGAAGCTCTTGCCCTTACACGCGTCGAGGAGCTTGCCGGTGTCCTCGTCGCGCATGAGCGGGATCAACTTCCGGGGTGTTTTCGGCTGCCGCACCCGCTCCATCGGCGAGCGGTCGACGGCCTGCTCGTCGACCAGCAGCCACTTGAAGAACTGCTGAAGCCCCTTGTGCTTGTTCAACGCGGTCGACGCGGACCTCGTATCGATCATCCACGCCTGGAACGCCTCCACGTGCGCCCGCGTCACCGCGCACGGATCCTCGGCCGCGTCCTCGGCATCCGGGTCCGGCCAGTGCTCCCTCAGATAGCGGCCGAGTTGGGCGGCGGCGAGGGGGTAGTTGTAGCGGGTGGTCTGCGGGTAGTTCCCGGCCCGCAGCGACCGGTCCCAGTCGCGGAGGAACCCGGACCAGGTCCGGGACAGTCCGACGGTGAGCTTCTGAAGATCGAGGAGTGGCATTCGGCACCTGCCCGAGTCAAGGAGTCCAACAGCGACGTCCTAGACCAGGCATCCATGCCAAGCGATAAAAAGAGGGCTTCCGCAAGTCGCTGACCTGCGGAAACCCTCTCGCTGTCGGGACGGCCGGATTCGAACCGACGACCCCTTGACCCCCAGTCAAGTGCGCTACCAAGCTGCGCCACGTCCCGATGCCCCCGCGTGGTCTTCCCCGCGACAGCCGGTACAGCTTAGCGCAGGATCCCCGTACCCCGCGCACACCCCCTCCCGTGCCGCCGACCCCTCCCCAGGGGGCAACCGTCGGGTCGCGCCGGCCGGCGGGGTGGGGTCAGCGGGGTGGGGCGGCCACGCTCTGCCGGGACACCAGCGTCGGCGCGATCGTCTGCCGCAACTCCCCGACCGTGTCGGACTCGATCTGCGCCAACAACAAATCCAGACTCGCCCGCGCCACCGCCACGAAATCCGGCCGCACCGTCGTCAACGGCGGGATGAAATACGCCGCCTCCGGCACATCATCAAACCCCACCACACTGACATCACCCGGCACCCGACGCCCGTACTCGTGCAACGCCCGCAACACCCCCAACGCCAAATGATCATTCGCCGTGAACACCGCCGTCACCTCCGGCATCCGCGCCAACATCTGCCCACACCGATAACCCGACGCCGCCGACCAATCCCCCGGCACCAACGGCGGCTCCTCCACCCCCGCCGACCGCAACGCCTCCCGCCACCCCTCGATCCGCCCCGCACTGTCGAACCAGTCCGCCGGACCCGACACGTGCCACACCGTCCGATGCCCCGCCTCCAACAGATGCCCGGTCGCCTCCCGCGCACCCGCCACCTGATCCACCGTCACCAACGGCACCCGACGACGCGGATCACCGTCGACCGTCACCAACGGCACATCCTTCGGCAGATGCTCCAACGCCTCACCCGCCGACTCCACCGGAGCGATCACCACGATCCCCGCCACCCGATGCGCCAGATGCCGCTCCACCGCCGCCGAAATCGACACCTGATCCAAATCCCGAACACTACCCACGGTGACCGCGAAACCCTCCTCCGCAGCCGTCTGCTCCAACGCCGCCAACAGCGACGCCGGACCGTACAAGGTCGTGTTCTGCGCCACCACACCAATGACCTGCGACCGACCCGTCACCAGAGCCCGCGCCGCACGATTGGGTCGATACCCCAACTCGGTGATCGCCGCCTGCACCCGCAGCCGCGTCTGCTCACGCACATTCGGATGCCCATTCAGCACCCGCGACACCGTCTGATGAGAAACCCCCGCCAGACGAGCCACATCGGTCATCGCGGGACCCCGCACGGCACCCACCCTCCCGCCACACTCCGACCGCACCCCGGCGGCGACACCGAACGGCCGGATTCACCATCCGCAGCCCGTCTTCCGGCCCGGCGAGACGACCCGGGCCAGGCCCCACAAGGCCAGCGCCAGTCTACGCCCAGGTGTCATCCGGCCACGTCAAGGCGACATCGAAGCGATCATCGCGGTGGCCGGGCGCACGGGGAACCGGAGTGCCGCCGGCGGGCCCATCGTCCGACGGGTGACCGCCGGGCGGTTGCCGGCCCGGATGGGACCTGGAACCGGCCGAACTCGGGATGCCTTCAAGGCTGTAAATGTGAACGACAACTTGATAGTTTCTCGGCGGGAGCGCAGGGCACGCTCCCCGTACGGGATCACCGACCGCGCGCGGCCCTCTCGGGCCCAGGCCGCGACGCCCTTTCCGCCGGCGACCGTTCCGGGCATTGAACAACGTCTGGCAGTTCTTCACGGGCTACCGGTACGCGATCTTCAACTGCGCCACCGGCAGCCTCGACGGCCCGGTCACCGTGCCGCGCTTCCAGCTCAGCACGCCCTGATCCCGCCGGATCGGGTGGCCCCGCACCGTCGCGGCGGAGCCGACCATCCTTCGGGCAGCTGATCGACAACACCTACGACATTGGGGATCATCGATTCCATGAACATCGGGTCCACTGACGCTCGACGATCCGCCGGGATCGCGAGCCCCGACCGTGCCGCCCCCGTGACGGGCGGGCCGCGCGGGTGGCGCCACCCCGCGGTGGAACCGGCCCTGGCCATCCTGGCCGGCCTGCTGCTGGCGGTGGCGCTGACCTGGCCGACACTGCGGCATCCGGGGAGCACGGTCCCCGGCGACCTCGGCGACCCCACGTTGCAGGCGTGGCAGGTCGCCTGGGCCGGGCACGCCCTGCTGACCGACCCGGTCGGCCTCTGGCACTCGAACACGTTCTATCCCGAGAGTTACACCTACGCCTACAGCGACACCCTGCTCGGGTACGCCCCGATCGGGATGCTCGGCACCGGCTTCGAGGCCGCCGTGGTCCGGTACAACGTGCTGTACGTGCTGCTGCACGCGCTCGCGTTCGTCGGGGCGTACGCGCTGGCCCGGCAGCTCGGGTCGGGCCGGTGGGGCGGCGCGGTCGCCGGCA
This sequence comes from Micromonospora sp. R77, assembly GCF_022747945.1. Lineage (NCBI taxonomy): Bacteria > Bacillati > Actinomycetota > Actinomycetes > Micromonosporales > Micromonosporaceae > Micromonospora > Micromonospora sp. R77. Next base: position 282,682 of record NZ_JALDST010000001.1, read on the forward strand.
TCGCCTGGGCGTACGCGCCGTGGCGGCTGGCGCACGCCGGCCATCTGAACATCCTGTCGAGCGGGGGGATCGCGCTGTCCCTGGCGATGCTGGCCCGGGGCCACGGCTGGTCGTTGCGCCACGGGTACCGGCCGCAGCGGCGGCGGCCCGGCTGGGCGCTGGCGGGGTGGCTCGTCGCCGCCTGGCAGGTCAGCCTCGGCTTCGGCATCGGGCTGCCCCTGGTCTACTTCCTGCTGGCCGCGGTGCTGGCGGCGGCCGGCTGCTACGGCTGGTCCTGGTGGCGCAGCGGGGAACGCCCCCCGTTCGGCCGGCGGCTGCTGCTCGCGGACCTGACCGGCGGGGCCGCGTTCGGCGCGGTGACGCTGCTGCTCGGGCTGGTCTATCTGCACGTCGTCGACCTCAATCCGCAGGCCCACCGGGGGCTGGACTGGACGAAGATGTTCTCCCCACCGCTGATCGGTTTCGTCACCGCGCCGGCGGACTCGTGGCTGTGGGGCGAGCCGCACGCCGCCGCCCGCGAACAGCTGTCCTGGCCGCCGGAGATGGCGCTGCTGCCGGGGATGACGGTGATCGGGTTGGCCGCGGCGGGACTGTTCGTCTCGGTCTACCCGGTACGGCACCGGATCGCGCTCGGGCTCGGGGTGCTCACGACGGTGCTGCTCGGTCTCGGTGCCACCCTCGGTGGCGACGGGGATCCCGGCTACCTGACCCTGTCGACGCACCTGCCGGGCTGGGACGCGTTGCGTACCCCGGGGCGGCTGATGCACTGGACCAGCCTGCTGCTGGCGGTGCTGGCCGCCGGCCTGGTGACGGCGCTGGCCGAGTCGACGGGTCGGACCGCGAAGGCGGAGCCGACCGGCAGCACCACCTCCGGCAGGACGGCGACCCGCCGCTGGACGAGGTTCGTCGCGCCGGTGATCCTGCTGGTGCCGCTGGTCATGGTCACCGTCGAGGGTGTCAACCGGACCCCGCACCCGGTCGTGCCGCGGCCACCGGCCGCGATGCGGACGGCACCGGAGCCGGTCCTGCTGCTGCCCGCCGGCGGGGTCGGCGACCTGACGTACATGTTGTGGTCGACCGACGGGTTCCCGCGGGTGACCAACGGGCTGGCCGGATTCGAGCCGGCCAGTCAGGCACGGACCCGGGCGGCGGTGGCGTCCTTCCCCGACCCGGGCAGCGTGGCGTACCTGCGCGGGATCGGCGTGCGGTCGGTGGTGGCCGTGCCGGACCGGGCCGCCGGGACGCCGTGGGAGGGCATCGCGACCCGGCCCGTCGACGGGCTGGGCATCACCCGGGAGGATCACGACGGTGTGCTGGTCTACCACCTCTGAGCAGGGGCACGCCGGGCGCACCGGCGTTGCCGACGGACGGCCCGGCACGGGCGGGACGAGGTGAGGGCGGTGCGCCTGTCGGTGGTGGTGCCCTGCTTCAACGAGGAGGCGTCGGTCGAGCGGCTGCACGAGACCGTGAGTGCCGCGCTCGCCGAACTCCCCGACGTGGACGTCGAGGTGGTGTACGTCGACGACGGCAGCGAGGACGGCACCCTCGCGGCGCTGCGCCGGCTCGCCGCCGCCGACCCGACGGTCTGCTACACGTCGTTGAGCCGCAACTTCGGCAAGGAGGCGGCGATGCTCGCCGGCCTGGAACGGGCCACCGGTGACGCCGTCGTCATCATGGACGCGGACCTGCAGCACCCGCCACGGCTGCTGCCCGAGATGGTGGCGTTGTACCGGCAGGGCTTCGACCAGGTGATCGCCCGCCGGGACCGGCGCGGCGACCGGCTCGTCCGGATGCTCGCCTCGCGGTCCTTCTACCGGCTGGTCAACTGGTGGATCGACGTGCGGTTGCTGGACGGGGCGGGTGACTTCCGGCTGCTGTCCCGACTCGCGGTGGACGCGGTGCTGGCGATGCCGGAGTACAACCGGTTCTCCAAGGGCCTGTTCTCCTGGATCGGCTTCCGGACGGCGGTGGTCGCCCACCACAACGAGACCCGGCAGGCCGGGAAGAGCAGATGGACGTTCGGCAAGCTCTTCAACTACGCGTTCGACGGCCTGCTGTCGTTCAACAACCGGCCGCTGCGGCTGGCGATCTACGGTGGCCTGTTCCTCACCCTGATCGCCGTGGCGTACATGGCCTGGGTGGTGGCGGACGCCATCGAGAAGGGCATCGACGTGCCCGGGTACACCACGATGATCGTCAGCGTGATCGGCCTGGGCGGCATCCAGATGATGATCCTGGGCGTGATCGGGGAGTACATCGGCCGGATCTACTACGAGACCAAGCGTCGGCCGCACTATCTGGTGCAGGAGACCGAGCACCTGGCCACCGAGGCCGGCGAGGTGCGCGGGTTGCCGGTCCGGCCGGTGGCGCGGTGGACCGAGCGGGGCCAGTGGACGGTGCCGGCGCGGGAGGACCCGTACCGACGTCGCTCCCGTCGGCGGGTCGACGAGGAGCCGATGACCGGCGAGGCGAGCTGAGCCCGACCCGGCCGAGGGCGTGCGCCTCAGGGCGTGACCCGCGCGGACCCGCGATCGGGCTGCGCGGCGTGGCCGGGTGCCCGGCCACGCCGCCCGTCGTCAGCCGCGTAGCGACCACTGCTGGTTGGCCCCGCCGTGGCAGTCCCACAGGGCGATCTTCGTCCCGTTGGTGGTGCCCCGGTTGGAGGCGTCCAGGCAGCGTCCGGACTGGACTCCGCTGATGGTGCCGTTGGCGTTGACGTTCCACTGCTGGTTGGTCGCGCCCGTGCAGTCCCAGATGATCACCCGGGTGCCGTTCGCGGTGCCGGCACCCTCGGCGTCCAGGCACTTGCTGCCGTACACCTGCAACTGCCGGGCGGCGGTCCAGGTCCAGCGCTGCATGGCGCCACCCCAGCAGTCGTAGAGCTGCACCTGCGTGCCGTTGGTGGTGCTGCCGCCCGGCACGTCCAGGCACCGGCCGGACTGCACACCGACGATCTGGGTGGTGGTGCCGCCCGTACCGCCAGGGGTGCCGATGCTGCCGGCCACCGCCTGCAGGGCGCGATACCAGACGGCGGCCATCTTGTCGTAGCCGGTCGCGGTGGGGTGGATGCCGTCGATCAGGTCGGCGGTGGTCACGGCGCTGTGCATGTCGACGAGGTGGACGTGCCGGCCGGCGTTCGCCTTGGCCTGCACGATGCCCGGGACGGCCGCGTTGAAGCTGCGTACCGCTGCCTCCTGACCGCTGTTGGCCAGCGGGGTCAGCTGCGCGACGAACACCTCCGCGTCGGGGGCCGTGTTCGTGATGTGGTCGATCAGGGTGGAGAGCCGGTTCGGCGCGGTGGAGACGTTGTAATTCTGCAGGATGTCGTTGGTGCCGATGTGCAGCAGTACGGTGTGCGGCCGGTAGGTGTTCAGCCAGCCGACCACGCTCGCGTCGAGCTGGTCGATGCGCCAGCCGGGGTGGCCCTCGTGGTCGTGGTCGCCGAGGCTCGCCGGCCCGTTGTACTGGGAGCCCACGAAGTCGGTGGTGTAGCGGCCGTTGGCCAGCCGCTGCCAGAGGCCGATGCGGTAGCCGCCCGGCACCTGGGTGCCCTCGGTGATGGAGTCACCCAGCGGCATCACCCGTACCCCGCCGTTGGACTCGGCGGCCGCCGGGCCGGCCTGGACCACCGCGCCGGCCACCAGGGTGGCCAGCGCGGCGCCCGCCGCGAGCCACCGTGCCATTGTTCGCATGCTCGTTCCTCTCGGTCGGGTGCACGGCGGGTGGCGGCGTCGCGCCACCCGCCGTGCGGGACGGTTCGGGCGGGTTCCCGCCCGTGCGTCGGCTCAGGACGCGGTACAGGTGAGCGAGGGCGTCGACGTCGGGCCGTTCGCCAGGAAACCGAAGGTGGTCGAGCCGCCGGCGGACAGCGGACCGTTGTACGAGACGTCGCGGACGGTCGCCGTGGTGCCGCTGGTGGTCAGGGTGCCGTTCCAGACCTGGCTGATGCTCTGCCCGCCGGCCAGGGTCCACTGCACGGTCCAGCCGGTGATCGCCGCGGTGCCGGCGGTCACGGTGACCTCACCCTGGAAGCCGCCGGACCACGTGTTGGTGGTGCGGTAGCTCGCGCTGCAGGCGCCACCGGCCGGCGGTGGGCTGCTCGGCGGTGGGGTCGGGGTCGGCGACGGCGGTGGGCTGCTCGGCGGCGGGGTGGGGGGCGGCGTGCTGCCGACCGGACTGAACCGCCAGTTGTCGAGGTTGAACAGGTAGCCGCTGCCGCCGGTGAACCGCAGGTACAGGTCACGGGTGCCGGTGGCGCCGCTGACCGGGCAGGTGGTGTCGGTCCAGGTCTGCCAGCCGCCGGTGCCGGCCACCCGGCAGGTGCCCACCAGGGGGCCGGTGGCGCTGTCCAGCCGCAGCTCGATGGTGCCCCCGGACGCGCCGGAGGCCACCCGGGCCGTGTACGCGGCGGCCCCGGTGCCGAAGCCCGCTCCCTTGACCTTGAGGTGGTCGCCGTTCTCGATCCAGCCGACGTCCATGCCGCCGCCGGAGGCCGCCTCGGTCTCCACCCCCGACTCCCAGGCGATGGTCTCCGCCTCCTGCCGGACGTACGGGTTGAGCGTCCCGACCTGGGGCGCTCCGCCGGTGGTCATGGTGATGGTCGGGATCGTGCCGTCGGCGTTGTAGGAGAACTTCTCCACGGCCACCGAGCGGGTGAAGCCGCCGCCGCCGGGCAGCGCACCGTTGTGGTAGAAGAAGTACGACCCGCCCTTGAAGTCGACGATGCCGGGGTGGTTGGTGAAGCTGCCGCCCTGGGTCGGCATGACCGTCCCCCGGTAGGTCCACGGTCCGAGCGGACCGGGTGCCGTGGAGTAGGCGATGAACTCCGAGCAGCACTTCGCCGCGTAGACGAGGTAGTAGAGGCCGTTACGCTTGTAGACCCACGGCGCTTCCTCGAACAGCGTCGGCCGGTTCGCGTCCCCGGTCCGGGTGCCGAACCCGGCCGTGGTCAACGGGATCTGGGTGGGGCTGCCCGCGTACGACACCATGTCGGGGTTGAGCTTCACGTACCACAGGTGCGGGTTGCCCCAGTAGAGGTACGCCTGGCCGTCGTCGTCGATGAAGACCGTCGGATCGATCTCCCCGTTGCTCACCAGCGGATGCCCGATGGCGTCCCGGAACGGCCCGGTCGGGCTGTCGGCGACCGCCACCCCGATGCCCATCTGGCCGGTGGCGCGCACCGTCATGGGCACGTACCAGTAGAACCTGCCGTTGCGGGCGATGACCTGCCCGGCCCAGGCGTCCTTGCTGGCCCAGCTGAAGCTGGCGATGCTGAGCGGGGAGCCGTGGTCGGTCCAGTTCACCATGTCGTCGGAGGACCAGACCCGCCACTCCTTCATGGTGAACCAGGTCGAGTTGTCCTCGTCGTGACCGGTGTAGAGGTAGACCCGGCCGTTGTGGACCAGCGGCGCCGGGTCGGCCGTGTAAATCGTCTGCACGATCGGGTTGTCCGCCCGGGCCGGCGCCGGGAAGGCCCCCAGCACCGCCAGCAGGCTCACCACCAAGGCCAACCAGCGCCGGCGGCCGGCACGCGCGGACGCAGCGCCCGACTGCCCGGCCATCAGCTCCGGCTCCACTTCTGGTCGGTGCCGCCGGTGCAGGTGGCCAGCACGATCGGCGTGCTGTTGCCGGTCCCGCCGCCGTTCGGGGCGAGGCAGAGGCCGGACTGGACACCGGTGACGCTGCCGTCGCCGTTGACGTTCCACTGCTGGTTGGCGCCGCCGTTGCAGTCCCAGATGATCACCTTGGTGCCGGGCGTGGTGCCCTGCGCGTTGGCGTCCAGGCACTTGCTGCCGTACACCTGCAGTTGCTTGCCCGCGGTGGCGGTCCACTGCTGGTTCGCACCGCCGTTGCAGTCCCAGAGCGTGACCTGGGTGCCGTTGGTCTGGGACTGGTTGGGCACGTCCAGGCAGCGGCCGGAGTTGGTGTTGCGGACCACGTCGGTGATGCCGCCCGGGTCACCGCCGGGGCCGGCCACCACGGCGAGGTTGTCGAACTGGGCGGTCTCCCCCTGGCTGGTGCCGAAGCCGACCTGGCCGGTGCCGAAGGTGGCGTCGCTCGCGGTGCCGACCGTCGTGCCGTCCACGGTGGCGGTGATGGTGCTGCCGGAGAAGCCGAGGGAGAGGCTGTACCAGCGGTTCGTGCCCGGCGCCGCGACCGTGCCGCTGCGCAGGGTGGTGAGCTGACCGGCGGTGTTGTTGCGCAGGATCGACCAGGAGCCGGTGTCGGTGACCCGCAGGAAGTACGCGTTGTAGCGGCCGATCGGGTCCAGGTTGGTGGTGCCGACGTGCCCCTCCAGTTGGGCGTAGCCGGCCTTCTCGAGCAGGGCGTCGGCGGAGACCGTGTAGTTGCCCCAGCTCAGGTTCCCGCCGTAGGTCGCCGGGTCGGCGAGGGTCTTCCAGGTGATCGGGGCCTGCGCCGACATCTGGCGCAGGCAGGTGCCGGCGCGGCCCCCGCCGCAGCCGACGGTCTCGAAGGCGCCCTGCATGTCCTGCAGGTACTTCGGCATCCGCCCGGTGGCGTAGCCCTCGAAGTCGTCGCGGTACGGCAGGCCCAACGAGCCCTGGGCGGGGCTGGTGGCGGTCCCCTTGCCCTGGCCGGTGGTGGTGGTGACGCTGTAGAGGTAGCCCGGCTGGACGGTCAGCGAGAAGCTCCCGCCCGACGGGGTGAGGTCGGCGGTGTGCACGAAGTGGTCGCCGGTGTTGTTGGAGTTGAGGTTGGTCGCCCAGACGTGCACCGGGCCGGTGGAGAGGCCGCCGGTGACGTTGACGGTGACCTGCTGGGCGCTGGTGGCGTCCATCGTCTCGACGATGGTGCTCCAGTCGGTGTTGTTGGTCGACTTCAACGAGACGTAGCTGCCGTTGGCGCGGTTGCCGTTGAGGTAGCCGCTGGAGGAGTCGAGGTATTTCCAGCCGGGCGCGGTGAACTGGGTGGTGTGCGCCAGCGCCCAGGTGTCCTTGCCGACCGCGTACCAGCCGGACCAGGGCTGGTTGGCCAGGATCAGGCCGACGGTGGCCCACGGCAGGTTGGGGGTGATCGCCGCGATCAGGTCCCAGTTGAGGTAGGCGACCATCCGGCCGTCGAGGTAGCCGCGGTTGATGCCCCGGGCCAGCGGCTTGGCGCCGTCGTTGTAGTCCTGTGAGCCGCCCTCGCTGTCCCACAGCGTCTTGCCGGTGCTCGTGGCGGTGGACGACACCGTGCAGGTGGTCTGGGCGCTGAGGTAGCCGCACGGGTAGTGGCCGCTGAGCACGTCGATGCTGTTGCGCAGGGTGGTGTTGCTCGCCACCGCGTTGGCCGGGTTCCAGCTGCCGGGGTAGTCGTCGCCATAGATGATCTTCACGCCGCCGTAGCCGTGGCTGTCGAGCGCGCTGCGCAGGTTGATGGTCCAGTTCGCGTCGGTCTGCTTCTCGTTCTGCGCGGCGGTGATGTAGTCCATGGTCAGGTTGTGCTGCTTGGCGCAGCCCAGCCAGTCCACGAAATAGTTGATCATGTCCGGGGACATGAAGGTGCCGTTGCCGATCCAACCCGGCGCACCCCAGGGCAGCGCCGCCAGCTTGATGGCGGGGTTGCGGGCCTTGGCCTGCTCCATGATCCACCACTCGTAGCCACGGTTGCAGTTCAGGTCACCGCGGACGTGCTCGTGGCTCGGCTCGGCACCGCTGGTCGAGTTGGTGTCCCCGCCCATCTCCACCTTGAGGATCTGCAGGGCGGCGCCGTAGCCGGGCTTGAAGAGGTAGTCGAGGACCTGGCCGCGCTGCGGCTCGGGGTAGTCGATGAGCAGCCGGCTGTTGCCGCCGCCGCCACTGACGGCGCCCACCCCGTCGAACGTGTGCCCGCCGGAGGTGCCGTTGACGGTGATCGACGTCGCGGCCCGGGCCGGGCCGGCGGTCACCGCCACCAGACCGGTGGCGGCCAACGCCGCGGCAGCCAGCGCGACCACCGGCCGCGCCGGGCGGCTGGATTGTCTTGGTATCGACACTGATGGATTCCCTTCGACAGCGGTACGGCGGGCCCCGGTCGGCACGGCCGGACGGGGAGGTGGAGGTACGACGGAAGGCGACCGCGGCCGGCGACAGCCGGCAGCCACGGTCGTACGGGCCTGCCTCACCAGCGCCATGCCGACGACGGCAGGAGGTCGAGTCCTGGCGGGTCGGCTGCCCGGACGGCGGTGGCGAGGGACCTAAATGTTAACGATAACATCCATGGGCATGATTAAGCCAGACCGGCCCGACGGGTCGCCCGACCCACGGAGACGTGATGATCCCGCGGTTGCGTACCGGGGCATGGACACCCGGCCGCGTGGCTCCGCCGGGCGGCTCGGCTCGGCTCCCGGGCGTGGTCAGGAGCGATGGTGCGACCGGGCCACCGGATAGCCGCAGAGCAGACCGGCGGCGAGCAGCATCAGGGCGCGGGGCGTGACCGCCGCGCGCAGCTTGCCCAGACCGGCCTTCGGGTCCACCACGGTGCCGGCCACGTCACCGGCCGCACCTACCGCCACGTCACCCAGCCTGTCGAGGTTCCGCATCGCCACCCCCTCGCCCGGCGTCACCCGGCCCGGTTACGGCGAAACGCGCCCGCGATCCGGTGGACCCGGACCACTCGCCCTCACGAATGAAATTCAGGACAGAAGATCCTAAAGCAGCATTAATCACTCATCGGGTTGCTAATCATTGCTTGTCTACCCGTTCGGCAGGGAGCGCCCGTGATACCTCGACGACACCTCATGGCGGCTGGCCTCGCCGGCCTGGCCGGCCTCGCCGTACCGCTGTCGGGCGCGGCCGCGGCCGGCCGGACGCGCGGCGCGTCGGGGCCACGGGACCGGGTGCCGCCGGCCGCTGCCGGCACGGCACCCCGCTCGACCCGGAGACCATCCCCCGGTACGTCACCCCGCTGCCGGTACCCGGACGCATGCCGGCCGTCCGCTCCGGGGGCGACGTCGACGAGTACCGGATCGCTGCCCGGCAGTTCGCGCAGCAGGTCCTGCCCGTCGGGCTGCCGCGCACGACGGTCTGGGGGTACGGGTCGGCGGACCACCCGGGAACGTTCGGCTACCCGGCCCGCACCATCGAGGCCCGGGTCGGCCGGCCGGTCCAGGTCACCTGGCTCAACCAGCTCATCGACGGCCACGGGCGGTACCTGCCCTTCTTCCTGCCGGTGGACCCGACGCTGCACTGGGCCAACCCGCCCGGCGGGATACCCGGACGGGACTCGGCCGGATCGCTCACCGACCCGGACGGCCCGGTCCACTACACCGGCCCGGTGCCGCTGGTCACCCACGTGCACGGGCTGCTGACCCGGCCGGAGTTCGACGGGTACCCCGAGGCATGGTTCCTGCCGGACGCCCGCGACATCCCGGCCGGTTGGGCCCGGGTGGGCAGCTGGTACGACCGGTACGCCGAGATCGCCCGGGAGCGCACGGGGCTGCGCTGGCGGCCGGGCTCGGCCACCTACCGGTACCCGAACGACCAGCCGGCCGCCGCCTACTGGTTCCACGACCACGCCCTCGGCCTGTCCCGGCTGACCATCCACGCCGGACTGGCCGGGTTCTACCTGCTGCGCGGCGGCGCGTACGACCTGCCACCGGGGGTGCTGCCCGAGAGCCCGGACGAGATACCCATGCTGATCCAGGACCGGTCGTTCCGGGTCGACGGCTCGTTGTACTACCCGGACCGCAGCGCCGGTCACCACGACCGGGCGGACGCCGCGCCCCGGCCCGGCCCCTCCCCGGACCCGTCGACGCCACCGGTCTGGGTTCCCGATGTCCGGGGCGACACGATGGTGGTCAACGGCGTGACCTGGCCCGTTCTGCACGTCGGGCGCCGCCGCTACCGGCTCCGCCTGCTCAACGGCTGCAACGGCCGTACGCTGGTCCTCGCGATCACCGCCCACCCGACGGCCCGACCGGCGCGGGCGGAGCTGCCGCTGTGGCAGATCGGCTCGGACGACGGGTTCCTGCCCGCACCGGTCCGGCTGGACCGGGTGCTGCTCGCACCCGCGCAGCGGGCCGACGTCATCGTCGACTTCACCGCCGTACCGCCGGGAGCGGTGCTGTACCTCGTCAACGAGGGTGCCGACGCGGCGCACGGCGACGACCCGGGGTACGGGCCCACCGACCCGCGTACCACCGGCCAGGTGCTCAAGCTGGTGGTGACCGGCCGCGACCGGGCGGACCGGAGCGTACCGCCGGACCAGCTCTCGCTGCCGGCGCCGGCGACCACGGACGGTGGGGTGCGGCGGACCCGCCGGCTGCTGCTGACCGGGCGGCACGGGTCAGCGGCGGAACCGGGTGTCCTCCTGCTCGGCACGGTGGACGGCCGGGGCCGCGAGCGACCGCTGCACTTCGACGACCCGGTCACCGAGACGCCGGTGGTGGACGAGCCGGAGATCTGGGAGCTGCACAACCACACCCCGCACGCCCACCCGATCCACCTGCACGGTGTCCACTTCCGGCTGGTCGGACGGGGCCCGGACGGCACCCGCCCACCACAGGCGCAGGAACGCGGCCTGCTCGACACGGTGCTGGCCCATCCGGGCCAGGTGACCCGGATCCTGGCCCGATTCGCCACGCCCGGCCGGTTCGTCTGGCACTGCCACAACCTGGAGCACGAGGACAACGAGATGATGCGCCCGACCGAGGTGCTGCCCTCCGGCGCCGCCCGCACCGGGGACGGCGGCCGGGCCGGGACGGACGCCGCCCGGCTGGCGGTGGGCGGCGTACTGACCCTGGGCGCGGCCGGCGCGGCGGCCCTGGCCCTGCACCGCCGCGCCGGTCGCTCCGGCTGAGCGGGGCGTGCCGGTCGAGCGCGGCCGGCGGGGACGGTCAGTCCCCGGTGTTCATCGACCTGATGCCGCTGCTCAGCGTCGCGGTGACCGCCGAGACGCCGACCAGTCCGGCGAAGACCAGCATCGTCACCGCGGCGGGGAACCGGGCCAGCAGCAGCCCGGCCAGGCCGGGCGCGAGGGCCGCGGCCGAGGTGGCGGCCAGGAAGATGACGCTGACCACCCGGCCCTGGAGCCGGTCCGGCGTGATCGCCGCCTGGTAGCCGAAGAGCACCGCGTTGGCGGTCGGGGCGAGGAACACCGCCGCCGCCAGCGGCACCGCGGCCAGCACGCTGGACGGCACCAGGGCGCTGGTCGCCATCAGCGCGGTGGTGGCCCAGCACAGCACGATCACCAGGGTCGGCAGCCGCAGCCAGCGCTGCACCGCCGGGGCCGCCAACGCGCCGAGGAACCCGCCGAGGCCGAAGATCGTGCTGGCCAGGCCGACCAGGACCGAGGGTGTGCCGGCGCGTTGCAGGGACACGATGATCGCGAAGATCATGCCGGTGAAGGCCATGTTCAGCGGCGCCGCGATCACCAGCAGCGCCCGCAGGAACGGGTTGGCCAGCACGAACCGGACGCCTTCGGCCGCCGCCGCGCCCCCGGACTGCGGGGCCGCCTCGGTGCGGGGTTGTTCCATCGGCCGGCGGATGAGCAGCACCGCCAGCAGGGAGAGCAGGTAGGACACCGCGTTGCCGACGAAGGGCAGGGACCGGCCGAGCCCGTAGAGCAGGCCGCCCAGGGGTGGCCCGGCGAGCTGGGTTCCGTAGGAGCGGGCCTCGTTACGCGCGACGGCGGCGGCGAGCTGCCCGGCCGGCACGAGGTTGCGTACCGCGGCGTGTTCGGCGGTGCCGAAGAGCGCGTTGGCGGCGGCACCGACCACGGTGACCAGGAGGATCATCGGCAGGGTGGCAACCCCGGCGAGCACCGCGCCGGACAGCGCCAGGTAGGCCACCAACCGGACCACGTCGCAGACCGCCAGCAGCGTACGGCGGGGGAAGCGGTCGGCCACCACGCCGGCCGGCAACCGGCAGGCCAGCGTGGTGAGCAGCCCCGCGCTGCCGACCAGACCGGCCTGGGCGGCCGAGCCGGTGAGGAAGAGCACCAGCAGGGGCATCGCCAGATTGGACATGGCGGAGCCGAGGTCGGAGAGGCTCTGGCTGATCCACAGCAGGTTGAAGTCACGGTTGCGCCAGAGGCTGACCGGACGTTCGGGGCCCGCCACCGGCGGGTCGGTGACGGTGCTCATCTGTTCCTCGTCGGGTGCGGTCAGGGCCGGCTCGGTGGCGGCGCTCATGCCGGCCACCAGGAGCCGGGGGCGGGACGCAGGTCGTCGAACCACTCGGCCGTCGGGTCGTACTCGGCGAAGAACTGCCGACCCACCTGGGCCGCGTCGCGCGCCTGCAACATGCGCAGGCTGAACAGCTCGGTCCCGCCGATCCGCACCACGCCGTCGACCAGCACCTTGCCGGGGGCGGCGGACATGACCGGCCCGCGCGCGGTGCGGGCGAGCCCGGATACCGACCGGATCGCGTCGGTGTAGACCTGCCAGGCGCGGACCAGCGGCACGCTGAAGTAGCTGCGGGCACCCGTGTCCCGCTCCACGAACATGTAGTACGGGACCACGCCCAGTTCCACCAGCCGCTGCCACATCGCCGCCCAGTCCCCCGCCCGGTCGTTGACGTGCGCGATCAGCGGCGCCTGGGCCCGGATCACCGCACCGGTGGCCCGGATCCGGGCGATGGCCCGGCGTACCTGGTCGGTGGCCAGCTCGCGCGGGTGGGAGAAGTGGGCCATCACCGCGACGTGCCGGCCGGCGGCCACGATCCGTTCGAAGAGGCGCAGCAGCTCGTCGGCGTCCGGATCGGTGGTGAACCGCGCCGGCCAGTACGACAGCGCCTTGGTGCCGAAGCGGAGGGTGCGCAGGTGTTCGAGGGCCGGGTCGAGCAGGGGGGACACCCACCGGTCCAGCACCGCCGCGCTCATGATCATCGGATCGCCGCCGGTGAACAGCACGTCGGTGACCCCGGGGCTCTCGGCGAGGTACCCGACCACGTCCGCGACGTCCGACGCGGCCTGCCGGATCTCGGTGTTGCCGACGAACTGCGCCCAGCGGAAGCAGTAGCCGCAGTAGGAGTGGCAGGTCTGCCCCTGCGACGGGAAGACCAGCACGGTCTCGGCGTACTTGTGCTGCAGGCCGAGCAGCCGGCGGCCCCGGTGGGTCGGCACGTTCGCCTCGAGCTGGGCGCCCGGGTTCGGGTTGAGCCGGGCGTGGGCGTCCCGGGCCGCCTTGCGGATCACCCCCGGCTCGGCCGCGGACAGGCGCAGCCCCGACAGATGGTCGAAGACGTCCGGCGGCAGCATGTCCCGGTGCGGGAAGGTGAGCCGGAAGATGGGATCGTCCGGAACGGCCGACCAGTCGATGAGTTCGTCCACGACGTACTGGTTGACCTTGAACGGCAGCACCGAGGAGACGACCCGCAGGTCGTGCAGGTACTCCTCGGGCATGCCACGCTCGCCGGCGAGCCGCGCCAGACGCTCGTGGGAATAGACCTTCATCACCGTCGCCTCGTTGTCAGCGGGATGGGACAGGGGTGGCCGTCGTCGGACGGCCCGGGTCGGGACGGTCCACCCGGACCGCCCCGACCCCGGACACGTCAGCCCTGCGCGGCGGCCATCCGCTCGCGCAGCCTCTTCGGACGCATGTCGGTCCACACCTCGTCGATGTGGGCGAGGCAGTCCGTACGGCTGCCCTCGAAGCCGGTGGCGGTCCAGCCCGCCGGCAGCTCACGGTCGGCGAACCAGATCGAGTACTGCTCCTCGTGGTTCATCACGACGCGGTAGGTGCGGTCATCGTCGTCGACGGCCATCGCCGTTCTCCTTCTCGTTCGGTTACTCGGTCGGACGGGCCCCGGTCGGGTGACCGGGAAGGGTGCGGCGCGGGCGGTGGCCGCCCGCGGGATCTACAGGCGGACCGGCAGTGCCCGGAGGCTGCGGTTGAGCAGCGACGGCTGCCAGCTCACCTCGGTCGTGGCGAGCGCCAGCCGGGGCGCGGCGGCCAGCAGGTCGGTCAGCGCCGCCCCGGCCACCAGCCGGGCCAGCGGCGCGCCCAGGCAGAAGTGGCCCCCCTGCCCGAAGCCCAGGTGCGGATTCGGGTGCCGGCGCAGGTCCAACTCGTCGGGGCGGTCGAAGCGCGACGGGTCCCGGTTCGCGCCGGCGGTGACCACGTAGAGCCGCTGCCCCGCCCGCAACCGGCGGCCGGCCAACTCGAAGTCGTCCTTGACGTGCCGGATGGACATCTTGGACGGCCCGTCGAAGCGCAGCAGCTCCTCCACGGCGACCGTGGCCAGCTCCGGGTCGTCGCGCAGCAGGGCCAGCTGGTCGGGGTGGCGCAGCAGGTTCCAGGTGCCCACGGCGATGAGGTTGCTGGTGGTCTCGCCGCCGGCGAACGCCACGTGGGTGAGCATGGCGACGAACTCGTCCTCGCTGACCGACTCCCCCACCAGGCCGGTGGCGAGCGCCGCGCTGATCAGGTCCTCGCGGGGCGCGGCCCGACGGGCCCGGACCAGCGTGCGCAGATAGTCGAAGAGGTCCAGCAGGGCCTGCTGCGAGCGGTCGTTCTCCTCCGGCGACTGCACCGCGCCCAGGGCCAGGTCGCCGACCTGGATCGCCCACCGCTGGAACATCGCGGTGTCCTCGACCGGTACGCCCATCCAGGCCGCCGCGACGGTCGCCGGCAGCGGCCGGGCGAACTCGGCGACCAGGTCGATGACGCCACCGCCGGCACCGGCCCGGGCGGCCAGTCGGGTCACCGCCTCCTGCACCATCGGACGGTTGCGTCGCACCTGGCGGGCCCCGAAGGCGCCCCGGAAGACGCTGCGCAGCCGCCGGTGCTCGGGCGGGTCGACGAAGACCATCCAGCCCGCCATGATCGTGAAGGCGCGGGCCGCCTCCGGGCTGAGCAGGTCCAGCGGGGTCTGGGCCAGCATCGGGCTGATCCGGTCCGCGGAGATCGCCGGCTCGGTGTAGCAGGCCGCCGCCGGCTCGTAGCCGGTGACCAGCCACGCCCGGTGCACCGGGCTCCAGTGCACCGGCTCGGCGGCCCGCAGCTGCGCCAGGTACGGGTACGGGTCGGCGACGAGGTCGTCGTCGAGCAGGTAACGGTCGGTCAGGGTCGCGGTCCTCACGGTCTACGCTCCAGCAGCTCGGCGGCGAGGGCGGCGACGGCCGCCACGCCCGGTTCGGTGACCATGCTCCGGTGGGTGCCGGGCAGGTGGTGCACGGTGAGCGCGCCCGGGAACATCTCCCGGCAACGCCGCTCGTAGGCGGGCCCGTCCTCCCCGGCGACCACCGACGGGCGACCGGGCCCGGCGGTCGCCGCCTCGGCGGTGACCAGCAGGTGCGCCGGCCCGAGGTAGGGCTGCGGGCGGTAGCCGGCGGCGGCGCGCAGCAGCGCCGTCCACATCGTCACCGGCCAGTCGGCGCCCAGTTCCGCCTCGGCCTCGTTGACGCCGGCCGCGACCAGGGTGGCGATCAGCTCGCGTTCCTGGCTGAGCCGGGCCGGGGTGCCCGGGGTCAGCTCGCGGAGCGCCGCGCGCATCGCCACCGCCCGGTCCAGCAGGTCCAGCGCCTCGGTGACCGCGAACGTCCCGTCCTCGTCGGGCACCGCCGGTTCGAGCAGCAGCAGGACGTCGACCTCTTCGCCCGCGGCGGTCAGCCGGATCGCCATCTCCTGTGCGATGTTCGCCCCCATCGACCAGCCGAGCAGGGCGTACGGGCCGTGCGGCTGGTGCGCCCGCAGCTCGCGCAGGTAGTCCTGCGCCAGCCCGGTCATGGTGTCGGCGTCGACGCCGCCGTCGATGCCCCGGGCCTGCAGGCCGCGTACCGGCCGGCCGGCGGGCAGCGCCTGAGCCAGCGGCAGGTACCAGGCGACGCTGCCGCCGCTGGGGTGCACGCACCAGAGCGGACGGTGGCCGGCGTCGCCGTCCCGCAGCGTCACCACCACGCCGGCGTCGTGGCGGACCGCCGTACCGGGCTCGACGGGCTGACGGGCGGCGATCGCGGCGGCCAGCGCCGCCACCGTCGGGTGCTCGACCAGATCGGCCACCCCGACCGGCAGGCCCAGGTCGCAGGCGCGGGCGGCGAGCCGCACGATCGCCAGCGAGTGGCCGCCGAGGGCGAAGAAGTCGTCGTGCACGCCGACCCGGTCCAGCCGCAGCGTCTCCGCCCACAGCTTCGCCAGGGTCGCCTCGACCTCGGTCCGCGGCTCCAGGTAGGGCCGGTCGGGTTCGCTGGCCGCCGTCGGCGCCGGCAGGGCCGCCCGGTCCAGCTTGCCGTTGCCGGTCACCGGCAGCGCGTCCAGCGGGACGAACGCGGCCGGCACCAGGTAGGTGGGCAGCCGGTCCCGCAGCCAGCGGCGCAGGTCGGCGGCGTCGGGCAGCTCCAGCCCGGACACCGGCACCAGGTAGGCCACCAGCCGGGCGTCACCGGGCCGGTCGGCGTGGGCGGCCACCGCGGCCATCGCCACCTCGGGACGGGTGGACAGCACCGCCTCGATCTCGCCGAGTTCGATGCGCCGGCCGCGGATCTTGACCTGACCGTCGATCCGGCCGCCGAAGTCCAGGCTGCCGTCGGCCCGCCAGCGTCCCCGGTCACCGGTGCGGTACAGCCGCCGGCCGCCGCCGGCCGGGTCGGGCACGAACCGGTCCGCGGTCAGTCCGGGCTGTCGGAGGTAGCCCCGGGCCAGCGAGTCGCCGCCGAGGTAGATCTCACCGGCCACGCCGACCGGCACCGGCCGCAGCTCGTCGTCGAGCACGAGCACCGTGGTGCGGGCCAGCGGCCGGCCGATCGGCACGCTGACCGCGTCGGCCGGCAGGTCACGGACCTGGTGGGCGGTGACGATGAAGATCGCCTCGACCGGCCCGTACCCGTTGACCAGGCGCAGGTGCGGCCAGCGGGCGGCCAGGTCCCGGCAGTGCGGCGCGGACGCCGCCTCCCCGCCGAAGACGACCTGCCGCAGCTCGCCCAGTTCCGCCGGCACCTCCTCCACCGCCAGGTTGAACAGGGTGGTGGTGAGGAAGGCGGTGGTCACCCGGTGGCGGCGGATCGCCGCGACGATGCCGGCCGGGGTGACCGGCCCGGCCGGGTAGAGGGCGCAGGTGCCGCCGTGCAGCAGCGGACCGAAGATCTCGAAGATCGCCGCGTCCCAGTTGACGCTGCTCAGGTGCAGCACCGTCTCGTCCGCGCCGAGGTGCGCGAAGTCCTGCCGCAGCAGCGAGTCGACGATGGACCGGTGGGTCACCGCGATGCCCTTGGGCCGCCCGGTGGAACCCGAGGTGTAGAGCACGCAGGCGAGACTGTCGGGGTCCGGCGTCGGTGCCGGCGGGTCGGCCGGCTCGGCGGCGAAGGTCTCCTCGGCGAGGGTGAGCACGGTGCCGATCCGGGCGGGCACCTGGTGCCGCCAGGCGGGCTGCGCCAGGGCCAGGTCGACGCCGGCGTCCGCGGCGAGCAGGTCGAGGCGGCGGCGCGGGTCCCGCGGGTCCAGCGGCAGGTACGCCGCACCGGCCTTGAGGATGCCGAGCATGCCGACGATCAGCTCCACCGACCGTTCGGCGCAGAGCCCGACGACCCGGTCCGGTCCGGCGCCGTGCCGGCGCAGATGGTGGGCGACCCGGTTGGCCCGCGCGTCCAGCTCGGCATAGCTGAGCGGACCGTCCGGGGTGGCCAGCGCGACCTGCCCCGGCTGGGCGGCGACCTGGGCGGCCAGCACGTCGACCAGGCTGCGCGGGTCGGACGCGGTGTCGGCGACCCGGGTCCGGCCCTCCTGCGCCGGGGTGGGGACGCCGGGCGCCGCGTCCGGGTCGGCGACCATCCGCGCGAGCAGGTCGCAGTACGCGTCGGCCAGTCGCTCCACCTCCCCCGGCGACATCCGCCCGGCGTCGGCCTCGAAGGAGACGCCTTCCGGGCCGGTGGTGACCATGAGCCCGAAGTTGGTCCGGGCGATCTCCTCGATCTCCTGCTTGTGCTCGCTGTCCAGACCGTGGAAGTGCACGTAGTTGAACGCGGTGTCCACCAGCACCTCACCGGCCCACCGGCCGCGTTGCAGCTCAGCGAGGGGGAACCGCCGGTACGGCAGGAGCGCCTGCTCGGCGGCGAAGACGTCCCGCAGCAGACCCAGCCAACTGGTGGCGGCCGACCGTACGCCGAAGGGCACCACGTTGAGGAAGAGCCCGCGCATGCCCTCCGCGCCGGCCCGCTCCGGACGCCCGTTGGTGGCGAAGCCGGTGGCGTACGCCTCACCGTCGGCGAGCTGCCCCATCAGGTGGTGGTAGGCGGTGAACAGGACGGTCTTGCGCGGCACGCCGGCCCGGGCGGCCAGGGCGTCGATGCCGGAGCGCAGGTGCCGGTAGTCGCGCAGCACCTCGCAGGTCGACTTGTCGGCCGGCTCGGCACCGACCGAGCGGGGCACCCGCACCGGCGGGAACTGCTCCACCATGGCGTCCCAGAACGCCCGGGCGGCCGGGTCGGCCACCGCGGCCCGCTCCAGCGCCACGTACTCCGCGAAGCGGGGCACCGGGCCGGCGGACGGCTCCTGAGGCGCGCCGGTGACCGCCCGGCGGTGCCGGTCGACCAGCTCGGCGATGAGCGAGGTCAGGCTCCAGCCGTCCAGCACGGCGTGGCAGTCGGTGATGGTGAGCCGGTACTCGGCGTCGTTGAGCACGTGCACGTGCAGCCGGATCAGCGGCGGCTCGGCCAGCTCGAACCAGCGCACCGACTCGGCCTGCAGGTGGTCCCGGACCCGCTGGGCCTGGGCTTCCTCGGCCAGGTCGCGCAGGTCGTCGACGCCGACCGGCAGGGTGGCCCGCTCGTGCACCAGCTGCAGCGGTTCCTCGTAGGAACTCCAGTCGAACCCGGTGCGCAGGATCTCGTACCGGGCGACGACGGCGTCCACGGCGGCCTGCATGGCGGCGGCGTCGAACCCGGCCGGCTCCTGCACCCGGAAGCTGGTCACGTTGTGGTAGGCGCCCTTGCCGGCGTCGGCGAGCAGCTCGTAGAGCATGCCCTGCTGCATCCGGGTCAGCGGGTAGGCGTCCGCCAGGCCGGCGGGCAGCCGGTCCCGGTCGGCCGGTGCCACCATGGCGAACCGCTCGACCGGTGCCGCCCCGGCCGGGTCGGTGGCCCGCCGGTCGGCGGCGGCGTCGACGGCCCGGGCCAGCTCACCGAGCGCCTGGTGGGCGAAGACGTCGCGCAGCGCAACGGTGACACCGCGCCGCTCGGCGAGACCCACCACCCGCAGCGCGAGGATCGAGTCGCCGCCCAGGTCGAAGAAGCGGTCGGTGACGCCGACCCGGTCGGTGTCCAGGGCGGCGCACCACACCTCGGCCAGCAGCCGCTCGGTGGGGGTGGCGGGCGGGACGTGGTCGCGGGCGACGGCCAGGGTCGCCCCGTCGACGTCGGGCAGCGCGCGCCGGTCCACCTTGCCGTTGGCGGTCAGCGGCAACGCCGGGAGCACGGTGAACGTCGCCGGCACCATCGCCTCGGGCAGCCGGTCCCGCAACCAGCGCCGCAGCTGCTCGCCGGTCAGCTCGCCGTCGACCACCAGGTAGGCGTGCAGCCGGTGCTCGCCGCTGCGGTCCCCCCGGGCCACCACGGCGGCCTGGCCGACCGCCTCGTGGCGCAGCAGGGCCGCCTCCACCTCACCCAGTTCGATCCGGTGCCCGCGGATCTTCACCTGGTCGTCGGCGCGGCCCCGGTACTCCAACTCGCCGCCGGGCAGGAACCGGGCCCGGTCGCCGGTGCGGTAGAGCCGGGCACCGGGGGCGGCGGAGAACGGGTCCGGCACGAACCGCTCCGCGGTCAGCCCCGGCCGGCCGAGGTAGCCGCGCGCCAGGCCGGCGCCGCCCACGTACATCTCGCCGGTCGCGCCGACCGGGACGGGCCGCAGGTGCCGGTCGAGCACGTGCACGGTCAGGTCGCCCAGCGGCCGGCCGATCGGGGAGGTGGCGTCGCCGGCCAGGTCGGCGGCGGTGACCAGGCGGTGCGTGACGTGCACGGTGGTCTCGGTGATGCCGTACATGTTGACCACCCGGACCCCGGCGCCGGGCCCGTCGAGCCAGCCGTCCAGCTCGGGTACGTCGAGCTTCTCGCCGCCGAGCACCACGTGCCGCACGCCGAGCTCCGCGAGCGGCCGGTCGCCGAGGGCCGCCCGCAGGTTGCGGAACGCGCCGGGGGTCTGGCTGAGCATGGTCACCCGCTCGGCGGCCAGCAGCGCGGCGAACCGCTGCGGATCGCGGGCGGTGGCCTTGTCGACCACGACGACCGTGCCGCCGCGGGTCAGCGCGCCCCACAACTCCCACACCGAGAAGTCGAAGGCGTACGAGTGGAACAGGCTCCACACCCCGCCCGGCGGCAGGTCGAGCGCGTCCACGCAGGAGTCGAGGAGGCGGACCACCTGCCGGTGCGCCACCCCCACGCCCTTGGGGCGGCCGGTGGAGCCGGAGGTGTAGATGACGTAGGCGAGGTGGTCGGCGTCGGTGACGGTCGACGGTTCCTCGGTGGACGCGGCGGCGATGGTCGGGTCGTCCAGGGGCAGCAGTCCGGCCGGGTCCACCGGCACCCGGTCGGCGAGGTCGGGCGAGACCACGGCCAGGCGTACGCGAGCGTCGCCGACCACGTAGGCCAGCCGGTCGCGCGGGTGCTCCGGGTCCAGTGGCACGTACGTGCCGCCGGCCTTGAGGATGCCGAGGATGCCGACGGCCAGGTCGAGGTCGCGGCGCACGCAGAGCGCCACCGGCGTCTCCGGCCCGACCCCGGCGGAGCGCAGCCGGTGGGCGAGCTGGTTCGCCCGCGCGTTCAGCGTGGCGTAGTCGACCCGCTGGTCCCCCGCCACGACGGCGACGGCGCCCGGGTCGGCGGCGACGTGCCGGGCGAACCGCTCGTGCAGCAGGTCCGCCGAGGGGTACCCGCGCACCGGGGCGGTCCAGGTGGCGAGCGAGCGCTGCTCGTCGGCCGGCAGCAGGTCCAGCTCGGCCAGCGGGGTCTCCGGGTGGGCGACGGCCTGCTCCAGCAGCCGCCGGTACTGCGCGGCCCACCGCCGGACGGTCGCCGGCCGCCACAGGTCCGCGCGGTGGAAGAACGCGCCGGCCAGCCCGTCGGGACGGCGGGCGGTCTGCAGGATCAGGTCGAACTTGACCGCGTCGAGGTCCAGCTCGAACCGCGCGCCGGTCACCGGGCCGAGGCGTACCGGCCGGTCGTCGGCGTCGTCGTCGAGGCTGAACATGGCCTGGAAGAGCGGGGTGCGCTCCAGGCTGCGGTCCGGGGCGACCTGGTCCACGACCCGCTCGAAGGGCGTGTCCTGGTGGTCGTACGCGCCGAGGGCGTCGGCGCGGACCCGGTCCAGCAGGTCGGTGAAGGACGGGTTCCCGGCGAGGTCGGCGCGGAGCACCAGGGTGTTCACGAAGAAGCCGACGACCTGCTCGACCTCGGGCCGGTCGCGGCCGGCGACCGGGGTGCCGATCCCGAAGTCGGCCTGACCGGTGAGCCGGGCCAGCACCACCTCGAACGCGGCGAGCAGGGCCATGTAGAGGGTCGCGCCGCGCTGCCGGGCGAGCCGCTCCAGCGCGCCCACCAGGTCGGCCGGGACGGTGAAGTCGCAGCTCGCGCCGGCGGTGGAGCGGCCGGCGGGGCGCTCGCCGTCGGTGGGCAGTTCCAGCGCCGGCAGCCCGGCGAGCCGGTCCCGCCAGTACGTCAGGTCCCGCTCCCGACGGTCCTCGGCGGCGGTTCCGCGCTGCCAGGCCGCGTAGTCGGCGTACCGCACGGGCGGCTCGGGCGACGCTGTTCCGGTGTAGAAGGCCTCCAGGTCCCGCACCAGCACCCCCATCGACCAGCCGTCGGCGACGATGTGGTGCAGGGTCAGCAGGACCACGTGGTCGGTCGGCGTGAGCCGCCAGCCGGTGACCCGGAACAGCGGCCCGGTCGCCAGGTCGAACGGCTCCCCGGCCACCTGCCGGGCCGCCTCGGCGACCGCGGCGGCGTCGTCCGCGTCCCGCCAGTCGACGCCCGGCCAGCCGACGACGATCTCCTGCCGGACCACCCCGTCGACGACGGTGAACCGGGTCCGCAGCGCCTCGTGCCGCTCGACCAGGGCGGCGAACGCCGCGTCGAGCCGGTCGCGGTCCAGCGGCCCGGTGAGCCGCCAGGCCACCGGGATGGTGTACGCCGCGCCGGCGCCGTCGAGCCGGTCGAGGAAGACCAGCCGTTCCTGCCCGAACGAGACCGGCAGGTCGTGGGTGCCGCTGCCCCGGGTGATCCCCGCCGGGGCGGTACGCCCGGCGTCTCCGGCGAGCCGCCGACGGAGCAGCTCCTGCTGGGCGGCGGTGAGGGCGGTCATCGGGTCTCCTCCAGTTTCCGGGCGAGCCGGGCGATGGTGCGGGCCTCGAAGAAGCTGCGCAGGGTGAGCGGGGCGGCCAGCCGGTCGCGCAGCCGGGAGATGACCCGCAGCGCGGTCAGCGAGTGGCCGCCGAGGGCGAAGAAGTCGTCCTCGACGCCGACGTCGGGCCGGTCCAGCAGGTCGGCCCAGACCTCGGCGATGACCCGTTCGGTGTCGGTACGCGGCGCCACCCGGGTCACGGCGGTCCGCTCGGCCCGGATCTCGGGCAGCGCCGCCCGGTCGACCTTGCCGTTGCCGAGCAGCGGCAAAGCGTCCAGGACCAGCAGCTCGGCCGGGATCAACGCGGACGGCAGGCGGGCCTCCAGGTGCCCACGCAGGTCCGCCTCGGTGACCCGGCCGTCCGGGGTCCGCTGGGCGTAGCCGGCGAGCCGCCAGCCGTTCGGCCCGTCCGGGCGGGCCACCACGGCCGCCGCGCCGACCTCGGGATGCTCGGCCAGCGCGGCCTCCACCTCGGCCGGTTCGACCCGCACGCCGCGTACCTTCACCTGCCGGTCGAGCCGGCCGCGGAACTCCAGCGTCCCGTCGGCGAGCCAGCGCGCCGCGTCGCCGGTGCGGTACATCCGTGCACCGGGCGGCCCGGCCGGGTCCGGCAGGTAGGCGGCGGCGGTGAGCCCGGGCCGGTCGTGGTAGCCGCGGCTCACCCCGCTCCCGCCGATGTGCAGTTCGCCGAAGACGCCCACCGGCACCGGGCGCAGCGCCGCGTCGAGCACCTGCACGGTGGTCCCCGGCATCGGGACGCCGATGCCGATCGACTCGTACGCCCGGCCCGGGTCGAGGTCGGCGAGGGTGGTGGTGACGGTCGCCTCGGTGGGGCCGTACTGGTTGACGACCCGGCGCAGCCCGGGCAGCGCCCGGTGCACCTTGGCCAGCAGCGCCGGGGTGCACGGCTCCCCGCTGAGCACCAGCAACCGCAGCCCCGGCAGGGTCGCCGCGCCGACGTCACCGGCGTCGAGCAGCTGGTGCAGCAGCGACGGCACCATGCTCAGCAGCGCGGTCGGCGCGGGTCGGCCCGGCAGGTCGGCGGCGAGCGTGGACAGGTCGGACCGGCCGGCCATCAGCACGGTCGCGCCGACGGTGAGCGGGCCGACGCAGTCCCGCAGGAACGCGTCGAAGCCGGTCGAGGCGCGTTGCAGGACGACGTCGTCGGGTCCCAGCCGGTAGTGGGCCAGGACGGTGTCGAGGTAGGCGGTGATCCCGGCGTGCTCGACCAGCACGCCCTTCGGCGTCCCGGTGGAGCCGGAGGTGTGCACCAGGTAGGCGAGCTGGCCGGGGCGGACGGGGACGGCGGGCAGGTCGGCCGGCGGGGCGGTGGCCCGGGCGACGGTGAGGGTGTCCGGGTCGAGCACCAGCAGTTCCTGCTCGGCCAGTCGCGCCAGCCGGTGCGGCGGCAGCTCCGGGTCGACGAAGGCCATGCCGGCCTTCCAGACGCCGAGCACGGCGACCACCGTGTCGACGCCCTGGGGTGGCCGCAGCCCGACCCGGTCCTCCGGCCGACGCCCCGCTCCCGCAGGTACCGGGCGAGCTGGTCGGCCCGCCGGTCCAGGGCCGCGTAGGTCAGCTCGCCGGGCTGGCCGACCACCGCCGTGCTGTCCGGGTGGTTTCCGGACGCGATCGGCGATCCGGAACAGCAGCGAGCGGAACGGGGCGGTTGGGCGGCCTGCGGGGCCGGGACGGCGTCGGCCAGCGGCAGGTCGTCGATCCGGGCCGCCGGGTCGGCGGCGACGGCGCGCAGCAACCGGACGTACGCGCCGGCCATCCGCGCCATGGTGGCGGCGTCGAAGATGTCGGTGGTGTAGTCCAGCGCGCCGGCCAGCCCGTCCGGGCCGTGCACCAGTTCCAGGGTCAGGTCGAGCTTGGCGGCGCCCCGGTCCACCGGCTGGGCGACGCCGGTCGCGGCACCCAGCCGCAGGGTGTCCAGGGTCCAGTCGTTGTAGCTGAACAGGGCCTGGAACAGCGGTGAGCGGCTCAGGTCGCGCTCCGGGCTCAGCTCCTCGACGAGCCGGCCGAACGGCAGCTCCTGGTGCTCGTACGCGGCGAGCGCGTCGTCGCGTACCCGGCCGAGCAGGTCGGTGAAGCGGGGACCGCCGGCCAGGTCGGCCCGCAGCACCAGCGTGTTCAGGAAGAACCCGACCACCTCGCGGACCTCCGGCCGCCCCCGCCCGGCGACGGGGGTGCCGACGGCGAAGTCGGTCTGGCCGCTCCACCGGCCCAGCAGCACCTGGTAGGTGGCGAGCAGCGTCATGAACAGGGTCGCGCCGTGCGCCCGGCTGAGTCGTTCCAGCGCGGCGACGACGTCCGGTTCGACGGTGAACCCGACGCTCGCCCCGGCGCCGGCGCGCACCGGCGGCCGGGGCCGGTCGGTGGGCAGCTCCAGGTCGGGCAGGCTGGCCAGCCGCCGGCGCCAGTGGTCCAGCTCCCCGGCCAGCCGGTCACCGGCGAGCCGGTCGCGCTGCCAGGCGGCGAAGTCGGCGTAGCGCACCGGCGGGCGGGCACGTCGACGCCGTCGTAGCCGGCCTCCAACTCCCGGACCAGCACCGCCGCCGACCAGCCGTCGGCGATGGCGTGGTGCAGGGTGAGCAGCAGCAGGTGGGTGTCGCCGGCCTGCCACAGCACGGCCCGGAACAGCGGCCCGGTGGTCAGCTCGAACGGCCGGCGGGCCTCCCGGGCCAGGTCGGCCTCCGCGTCGGCCCCGGTGGCCGCGACCCGCCGGTCCAGACCGCCCCAGCCGGGCAGGACGTCCTGCCGGACCACCCCGTCGACCAGGGCGAACCGGGTACGCAGCGACTCATGCCGGTCGACCAGCGCGGCCAACGCCGCGGCCAGCCGGTCGGCGTCCACCGGCCCGGTCAGCCGCCAGGCCAGCGGGATGGTGTACGCCGCCCCGGCGCCCTCCAGCCGGTCGAGGAAGACCAGCCGTTCCTGCCCGAAGGAGACGGGCAGCCCGACGGTCTCCTCGCCCCGGATGATCGGGGCGACCCGGGCGTCGGTCCCACCGAGCAGGCGGGCCAGCCCGGCGACGCTGCGGGCGGTGAACAGGTCCCGGAAGGTGATCTCCCGGCCGGTACGCGCGGCGACCGCGCCGACCACCTTGATGGCCAGCAGCGAGTGCCCGCCGAGGGCGAAGAAGTCGTCGTCCATGCCCGGGTCGGTGACGCCGAGCACCTCGGTGAAGATCTCCGCGAGTTGGCGTTCCAGTTCCGTCGCCGGCTCCCGCCGGCCCGCGCCGGTGGCGTACGTCGGCTCGGGCAGGGCGGCCCGGTCGACCTTGCCGTTCCCGGTCAGCGGCAGCTCGTCGAGGACCACCACGGCGGCCGGCACCAGGTACGCCGGCAGCACCTGCCCGAGGTGCGCCCGCAGGTCACCCAACTCGGTCGGGTCGGCGGCCACGTACGCGACGAGGCTGAGCACGCCAGCGCGGTCGGGGCGGGCGAGCACCACCGCGTCCCGGACCGCCGGGTGGCGGCGTACCGCCGTCTCGATCTCGCCCGGCTCGACCCGGAAACCGCGCACCTTCACCTGCCCGTCGGCCCGGCCGACGAACTCCAGCACCCCGTCGGCGGTCCACCGGACCAGGTCGCCGGTGCGGTAGACCCGGCCGCCCGGCGCACCGAACGGGTCGGGCAGGAACCGTTCGGCGGTGCGGGCCGGCGCACCGACGTATCCCCGGGCCAGTCCGGCACCGCCGAGCAGCAGCTCGCCGACCACCCCGGTCGGTACGGGCCGCAGCGCCCGGTCGACGACGTAGGCGGTGGTGTGGTGCATCGGCCGGCCGATCGGGACGCGACCGGTGCCGCCGGTGGGTGTGGTGACCGGGTGCCAGGTGCCGAACGTGGTCGACTCGGCGGGGCCGTACATGTGCAGCAGCCGGCCGGGACCGCCGTGGGCGAGCAGGCCGTCCACGGTGGCCGGGTCGGCGGCCTCCCCACCGAAGAGCACGTGCCGCAGGTCGCGCAGGGCGTCCGGGCGTTCCCGGGCGACCTGGTGGAACAGGGCGGTGGTGAGGAAGAGGGTGGTGACCCGGTGCCGGGCCAGGTGGGCGGCCAGGGCGGCGGTGGAGAGCGCCACGTCGGGCGGGGTGACCACCAGGGTCGCCCCGGCGACCAGGGTGGCCCACACCTCGAAGGTGGCCGCGTCGAAGACCGGGTTGGCGGCGAACGCCACCCGGTCGTCCGGCGTGAGGTCCAGGTAGCCGCCGTCGTGGACGGTGCGGACCAGGCCGCGGTGGGTGATGCCGATGCCCTTGGGGCGCCCGGTGGAGCCGGAGGTGTGCACCACGTAGCCGAGCTGCTCCGGGTCGACCGGGACCGCCGGGTCGGTGGTCGGCCGCCGGTCCAGGTCGGCGGCGTCGCGGACCAGGTCGACGACCCGGCAGTCCAGGCCCGCGCCGTCGTGGTGCCCGGCGGCGGTGACCAGCAGGGTGGCGCCGGCACCGGCGGTCATGTGCCGGCTGCGTTCGGCCGGTTGGTCGGCGTCCAGCGGCAGGTAGGCGCCGCCGGCCCGGAGCACGGCGAGCTGCGCGCGGACCAGGTCGGCCCGCGCGGCAGGCTGACCGCCACCACGGTCTCCGGGCCCACGCGCCGAGGTCGCCAGGGTGGTGGGCCAGGCTGGTTCGCCCGCCGGTCCAGTTCGGCGTGTACGTCCAGACGGTCGCGCCGTCCACCACGGGCTGGTCGGGGTCGGCGGCGATCCGGTCGGCGACGAGGTGGTGCAGCGGCCGGGCGGGTAGCACCGGGGTCGCCGCGGTGCTCGCCAGCAGGGCGTCCCGCTCGGCCGGGTCGAGCACCGGCCAGTCGCCGAACCGGGCGCCGGCGTCGTCGGCCACGGCGCCGAGCAGCCGGACGTACGCCCCGGCCAGGCGGTCCACCGTGGCCGGGTCGAACAGGTCGGTGGCGTACTCGAACAGGCCGGTACGGGTCCCGTCGGGCGCCTCGTCGACGAAGAGGGTGAGGTCGAACTTGGCGGTCCGCCAGCCCAACGCGAGTTCGGTGACCGTCCGGCCGGGCAGCCGCAGCGCGGTGAGCGCGGTGTCCCGCAGCGCGAACATGCTCTGGTAGATCGGCGTACGGCTGAGGTCCCGCTCGCCGCCCAGCTCCGCGACCACCTGTTCGAACGGCACGTCCTGGTGCTCGTAGGCGCCGAGGGTGGCCTCGCGGACCCGCCCGACCAGGTCGGTGAAGGTGGGGTCGCCGGCCAGGTCGGCGCGGACGGCGACGGTGTTGACGAAGAAGCCGACGACGTGCTCCACCTCGGCCCGGGACCGGCCGGCCACCGGCGTGCCGACGGCGAAGTCGTGCTGCCCGCTCCACCGGCCGAGCAGCGCCTGGTACGCGGCCAGCAGCACCGTGTGCAGGGTGGTGTGCTGCTCCTGGGCCCACGCGGTGAGCCGGCGCAGCGCGTCGGGCGGCAGGTCGAAGCGGTGGGTGGCGCCGTCCGCGCCGAGCACCGCCGGGCGGGGCCGGTCGGTGGGCAGCTCCAGCGCCGGCACCCCGGCGAGGCTGTCCCGCCACCACTTCAGCTCGGCGGCGAGCCGGACCGGACCGAGGTCGGCGCGCTGCCAGCGGGCGAAGTCGACGTAGCGCACCGGCGGCGCGGGCGGGGTCGCGCCGGCGTAGAGGTCGCCGAGTTCGCGGGCGACGACACCGAGCGACCAGCCGTCCGCGACCACGTGGTGCAGCACCAGCAGCAGCACGTCGTGTTCGGGGAGGCGGACCAGCGTGGCGCGCCACAGTGGCCCGGCCGCCAGGTCGAACGGTTCGCGGATCCGGGCGGCGGCCAGTTCGTCGGTCCAGGCGTCGGCGTCGACCCGCTCCAGTGCCACCGTCGGTTCCGCCGCCACCACCGGTACGTCGTCGACGAACCGGGTCCGCAGTGCGTCGTGCCGGGCGGCGAGCCGGTGCAGCGCGCGGCGCAGGGTGGCCTCGTCGAGGTGGCCGTCGACCCGCCAGGCGACCGGGATGACGTAGTGCGGGCTGTCCGGGTGGATCCGCTGCAGGAACAGCAGCCGCTCCTGGCCGAACGAGGCCACCGCCGGCGTGTCGTCGTCGCCGGCCACCAGCGCCGGCGCGGTGTCCGGCGTGGACGCGGCGGCGACCGTCTCGGCGAGACCGGCGACGGTCAGCCCCTCGAACAGGTCCCGGAGGGAGACCTCCACGCCCAGCTCCTCCCGGAGGCGGGCGATCAGCCGCACGGCCAGCAGCGAGTGCCCGCCGAGGGCGAAGAAGGTGTCGTCGACACCGACCCGGGCGACCCCGAAGACATCGGTCCAGACCTTCGCCAGGCGCTCCTGCACCGGGTTCTCCGGTGCCCGGTACGCGACGGCCAGGTCGGGCCGGTCCGGGGCGGGCAGCGCCTTGCGGTCCAGTTTCCCGCTCGGCGTCAGCGGCAGCTCGGCCAGTGGCACGAACGTCGACGGCACCATGTAGCCGGGCAGCCGCTCGGCCAGCCGGTCCCGCAGCACGTCGAGGTCCGGCCCGCCGTGGTCCGACCCGTCCCCCGGCCGGTCCCCGACGACGTACGCGACGAGCCGCTTCTCGGTGGCCTCGCCGGTGGCCACCACCACCGAGGCGCGCACCCCCGGCTGGTCGTCGAGCACCGCCTGGATCTCGCCCAGCTCCACCCGGTTGCCGGCGAGCTTGAGCTGCTCGTCCACCCGGCCGAGGTAGTCGACCACGCCGGGGCGGTGCCAGCCGGCCAGGTCACCGCTGCGGTACATCCGGCCGCCCGGCTCGCCGTACGGGTCGGGCAGGAACCGCTCGGCGGTCAGGCCCGGCTGGCCGAGGTAGCCGCGGGCGAGCTGCACCCCGGCCAGGTACAGCTCACCCGGACCGTCCCCCGGCGCCGGGCGCAGCTCGGCGTCGAGGATGTGCAGCTGGGTGTTGTCGACGGCCGCGCCGATCGGCACGCTCGCCCCGGACCACTCCGGCCGGCAGGCCCACGCGCTCACCTCGATGGAGGCCTCGGTGGGGCCGTACAGGTTGTGCAGTTCGACGTCGGGCAGGGCGCGCAGCACCCGGTTCTGCAGGTCGGTGGGGAGCGCCTCGCCGCTGGCCAGGATCCGGCGCAGGCTGTGGCAGTCGGCGACGCCGGGTTCGCCGACGAACAGGGCCAGCATGGTCGGGATGAAGTGCACGCTGGTGATCTGCCGGCGCTGGATGGTCTCCACCAGATAGCGGGTGTCCCGGTGCCCGCCGGGGCGGGCGATGACCAGCCGGGCACCCACCATGAGCGGCCAGAACAGCTCGTGCACCGACACGTCGAAGGCGTACGGCGTCTTCTGCAGCACCCGTTCGTCGGAGGTCATGCCGTACTCGTGCTGACCCCAGCGCAGCCGGTTGACCACACCCCGGTGCTCGACCACCACGCCCTTGGGCCGGCCGGTCGAACCGGAGGTGTACATGACGTAGCAGGCGTTGCGCTCGTCGACCACGACGTCGCACGGCTCGTCCGGTTCACCGTCGGCGTCGGCGAGGGTCAGCTCGGGCAGGCCGGGCAGGCCCAGGTCGACGTCCATGCCGGGGCCGCGGACCAGGGCCACCGCGCCGCCCTGACCGGCCATGTAGGTCAGCCGGTCGGTGGGCAGTTCCAGGTCCAGCGGCAGGTAGGCGGCGCCGCTCTTGAGGACGCCGAGCAGCGTGACCAGCAGGTCCAGGGAACGCTGGGCGCCGACGGCGACCACCGTCTCCGGTCCGGCGCCGGCCCGGCGCAGGGCGTGGGCGAGGCGGTTGGCCCGCCGGTCCAGGTCCCGGTAGGTCAGCTCCGCGCCCTCGAACTCCAGCGCGACCGCCTCCGGGGTACGCCGGACCTGCGCCTCGATCAGACCATGAATGGTGCTCACTGGTTCTGCTCCTTCAGTGCCTGCTCGACGTCCTCGCTGCTCATCGCGGCGATCTCGGCCATCAGGCGGTCCTCGACGGCGGCGGCGAGCCGGGCCACGGTGGGCTGTTCGAAGAGGGTGCGGACGGCCACCTCGCAGCCGAAGGCCGCGCGCAGCCGGATGGCGACCCGGGTGGCGAGCAGGGAGTGGCCGCCCAGGTGGAAGAAGTTGTCGTGGACACCGATCCGGTCGACCCGCAGGACCTGCCGCCAGATGTCGGCGACGGCCTCCTCGGTCGGCGTACGGGGTGGCTCGGCGTCGGCGCCGGGCGGTGCCCGGTGTCCCGCCGGGTCGGGCAGCCGGTCCCGGTCGACCTTGCCGCCGACGGTGCGCGGCAGCTCGTCGAGGACGATCAGCACGGCCGGGACCATGAACCCGGGCAGCCGCTCGGCCAGCCGGTCGCGCAGTTCGTCGACGGCCACCTGATCGCCGGCGAGGTAGGCCACCAGCCGGTCCTGCCAGGCCACCACCACGGCGTCCCGGACACCCGGATGCTCCCGCAGCCGCGCCTCCACCTCACCGACCTCGACCCGGAAGCCGCGCACCTTCACCTGGCCGTCGGCCCGACCGTGGAACTCCAACTGCCCGTCCGACCGCCACCGCACCAAATCGCCCGTGCGGTACAACCGGCCACCCGGCTCCCGCCCGTACGGGTCCGGCACGAACCGCTCCGCGGTCAACCCCGGCCGACCCAGATAGCCCCGCGCCAACTGGGTGCCGCCGACGTAGAGCTCACCGACCGCGCCCACCGGCACCTCGGCGAGGTCACCGTCGAGCAGGTACAGCGCCCGGTCCCCCACCGCGCGGCCGATCGGCACCACGCCGTCCACCTCGGACGGCACGTCGTAGACGGTGGCGCTGATCGTGGTCTCGGTCGGTCCGTACGTGTTCACCACCGCCACGTCGGGGTGGTGCCGGCGCCACCACGCCAGGTCGGCGGGGCGGACCGCGTCACCGCCGAGCACCAGCAGCCGCAGCCCGGCCGGGCTCCAGGTGGGTGCGGTGGTGCCGTCGGCGGTGACCTCGGCGATCAGTTCGGTGAGATAGCCGGGGACCAC
Organism: Micromonospora sp. R77; assembly: GCF_022747945.1. Taxonomy (NCBI): domain Bacteria; kingdom Bacillati; phylum Actinomycetota; class Actinomycetes; order Micromonosporales; family Micromonosporaceae; genus Micromonospora; species Micromonospora sp. R77. The sequence continues at coordinate 313,880 of NZ_JALDST010000001.1, forward strand.
CTCCATGACGGTCACCCGGTGGCGTTCCACGTCGGCGACGAGCTGGGCCGGCGCGACCAGGCCGTGTTCGGGCAGCACCAGCGCCGCGCCGCAGGACAGCGCGGGGAAGATCTGCTCGACGGAGGCGTCGAAGGCGAGCGCGGCGAACTGCAGCACCCGGTCCGCCGGACCGAGCCCGAACCGCCGCCGCATCCGCGACACGTGCGCCGCCATCGCCCCCCGCGACACCCCGACCCCCTTCGGCCGGCCCGTCGACCCCGACGTGTAGATCACGTACGCCAACTGCGCACCGTCCACCGCCAGCCCCGGGTCGTCGTCCCGGCCACCGTCCGGCAGCGCCCCGTCCAGCACCACGGACGCGCCCAGGTCGGCGGTGACCAGGTCGACCCGCTCGGCCGGCCACTCCGGGTCGACCGGCACGTACGCCCCGCCGGCCTTGAGCACACCGAGCACCGCGGCGAGCAGGTCCACCCCGCGCGGTAGCCGGACCACCACCGGCGTCTCCGGCCGTACGCCCCGTTCCCGCAGCCCCCACGCGACCCGGTTGGCCCGCGCGTTCAGTTCCGCGTACGACAGCACGCCGTCGGTGGCGACAGCGGCGAGCGCGCCCGGGTCGCGGCGGGCCCGGTTCTCGAACGCGGTCACCGGGTCGATCACCCGGCCGGGCTCCTCGGCGGCGCCGAACCGGCGCAGCAGCGCCGTCTCGGTGGCCGGCAGCGCCGTCGCGCCGATCCGGGTGTCCGGCGCGGCGGCCACCGCGGCGAGCAGGTCCTTGCACCGCTGCACCAGCCGGTCGATGGTGGTCGCGTCGAACAGGTCCGTGCGGTACTGCACGAAACCGCCGGCCGAGCCGGGGTCGGTGGTGAAGGTGACCATCAGGTCGAACTTGGTGACGTCGAACGGGATCTCGGCGGGACGCAGTCGGGCGGCGCCGAGCCGGGGCGCGGCGACCGAGCGGACCTCCAGGTCGAACATCACCTGGAACAGCGGCGACCGGCCGGGATCGCGGTCGGGGCGCAGCTCCGCCACCACCCGCTCGAAGGGCAGCTCCTGGTACTGGTAGGCGTCCAGCGCCCGGTCGCGCACCCGGCCGAGCAGCTCGGTGAAGGTCGGGTCCCCGCTGGTGTCGGCGCGCATGACGAGGGTGTTGACGAAGAACCCGATGACGTTCTCCACCTCGGGCCGGGTACGCCCGGCCACCGGCACCCCGACGCCGAAGTCCTGCTGCCCGGTCCACCGGGACAGCAGCGCCTGGAACGCGGCCAGCAAGGTCATGTAGAGGGTGGCGCCGTGCCGGCGGCCCAGCCGTTCCAGCCCGGCCACCAGCTCCGGGTCGAGGGTGAACTCGCGGGTCGCGCCGGCCCAGGAGGGGTGGGCGGGCCGGGGGCGGTCGGTGGGCAGTTCGAGCGCCGGCAGGTCGGCCAGCCGCTCGCGCCAGTGGTCCAGTTCGGCGGTGAGGCGGTCACCGGTGAGTTCCTGGCGCTGCCAGCCGGCGTAGTCGGCGTACTGCACCGGCAGCTCCGGCAGGGGCTCGCCGGCGTAGGCCGCGCCCAGCTCGCGTACCAGCACGCCCATCGACCAGCCGTCGGAGACGATGTGGTGCATGGCCAGCACGAGCAGGTGGTCGTCGGGCCCGAGCTGCCAGACCAGGGCCCGGAACAGCGGGCCGGTGGCCAGGTCGAACGGGCGGTGCAGCTCCGCGCCGGCCCGGGCCACGGCGGTGGCGTACGGGTCGGCCTCCGCGCTCGTGTCGGACCAGTCGGCGGTCACCTCGCCGGCGGCGGCGACCCGCTGCACCGGCGCCGTGTCGACGACCGGGAAGGTGGTCCGCAGCGACTCGTGCCGGTCGGCGAGCTGCCGCAGCGCCCGGTCGAGCCGGTCGCGTTGCAGCGGGCCGGTCACCCGCCAGGCCAGCGCGGCCATGTAGTCGGGCGCGTCGGGCTCCAGCCGGTGCAGGAACCACATCCGTTCCTGCGCGAACGAGAGCGGGAAGTCGCCGCTGCGGCGTAGCCGGGTGATCGCGGGTGCGGGGTCGGCGGCCGGCCCCGGCAGGGCGGCGGCGAACTCGGCGATGGTCGGGTGGGCGAAGAAGGTCCGTACGTCGACCGGCCGGTCGAGGGCCTTCACCAGCCGGGCCACCGCGAGGGTGGCGAGCAGCGAGTGGCCGCCCAGGTCGAAGAAGTTGTCGTGGACACCGATCCGGTCGACCCGCAGGACCTGCCGCCAGACCTCGGCGATCGCCTGCTCGGTCGGGGTGCGCGGCGCCACGAAGCTGTCGGTCACCTCCGGACGGTGTCCCTCCGGGTCGGGCAGCCGGTCCCGGTCGACCTTGCCGCCGACGGTGCGCGGCAGCTCGTCCAGGACGACCACCACCGCCGGCACCATGAACTCCGGCAGCCGCTCGGCCAGCCCGTCGCGTACGTCGGTGCCGCTGAGGTCGTCGCCGGCGAGGTAGGCCACCAGCCGGTCCTGCCAGGCGACCACCACGGCGTCCCGGACACCCGGATGCTCTCGCAGCCGCGCCTCCACCTCACCGACCTCGACCCGGAAACCGCGCACCTTCACCTGGCCGTCGGCCCGACCGTGGAACTCCAACTGCCCGTCCGACCGCCACCGCACCAAATCGCCCGTGCGGTACAACCGGCCACCCGGCTCCCGCCCGTACGGGTCCGGCACGAACCGCTCCGCGGTCAGCCCCGGCCGGCCCAGATAGCCCCGCGCCAACTGGGTGCCACCCACGTACAGCTCACCCACCGCGCCCACCGGCACCTCGCGGAGCCGGGCGTCGAGCACGTGCAGGGCGCGGTCGGCGAGGGCCCGGCCGATCGGCACGGTGCCGGTGAGGCCGCACGGGACCTCGGCGAGCGTCGTGGTGACGGTGGTCTCGGTCGGCCCGTACGCGTTGAGCACCGTCACGTCGGGGCAGCAGGTGGCGAAGCGGTCCACGTCGACGGGGCGGACCACGTCGCCGCCGAGCACCATCGTCCGCAGGGCACGCGGCACGGTGCCGCCCCGCTCGGTCAGCTCGGCGACGAGTTCACCGAAGTACGCCGGCGGCAGGTTGGCGAGCGTGACGTCGTGCCGGTCCAGCAGCGGCAGCAGCGTGGCGGGGGCGACCAGCCCGTGGTCCGGCAGCACGAGGGCCGCGCCGCAGGACAGCGCCGGGAAGACCTGGTCGATCGAGGCGTCGAAGGCGAGCGCGGCGAACTGCAGCACCCGGTCCGCCGGACCCAACCCGAACCGCCGCCGCATCCGCGACACGTGCGCCGCCATCGCCCCCCGCGGCACCCCGACCCCCTTCGGCCGGCCCGTCGACCCCGACGTGTAGATCACGTACGCCAACTGCGCCGCATCCACCGCCAACCCGAGGTCGTCGTCCCGACCACCGTCCGGCAGCGGCCCGTCCAACAGGATCTCGAGGCCGGCGTCGGCGCGGACGAAGTCGACGCGTTCGGCCGGCCAGGACGGGTCCAGCGGGACGTACGCCCCGCCGGCCTTGAGCACACCGAGCACGGCGGCGAGCAGGTCGACGCCCCGGGGCAGCCGGATCCCGACCGGTGTCTCCGGCCGCACGCCCCGCTCCCGCAGCCACCAGGCGACCCGGTTGGCGCGCGCGTCCAGCTCGGCGTAGCTGACCGTTTCGTCGCCGGCCAGGACGGCCACGGCGGCGCCGTCGCGGCGGACCCGGTCGGTGAAGGCGACCACCGGGTCGACCACCCGGCCGGGCTCCTCGGCGGCGCCGAAGCGGCGCAGCAGCGCGGTCTCCGCCGCCGGCAGCTCCAGCGCCCCGACCCGGGTCCCGGGGTCGGCGACCACAGCCGCCAGCAGGGCCCGCCAACGCTGCGCGAGCCGCCCGATGGTGGCCGCGTCGAACAGGTCGGACCGGTAGACGATCGTCATCGCCAGTTCGTCGCCGCGCGGTTGGGCGAAGAGCGAGACCGCGAAGAGCGCCTTGGGCCGGTCGGTCTCGAAGTCGGTGAAGCGCAGCGGGCCGGCCGACGGGCCGTCGCCGGGCACGTTCTGCATCGCGAACCAGGCGTCGATCAGCGAGTCCGTGTCGGGCCGCTCGGGCCGCAGCTCCCGGACCACCCGCTCGTACGGGACCTCCTGGTGGTCGAGGGCGTCGAGGGCGTCGTCGCGGACCCGGCCGAGCAGCTCGGCGAAGGTCGGGTCCCCCGCCAGCCGGGCCCGTACGACCACCGTGTTGACGAACAGGCCGATGAGGTTCTCCACCTCCGGGCGGCTCCGGCCGGCCACCGGGGAGCCGATGCCGAAGTCGTGCTGCCCGCTCCACCGGCCCAGCAGCACCTGGAAGGCGGCCAGCAGCGTCATGTAGAGGGTGGCGCCGTGCTCCCGGCCGAGCCGGTGCAGCCCGGCCACCAGTTCCGGGCCGATCACGATCTCGGTGGTCGCCGCGGCGTGGGACGGTTGCTCGGGGCGGGGCCGGTCGGTGGGCAGGGTCAGCGCGGGCAGGCCGGTGAGCTGGCGACGCCAGTAATCCAGGTCGGCGCCGAGCCGGTCGCCGTCGAGTTCCCGACGCTGCCACTCGGCGAAGTCGACGTACCGGACGGGGAGTTCGGGCAGCGGTTCGTCGGCGTAGGCGGCGGCCAGCTCGCGGGCGAACAGGTTGACCGACCAGCCGTCGGAGACGATGTGGTGCATGGCGGCCAGCAGTACATGTTCGGTGTCGCTGAGCCGCCAGACGACCACCCGCAGCAGCGGACCGGTGGTCAGGTCGAACGGCCGCTCGGCCTCGGCGCCGGCCTGGGCGGTGACCTCGTCGGCCGAGCTGGCGGTACGCCAGTCGACGGGGACGTCGATCGACCGGGCGAGGACGACCCGGGGCGTCCCGTCGCGTTCGAGGAACACGGCGCGCAGCGCGTCGTGCCGAGCGACCACGGTGTCGAGCGCCGCCGCCAGGCGCGCCCGGTCGAGCGGCCCGTGCACCCGCCACATCGGGGTGGTGACGTAGGCGGTACCAGAGCCTCCGTCCAACCGGTCGAGGAACCACATGCGGTGCTGCGAAAACGACACCGCGTAATCGTCCTGCATACAATTCGCTGGCTGGCGCAATTCGAATTCCCCTCGGCTGGAAACTGGCAGGCGGCAGGCTCGTCAACCGCAGCGCAAGGCGCGCGGTTGCACTATTAGGGCGGCCACGACAAAGGCCGACAACGCTCATTCGCCGTCCGCCAGAATGCACAAGAAAGCGGGAATGGCCGCATGCGCGACGCATCCCACCGCACCAAGTCGATCAAGAAAGGGTCCGGCCACACGCCTGATGGCGCTACCTTGTGTCGGGTTTACCCCGCTACGACCACAACCCAGAGATCATTAGTCCACTCCCCCAAGACCTTATCGATCATTAAGTTCGTCGACCGCAGTGGATCCCCCGACAACTGCGGACAGCACCCATTCTGCAACGGACGGCAGCCATTCCGCAAACCTCCGGGTGTCGGGAAGGCGATGATCACGAGGGCTACCGAGGCACCGGATCACCAATGATGCCTACCCATTAGGTGAGGATTTTCCAACGTTGCAGCAGTTGAGGACGGGGGTCCGGGGCCGACGCCGGCGGCCCGGCGACCGGGCGGCGGCGCCCCGACACCGGCGAAAAATTCCTTCGTGTTCGGCGTGTCGGGCGGCACTCAGGGCCACGGCGACGCCCCCACTGGCACTCAGCCGTCGATGCCTGCTCGCGCGGAGGTGAGGGCATCCCATCCGGCCATCGCACAACCGATGACCGCTTCCAGCTCGGCGCGGGTGGCGCCGTCGCGGGCCTGCACGGAGAGTCCCTGCACCACGGTGGCGTAGTAGCGGGCGGCGGCGTCGACGCCGGCGTCCGACGCCGCGAGGTCCCCGTCGGCGACGCCCCGGACGAGTCGGTCCTTGATGGCGGTGACCTGCGTACGCCGGATGTCGGCCAGCAGTTCGCGGACCGCGTGGTTCTCGACCGCGCCGGTGGGCGCGGCGAGGACCAGCATGCAGTAGTGCGGCGCGTCGGGGCGGGTGATCTGGTCCGCGGTGGCGCGCAGCATGGCGTGGATCGCGGCCCGGGCGGTCGGGTGCTCGTCCAGCGCGCGTCGGGGCGGCGCGCCGGCGGTCGCGCCATAGAGCTCCATCACCTGCCGGAAGAGGTCGGCCTTGCTGCCGAAACAGGCGTAGATGCTGGCGGAGGCGATGCCCATCGCCTGGGCCAGGTCGCTGAGCGAGGTGCCCTCGTAGCCCCGCTCCCAGAACAGGTCGAGGGCCTGCCGCAGGGCGGCGTCGGGGTCGAACGTGCGCGGCCGGCCGCGAGTAGCCATCGGTACGTCTTCCTCGTTGTTTGTCGCTCGACCAAGTTTACGTTGACCCACGAAGGTCACCGTGCCAAGGTTTGTTTGTCGATCGATAAACAAAATGGAACGGATGGTCATGAGCATTCCCGCAACGATGCGCGCCCTGCAGCAGACGTCCCTGGACGGCCCTCGGGGTCTTCGTCTTGTCACCGGCGCTCCGGTGCCGAGCCCGGGGCCGGGCGAGGTGCTGATCCGGGTCGCCGCCGCCGGCGTGAACTTCGTCGACATCTCGCAGTCCCGCGGCACGTTCGCGGGTGGCCCACAGCCGCCATACCTGGCGGGCATCGAGGGTGCCGGCGAGGTGGTCGCGGCGGGGCAGGGCGTTTCGGTGGAGCCGGGTGCGCACGTCGTCGGCGTCGGCATCCGGGGAGGCGCCTTCGCCGAGTACATGGTGCTGCCCGCGGCGGGTGTGGTTCCGGTGCCGGCGGGTTGGGCCGACGAGCAGGCGTTGGGCATGGTGGTGTCCTGGCCGACCGCGCTGGCGGCCCTCGGACCGCTCGGCCGGATCCGCGCCGGGGAGACCGTGCTGATCCACGCCGCCGCCGGTGGGACGGGGCAGGCCGCCGTGAAAGCGGCGAAGCACTACGGCGCGACGGTGATCGCCGCTGCCGCACGGGAGAAGCATGCGGCGGTCCGGGCGCTGGGGGCCCAGCACGTGATCGACTCCCGTGGCGCCGACCTCGTCGCCGAGGTGCGGCGACTGACCGACGGCGTCGGCGCCGACCTGGTATTGGAGTCGGCGGGCGGTGTCACTCTCGCGGCCAGCCTGGCCGCGGCCAAGCGGGTCACGGGTCGGGTGGTCGTCTACGGCCTGGCCGGCGGCGAAGCTGCCGTCACCAACTGGGACCTCGTCTACCGGCACCCGGTCCAACTCATCGGACTGAACATCGGCGCCCTGATCCAGTTCGCACCGCAGATCTTCGGTGCGGTCATGGACGAGATGTTCACACTGCTCGCGGCCGGAGTGCTCGGCCCCGGCCAGCCCACCAGCTACGCGCTCACCGAGGGGCCGACGGCGCTCGCGCAACTCGAGGCGCGAGCCACCGTCGGCAAACTCGCGCTCGTGCCCTGAGCAGACCGGCCGGATCAGTGCCGGCGCCAGGCAGCCACTCCCGCCGCCGTGGCGCCCAGCCTGGCGGCGGCGAGCAGGCGGTGCCGGGACAGCCACGCCTGCGGGCTGTGGCCGTGGGCACGGCCGGTGAAGTCGCCCCGGGCGCCGTAGTCGTGCCCGCCCGGCTTCCGCCGGACCAGGGCTTGCATCCGGTACCCGGGTACAGGCTTACCGTCGAGGCATGAGCGACCACCGCCTCCGGCCGGCCGCCTGGCCACCTGACACGTGCACCCTGCCGACAGCGGAGCAGCCGCTGCGGCTCGCCGAGTTCGACCAGTTCTTCCGGGACGCGGTCCGTGGTGCCGACCGCCTCTCGGCGCACCGGCTGCGTCTGCACCTCGACGGCGGGCCGCAGGTGGCACAGGCGGCTCGGGAGCTGACCGCCCGCGAGTCGTCCTGCTGCTCGTTCTTCACGTTCGACCTCGTGCGGACCGGCCCGGACTCGTTGACGCTGGACGTCCGCGTACCGGCGGCGCACGTCGGCGTCCTCGATGCCCTCGCCGCGCGGGCCATGTCGGTCCGGGTTCTGCGATGACCGGAGCGCAGCTGCGCAGCGGCCAGCTCGCCGACGCGGTCGGCGTCAACCTGCAGACCCTGCGCTACTACGAGCGCCGGGGACTGCTCACCGCCCCGCAGCGGTCACCCGGCGGGCATCGGCTCTATCCGGCCGACACGGTCACCCTGCTGCGGGTGATCAAGACCGCGCAGCGCCTCGGCTTCACCCTCGACGAGGTCGCCGACCTCCTCGACGCCGGCCGACACCGGCACCGCGGACGCGACACCGGCCTCCAGGCCCGCGCCACGGCCGAACTCGCCGAGGTGGAGCAGCGGTTGCGGAACCTCACCGTCATCCGCGACACCCTGCGGGCCGCGATCTCGGCCGGCTGCGACGACCTGGTCACCTGCGCCGGCAGCTCCTGCTGCCCCCTGCCCTTCGCTGAACTCGCCGAGACGAACGACCGTGCCGGCACCCACTGACCGGGTACGCCGCCTGCTGCCCTCCGGGCTGACCGGACTTGCCGGAGCCGCCTACTGCGTACTGCCGGTGTTGCTGACCGCCGGGGTGCTCGGCGGCGCCGGCTGGGCCGCGGTCACCCGTTTCGTGCCCGGCGTCGCCGTCGCCCTGGCCGTGCTCGCCGGCCTGGCCTGGTGGTGGGCGGGCAGCCGCCGTCACTGCCGCGGCTGCGCCGGCGGCACGTGCTCGTGCACCCGGGACGACCAGCGGCGACGCCCGGCGCGCAGGCTACGGTCGGACGCATGACCGTGGCCCGCTCGATCCTGCTGTTCCTGCTCGCCGCGCTCGCCGAAATCGGCGGCGCCTGGCTGGTGTGGCAGGGCTGGCGGGAGAATCGGGGCCTGCTCTGGATCGCGGCCGGAGTCGTCGCGCTCGGCTGCTACGGCTTCGTCGCCACGTTCCAACCCGACGCCAACTTCGGCCGCATCCTCGCCGCCTACGGCGGTGTCTTCGTCGCCGGCTCCCTCGCCTGGGGCATGGTCGTCGACAAGTTCCGCCCCGACCGCTACGACCTCGTCGGGGCCGCCATCTGCCTCGTCGGCGTCGCCGTCATCATGTACGCCCCGCGCTCCGGGTGACGGGCCGGCCCGCCGAGCGACACAGCTGCTCTCCCCGTTCGGCCCAGCCGCCGGAGGCAGCGAGGAGCAGCGGGGCGCCGGGACGTCAGAAGCCGAGCAGGAACAGCACGCCGGCGGCGGTCAGGCCGACCTCCACGAGGGACACGAACAGCCGGTCACTGATCCGCCCCACGGTCTTGCGGCCGGCCCAGGCGCCCAGCAGGGTCGCAGGAGTCAGGGCCACCCCGAACAGCAGGACGGTGCGGTCGAGCAGCGCACCGGCACCGTAGGCGGCGATCTTCGAGGCGTGCATGACCAGCGCGCCTGCGGCTTCGGTACCGATGTAGGCGGCGCGGGTCAGTCCGTACGCGAGGAAGAACGGTGCGGTCAGGGGCCCGACCGACCCGAGCAGCGCCGAGCCGAGCCCCGAGGCCGCGCCCACGCCCGCGAACGCCCGGTCGGACGGCCGCCGCGGATGCGGGTTGCGTCGTCGCCAGACGACCACCGTAACGAGGAACACCCCCAGCAACCGCTTGAGCGGCCCCAGCGGGGCGTGGGCCAGCAGCAGCCCGCCCAGGACGGCGGTGGGCACCGCGCCCAGGGCGAACCAGCGCACCAGCCGCCGGTTCACCTCCTGCCGGTTGAACCACACGCGCGAGCCGTTGCTCCATAGCTGCGTCAAGGTCAGCATCGGCACCGCCATCCGCAGTCCGAACAGCGCGGTGAACACGGGCAGCAGCAGCACGCCGCCGCCGAAGCCGGCCACCGCCGACAGCCAGGCCAGCGCGAACGCGGCCACCGACGCCACGGCGAGGGCGCCGACCGGGTCCGACGCCATGCCCCACCTCCGGACGCTCACAGACCGTCTTACTGTACCGTCCAGACGGTACAGTAAGACGGTGCGAAGAACTCGTGAGCAATTGCTCGACGCGGCGACCCGGGTCCTGCTCCGCGACGGAGCCGAGCACGTGACCCTGTCGGCCGTGGCCGCGGAGGCCGGCGTGAGCAAGGGCGGCCTGCTCTACCACTTCGCCAGCAAAGCGGCCTTGGCGGCGGGACTGGTCGACCGCCTGGTCGGGCGGTTCGATGCGGCGATGCACTCCTGTGACGAGCGACCAGGGGCGGCCACGCGCACCTACCTGGCGCACAGCGTCGGACAAACGCCCGCCGGCGACAGGCAGGCCGCCGCTGCGGTCCTCGCGGGGCTGCTGATGGACCCCGCGAGCCTGGCACCGTTGCGGGAGCGCTACACGCGTTGGCAGCACCGGTTGGAGAACGACGGCATCGACCCGGCCGTCGCGACCGTTGTCCGCCTCGCCGCCGACGGATGGTGGCAGGCGGAACTGCTCGACCTGGCCCCTCCCGACCCGGCGCTGCGGGAACAGGTACTCGCGATGCTCGACAGCCTGATCACCGGCGGCGACTGATGACTGAGGCATGGATCAAGCGCCTGATGTTCGGCACCGACGTCGGGTTCCTGTTGTACTGGCTGGCCAACGCCGCCCAGGTCGTCCCGCCTTATCCGAGTCCGATTCTCAACGCCTGGAACTGGTCCTTCCTGGGGCTGGATACGCTCGCCGCGGCCACAGGTCTGGCTTCACTGCGCATGACACGGCGCCGACATGACGGTGCCGGCACCCTACGGGCGGTCTCGCTCGCCCTGACCCACGCCGCCGGGCTGCTCGCCGTCAGCTTCTGGGCTCTGCGTTGCGAGTTCGATCCCCTGTGGTGGCTGCCCAACCTATGGCTCACTCTCTTTCCCGACGCCGCGCTGGTCTCCACACTGCGGCGACCGTGAGGAGGGGAACGCACTCGTGCGCCGGGGCGGGGTGCGCGTCGGCCCGCCGGCTGCTGGACCGCCGCCCGGGCCGGTCAGACGAACCCCGGGTGTGACCGTCCGACAGGACGCGAGCAGACCGGATTCGCCGCCGGGCCTGCTCGACCCGCCCGCCAGAACGGTCACGGCGCGCGGCCGTGGTCCGGTTGCCGACCACGAGCCGGCCGGGTAAGAAGAGTTCAGTTATCGAGTTCGATGCGAGGAGACCGTATGAGACCTCCGGCCCTCACTGCCGCGACGATGGTTCTGGCGACGGTCGGAGCGGTCGGCGTCTCCGCCCCCGCCCAGGCGAAACCGGTCGAACCGGCGAAGACACCCACCGCCGTCGGGTACGGAGGCGCGATCTCCACGGTGGACGCCACTGCCACCGCGGTCGGGCTCGACGTGCTGAAGCGCGGCGGCAACGCGGTCGACGCCGCGGTCGCCGCGGCCGCGACGCTCGGCGTCACCGAACCCTTCTCGGCCGGCATCGGGGGCGGTGGTTTCCTCGTCTACTACGACGCCCGCACCAAAAAGGTGCACACCATCGACGGCCGCGAGACCGCGCCGGCGTCGACGACCGAAACCCTCTTCATCGACCCGGCCACCGGGCAGCCGTACGCCTTCGACGAGGCCCGCATCAGCGGACTGTCGGTCGGCGTCCCCGGCACCCTGCTCACCTGGCGGGACGCGCTCGACCGGTGGGGAACCCGCTCGCTGGCGCAGACGCTACGACCCGCCGAACAGGTCGCGCGAACGGGCTTCACCGTCGATGAGACATTCGCCGGTCAGGTCGCCGCGAACCAGGCCGCCTTCGCCCAGTTCAGCTCCACCAGCGCGCTGTACCTGCCAGGCGGCCACCCACCGGCGGTCGGCGCGACCCTGCGCAACCCCGACCTCGCCGCGACCTACCGCCTCATCGCCCAGCGGGGCACCGACGTGTTCTACCGGGGTCGGATCGGCCGGGACGTGCTCGCCACCGTGCAGAGCCCACCGCTGGCCGCGCAGCCGACCACGTCGTGGCCGTATCCGATCCGTCCGGCCGCGATGACCGCCGCGGACCTCGCCTCCTACCGCACCCGCTCCCCGGCGCCCACCCGCTCGGACTACCGCGGCCTCGAGGTGTACGGCATGGCCACCCCGTCCAGCGGCGGCACCGCGGTCGGGGAAGCCCTCGACATCCTCGAACGGTTCGACCTGCGGTCGATGACCGCGCCCCAGGCGCTGCACCACTACCTGGAGGCCAGCGCGCTGGCGTTCGCCGACCGGAACCGCTACGTCGGCGACGGCACCCCCCGCCCGACGCTCCGCGAACTGCTCAGCGACGCGTACGCCGCCGAGCGGGCGTGCCGGATCGACCCGGCGGCGGCGCTGCCCAAGCCGGTCGCGCCAGGTGTACCGGACGGCAGCTACGGCGGATGCCAGGCGGCGGCGCGCGCCGACACCCGGGACGACCGCACGGGCACCACGAACCTGACCGTCGCCGACCGCTGGGGCAACGTCGTGGAGTACACGCTGACCATCGAGGCGACCGGTGGCAGCGCGATGGTCGTACCCGGACGGGGTTTCCTGCTCAACAACGAGCTGACCGACTTCAACTTCAGCCCGACGCAGGGGACGGCGCCGGACCCGAACCTGCCGGCGCCGGGCAAACGGCCGCGCAGCTCCATGGCTCCCACGATCGTGCTGGCCGGCGGACGGCCGTTCCTGGCCGTCGGCTCGCCGGGCGGGGCGACGATCATCACCACCGTCCTGCAGACACTGGTCAACCGCATCGACCTCGGCATGACGCTGCCGCAGGCGCTGGCCGCGCCGCGTGCGTCCCAACGCAACGGCACCACGACGCAGGCCGAGCCTGCCTTCATCGCCGCGTACGCCGACGGCCTCCCGCCGGGTCACGTCCTCGCGTCCACGACGGAGATCGGCGCCGCCACCGGCATCGAGTTTCTGCGGGACGGTCGGATGGTGGCCGTCGCCGAGCCGGAACGCCGCGGCGGCGGGGCGGCGGCCGTCGTCTCCCGGCCACGTCACTGAGCTGGCGTTCCCGACGCGGGGCGGTCCGGCGGCAGACCGCCCGTCATCAGCGGGCGGCGCTGCTGTCGGCGAGGATCTGTCGAGCCACCAGGGACGCGTCGAGGAGCGCCTGCCATCGGTTGGCACCGCGGCGGGGGCCGGCGGTCAGCCGCCAGAGGGCACAGCGACCGTCGAGGGTGTCCAGGCGGGCGCCGCCCCGGTCCTGGTCGAGCAGGGCGACCAGCGCGCCGAGCGCCGGATGGTGCGCGAGAGCGGTGACGGCGGGCGCGGCGCAGTCCCGCCGCACGGTGAGGCGGAGACCGGCGACCGGCACCGCGACGGTCGTCGAGCCGTGGGGCCGGAACCTGTCGCTGAGGCGGTGGTGCTGCCGGCCGTGCCGGTGCAGCGAGAGCTCGGCGTGGGGCAGCGGCACGACGGTCGCCGGAGCGTCCCAGGCCACCATGTCGAAGGACGCCGTGTCGTACTCGTCGTGGAAGACGGACAGGTGGGAGGCGAGCATCCCGTCGGGTGAGGCCGCGGCCCAGTACTCGCACGGTGTCGGTCGCCGGCCGCTCAGCTCTTCCACGTCGGCCCGGGCCAGGACCGGCGGCTGGAGCCCGACCAGGGTCGGCGGTGCCACCTGCTGCCACCCGCGCGCGGCGGCGGCGGCGAGCATCGCCGTGGGGGCGTTCGGCTCGCGCCACCGGGAGAAGACCATGGCGTGAGGCTAGCGAAGAGGCGGGCCGCCGGGACGGCGAGAACCATTGAACGATCAGCCACGCCATTCACCCCGATCGGAGCACCGCGCGACGTGGTCGGCGAGACGCCCGGGTGGAGAACCCCAGGGCGTCTCGCCGGTTGCCGCCACTACCCGCTCTGGGTCACCGCCGCACGAACTTGACCGCGTCGGCTCGGGCGCAGCCGCCGCCGCTGCCGGTCAGCGTGACATGGCCCGCGGTCCCGGCGGCGAAGCCGTACTGGCCGAGGGAGACCCAACCGGTGCCGCCGGACCGGCCGTTGACCGTGGTGGGCGTGCTGCCCGCACTGTGCGTCACGGTCAGTCGGGCGGCCGGGTCACCGTTCGAGCTGACCACGTTGCGGTAGAAGACCTCGTACGTGCCCGCGGCGCGCAGGGTCGGCCGCCAGGTCGCGGCGGCCCCGGCGACCGAGCAGCCGGCGTACCGGGTGGTGGAACCGACCGTCCAGCCGGACAGCGACGAGTCGAGCCACGGGCCGGACTCGGTGTAGCCGTAGGAGGCCGGACCGTCGTTGTCGACGTAGGCGTCCTTCAACCAGTAGTGCACCCAGTCGAACTGGGTGGCCGACGGCAGCTTCGAGTCGTCGGGCAGCGCGCCGTAGCCGATGCTGGTGAGCCACATCGCCACGTAGTCGTGGGTGTCCTCGCTCGGCAGGTAGGACGTGGTGCGGGTGAGTTGCCCGTCGACGTAGAACTTGACCGACGTCTCCGACCAGTCGACGCCGTACGTGTGCCACTGCCGCACGTCGAAGCCGCTGGGGCCGTAGCTGCCGGTCTTGCTCGACGCGGCCTTCGCCCCCGAGCCGGCCCAGAGGTGCACGTTCTGCGCGGTGTACGTCGGGTTGACCGAGTCGTTCTCGAAGATGTCGATCTCGGTGCGCTGTTCGGCCGGGTAGGTGGTGGTGCCGTCGCCGGCCTGGAGCCAGAAGGAGCCGTGCCAACCGGCACCGTCGGTTACCCGCAGCCGGGACTCGTAGTAGCCGTACCGGAACCGTTGCTTGCTGACCACGCCGCCGGCGGTGTAGCTCTTGCCGGCGTAGCTCTCCTTGCGGTGGTGGACGTTCAGGTAGCCGCCCGACACGCTGACGTTCTCCGGTCGTTGGGCGCTGTTGGCCTTGACGTCGGTGCGGTAGTGCCACTTCGTGGTGTCGAGGGCGGTGCCGTCGAACTCGTCGCTGAACACCAGCGTATACGCACTGCTCGGCGGGCTCGCCACGGCCGGTGCCGGCGGGGCGGCGACGGCGGTGAGCAGGCTGAGCCCGGTGCCGAGCAGGACGGCGCCGGCGAGCAGCCGGCGGTGGTGGTGGGGGAATCGCACGGTGGTGCCTCCTCTGCGGGGGTGAGGTACGCAGGTGGCGCGGCGACCGTTGAGCACCCGACGGGGGCGACCAGCCGGGGGCCGGGGAGGGTCGACCCTCTTCCAGAAAAACTGACCGTCGATGCCGAACACAGAAGTCGCTTGCTGCTGGCGGTAAGTTATCTCACATATTGCAAGTGGTCAATCGCGAACAGGCGCGCAGGTCACACGCCCCGGCATCGACCACCGTCCGGCTCTCAGGCGGGCCTGATTGTCGGGCAGCTTTCCCCGCAGCGGCTTCCGTGCAATGCTCTTGCACATGCTGAGCGCCGACCCCGTCTCGCTGCACACCTATGAGCAGGGTGAGGGGCCACGGCTCGACCCCCGGACCGGCGAGCTGATCTTCGTGGACATCGCCGGGCACGCCGTGCACCGCAGCCGCCTCTCCGGCGGCACGCTGCGGCCGGTCGGCACGTACGACCTGGGTGCGCCGGTGGGCGCCGTAGCGCCCCTCGCCGCACCCGGTGCGGGCTGGCTGGTGGCGGTCGCCGACGACGTCGTCCACCTCGCCGAGGACGGCACCCGCACGGTGCTGCACACCGACCTCGCCGCCGACCACGGGCAGTTGAACGACGGCGCCTGCGACCCCGCCGGGCGGTTCCACTGCGGCTCGCAGAGCCGGCTGCGCCGACCGGTGGCCCGGCTCCACCGCCTCGACACCGACGGGTCGATCCATGTCGCGCTGACCGGCGTGACGGTCTCCAACGGCATCGGCTTCACCGCCGACGGCACCACCATGTACTACATCGACACCCTGCCGGCCCGCTGCCTGGACTCGTTCGAGGTACGCCCGGACGGCAGTCTCGGGCACCGCCGGACGGTGGCGCCGGTGTCCGGCGGCAACCCGGACGGGCTGGCGATCGACGACGAGGGCTGCATCTGGGTCGCCGTCTGGGACGGCTGGACCGTGCACCGGTACGCGCCGGACGGCCGGTTGCTCACCGAGGTACGGCTACCGGTGGCCCGCCCCACCGCGGTGGCCTTCGCCGGCTCCACCCTGCTGGTCACCACCGCGTACCACGGTCTGGACGCGACCCAACGGGTCGCGCAACCGGACGCCGGACGGATCTTCGCGGTCGATGTCGGGGTCGGCGGACCGGCGGCCTACCCGTGGCGTGGACGACCGCCGGCCCGGTAGCGCAGCGTCGGCAGCGCACCGGGTGGACGAGGCCGGTCGCTCAGGTCGACGAGAGCAACGGTCGCAGGGCCGGCAGCGCCGCCGGGTCGGCCAGCGCGGCGCCGAGCGCGACCATCGCCGCCCCTGCCGCCAGGTAGTCCGGCGCGTCGGCCGGTCGCACCCCGCCGGTGGCGACGATCCGCAGCCGGGGAAAGGGGCCGAGCAGGCCGGCGATCCACTCCGGACCGAGGGCCGAGGCGGGAAAGGCCTTCGCAGTGGCACCCGGCACGCCGCGCCCGCTGCGCCTCCGTCGGGGTGGCCACCCCGGGCAGGTGCGGCAGGCCGGCGTGCAGGCTGGCGGCCAGCACCTCCGGGTCGAAGCCGGGAGCCACGGTGTACGCCGCTCCGGCGGCGGCCGCCGCAGTGACCTGTTCCGGTGTGACCACGGTGCCGGCCCCGACCGTCAGGTTGCGGCGGGCGCCGGCGGCCACGGCCGCCGCGAGGGCGGGCACCTGCGCCGGTTCACCGATCGGCACCTCCAGGGCGGTCACTCCGAGGTCCCAGGCCGCGGTGGCCAGGGCCACGGTGCGGTCCGGGTCGTAGCCCCGCAGGATGGCCATCACCCGCGCACCGCCGAAGAGTTCGTCGAGCGTCGTCACGGTCGGGCCTCCTGGAGGTCGGCGGGGAGCTGGACGGTGTCGCCGGTGGTGCCGAGCACGGCGGCGGCGACCCGGTGGCCGAGTCGCAGCCGGGCCGGCACGTCGGCCCCGCGCAGCAGCGCGGCCAGGTAGCCGGCGGCGAACGCGTCTCCGGCGCCGACCGGTTCGAGCACCGGCACCGGGACGGTCGGCACGAAGGTGTCCCCCTCGGTGGCGCCGACCGCACCGTCCTTGACCACCACCGCGCCCGCGCCGGGCAGCACGGCCCGCACCTGCGCCGGGTCGGTGCAGCCCCAGAGGCGGTTGGCCTCGTCGAGGCCGACGAAGACGACGTCGGCCCGGTCGGCCAGCTCGGCCAGGACGGTGGCCGCCTCGTCCGGACCGGACCAGAGTGCCGGGCGGTGGTTGACGTCGAAGCTGACCAGCGCGCCGCGGACCGGTCGGTCGGCCAGGGTGTGCCGGACCAGGTCCCGGGCGGCCGGGGACAGCGCCGGGGTGACCCCGGTCAGGTGCACCAGCCGCGCGGCCGGCGGCAGCATGCCCCGGTGCAGTCGGGCCCCGGCCGAGCCACGGCGCAGGTAGTGCACGGCGGTACCGTCCGGCGCGGGGTCCTTGAAGAGGACGCCGGTGGGATGGTCGGGGTCGGTCTCCGCGCCGCCGATGTCCACCCCGGCGGCGGCGATGCGGTCGAGCACGAGCCGCCCGAGCGGGTCGGCGCCGACCCGACCCCGCCAGGCGACGCGCACGCCGAGCTGGGCCAGGCCGATCGCCACGTTCGACTCCGCGCCGGCGACGTCGAGGTGGGCCGGTCCCCCGTGGTGCAGCCGGGCCGGCGGCTGCGGGGCGACCAGGGCCATGGTCTCGCCGATGCAGTACGCGTCAGTCATCGAGGAACCGTCGGCGCAGGTCGGCGCGGAGGAAGGCGGCCGGCGAGGCGATGGAGAGCCCGCCGTCGACGGGCAGGACCGTGCCGGTGACGAACGAGGCGGCCGGTGAGGCGAGGAAGCAGACCACCGAGGCGATCTCCTCCGGGGTCCCGATCCGGCCGAGCGGATAGCCGGCTGCGGCATCCGGCACCGCGGCCGGGGCGATCATGCCGGGCGCGACCGCGTTGACCCGTATCCCGCGCGGCCCGTACTCCAGGGCGAGTTGGCGGACCAACCCTTCCAGCCCCGCCTTGGCGGCGGCGTACGCCGGGACGCCGGGTGCGGCCAGGGTGCCGTTGACGCTGGAGACGGCGACCACGGCGGCGCCCGGTCGCAGGTGGGGCAGGGCGGCCCGGGTGACCTGGAAGGCGGTGCCGAGGGTAGCGTCCAGGGCGGCCTGCCACGCGTCGTCACTGGTCTCGGTGATCGGGGCGACCGGCATCACGGCGGCGGCCAGGATCAGCACGTCGAGCCCACCGGCGGCGGCGAGTGCGGCAGCGACCGCCCGCCGCGCCCCGGCCGGGGTGGCGCAGTCGCCGACCACGTCGTCATGGCCGGCGGCGGCAGCCAGGCTGGCGCCGGTGACGGTGTGGCCCGTCGCGGTGAGCTGGGCCTGGACGGCGCGGCCCAGTGGGGATGACGCGCCGACGACCAGCGCACCACGGTGCTCGGGCATTCTGCTCCTCAACGGTCGGTGTGCCGGCTCGTGACGGGAACGGCAACAGCGGCTAGAGTGTCATAGCCGGCAACTCACTTTCAAGGGGTGCACGTGGTTTCCGATAACGCCTCCAACCAGAGCGTGCTCCGCGCCGCCGCGGTGCTCGACGCCTTCACCCACGGGCGCCCCGAGCTGCGGGTCACCGACGTGGCCAAGGCGACCGGGCTGGGCCTGTCGACCACCTCGCGGTTGTTGGCGACCCTGGAGTCGCTGGAGTTCGTGGAGCGGGACCCGATGTCCAACCTCTACCGGCTCGGCGCCAAGACGGTCACCCTCGGCGGGATCGCGGTCAACCAGATGCCGGTGCACCGGGCCACCCGCCAGATCGTGCAGAACCTGGCCCGCGAGCACGGCCTCGGCGCCAACGTCGCGATCCGCCGCGGCGACCGGGTCTTCTACGTGGCCAACTTCGAAGGGCCGCTCGCCCCCCGGTCGTTCACCCTGGTCGGGCAGACCAATCCGCTGCACGCCACGGGGCTGGGCAAGAGCCTGCTCAGCGGCCTGGACCCGGCGGTCCGCCGGTCCCTGCTGCCGGACCCGCTGCCCGCGTTCACCCACCGGACCATCACCGACCCGGCCGCCCTCGAGGCGGAGCTGGACCGGATCACCGGCCGGGGATACGCCACCGAGCTGGAGGAGCTGGCGCTCGGCCGGGCCTGTGTCGCCGCCCCGATCCGGGACGGCTCCGGGGAGATCGTGGCGGCCCTGTCCATCTCCGGACCGCTCTCCGCCATCGACCTGCCCCAGCGCGAGTCGCAGCTCGCCTCCGCGGCCATCGAGGCCGCCGACGCGGTCAGCGTCAGCCTCGGTCACCACGCCCCGGCCGCACTGACCACCCTCACCTGAGGTCCGCTGCCCGGTGCCGGTCGGCCGGCACCGGGCAGCGACGACTCACAGACCGGTCGCCGCCAGGATCGCGTCCAACTCGGCGACCGTCACCTCGTCGATCGGCTGGGCGGGAGCGCGCACCGTGGCCGTCGCGATGACCCCCCGGCGGACCAGCACGTGCTTGTGGATGGCCCAGGCCAGACCCGGCTGGAGGCCGTACCGGATCAGCGGCAGCAGACGGTTGAACCCCTGGTACGCGTCGTCGCGCAGCCCCTTGGCCCAGTCGTCGAGCACCGGGCGCAGCGCGTCGGGGAACTCGCAGGCCGGCATGGTGCCGACCGCTCCGCGCGCGTACTCCTCGAGCAGGAAGAGCGCGTTCTGCCCGCCGAACACGGCGAACCCGGGGGCCGCCCGGCCGACCGCACCGCACTTCGGGGCGGTCGGTGGTGCCTCCACCTTGACCGCGTCCACCCCCGGCAGCGCGGCCAGCTCGGCCAGCAGCGGCACCGGCATCTGCACGCCGGTCATGTTCGGCGCGTCCTGCACCATCACCGGTACCGGCACCTGCGCGGCCAGCGTCCCGTAGAAGTCGGCCAGCTGCGCCGGCGACGGCTTGACCATGTACGGCGGCAGCACCATCAACCCGGCCGCCCCGTGTTCGGCGGCCTGCCGGGCCTGCTCCACGGCGGCCGGCAGGCCGGTGGCGTTGACCCCGACCACCACCGGTACGGCACGTCCGACGACGGCGTCCACGGCGTCGAGGATCTGCTCCCGGTCGCGGGCCGAGAGCGCGAACGTCTCGCTGGCGAAGCCGAACAGCGCTATCCCGTCCACCCCGCAGGCGAGCTGGAACTCCAGCAGCCGGTGCAGGTCGGCGACGGCCAGGGTGCCGTCGGAGGCGAACGGGGTGGCGAGGATGGGTACGAGACCGGTCACGGGGAAGGTCACCGGGTCACCTCCGCGAGGGTGTCGAGGTCGATGTCGATGCCGAGCCCGGGGCCCTGCGGCACGGGGAAGCCGTCCGGGCCGTGGCGCAGCGGTTCGGCCAGCAGCCGGTTGCCGACCGGGAACGGGTTCGGCTGGTACTCCATGGCCACCAGCTCGGGCGTCGCGGCGCAGACGTGCAGCGCGGCGGCGAGCGCGATCGAGCCGGCCACCGAGTGGTGCGGTGCCACCGGCACGTGGGCGGCGTCGCAGAGCTGCACGAACGCCATCCCCTCGGTGATCCCGGTGCGGCCGATGTCGGGCTGGCAGATGTGCAGGGCCCGGCGGCGCAACCAGTGCTCCGCCTCGTACCGGCTGCGCAGCGCCTCGCCCACGGCGATCGGGGTGCGGACGGCGCGGGCCAACTCGCGGTGCCCCTCCACGTCCTCCGGGGCGAGCGGGGCCTCCAGGAACCAGGCCCCCCGTTCGTCCAGGCCGTGGGCCAACCGGCGGGCGTCGAAGAGCGGGTACGCCCAGTGCGCGTCGAGGGCGATCCGCACCCCGGGTACGGCGGCGGCCACCGCGTCGTAGGTGGCCAGGTCGGCCTCGACCCCCGCGCCGAGGTGCAGCTTGACCGCGGTCATGCCCTCCTCGGCGGCGGCCCGGGTGGCCGCCGCGGCCCGCTCGTCGTCGGTGCCGCCCGTCAGTCCCGAGCGGTACGACGGGACGACCGTGCGGAAGGCACCGCCGAGCAGCTCGTGGACGGGTACGCCGAGGGCCCGGCCCCGCAGGTCCCACAGCGCGATGTCGACGGCGGCCACCGCGTCGGCCTGGTGCCCGCTGAGGTGTCCACGGACCCGCATGAGCTGGCGCAGCCGGTGCTGGAGCACCGCGACGCCGGCCGGGTCCTCGCCGAGCAGGGCCGGGGTGAGCAGTTGCGTGACGAGGGTGGCGACCGCCTCGGTGCCGACCGGGGTCAGCGCCTCCCCCCAGCCGACCAGGCCGTCGTCGGTGTGCACGGAGACGATCAGGGTCTCCAGGTCACGGGGGTAGAGCGTGTTCCTCGGGGGGAGCACCCGGTAGTCGGGCCACCCGGACAGGGCGTGCTCGGGGCGGTCCCCCAGATAGGTCGCCGCGGCCTGTCGGACTACGTACGTGCGTACGTGGCTGATCTTCATGGCGCCTCGCGGGATAGATGTTTCCAGCCTGTTGACGGTGTGCAACAGGCACGCCTACTCTTCCGCAGTACGAGAGTGAATTGCAAGATGTGGTTCTGATCCTTCAGCCAGCGCAAGCCAAACCCGAGAGGAGTGAACCCGTGGCCTCCCCTGTCCCCCGCTCCCCACGGGCCCTGTCCAATGGGGTCGTTGCGGTACTCCTCCTGCTGCCGGGCCTCGGCCTGCTGGGCCTGGTGTCGGTGTATCCGCTGATCGCGTCCTTCCTGACCAGCCTGTCCAACGAGAGCCTGGTCCAGCCGGGACGGACCTTCGCCGGTTGGGCCAACTACGCCGCGGTGCTCGACAGCGGGTTCGTCGACACCGTCTGGACCACCCTGGTCTTCACGACCGGGGCCACCCTCACCCCGTTCGTGGTCGGGCTCGCCCTCGCCCTGCTGCTCGACATGCGCATCCCCGGACGGAACGCGCTGCGCGGGCTGATGCTGCTGCCCTGGGTCATCCCCGGGGTGGTCGTCTCGTTCCTCTGGTCCTGGATCTTCAACAGCAACTACGGACTGCTCAACCAGGTTCTCGGCAGTCTGGGGCTGCCGGCGGACCACTCCTGGACCGGGGACGTCTCCACCGCGATGCTGACGGTGATCGTCGCCAAGACCTGGACCACCTTCCCCTGGGTCATGGTCACCCTCCTCGCGGCACTCAAGAGCGTGCCGTTGGAGATGCTCGAGGCGGCCCAGATCGACGGTGCCACCCGCTGGCAACGGACCTGGCGGGTCAAGCTCCCCCAGGTCCGGGGCGTCATGCTCGTCGTCGGGATGCTGGAGATCATCTACAACTTCCAGCACTTCGACATCATCTACGTCCTCACCGGCGGCGGCCCCGGCAAGGCGACCTCCACCCTCGCCATCCGGATCTACGACGAGGCGTTCCGCGGCTTCGACCTGGGCCGGGCCGCCGCGCTCGGGTTCTGCGGACTCGTCCTGCTCGCCGCCCTGTTCACCGTGTACCGATGGCTCGACCGTCGCGTGGAAGGTCAGAACGCATGAGCACCGTCCTGGACACCCCCCGCCCCGCACCACCGGCCGGCGCCGCACCCGGCCGTCCCACCCGCCGGCGCCGGATCCGTGACCGGGTCGGCGCCGAGCGTCCCGGGGTCCTCGGCTGGGCCCTGCTGATCCTCCTGCTCGGCTTCGGGCTGTTCCCGATCTACTGGATGACCGTCACCGCGTTCACCCCGGACGCCGACGCGATCGGCGGCGACTTCCGGCTCTTCCCGGCCCGCCCCACACTGACCCACTTCGCCGCGTTCTTCGCCGACGCGACGCTGGTCCGCTACCTGGTCAACTCCCTCATCGTGGCCGGGGTGACCGCCCTGCTCGGGGTGGCCGCCGCCACCTACATGGCGTACTCGTTCAGCAAGTTCCGCTACCGCGGGCGCGGGTCGCTGATGACGATGGTCTTCGTCTCGCAGCTCTTCCCGTCGTCACTGCTGCTGATCGCGCTCTACGTGCTGTTCCAGAACCTCGGCCTGCTCTACACGTACACCGCGCTGGTGCTGTCGTTCTCCACCTTCACGCTGCCGCTCTGCGTCTTCGTGCTGAAGGGCTTCTTCGACGCCATCCCGGACGACGTCATCGAGGCGGCCAAGATGGACGGTGCCGGCGAGTGGACCGTCATCCACCGGGTCGTCCTGCCTATCACCGGACCCGGCCTGGTCGCCGCCGGTCTGTTCGCCTTCATCCGGGGCTGGAACGACTTCATCTTCGCCCTCACCCTCGGCGGCCCCGACACCCAGACCCTGCCCCCGGGACTGGTCCGCACCTACATCACCGAGGCGCAGGCGAACTGGCCCGACCTGATGGCCGCGTCCCTGATCGTCTCCGCCCCGGTGGTCGTCGTCTTCATCCTGCTCCAGCGGTTCCTGGTCACCGGCCTGGCCGCCGGCGCCGTCAAGGGCTGACCGGGGCACGCCGCGCCTCCCCACCACCCACATCCCCCTTCCCACGTTCAGGAGAAACCGATGAGCGCCACTCTCAGCCGCCGTACCCTGCTGCGCGCCCTCGGCGCCGGCGCCGGTGTCGCCGCCCTGTCCGCCTGCGCCTCCAAGGGTGCCGCACCGGCCGCCGGCGACAAGGCCGCCAAGGAGATCAACTTCTACAACTGGTCGATGTCCGAGGAGGCCAACAAGCCCGCCTGGGAGAAGCTGCTCGCCGCGTACCGGTCGAAGCAGCCGGCCGTGAAGATCGACCCGGTGGTCTACCCGTGGACCGGCTTCCTGGAGCCGATGCTGCTCGCGGCCCGCAACGGGCAGACCTTCGGGGCCCTGCAGATGCCGATCGACCAGCTCACCGCGTTCGCCTCGCTCGGCGTCCTCGAAGACCTCGGCGACCTGGCGAAGAAGAACGACTACACCCCGTCCACCCTGCTGATCGGGCAGGCGAACGGTCAGCAGCTCGCCCTGCCGCACTACTCCGGCGCGATCGGCATGTTCGTCAACCAGACCTGGCTGGACCGGATCGGGGTCAAGGACGTACCGGCCACGGTGACCGAGTTCGAGAGCCTGCTCACCGAGCTGAAGAAGGCCACCGGCAAGGCGCCCTACCTCGGCTCGACCAAGGACCCGGCGCTGAAGGACCTGATCCCGTGGATGTGGACCTTCGGTTCGGCCGTGTACGCCGACGGGCGGGTCCAGGTCAACGACGACGGCGGGGTCCGGGCCCTGGAATGGTACAAGGGCCTGCTGGACAAGGGCCTGATCCTGCGCGACATCTCGCGTACCGAATCGCGGGTCATCTTCGGCCGCGGCGACGCCGCCCTCTACGACGACGCCACCCTGGCCCGGCAGTTCCTGCTGGCCGCACCGAAGGGCAAGGAGGTCGCGGCGGTCACCCGCCCGGTCTCCCGGCCGGTACTGGCCGCCGGGGACAAGCCGCGGGCGATGTCGCACGGCCACTGCGTGGCGGTGTTCAAGGGCAAGGGCGCGGAGACCGGACGGCAGTTCGCCGAATACCTCACCGCCGACCCGGAGAGCCTGAAGACGTTCTTCGAGGGGACCAGCCTGCCGCCGGCTGCCACGAAGGCGCTCCAGTCGCCGTGGTTCACCTCCGACACCTACCAGATGGACTTCGCCGAGAAGGTGACCCGGACCGCCTCCGCCGACCCGTTCTGGGTGCTGCCGAACTTCGCCCAGGTCGAGAAGGTGCTCACCGACGCCGTCGGCGCGGTGCTTTCCGGCCGGGAGAAGGCCAAGCCGGCACTGGACGCCGCCGCCGCCGCGATGCAGGACCTGATCAAGAAGTAGCCCGGTCCCTCCCGCTCCCCTCACCCCCGAAGGAGAACGATGCGACAAACGAGCGTACGGCGGCTTGTCGCCGCGGCGCTGGGCACGGCGCTGCTGGGTGTCGCCGTGCCGGGCCTGGGCTCCTCCGGCGCGGCGGCCGCCGAACCGCCGGTACCCGGACGACAGCTCCTCGCCGACGACTTCGCCGCCGGCACGACCAACTGGCGGGCGGTCACCGGCAGCCTCACCGAGTGGCAGCCGGCCAGCGCCGAGATCGACTACCTGACCATCGACGCCCGCACCCAGACATCCGGCCGCTACATCACGCCCACCACGGCGCTCACCCTGCCGGACCGGTACGAACTACGGACCCGCGTACGTTTCGAGGCCGCCTCGACCGGCCCGAGCCTCAACCTCCTGACCGACTTCCAGGGTGACCCGCTCGTGGTCAGCCAGCGGAACCTGGCCGCGCAGATCCTCGGTCCGGGCAGCATCCAGGTCTCCCGCCCGAACGCCACGGTGGTCTGCAAGGGACCCGCGCCGGTCCAGACTGGGCAGTGGCACGAACTGGTCATCCGCCGGGCCAACGACATCTCGGTGGTGGAGGTCGACGGGCAACGGGTGGCCTCCGTGGCGGCACCGGCCGCCGGTGGCACCCTGGCGCTCGGCGCTTACCACGTGAAGGCGTCCTTCGCCTCGCTCGCCGTGTACGAACTCGACCAGGTGCCGGCGGACCACCCCACCCAGGCCGGCGGTTGCCAGTGGACACCGCCCGGGACACCGGACGTCGACCAGCCGGTCCTGGTCAACCAGAGCGGCTACGACGTCGACCGGCCGAAGCGGTTCACCGCACCCCGGGCCGCCGCCGGTGACACCTTCGTCGTCACCGACGCCTCCGGCGCGACCCGCTTCACCGGTACGGTCAACGGCCAGGTCGGCGACTTCACCAGCTTCCGGCCCACCGACACCGGCCCGTTCACCATCCGGGTCGCCGGGGCGGCCGGCACCGGTGACTCGGCACCGTTCGGCATCGGCGCCAGCTGGACCGAGCGGGTGTCGTACGAACGTGCCGTCAACTTCATGACCGACGCGCGCTGCTACTACGGCCGGTTCAGCCAGCGGGTACCCGGTGGCACCCACCCGGACTGCAAGCTGGCCGTCGGCTGGCGGGACGGCCACCAGTTCTCCTTCGAGCTGTCCACCCTGGTCGACCTCTACCTGTCCAACCCGGCGGCGTTCGACCGGATCAAGGACCCCACCGCGGTGTACGAGGGACTGCCGGTCACCCTGCCCGCCGACACCCCGGAGATCATCCGCCTGATCCACTGGGCGGTGGAGAGCTACCTCGACGCGGGCGTCAACCACACCCTCTTCAAGGAGCAACTGGCCGCCTTCCTCTACGCCTACCCGTACCTGTCCGACCACATCCCCCGGTCGGTCTACGAACGGGCCAGGGACTACCTGTTCCCGCTGTGGGGCCAGGACGCCAAGGACCGCTTCGCCTGGCACGACTACACCCCGCACACGGCCAACCTGTTCCAGGTCTACACCCAGGTCGGTACCGGCAAGGGCGAGTTCCCGCCCGGCCACTCGGTCTGGCCCAACCTGATGATGTACGAGGTGGCCAAGCGGGAGGGACGCGCCGACGCCGACCGCTACCTCACCGCCGCCCGGGACCAGGCCGCCTGGCTGGTGGGCAACCTCGACGTCGCCGCACCGCAGACCACCAAGGGACAGCGGCAGGGCGAGTACCACCTGATCACCGGACTCGCCCGGTTCGCCCTGACGTACCCGGACCAGGCACCGGCCGGCATCCGGCCCTTCGTCCAGAAGTGGGCCGACGTGGCCATCGCGCGGTCGGACAACATGTGGGACTTCCGCCGGTACTCCGACAGCCGGTGGACGATCCCGTCGTTCACCGGCGGCGCGGCGGCCGACCCCAACGAGACCGGCAACGTGGCCGGCTTCGCCTCACCCGCACTCGCCGCCGCGACGCTGCTCGGCACCGGACCGACCAGGGACCGACTGCGCCAGATCGCCACCGCGCACGTCGACAACCTCTTCGGCCGCAACCCGACCGGCCGGCACGCCTCCTACCGCGCGGCCACCGGCCAGTGGGGCTTCGAGGGCGTCGAGCTGGGCTGGTACTCCGAACTCCAGGGCGGCTACGGCAAGCTCCAGGGCGTACGCGGTGTCCTCGACGGCAGCCCGAAGAACGAGCACTACCCGTACAACCCGCAGCTCGGCAACATCGGCTGGACCGAGGGATGGGTCACCTTCAACACCGCCTGGAACGAGTCACTGGCCTGGCTGGGGGCGGCGAACACCACGCTGCGGGCCCGGGACCTGCACGGGCACCCGGCCACCCGGGTACCGGCCGGGACGACGGTGTCGCTGACGCTGGAGGCGCCGCTCAACCTGGACCCCGCCGCGCTGGACACGGCGGACCTGCGGCTGGTGGTCAACGGCGTCGACCGGGGCACCGTGCCGGTACGCCAGGCGGTGGAGAACACCGACGTCCTGACCGGCGAGCTGGACCTCGCGGCGTTGGGCGCCGCGCCGGGTGACCGGATCGAGGTCCGGTACGGCTACGGCGACTTCACCCGGCACGCCGGCTTCACCGTGGTGCACGGCTGCGACGGTCGGGTGGCCACCGTGGTCGGCACGGAGGGCGACGACCTGCTGCGCGGTACCGCAGGGGCCGACGTCATCGTCGGGCTCGGCGGGAACGACGTCCTGCTCGGCCTCGACGGTGACGACGTGATCTGCGGCGGCGCCGGCAACGACGTCATCAACGGCAACGACGGCGACGACCGGCTCTTCGGCGGCCCCGGCACGGACGTGGTCAACGGGAACGACGGCGACGACGTGATCTCCCAGGACGGTCCCGCCACCGGCTGACCGGTAGCACCGTTGCGGTGCTCGAACCGCGCACACGCAGCACGAGCAGGAAGGAACGTCCGGCGACCGTCACACGGTCGCCGGACGTCTCCGTTTCCAGGATGGTCCCGGAGCACGCTCCCCATGACGGAGGTGACGCCGGTGAGGAACACGCGCACGGGTGCTGTCTCCTGTCTGTCGGGCGTCGTCGGACGGGTCCTCCGGCGCGACCGGGCCAAGCCTCCGGCCGGTCGATGAGCGGCCCGTCCTCGGGAACTGGTCGACTTACCGAGTAATGGTGTAATGATGTAATCAGAACCGTCAGGAGGTTGCCATGTCCCCTCGTACCGCCCCGCACGGGGCTCGCCAGGACCCGCCCCCCGCCGACGACGCCACCGGCTGGATCACCGGGGCCGTGCCGGACGGCTGGTTCTCGGAGCCGCCGCAGATCGTCATCGACCGAGACGAGATCATCATCTGGGGGCGTCTCCCCGAGCCCCAGCTGGCGGCCGACGCCACCGACGCCGACCGCACCGCCGCCCAGTCCGGGCGGATCCACCAGTTCCGGGAGGACACCCGCGACGACCGGATCCGGGTCGCCCGGCAGGCCGAGCACCGCTACCGGCGCAAGGTGAGCTGGGGTGCCCGGTGCGGCGCCGCCGAGCAGCTCTTCTCCCACCTCGCCGCACCGGTGATGACCCGGCTGCGCCAGCCCGAGCGCCAGGTGCTCGACACGTTGGTGGAGGCGGGCGTCGCCCGCTCCCGCTCGGAGGCCCTCGCCTGGTGCGTCCGGCTCGTCGGCCGGCACACCGACGACTGGCTGACCCAGCTGCGTGAGGCCATGACCGCGGTGGACGACCTGCGCCGCCAGGGCCCGGACGGGCTCTGACGGCCGTCGGGCACCGCAACGGCAGCCCCGCCGCGCCGAACCCGCCCCCGGTGCCGATCGCGCACCGGGGGCGGGGCCGTCCACCGGTCAGGTCGGCGGCGCGACACCCGCCAGCTTCGCGGCGCAGGCGGTCTGCGCCGCCTGCCAGGTCGCCTCGTCGACGCCCGCCGGCTTGGGCGGGCTCCCGCCGCCCGGTCCGCCGGCACGCCGGACGGCGGGGTCCCACCGGGCACACCGGACGGTGGTGTCCCACCCGGCATGCCGGACGGCGCGCCGCCGGGCGGAGCAAGCGTCACCCCGTTCTGCGCCAGGCAGTCCACGTACCCCTGTAGCGCCGACGGGTCGAACGGCGCTGCGCCCACGGGCGCGCCACCGGAGGGGTGGCTGCCTCGCCGGGGTCGGTGCCGCCGCCGTCGTCCGACCCGCAGGCAACGGTCATCCCGACCAGGCCGGCGAGCGCGGCCTCGCTGGTGCTGACCACCGCCGCGGCCCAGGTGCCGGTGGTGCCGCGCAGCAGCGACACCAGAGCCGGGTCGACCCGCCCGCCCGCTCCCGGGAGGCCGCCGGCGCCGCCGGAGGGCTCGGGGAAGTCCGCCGGGGAGGCGGCCACCGGGGAACGTCCGCGCCAGGCGTTCGGCCAGCTCCGCCTGCCCACGCCGGCGATAGAAGCGGACCGTGGTCCGCATCACGTTGACGACGTCGCGCCATCCTCGTACCGTCGAGACCACAAGCGGACCACAGTCCGCTTAATCGAGGAGATCGACGATGACGAGCCTTCTGCACATCTCCGCGTCACCGAGGGGCGAGCACTCCGAGTCGCTCGCCATCGCGCGGCAGTTCACCGACGCCTATCGGGCCGCCCACCCCGACGCGACCATGGAGCACTGGGATTTGTGGGACGGGTCGCTCCCCGCGTTCGGGGTCGGGGCCAACGCCAAGATGACCGTGTTCGGCGGGGGAACCCCCACCGGCGCGGAGGGCGCGGCCTGGGCCGAGGCGCGCCGCGTGTTCGACCGGTTCGCCGCGGCCGACCGGGTGGTGTTCAGCGTGCCCATGTGGAACGGCACGGTCCTCTACGTCCTCAAGCAGTTCATCGACGTGGTGAGCCAACCCGGGTGGGTGTTCGGCGTCGACGCGGCGACGGGCTACGACGGCCTCCTCGCCGGCCGCGGCACGCGGGTCGCCGTGATCTACACCAGCGCCGTGTGGGCGCCCGGGGTACGACCGGAGTTCGGCGCCGACTTCCAGTCCACGTACTTCTCCGACTGGCTCCGGTGGACCGGCCTGGCCGACATCACCGAGATCCGCTTCCACCCGACCCTCACCGGCGACCGGGACCTCGCGCGCGCCCGCGCGCTCACCCGGGCCCGCGACGTCGCCGAGACGTTCTGACGCACCCGGGCGTCCGGCGGCACGCCCCGCCGGACGCCCGGTCCGGAAACCGCCAGCACCAGACCCGGCGGCTGCGGCACCGTTGACCGCGACCGCCGCCGGGCACCCGGCCGACCTTCGGCTGGGCCGCCCGCACCATTCAGGTGGCGCTCATCGGTCATGCTCAGAAACATGATCCGGTTCGTGCTCAACCTGCTGTGGCTCATCTTCGGCGGCGGCATCGTCCTCGCCGCCGGCTACGGCATCGCCGCGCTGATCTGCTTCCTCCTGGTCGTCACCATTCCGTTCGGCGTCGCATCGCTCCGGCTGGCGGTCTACTCGTTGTGGCCGTTCGGCCGCACCGTCGTGCCCAAGCCGGGCGCCGGTATCGTCTCCGGGCTGACCAACATCCTCTGGGTGGTGCTCGCCGGCTGGTGGCTGGCCCTGACCCACATCCTCGCCGGTATCGCGCTGTGTCTGACGGTCATCGGCATCCCGTTCGGCATCGCCAACTTCAAGCTCGTGCCCGCCGCATTCTGGCCCCTCGGCCGCGAGGTTGTCGACGCACCATAGAAGCAACGACCCTGCTCCACAGTGCTGGCTACCTCTGCAGACGCAGAGCGAAACGGCGCCCTCGCCTGACGTGCGGCGGCACGCGTCAGGCGTATCGCCCATCCGCCGGTACAGGACACCTCACGGTGCACGGGAGCAGGTCGCGTCCGCAGGTCGGTGCGCCAGACGGCGACCGAAGCGGGTGCGGGGCCCCTGCAACAAACCTGCACGTCCCGCCTCTTGCCCTGCAGGTAAGCGCTTTCCTAGTCTGATGTTCATCAATGTCGCGAGCCCTCGACCCGGGCTGAGGGTGCGGACACGAGGTCATTCGCGGTGTCGGGCGGGAAAGGGTGCCCGCCCGCACCGCGCTCACTCCTGAGGAGTCCACCAGTGCGAATCGCAGTGCGACACAAGTTCCTTGCCGGCAGCACCGCCGTGACCGCCCTGGCCGCGGTTGCCGCGGCATTGCCGATGACCCAGGCATCAGGCGCGGCAGGCGGCCCCGGTCCCGCCCCGGTCAGCGTCAATGCGACGAACCTCAGCCTCGGGGCCGGCGCCGACGGCTCCAGCAAGGCCGACGGCACCAGCTACGGCAACGTGACCGACGGCAACCTGAACACCTACTGGTCGCCGTCCGGCTCGACCGGCCGCATCTCGGTCAAGTGGGATTCCGCCACGACGGTGGGCTCGATCAACATCCGGGAGGCGGCCGGCGCCATCGGGGTCATCCGCTCCTGGCGGGTCGTCAACAACGACACCGGCGCCACCCTGGCCAGCGGCACCGGGGCCGGGGCCGTCACCTTCGCCGCCACCTCGCTGCGCAAGGTCAACTTCGAGATCGCCAGCGCGACCGGCACCCCGAAGGTCGCCGAGTTCGAGACGTACGCGTCCGGCTCGGCCACACCGCCGCCGACCACCCCGCCGCCGACGACTCCCCCGCCGACCACGCCACCCCCGACCACGCCCCCGCCGTCCGGCAGCACGCTGTACGTGGCCCCGAACGGCACCGACGGCGCGGCCGGCACGCAGGCGAACCCGACGACGCTCACCTCCGCGATCACCAGGGTTGCCGCCGGCGGCACGATCTACCTGCGCGGCGGCACCTACCGCTACTCGCAGACCATCACCATCGGCCAGGGCAACGACGGCACGTCGAGCGCGCGCAAGAACCTGTTCGCCTACCCGGGTGAGACCCCGATCCTGAACTTCTCGGCCCAGAGCGAGGACCCGGCGAACCGCGGCCTCGCCGTCGGCGGATCGTACTGGCACATCCGCGGCATCGTCGTCGAGCGCGCCGGGGACAACGGCATCCTGCTCGGGGGCAGCAACAACATCATCGAGCGTACGGTGACCCGCTACAACCGGGACTCGGGGCTCCAGCTCTCGCGGCTGGTGGCCAACGCGCCCCGCGACCAGTGGCCGTCCGACAACCTCGTGGTGAGCACCGAGTCGCATGACAACGCCGACTCCGACGGCGAGGACGCCGACGGGTTCGCGCCGAAGCTCACCGTGGGCCCGGGCAACGTCTTCCGCTACACCGTGTCCCACAACAACATCGACGACGGCTACGACCTGTTCACCAAGACCGACACCGGAGCCATCGGCCCGGTGACGATCGAGTCCTCGCTCGCCTACGGCAACGGCACCCTGAGCAACGGCGGCCAGGCAGGCGCCGGTGACCGCAACGGCTTCAAGCTCGGCGGCTCGGACATCGGCGTGAACCACATCGTCCGGGGCAACATCGCCTACGACAACGGTCATCACGGGTTCACCTTCAACCGCAACGTCGGCTCGATGACGGTGTCGAACAACGCCAGCATCGGCAACACCGAACGCAACTTCAACTTCGAGGGCGGATCCTCGGTGTTCCGGAACGACACCTCCTGCGACGGCGGCTCGAGCGACAAGATCGTCGGCAACTCCGACAGCTCGAACCAGTTCTGGTCCGGCACCAACGGGTCCCGGTGCGCCCAGTACTCCGGTGCCCTGGGTTGGTCCTTCGCCTCCGACGGGCGCCTGGTCGTCACCTTCGGCGGCAGGGTGGTCACCCCGTAACGGGCCGGCCGACGCCGGCGTCAGATGACGCCGGCGTCGGCCGCGAGCTCTGGCCGGTGTGGCGGTCCTCAACCGGGCGGTGCCCGTCGACGGCACCACGACGGCCGGCCCGCGCCCGGGAGCCGGAGGGCCGACGCCGGGCCACAGCCGTGCTCATCGCCAGCCGAGGCCGTAGACGCAACGCTGCCGGTGACGCCATCGAACCCACGCGCACGGCTGACTCGTGATGCTGCCCGAAGTCGTAGAACCGCCCACTCGAAGGTCCTCCGGCTGCACGCTTCGCCGGCGGAGGAGGATCAGGCTGTTCGCAGTTCGAGGACGAGGTCCCGCAGGGCTGCCCGGTCGGCGTGGCCGGCCTTGGCCATCAGACTCGCGACATGCTTCTCCACGGTGCGGGGGGAAAGGTGCAGCCGTTCGGCGATCTCCCGGTTGCCCAGCCGTGCGGTGATCATGTCGAGGATCTGGTATTCGCGTACGGTGATGCCCAGCTCCCGCAACGATCGCGGGATGCCGTCGACCCCCTCGCGGCGCTGTCCCGTCGCGACCCCGGCTCGCCGCAGCAGCGCACGGCAGGCACCGGCGACCCGTACCGCCTCGGCATTGTGGAAGAACGCCTCGGCCTCGCGCAGCCAGGACACCGGGTCGCCCCAGCCGTCGGCGAGCGCCGGCTCGGCGATCAACCGGAGGATCAGGTGCCGGGCCAGCGGATAGGGCTCGGCTGCCCGCAGGGCCGAGGCGGCCGCCGCCTCCGCGACGGGCCGCTCCCCCGTCCTGCCGGCCAGCACCGCCCGGGTTGCTTCCACGAACTGCCAGTTCCACCGCAGCCGTCGCACCCCGTCCGCGCCGTTCTCGTACGTCCCGACGTCGTCCTCCCCGGCCAGCGCGCGCAGCAGCGGGTGCAGTCCGACCCGGCCGCTGATCGGCGAGAGCGCCGGGTTGCCACCGTCGGCCTGGAGGGTGCTGGCCAGCTCGGCGAGGGCTCGGGGCCGGTTCTCCTCGAGCAGGGAGCAGAACGCCCGGGCCAACCCGAACACCTTCGCGTCGGCCCAGTGGGCGTCCTTCTGCTGCCGGCGCAGCTCGCCGATGACGCGTTCCATCTCGCGACGATGACCCTGGTGGGCCGCGACGACAGCCCGCGTCTGCCCCAGGTGTCCGGCGGTCTCGCCCAGCTGCAGACGGGTGGTGGCCGGCAGTGCGCGGTCGATGATCTCGGTCGCCTCGGCGAACCCGCCCTGGAGGGCGACCTGCAGGGCGATGCTGGACTCCGCCTGGTATGCCGCCGTGACCGCGCCGGCCGTCCAGGCGTCCCGAGCCACGTGGCGAAGTCGACGCAGGCTACCGTCCCGGGCCGCGTCGTCGTTACCCAGCCGGACCAGGGCGTGGATCTCCCAGATGCGCAGCCCGTGCTTCACGGCCAGCTGCCGCGACCGTTCCAGGTAGAGGGTCGCCTCGTCGACGTCCCGGCGCCGGGTCAGCGTGCCGAGCAGCTGCCACGCCTGGCACGCCACCACCGGGAGGTCGTGCTGCTCGGCGACGGCGGCGGCCTGCCGGGCCATCCGCTCGGCCAGCTGGAACTGGCCCGGTCCCGGCAGTTCGAAGACCAGGTGCGCGGAGACGACGTCGATGGCGGCGGTCTGCTCCGGTGACGCGTCGTCGCCGAGCAGGCGGCGGGCGGCGGTGATCTGGTCCAGGCCATCGGCGGTCCGGGCGGCAACGACCGCGGCCCAGGCCAGGTGGGTGTGCAGGGCAGCCAGCCGGGCGGGGTTCCATCCACCGCCGACGCCGTCCAACTCGGCGATCATCTGCAGCGAACGGTCGATCTGGCCTGCCTCGACCAGTGCCTGCACCCTGGACTCCTGGACGTCGGCGTGCAGCGCGGGGTCGGCGGTGACCAGCGGCTCCGCCTGCTCCAGCAGGTCGACGGCCGACGCGGCGGCGCCGTCGGCCATGGCCCGTCGGGCCGCCTCGGCCAGGTGACGGCCCGCGCCGGTACGATCTCCTGCCCGCAGGCGCAGCGTGGCGGCGAGCTGGCAGAAGACGCCGGGCAGGTCGGGGTGGATGGCCTCCACGGCCTCGAACGCCCGGGTCGCCAGCTCGGTCCTGCGTGTCGACGCACAGGTGTCGAGCAGGGCTTCGGCGATCAGTGGATGCCGGAACATGTACCAGTCCTGGCCGTCCGGGCGGACCAGCTCGGCGGCTGCGCCGTGATGCAGTTGCCGGACGAGGTCCGGCTCGTCGAAACCGCTGGCGCGGTGCAGCGCGGTGAACGGGAACCGCTCCCCGAAGATCGCGGCGGAGACCAGCAGCTCACGCTCGCGCGGCTCGTACGCCTCCAGCCGGCGGGCCAGGCGACGGGCAACGGAGCCGGGGACGTACGCCCGTGGCGGACCGGTCAGCCGCCACCCCTGCGGGGTGTCGCTCAGCCAGCCGCTCTCCAGCATCTCGGCGAGCAGTTCCTCGGCCAGCGCCGGGTTGCCGGCGCTGGTGCGCCACAGGGGCTCCACCACCTCGTCCGGCAACCGGGTGGGCTCGCCGTCCAGCCAGTCGGCGACGACCTGACGCAGCTCGTCGCGGGTGAGGCGGCGCAGTCCGAGCAGATCTGCGACGCCGTGCCGGTCGGCGGTACGGGCCAGGTCCATCGCTGCGCAGTCCCGCTCCCGGGTGGCAGCGATCAGCGCGATCGGCTGGTCGGCCAGGTTGTCGGTGAGGTACTCGACGATCGCCAGCGTCTCGGTGTCGGCGTTGTGCAGGTCGTCCAGGACGATCAGGCAGCCGCTCTCCCGACCGGCCAGACTCAGCAACCGCAGCACGCCCTCGGCGAGCACTATCAACGACTGGTCGGCGGGGGTCGGCCCGAGGTCACGCCACTCGGGAATGAGCGGCCCGAGCAGGAGCCGGTACGGGCCGAGCGCCTCGGTGGCACTGCCGGCGGTCCGGGTGTAGGCGAGTAGCGCCTGGGTGAGCGGGCGGAACGGCGTCGCGGGTGCCAGGCCACCGCAGCGCCCGCGCAGGACCACCATGCCGGCGGCCTGGCCGATCCGGCCGGCCTCGGCGAGCAGGCGGGAGCGGCCGATACCGCTCTCGCCGTGTACGAAGATGCTGCCGCCGTTGCCTCCGCGTGCCTCGTCCAGAACGCGTTCCACCTGGTGGATCGCGCCCTCGCGGCCGCGTAACGGTGCTGTCCGGGTCGCCATCGTGGCCGATGGTAGTGATCGACCGTGACCGAGGTCCATCCACCGAACGGCAGGCCGCCCGTCGATGGATGGACCCCGGTGGATGCCGCTACGGCCGGTGGATGCAGCAGCCGGTTCCGGAGTCGGCACTGGCGGTGACCGCTGCGGGTCCGGCGAGGGCGATGCCCAGGGTGGCGGCCGCCGCTGCCAGCACGGTGGCGATGGTGAGGCGGATCCGGTTGCGGCGGTTGTTCTCGGTGGTGATCATCGTCGTTCCTTCCGCGAGCTGAGCCCGGTGAGGTCCCCGGCGTGCTGGGTCGCAGGCGCCGCGGCCTCCGGTGGCGGATCCCGGGCCCGTCGTCGTGGTCGTTGCTGACCTGCAGACGGAACCCTCCCACGCAGGCGTCCGGGGCGACATGGGTACGTTGCACGTATCTTTCCCCGGTGGTCCGCGCGCTCAGGCCCGCAGGTCGAGCAGGGGCTCGGCGTACGCGGACCGGCCGCACACCGTCATGAGCACCGGCGCCTGCCCGGCCGGGGTGCCCAGCAGCGCGCCGAGGTGGTGCTCGTCGAAGGACCGGGCGGGCCGGGCGAAGAGTCCGTGGGCCGCGGCGGCCATGCTGAGGCCGTGCGCGACCCACCCGCACCACACCTGGAGCAGCCCCCAGGCGTCGTCGCCCAGCTCGGTGACGAGCGCGCGCAGGTCCACGGTGAACACGCAGATCGCGAGGGCGTGCCGTACTCCGCAGTCGTTGGCGGTGGAGAGCGGGTAGCCGAAACTCTGCTCGATGCGGGCCGGCAGGCGGTCGTCGAGGGTGCGGGGTCGCACGGTGCCGCCGTCGACCTCGTACCAGCCGGTCGGCAGGTCGGCGACGCGGTGCAGCACGACGCCGAGACCGACCCGCTCGCCGACCGCGCGCAACCGCCCGGTCGGGGCGGGCACGGCCGCCCAGGCGAGCAGGTCGTCGAGGAACGCGCGGTCCCCGCGTGCCGGCCGCGCAGGCCGGTCAGCGGGGCGCGCACCCGGCCCGCGGAGCGGCGCCACAACACCTGCTCCCAGCTCAGCACCGTGCCCGGCGGCAGGACGGGGATGCCAGGCGCGGTGGTCCCGGCGGACGCGGCCGGGCCGGTGGTCGCGGCCCGGGCCACGCGGTGGCCGACCATGGGCGCCAGGTCGGCGAGGGTACGGTCGGCCGACGCGGCCGGCAGCCGGTCATCGGGGACCGTGGTGGCGGGCAGGTCGACCGGTTCCGGCAGCGGACCCGCGTCGCGCAGCACCGCGGTGACCGGTGCCGCCCAGCTGCCCGGCCGGTGGCGCCGACCAGGTCGGCGGCGCTGGTGACCGTCGGGCCGTCGGTCGCCGCCACCGCCCCGAGCCCGGCCAGCTCGGCGGCCACCAGGAGGCTCCGCAGGTTGATCCCGGTCTCCAGGTCGGTCAGCGCGCAGCGCAGCGCGCCGTACGGCGCCGGGAGGTCGGTGTGCCGGGCGGCCAGCACCACGGTCACTTCACCCGGGCCGGGCCGCAGCGGCGGCGGAACGGACACGTCGGGCACGTCGACCAGCGCGTGCCGGTAGACGTCGAGGTAGCCGGCCGGTCCCGCGGGCGGCACGACGAAGACGTGCACGGGGAACTTGCTGCGCACCGACGCGGTCACCCGATGGTCGTTGGCCGGGTTGGACGGTTCCCGCCGCTGGAGCCCGAACGCGGCGAGCAACACGGTGCCCAGCCGCTCCCAGGAGACCGGCCCGGCCGGCAGTCGTCCGGCCGGGTAGGCCGCCGCCGCCAGCGCGGCCGTCGTGCCCGGCGGTAACGGCCGGCCGCGCACCCCACGCGCCGCCGCAGGCGGGAGCAACGCCGTCGTCGGCACCGACTCGTCGATGACGATCGGGTCGTGCAGGATGCCGCGCAGGGGACCCTGGCGCAGCGCGAAGCGGAGGGTGTCGGTCGCGTCGGCCATGGTCACTCCAGCCACATCGGTCCGTACGCCAGCGGCAGGTCGCCGATGACCGGGTCGGATACCAGCGGGTCACCGGTGAGGCGGCGACCGCCGAGGGTGGTGTACAGGTGGGTGAGCGCGGCGGAGACGGCGTCGTCGCCGCTCTGCGCGATGGTCCACGTCCCGGGCAGGACGACCGACGGGGCACCGGCGTCCACCGTGGCGAGCGCGGCCATCAGCGTGGCGTACAGGGCGGCGGCGGCCCCGGACGCCCACTCGGCCGCGAGCAGGTCGCCGGTCGGGTCGTACGCGCCGGCCAACACCCAGTCCCCCACCGGGAGCCGGCGTAGCCGCAGCGTGACCGGCCGCTCGTGGTAGTCGCGCAGCGCCGCAGCGACGGCCCGCGCGGCGGGACTGAGCCGGTCGCTGTCGGCCGGCGTGCCGGGCTCGTCCCGGAGCAGGTCGGCCCCGATGAGGCGCAGGCCGCCGTCGAGCCGTCGGCGCGGCTCGTCGAACCCGGCGGCGGCGACCCGCCCGGGCCCGAGGTCCGTCCCGCACCGGGCCCGGGCCAGGGCCAGCAGGGCGTCGGCCTCGGCGGCGGCCGTGGTGACGCCCCAGCCGTACACGGCCGGGAGAGCCGTCCACCGGTTGCCGGGCGACCCGGCGCAGCGGCGGCACCGGGGCCGGCTCGGGCAGCGGAACACCCCAGCCGCGCCACGGCTCGGTCAGGTCCACGGGCGGCTCGGTGGCCAGCGGGACCTCGACGGTGTCGGCGGCCGGCCCGTGCACCACGGTCAGGGTCTGCGCCCCCCGCTCCAGCAGGTGGTCCAGCACCCGACGCGCGGCCAGCGAGCCGGCCAGGACCGCGCCGACCGGGAGCGGCGCCGCGCCGCCGGCCAGCGCGCGTTGCCACTGCTCCGCCCGGTCCATCGCGGCGGTCACCCCCGGCAGCGCGGACCGGTCGGGCAGGACCGGGCCGACCATCACCGCGCCGGGCCGGGCCCATCACCGGCAGCACCGGCACCCCGGGGGGCGGCGTGACGTCGACGGCGACGACCAGGTCCGCGTCCGCGCCACCGGCACCGACGCCGGCGGCGGCGAGTCCACTGCGCGCGCCGGCCGCCGCCGGTCCGTCGCCGAGCACCGTCACCGTCGTGCGCCGCAGGGTCGCGAAGGCGGCGTACGGCTGGGCGCAGTGCTCCTCCAGGTAGGCCAGCACGTCGGCGTAGCGCGCGGCGCTCTCCCGGTCCGGCGGCGGGGCGACCGCCGGGTCGACGGTGAAGAGTGCGCCGCGCTCCAGCAGCACCGCGACCACCCGGTCCAGCGCCGGCCGGGCGGGCGCCGCCACGGTGGCCAGCAGCTCCTCGACGGTCGTCCCGTCGTAGAGGTCGCCCAGGGCGCCGTCGATCAGCGGAAAGAGCGCGGGTGGCCCGGTGAGCAGGAAGGAGTCGTCGGCGCGGGTGCAGCGGACGCCGCGCGGCGCCGGTACGAACTGGGTTCCGGGGCGGAGCTTCACCTTCATCGGGGCCTCACCTTCTCGGGGCCGAGCAGCACCCCGGTGTACGCCTCGGCCCGCAGGTACCGCTGCGCAGCGGCACGGACCTCGTCGTCCGTCGTCTCGTGCAGCGCCACCGGGAACCGGGTCAGCCACCGGGGGTCCAGCCCGGCGACGGCGACCCCGCAGAGGGCCTCGGCGAGGCCGATCTGGGTGGACTCGGAGATGGCCGTGATGCCGGCCAGGTGACCGCGGGCCGCCTCGATCTCCGCCGCGGTGGGTGGTGCGGTGTCACTGATCCGGGCCAGCAGCGTCCGGGTCTCGTCGACCGCCGCCCAGGCGTGCTCGGGGGCGCAGCCGAACTGGATGACGCTGAGCGCCCGCCCGGCCTGCTCCTCGATGCCGGAGGACGCGGTGTAGACGTAGCCACGCTCCTCGCGCAGCCGGTGCACCAGTCGGGAGCTGAAATAGCCGCCGTACACGTGGTCGGCCAGGCGCAGGGCGATGAAGCCGGGGTCGACCCGGGCGAGCGAGGGCGCGGCCAGACGGACGTCGGCCTGCTGGGCGCCCGACCGGTGCCGGAGCACGACGGTGTCGCCGGTGGGCAGCGGCGGGGGCCCGAGCGCGACGGCGGGATGCGGTGCCGCCCAGCCGGCCAGCCGCTCGGCGAGCAGGGCGACCGCGGCGTCCGGGTCGACGTCGCCGACCAGGACGAGCACCGACCCGTTCGGTACGAGCCGGGTCGCGTGCAGCGCGGCGACCTGCTCGGCGGTGACCGCGCCGACCTGCTCGGCGTCGGGGGTCTCCACGGCGGCCGGGTGGTCGCCGAAACAGTGCCGCAGCAGGGCCGCCCGGGCGATCCACTCCGGCAGCGTGCCGGCCAGCCGGACCCGCTGGAGCAGCCGGGTCCGCTCGAACTCCACGACGTCCGGCCGGTACGCCGCCCCGGTCAGGCAGTCGGCCAGCACCTCGGCGAGGGTGTCGAGCTCCTCGGCGAGCGCGTGGCCGGAGACCCTTAGCCGCTGCGGTCGGACCGACGCGGTCAGCGCCGCGCCGGCGGTGGCCAGCTCGTCGTCGATGGTGGCCCGGTCCCGCCGTGCGGTGCCGGAGAGCAGGCTGGCCGCCAGCAGTTCGGCGACGGCGACGTGGGTGTCGTCACCGGGGGCGGCACCGAAGGGCACCGCGAGGCGCAGCTGGACCAGCGGCACGGCCGGGCGTCGGGCGACGAGCACGCGCAGGCCGTTGGGGAGCGTGAGGTCGGTGACCTCCCGGTCGTTGACGGACGGGGTCACGGTGGTCACCTTCCGCCTCCGGAGGGTACGAGGTGCACGGCGGCGTGGCGCCGGCCGGCCAACTCGGCGGCGGCCGCGCGGACCTCGTCCGCGCCGACCGTGGTCAGCTCGGCCAGCGCGGAGAGGGCCAGTTCGGCGCGGTCGTGCAGCAGCTCGAAGGCGGCGACCCGCCGGGTCCGGGCGCCGATCGGGTCGATGTCGCGGTACCAGTCGGCCCGCAGCCGGGCGGTCGCGCGCAGCAGCTCCGCCTCGGTCGGGCCGTCCTGGGCGAGGGCGGCCAGTTCGCCGAGAATCGTCTCCTCGACGGCCCCGGCCGGGGTACGCGGCCCGAAGACAGCGGACACCACCAGGGCGTCCGGGTCGCGGCTCTCGAACGGCCCGCCGGTCAGACCGAGGTGCGCGGTGACCCGGGTCGCCGGCCCGTAGTCGCGCACGGCGGCCCGGACGAGTCGGCTGGCCGGTCCACCGCCGAGGACCGCGGCGACCACCAGGGTCGCGAGGTACGCCGCGACGCGGGGGCAGGCACCTGCCAGCCGAGGGCGAGCGCGGGCGGGGCGAGCGGGTCGGGCCGCTCGCTGCGGCGTACCGCCCGGGGTGGCTGTTCGCCGAGGTCGACCGGTGCCGGCACGGCACCCGCCGGGATGGCCCCGAAGTGCCGCTCGGCCAAAGCGAAGGCGTGCTCGGTCGGGATCTGGCCACCGATGGCCAGCACCGCGTTGCCCGGGTGGTAGTAGTCCCGGTGGAAGGTCTCGCACTCCGCGACGGTCGCGTCGGCGAGCGCGGCCACATCACCGTAGCCGTCGTGGGTGTTGGCCTCCCGGGTGAACAGCACCGCCGGGAGGTGGAAGGTCGGGAAGCCGCCGTACGGGCGGTTGAGCACGTTGCGGCGGATCTCCTCGGTGACC
The DNA here is from genome assembly GCF_022747945.1 of Micromonospora sp. R77. Classification (NCBI taxonomy): domain Bacteria; kingdom Bacillati; phylum Actinomycetota; class Actinomycetes; order Micromonosporales; family Micromonosporaceae; genus Micromonospora; species Micromonospora sp. R77. The sequence continues at coordinate 355,020 of NZ_JALDST010000001.1, forward strand.
ACCGCCACCTGGTTGGTCACGTCGGCAGCGGTGACGTTCAACGCCCGCATCCGGTCGGCTTCCAGGCGCAGCCCCTGCTCCAGGGCCGCAGCGGGCAGCGCCTGGAAGTAGCTGGTGTGGTCACGGTGGGTGGTGCCGTTGAAGACGCCGCCGGCCGCCTGGACCTGCCGGGCGTACGTGGCCCGACCCGGCCCGCCGCCGCCCTGGAACATCAGGTGCTCGAAGAGGTGGGCGAACCCCGGCCGCGTCTCGGTGCGGTATCCGACGTCGTAGGCGACCGCGATGCCGACCGCGCTCAGCCGTGGCTCGTCCAGCGCCACCACCCGCAGGCCGTTGGCGAGCCGGTGCCGGGCGAGGGCGGGCGCAGCCAGGGTGAGGCTCATTTCGAGATGCCCCGTACCGAGCGGACACCGAACCAGAGCGCCAGCACCGCCGCGGTGAGCGCCACCGTCGAACCGACCAGGACCGGCCGGCCGGTGGTCTGACCGGCGAACAGGCCCCGCGCGGCGTCGACGACGTGCGACAGGGGGTTGACCCGCGCCACCACGGCCAGCCAGGCCGGCGCCAGGGTGAGCGGCAGCAGGACCCCGGACAGCAGCAGCGACGGCAGGGTGAACGCGTTGACGATCTGGCCGAACGCGCCCTCGGAGCGGACCCGCAGCGCCAGCGCGTACGACACGGCGGACATCGCCACCGCGAAGACCGCCAGCAGGACGAAGGTGAGCAGGATCCCGCCGGCCGGGGCCCGCAGGCCGAACGCGACCGCGCCGAGCACCAGCACCGCGGCCTGCGCGAGCACCACCAGCACGTCCCGGCTGATCCGGCCGAGCAGCAGACCGAGCTGGCTCGCCCCGCTCACCCGCATCCGGTCCAGCACCCCGGACCGGGCCTCGGCGAGCACCCCGAAGCCGACGAACACCGCGGCGAAGACGCACTGCTGGACCAGCAGGCCGGGCACGAAGAAGCGCCAGGAGTTGCCGCCGCCGAACCCCTGCACGTCGTTGAGTCCGCTGAGCAGCGGACCGAACAGGACGAGGTACAGCACGGGCTGGAGCAGCCCGGTGACGACCCACGCGGGGTTGCTGACGGTGTAACGCATGGAGCGCTGGAAGATCACCCAGGCGGTGCTCATCATGCTGCCACCTCCGTGCGGAGCGGGCTGGCCGTGGCATGCCCGGTGAGACGCAGGAAGACGTCGTCGAGGGTGGGTCGTTTGACCGACACCGAGGTGAGGGCCACCCCGGCCCGGTCGAGTTCGCGCAGCAACCCGGGCAGGCGACGCTGGGCGTGGTCGATCTGGAAACGCACCCGGCCGGGAGCGGTGTCGGCCGCGCAGCCGGGCAGCTCGGCGGCGATCACCGCCGAGGCGGCGCCGAGCTGGTCGGTCTCGAGCACCACGACGTCCCCGCCGAGCTGCTCCTTGAGGGCGTCGCTGGTGTCGTCGGCGACGATGCGCCCCGCGTTGATGACCACGACGCGATCGCACAGCGCGTCCGCCTCGTCCAGGTAGTGCGTGGTGAGGAAGACGCTGGTGCCCTGCGTGGCGCGCAGCTCACGCAGCAGCTGCCACAGCTCGGCGCGGCTGTGCGGGTCGAGGCCGGCGGTCGGCTCGTCGAGGAAGAGCACCTCGGGCCGGTGCACCAGGCCGAGTGCCAGGTCGAAGCGGCGACGCTGCCCACCGGAGACGCGCAGCGCCGACCGGTCGAGCACGCCGGTGAGGTCGAACCGCTCGGCCAGCTCGGCGGTCCGGGTCGCGGCCTGCCGGGCGCTCAGCCCGTGCAGGCGGGCCTGGGTACGCAGCTCGTCGCCGATGCGCTGCGGGACGAAGGAGCTGGCCTGGCTCACGTAACCGATCCGCCGCCGGACCTCGGCGCGCTGCCGTACGACGTCGAAGCCGGCGACGGTGGCCCGGCCCGCGGTCGGGTCCAGCAGGGTGGTGAGCATCCGGACCGTGGTGGTCTTGCCGGCGCCGTTGGGCCCGAGGAAGCCGACCACCTGGCCGGCGTCGACGGCCAGGTTCACCTCGTGCACCGCGTCGACGCTTCCGGCCCGTGACGTGTATGTGCGGGACAGTCCCTCCGCGCTGATCACGTTGACTCCCTTCTTCCGTGTGCCCCCACCATGGGCCTTTCCGAAGGGTCTGCCAATGCTTCCGCCACGCCCTGGCAGCTTGTTGCCGAGCGGCCCGGAAATCTGCATCTTGATGCCGCCGGGAAATCTTGTGCGGCGGCTCCACGATCGCGCATCGTGTTTTCAGGTCACCACCGGAAACACCGATCGCACTCAATTCATGAAGGAGAAAAGCCATGAACGCTACCCTCGACTTCGGCTCGTTCGACGTCAGCGAGCTCGCCGTCCTGGACGCCACCGACGCCGTCGCGCTGCCCGACATGGGCGCGTCCGTCATCATCATCATCGCCGACACCCCGGACGGCGAGGAGATCCTCAGCGAGGACCCGCTGAACGCCTCGGGTTCCGCGTCGACCTCGTCGTCCTGCTGCTGAGCGAATTCCCCGGAACACGTACGACCCGGGCGGCCGACCTCTGATCTGACCGCCTCGCTCCATCGGTGACCGACCATTTACCGGCCATTCGGCGGGTGCCTTTTCCGGAACTCATTCCGGTCGAGCACGCCGTGTATTCCCTGGAGTCACCATGTTGAATCTCGGCCCAGGTAAGGCCGTCCGCATCACGGACCACAGTGCACAGCCGCGGGAGCTGCTGCGGGAACTCGCCGAACCGATCCGGCGACTGAAGTCCTCGCAGCAGCTTCCCGTGGTGCACGTACGACGGGGCTGGCTGCACGGCTCCCACCTGCTGGTCACGGCCCGGCCGTACGCCGACCGCGAGGCCGACCTGACGGAACTCGCCACCCGGGCCGGAGCCTTCGCCGCGGCCCGCCCGACGCCCACCCCCGACGAGCAGAGCTACCTGCGGCGGGCCTCGGACCTGGCGCGCTGGGAGAACGTCCGGCAGGAACTGTCGCCGGTGCACCCGCACGGCCACGTCGAGGTCGTCGCGCACCAGCCGCGTCCCGCCGGCGCGCCCGCCCTCGCCCTGGCCGCCGACCAGATCCTCGGCCGGTTCCTGGAGCCGATGCTGGCCAGCGCCGCCCTGCGGGACGACGAGATCCTGCCGCACCTGGCGGCCGTGCTGGGCATGCTCGCCCGCACCCATCCCCGGGGGATCAGCGCCGGGGTGCTGCCGTACCGCTCGCACGTTGAGGGTGTCTCCTCCGCCACCGGCAACCACACCGACCTGCGGGCCCGCTACGCCCAGCGCTATCCGCACGACGAGCAGGTCTTCCGGGCCGCGCTCACCGACGAGCCGAGCCCCGCGCTGCGCGCCTGGGAATCGGCCTTTCTGTACGCCTGGGGGGTGGCCGAAGGGCTGACCGCCGCCGGATCGGTCACCGACCGGGCCATCCAGGAGGCGATCGGCCCGACCCCGCTCCCCCTGGGCACCCCGGTCCGCAGTGACTTCATCGGCGAGATCCTCCAGACCGGCCTGGTCGCGGACCCGTCCTACCGACACGTCGCGCACCGGGTCGTGCTCAACGTCCTCTACTGGTCGCTGACCTGCTTCGGCATCACCCCACTGCAGCGCTACTACCTCTGCTACGGGCTGAGCGAGGCCACCGACCAGATCACCGGCGAGACGGCGACGCAGCGGTTGCACCGGTTCGCCCGCGAACTGAAGGGCCAGTCGTGACCGATCTGCTGCACCCCGCCGACGCCCACGTGACCACCGGTCCCGGATGGGACCTGGCCGACACCGCGTTGCTGCGCCTCAACCCGACCCCCGGGCGCCGGCTGGGCGGTCCGACCCTGCGGATCGCCCTCCAGGCGCTCTATCTCGCCGGCCGCGAGCAGCACCAGTGGCGCGAACCGGCCTGCGCCGAACTGTACGAGCTGACCGCGGCGGCGACCGGCGCACAACGGCACCGGCTGCTGCAGCTCAAACGGGCCGTCCACAACGGCCGTGACCCGCAGCCCGAGCAGCTCGCCGCGCTCTGGCCGGAGAGCGCCCCGCCGCCGGCGGTCGCCGCCTGGTGGCGGGCCACCGAACGGTCGCTGCTGGCCCGCAACACCCTCAAGGCCGCCTACCCCAGCCTCCTCGCCGAGGAACGCCGCGTCCTGGCCGACGCGATCGGCGGCGAGCCGTTCCAGCTGTCGTTGGCGCTGAACTCCCCGCAGGTGCTGGACGCCGTGCAGCGCTACCGGCGCGCCCCGGGTGAGCCGTCGGCCCGGGACCGCAAGTCCGAGCGCGGCATCCTCCAGCACTACGCCCGCGCGGTGCTGCGGGTCAGCCCGCTGTCCCGGCTGACCGCCGTCGGCTTCGCCCGGTGGTCGCCGGAGGGCGAGCCGATGGACCGGGCCCGGTTCGACCGGCAGCGGACGCGGTCGGTGCTGACGCCCGACCGCGCGTTGCTGTCCAGCCTCGTCACCGGCATCGTCTCCGCGCCCGGTGCCGGGGGCGTCCCGGACGTCGTGCAGCGCAACCCCACGCTCCGGGTCGACAAGCACGTGCGGTTCCACCACTGGGCGGCGGGCCGGCGGCGGGCGCTCGCCGCCGCGCTGACCGACCAGGTCGCCGCCCTGCTGCGGCTCACCCAGCTGGGACCGGTGCCGAGCGGCACGCTGGCCACCGAACTGGCCGCCCGGCTCCGGGTCCCGGTGAGCGAGGCCGCCCGGCTGGTCGCCGCCGCCGTCGAGGCCCAGATCCTGGTGGCCGCCCCGGTCCTCGACGAGCAGGCGGTCGACCCCGTCCCGGCAGCGCTGGGCCTCCTGCTCGACCGGGATCCGACGGCCGCCGCGGAGATCGCCGCCCTCGGCGAGGCGCTGAAGCTCGCGCGGCGCGGCTCGGTCGGGGAACGGGTGGCCGCGCTGTCCCGGATCAGGGCCGTCGAGGGCCGCCTCAACGAACGCAGCGCCTTCCCGGCCCGCCTGCACGTCAACGAGGACTACCTGCTGCCGCCCGGCACGGTCTCCCCGGCCGGCTACGAGCCGGCGCTGGCCGACCTGCGGGCGGTCACCGGGTTCCACGCGATGTTCGACCGGCACCACGAGATCCGCGCGTTGCTGGTACGGGCCTTCGTCGACCGGTTCGGCCCCGGTGCCCGGGTGAATCTCGTCGACCACGCGGAGGAACTGGTCGAGGCGGTACGCCGCCGGGAGGGCGTCCTCGGCGCGGCCGGCGCGAGCGGCGGCGACCGGTCCGCCGCGGAACGGTTCGGCCCGGCCGACGGCTCCCTGGTGACGCTGCTGGACCGGCGCGCGGCGGCGCTGCGGCAGGTCACCGCGGCGATCGAGGCCGCCGGGGACGCGCCCGAGGTGGTGCTGGCCCCGCAGTGGCTGGCCGGGCTGGCCGACGGACTGCCCGAGCGGTACCGGCCGGCGGCGGCGTCGTACTCGATGATCGTGCAGCCCGACCGCGGCCTGCTCGTGGTCAACGCCTGCTACACCGGCCACGGCCAGGTGGTGAGCCGTTTCCTCGGCCTCCAGCAGGAGATGGGCAGCGACGCCACCCAGCGGCTGCGCGACCGGATCCGGCAGCGGTACGCCCGCCCCGGCGTCGCCGTCCGTGAGGACCGGGGCCTGCACCGGTCCAACATCAACCATCGGGTGCGGGTGCTCGACGACACCCTCGACCCGGCCGACTGGCTGGGGCTGCGGCTCGCCCACGACCTGGCCACCGACCAGTTGTCGGTGCTCGACCCGGACGGCGTCCGCGTGGTGGTGATGGGCCTCGGCATGAAGTGGATCGAGCTTCAGCCGGCTCCGCTCACACTGGCCGTGTGGCTGCACGACACCGGGCGGGTGGCGGTGGACCCGGTGGCCGTCCGGCACGCCGAAGCGGTGCGTGCCTGGGACGGCGATCCGGCGGGACACCCCACCGTCGGCTATCCCCGGCTGCGCGCGGGTGGCGTGGTGCTGCAACGCCGACGCTGGTATCCGGGCGCGGACCTGCCCGCCGTCGCGGACCCCACCGATCCGGCCGGTCACCTGGTGGCGCTCACCGCGTGGCGGGCGGCGCACGGCGTACCCGACGAGGTGGTGCTGAAGACGCCGTTGTGGACCGGACCGGCAGCGAACGGCGACGACGCCGACGCGCCGGGCGGGGCGACCGCCCGGCTGAGCCGCTACCTGACCGCCCGCCGGCGGGAGAAGCCGCAGTACGTCGACCTGGCCAGCGCGCTGATGGTGCGGGTCCTGCCCCAGTCCCTGGAACGGCGGCTGCCGGGCTATCTGGAGGAGGCGCTGCCCGGCGTGCGGTCGGGGGCCCGCGCGACGGAGTGGACCCTCGAACTGGATCTGGCCCGTGAGGCGGCGGACCGATGAGGGTGAAACTGCGCCCCGGCACCCACTTCGCGCCGGTGCCGCAGGGCATCTACTGGACGCGGGCGGGCCGGTCGTTCCTGCTCACCGCCCCGGCGGGGCTCTATCTGGCGCTGGACAGCCAGCTGGACCTGTTGACCCGCGGCACCGACGTGGACGAACTCTCCTCTGCGCTGGGCGAATCCGCCCGCCCGGCCGTCCAGCGGATCCTGGACACCCTGCTGGACCGGGACGTGCTGCTCGACCTGGACCGGGCGGGCACCCCGCCCACCCCCGGCGAGGCGGACCGGTACGCCGAGGTGCTGAGCTATCTGGAGGCCCGCTGCGCCGACCCGTACCGGGTCTTCGCCCGGCTGCGCGCCTCGGTGGTCCCGGTGCTCGGCGACGGCCCGGCCGCGGCGGTGGCCCGGCGCACCATCGTCGGGTACGGCGCGACCACCACCGCGACCGTGTCGCCCGGGACGGAGCTGGTCGTGCTGGTCGACGACGCCGACCGGCCGCTCGACCTGGTGGCCGCCGCGGCGTCCCTGCCGGCCGGGACCCGGGTCGTGCCGGTGCACGCGGGAGAGCGGATCGCCCTGGTCGGGGCGCCGGAGGCCGGCGACCTGGCGGAGTTCGTCGCGCTGGGCCGCCGGGCCGGCGACTGGGCCGCCGCCGAACCGGACGGTGCGGCGCCCTGCCCGCTGAGCGCCGTGCTGGCCGGGTCGCTGGCGACCCACGCCGTGCTCGGCGCGCTGACCGGAACCCTGCCCGCCGAATCCGCGCCGACCCTGGTGCACGGCCACGACGTGCAGGCGCAGCGGCTCCCCGGCCGACCGCCCCGGCCGCCGGGGACACACCCGAGGCGATGCTCGACCGGCTCGGCCCGCTCTTCGCCCGCTGGACCGGGCCGTACCGTCGGGAGCGGGACCTCGACCTGGCCCAGTTGCCGATGTCGCTGGCCACCGCGGAGCTGGTTCCCGGGCCGGGCCGGGTGGCCGGCTGGGGCGACGACCGCGCCCAGGCCGTCCTGTCGGTTCGCCTGGCGGCCGCCCGCGCGGCCGTCGGTCCGGCCGGTCCCGGCGTCGCCGCGGCCGGGCCGACCACTGGGCACTGGCGGCCGACGGCGCTGCGGTTGCTCGGCGCCGCTCTGCTCGACACCGCCACCGGTACGGCGACCGGCTGGGACGACCCGCCGGCCGCCGCCCGCACCCTGTGGAGCCTGCTCGACGAGCACTACGAGCGGGCGGTGCAGGCCCGCCGCCACACACTGCCCGACCTGGACTGGGTCCTGGTCGAGGTGACCAGCGCGGACGGTACGGTCCGGCCGCCGAGTGGGGCGAGACGCCCGAGCTGGCCGCCTGGGCGGCGCTGTCGGCGGCCGTGCGCAGGCCCAGGCCGCACCGAGGTGCGTGCCTTGCTCGCCGCCGACCGCGTCGGCACCCACCGGCTCGCCCAGGCCGGCGGTGACCGGCTGCGGCGGCTGACCGACCGGCTCGACGCCCTCCTCGCCGCCCGTGGCCAACGGATCACCGGCGACCCCGACGCACCGGACCCGGTCGCCGGTGACGTGCCGCTGGTCGCCGGCCCGGTGGTGCTGCGATGACCGGCACACCGGTCGGGACCGTCCGGCTCGGCCCGCAGGCACCGGCCTCGTGGGACTGGGCGACCTGGGCCGCCGGGCTGCCCGGACACCTGGTCGCCGCCACGGGCGGCCTCGACCTCGGCTGGGAACGGCCTCGCGGACGGCCGCCGCCGCGCAGGCCGCCGCCTGCTCCCGGTACGGGTCACCGCGACGGAAGTGCTGATCGGCCGCCGACCGGCGGGGACGACGACGCCTGCCCCGGCTGCGTGCAGGCGCACAGCGAGTACCGCCGTTGGGAGACCGCCAAGCGACCCGAACGCGACCGGTCGGACCGGAGGGTCGTACGCCTGGGCAGGGCGACCTGCCCGCGGCGGCCGGCGGCGCGGCGTCCTTCCTGCCCTGGCTGGCCGAGGTCGTCGGCGCGGTGCTGACCGGCCGCCGGCCGCACGCACCGGTCGGTCCGGGCGACCTGATCGCCGTCTCCGCGACCGGCACGGTCACCCGCCACCGGGTGGTCCGTACCTTCCGCTGCCGGCTCTGCGGCGGGTCGGACCGGCCGCTGCTGACCGGGCCGGACGTGCCACCCGGGCCACTGGTCCGGCAGCGGCATCCGTCGCCCGACCCGGTACCGACCCGCTCGGGTGCCCCGTTCGGGCTCGACCCGGACCGGATGCGGGCTGCCCTCGGTGACGGCCGGTTCGGTCCGCTGGTCCGGGTGGCCCGCAACGCGGCCGGCGCCTTCCCGCTGGTCGAGGCGGAACTGCTGGCCGGTACCCCGGCCGGAGCCGGGCGGGCGGTCCGGTTCCGCGAGGCGGAGGCGATCGCGGTGCTGGAGGCGTACGAGCGCCTCGGCGGTTATCCGCACGCGGCGCCGATCGTGCCGCAGCGCACCCGCCGGGAACTCGGTGACCTGGCCCTCGACCCGACCCGGCTGGGGGGATACACCGACCGGCAGCTCGCCGCGCCGACCTGCCGGATCCGCCCGTACCACGAGGACGCCCCGCTGGACTGGGTGTGGGGCCGCCCGCTGGACGGCTCGGCGCCCCGGCTGGTCCCGGCGGAGGTGGGTTTCTACCGCTACGGGTACGGACTACGCGGCACCGACCCGCGACCGTACTTCCTGGAGTCGTCCAGTGGCAGTGCGCTGGGCAACAGCCTGCCCGAGGCGGCTCTGCACTCGCTGCTCGAACTGGCCGAGCGGGACGCCTTCCTGCTCGCCTGGCACCGGCGACGGCCACTGCCGACGATCGATCCGGACTCGCTGACCGATCCGGACTGCCGGATGATGCTGCGCCTCGCCCGTGCCCGGGGTTACGACGTGCACCTGCTGAAGGCCACCGCCGACATCGACGTCCCGGTGGTGTGGGCATTGGCGATCCATCGTGACCGGGCCCTGCCGGCCAGCTTCAGCACCGCCGGCTGCCACCCCGATCCGGTGGCCGCTGCCCGGGCCGCGCTGTGGGAGCTGTGCCAACTGGTTGCCGCCGGGCTGGCGTGGGACCCGGCCGAGGTGGAGCCGATGGTCACCGACCCCTGGCTGGTCGAGGACATCGCGCACCACTGGCGGCGGTACACGTTCCCGCAACTGCTCCCCCGGGTGGAGACCGTCCTGGGCGGCCCGGTCGGCACCGTCGAGGACGCCTTCCCCGACTGGCCGCAGCAGTTGAGCCGGGCCGCCGACGGCGATGTCACCGGCGCGCTCGAGTTCGTCGCCGGCCGGTTCGCCGCCGCCGGGCTCGACGACATCCTCGTCGTCGACCAGTCCACCCCCGACCACACCGCCGCCGGACTCACCGTGGTCAAGTGCGTCGTGCCGGGGATCGTACCCATGTGCTTCGGCCAGGCCCACCAGCGGCTCTCCGGCCTGCCCCGGCTGCGCGCCGCACTCGGGCCGGACGCCGACGACCGGTCCCCGGACCCGCACCCGTTCCCCTGACCCGGAGGACCGATGACCCTCGACGTGCGCCGTTTCGCCTTCCAGCAGGGGCCCGGCAAACGCTACCTGGGGGAACAGGGCCTGGTGGACGACGACGCCGCCACCACCAGCCTGCTCCCGCCGCCCGCGGCCCGTACGGACACCGGACGGCTGCTGCCCACCGGCACCCACGACCTGCTCGCCGGGACGACCTATCCCGACCGGTGCCCTCCGGTCGCCGACCCGGAGCAGCGGTTGGGGCACCTGCTGCTCACCGCCTTCGGGCTCCAGCGGCGGGAACCGTCCAACCAGTACAACGACCACCGGACGGTGCCGTCCGGGCGCGCCCGCTTCCCGGTGCACGCCTTCGTGAGCCGGCCCGGGCGGTTGCGCTACCTCGACGTGTACCGCCACGCGCTGGTGGACACCCCGGCGGCCGGGCCCACCGACGGACCGGTGAGCGTTCTGCTGGCCGCCCGCTACACCGACCTGCCCGACCCGTACGGCCGGCTCCGCTGCGCCATCGGCGAGGTCGAGCTCGGCGTCTACCTGCGCGCCCTGGCCGTGGCCGCCGACCTGTTCGGGGTGGCGGCGACGGTACGCCTGGACAGCGCGTCGGTGACCGCAGCCGCCTCGGCGGTGGCGGCTACCGGGCCCGGCGTCTGGTCGCCGCCGCTGGTGGTTGCCCTGGCGGGCGCGGAGTCACCGGCCGCGGGGACACCGCTGCCCAGCCCGGGCTGCTCCGCCGGGTCCGCTGACCGGGATGCGCTGCTCAGCCCGGCCGGTGGTGCGCTGGACGAGGTGGTGGCCGTCGCCGCGCACCGCCTGGCCCTGCCGCCGACGCCCCCGCAGCCGTTGCGCGGGCTGCCGGTCCAGCCACCTGCGGTCGAGCTTGAGCTGGGCCGACCTGCTCTGGCGGCGCAGCGCCGGCCGGGTCCCGGCCGGCACGTACGGGTTCGCGCTGACCCCTTCCCCGGTCGGTGAGGAGGCGCTGCGGGCCATGCTGGCGTGGCTCGCCGTGCCGCCGCCGGGCGGGCCGCTGCGCGAGGTCGCCGCCCGGGTACGCGTCACGGTGGCGCTCCAGCGGGTCGGCGACCGGCCCACCGGCGCCTACCGGGTGGTGTCCGGCGAACCCGAACCGCACCGGCTCGACCCGCACCTGCTGCGCCGGATGCAGCCCGGGTTCGGCCGACCACCGTCCGCCGACACCGACGCCGGCTTCCGGCACGCGTCCCTGGTCTGGGTGTTCTCCACCGACGTGGACGCGCTGCTCGACGACCTGGGCCCGGCCGCGTGGAGCCTGCTGCAACTGTGGTGCGGCTGGGCGACCCAGGGCCTCTGCCTGGCCGCCGCCGCGCACGGACTGGTCGCCCGTCCGGCCCGATCCTTCGATGAGCACCACGTCCAGCCGTTGGCCGGTCTCGACCGGCGGGAGGTGCCGGTGTTCATGACGGTCTGCGGCACGTCCCGCTTCACCGAGCCGATGCTGGACCTGCGGTCATGACCGACTGGCAGAGCTGGCACCTGCATGTCGACAGTCTCGCCCCCCGGGCGGTCGAGGCGGCGGTGCTCGACGTGGTCGGGCCCACCGTGGCCGAGTTCGGGCGAAACGCGGACCGCCCCCGACCGTGGTTCTTCATCCGCTACTGGCAGGGTGGTCCACACGTACGTTTACGGCTGGCCGACGCCGGTCCGGACGCCGCAGCCGTCCAGGAGGCGCTGGCGCGCCGGACGGCGGCCGTCAACGCGGCCCTGCCGGCCGGGTCCCGGTTGACCACGGAGGACTATCGGCGGTCGGCCGCACCGATCGCCGACCGGGGCGAGGCCGGTATCCCGCTGCCACTTACCCCACTGCTGCCGCCCGGCTCGCATCCCGCCCGGTACGAGCCGGAGTTCGACCGCTACGGCGGCAGCGCGCTGATCGGCGTCAGCGAAGCCCTGTTCCACGCGTCCAGCGTGGTGTGCCTGCGGGCGTGCCAGGCCCGCGCGGGCGGTTCGCGGACCGCCGCGGACGGGTTGGAGGCGATGGCCGCGACCCTTTCCGCGTGGCCCGGTGACCGGCTCGCGCTGCTGCGTGGCGCCCGGGACGGGTGGGCGCGGTGGCTGGGCGCAGAGTTCGACGACGCCGCGGAGCAGGCCCGGACCCTCGCGCATCTCGTACCGGCCCTGCGGGAGCTCACCGACGGCGCCACCTCCCGGTGGACTCCCTGGACGGCACGGCTCGGTGCTGCCGCCCAGGAGTGGATCGACCGGCTCGGGCCCGCCCGGGCCCGGCAGGTCTTCGGCTCCCACCTGCACATGACCCAGAATCGACTCGGGGTCGGCGCCACGCGTGAGGGCCGCCTCGCCGCGATCCTGCTGATCCTGCTCGACGGCGCTCCGTGACCACCGCGCAGCAGCCGGAAAATGTGCGTGCGTCGTACCGATGTCCGGTCAGGCGGGTGCCCGCATGCTGGGTCTGAGCGGAATCCACCCGATCCGCTGCGGAGGCAGACCACGGTCGCACCGGCCGTGTGGGGGGAGGCATGACGTGACCGTGAACATCGACATCCTGCCGGGACCGGAGTTCCGTGCCACCGAGCAACAGCTCGCGCTGGCCGGGGACGCGAAACGATGGAGGCAGGCCCTGTTGTCGGCGTACCGCGCACTGTCCCGCGAGGTGGCGGAGGTCGACACCCTGCCCGGCTTCGACACCGTACGTGGTGCCGGGGCCAGCACCGGCGTGCTCCTCGACCACCTGCGGAAGGCCCAGGAGGCCACCATCTGGATCCACTCCGTGACCGGCATGTTCGCCGGCCTCAACCGGCTGCCGTCCGTACCGCGGCTGCGGGTCCTGGTCGATGCGCGAGCCGCGGACCTGGACCGGATGCCCTGGCTACGCACCGTCGACACCCGGCTCACGACGGCGTCCCCGTCGGAGGGCCCCGAGGGCCCGGACGCTGTCGTCCTGGACGGCGCGACGGTGGCCGTCATCCCCCGGCCGGCCGAACCGGAGCCGTACGCGCTGATCCTCCGCCAGAACGGGCTGGCCGAACTCGTGCAGGCGATGTTCGATCTGGCCTGGCCCGGAGCGCCGGCGCTGCTGCAGGAACCGACCTGTCGGACCGCCGACGCCGAACTCAAGCGGCAGATCATGTGTCAGCTCGCGGACGGCGGCAAGGACGAGGCGATCTCCCGGGCGCTGGGCATCTCGCTGCGCACCTGCCGCCGGTACATCGCCGAGATCCTGACCGACGTCGGGGCGGTGAGCCGGTTCCAGGCCGGGTACCGGCTCGGCCGCGACCGTCTGGCGGGAGCCCGATGAGCGCCCCGCCCGCGATCGAGCTGACCGGACTGGCCAAGCGGTTCGGTACGGTCGTCGCCGTCGATCACCTGCAGCTACGTGTCGAGCCGGGCGAGGTCGTAGCCCTGCTCGGGCCCAACGGGGCGGGCAAGACCACCACCCTGGACCTGCTGCTGGGCCTGGCCCGACCCGACCACGGCACCGTCCGGTTGTTCGGGCGTACGCCCGCCGACGCGGTCGCCGCCGGTGACGTCGCGGCTGTGCTCCAGACCGGGGGCCTGCTCAAGGACCTCACCGTCGAGGAGACCGTCCGGTACGTCGGCTCCCTGTACGGTCAGCACAGTCGGGCGGCGATCGCGGAGGTGATGAACCGCGCCGACCTCACCGGCATCGCCCGGCGGCGCGTCGGCCGCTGCTCGGGCGGGCAGCAGCAGCGCCTCCGGTTCGCCCTGGCGGTGCTACCCGAGCCACGGCTCCTGGTGCTGGACGAGCCGACCGCCGGGATGGACGTGTCCGGGCGGCGCGACTTCTGGTCGGCCATCCGCCGCGACGGGGCGGGTGGGCGCACCGTGCTGTTCTCCACCCACCAGCTCGAGGAGGCAGACACCTACGCCGACCGGGTCGTGCTCATGCGGCGGGGCCGGGTGGTCGCCGACGGTGAGGCGTCCGAGATCCGTCGGCTGGCCCTCGGGCGCCTGGTGCGCGTCACCTGGCCGGACGCCGATCCCGGCGGGCTGGCGGAGCTGCGCCGGCTGCCCGGGGTCCGCTCGGTGGAGGCCCGCGGGGTCACCGTGTGGATCCGGACCGAGGATTCCGACGCCGCTGCCCGCCACCTGCTGCACCACACCCCGGCCCGGGACCTGGAGGTCACCTCCACCAGCATGGAGGAGGCGTTCCTGGCGCTGACCTCCGACCTCGACGAACAGGAGGCGACGCGATGACCGCACCGGTGATGGTTGGCATCAACCGCACGATACTGGGGATCGAGGTCCGGCGAATCCTGCGTAATCGACGGACCCTGCTGTTCGTCGTCGCGATGCCGGCGGTGTTCTTCCTGGCGTTCGGTCTGCCCTGGCGGGACAAGCCGGCCGGCGCGAGGACGTTCGCCGTCATCATGATCGGCATGGCGGTCTACGGCGCGATGGTGGCCACCACCGCCTGCGGCGCGGCGGTGGCGGTCGAGCGCGGGCAGGGCTGGAGCCGGCAGCTGCGGCTCACCCCGTTGCGGCCGGCCGCGTACATCGCGGTGAAGGTCGCGACGGCGATGGTGCTCGGGTTGGTCGCGGTCCTGGTCGAGTACGCGCTGGGCGCCGCGGTCGGGGTGCGGATGCCGCTGGCCACCTGGCTGGAGTCGGGGCTCGCGGCCTGGCTGTGCTCGCTGGTGTTCGCCGCCTTCGGGCTCTTCGTCGGGTTCCTGCTGCCGGCCGAGAACGTCATGCAGATCCTCGGTCCGCTGCTGGCGCTGCTCGCCCTCGGCGGTGGCCTGTTCCTGCCGCTGGACCTGCTCCCGCACGCCGTTCAGGTGGTGGCCGCCTGGACTCCCGCCTACGGGGTCGGGGTACTCGCCAGGGCGCCGTTGACGGGCGGACCGGTCGGCGTCGCGGCGCTCGCCGTGGCGGCCTGGACACTGCTCTTCATGGTCGGCGCGATCAGATTGTTCCGGCGTGACACGGCCCGCGTCTGAGCCGGCTCAGGCCGATGACGTTCCGAGCTGCAGGCGGCCGATCCGAGTTCAACGCCCCGCAGCTCGCCGCGCCGACCCCGCCGCCGGTGCCGATCGAGCACCGGCGAGGGGCCGGTGCGGGGCCGTCCACCCGTCAGGTCGGCGGCGCGACGCTCGGCAGCTTCGCCGCGCAGGTGGTCTGCGCCCCCTGCCAGGTCGCCTCGTCGACGCCCTCCGGCTTGGGCAGGCCCCCACCTCCCGGTCGGCCCCGTGCCGGCGGCGCACCTGCCACCACGAAAGAGGTCACCGATCGGGGACTGACAGGTCATGACGTGATCGATAGCTTCGGGCGAAAGGTGAGGCTGTGGCCTGTTCGACCTAACCCCGGCACGAGTGTGCGCCGCCGCCGGCCGCAGTCACCGACCCCGACCGGAGGACCTTCATGACCAGGACCCGCAGGACGATGACAGCCCTCGCCACCGCGGCATTGGCCGTCACGGCGGCGACGGGTGCCGCCTCCCCGGCACAGGCCGCCAACATCCAGTACTTCTCGGGCTACTCGACAGCGGTGATCGGTGGCGGGCCCGGCAACACGATCCAGGACGCACTCATCCGCGCCCAGGCCAACGCCGAGGCGAGCATGCGCGCATACGAGCAGCAGTTCGGCAAGACCTGCATGGTGACCTACCGCGACGGCAACTGGCAGAGTGGCGGCGGCTACGGCGTCATCCTCGCCGACTACCAGATCACCGCCAATTGCATCTGATCACCGCCGCCCGGGGGCGCGCCGTCACCAGGCGCGCTCCCGGGCGGCGTCGACCCGACGCACCGCACCAGGTCGTGGTCGCCGTCGACCGCGTACGCGCGGGCGTCCCCCTCGTGAGGGTGAGCCGTCGGCGAGGCCACGTCCAGCGGCGGCGCCGGGAAGTACGCAGTGCTGCTGAGCCGTTGACGATCCACCGGCGACGTCGACACGAGCCCGCCGGTGCTCCGCACCCGGAACCGCCGATCCGCCCGCTACGCGGCCCGGCCCCCTTCGGACGCCTCGCCCCGGAACGCTTCGCCGCCGACCGAAGGGTTCCGGTCCTATCGTCGACGACCATGCCGAGCACGAGCGACCCGACGGTCCGCGCCCATGTCACGATCCGCCCGAAGATTCTCTACTTCGGCACCCCGGTGGTGCTGCTGAGCACCGAGAACGAGGACGGCAGCGCCAACCTCGCCCCGATCTCCTCCGCCTGGGCGCTGGGGCGGACCGTCGTACTCGGCCTGGGCGCCGGCGGGCAGAGCGGGCAGAACCTCGCCGCCCGGCCCGACCTGGTCGTCAACCTGCCGGCCGCACACCAGTGGCGGGCGGTCGAACGCCTCGCGCCGCTGACCGGCCGGCATCCCGTGCCGCCGGACAAGCGCGACCGCTTCCGCCACGAACCGGCGAAGTTCGCCGCCGCCGGCCTACGCCCGCAACCCTCGACCCACGTACGCCCGCCCCGGGTCGCCGAGTGCCCGCTGCACCTGGAGGCCCGGGCGGCCCGGATCCACTCCGCAACCGGCGACGGCTTCCTCATCGTCGAGGCCCGGGTCCTCGCCGTGCACGCCGACCCGGGCATCGTCGTGCCCGGCACCGACCACGTCGACCCGGGTGCCTGGAACCCGTTGATCTACAACTTCCGCCACTACTTCGGGCTCGGGCCGCAGCTCGGCCACAGTTTCCGCTCGGAGACGCCAGCGGACGGCCGCGACCGTTCCTGACCCCGCCGGGAAGGGCGCCGGCAGCGGGCCGGCCACGTGCCGCCGGCCGGTCCAGGTCACGCCCCGGTGCCCGGGGCCAGGTCGCGCAGCACGACACCGGCGGGGACGGGCAGTTAGCGCGAGCCGGGGGTGGTGCCGGCGCGGGTGGGGCTCGCGCTCGTGGCGGGGGCCCGGCCCAGGCCGCTGATCCCGTCGACGGCGGCGGGCGGCGTGGCGGTCGACGTCCGCGGCGCGGCGGCGGCCGGCTGCGGGCCGGCTGCGCCGGCCGGCGCGGCGACGGACGTCCCGGCCCGGTCACCGCAGGCGGTGACGGCCAGCAGGATCACGACGGTGGCCACGGCGGCGTACGGGCGTGCGGCGTTCGGCATCGCCTTCCCTCCTGAAGCGACACAGATGCTACGGACGGCGCCGGCCGGTTGCCCCGGTCCGACGGAATGCGCACATCGGACCGGAAATCGGTGACGCGGCGGGCGCCCGCGCGTCAGGGCGCGGTCAGGGCAACGGTGGCCGGGACGCGCGCAGCGCGGCGGGCCGCAGGGTCGACATGCTGAACCAGCCCCACCGCCCGGTGACCCGTTTGAACCGTCCGTGCCCGAGGGCACGAAGGTAGCCGGTGTCGGCGCGGGTGTCGACGTCGCGCCAGTAGGTGCCGCCCGTGCTGAGCACGAGGCAGGCCACGTCGCGGTCGTCGGGGCCGCGCGGGTTGTCGAGGATCAGGCGGGCCTGCACGGTGGTCACCACGCCCGGCTCGGTGCGGATCCGTTCGCCGGTGCCGCCGCCGGAGAAGTCCTCCGCGTACGAGCTGCCGGAGGCGCTGTCGGACCGCTGGGCCGACCGCCACCGGCCGGTCCCGTGCGCTGCGCACAACCGCCAGCGCCGCGGCAGCCGCGGCGGACGCCCGGTCCCCTTCGACACGACGCCTACCGCCTGCGCAACACTGTCGAACGCGCTGTGGGCAAGCTACGCGGCCACCGCGCCGTCGCCACCCGCTACGACAAAGGCGACCACGTCTACCGCGGCACCGTCGACATCGCCGCCAGCGGCATCTGGCTCCGCGACCCCCCACCTGATCTGCAAGATATGCTCTAGGCGTCGGCGGGCGGCATCCCGTCGCGCCGCTCCGCAGCGAGACGGAGCTTCACGTAGGGCCACTGAAGTGCACTTCAGCACGCAAAGCGGACTCCGGCATGCACGGCGGCGGCGCCGGAAAAATCTTGAAGAAGATCCAGGCCTGGCTGTCGATCCGGCGGCAGGGTGTTCGTCGTCGCTGATGACGGAGCCGGACAGGCCGGCCCGCGACCCAGTGCAGGAGGCAGCTCCATGGCCAAGTACGCGATCCTCATCTACGAAGACCCGGCCTACTACGCGAACATCTCGCCCGAGGCGTGGCCTGCGATGGTCGACGCGCACAGCAAGTTCGTCGAGCAGGTCTTCGCGCTCGGTGGGTCCCTGGCGGGCGGGGAGGCGCTCGCGCCCCCGACGACGGCCACCACGGTCAAGGGTGGCGGCACGGTGACGGACGGCCCGTTCGTCGAGACCAAGGAGACCCTCAACGGCTTCTACGTCGTCGAGGCGCGTGACCTCGACCACGCCGTCGAGATCGCCAAGCTGTGCCCGGCCCCGGCCCCCGGCGGCGGCGTCGAGGTCCGCCCGGTCGTGGACCCGACGACGAACCCGTTCTGATCGCTCCCCGCGACGAGCCGACCGCGTCCGCCGTGCAGGCGGACGCGGTCGCTGCCGCGCTGGCGCAGGCCCACCGCTCTGAGTGGGCCTTCGTGCTGTCCGCCACGGTGCGCGTCACGGGCGACCTGGACGTCGCGGAGGAGTGCGCGCAGGAGGCGTACGTCAGCGCGCTGCGGACCTGGACCCGGGACGGCGTCCCGAAGCGGCCCGGCGCGTGGCTGACCACCGCGGCGCGGAACCAGGCGCTGGACCGGTTGCGTCGCGAGGTCACCCTCCGGCGCAAGCTCCCGCTGCTCGTGGAGCCGGCGACCGTCGATCCGCACGACCCGGCCGACCCGGACCGGCCCGACGCCGCGGTGCCGGACGACCGGCTCCGGCTGGTGTTCACCTGCTGCCACCCCACCCTCGCCCCCGAGGCCCGCGTCGCCCTCACCCTGCGCCTGGTCTGCGGCGTTCCCACGCCCGACGTCGCCCGGGCCTTCCTGGTATCCGAGCCGACGATGGCGGCACGGATCACCCGGGCCAAGAAGAAGATCTCCGAAGCGCGGATCCCCTACCGGGTCCCGGGCCGGGCGGAGCTGCCCGAGCGCCTGGACAGCGTGCTCACCGCCGTGCACCTGCTCTTCAGCACCGGCCACACGGCCGGCGAGGGGGACGCGGTCGTCCATGAGGAGCTCTGCGACCGGGCCCTGCACCTCGCGCGCACCCTCGCCGCGTTGCTCCCCGAGCAGGCCGAGACCCGCGGCCTGCTGGGCCTGCTGCTCCTCACCGACGCGCGCCGGGCCGCCCGGACCGCCGAGCAGGGCCGGCTGCTCCTGCTCGCCGACCAGGACCGGACGCGCTGGGACCAGCACGCGATCCTGGAGGGGCTCACGGTGACGGCCGGGGCGCTGGCGTCCGGCCCACCGGGGCGGTTCACCCTGCAGGCGGCGATCGCCGGCGTGCACGCGATGGCGCCGTCCCTGGAGCAGACCGACTGGCCGCGCGTCGTGCACCTCTACGACCGGCTGCTGGCGGTGTGGAACACCCCGGTGGTCGCGCTCAACCGGGCCGCCGCCGTGGCGTTCGCCGACGGTCCGGCCGCCGCCCTGCCGCTCCTCGACGAGTTGGCGACCGATCCCCGGCTCGCCGACTACCCCTACCTTCCCGCCACCCGCGCCGACCTGCTGCGCCGTCTCGGCGACGCCGCCGGCGCGGCTCAGTCGTACCGGCGCGCGATGGAGCTCACGGCGAACGCCGCGGAGCGCGCCTTCCTGAAGCAGCGCCTGGCCGAGGTCAGCCGCGCCGCCGGTGCCGAGCCCGCGCACGGCTGAGGACGGCGGGCTCGGCGGTCACCTCCGAGGCCTCGCCCGGGGCTCCAGCGCCAAGACCAAGATCAAAGGTTTGTGGTGCTGGGACAGATACACAAGCGCGGGGCCTTCAAGCCCTGGCACCGACTTCGACACAGGCCCTAAGGTGTCCACGAGGTCTCCAGTTTTCAGGTTCTGCTTGGTCGCTGAACCATCTACCGGAGACCTCACCACCGATCTTCGACACGCCGAGCGGTCACGCCAGCTCAGGCACCACCGCCGACTTCGACACAGGCCCTAGTAGTGCTTTGTTAGGTCGGCGTGTCGTGGGGTGGTTGGAGGGGTCCGGGGTAGTTCGATGTTGGGGTGACCCCTGACGAGCTTTCGGTTGTGCGGCAACGGCTTGAGGCGTTCGCCGCGGATGTGTTCACCCCTTTGGTGCGGTCGGATCAGCGGGCGAAGGGTGAGATGTATCTGCGGGGATTGCTGCTGGACGGGCGGCGCAAGTCGATGCAGCCGATGGCGCAGCGCCTCGGGGTGGATCATCAGGGGTTGCAGCAGTTCGTTTCGACCTCGACGTGGGACACCATGGCGGTGCGGATGCGGCTGGCTCGCCGGGCCCTCGAGGCGGTCGAGCCGGTGGCGTGGGTGGTCGACGACACCGGTTTCCCGAAGGACGGCAAGGGATCGCCGGGCGTGGCCCGGCAGTACTCCGGCACGTTGGGCAAGGTCGCGAACTGCCAGATCGGGGTGAGTGTCCATGCGGTCACCGACACCGCGTCGTGTCCCCTGGATTGGCGGCTGTTCCTGCCTACGTCGTGGGACGATCACGCCGTTGACGAGGCCGACCGCCCCGATGTGATCGCCCGCCGGTCGAGGTGCGGAATACCGGAGGACGAACACCATCGTCCGAAGTGGGCGTTGGTCATCGAGATGCTCGATGACCTGGCCGCGCATGGCCTGCGCCCGCCGCTACTGGCCGCCGACGCCGGCTACGGGGACAACAGCCAGTTCCGCAGCGCCCTGGACGAACGTGGGATCGGCTACATCATGCAGGTCAAAGGCGACGCCCTCGCCCACAAGCCAGACGTGCGGCCGGTCGAGCGGGTCTGGTCCGGACGGGGCCGACCACCGACCCGCACCGACCCGCGCTACCCGAAGACGGCCACCAGCCTGGTCGAACACGTCCGCGCCGCCGGACGCGAGTCTGCAGAGACGATCACCTGGCGAGAAGGCTCAAAAGGCATGATGAGATCGCAGTTCATCTTTCTTCGAGTGCGTCCGGCCGGGCACCGCGTCGCCCGGGACACCGACGGCACCCTGCCCGAGCGGTGGCTCATCGCCCAGTGGCCCAACGACCAGCCCGAGCCGGTCAAGTACTGGCTGTCCAGCCTGCCCGCCACCACCAGCCACACCGACCTGGTCCGCCACGGCAAGATCCGCTGGCGGATCGAACACGACTACCGCGAACTGAAGACCGGCCTCGGACTGGACCACTTCGAAGGCCGCTCCTGGACCGGCTGGCACCGCCACGTCACCCTGGTCACCGCCGCGCACCTGTTCATCACCGAACTACGCCTGGACCCAAAAGCGGCTGCGCCGGCCTGACCCTCTACAGGGTCATCCGCGAGCTGCAACGACTCCTCGCGACCTGGACCGGCGCCTGCATCACCTGCCACCAACCCGTGAAACCGTTACACCGCAACAAACGCCACCGAACCTAACAAAGCACTACTAGCCGTCGATCCGGCGCTGCCGGTGCTCGTGCCGGACTGGGTGCATCCGCTGCTCGCGCCGGTCGACGGGCCGATGCCGCAGGACGCGGCTTCGTGGCAGGACGTGGTGGAGTCATTCCACAAGCTGCTCGCCGCCGAGATCAGCGACGCTGGCGTGTTCGAGCGCGACTTCTCCACCAGCACGGAGGTCGACCGGCTCGCGGGACGAGTTGGCTTACGGCGTGAACCCCGGCACCACGTCGGCGAGCGCCTGGTCGAGGATCTCCAGGCCCAGGTCCAGCTCGGCGTGGGTGGAGGTGAGCGCCGGCGCGATGCGGAAGACGCCGCCCATGCCGGGCAGCTGCACCACATTCATGTGCAGGCCCAGCTCCAGGCACCGCCCGGTGACGGCGGCACCCAGCGCGTCGGCCGGTCGTTTCGACTCCCGGTCGCTGACCAGCTCCAGCCCGACCAGCAGCCCGCGGCCGCGCACGTCGCCGACCACCGGGTGTCGCTGGCCGATCTCCCGCAGGCCCTTCCGGAGGTACGCGCCCAGCTGCGCTGCCTGTTCGTCCAGCCGGTCGGCCTCCAGCACGTCCAGGACCGTGTTGCCGACCGCGGCCACCAGTGGGTCCGAGACGTGCGTGGTGAAGAAGAGGAAACCGCGCTCGTGCGCGGTGTGCTCGATCTCCGGGCTGGTCACCACCGCAGCC
Organism: Micromonospora sp. R77; assembly: GCF_022747945.1. Classification (NCBI taxonomy): domain Bacteria; kingdom Bacillati; phylum Actinomycetota; class Actinomycetes; order Micromonosporales; family Micromonosporaceae; genus Micromonospora; species Micromonospora sp. R77. Next base: position 376,932 of record NZ_JALDST010000001.1, read on the forward strand.
AGCGGTAGGCCGGCACCGAGCGTCTTGGACAGGGTCAGGATGTCCGGCACGACGCCGTCACGCTGGAACGCGTACCACTCGCCGGTGCGGCACAGACCTGTCTGCGCCTCGTCGAGGATCAACAGCCCGCCGCGCTCGTGCACCTTGTCGCGCAGCGCCGCGAGGTATCCCGGCGGCAGGTCGATCACGCCGCCGGAGCTGAGGATCGGCTCGACGATGCACGCCGCCAGACTGCCCACCGACTGGGCGTCGAACAGCTCGAACGAGAACTCCAGCTGACGCCGCCAGTCCAGCTCGCCGCCGGGAAGGGTGAAGTCGGGCCGGTACGCGTTCGGCGTGGGGATCGCGAAGTTGCCGGGCGCTGCGGGCCCGTACCCCTTGCGCCCCGAGCTGTAGGTGGCGCTCGCCGCCGCCTGCGTCATCCCGTGCCATGATCGGGCGAACGAGATGATCTCGTGCCGACCGGTGACCAGCTTCGCCATCCGGATCGCCGCCTCGTTGGACTCCGCGCCGGTGGTGAGCAGCAGGGCCTTGTCGAGCGGCGCGGGCAGGGAGCCGGCGAGGCGGCGGGCCAGCTCGACCACGGGCCGGCTCAGCATGCCGCTGAACAGGTGGTCGAGGGTGGCGGCCTGTTGCTGGATCGTGGCTACGACAGCGGGGTGGGAGTGACCGAGGATGGCGCTCATCTGCCCCGACGTGAAGTCGAGCAGGCGGCGACCGTCCGCGGTGAACACGAAACTGCCTTCGGCACGATCGATGATCTCGTGTACGAAGCTGCCCGCGCCGGTGTAGCGGACCAGGTGACGATCGACGTCGGACCAGAACGAATCAGCCATGAACCGACGCTAGGCAGTCCCGGGGAGGCACGTCCATCGCACATTTCCGTTGTCGCTGTTAAGCAGAGCCGTACAGTCGGGGGTCATGACGCTGAATCCGTGGCGGCTGCGCCTGCTCGCCGACCTGGCAACCTACGGCACCGTCCGAGCCGTTGCGCAGCGCGGCAACCTGAGCCCTTCGGCGGTGTCTCAGCAGCTGGCCACGCTGGAACGGGAGACCCGGACCGCGCTGCTGGAACGCGCCGGGCGGCGGGTGCGGCTCACCGCGGCCGGGATGTTGCTCGCCGGCCGGGCTCGGGAGATCCTCGCGGCGATGGAAGCGGCCGAGGCGGAGCTGCGCCGCCTTGCCGACGAGCCGGCCGGCACGGTGACCGTGGCCGCGTTCCAGAGTGCCGTGCAAGCCCTCGCCGATCCGGCGCTGGCCCGTCTCGCGGCCCGTCACCCGGACGTGAGCGTGGTGTTGCTGGAGCTGGAGCCGCACGAGAGCATGCCGGCGCTGCGTCGGGGCGACGTCGACCTGATCATCACGACGGCCGACTTCGCCGGCGCCGAGCTCTCCCCGGAGATCGACCTGGTGCCGCTCGCCACCGACCCGGTCGTGCTCGTGCTGCCCCCGGAGCACGCGCTGACCGGCGCCGAGTCGGTCGCCCTGGAGGCGTGCGCGCAGCAGCGCTGGACATTCGACGTAGCCGGCTCGTACATGTCCGAGCTGTCCACCCGGCTGTGCCGGGAGGCCGGCTTCGAGCCCGTGGTGATCTGTCGGTTCAACAACTACATGCTGGCGCTCCAGCACGTGGAGAACGGCCGCTCGATCACGATGCTGCCAAAGCTGGCGGTGGACCCGCGGTACCGGGTGGTGACCCGACCGCTGAACCCGCCGCTGACCCGGCGCATCACCACCGCGGTGCGGCGACCGGCTGCGTCACGTCCCGAGGTGACGGCCGTGCTCAGCGCGCTGAGAGCAGGTGACTGACCTCGGCCGCGAGCCCCGGCCGGGACCTGTCAGCCGGCAGAAGCGCGGCTCGACGACCCTCTGCGAGCTTCGTTCGCCGGTCCAGGTCAAGGCGCGGACACAGGTCGGCGTTCGGGCTGAATCGCGCACGACGCTCAGTGCCCGGATCCACCACGGGCTGCGCAGTAACCGCTTCCAACGTTTGCCCGTCTTCGATCGCCTGGGTGGTCGTGGGGGTGGTCCCGGTCAGGGGCGCTGGCCGGGATGTGCGCCCGAGGTGTTCGTGCGCGGTCGCTGGTCAGCACTCGAAGACCGCGCTGATCAGGTTCTGCAGGTGAAGGCGTTCGCCTGGATCGGTGCTGGTCCTCTGTCTGTCGCTGATCGCCTGGGCCCACTTGACCTTCTGGTCGGCGTCGGTCATGCCCTTGTGATTGCTGACGAAGTCCTGCGCGTCGTCCCACCGGCCGCTGCTGATCGCGTCCAAGGTTTGGAGGATGCCGGTGGTGAATCGGATCTCACCGAGCGCCGCCTGGTCGTTGACGCCCCTGCCGGTCGCCTCGACCAGCCAGACCAGGCCCGTGGTGCTCGTCCCGGTCCCGTCGACGAGGTGCCCGGCCAGTTCGAGTTTCTGCAACTCCTCCAGCAGCACGCTCGGGCGATCCTTTTTGGGTGCTTCCACGTAGCGGGGCACGACGTCGCTGACGGGCCCGAGTTCCAGCAGTGGCTTGACCAGGTGCGCCATGGCGCTGTCCGGCATCCGGGTGGCCATCTCGTCGGCAGCTCGCAGGTTTTCCGGGGTGTGGTATTCCGACGGCGCGTTCGTGATCTTGCGTTGTTGGTCCCGCAGGCCGTTGCTGGCCCACACGAGCGAGCCGAAGGACTCCGACACCCGGTTGAATTTCGGGGCCGCACCGCTCGCTGCCACCGCCGAGTCCAGCAGACCCGCAGTGATCTCCGGGGACTGGACCAAAGCGCCGCTACGGCTGTGGGCCGTCGCCTTCCAGGCGGTCCCCAAGCCGGCGGGGACCTCGCTGAGCAGCGTGACGCCGTAGGCGTCCAGCACCGACAGCACATCGAGCGACGGCCGGCCCGGCGTGAACACCAGAGGCCGAACTCCGGCCTGCGCGAACTGCTCCAACCGCTGGTGAATCGCCGAACGGTCGCGCGCATCCAGCGCATCACCGCGCTTCGCCTCGTGAAAGTAGATCCACAGGTCCGGCCGCTTCCTCGCCGCGTTGATGAGTGTCTTCGGCACCCGGGCCGTCGTCCCGGCGTTGGTCACCAGGTTCGGCGCGTCCTCCGCGGGCCGGTTGAGGTGCCGATCCAGCGCTGCCTGCAGCCACTCCGGCTCGGGCGCCAGGTCCGAATCGGCGGGCGACGAGAAGCCACGCGACGGCCCTTCGCCGGGCAGCAGGGTGCCGGGGGAATCGATCGTCGCCGCATCGGGCAGGTGGTGGTCGGGCTCGATGGGTTCCGAGGTCTCCCTGGACGGCTCGAACCGCGGCGTCGTCACCGGCGGCTCCTGGACAACCTCGACAGATGTGGGAGCCCGGGCCTCGGGCGGCTGTTCCACCGAGTTCAGGAACTGCGTCCTGATGCGCTGGGCGAGCGCGCCCGGCCGGTGGGCCGCCGCCGGGCTCACACCCAGGAACCTCTGCCGGAAGTCGTCCAGCAGGTCGTAGTGCCGCTGTTCCAGGCTCCACCACTCTCGGCCGGCCTCCTCCCACGTCGCGATCAGCTCCGGCAGCGCCGCTTCCGCCGTGGTGCGCCCCGCGCTGCCCTCAGGGTGGAAGTGGGCTTCGAACCGGGCGGCGTCCAGGTTGTCCGCCGCGGCGGTGAAGTGGTCGGCGGCCTTTGCCAGTCCCGTCTCGTGTCGGGCTATCTCGTCGAACGCGGCGGCCCGGCCGGTGGGGTCGGTCGTGGTGGGAATGCCCAGCGCGGTCCGCGCGTCGTGCAGGCCCATGCGGAGGGTGACCGTGGTGGTCTCCGTACCGGTAATGGTTCTGGGTGCGGAGCCGATCGTCCCGGCCAGGGTGATGGTGACCTCGACGCGACTCAGGTAGTCGAGGGCGGCCGAGGCGCTTTCCGGCTTGACGTTGCCGAGCGGGCCCGCCGACGCACCGATGGCTTCCGTCGCCCCCTGCTGGTCGCCGTTGAGCAGACCCGGGCCACCGTGCTCGAGGCCCTGGTAGGCGTCATTGGTGAAGCCCCGGCCGAGGATGGGCAGCCGGGGAGCCCGCAGGGACTGCACCAGTGAGTCGGTGCCGGCACTGTAGCCGGCGGTCGTCGCGGATGCGTGTTCACGGAAGACACCCGAACTGACGCCGTGCAGTGCCACGCCCTCCGGCACGATCCGGAGATTGATCTTCGCGTGTTGGCCGAGGAGTTGCGCGCTGACCACCGAGGGTAGGTCCATCCCGGCGGTCGTCATCATCTTCGGCACAGCGGGCAGCAGGATCTCCGGCGTGAGGCTGTGGTGGATCTGGTGTGCGCCGCCGCGGCCCGGGGTCTTGAGCCGTTCGGCGGCGTCCTCGAGCAGATCCTCGACGGTGGTCTGCAACTCGGCGAGCCGGCTGATCTCCTCCGGAGTGAACCGGGGCGGCAGTGGCAGGCCGTTGACGGTGCGCCAGCCCGGGTCCATCGACTCCGGCGCCCTGATGACGTACTCCCGGGCGAGCTCGTCACCCGGTCCCACCGTGCGGGGCAACCGTAGATCGTCGGCCCACCGGTCCTGGGTCACGAAGTCGTCGACGACGAGCAGGTCGGAGTCGATCCGGGTGCCGTTGTCGAAGATCACGAGGGAGAACCTGACCGGGAACCGGAGGCGAGCCTTCACGCCCCGTGCGGAGCTCAGCTCCATGTTCGTGGCGGTCTGGCCGGTGCCCTGCGTGTTCGCCACCTGTGACGAGCGGCCGGCGGTGTCACCGAGGCCCGCGGCGAGGTTCTCGCCGTGGTGGTTGGCGACGCCGGTACCGGCGACCCCGAGCGTGTCGGTGTGGCCGTGCGTCTGCTGAATCGTCGTACCGGCGTCGCTGATGTGGGTCAGCTTGACGTCGATGTCATCGTGGCTCGCGACGAAGCCCTCGAAGATCGGCTTGCCGCATGGCTCGGCGACGAGTCGGATGTCCCGGGAGTGTTGGGTGGTCTTGCCCGGCTTCATGTGCAGAACGGAAACGCCACCGTCGACCAGTGACGACCAGTGCGCGGCCACGCCGTCGGGGGTGAGCAGCTGCAGCAACCGACGTCGGTTGAGCATCGGGTCGTCGAGGCCCGACCTTGAGACGGACTTGGAGATCTTCGCCAGCGAGACGTTCTCGGCCCGGCCCCGGAGGACGTCGAGCAGACCAGTGAACCGGCCCGTGCCGGCGTCGGCGCTCTCCGCCGCCGCGCTCAGCGCCTTGATCATCGAGTCGGTGAGGTTGGGGGTCTCGCGGAAGGTGTAGAGGCCAAGGCCCACACCGTGCCCCGGAGGCAACCGCAGTTGAGTGTCCGGCCCGGGCGACCAGGGTGCGCCGAACGAGCCGGTGTCTCCGGTGAGCGGCCTCAACAACCCCAGCCGCTGCACCTCCTCGCCGGCCAGCCGCAGGTAGATGGCGTTGCCCATGGTGCCGTGCCGCTCGGTCGACTTGAAGTGGTGCAGCCAGTCACCGAACCGCATCGCCTGCGGCAGGATCGCGTACCTCGCCGGGTCGGTGGTGATCTCGGCCGCGACCGAGACCCGCATGTCGAACTTGACCAGGTACGACCGCATCTTGCCCTTGCGGTTGTTGGCGTTGCGTTCGATCACCCCACCGATCTCGAAGCTGCGCCGTACGGCGCGCGAGTACAGCAACCATTCGTGGGTCACGCTGAGCAGTCCGCCACCGCCGCTGGTGCTCTCGCCGGTGCCGGACTTGCGCATGTTGGCGGAGAATCCGGCCCGCAGGATGAGCTGGTTCTCGGCGGTACGTGCGCCCTCGACCGAGGCGCCGCCGACCGTCGCCGACTCGGTGGCGACAGGTGTCGCCGTGGTGGGCACGAGCACGGAATTGATCAGCGCGGCGGTGACAGTCAGATCCACGGCCGCGCCGTCCGCCGACGTCAGCACCTTGTCGACGGTCCACTGGCCGTTGAGCATCGACCGCAGCCCGCTGACCTGTTCGTGATCGGCGAAGCGGCGCGTCAGCGCCGCCCAGGCCTCCATGCCCTCGTCCAGCGAGTCGGTGCCCCGTAGCCCGCCGAGCTTGGTCCGCGATGTCAGCTCCGCACCGTAGGTCTGGGCATCCCTGAGCGCGTCCCGGGCCAACTGCAGGACGTACGGGCTGGCGGGCAGGTCGTCCACGGACAGCCAGTCGAGAACGTCCACCTTCGCCGGCTGCCCGTCGGCGTGGTCCACCCAGGTACGCAGCGTGCCGCGTTCGAGCGGGGTGCGCCGGTGGACGTTCACCGGGTCGGGCCGCGGTTGGAACGTGACCGGGTATTCGTGCCGGATGTCGGTGACGCTTGCTCTGTCGAACAACACGGTGACCGGGCGGCGCTGCGACAGGCGCAACCGGGTGATCTGCCGGAACCGGGTGCCGGGAACCAGCTCACGGGTGTACCGCTGGGCGTCACCCGTCGGTCGAGGTAGGCGCTGGTGCACCGTCCGGCCCACCTTCACCACCGACCGCGGATCGTGTCCGAGGCGGGTCACGTACGAGTAGATGTGCACCGTGAGTTCGAGTTCGTTGTCGAACGCCTCGGAGTCCGGGGTCCCGCCGTTGAGCCGGATCTGCTGGCCGGACAGTTGCGTGGCGCTTCGCCGCACCAAGCGGCGACGCACCTCCAGCGCCCCGCCGGGGACGAGCGCCGATGAGACCGGGCCGGGCACCCGCAGTACGCCGCCACTCTCGACGGACGCACCGATCCGTCGTTGGCCGGATATGATGATCTTCTGTTGGGCGCCGTCAACGGTGGCGTTGCGGACCGCGTGGCGCTGCTCGGTGCCCTGGTGCACGAAGTCCCTCGTGTACCGACCGGTCACGTGCACGACCATGTGCTCGGTGCCGAAGGGCCGGGTGCGGATCAGCTGGGCGATCAGGCCGGTCTTGAGGATGGTGCCGGTCGCCGCCCGCCAACCGCCGGGGTGCAGCACCCGGTCGAGCTCGGACTGGTTGTGCAGCCGCTCGATGGCGGATTTGCTGCCGGCCATCCGGGTGACCTTGCCCGGGTCGGTGAACTTCGGGAGGAAGCCACCCTTGTGGGCCCGAACGGTGGAGATGACGTCGAGCCGCAGCTGAGTGAAGGCACTGAGGCCGTACGTCACCGAACGACCGCCGGTCATCGCGTACGGCGGGACGTGGCTGAGCGGTGCGGGGATGACGGTGCCGGTGCCGGAGAGCAGTTCGGCGGCCTTGTTCAGTGGCATCCGGCACAGCACCACCAGGTCGACGGTCGTCGGCCCGATCGGCACGGCAGCGAACGGATTGCGGGAACCGGGCACCTCCCGCAGCGCCGGAGTGAGGACCAGCCGGAAGTGCGCCTCCACGGCGACGTTCCTGATGTCCTTGAACTCCGTGCCGACCCGGGTGGTGCCGCCGCTCGTGGCGGAGGCGGTCATCGTCCGCACGCTGCCGGCGAAGAGTCGCAGCTGGACGTACCCGGTCCCCCACGCCCACCGGACCGGGACGAGGTTGATCGCACCCCCGACTCGACTGGCCTGCTCCAACTTCGACCCGGCGGTCAGGCCGGGCTGGTGACGGAACGACGACTTGGGGATGTCGGCCAGCACACCGAGCCGGGGCAGCGTCGCGGTGATGTCCAGGGACAGGGCGTGCGCGTTGTGCGCGCTGCTGATCAGCGCCGGATGTACGGCGCCCTCCAGGCCGGGGACCAGTTTCGCGATGATCGACGACTCGGAGAGCAGGCCGCGGGCCTGGTTCCGGCCCACCGAGCCGGGCTCGACAGCCTTGCTCGGCCCGAGCCGGACGAGCAGCTCCTCGGCCACGTCGTTCCAGGTCGAGGTGGCCGGAGCCCCGTTGACGCCGGCTCTCAGGATCCGAACCGGCGTGAGAGTCTCCACCAGCAGCGGCGTGTGCCTGGCCGGATCGATGGGGACCAGGTCGGGCTCACGCACGGTGGCGTTGGCGATGTCGTCGACCGAGCGGTAGATCACCGGGCTGACGACATCCGGGCCTCGGGTCCCCGGCGCTGCCTGCGGCCCGAGAACCGGGCTGCGGATGTCGGACGCGTGGACGAGAAAGACGACCTGCCGTTCGAGCAGGTGCGAGGCGCCGCCGCTGCGGATGTTGTGCGAGTCGGTGACCCGGGTGGTGAACTCGAAGGTCTCCAGCGGCCGCGACAGCGCCACCTCGAACCCGCCGCCGGCGCCGTACCCGACCCGTTGGGGCAGCATAGTGCTCACACCGAGCGACCCGGCGCCACCGACGGTGTCCGACTTCTGCGTGACGGCCAGGGAATCGGCTCGTGTGTCGAACTTGGCCTTGTCCGCCTCCTGACTGATGAACCCGGTCGCCTCGTCGGCGGGGAGGGGGGTGATGGTGACCCGGTGCCATCCGTGCATGGCGTCCCGCACGTCGAAGCTGCGACCACCGGTGACGAAGAACGACTCCGGCTCAGCCCGCAGGGCCTGGACGATCTCCTGGGCGTTGACCGGGCGCTGGGCCAGCAGCGGGACCCTGCTCTTCCAGGTGCCAGCGATCCGGTCGTGCACCGCGGCGTTCACGCTGGCCACGATGCCGTCGATCAGAGCCTCCAGTTCGGGGATCGAGTCCACCTCGTGGAGCAGCTCGGGGCGGGCCGTATAGGTCCCTGGCAGCGGGGTGAGCGTGGTTTCGGGAGCCGCCGGGACGACCTCCACGGGCGGCGTCACCGTGAGCTGGGATGCCGGCGGCGCCGACCGCGCGTCGACTGGTTCCGCGACCTCCCGAGGGTCGGCGCGAGCGGGGACCAGATCCCGGGTGGTGGCGTTCGCCGCAACCCCGGCCGGCGGCGATGGCAGGGACACGTCGAGCGGGAAGGCGGTGCGGGGAAAGTTCACCCCCGTCGGCGTCCCGCCGACGAATGCGAGCACGCCGAGTCCGTCCGGGTCCCGAACGATGTGGAACGTTTCGGGCTGGGCATCCTCGGTGCGCCGGACGTCGACGACCGCGCGTTGGCCCGGGGTCAGCAGGTCCAGCTGTCTGATCAGGTCGGCCGGGCCGGCCGCCGCGACGGTCACGGCGTCCGTCGGCCGTACGTCGGCGAGACCGCCGTGCCGGGCGGCCACGAGCGCCGAGGGCAGACCGATCGCCATCGCGTCGGGCGACAGCCGGACCTGGCCGTGCATCGCGGGCAGACGCGGAGCTTCGGCGGTAGCTGTGACCAGGGGCGACCTGTCGAGGAGGTGACGCTCGGGCAGCACGCGTACGCCAGTGGCCGCCCCGGCCGTGGTGACCCGGCCGGCGGCGTCCATGGGCAGGATCCGGTCGTCGCCGGGCACGAGGAGATCAGCGCGGCCGGGCAGGTCGACAGGCAGGCCGTGCGCCCTGCCCCGGCCGTCGACCTCCCCGCGGGTGATACGGCGCGTCAGCTCCGGCGAGAGGACCTCGACCATGCGCGCGACCGTCGCCGGGTGCTGGCGCAGCAGCGCGTCGATCACCCGCGACGCGCCCAACGCCCCGCTGCCCAGATGGATCTGGACCACACCCTCGGGGGCCTGCGACTCGCGGACGTACCTGGGGGCGGGTCCCCCGTCGAGCTCCACCGCGAGCCCGGAGGGGACCGGCACGAGGCCGTCGAGGCAGAGCGCCGAACTGACCGTGGAAGCCATCACAGGGCCTTTCTCCGCAACGGGTTCACCAGGTCGCGATGCGCTCGAGCAGCTCGAGCGGCTCCCGCTCGGCGGTGAAACGCGGCAGGACCGAGTACTCGTAGATGTGGTTCCACGCGGTGCGGTCCGGATCGGGAAGGCAGTCGATCGCCGCGCCGATCTTCTTGAGGACGTCGACGTCGTCCGCCGAGCGGGCCGCCAGGCCGCTGCCACGCTCCGAGAAATGATGCCGGTGAGCGCCTCGGTCAACGTCCCGTTACTGTGGAAGACCTCCTTGGCGTTCGGTGCGCGCACGGCGCGCGTTGGAGCAGTTCCGCGACCGACCGAACACGTGATCGGCCGGCTCGACCGTGACCCGCCCGGCGGCTCGGCCTGCAGATCCCCCTGCTACGCGCCCCGGCGTGCCGATGCGCCACCCACTCTGCGTCGGACAGGTCATGCCGCCTCGCCACCGCTAGCCTGGGTGATTTCACGGTGATCGCCGATCATGACGGGTCGTCAGCGTGCAGATGACCGGAAGAGGACTGTCTCGCTAACGTGTTTCCGGCGATCTTGGTCAGTTCGATGTTCGGTTGCGGGTCCTGACGGACACCTGGAGCCCACCGCCGCCGGCGTCGGCTGTGTGGGGCGTCGTGCCGGGCGGTCCACGATCTTGCGCGCCTCGGTGACGGTCGCCGGGCGGCGAACCAAGCGTCAGGTGTCGAGGCCTGCGAGGTTCAGACGTTCGAGCAGGCTGGGCTTGCGGCGGTGGCAAGCAGTTCCCCGGCGGTGCGGGCGACTGCCGCGACCACGACGCACTGGTTGAAGATCAAGCTAGGGCAACACGAGGGCGCCTGTCCCCCGAATGGGGACCTTCATCCCTCTCGGCCGGCGGAGCAAGGATCCGCCCATGGCAACCGGTGGGGCCGTGGCCCAGAGCTACTTCTTCCAGCCTCTGCGGCACTTCAACCCGTTCTGGGGCGAGGTCATGCCGCCGATCGTTGATCTGACCAACGCGACGCGATCCGTGTGGGAGGACGCGACCGACAACGTGGATCTGGCGGTGGTCGAGGCGGTCACCGGCATGGGCGGCGCGGTGGCGCTCTGGCGGGCGTACCGGCGGGATGCCGACGACAGCTCCGCTGCCCTACGCCGGGTGTACGTGGCTGAGGTCGAGGACCCCGACGCGGTTGTGGACGTGGCGGCGGCATCGGCTGCCGCCGGCACGGACGCAGTGGTCGAGTTCTTCCCGACCGGAGGGGCTGGTTCGCCGCACGCTCAGGCGGCACTCGGTGGCGCGGCACTGCTGTGGGCCGCGAACGCCGATGGACCCGTCATGATCGCTCGGCTCTTCGACCACGACGACCCGGAGACCGGACCGGCGTGGTCGGACGATCATCTGCTGTTGAGCGGTGGCGAGGCGAACGCGGTGTTGCGGTATCTCGACAACGGCACCCCGATCGTGTCCACGGCAGCCGTGATGGTGGATTTCCGGGACCTGCCCCGAGGCATGGTCGTGCCGATGGGGTTCCGCACCGACGGCAGGTGGGTCTGGAACGACGCGGTCACGTACTACCTACGAACTCATGCTCTTGCTCCCGAGCCGGCGTTCCTCGACCACATCCGCCGGGCGGGCCCCGTTCCGGCGACGCTGCCCCTGGTGGACCGTCACCGTGCCGTCGCCGCCTTGCTGAGTCCACTCGCCGAGGAGCAGACCTGAGCCGTCGCTTCCGCCCCTGTCATGTGAACGAGGACTTGCCGGTGCCCTTGTGAGATAGGCCATAGTCGGCAATGAGTGACAGAGCGGAGGAGAGGCGACGTGGATGTGCTTCGGATCTGCCGCGAAATGCTCACCCTTGTCGGGCCCAGCATTTTCCAGTACATCGCCGGCTCCGTCGGGGTGACGGTCCACCATCAGGTGTACGAACTCGCCCGCCGGACCAAGGTCCCGGGTGGCATCGCGGTGCTCACTCCCCTGTCGGCAGCCACCTCCACAAGCTTTCGTGACTACCTACACCACCTGGTGGCCATGGACGGCCGGCTGACGGTGATCCCGTTCGACCCGGAGTCCTCCGGGCACCTCAGCGGTCTGGAAGACACAGCCCGGGTGCAGGACGGGTTAGGCATCGTCGTCGGGGTGCCGGGAACTGCCGTCAAGGGCGATGTGCCGAAGCACCTGGAGGCCCGACTGGAGCCGGTCGGAACGACAATGCATTTCGGTACGACCGGCCTACCGCCTAACGCCTACCGTCTGCTGCCCGAAGCACTGATGGCGAACCGCAGGCAGCTCGCCAAGTTGGCTGCGGCGGCGGACCAACGACCCTCCGTGGCCAAGATCAGCCAGCTCGCGACCGATGGGAGCCGAACGGCCGGGGATGACGGCGTGGCGGTGGGTGACCTCACGCCTCTGGCCGGCGTGTACTACGCGATGTTCGGCGATCTACCCGAGCTTTCCCTCACGGAACTGCTCGCCACCACGAGCCCGCTGTCTCGACCGCGTCTGGACGATGCCCTCGGCCTGGCGTCGGCGCCCATGCCCATGGCGAACATACTGCAGGAGTTCGAGTCGGGTCGGGCGGCTGCGGCACTGGTTCACGCTCCGTTCGACTCCCCGACTCCCGGTTCGTTCTGGCTGGTGCAGGACGACGCCGGGCAGTTGCGGTGGGCGACCGGTGGCCAGCCGCTCGCTCCGGTGGTGCTGGATGGGGCCGTCGACCCGAGAACGGCCGTCCTGGAACACCCGCACAGCACGTTCGTCGTCGTTGACCCGGACGGTGTGCCGTACCAGCCTGAGCTGCCGGCCGAGCCGACGTGGACGCCGCGGGTGTCGGCGAACGCCCGACTGAGCGGCAACACGATCCTGCTCGGCCCGGACGGGCCATCCGCCGCAATCAACGAGATCATGGCGGCGCTCGACGGACACGGCGGCAAGATCCTCGTGGTCAACGTCCGCCGTGGCCCTCGCACCAAGCACGGATCCACCCTGGACAAGCTCGCTGCGTCGGAACTGCACCACACCTTGGCAGCGAATCCTGAGATCCTGGTGGTGGTAGCCACGGAGGACAACGATGAACTGAAGTTCATCGTTGCCGACCAGCACGGACGGGCCTCGGTACAACCGACGATGGTCGGCTTCGACAGGCGTTGGGATGTGCAGGGGGCCCGGTCGGTACACCGGGAACGATACCCCAGCCTCACAGACGACGCGTTGACGCGAGCCGTGGCACTTGCCGACCCGACAAAAGCCGCTCCCTCGGCACGGGTAGCGGAGTTCGTCACTCAGCCGACGTGGGAGGCAGCAAGGGAATACCTGGAGCGATTTGGGGCCGAGTTGCGCACCGAACAGGTCGCCCAGGAGTTGAGGGCCCTGGAAGCAGCGGACAAGGCCAACGGAGAACGGCCCTACCGGTACGGGCTGATCAAGGAAAGTCCGTTCTACCGGGAGAACCGGGTTCTGAGCGCTTTCCGGGTATTGATCGAGCAGGATCTGCGTGCACGGGCCGATCAGACACTGCGCGGCAGGGCTCCGCTGGAACCGCAGAACCCCTGGCTCGCGGAACCGGTGGCGGCGCACACCCAGACGGCCGACTCCACGTTGTTCCTTGGCTACCTCACCGGACGTCCCCTGGACGGAGCCCGCCTCGGCAGGGAGGTAGGTCCCTATGAAACGAACCTCCTGTGGTTACGGGAGTTGCTCCAGGCCGCGAGCAGCAGCGCCATGACACAGGTCAGCATCGCTGACGTCCTCGCGGTGGTGCGCGCCAAGGGCGAACTCGAGGAAGAACGGGCAAAGCGCACCCCGGGCCAAGCGGAAATCTTCCGCGCGCACGCCGCTGTCGTGGAGGCGATCGCCAACATCGTAGGCGCTGAGGAGACGGCAGTCGGCTGGCGCGACCTGCTCAAGGCCACCGACTGCCTCAGCGGTCCGGATCGGGTCGCCTGGCACTACATCTTCAAGGACATCGTCGTGCCGGCGTTTCCGGATCACGAGTTGGTTTTCAAGGACATGATGAATCACATCGTGATCTGTCACGACAAGGCCGGTGCGTAATGCCCGGCACCTCTCTCCCGGATATCTGCCTCTACGGCTTCCGGCCGACCGAGTCTGGCTTCATCCTCCAACTGGAGAAGACAAAGGTGCCTGCTCAAAAGGCGCCCATCGACGGCGTGGTGCAGGTGCACCTCGTTGGCCTGACCGCCGCCTCGCTCGCCCTCGGTGGGGCCGAGGGCGCGACGGTGACCGAGGCGCTGGGTAGACAACATCCGGCGACTGTCGCACGGATGGCCGTGACGCTTGACCCGGAGCCTAGCCACCTCAGCCGCGACGAGGCTCTGGCCATCGCCAATCGCCTCCGCGTGTACCTCGATCTGCCAGGACATCCCGACCTGCTCCACCCCGTCGACGACCGGTTCCTACCCATCACCGTCGAGCGCGGTGTCCCAGCAGACTTGGCTACCGCGACCGGCGTCCGGGTGATACCCGAGAACCATCTGGTGCGGGATTTCACCGAGCCCGCGGGCATGTCGGACCTTCACTACCCGGCGATGCGCGGCCAACTGCGTATCACCTCGGACACCGCCGAGATCGGCCTACCACGCGTGGTGGTCGACGCGCTGCCGATTCCGACCACCGAGCCGCCGGCCGGGTTCACCGAGCCGCTGCCCCTGCACACCTACGCCGAACTGGTGTCGCTTCTTGACGGTCTCGCTCCCGGACAGATGGCGAAGTTCACCGTAACCGCCTCCGGCCGCACCTACACGTTTGTCGCCACGATGCACGAATCCGGCCTTGCGGTGCGGGATGACAATCGGCTACCGGCGTCGCTGCCTCGGCGTCCGGAGTCCATCTCCGTGTCGCTGCCGGCCCCGGCCGCAACCGTTGATCGTCACGCCCGCCAGAAGTTGGACGCGGACCAGTTCCTGAAGGCGGCGGCGGCGGCAGGCCAGCCCGAGGTACTACTGCCGGTCGGGTTCGATTCTCTCGGCGGATCACCCGGCACGCTGGGCTGGGGTGAGCGCGGCAGGCTGGAAAAGATCGGCGAACGCCCGCTGACGGACCCCGGCATGGTCGCACAGATGGTGATCAAGCACCGCCCGCAGATGTCCTCCGACCCAGCGGAGCAGCTCAAGATCAATCAGGACATCCGCGATGGGATCCAGCGCCGTCACAAAGACTTGGGCGCCGTCGAATTCGGACGCAGGTTGACCGGGATCGGTCTGCATCTGTGGGTCACTCGCGGCGGCGAGCGGTCCCGGCTGACGGTGCGGTGGAAGCTGAATGGCCCCTCCCGTTCGGCTGACGGTAAACTGCGCCCGATTCCCGCCGCCGAGGTGAAGAAATCGCTGTCCGGAGAGATCGCCGGAACGTCGATCGACCCCGGCTACCACATGTCGCACCGGACCACAGAGACGACGGCCAAGGCTCTGGGAACCAAGCTGCCGTTCGGGGTGCGCATTCTGCAGGGAACCCCTTATTTGCCATGGGTGCAGGTCGGCGCGGACATATTCGTCAGTCTCAAGGATGTGGATTCCACCTTCTCCGAGCAGGCCTACACCGCGAACCTCAGCATGCCCCTCGACGGCACCACGCGCTACGTCCCCGTCTTTGGCGAGTTGGAGTTCGACTACCTGCCGGAGAGGAGTGACGTCCGAGAGACCCACACCGGTGGAGCAGGTGCCGCGGTGTTGTCGTTCCCCGCCGAGCAGGTGGACGTGCAGGGTGGAAGAACAGGGACCGATTTCCACGTCAGTCTGCCGGCGGAACCCACCGATGATCAGCGTCGGCGGATGAAGGCGATTATCAGTACGGCGGTACCGGAATCCATCGCGGGCCCGCAAGCCCTCGCCGAAAAGGTCGTCGCCGCGCTGTCCCTGTCCGAAAACGAGGTCCGCAACGACATCGAAGATCGGTTCGCCAACGAGAGCCTGACGCTACAGGAATTCCTGAACTTCGTCGGCCCGGGCGCCGTGAGCCAAGATTTCGAGGGTGGTGGAAAGAAGTTCGCAATCGTGGTCTCCGGGCTGCCCCTGGAGGTGCGGCGCGTGGACGAGCGATCGGACGGCGTGGTCAAGAACGACTTCCGACACAATCAGCAGAAGGGCTCCGGCGAGGGGCAGGGCCGCTCGGCCGGCTTGGCACCCTACCTGCGGCCCAACTTTGGCGGAGCTCTGCCAGTGGCGGCGATGATCGGCCTCGATCTCAAGGCAAACGTCTCGGGCAAGGTGAGCGGGGGGGACACGCATTCGGTGACCTACGCCGAGGGCAGCACCACCTGGCACATCACCACCGAGACCGGACCGACGGCGGTCTACAAGGTCACGACGGCGTTGAAAGCCGACGTCACCTCCGATGCCGGCCCGGTCGCCCCCGTCACTTTTACGGGCACAATGACCGTCCATGTGCCCTTGGTGGACGCCGACAGGTTCGAGCGGTCGCTGCGGTCGATCAACGAGGCGACTGGCCCGGTGCAGCTGAGCACTGACCCGCAGGACACCGACATCCGGTATCTACCGGCCGAGATCGAGAACGGCGACTCGCTTGGGGATGGTGTGGTCACCGGCCTGCCAGGTTTGGAGGAGGTGATCCCGGAAATGCTCCGGCTGGTGGGCGAATCCGGCACCCGGCGTAGCGCCCTCGAGATGATCGAACTTCAAAGGAAATTGGGGCCGTTGTACGACCCCAATGCCCTGCGTGCCCTACAGGATCTGCTTTACCCTCACCCGGGCAGCAACGGCGCCAATGGCGCGGCGGCAGATGGCGACAGTGACGGCTTCTTTTACGGGCTGCCGTTCACCGTCACGTGGGAGAACAAGGACGGGAAAGTCGAGGTTCACCACTTCCTGCTCTCCCTGCGCAAGAGGACGGCGCCCTCCGGAGCACCGCCGCCGTTGTCGTCCCATAGTCCTCCGCGTCAGGGCTTCAATCTGACGTTCTCCGGCCCCACCTCAGCAAAGGAGTACGCCGACGGGCGGCAGAACGACCGTGGGTTGAACCTTTCCGCCCTGGCCACGGTGGATCTTCTCAGGTCGCCCGCAGCCGGCGCTGGGCGAGGGCCGGGGCGTTTCGGACTGCTCAACGTCGGTGTGCAGGGCGGCCACGAGCAAGGCTGGTCCGGCGCGCAGGAGCGGCGGGCAGGGGAAAGCTCGATGCGGGTGGGGGCGGTCTCGCACGAAGGCACGATGTACCCGTTCTGGGCGGACGTTGAGGCCGTCATCGAGGTGCGTAGCGGAACCGGCAGCCCTCTGCCAAGTGTGCTCTCCGCCCAAGTGAGGGTCACCGTTCCCGAGCCGTTCACCCGGCGCGAGCCCCCCGCGCCGGACGAGGCGGCAGCGATCGGGAGGATATCGGTCGTCGACACCGCTGCTTCGAACGACATGGGATCGCGTAGCCCGGCCGGGTCGGGACCGGAGCGGAGCCAGGTGCCGGCAGGGGTGACCTCGCTGGCCCCCGGCGATCTGGTCAGGGGCACGCTCGGCGGGCCGGCGCTGGCCGGGGTGCTCCGCAGGACACCCCCAACCGGAATGTCGCAGGCTGCCATCGATGACCTGACGCTGTGGCTGGCCAACCCGAACTGGCTAGTGCTGGTGCTGGCCGGCCTGGCGGCACCTGAAGACGGCAGCGGGGTGACGCTGACCGGCACGTTTTCCCGATTGCGGCCGAAGGGAGAGACGGGGATCCCGGGCCGCGACTGGGCGGTCTGGGAGCGGACGGTGGGAAGCGTCCTTTTTGATGCGAACGGGCACACCAGCGCCTCCGAAGTGCCGGCAGCCGGGTTCATACCAATACCGAACGGAATCGTGATCGGGACGAGCGCCGAACCGGACGGCACGCAATCGCTCGGGCTGCTTCCCTTGCCCAAGAGGGTCGTCGGCCACAAATCCACGCAACAAGGCACGGTGCGCTCGCAGGTGACGTCGACCGGCCGATGGGAGGAGCGCCCGGCCACCCACGACCGGTATCTGGTCGACGTGAAGTGGACGATGACGGTCGACGGGGGAAAGCCGGTCCGGATCTCCGTCACCGGGGTTCCCGTATTGCGACGGTCGGGCCCTGAGGTGTCTGGGCCGCCGCCCCGAGTGCCTCGGTCCCTGGACTGGTCGCGCATCCCGGTGTTGTCGTCGACTCGGAGGCTGGAGCCATTGCCGGATGCGGGCCAGCCGAACCAGCTCAATCCGGTGGGTCAGATGGTCGCGTCGTTGCTGAAGCGTAACAATCTGGTCGGCCTGATCATCGAGAAGTGGCGCGGCTGGGGCGATCCCCGGTCCGAGCTCAAAGAGTTGAGTGAGTTCACCGAGCTGACCTGGTTGCAGACGATGATGCCAGCGCTGCTCGGCGCCGGCGTCCCTCTCCTGTCCATCGACGGCAAAACGGTGATCGTTTTGCGGGCGTACCGTCGCGGCAGCTACAAGCATGCCGACGCCGAGTTCGACAGCACGATCATCCGCTTCGGCGCGAAAACGGTCACCACCGAGCAGTCGATCACCAATATCGATGCGCACGGCTGGCATTTCTCCTCGTACGGAATGCAGGGCTTCCCCAACGGCACCGCCACCTCGTGGCGCATACACCCTGACGTTCTGCGCATACTCACCGGTTTGACTACGAGCGCTGCCGCCCACCAAGAAATGGATCGGAAATTCCTCACATATCACGCCGAATCCTCACATGTGTACAAAGGCTCCGTGGAGTTCGTCGCCACCCTCGTCACGGCGGAGGGCTACACTCTGCCGAGCGCGTTCGAGCGAGCCTCCGGGCTGGAGTCCCAGTCCAGGACAGAGATCGGCAGGGCGACGGTTCGGGAGCACGTCGGCGCCTCAGAGGACGTGCTGCCAGATCCGGCGCAGGCGACCTCAGCGGCCCCGCCGCCCACGGTGACGCTGCTGGAGCCATTCAATCTGTCGAGGCCCGATTACAGTCGGGCCGATATGAACTGGTTCCCCGTCTCAGTTTCCGACATTCGGGACGGCCGGGTCACCGTGCTCGAATTCGACCCCGACGTCGTACGCGCCCTCTCGGCTGAAATCCACGAGGTCCTGCGGACGTCGTCGGTCAACAGGTTTATCAGTGACGGAATTCCGGCGGTCGACCTCTTACATATCCTTGAACAGCTCGCGGCGCCGACCGTCGTCGAAGACGCGGTGGGAACCGGGCATTCGTTCGAGACGGGCCGTTCAGAGGGTTTACTCAAGGGCGAAGCCGGCGTAATCAGGATCCAATACCAATTTTTCAACGCTGCGCTCGATGGCTACCTCGACGTGACCCGGCGGACCGAGCGCGGCTTCAAGTCGAAATTTTCAGCCGGGCGACAGGTGCAGAGCACCAAGCGCGACGAAGTGGAGTCAATTCTCAGCTTCGCCACGTCTTCGCTGCCTGACAGGGCGACCGACCTGCCCGCCCGGGACGCGGTACCCGTTGGCATTCCCAATGCAAGCCTGAGCAGGCAGTTGTCGAAGGGGAGCACAGCAGCCACCAGCTCATTGCATGCCAGTTTCTCCGAACAGAGGGGCCAGCACCCGCTGACGATGACGAGCGTGCTGCTGCGGTTCCAGGTGACCCTCGGCGAAAAAATGTTGGTGGACGAAGGCTTCCGGCTCGACAACGCAGTATCGATGGTGGTGGACCCCGAGACGGCCCTGGCCAATGCCCCCTACTTCAGCCCGCCGGGCCGCCCGGTCGAGACGGTGTTCGATGACGGCATCCCGACCCCCGCCGGGCGGTTCTTCCCCGCCGGGGATGATGCTGAGACCTACTGGGCGGCGGCCCACGCGCAGCAGATGTTCCCCTCCTCGGTAGTGGTCACCGGCCGGTACGACCCGTTGACCGACCGATTCAGCGGCCAGGACGTGGCAGGCCTGTCCAGTCGGCTGGCCCCGCTCGTGGGCGACAGCGGCCTGGTCGTCCTGCCCGTGGGTGGGGTCGGTGACATCCGTGCGCTCCATCCTGTCGGCGGGGCCGACCCGAGGCATCAGCGCTCGTTCGCCGCCCGGCTGGCCGCACAACTCGAGCGCGACGCGCCGGAGAAGAACATCCGGGTGATCGCACCGGCACACGACGACGATGTCCTGCAGACCCCCGTCACGCCGGATGCGCGGCCGAACCCGCCCGGACAGTTGGTCGCGATGCGGTTCTCCCCCGTAGTCGAAGGGGCGCCTCCGCAGGAGGTGGCTGCGCTCGGAACCTTCGCGGAGCACTCGGCGAACGGGGAGTTTCAGCCGCTGGATCACGACTTGACCCCCGCGGTGCTCTCCCGAGAACAGAATCGGGGGGCGCGGCCAGTTGGTGGTCAGAAATCCATCCCAGGCGCCCGCCCGCCCCTCGGGAGATTCGGTTGGTCGGCCCGTCGGCCGTTTCCGACCGACGAAGAATCGAAGATGGTCGCGGGGTGGGTCACCGGCAAGGTCGTCATCGGCGGTGCGGAGTCCGACCAAGCCCCGGAGCGGGCCGGTTCGATGCTCCCCGGTGTGGTGCAGGTGTACGTCCGAGGCGGAACGCCGGGCGAGCTGGTCTTCGCCGCGCTCGGGCTGGTGGCCGAGCGGGCCGAGACCGGCCACATGCTGCGCGTGCTGACCGTCGATGGCGACGGTGTGACGGTGCAGCCCGACTACGATGTGGGATACCGCTCGTCGACCGGCGAATTCACCGCCGGCTCGCTGTTCCAGAAACTCGCGGACCGTCATCTCATCGACGTGGACGTCGACAACGGCCATGCCGAGCCGAAGCGCCTGCGTCCACACAAGGGTCTGGCCGAGGGACCGGCCAGCGACGCCGAACCCGTTTCGCAGGGCTCCGTCACACCGGGCACCCCGCAGCCCAGCGGGGCCGATCTCGACGCAGCCGTACCGGCCGCGGGCCAGCGCACGGGCGACAGCGACCTGACCTCGGAGCCGCAGTGGCTGCGGGACTCTCTCGCCCGAATCAAGCGGCCGTACGAGGACACACCGAACCTGCTCAGTGACATGGCGGTACTTGGCCTCCAGAAGGCGACGTTACCGCCGGGCGCCCTCAGGAGCATCGCGTCCAAGCGACAGGGCCAGTATTTCGTGTGGCTCAGCACGGCAGCTGGCGACGCGGTGGACCGACAGGTGTACGAGTGGTTGAACGAGCGGCTGGAACAGCTCGCCCAGGCCGGGAGGACGCTCATCGTGGTGACCCGCGGCCGGCCCACCCTCGACGATGTGACCGGCGGATCAAGGCTCGCGCCGGGGCCCGAGAAGCGCAGCCTGGACGCGCTGCTCGCTAGGTACGGTGTCGCTGTCGTGCACGAGGTACCGCAGAGTTCCGGCGGGCTTCACGGGCTGAATGTCGACAACAGCTGGAAGGTACACGGGCCCACGCCCGCAACAGCACACGACGGGGAAGCGGACGCCACCTGGGACAAGATCAATGCGTCCCTGGTGGACGCCGCCCTCCGCCTGACCCGACCGACCAGCGCCGTGCACCCGGTGTCCGAGGCGTTCGGCGCGCTGGCGTGGGGCGCGAAGAGCGTACGCGAGCAGTTCGAGCTGCTGGGAGAGCGCCGGACCGACCTGCTGAACGAGGCAAACCTGGAGCAGGCCAGGCGAATGGCCGAGCGGGTCCCGACCAGCATGAGCATCGCCCTGGTCACACCCCTGCTGCGCTTCGGCCGGTACGTGGACGTGGACGTGGTGGTCAGGTTCACGGAGGCCCTGCCGACCGAGCGACCGGGCACGCTGCTGAGTGCGGTCGGCGAGCTCGACAAGGCCGGCAAGCTGAAGGACCCGCAGGACGGCGGCGTTGCCACCGGTGACTTCGTGGATCTGGTCCAGGCGGTCCGGTTGGGCGCGCCGAAGGTGGAGCACGGCGGCTTCGACTTCGCCGTGTCCCTGCTCCAGGCCATCGACCAGGTCAAGGCCGGCAGGTTCGGCGACGCGCAGAGGCTCATCGAGGTTCACCGCGGGGACCTCGAACCGACCCAGAAGGAGGCTTGGGTCAACGCCCTCGGTGAGCTCAAGGGCGGCATGACCGACGACACCGAGCGCAGCAGCCTCGAATGGCTGCTGGCGGAGGTGTACAAGTGCTGATCGGACGTGCCCGTGCTCGCGCGGCTTCCGGTCTGCGGCGGGTCAGGCGGGCGGAGGCCCGCCGGCATGCTCGCGACGCAGGACGGGCAGCACCTCGGAGCCGAGGATGTCCAACTGTTCCAGCACCGTGCTCACCGGCAGCCCGGCATGGTCGATCAGGAAGAGCAGACGGTGACAGTCACCGACGTACTCCCGGTAGCCGAGGACCCCGTCGATGATCTGCTGAGGGCTGCCCACCGTCATCGGTGTGGTGTTCATGTGCTCCTCCAGCGAGGGTCCGTGGCCGTAGAGGGGCGCGTTGTCGAAGTACGGCCGGAACTCCCGGACCGCGTCCTGTGACCTCGGCCGGACGAAGACATGTCCACCCAGCCCGACGACCGCCTGCTCGGCGGTGCCGTGGCCGTGCGCGGCGTACCGCTCGCGAAAGGTCCGGACCAGCCGGGCCGTGTGCTGCCAGGGCCACATGATGTGGTTGGCGAAGAAGCCGTCACCGTGGGCGGCAGCCAGTTCCACGGTCTCCTGGCTGGACACCGCCGCGTGCCAGACGAACGGCGGCTCGGCCGCGAACGGCCGCGGCACCGCCGTGAAACCCTGCAACGGCGTACGGAACTCACCGGACCAGTCGACGGTGTCCTCGTCCCACAGCCGGCGTAGCAGCCGGTAGTTCTCGGCGGCCAGCCGGTGACTGTCGTCGGCGTTGCGGCCGAACCACGGATACACAGGGCCGAAAATGCCCCGCCCGAGCATCAGGTCCAACCGGCCTTCGCACAGATGCTGCACGGTCGCGTAATCCTCGGCGACCCGGACCGGGTCGTTGGTGGTGACGAGCGCCGTCGCCGTGGAGAGCAGCAAGCGGCTCGTCCGCGCGGCCAGATAGCCCAGCAGCACGGCCGGCGCGGACACGGCGTACGGCGGGTGGTGGTGCTCGCCGACGGCGAAGACATCGAAGCCGGCCGCCTCGGCGTGCTCGGCGATCCGTGCCATGTGGTGTATCCGCTCGTTCTCCGTCGGCATCCGGCCCGTCACGGGGTCGGGAGTGCGGTCGCCGATACTGTAGACACCAATCTGCATACCCGTCAGACGCCCGGAGCCGGCGACCGGTTCAGATCGCGGCCCGGCTCATCGGCCGGGGGTGGCCGGCGTACCCGCGCTGCGAGGCAGGAACACCGTGACGACGACCCGGGCGCCGTGGGTGACGGCGATGTGGGATAGATCGGCGATGCCGACCGGCAGTTCGCCGGCGACCTCGTGCACGCCGGTCCGGCCGGTCCAGTTGACCAGCGGCCACCGCCGACCGTCGAAGGTGTAACCGTAGAGCCGGTAGCCGGTGCCCTCGTCCAGACCGCTCAGTGTGGCCCGCACGGTGACCCTGTCGCGTCCTTCGGTGAGGAGGACCGACATGTTCGCGCCGGAGTCCGGGTCCGTCGCGGAGGCGACGGCGGTGGGGACGGTGACCGGCTGCCCTTCCAGGGCCGGCGGGTCGAGCAGGGCCCGCGCGGCGATTCCGGCCACCGTGAGGGTGAGCAGGAGCAGGGCGCTCAGGCTCGCGAGGGTGGCGGATCGCCGGGAGAAGAGGCGCTTCCGGGTGGACCTCGCACGCTGGCCGTCGCCCGCATGTGGGATGTCCGGCGGGCGGTCGAAGCCGGGTCGGGTCGGGTGCGCAAGGGGCCGTCGGGCGGCCGGCTGCTGCGTCGGTACGGCCGGCAGTGCAGCCCGCTGCTCAATGGGCGGTGGCTTGTGGACCGGTGCGACCGGCCGGGGTGCCGCCCTCTGCTGCGGGGGCTCTTGGATCGGCGCCACCGGCGGGGGTGCGATCCTCTGCTGCGAGGGCTTCTGGACCGGTGCGACCGGCGGGGGTGCCACCCGCTGCTGCGAGGCCTTACCCTGCCCGAGGTCGGGTCCAGCGGCGGCAGGCGCCTTCCGGGCTGCCGTCTCGACACCCGTACGGCCGCGCCGATGCCGGAACCGGCGTTTGTCGGTCTCCTGGGTCTCCTCGCCCGCCGGGCCTGCCAGCTCCTGCGGCGCGAACCGCGCCGGAAAGGCCGGCGGCACCGCCGTCCCCAGTGCCCCGTAGTGGTTGAGCAGGTCATCCCCGTCGTCGCTGAGCAGGGCCAGCGCGGCGAGCGTCTCGCACACCTCGGTCGCCGCCGTCCGGCACAGCTGGCACGACTGGAGATGGTGGCCGACCTGCTCCCCGCTACGCCGGTCGAGCGCGTCGAGGTAATAGAGGGCCAGCAGGTCCGCCACATGGGCGCCCGTAGCAACGTCTTCCACCCGCATCAGACCCTCGGTTTACCGACTTTTCGACGACCATCGCTCAAAGTACGCCTGCCGGCACCGTTCAGGCGGGCGGCATCAGGCCCGGGGCCATGCTGTCGAAGATATCCCGCGGGTCGGGCATGCGGCGTTTCTTGATCTAAGGAGTTGCGCTGTCACGTCGCGTAGCGCCGCCGGCATCGCGTCTCGAACTCTTCCGAGCCAAGCACCGCATCCCTCGATCCCTCGGCCTGCTTCGACACGGTCAGCCTGCCACCGGTGCTCAAGACGCTGTAGTCCTCCAAGTAGGGGCTGACAACCATGTCCCCCATGCTGACGAGGTGGTCGAGGACCGCACCGCCGGGGTGACCTGGCGGGTCATCCCGGCCGTCGGGTCGCTAGGAAGGGGATCGGGACCGGCCGCAATCCCCTCTTCGAGGCGGGGGGAGGTCCTCGACGAGGCGACTCGCAGATTTTCGCGAAAGCGTGAACTGGGGACGGTCGCGCGCCGTTTGATGGCTGCCCCCACCCTGCCGGGGGTGGTAGCAGAAGCTTGGAGGAGCGCGTGTTCACAGTTGCGATCGTCGCGGAGCATCCGATCTCCCGCGCGGGCATGGAGAAGTTGGCGTCCGACGACGCCAACATGCGGGTGGCGGCCGCTGTCGGGTCGGTGGCGGAACTCGACCCGACAGCTGGCTCGTACGACGCGGTGGTGTTGGATCTTCCGCAGATCGACGTGGCGACGGTGATCCAGATCGCGAAGGTGGCCGCTCTGGGCCGGCCGCTGGTCAGCTCGTCGTGGACCGGCTCGGCGACGTTGCTGGCCACGATCCGGGCCGGCGCGCGCGGCTGCATCAGCCGGTTCGCGGAGCAGGCCGATGTGCGTGAGGCGATGCGGGTGATCGTGCAGGGCGGCTTCTACGTGTGTCCGAAGATGGCCGGTCGGTTCCAACTGGAGTTGACCAATGCCGAAGACGAGGACGCCACCAGCCTGGCACCACGGGAGATCGAGACGCTGCGCCTGATCGCGTCGGGACTGACCCACTCGCAGATCGCGACCCGGATGGGCCTGTCGCAGGCGACCGTGAACACGTACGCGAAGCGGATCCGCGCCAAGCTCAACGTCAACAACAAGGCTGACCTGACCCGGGTGGCGATTGAGCTGGGCCACTACTCGAAGGGCTGGCGGTCCACCTCAGCCGCATGAGCAGCGGCCCGCGCTTCGGACGTAGGTCAGCGCTATCTGCGCGGTTTGCCGGCCGCGCTCGTCAGGTGCACCGACACGACCGTGCCGGACGGATCGCGCGAGACGGTGAAGTAGGACAGGTCGCCCACGTCCACCCCCGCGAGGTCGCCCGTGACGTCCTGCACACCGGCCTGCCCGAGCCATTGCACGACGCGGTGTGTCGTGCCATTGGCCGTCACCGCGTACAGGACGTACTTGTCGCCTTCCTTGAGGCCGACGACGGTGGCGCGCACCCGCGTGCCGCCGTCGTCCAGCCCGGTCAGGAAGATCGAGACGGTGGCGCCCGACCTGTCGTCCTTCGCGGTGGCGTTCACGGTCACCGTGGTGACCGAGGCGTCCGGCGTGCCGGGCCCGCGCACGAGCGCGCTGAGCCCGAGGCCGGCGACGACCAGGGCGACGGCCAGCAGGGAACCGAGGCGTACGAGACGGGTGCGCTTACCGCGCGTACGGGATCGGACCGGCCCGGTCTTTCCGGTCCGTCCGGGGGGACGGCTACTGAGGACGGGCGCCGGATGGCTGTCTCGCGCCGGGGGTTCGGTGATGACTCCGAGCTCCGCGGCCAGGTCAGCCAGTTCCAGAAGGGCGATGGCGTCGACGACGGCGTCCGCCTGCGTCCGGCAGGAGTCGCAGTCCTGCAGGTGCCGATGGATGGCGTCGCTCTCTGCCGGGCTCAGCTCACCGAGGAAGTGCGACCCGAGGGTCGACTCCTCGACGTGTGCGTCGCCGATGTGGTCGGTCATCACTTGTCCCATGACTACTTGATGAGCATCCAACGCTGGTCGCGGGCGCGGTCCTGCCTGTCGTACTGCTCGACACGGTAGCTGTTCCCGGCACCGTCGGCGATCGGCGGACCCGGGTCGTCGCCGAGCAGGTCCACGACACTGCCCGACCGGCTCATGAACCTGAGCATGCCGCTGTCCGTCTCAACAGGCTGTGGAGATTGGCGTCTACAGCATCGGTGACCGCACGACCGACCCGCTGACCGGGCGGCGGCCGACGGAGCGGGAGAAGCTCAGATCCGTGGTGCGGATCGCGGAACACGCCGAGGAGGTGGGTTTCGACGTGTTCGCGCTGGGAGAGCATCACCAGCCGCCGTACGCGTCCTCCGCGCCGGTGGCCGTGCTCGCCTACCTCGCCGCGCGCACCAACCGGATCCGGCTGTCGACGGCGGCCACGCTGATCACCACCGGCGACCCGGTACGGATCGCCGAGGACTACGCGACGCTGCAACACCTCTGCGACGGACGCCTGGACCTCCTGCTCGGCCGGGGCAACGCCGGGCAGGCGTATTCGTGGTTCGGCAGGGACGCCCGGGACAGCTACCCGCTCGCGGCCGAGAACTACGCACTACTACGCCGCCTGTGGGCGGAGCAGGACGTGAACTGGACCGGCACGTTCCGCACGCCGTTACGCGGCTTCACCTCCGTGCCGCGGCCGCTCGACGATGTGGCGCCCTTCGTCTGGCACGCCGCGGTCGCCAGCGAAGAGACCGCCGAACTCGCCGCCCGGCACGGTGACGGTCTGTTCGCCATGCACCTGTTCTGGCCGTGGCAGCACACCGCGGCGCTCGTCGGCCACTATCGGGAGCAGTTCGCGAAGCACGGGCACGGCGATCCTGACCAGGCGATCGTCGGCCTCGGCGGCCAGGTGTACGTCCGCCCGCGTTCGGAGGACGCTGTCGAGGATTTTCGGCCCTACTTCGACAATGCCCCGTACGCGTCCGGCTCTGCGCTCGAGCAGTACCTGCGCCAGACGCCGCTGGCGGTCGGCAGCCCCCAGCAGGTCATCGACAAGGTGCTCACCTTTCGCACCTACGTGGGTGACTACCAGCGTCAGCTCTTCCTCATCGACCACGCGGGACTGCCGGAGAAGACGGTCCTGGAGCAACTGGACCTGCTCGGCGCCGAGGTGCTGCCGGTGCTGCGCCGCGAGTTCGACGCGGACCGGCCCGCCCCGGCGCCGTCCGACACGGCACCACCGCGCTGAATACCTGGTTTCCGACATCCGTCGTCATCGCCTCAATGCCTGAGCCGCCCCGACCATCAACAGTAGGAGTGCACGTGCCGGGCAAGATCATCGAATGCCTCGGGGGTACGCTGCAGTCGGTGCCTGGCCGGGGCTTCTACTTCCAGGCCGGACTCACCGGTGGCGATCTGGTTGACGAGGCGCTGCGGTCCACGGCCCAAGACATACCGGTGCCGAGCCAGGTCGCGATGTTCCTGCGCACGGACATCGAGCCGGCACACCGCGACGGGCTGCGCTCGTATCTGGAAAACCTCGACTCGGCAGCCCGGGCGATAATCACGCTCGTCGCCCTCAGTCCACTCGGTGTGCTCGTGGACGCGACCCGGCTGCGGGAGTTCGCCGACCGCTACGACCTTCCGGTGTACGCCCCGGCGTCGATGCGCGGCGAGGAATCGTTCGTCGCGGTGGACGCCACCGGCACCGAGACGGCCGCGGAGCCGGCCGCGCACCTGGTCCTTCCTCGGAACGCGATGGCGCAGCGGACCGCGCTGGAGAGGCTCTCGGCCGCTCTCGAACGGTCGGCGGCTGACCCCGCCGCCCAGGCCGAACAGTGGCTTTCGATCGTCGGTGACCTGCAAGCCGAGCTCGGTGTCGAGCCCGCGCCGACAGCGGACCAGGACGCCTACCGCGGCCGGGAGGAACATGCCACGACGTACGCCATCGGCACCTACATCTCCCTCTTCCACCGGGCTCCAGATCAACTCACCGATCTGCGGACGCGCACGAGACCGCTCGGGGTCGGCGAGACGTTCGATGTGATCGGGGCCCGTCCGGCGATGGTCGAGCCCCAGCGGACGATCGACTTCCTCCGTACTCATCCAGGTGCCGCCGCCCTGGTCAGCGGGCTTTCGTTCAGCTCGCCGACCAGGCAGTTGTTGTGGTTGACCAGCGGCGGGGACGGAGCGCTCTCGTGGGCCGACCCCCGGGCGGGTGAGCGGGTGCCGTTCTCCGTGGACAGTTCGGCCGACTGGCGTACGTCCGTGCTGTACGGCGAGGAGACGGTAACCGCCGTCTTCGACAGCAACGGCGAACCCACCGCGCTTCCAGACGTACCCGCCGAGATTCTCACATCGGTGCCACCGGCGCCGCTGATCGGCGTGCCACCGGGGGCCATCGCCCGCCCCCGCGACGGCATGGTCCTGATCGGAGACTGGCCGGAGTCGGCACAGAAGCGGCTGGGGTTGGATCGGATCGACGTTACCGGCCTGCCGGTCGTCGCCCTCGACGTGCAGGAACTGCGGACCGAGCGCACCCTCGACCCCGGCCAGCGCAACGTCCTGGGCACCACGCTTCAGCGGCTCCAGGCAGCGGGAGCCCGGCCGATTGTCATCGCGAGCGCGCGCAGTGACGTCGTCGAAGCGATCGTTCAACGGCATCGTGGCACGCTGATGCAGGTCATCCCGAAGAACCTGGACTTCACGATCGAGGTGCGGACCGGTTCGACGGTGAGCCGGACCTCCGGGCCGCTCGACCAGCAGGCCGTGAACGACGCCGCCGCACCGGGCCAGGACAGACCTCTACCCGTCCCGCCGGTGGTGCGTGGGCTGCTCAACACCGACACCTGGGAACAGGCTCGCGACTACGTCCAGGCCAACCTGGCCGAGCTGACCACCCGGTCCGCGGTCGACGGGCTGCGCGAGATGCGCGAGGCGACCACCGAGCCCGAGCAGAACGACCTGCCCGGAACAGCCGAGCTTGCGCCCTCGGATCGCCGGCTCAGAGCCTTCGAGGTGATCGCGGCCATCGGTACGAACGTGGGCTTCCGAGCCGGGGAGACGGCACTGGAACCCACCGCCCGGCTCACGATGACCACGGAGCCGCCGATCGCGTTCGACCGATCGGTCGACCTCACGTTCGTGTTCGACTACCTGACCGCCCGGTCGCTCCCGCCGATTGCCAACGATTCGCACGTGCCGGGGCCGTATCAGACCCGGCTGCTCTGGGACGGCCTGCTCTTTCAGGCGATGCTCGACCGGAAGATCGCGCCGCAGCAGGCGGTCGTGCTGCGCGACGCGGCGGACCAGTCGCCCGCGGACACGGCACGGATCACCATCGGCGAATTGCCCACCGGGCATGCCCACGCCTTGATCTTCGACGCCGTCAGCCGTCTGCTCGAACGGTACTTTCCGGAGTTCGCCACGAACGCCGGCCGAGGGGCGGACTGGGAGACCGTCCGAGAACACCTCAGGGCTGTGCTGACCGAGACGTGTCTGACCGGCGAGGACCGGGTGCCCTGGCACTTCCGCCTGGAGAAGGTGTTTCTGCCGCTGGCCGAAAGCCTGATGCCCGAGCCGAAGGTCGAGCTCCTCACCCGCACCGCCGACCTCAAGCGCGAGATCAACTTCTGCCACTGAACCTTCGCTTCCGTCGGTCGATGTCGACGCCGCAACGCGCAGCACCGAGGAGTCATGATGACCACGCCCTTGGAATGTCCCGAGTTCATGAACACCTGGGTGACTTCCGGCCGCTGGCTGGACCCCACCAGGCAGCCGATCCCGCAGGAAGTGCTCACCGCCCCCCGCCGGAGCGCTCCTGGCGGAGCGGTGCTGGAGGTGCGACTGCCCGGTGAGTTCGCCGGCTCAGAACTCGTCCGGGCTGCGCTGCTCGCCGAAACACGGGAGAGCCTGACCGCCGCTGTGCACCGGCCCCTCGCCGCCGAGCTGGACCGGCCGGACTTCGACGTGGTCTCTCGGGCGGACGCTATCGGGCTTCCCGTCGACCTGCCGGCCAGGTCTGCAGCGGCCACCAATCTGTCGGGGGCTACGGCCGGCCGGGTGACCCACCTGGACGAGCACGGCGGTCTCGTCACCGACGTCGCCCGCGCCACGTTCGTGCGCGTCCACCCGGCGGCGCACCTGGCTGATGCGCATGCCGCCTCGGACAGCCCGGTGGATAAGGTGTTTGGGCCGGTGCGGCCGGTGTACTCGGATGCGGGCCTGCGGTTGCTGCACGAGAGTGATACGGCTCATCAGTCGCATGCCGATGCGTTCGTGGTCGGCGGGGACTACAAACTCTCGATGGAGGGCGCCGAGGGTGAGCTGGTCGCGGGCGGACACACCTACGACCCGGCAGTGGTAGCCGGCCTGATCCGGAGTGATCCCCACTGGAACGGTCGCCCGATCACGATCGTGGCCTGTGAGGCGGGCCTGTGGTTCGCTCGTGGTCTGGCGCGGGAACTCGCCGCGGTGCCGGTGCGAGCGGCCATGGGCGTGGTGAGAACGACCGACCGGGGGCATGTCGTCGTCGACGACCCCAGTGTGATCGGCGCCCCGTGGGTCACGTACCAGGCTGACGACAACGGAGACGTGCAGGCCACGTTCCACCAGCAGGCTCATGCGCCGGACGGGCTGGCGCCGACCGCGGCCGAGATCGCAGCGGCCGACACCACCTGGCGAATTGGGCTGGAGACCGAGGTCGCCATCCAGATCGGGTCGCCGGACAACCAGTTCACTCTGGAAGAGGGTGAGGTCCTCGCCTGGTCCCCTGAACTAATCTTCAAGGTTGACAGCCAGCATCGGACGATCAACGGTCGGACCGGCCGTGTCTGGATCATTGAGATCGTCTCCCGGCCCGCGAGAGTCACGGAGCACGAGAACGCTCTCAGCCTCAGTGCAGTCCGATCTGCCCGCTCCAGAGCCCTGCGTGGACTTCTCACCATCCCGGAAGGGCGGTACGTCTCACTAGGGGATGCGCTGGGCAACGTGCCGGGCATCGAGTTCTCCGTGAGCGGCTCCGGCAATTCGGCGGCCGACAGTGTCATGGTCCTGGGCGGCGAGTTTGCGGCCCCGTACACGCAGTGGACTGCGGGCCTGAAGAGCTACTCACTGTACAACTGGGTGCAGTTCGCGTTGAACAACTTCGACCACACCGGAAGTCAGGATCTGCGGGACCTGGCCCGGGAAGGCCTCGCGATCGGTGACCGGGTCGCCGCCGACTTCCTGGAGTACACCCGCGCCCGCGGACTTCCCTGGCATGCACGCCAGATCGCCGGGCACCTCGCGTTCTTGTATCCCCATCTCGGAACGAACATAAAAAGGTTCATCTACAACCATACCCGCACGCCAGCGCTGATTGCCAAACACTTCCTTCTGCTCGCCACCCGCAAGAACTTCGCGGACATGCACGCCGATCTGCCCGACCGTGCCCAGGTTTTTCTGAGACAACGCGCTCAATCCATCAAGAACATGATGAACGAGTATTTCATCAGATATGACAACATCGATATCGTTGTCGATGGATTGCCGGAGGTCTACGACAGCTCGACCGGTGGAGCCAACTTCTTCCACAATGCGTATTTTGGCAGGGCAGCCGACAACATTCTCTACGGCTACCGCTACCTCGACGGTTCGCCGGTGCCGTTCTATGACGTCGGGGATGAATTTGGGATCAACCTCACCCGGGACGGCGTCGATGCGCACGACGTAGTGGGCGGCGAGTTCCGTTACCTCCACACCAGCCGTTCCGGCCTGCCTGACATCGATCGGCAGACAGAAGAAATAGCGGACATGACGGCGGCGTACGAAAACCCGCCACGGATCCGGGAGCGGGAGCTCGACGCCATCAACCGAGCGGTCGACCAGGTCGACCGAGAAATCGGAGACACGCACGACAACATCGCCGGTCGGCTCCAACATCAGCAGCAGACGCAGTCATCCCTGCGGCGCCTGCTCGAGCGGGCCAGCACCAATCTCTGGCAAGCCCAGGACAATCTCAGTTACGCGAGGGACGCCATGCTTGCCGCCCGGGACGGCCTACCACCCTCCAACCGCTTCCGGGACCACACCCTTACGATTCTGCAAGGAGCGAGACAGCGGGTCGCCTCCGCCGAGAACCTGGTGGACCGCATCGAGCGGGCGCTGCAGGGCTCTACCCAGTACAACCAGTACGTGGGTGTGACCTTCGTCGACTTTGCCCCGACGAACACCACCGGGCAGGCCGCCGCAGCCGTGACGGACCTGGACCCGGCGGCTGTCCAGCAATCTCCGCGACCACGGCTGGCCGACACCGATGACAA
Source organism: Micromonospora sp. R77 (assembly GCF_022747945.1). NCBI lineage: Bacteria > Bacillati > Actinomycetota > Actinomycetes > Micromonosporales > Micromonosporaceae > Micromonospora > Micromonospora sp. R77. The sequence goes on from NZ_JALDST010000001.1 coordinate 409,071, forward strand.
CAATCTTTCGCAGCGGCCCGCACTGCTGCGCCCGGATCTGGACTCCGACAGCCGGCGCGAGCTCGTCGACGAGCTGAGAAAAATTGCGACCATCCCCATAACCGGATGGCTGCAGCAACTACGGTCACACGCGGAACGCGACACGGTCGACGCGGCGACTTTGCACGAAATCGACACGGCCTCGGCAATGTGGGAAAACTTCGCCGCAAGCGCCGAAAAGACCATTCCCGGCATCGTGCAGGACACTGTTCTTGTCTATCAGCAGGCCTATGCTGCGATCACCCGACTGGCGCAGAAGCAGCACGCCCATCCCGACCGGCTCCACAACCAACATCCGCTCCCCGCAATCAACGAATTCGTGTCCGCCCGGCACAACCTGTGGCAACAAGCAGAAACCCCACCCTTCTCGCATCACCCGACAGCACTACCGGGTGACGTCCTGGTGAACATGGTGCGGTCGATCCCGACGCCGCCCGTGCGGTTCGACGACCTGGTGCCGAAGGAGCCGGACGGGCTGCACGCGATGCTGTCCGCCTTGACGGTGACTGGGCGTTACGGTGTGGGGCGGTCGCTGCGGGCCAGGTTGACGCGGGCCGCCACCGCCGGGGACACCGCGGCCGGTGATGCCCTCGGCGTGCTGGACCAGCTGGCTCGGCAGGTCGACCTCGTGCGTTCGCGGCTGGGCACGATGACGCCGGATGGCCTGTCGGCGGTTCGTGCGGAGTTCCACGATCTCCTCCTCCTGGTCGATCAGGCGTACCGGAAGGGCAGTGCCGTCCTCGGCGAGTCGGCTCCAGACATGACTGTGCTGACGGGTGATACACACTCCGACGCGCGGATGGCTGCCGCCGAGTTGCGTGCTGCCGGGTTGCCGTGGAGGGCTGTTCTTCGGATCGCCGCGAGTGGGGTGGTGGATCAGGCCGCGGTGGGGCGGGTCGCGCGCGACTTGGGTCTGGATGAGCCTGGTGAGCGGCGGTTGGTGGAGTTGTCGGAGGTGCTGGGTGGGGTGCCGGTGGTGTTGTCGCCGCCGGCGTATGCGGTGGCTCGGGATCTGGGGTTGCATCCGGAGCAGGTGGTCGCCGCGGTGGGGGACGTGCTGGCGCGGGTTGCCGGGGATTCGGTGGTGGTGGATCCGTCCGGTGGTGCGTGGGTTGATCGTCTGGTGGAGGCGTTGGCCGGGGAGGGTGTGCGTAATCGGATTGATCTGACTGATGTGGTGCGGTTGGCGTCCGGGTTGGGGTTGGACGCCGGTGAGCGGGCGGAGTTGCATCGCCTGCGGGGCGATGGTGTTCCGTTGGCCTTGTTGGCGGAGTTGCCGGCTGAGTTGGCGTTGGAGAGCATCCGGACCAGCCGTGGGCGGATTGTCACCACGTCGGCGCAGTGGGCGCGAGCACTGGGGCTCGCGGTGCCGGCTTCGCTCGTCGCGGCGGCTGAGGTCCTCGGTGTCGAGCCGTTCGACGTGTTCTTTGTGGTGTCGCGGTGGCCGGGGTTGGTCGCGGGTCTGCGGGTCGAGGTGGTGGACCCGCAGTTGCTCGGTGAGGCGCGGGTGTCGGCGGTGCGCCGGCAGGGCCAGGCGTACGGGACCGCGGTGCGGGACCGTCTGGTCGCGCACGGGTTCGACGGTCCACTGATCGCCGAGTGGATGAAGCACAGTGCCCGGTTGGGATTCTTTGTGCAGAACTTGGGCGAGTTGTTCGGCTCGCGGGATCCGGAAGCGAACCGGTATCCGTTGCGGTTGGTGGCGGCGGCATTGCCCGAGGTACGGCCGGAGACTGTGATCGATCAGCTGTTCGATCTGCCGGATGTGCCGGTGCCTGCGGTGGTCGAGGCGGGATGGGTGCGCCGGATGGAGCACCTCGAGCATCGGTTTGCTCAGGTGGGGGTGACGGCGGACCGCGTGGGGCTCGGCGATGGCGGGGCCGCCCGATTGGTGGATCTGGCGGAGCGTACGGGTGTTCCGTTGGTCGCCGAGGAGGTGCTGCGGACGGCGTATCTGGCCGGTGGGGTCGATCCGGCGGACGTGGCCGGTCTGGCCGTCGGGCTGGGTGTCGACGTGTCGTTGCTGCGGCCGTTGGTGCCGCTGCTGGGTCGGGTGACGTCGTTGGACGAGCGGCCGTCCACCGACGAGTTGGTCACGGAGCTCCGGCGGTTCCTGAACGTCGATGGTGACGACCAGACGTTGGAGGCGCTGCTGTGGGTCGGGGCCCGGGGCAACGGCCCGGACGGCCTACTCCTGTCCGAACTACGCCACCTGGGAGAACGAATCCTCGACCTGGCCCCCGACTATCTGCGGAGCGACCCCTTCACGCGGGTGAACGAGCGCGCCTCGTCGATCCGGAAAGCGGCCAGTGCGATGCGCGGCGCTCTCCCGACGGACCACCCGGTCCCGGGCATACTCGACGCGGTGGAGGGTGTGGCCGACTCCGCGCGGGACGTCGTGCTGGAGATCTTGGCCGCCGACCGGGCCGAGGCGGCTCGCAGGGCCGGGACGTTAGCCCTGGAGGTTCATCGGTTGGCCGACCCCGACAGCGACCGGGCGGACACGGTGAAAGACCGGCTGGACAGCGACGACCTGCCGGTGGTCTCGACGGAGGGCCTCGAAATCGCGCTGGCCATCGACGCTCTCCGGCTGGCCGGTGACGGCGTGGTGCGGGCCACGGAGAGCCTGGACCGGCCGCTGCGGATCCTGGCCCGGGAGATCGTCGAGCAGCTCAGCGAGACCGCGGGCGAGCTGGCTTACCTGCTGGCCGCGCAATTCCGGTCGACAGACGGAGCCACTGCGGCCGAGTGGGCGTCCTTCATCGACGCCGAGCTGCAACCGGACGAGGGCGGCGACTGGCCGTTCCACAGGTCGACGACGGGCGACCCCGACATGCTGCTCGCCGACGCCTACTGGGCCGAGCGTCTGGACGTCGAGGCGGAAGAGATCGAGGCCGCCCTGGCCGGCTCCGTCGACCTCGAACTCGTGGAGCTGCTGGGGCTGAGTCGGCGTACCGGCGTTTCGACCGACACTCTGATCGACCGGCTCCTCGAGGACGGTAGCTGGCTCGTCGGCTTCGCCGACGCGGTCACGGAGGCGACGCGCGAGTTCGGAGACGCCGTCGTCGATGCGGAGGCGCTGCGCAACATCGAGCTCGTCGCGTACCGTCTCAATATCCGCCCGGCGCGGCTGATGCGAATGACGCGGTCGGTGTGGGGGTCCAGCGGCGAGGTGTTCGCGCAGGGCACGGAGCGGTTCAGGGAATACGTCGTGCGCCAACTCCAGAAAATGAGTGAGCGCTTCCCGGTCGAGACGCCCCTCCGGGGCGCGTTCATGAGTGACTTCCGGCTCACCCTCGGAGATCTCGATGCTCCGAGGCGCATGGAGAGGGCGATCCGCCACTGGTATGCGGGGGTCCTCGGGCTGGGCGGGCGAGACACGGACATCGTGTTCGGAGGCGGGTGGTTCCGGCTGGGGTCCTGGCTCGATGTTCTGGAGGATCTGCGGCAGGAGCGGCAGGAGCGGGATCCGGCGGGCGGTTGGGAGGTGGAGAACATCCTGCGGCTGGGTGTGTCGCTGGGGGATCTCAGTCAGGAGTGGGTGACTGCGTTCAGTCTGCACGTCGGACGGGTGCCCAGGCCTGGCGAGGTGGAGCGGATCGCCCAGGAGTGGGAGGTGGTGGAGCCGGTCCGGTTGTTGATGGTGTCGTCGCTGTTGCACACCGATCCGCGGGATCTTTCGCGGGCGTGGCAAGGTGAAGCGGAGGAACTGCGGGGCCGGTTGTCCGTGCTCAACACCGAGGCGGACCGGTTCACGGCGGTGACGAGCGTCGCTGCTGCTCTGCGGCGGGCTGGTTGGCGGGCTCTGGACTATCCGGGGGCGCCGGCCCTGCTTGCCCGGGTGTCCGTGAACGCCGAGCGGGTTCTGACCGATCTACCGGAGCGGGCTCATGCCGCTGGTCGTACGCAGATCGATCTGCTCTTCGCGGCGAAACGGGCGTTCGAGCTGCCCACGTCGGTGCCGCCGCACCTAGTGATCAAGCGGGAGTCGCAGCAGAAGGCGCTCGGGGATCCGCGATTGTTCGAGGCGTACGTCCGCTCGACAGCCCCGCCCGGTGACGTCGAGTCCAAGGTGTATCGCGATTCCGCCTGGATGTCTCCGCAGCAGCTGGCCCGCCATGCGGTGGATTGGGCCAACGGCCTGTGGCGGCGCTATCGAATCCGACCCGAGCAGATCTGGCGGTTGTACGACGTGAGCATGGCGAGCGGAGAAACTCTGGCGTTGCTGAAGGAGCCGACGCCCGCCGTACGTGACACGCTCGACGACTGGCGCTCAGCCGCCTTCCCGGACCACTTCAAACAACGGATCGACCGGATCCTTGTCCGGTCGTCGAACGACGTCGACCTGCTGAAAAACGTCCGGGAATTCGGCGACCGGGTGGCGGCGGTCGGCCAGTCGACCCTGCCGCGTCTGGATCTGCCCGAGTTCCGGGGAGATGCCACGGTGAGTGTGGTCCTCCAGGTGGTCGAGGACGAGGCCGCGACCGCCGAGCTCTTCCTCGTGGGCCGGCAGGACGACGTCGACATGACCGAAACGAACGTCGATGGCTCGAGGGTGCTGCGGCTGGACCTACGCCTGGACGGCGAGGCTCCGAATTGGCTGCTCCTCGAGGAGCTGCTGTCGGCCGCCGCCGGACGTGGGCTCTCGGTCAACCGCGTCGACGTGAGTGCGGGCGAGAGCCGGATACGGGTGGATGACCTGGTCGATGCGGACGGGACCGCCCGTCAGCTCCTGCTTCTGGCGCTGACGGACGACGACCCGGTGCGCCGCCTGGCCGTCCTGGGTTGGAGCAAGACCGAGGACCCGGAGCAGTTGCTCCGGCGTACCCCGGAAACGGCCGGCACGACCGTTGAGGACTTCGAGTTGTTCCCGAAGGGTCAGCTTCGCGCGCTGGCCATGCTGAGCGCGGCGAGCGTCCGGCGAGCCGCCGCGGTCGCGGCCCGCGTCGAAGGAGCCGCCCCCGCGGACGACACGGCCTCCGTCGGGACCGACACGACGATGGCTGCCCCGGCGAGCCCTGCCCTGTTGGCGGAGCCGGAGGACGAACCATCGCACACCACGGACATTGTTCCAGTGCCCGACGCCCTCTCCCGGCCGGTCGGCGGCGCGCTGGCCACCGGGCCGGACGCGCTGGCCATCGCGGTGCTGGCCGCCGCTGCGGGACAGAACGTGCCGTTGCCGGTGAGCGATCCCCCGGGTCTGTGGCGACACGTGGCGGCCCGGATCCGGGACTCTGTCGTCGCACCGCCGGCGATGCGCACCTCAACCGAGGAGGCGATCGCTTACCTGCTCGACGTCGGCGCACGGGCGGCGGTCGAACGGGCCTGGGACCTCTGGAATCCGGACGAACCTCTCAGTCTGCTCGACATCCTCGACCAGTCGGATCTGCAGTTCGTGGCGTACGACCTGGAGAACGAGGGCCACCACACGGCAGCGGCGCTGGTGTCGCAGGTCGCCGAGGGGCTGTCGGTCGCGCACACGTACGGCGCGATGCTGGCCGATGAGGATCTGCGGGTCGCGCTCCCGCGGGGGACGCTGGCCGAGGCCGTCGCCTACGCCCTGGCTGTCACCGTGGTCGTCGTCGATCCGGGGGAGCCCGACGGCATGGGGTTCGGCCCGGAGGGTACGCCGCGGCTGTTCATCGAGGGCCGCGACGGCGCTTACGGCGCGTACGTCCCGGCCGGGCCCGTTGTCGCGGTGGCCCGGACCGTCCCGGTGGCCGCGCCGCCCGTCATCGAGGCGACACGTGACCCGATCGAGATGGCCCGGGTCGCCGCGGGCATCCAGGGCGTCGGCCGTACTCTGACCACCCGTCTGGCGCAACACCCCGACACGCTGGACCTGGCGGAACACCTGCGCACGAGTGCCGCCCGGCTGCAGGGCGCGCTGCTGGGCGAGGGGAACCTGCCGCCGGCCGTGATCGTGGACATGTACCAGAACCTGCTGCTCACCCTCGACCAGACGCTCGGTGCGGTCCGCGAGCGGGTGCCGGACATGGCGGCGGTCCTGCCGACGGTGGCCGGCCTGGTCGATCTGGCCACCGCCACCGACCCAGGGCAATCGGCGGCTCCGGAACCGAGTTGGGATCTGCGGCGGGCTGACACGGTCACCGAGCACGGACGCCTCTATGTCGTCTCGTCCCATGGACCGGAACCGGAGAGGCTGGTCAACGGACTCGCCGCGAGCCTCCCACCCGGGGAGGTCGTCATCCTGCTGGGCGTAGGGCGCGGCCTCAACCTCGTGGACCAGGACATCAAGACCGTCAACGAACTGATGGAACAGTTCGCTCAGCGCGGCCGACTGCCGATCGTCGTGACCCGTGGGCGGCATGACCACCTGGTGCAGCGGCTCACCCCCTACGGCGCGGCCATCCTGCACCCCCCGGCCAAGCCGGACACCGGTGGGCTCACCATGCACCTGGACAACCTATGGGCAGCCACCGCCACCCACCCGGCCAACCAGAGCCTCGCCTCAGCGCAGACATGGCGCACGCTCGACCAGGCAACGCTGCGCGCAGTGGCCGCGCTGGGCCGACCGACCGCCGCGGTCAAGCGCATCGACGACCGGCTCGGGACGCTGATCTGGGCACCCGACCTGCGGTCGCAGTCGCACCGGCACTCCGTCCGCGACAGCCTGCGTGGCTGGAACCCTGACCAGATGTGGTACCACCTGACCGAGGTCCAGGACATGATCGGCCGAGTGCCCGACCAGCCGTCCGTGGCCACCTTGGAGCCGGTCCTCGAACTGGCCACAGCCGGCCACGCCCACGTTCTGGCCGACTACTTCAACGCCGACGACGCAAACCGCACGGAGGCGCTGCTCTCCGTCACCGCCGAACTGCACCGCGCCGAACAGCTCGACCGCGACGGCCTGACCACCGGCAAGCTTGCCGGGGTCGTCGCCGCGGTCGGCATCGACGACTTCACCCCTTCACTGGTACGGATCATCGGTGCCATCGCCTCCGGCGCCCTCACCGACGTCCAGGCCGCCGACAAGTTCATCACGGACAACCGCCACAAACTCACCCCTGAACAGAAGTCCGAAGCCGTCGAGGCCATCAGCACCCTCCATACAACCGAGCACGAACCCATGGCCGCACACAAGGAGGCACTAGAGAAACTGGCCGCCGCCGTTCTCCGGTGCCCTTAGGGGCTGTCTCGCTGACGGCCCTCAACCTCGGCGAGCCGTCAACACGCGAATACGGCCTCGATGAGTGCCTGCAGGCGCTGGCGCTCGTGTAGGGCGGCGGAGCCGGATCCAGGTGGTCAGCGGCCGGGCGGCGTGGTGGCCCAGCAGCAGGCCCATCCGGATCCTGCTCTCTGTCCCGTACTGCCGGCGTCAGCTACCGAAGGCCGATCGGGCCTCGGTGATCTCGCCCATGCGCTGCCCGGTCAGCTGACGTCCCTTGACGGGGACATGCGAGAGCCGCCGCCGGTTCCCGGCGGCGGCTTTCCGTGCATCGCGACCTGGACGAACATCCGAGGTATCAGGCCCGACACCGGGCCAGGTCCACCGCTGATCGACGCTTGCGCCAGCCGTACACCGCGGTCTGCGACACCCGCAGCCGGCGCGCGATCTCCGGCACCGGCGCGCCGAACCACAGTGGACGGACCTGGCGATTCAAGGTCTGTGGCACGAGCCTGCGTGTGTCGGCATCGATGATGATGCCTTCTCCCACTCTTGCGACGCAGGCCGTGCCATAACGGACCGTGACGGGTTTACCGCACGGACACGCTGTCGCCGGACCGGAGCCGGCGCGAAGCACCGACCGCCGCCGCCCGGGCTGCCTCGGGGCTGGCGGCGGCCAGGGCCGCCTCGGCGATCTGGCGGCACTCGTCCAGGGTGTGCGCGGCCAGGGACTCGCGCACCGCCGGGATGCTGCGGGGCGCCATGGACAGGCTGGTGATGCCCAGGCCGGCCAGCACCAGGGCGAATGCGGGATCCGCGGCGGACTCTCCACAGACACCGACCGGCTTGCCCGCCTCGGCGCCGGCTGCCGCGCAGGAGGCGAGGAGCGCGATCAGCGCGGGCTGCCAAGGGTCGAGCAGTTCCGCGAGTTCGCCACACATGCGGTCGGCGGCGAACGTGTACTGGCTGAGGTCGTTGGTGCCGATGCTGAGGAAGTCCACGTGGCGCAGCACCTGGCCGGCGCGCAGGGCCGCGGCCGGCACCTCGATCATCACGCCGGCGGTCGGCAGGCCGTGCTCGCGGCAGGACTCGGCGAACGCGGACGCCTCCCCCGCCGTGGCGACCATCGGCGCCATCACCCAGACGTCGGCGTCCGCCGCCGCGGCGGCCGCCGCGATCGCGGCCAGCTGGGTGGTGAGCACGGTAGGTGTCTGCCGCCCGACCCGCAGACCACGGATGCCCAGCGCGGGGTTGGGTTCATCGGCCAGCCGCAGGAACGGCAGCGGCTTGTCGGCGCCGGCGTCGAGGGTGCGTACGACGATCTTGCGGCCGGGCAGCGCGGCGAAGACGTCGTGATACGCGGCGACCTGCTCTTCGTGTGACGGCGGGTCGCCGCGGTCGAGGTAGAGCAACTCGGTGCGGAACAGGCCGACGCCTTCCACCTCGCCGGTGAGGTCGCGGGCGGAACCGATGTTGGCGAGCAGCGCAATGGAATGGCCGTCTGCGGTGCGCCCGGGGCCTCGGGATCGGGCCCGGCGTTCGATCTCCGCGAGCCGGTCCGCGTTGACGGTGGTCACCGTCTCGGCAGAGACGTCCGCGACCACCTCGCCGCTCGCGCCGTCGAGGCTGACCAGCGTGCCGTCGGCCACGTCCAGGATGCCCGCGCAGCGGACCACGGCCGGGATGCCGAGGGTCCGGGCCAGGATCGCGGTGTGGCTGGTCGGCCCGCCCTCGGCTGTGATGATGCCCCGTACCAGGGCCGGGTCGAGGCCGGCGGTGTCGGCGGGCGCCAGGTCGCGGGCGACGAGCAGGTACGGGTGGCCCGGGTCCGGCACCCCCGGCATCGGCAGCCCCAGGCACGCCGCGACGAGACGGTCCCGCACGTCGTCGAGGTCGCTGACCCGTTCGGCGAGGTACCCGCCCGCGGCTTCGAAGGCGGCCCGGTGCCCGGCGAGCACGTCGGTGATCGCGTGCGGCGCGTCCGCACCGCCGTCGATGGCGACGTCGACCGCGTCGACGAGCGTCTCGTCCTGCGCCATCATGACCTGCGCGCGCAGGACCTCGGCGGCGGTCGCGTCCAGGGCGGTGTCGGCACGCCGGGTCAGGTCGGCGGCGACGGCGAGGACTGCGGCCCGGACGGCCGCCTTCTCGGCCCAGGGATCAACGGTCTCCGCCGACGGCGGCAGGGCCGGCGGCGGGGCCAGCCGGTAGACCGGCCCCGCCGCGCCGCCGGGGCTGGCCCCGATCCCCCGAAGCTCACGCATCGACGGCGTCCAGATCACGTTCGAGGAGGCTGGCCAGAGTGTCGAGGGCGGCCTGCGCGCCGTCGCCGTCGGCCTCCAGGGTGACCTCGGTGCCCTTCTTGGCGCCGAGCGACAGCACGGCGAGCATGCTGCGGGCCGGCACGGGCTTCTTGTCGCCGGTGCGGATGGTGACCAGCACCTGCTGCTTCGCCGCCTCGGCGACGAACAGGGCCGCCGGGCGGGCGTGCAGCCCGCTCGCGGAGCCGACGAGGACTGTTCTGGTGGGCATCGGATCCTCCTACGGCTCGATCGTCACCTTGATCGCTTCACCGCGCGCGACGATGCCGAAGGCGTCGAGGGCGCGGTCGAGCGGCAGGCGATGGGTGATGAGGTCGGCTACCGGCACGGCGCCGCTGGCGATGAGCCGCAGCGCCTCCTTGTTGTGCTCCGGGCTGGAGCCGTTGGCCCCAACGATGGTCAGCTCGCGGTAGTGCACGAGGTTGGAGTCCAGGGAGATGACCGGCTTGTCCTTCGGCAGGCCACCGAAGAAGCTGATCCGGCCCTGCCGCGCGGTCATCTGCACCGCCTGTTCCTGGGCGGCGCCCGCGGCCGTGGCGGTGATGACGACGTCGGCGCCCCGGCCCTCGGTGAGCTTGAGCACCGCGTCGACCACGTCGGTCTCGGCGCCGCAGATCGCCGCGTCCGGCTGCACCAGGTTGGCGGCCAGATCGAGGCGTTCGCGGTTGAGGTCGACGAGGAACACCCGGGCCGCGCCACGCGCCCGGGCCAGGCGGACGTGCAGGCAGCCGATCGGGCCGGAGCCCACGACGACCACGTCGTCGCCCTCCCCCACCCCGGCGAGGTTCTGGCCGTTGAGGACGCAGGCGAGCGGCTCGGCGACGGACGCCTCGGCGAAGCTGAGTCCCTCGGGGATCCGGTTGAGCCCGTCGACGGCGAGGACGTTGTGCGGCACGACCATGTACTCGGCGAAGCCGCCGTCGAAGTGGTATCCCATCGACACCTGGTTGGGGCACACGGTCATCCGGCCGTGCCGGCACTCGGCGCAGGTGCCGCACGGGATGGCGGCGATGACCTGCACCCGGTCCCCCGGCTGCCAGCCGGTGACGTCGCCGCCGACCTCGGTGATCTCGCCGGCGATCTCGTGGCCCATGACACGCGGCGGATCGATGTGGTGGTGGCCGAAGCGGGAGATCTTCACGTCGGTGCCGCAGGTAGAGCAGGCGCGGACGCGGATCTTCACGTCGGCGGCGCCCGGCGTGGGCTCGGGGGCGTCCTCGATGCGGACGTCACCGGGCGCGTGGAATCGGACAACCTTCACGATTGCTTCCCTTCGAGAATACTGATCACGTCATCGACATTCGTCGACTCTCGTAGCCGCTGTGCCTGTTCCGGATCCATCAGCACCGAGGCGAGCTGGGCCAGGATGTCCACGTGCCCGTCGCCGGCAGCGGCGATGGCGACGCAGACCCGCACGTCGAAGCCGTCCCAGTCGACGCCGTCCGGAAAGCGCAGCACCGCGAGGGCATCGCGCTGGACCGACTCCTTGCTGTGCAGCGTCCCGTGCGGGATGGCGACACCCTCCCCGATGTACGTGGAGACGCTCTGCTCACGGGCGAGCATGGCGTCCACGTACGCCGGGGCGACCGCGCCGACCTCGACGAGTACCGCGCCGCAGCGGCGGATCGCCTCGTCCCGCGATCCGGCCCGCTCGTCGAGCCGGATCGCGTCCCGGGCCAGCAGCTCAGCCACTCAGTTCACCGCCGCGCTGCACCGCGTTCACGACCTTGGTGACGCCCGGGTCGCCGAGGAACACCTGGATCGGCACGATCACCTTGTCGGGCGCGCTGACCCGGGCCCGCGCGGCGAGCCCCTGGTGGCAGATGACCACGTCGGCGTCGGCCGGGATCGAGTTGACCGGCGTGTGCTCGACGGTCACCGCGTTCTTCGCCAGTTGCCGCCGGAGCTGGCTGGCCAGCATCACGCTGCTGCCCATGCCGGCGTCGCAGGCGACGACAACCTTCTTGATCTCTGTGCCGTTGATGGTGGGCATGCTGCTCAGACCTCCTGCTTGGCCGGTTCGGTGCGGGCCTCGTCCTGGCTGGCGACCCGCTCTCCGTCGGGGCGCACGGCCGTCTCTTCGTCCGGGCGGACAGCGGTCTCCCCATCCGGGCCCAGGTCGGCCGCGGCGGGCTCGCCGCGGCCGAAGCCGAGCAGGGCCGAGGCGACCGCGAAGGTGACGGCAGCCGCGATCAGGACGCCGAGAAGGACCCCGAAGTGGCTGCCCTTGGGGGTGACCGCGAGGTAGGCGAAGATGCTGCCCGGCGAGGGGGTGGCGACCAGGCCCGCACCGGTGATCACGAAGGTGCCGACGCCGGCCGCGCCCCCGGCGATCATGGCGAGGATCAGCTTCGGCTTCATCAGCACGTACGGGAAGTAGATCTCGTGGATGCCGCCGAGGAACTGCACGATGATCGCGGCCGGTGTGCTGGCCCGCAGCGCGCGGGGGCCGAAGAGCATGAAGGCGAGCAGCAGGCCGAGGCCGGGGCCGGGGTTTGACTCGATCATGAAAAGGACCGACTTGCCCTTGTCGGCCGCCTCGGCGATGCCCAGCGGACCGAACACGCCGTGGTTGATGGCGTTGTTGAGGAAGAGCACCTTGGCGGGTTCGACGAGCACCGAGGTCAGCGGCAGCAGATCGTTGTCGACGAGCCAGTCGACGCCCGAGCCGGCCTGCTTGGTGAGCCATTCGACCACCGGGCCGACACCGTAGGCACCGCCGATGGCCATCGCGGCGCCGATGATGCCGGCGCTGAAGTTGTCGACCAGCATCTCGAAGCCGGGACGGATCTTGTTCTCGACCAGGCCGTCGAACAGCTTGAGGACGTAGGCGGTGAGCGGGCCGATGATCATCGCGCCGAGGATCATCGGCACGTCCGCGCCGACGACGAGGCCCATGGTCGCCACCGCGGCCACGACCGCGCCGCGCTGGCCGTGGACCAGCCGGCCGCCGGTGTAGCCGATGAGCACCGGCAGCAGAATGGTGATCATCGGGCCGACCAGTTCGGCCAGGGTCTTGTTGGGGATCCAGCCGGTCGGGATGAACAGTGCGGTGATCAGGCCCCAGGCGATGAACGCGCCGATGTTGGGCATGACCATCGCGGCCAGGTAGCCGCCGATGCGCTGCACCGTGGCTTTGAAGCCTTGGCCCTGCACATCTGGTGTGTAGGAGGAGGAGCTCACGGGGGTATCTCCTTCGGAAGGGTGGCGGTCGGAGGGCCGCAGGGGAAACCGGCCGTCCGGTCAGGGGTGGATGGTGACAAGGTGGCGGAACAGGTCCGCGGGGCCGGGCATCCGGCTGCCGGGCAGGCTCACCGCGGCAGCGCCCCAGGCCAGGCCCTCGGCGAGAGCGGCGGTGCCCTGCGCGCCCGCGGCGAGGAACCCGGCGAGCAGGGCGTCGCCGGCGCCGACGGTGCTGCGGGGCCGGGCGACCGGACAGGTGCCGGTGTGCACCCCGTCGGCGTCGACCAGCACGGCGCCGTCGGCACCGAGGCTGGCCACGACGGTGCCGGCCCCCCAGTCCCGCAGGCACTGGGCGGCGTCGACCACGTCGCCGAGGTCGGTCAGCGGGGCGCCGACCACCTCGGCCAGTTCCTCGCGGTTGGGCTTGAGCAGGTTCGCGCCGGCCAGCGCCGCCTCGCGCAGGGCCGGGCCGCTGGTGTCGACGGCGACCCGGACGCCGGCAGCACGCAGCTTCCGGCACAACCGGGCGTACGCGTCGGCGGGCAGACCGGGCGGGACGCTGCCGCACAGCACGACCCAGTCGGCACCGTCCGCGCGGGCGAGCACCCGGTCGATCACCTCATCGAACTCGGCGCGGTACATGGTCGGGCCAGGCTCGTTGATCTTCGTGACCGTGCCGTCGGGCTCGGCCAGAGTGATGTTGGAACGGGTCCGTCCGGAGATCGACACGGCGAGGACCTCCACGCCCTCCGCCTTGAGCAGGCGGATGAGCTGGTCGCCCTCGTCACCGCCGGACGGCAACACCGCTACCGACGGCACCCCGTTGGCCAGCAGGGCACGGGATACGTTGACGCCCTTGCCGCCGGGGTCGAGGTGGGCCGCGGCAGCCCGGATGACCTCGCCCCGGGTGAGCGAGTCGACCTCCACGGCGCGGTCGAGGCTGGGGTTGAGGGTTACGGTGACGATCATGCTCGCACCACCCGAACGCCCGCAGCCTCCAGGTCACCGACCAGGTCGCGGTCGGCACGGCTGTCGGTGATGAGCAGGTCGACATCGGCCAGCTCGGCGAACCGGGCCAGATAGTCGTTGCCGAGCTTGGTGTGATCGGCGACCAGCACGGTGCGGCGGGCCGCACGGACCATCGCCCGCTTCACCGCCGCCTCGGCCGGGTCCGGGGTGGTCAGCCCCCGCTCGACCGAGATGCCGTTGGTCCCGACGAACGCGACATCGACGTAGAGGTCTGCCAACGGCCTCAGCGCCCAGTCGTCGACGGTCGCGAGGGTCTTCCCGCGAACACGTCCACCCAACAGCAGGACGTTGAGGTTGGCATACGTACTGAGGGTCGTGGCGATGACCGGCGAGTTGACCACGACGGTCAACTCGCGGTCGACCGGCAGCAACTGGGCCAGCCGGGCGGTGGTGGTGCCGGCGTCGAGAATGATCGCGCCCTCCTCCGGCACCTCACTCAGGGCAAGCTTGGCGATGCGCTCCTTCTCCTCGATGAGCACCGCGTCACGCGCCGCCAGCGCGGGCTCGAACCCGAGCCGCTCGACCGGGATCGCTCCACCATGGACCCGGCGCAGCACACCGGCCCGCTCCAGGATGGTGAGATCACGGCGGATGGTCTCCGACGTCACGTTGAGCCCGTCGGCCAGGCCAGCCACCTCGACCCGGCCCACCTCCCGGGCGATGCGAAGGATCTCCTGCTGTCGCTCTTCGGCGTACATGCTGTTGTTTCACCGCCGTTTCATTTTGCTTGTGCTTTGTTTACGCCCGGCTCGGGTGGAAGTCAAGGGAAGAGCCACAGAAAACCACATCGCCGTCACCGCCGGACGGACGGTCGGTCCACACCGCATCGCCGTCGATGGGCAGCCCAGGCACCCAGCGGCCCCGGCCGCCCTCGTCGGACGTCCTGGGTGGACAACTGGTGATCCCGGGTGTAAGTCTTTGCCGCGTGCGACCCTCCCCAGACGTCAGCGGCGCCAGTGACACGGCGGCTGACCCGCAGCCCCCTGCGGATGGCCTGAGTCCGAGCAGAGACCGTCCCGAAGATGTCGCCGCCCTGCGGCATCTGCAGCAGGTCCACGCGCCCGTGCTACTGAGCTTCCTGACCCGGTTGACCAGGGGCGACGTCCACCGCGCCGAGGACATCGTGCAGGAGACGCTGTTGCGGGCGTGGCGGAATCCAGAAGCCCGCAACGCCGAGGGACACTGGAACCGGGCCTGGCTGTTCACCGTTGCCAAACGCATCCTGATCGACCAGGTGCGCTCCGCCGACGTCCGGCCGGCCGAGCTGCCGGTCGATTACATCGATGATCACGCGCAGCCGGACGACGCCATCGAGCGCCTCCTGGACGCACGTGAGGTCCGGGCCGCGCTCGACTCCCTGCCCGAGCGGCTGCGTATCACGCTGGTCGAGATCTTCTTCCGGGAACGGTCGGTGTCCGAGGCCGCCGACGCTCTCGACGTCCCGGCCGGCACCGTCAAGTCACGCACTTTCTATGCCCTTCGGGCCATGCGAGAGGCACTCGTCAGTCGCGGCTTCGATTTCGATCCCACAGACCAGCGCGAACGAACCTGACGGCGCGTAAGCAGCCTCAGTCAACGAACGCCGACAGTGCCTCGGTCACCTGGCTCATCCGCTCTTCGGTCAGCCGGCGCAGCTGCGCGCCGGCGTCCTTCAGGGCCTCCAGCACCAGGTCCTCGACCTCCTCGTGCTGGGCGCGTCGGAGCAGCTCCGGGTCGAGCCGGACGTCCCGGAACTCGGCGTCAGCGGTCATCGTCACGGCCACCGCGCCGTCACAGGAGCTGCCGACCACCTCGCTGACGACCAGCCGGTCCCGCATATCCGCCATCTGGTTCGAGACCAGCCGCAACCGCTCGAGCATCTGGTCAAGGTCGTTCGACGCCATCGCGCACTCCTTCCACGGGCTTCCCGGAACACTCCCACGGCTCACGGGATCGGCCGCCAGGTCCCCGAAGGGGGACGTGCCAGAGCCGCCGCCGACTCCCGGCGGCGGCTGCCGGCGGGCCTGTCAGACCTTCCAGGTACGCACGTTCGCCCATTCACCATCGGCGTAGTTGTTCCACGACACGTTCATCGCCGAGGCGATCTGACCGAGAACGCCGGTCGGGCCGAAGAGGCCGTCCGCGGCGATGTTCCACTCGTTCTGCAGGCCCTGGTAGTAGGACTGCGCGGGCCCTTCCCAGGTGTCCTGCAGCGGTGCCAGCTTGGCGATCAGGGCATCCAGCTGACCGACGATCTCGGTCGCCTTCGTGTTGAGCTGCTGACCGGCGAGTTCGAGCTCCGCGGGTACGCGCAGATTACTGGTGGCGGGGTCTGCCATGGTCCACTCCTGATTCTGATGATGGAGGCGGTGCCGCGATCACTAGAGGCGGGCGCCGGGAATGTCACCGTTGACCGCGACCAGGCTGGAGATGTTGGCCTGCTCCGCGTCGACGTAGTTGACGAAGTTGCCGCGCAGACCGGACGCGATGTCGGTGAGCGCGTCGTGCAGCATCTTGCCGAACACATCGAAGTCGTGCATCAGGATGTTGAACTGGTCGGACGCCACGCCGTGCCAGATCCCCTGGAGGTTCACGACGTAGGAGCGCAGTGCCGCCAGCTCACCGTCGATGTCCGTCGCGGTGGTGTCACAGCTCGCCGCCGCATCGGAAATCATCTCCGGTGTTACGAGAATATGGTCCATGCCGTTCCTTCCTCGATTCCTGAACATCAGGCTCCCCGCGCTCCGCGTTCGCCGCGAGAGACCTTTTTAGGGGACAACAGGCGCTATTTGGCGTTCGTCATGTTCTTGGTGTTCGCGCCCTCGGCGCCCACGTAGGTGTCGTAGGACTTCTGCATGGCGCGGATCGCGTCGTCCAGTAGACCCTTGGTGTCGATCGTCAGCTTGCTCATGTCCTTGCCCAGCTCCTGGTACTTGGTCCCGGACGGGCTCACCCACGCGCTCCCGACCGCGTCCTCGAAGTACGCCCACAGAATTTTCAGCGCTACTTCGATCGCGTCCCGCTCGCCCTCGATCTTCTTGATCGCGGCGCCGAGCTTTGGGATCTCGACGGCGTATTCCGCCCGCTCGCCGTTGACGATCTGGTAGATCGGGTTGCCGTCGGAGTCGGAACCGACCACGGTGCCATTGCCGAACGTCGACTCGACCAGCCCGTCGGCCGTGTATTTGATGTCGACGGTGTTGCCGTCGCCGTCATAGCCGTGCGTCGGGCGGGCCTCGCTGTCGAACTCGTCGTACGTCCAGCCGTTCGCCTGCGAGTTCAGCAGGTCACCCTTGGCGTCGCGGGTGACGATGTTGCCGTCGCTGTAGGTCCAGACGCTGCTGCCGTCCTTCGCGTAGACCACCTTCACCGTTCTGCCGGTGCCGTCCTCAGTGCCCGCGGTCGGCCGATCCTGGGCGTCGAACGTGTCGAATGTCCAGCCATTCGACTGCATCGACGTCAGATTATCCGCGCCGTCGCGCTTGACGACCGCGCCGTCACCGAACGTCGACGTACTCGACCCATCCGGACCGTAGGTTATCGACACCTGCTGCGCCGGCCGGCCGTCCCGGGCCGGGACCACGCCATGCGTCGGGCGCTCCTTGGTGTCGAACGTGTCGTACGTCGTCCCGTCGGAGAGGACCTGCTTCGTGAGGTTGTAGTCGGGGTCGCGGTAGATCTTCGTGCCGTCATCCTCGTACGACTGCACACTGCTGCCATCGGGGGCGTAGGTGATGTCCACGTTCCGGCCATCGATGACGCCGTGGACCGGCCGGTCCTCACCGTCGAACTGGTCGTAGAACCCGGCGCCGTTCGGCAACTCCTGCCGGGCGATGCTCCCGTCGGGGTTGAGCGTGACTTTCTCACCACCGGCATACGACTGCACACTGCCGCCGTCGGGGGCGTAGGTGATGTCCACGTTCCGACCATCGACCACACCATGCGTCGGCCGGTCCTCACCGTCGAACCGGTCGTAGAACCCGACGCCGTCCGGCAACTCCTGCCGAACGACACTCCCGTCGGGGCTCAGCGTGACCGTCTCACCACCGGCATACGACTGCACACTGCCGCCATCCGCGGCATAACGAATATCGACGTTCCGACCATCAACCACACCATGCGTCGGCCGGTCCTCACCGTCGAACCGATCGTAGAACCCGACGCCGTCCGGCAACTCCTGCCGAACGACACTCCCGTCGGGGCTCAGCGTGACCGTCTCACCACCGGCATACGACAGCACACTGCCGCCATCCGCGGCATAACGAATATCGACGCTCTGACCGTCAATGACGCCGTGAACCGGCCTGCCCTCACCGTCGAACCGGTCGTAGAACCCGACGCCGTCCGGCAACTCCTGCCGCACCACATCACCATTAGCGTCCAGCGTGACCGTCTCACCACCGGCATACGACTGCACACTGCCGCCATTCGCGGCGTAACGAATATCGACGTTCCGACCATCAACCACACCATGCGTCGGCCGGTCCTCACCGTCGAACCGGTCATAGACCCCACCGTCCGGCAACTCCTGCCGCACCACGCCACCATCAGCATCCCGACTTACCGAAGTGCCGTCGCCGTACCGCCACGTGCTACCACCATCACCGCCATAAACCACATCCACCGGCTGACCATCAACCACACCATGCGTCGGCCGACCGCCACCATCAAACCGATCGAACACCCCACCATCCGCGGTGGCCTGCCGCACCACGCCACCGTCGGGGTCCAGCATGACCTTGTCACCACCGGCATACGACAAGACACTGCTGCCGTCGGGGGCGTAGCTGATGTCCATACCCTGGCCATCGACAACGCCGTGGATCGGCCTGCCCTCATTGTCGAACCGGTCATAGACTCCGCCGTCCGCCAACTCCTGCCGCACCACGCCACCATCAGGGTCCTGAATGACCTTGTCACCACGGGCGCTCCGCACGAAGGCCGGCTCAACCGGGCTGAACTGGGCCGCGTCAGGCTCCGCCGGCTCGGCTGGATAAATCACGACCGGGCTGGCCTGGGCTAGAGGGATGCCGTCGACGGACTCTGGTGTGGACACGGCAAGCTCCTGCGACTGATCGGCTGGACAGCGATCTGAGCGTATGAGCGGGCCGGGAGATCGGGGCAAGCCATCCGTTCGGGGACGTGGAACGGAGTTTCTAGCCGCATCCGCAACCCGATCCCGAACGGCCTCCCGGCACGGGCGAGGGGATGGCGTGGAGGAACCGTGTACACAGTCGCGGTGATGGCCGAGCAACCGATCTGGCGTGCCGGCCTGGAGACGCTGGTCGGGGACGATCCGGTCCACGGGTGGAATCGGCGGTGGCCGGCATCGACGACCTGCCGGAAGCTTCGATCTGGTGGTGCTGGATGTGGCCCGCCCGGAGTGCACGGTCGGCAGCCTGATCAGGCGGACGAT
The DNA here is from genome assembly GCF_022747945.1 of Micromonospora sp. R77. Taxonomy (NCBI): domain Bacteria; kingdom Bacillati; phylum Actinomycetota; class Actinomycetes; order Micromonosporales; family Micromonosporaceae; genus Micromonospora; species Micromonospora sp. R77. The sequence continues at coordinate 428,167 of NZ_JALDST010000001.1, forward strand.
CCGGCACGGGCCGGTGCTGGTCGGCGCGGAGTGGCCGGGAGCCGGCGGCCTGATGGAGTCGATCCTCGCGGGTGTGCGCGGCTGCGTCAGCCGGCAGGCCGAGCAGGAGGCCGTACGCGAAGCGACGCGAGTGACCGCGCAGGGTGGTTCCTACCTGTGCCGACGCCTCACGGAGCGGCTGCCGGAGGGTTTGTCGCAGCCGCCGGCGCAGGAGCCGGGTGGGTTGGCGCCGCGCGGGGCGGAGACGCTCCGCCGGCGACGAGGCGAAGTGACCCGTCGAGCAATCGAACGTGGCCGTCTCCCGCGCCGTCGAGGGCTGAACGGGCCCGGAGGACGCCGCCACCGGCCTCCCCCGGGCACCCGCTCAGAACAGCGTCCGGCCCACCATCATGAGGTGCCCGAAGGTGCCGAAGACGCCGATCGTCAGCGGTGCGATCGCCATCGCGGCCCCGGCTCCGACGACCTCGGAGCGGCTACGGCGGATCGGCGGTTTCGGCCCGGAGCCGGTGTGCTTCCGGCGCGGTGGGATCAGCACGCTCATGCCGACACCGACCAGCACCACCGCGAGCGCGATGCCCACGAGCAGCGACGAGGCGCCGGCACCGCCCATCGACTTCGTCCCTGCGGCCAGCAGGCCGAAGACACCGGCGGCGGTCGCGACGGACAGCATCCACAGCTCGGCCGTGAAGGCGGCGCCCCTGCTGCGCGCGAAGAGAGCCAGGCAGCAGATGCCCCCCAGCACGACGGCGAACGTACGCCCGGAGAGCGCCAGCACCGGCAGGGCGATGCAGAGCGCCACGATCGGCCCGCCCATGACGACCGCGGTGACCTGGGCGGAGCGGTCGACGAGCCCGGTGGTGGCCTCGGCGAACGCCTGCCGGCCGCGGGGAAGCTTCTGACCCCACGCGGTGACGGTGGCGGCGAGCCGGCGCGACATGGCCAGCATGCCGATGGCGACGGCGGCGACGACGGCGCTGGCCTCGACGGCGTCCGCCTCCAGACCACCGGTGAGCGCCACCACGCCGGCGCCGACGGCGAGGGACAGCTCGACGGCGATGAGGAGCACGTCGCCGAACATGGCGACGGCCATGAGCATCGCGGTGTTGGCGCCGACGGCGGCGCCGGACCACGCGGAGAAGCCGAGGCCCTCGGCGACGAGGCTGCCGGCGGCGGCCAGCGCCGGCACGGCGGTCAGCGCCATCAGCTGGATGAGCACCGGTGGGGTGGCCGATTCCTTCTGGCGTACTCCCCACGCCGCCCCCAGCAGCACGAGGCCACCGACGGTGAGGCCGATCGCCGCTCCGGTGTCGGCGTCGTGGCGGAAGCCGACCAGCACCGCCGCGGCCAGCAGCAGCAGCAGGCCGATGCCGGTGACGACCGGGCCGGGGTGCACCGAGCTCAGCCGCAGCTCCTCGGTCTCCTCGGCGACGATCTCGTCGATCTCCTTGACGATGGGCGCGTCGACCGGGCCGTCCGCCAGGTCGTAGAGGTAGAGGACGTCGCCGTCGACGACGCCGGCCTGGAGCAGGCTGGTGTCGAGGGCGAACGGGCCGGTGTCGGGCCGGGACAGCGTCCACACGGGTGGAAGCTGGTCGTTGCCGTCCTGGCCGCACACGGCGGCGAGTCGCGGGGTGAACTCGCCGAGCGGGCTCAGCGACGGGAGGGCGACGTCGGTGCTGCGGTAGGTGCCGACCACAGTGACGCGGGTCTGTTCGTTGGCCATGACGGGTCTACCCCTGGGTGGTCTCGGTGAGGGCGGTCTGGATGAGGCGGTTGGGCTGGCCCCGGCGGACGAGCACACCCCGCCCCGGGGGCCGCTGCGCCGCGCGTTCGTCGCCGAGCACGATCCCTTCCTTCGGATCGCCCGAGAGGATGAGGCCGCCGCAGCCCATGTCCCGAATGCGGGTGGTGAGCGTGTCGGACATGCCGCTGCGGACCATCCCGGCGACCCGGCGGGCGAGGACCAGGTGCAGGCCGACCTCGCGGGCCTGCGGGACGAACGGCAGCAGCGGCGCGAGGACGCTCTGCGGGCCGACGATCAGGTCGTAGTCGTCGACGACCACGTAGATCTCGGTGCCCTCCCACCAGTCGCGCGCCTTCAATTGCGCGGGGGTGATGCCGGGCGGAGGTACCCGCTCCTTGAGCTTCTCCACCACCTGCTGCACGTACACCTGGGCCGTCCCCGCGTCGCCCGCGTACGCCCCGAGGTGTTCCTCCGGCACGGCACCCATCAGCGTGTGCCGGTAGTCGATGAGCACGACGCGCACGTCGTACGGCGAGGTCCGCTCGACGAGTCCGCTGAGCCAGGTACGCAGCAGCGAACTCTTGCCCGACCCGGCGTCGCCGTAGACGAGGAAGTGCGGGTCGCTGCCCTGCAGGTCGAGTCCGACCGCGGAGAGGTCGTGCTCGGCGAGGCCGATCGGTACCGCCTCGCCGGGCAGCTGCGGCAGTTCGCTCACCAGCACCCGCTGCGGCAGCAGCCGGATCGGCGGTGCGGCCGGCCCGGTCCAGTGCTCGGTCACCTTGGCGAGCGCCTCTTCCTGGGCCTCGCGCAGGCCGTCGGCGGAGTCGTTGCCGTCGAGGCGGGGCAGGACGAGCTGGAAGAAGACGCCGGGCGCGCTGATGCCCCGGCCGGCCATGTTGGACGGGATCCTCGCGGCGAGCCGGCGGTGGACGTCGGACTCGGTGGGATCGTTGAGCCGCAGCTCGATGCGGGTGCCGATGCTGTCCCGCAGGGCGGGCCGGATGTCGTTCCACCGCCCGGAGGTCATGACGAGGTGGACACCGGCACCGAGCCCACGTGCGGCGATCTCGGTGACGTACGCCTCCGCGTTCTCGAACTCGGCCCGCAGCGCCCCCCAGTTGTCGATCATCAGGAAGACGTCGGCCGCCCGTAGCCCGGCGGGGAGCAGCCCCGCCTGGCGGCGCTCGCGCAGCTCGGCGATGGACTCGACGCCCAGTTCGCGCATCTGCCGCTCGCGCCGCACGATCAGCGTGCGGATCTCGGCGAACGTGCGATTGACCAGCTCGGGGTCGTTACGCCCGGCCACAACGCCGACGTGCGGCGCGGAAGCATACGGGTGCAGCGTGCCACCACCGAAGTCGATGCAGTAGAACTGCAGCTCGTCAGGGGTGTGCGTGAGCATCCCGGACATCATCACGGTGCGCAGGAAGGTGCTGCGGCCGGTGCGCGGGGCGCCCACCGCGGCAAGGTGTCCGTGCACACCGGCGAAGTCCATCACCAACGTCTCCTGGTCCTGCTTGAGTGGCAGGTCGATGAGACCGATCGGGACGGCGAGTCGGCCGGAGAGCGGCCACAGGCGGGCGGCGTATCCGCGGCCGGTCTTGGGCGTCGGTCGGCCGACGAGGTGGTCGAGGGCCAGTGCGGCGGGCAGCGGTGGCAGCCACACCTGGTGCGCGGGACTGGCGATCGAGTGCAGTCGCTCGGCGACGATCTGCAGCTCGGTGGGGCCGGGCCGGGCGGCCAGCTCCGCGAACTCGTCGCTCTCGCGACCGACGACGACGGCGTCGGAGCGCAGGTCGAACGGCGCGATGGTGGTGTCGCCCGCGCCCATTCCGGCCAGCCGCTCCTCTGGGCTGACGTAGGGGGCGGAGACGTGGGCGACCCGGAACCGCTGGTAGATCGACTCGTCGACCTTGAGGTACGCGGATCCGGGAATGGACGGCAACTTGTACGCGTCCGTCGTGCCGATCACCGTGCGGCTCTCGGCCGCGGAGAACGTGCGCAGGCAGATCCGGTACGACAGGTGCGAGTCGAGACCGCGCAGCCTGCCCTCCTCGAGCCGCTGGGTGGCCATCAGCAGATGCATGCCCAGGGACCGGCCCACCCGGCCGATCTGGACGAACAGGTCGGCGAACTCGGGGCGCCCGGAGAGTAGTTCGCTGAACTCGTCGACGACGATGAGCAGCGTGGGCAGCGGTTCGAGGGGTTCACCGTCGGCGCCGACGGCACCGGCCGCGCGGCGGATCTGGTACTCGCGTACCGTGTCGATGTTTCCCGCGTCCCGCAGGATGTGCTGGCGGCGCTGCTGCTCGCCCATGAGCGCGGCCAGGACACGGTCGATCATCGCCGCGTCGTCGGCGAGGTTGGTGATCAGCCCCGAGACGTGCGGGAGGTCTCGGAGCGGCGCGAACGCGGCACCGCCCTTGAAGTCGATCAGGACGAACGAGAGCAGCTCCGGCGAGTGTGTCAGCGCCAGGCCGGTGACGAGCGTCCGCAGCAGCTCCGACTTGCCGGAGCCGGTCGCACCCACGATGAGCCCGTGCGGTCCGGAGCCGCCCTGGCCGGACTCCTTGATGTCCAGCATGACGGTCTGGCCGTCGCCGTCGGTGCCGATCGGGGCGCGCAGCATGCGCGGGTCCCCCGCTTTGACCCAGCGGCTGGTCACGTCGGCGCGGCCGGGGTCGCTGCCCAGGACCATCTCACTGAGGGAGCGGGTACGGGTCAGCACCTGCTCCCGCTCGTCGCTCAGCCGTAGCGGGGCGAGGTTGCGGGCGATGAGTTCGGCGAGCTGCGGGGTCACCTCGTCGGGCCGGCACCGGTGTGCGGGGGTGACCACCGCCGCGAGGTTGCCCTCGCTGACGATGTGCCCCTCGTGGTCGAAGCGGATGCGCAGGTCGACGCGGCTCGGCTCGTCCTGCTCGCGCTGGCTGAGGAAGACCAGCGTGATGCCGAGCTGGTGACCGGCGGCCTGGAGCAGCGCCTTCATCAGCTCGGAGCGGCCCCACTCGGAGAAGGGCGCGAACCCGGTGAAGAGCACGACCAGGCGGCGCTGCCTGGCGTCGTCGGAGCGCTCGCCGCTGAGCATGTTGCGCCGGCTGATCTGCTGCTCGTTGCGCTTGGCCAGCTCACCGGCGAGGAACGCGCCGAGCACCTCGGGGTCCTCGGCGACCAGCGACACCGTGCCACTCTCGCCTCGTGCGTCGGGCTCGAACGTGTGCGGGAGCCACTTGGTCCACTCCCACTGCTCGGCCCCGGAGGTCTCCACGGCGATGGTGACGTCGTCCGGCGCGTGCAGCACGCCGATCTGGGTGAGCATGGCCCGGGCGAGGGTGTCCGTCTGTGGTGGGCTGCCCACGACGCTGAGCACGCCGGCGCGACCCACGTCGATGATCATCGGCTGCGCCGCGACGTGGCCCATCCGGTCGATGAGCCGGTGTGCGGCCTGCAGCGACTCCCAGTCGTAGTCGCCCAGCGGGTCCATGTTGGGGTCCAGCCCCAGCGGGGTGGCGAGCCGGACCGCACCGTGACCGATGCGTACGCGCAGGAAATCCTCGTCGCTCTGCCGCCGCTCCCACACCCGGTGCCGGTTGGTGCTGATCGACCACAGCCGGTGCGGATCGGGGTCGGCAAGCATCGTGACGGTGCGCTGGGCGGTCGCGACCTCGCGCGCCTCGTCACGGGCCAACGCGAGGTGGCGGCGGTAGCGGGTGCGGGCCTTGCGGGCCTGCCGACCGTTGGTGCTGCGCTGCGACATCCGCATGCCGATGACCGCACCGGTGGAGGTCAGGAAGAACAACACACCGATGATGATCAGTGCGGGCTTTCCGAACGTCACCATGTAGGCGGCCATACCGACACTGGACAGCAGCGGAAGCAGCAGGGTCCAGGCGTTGTTCGCCGGGTTCTCCTTGGGCGGCTCCGGCGGGTTCGGCAGCGTGACCTGCTGCGAGGGGAGCTGCGGCAACAGCATCCGCGCGGGGCGGTGGAACGCCAGGCGGCTCATCGGGCTCCTCAGCCTCGGACGTCGAAGGCGATGTCGGTCAGGTCGGCGGCTTCCAGGGTGCTCAGCTGCTCGTCGCTCGGGTCGTCCAGCTCGGCGACCCGCCCGGCGTGGTTCTCGGTCATCTCCTGGAACACCTTGCGAGCGAACCGGCCGTTGCCGAAGCCCTCGCCGCGGTCGACCGTGACGAAGTAGCGGGCCAGGCTCGCGCGGGCCGCGTCGGACAGCCGGTAGTCGTGGTCGCTCGCCTGCTTGTCGACGATCCGCACCAACTCGGTCTCGTCGTAGTCGTCGAAGGTGAGGGTGCGGGAGAAGCGCGACGACAGGCCGGGGTTGGCGCCGATGAAGCGGTTCATCTGGTCGGGATAGCCGGCGACGATCACCACCACCTCCTCCCGATGGTCCTCCATCAACTTCACGAGCGTCGCGATGGCCTCGTTGCCGAAGTCGTTGCCCTGCCCTTCGGGCACGAGAGCGTAGGCCTCGTCGATGAACAGGACCCCGCCGAGCGCACGCTGGAATGCGGCCTGCGTCTTGGGAGCGGTGTGTCCGACGTACTCGCCGACCAGCATGCTGCGGTCGACCTCGACGAGGTGGCCGCTGGTGAGCATGCCGAGGGCCGCCAACAGTTGGCCGTAGAGGCGGGCGACGGTCGTCTTGCCCGTGCCGGGGTTGCCGGCGAACACCAGGTGGCGTGACATGGGCGGTGGTGCCAGCCCGGCTTCGCGGCGGCGCTTCACGAGGTGCATCAGCTTGACCATCGTGCCCACGTCCCGCTTGACGCCGGTCAGACCGATGAGCTCGTTGAGCTGGTCGAGCAGCGGCTGCAACGCGTTCTCCGGCGTCTCGGTCGGCGGTTCCCCGCCGGTCCCGTCCTTCTTCGTCGCTGTTCGGGCGACCGCCGGCACCGTCTCCGCCGTCGCGGGCCACACCGGGGACCCCACCCGCTCGCTGTGACAGGCCTCGAAGACCGGGGCGGCGTCGTCCGCCAGGCTGACGTCCTCGTCGGCGTCCCGAACGGCGCAGCGGCGCAGCACGGGGTCGGCCGCAGCGCCAACGTGGATCGCCGGGTAGCCGGTACGCGAGATGCTGACGTCCTCGGCCTCACCGTGCGCGCCCGCGGCGAAGTAGAGGCCGTTCTTCCGGACGTCGGTGATCGACACGCGGCGCAGCACGGGGCGGGCATCCGTCCACACCGCGAGCCCGCTCCCCCCGACCGTGTCGATCTCGCAGTCCTCGAGCACCGGCTCGGCGTCGGCGTCCAGGAAGACACCCGCCGCCCCGCAGCGTGCCACCGTCGACCTGAGCAGGGTCGGTGCCGAGCCGGCCGCGATCTCCACGCCGGTGTGGGCGATGTCGCGCACGGTGCAGCCGGCGAGCAGAGCCCGGTGCGGGGTGTCCACGCGCAGGCCGGTGCCGCAGTTGGTGATCGTCACCGCGCGCAGGACGGCGTCAGCCGCGTCGTCGACCTGCACGCCGACGAGTTCGGCGTGGTCGATGCCGGTGTCACTCGCGTAGAGCATCGCGCGACCGGAGGCCCGGATGCCGAGCTCGGCGGTCACGGCCACGGCGACGCCCAACAGGGTCACCGCCGCCGTGCCGGTGAGATGCACGGCGGTGAAGCCGCACTCACGCACCTGCGCGTCGCGCAGCTGCAGGTGGCTGTCGTCGACCGCGAAGACGCCGTTGGCCTTCGAGCCGGTCAGCGACCCGCCACGCCAGCGCACCTGGGCTTGGTCGCGCAGCGCCACGCCGGTCTGGGCGCTGTTGGTGACGCGCGCCGAGCGGACCGCCAGCCGGCTGTCCTGCACGGCCAGTACGCCCGCGCTGCCCGCCCGGTCGAGGGCGCTGTCGTCGAGCAGCGTCGCCGACTCGCCGCCGGTCACGATGCCCGCGGCCCCGGTGCGGCTGATCTCGCACCGTCGCACCACGACTCCCCCGGTCGGGCCCGGTTCGGCGGGTACCAGGTCGTCGGGGCGGCCGGGGCGCAGCGCGGGCCACCAGTCGGCGCCGAGGCCGCCGCTGCCGAGGACGCGTACGCCGTCGCCACCGACGTCGTGGATGTGGCTGTCGAGCAGGCGCAGCGCGGCGCTCTCGCGTACCTCCACACCCGCATCCCCGGTCGAGCCGATGTCGCAGCGTTCGAGCACGGCCGTGGCGGTGTCGCCGACGCGCACGCCGACGCCCGACACGTCGTGCAGCACGGCGCCGGACAGCACCAGATGCGACGAGCTGTCCGCCACCACCCCGACCCCGGAGATCTTCGTGACGCGCAGGTCGTCGGCCGTCAGCCGGGCACCGTCGGCCACGCTGAGCGCGCACGGTCCGGTCTCCTCGACGGCGCAGCCGGTGAGCGTGGCTTCGGCCCGGCCGCCGACATGGACGAACCCGGCGCTGACCCGGCTGGACACCAGGTCGAGGTGGCCGGCCGAGACCAGCACGGCGACGCCGCCGGTCCCGCCTCCGCGTACGGTGATGCCGCGCAGCGTGACCGAGCCGCCGCGGACCTGCACCGCGGGCCCGTCCGGCGCGACCAGTTCGACCACGCCGGATTCGTCCTCGGCGACGATCGTCACCTCGTGGTCCAGGACCAGGCACTCCCGGTAGGTGCCCGGGGAGACCGCGACGACCGTGCCGGGCCTGGCGGCGCGGACGGCCGCACCGATCGTCTTGTGCCGGCTCCACACTCGGGTGGAGACCCGCTCGACCCGGCCGGTCGGTGGGGTACGGGCGGCGGCGGGAGCGGCGGCGACGAACGACTCAGCTGGCACAGTTCACCCGTACCTGACCGAACGCGACCCGGGCTCCGCCGGCGCCGGAGGTGTTCGAGGCGTCGAGTCCGACGGCGATCTGGTTCTGGTGCACGGGGTAGCTGCCCGCGTCGAACCACCGGCCGGCATTCGCCTGCTGGTCGATCGTGAAGCTCGCGAACGGGGCACCGGACGGCCCCGCGGTCACCGTGTACGTGGCCTTGTCGACCAGCTTCGAACCGGTCCTCGGGAGGTAGACACTGACGTGGCAGGAGTTGATGGCCTTGCCCGTGGTGAACCACCAGGTCGCTGACTGGCCGGTGACCGGCCGGCCGTCCTTCCTGCCGGGCTGCGGCAGCGTCACGGAGGTGCCGTGGCAGCCGCCCTGCGACCAGCCGCCCGCACCGATCGTGCGCCACTGCCCGGTACGGCCGCGGGCCTCGAACCCGCGGTCTCCGGCGGCCTCGCAGTCCCAGCCGGTCACCGCCTCGAAGGTGCCCGTCGGCCGGACGCTCGGCGCCACCGTGGTGCCCTTCGCCGCGGCCTTTTGCGCCGGTGTCATCGGCCGGACCAGGTTCCAGAACACGCCCACGACGACCGCGCCGACCGCCACCACCGCGGTCACGGTGATCAGGGTGGGCAGGCGTACGGTCGTCCGCTCGCTCGCCGGGCGTTCGGCGGCGTGCTCGACGAACGCGCGGACGAACTCGCGTCGCTGGCTGACCTCGGCCGACGCCTGGTGCTCGGGGGCCGGCGGGGCCGCCACCGTGGCGCGCCGCACCGGCTGCTCGGCGACGGGGTCGGTGCTCACCGGCTCGGTCATGCGACCGGTCGCCGGAGCGGCCCGGGCGCGGCGCCGAGGTCCGACCCGGCCGGCATCACGTCGGCCAGGGTCGGAACGTCCACTTGCAGCGCCCGGTGGACATGAGCGTCGTCGGTCGTGTGGTGCATGCTCTCGTTCCCCTCGCGCGCCGGCCCGGTGAACCGGACATCGCGATCATCGCCCCGGCTGCGGGGACGCGGCCAACCCCCGCGAACGGGGGACACCGTCGCAGAACCCGTCGGTCAGCAGTCGAGAACCAACTCGGCGAAGCGTTCCAGCACGGCCCGGTTGGCGTTCGCGGATCCGGCCAGCCCCAGCAGGGTCTTCATCAGCGGGATTTTCGTCCCCACCAGCAGACCCTCCGCCGCCGACTGCACCTGCGCGGCCGGCACGGACCCGCCGCGAAGCGCCGTCTGGGCGTACCCGAGGACCCCGGCGAGGGCCACGTCGGAGCGGGCCGGGTTCGCCAGGCCGACGTACAGCTCCGGCAGGGCGCCCCGGACGGCGTCATCGGCCTCGAACAGGTCGAGCAGCAACAGGTCTCGTGCCGCCGCGTCCGGCTCGGACAGGAACGCCGCGACGGCGTCCAGGTGGCCGGCGAACCCGAGGGTTGCCACGGCGTCCCGGGCCGGGCCGCGCTCCACCGCACCTCGCCGCACGCCGGACAGGCCGCCCGCCGTCACGTCCGACTGCGTGGCGCTCGCCGCCCCGGCAGGACCGTCCCGCCACTGCTCGGGCAGCGGACTGAGCCAGTGCACCGCCGATTGCCCAGGCTCGACCGGCAGCCGGCCGATCAGGTCGAGACCGGCTCGCGCGACCGCCGCCGGGACCGCGACCCCGGGCTCCCCGACCACGATCAGGGCGCCCCCGCTCTCGGCACCCGAGCGGACCCGGAGGGCGAGCTCCGGATCGGGTGACCCGGCCGGCCGCGCCCACAGGCCCCACGGCAGATCCTCCAGGGTCCAGCCCTCGGGCAGCTCGAACCGATCGGGGTGATCGCCTCGCCGCAGCCCGTACGGCGTCTCCGGCTCCCGGCCCGGCGGGGTCACGAGCCAGTGGTCCGCCCAGCGTCGCAGGCTCGGCGTGCCGTCCGCGGCGACCGGTGCCGCCCGTCGGGCCTGCCGCTCGTCGGCGGGCCGCTCGGTGTACGCCACGGTGACGCCGTAGCGATCACCGAGCGTGCCCAGCACCGACGCCGGCGCGGACGGGGCGTGCACGACGATGGCGGCGCGCTGCGCCGGATCGGGCACCCGGTCGGTGACCTCGGTGAGGAAGCGGGCGAGATCCACGCCGGGCGACACGATGACGCGCTGCTTCCCGGCGATCGGCAGGAAGCTCTGCGCGATCGTCGTCATCACGTCCGCCGATGGGGTGCCCGACTCGGTCAGCAGGAGACCCGAGGCGACCGGCGCGACTCCGCTCGGCAGCGCCGCCCCCGCGTCGAGCAGCGCGCTGCGCAGCGCGCCGGGGCCGAGCACGTCCAGGTTCGGCGCCTCGATCGTCGTCTGCTGTGCGAGAAGGCGCAGGCCGGTGTCGACCGCCTTCGCCTCCGCCGCCGTCGCGGCACCGCGGAACAGACGGTCGTAACGGGTCAGCCAGTCGTGCGCGAAGGCGATCGACAGGTCCTTGACCACCGTCGGCGGCAGCGCGTCGCGGGTGGCCAGCAGATCCTCGAAGGCTCGCTCGGCGCGACGTAGCTCGGAGCCGACCTGCTCGTGGTGCAGCAGACGCCCGGGCACCGACCCGGGCAGCCCGGCCACCCGCTCCGCCAGCTCGGCGACGGCCGCCGCGATGGCGATATCCGTGCCGTTCCCCCGCTGCGCGCGGGCCCGGGCCGCCGCGTCCGCCTCGTGCAGCACCGCCTCGACCTCGCCGACGATGCGGGCCCGGACGTCGGCGGGCACGTCCCGCCCGTCGCGGTGCAGGCCGGCGCCGACCCCGACCCGAACGGCCTCGAGGACCGGCAGCGCCGCCTGTTCGTAGGCGGTCGGCGGTGCCGCCAGGCGGGCGGTCGCTCGGTCATCGGTCCTGGCGGCGGCCTCGGCGCGAGCGGCGTACTCACGAAGACGGGCGTCGGTGAAGTGGCGGGCGATCTCGCGGGCGATCTCGGCGGCGACGCTGTCCCAGTGCGCGGCCCTGCTCGCCGCGAACGGGTCCAGCTGCTCGCGCACTTCCTTGCGCAGCCGCGCAAAGGCGTCGGTGAAGAACGACTCCACAGCGAGCGCGTAGGCCGAATCCGGTGGTATCGGCCGGCCGTGACGCTCGGCAGCATCCCGGTGGGCCGCCACGGCGGCGGCGACCGCCTCGTCGTGCCGGTGCGCCTGCAGGTACACGAACGCTTCCTGGCGGATGGTGGTGCGCAGGTGCGCGTACTGGTGCCGCCACTCCGCCTCGGCCCGAAGGAACATCGGATCGAAGACGCGTGCGCCCGCATCGATCGCGGGGGCGAACACCTCCCCGAACCATCGCCGACCGATGGTGACGTAGTCCGCCCGGAATCCGTCGAGGATGCCGGGAGCCAGGCCGTCGAGCGTCGCCGTGCCCGTGCGCTCGGTCTCGGCCCTGGCCTCGGCGAGCGCCGTGTCGAAGTCGCGAACCAGGTCGGGTCGGTGCCGCTGCGCCAGCAGCGCGGTGTCGAGACGGTCGGCGTACCGCACCCGCAGGGAGTTCGCGTCCCGGTGCCACTGCTTCGCCCGCTCGGCGTCGCTCAGGGCCGCGATCTTGTCGACGGGCCTGCGCAGCGCGTCCAGCTTCTCCTGGAAGGCCTGCCGCTGCAGGTCCTCCAGGCCGTGGAAACGCTGATTGTTCAGGGCGAGCTGCTCGACGGCGAACTGCTGGCCGAGGACCCGCAGGGACACCTCCGAGAGGCTCTGGTCCGGTGCGGTTGCCAGGCCCGCGCCGATCGACCCGTGGAACTTCGTCGCCGCGCTCTGCGCCGCCGCCCAGGCCTTGCCCGCCACGAACAGGTCGGTCCGGGCGCTGTCGAACTGCCGCTGCGCGTACGCCTGCCACACCGCCTCGCGGCCACCGTCCTCGGCGAAGCGCGCGTCGTCGCCCTGATGGCGGATGGCGTCGTGGTGGCGCAGCACCTCCGCGGTGAACGTGCGGCGCATGCGGTCCAGCACGGACACGGGCAGGGTCAAGCCGTGGTCGTAGTCGACCACATCGACCGCCCGGGTGAAGACGTCGTCGGCCAGCTCGGCCGCCTCGAGCTCCTGACGGAGCCGGACCGGGTCGCCGACCCACCGGTCGCCCAGCAGGTCGCGGATCGCCGGCGGGACCGCCCCCACGTCCCGCATCGTGTCCAGCGTGGCCAGGAACTCCGCATCGGCAACTGTCGGTTCGTCGGCGACGTCGGACGGTTGGTCCCTGACGGCCCGTTCGATGATTCCCGGGAGGGCGGCGGCCGCTGCGGCGACGGCACCCTGCCAGGCCGCCGCCGGCTGGTTACGCCAGCCGTCGGCGATGCGCTTGGCGTATTTGGCCAGGACGCCGTCCAGATCGAGGAGGACCCCGGGATTCGCCGTGCGGAACTCGGCGACCGCGGCCCGCAGACGGCTGTCCGCGTCGAGCCCTGCCGCGTGCAGGTCCCGTTCCGCCGCGGTGGCCGCGAGGACGCGGTCCTCGATGTCCCTGTGGGCCAACTCCTGGGGCGTCGGCGCCGTGGTGTCGCGCGCGGGCGGACGGCCGGACGGGACGGCGGGAGTGACGGTGGGCGGGGCGTCGATCGGGTCGCGGGACAACGGCGCCGCCATGGGCAGCCCGTCGCCCGGCCCCTCCGGCTGGACGCTCTCCACCCCACGAGCCGGGGCGGGCGCGGGGCCCGCCGACGGGCCGTTCAACGCAGCAAACCGCTGTCTGAGGACATCGGCCTGCTCCTTCAGGTCGACCGGCATACGTTCGGGCGGCGTCACGTCGTCCGCGAGGTTACGGTGGTCGGTGTTGTTGCCGGCCAACTCCCGGGGCGTCAGCGCCGTGGTGTCGCGCGCGGGCGGGCCGCCAGCCGGGGCGACGCGGGCGACGGTGGGCGGTGTGCCGATCGGGTCACGGGTCAGCGGCGCCGCCATGAGCAACTCGTCGCCCGGCCCCTCCGGCTGGACGCTCTCGGGCCGGTTCTGCTTTCCGGGCAGCGGCGTCACGTCGTCCGCCTTCATCCGGGCGCCGAGGTCGTCGATGACCTTGCCGAAGGTGTGCCTGTTGGCCTTGGCCTCTACGGCCGCCTGCGCCGCGAGCTCGTCAGCGTGCCGTCCTGCGGTGACGGCGGAGATCTTTTCGCTGATCTCCACCTGTACCTTTTCGACGCCGTCCCAGTCGTCCTTGCGGTACGCCTCCGCCAACCTACTGCGGGCACTGGCGACGAGATCGTCGGCGAGGCCCTCGCCGTCCGGAATCGTGAGGGCCGCGAACTCGTCGAAGAGCCTCGTCGTCAGCCGCGCCGACGCCAGCTCGGCACGGAAGGCGGACCGGGCCAGGTCGCGCAGCTCGGCGTCACCGCCGGCCAGGTCCTGCGTACGTAGCTTGTTCGGCGTCAGGTCGTGGCGGGCGTACATCTCCTCGACGAGGGTCTTGCGTACACGGACGACGGTCGCGCCGCGCAGGAGCGTTTCGCCCCAGCGGTCCTCGATGTCCCGGAGCAGCTGCGCGGTGGCGGCGTCGTCGAGGCCCGCGTCCTCGGCCAGTTCCCTGCCGAAGATCTGCAACTCCTTGAGGCCGGAGTCCGTCGGCACATCGAGCCCCGCCGGGAGTTCCTCGCGCGCCAGCGGGCCCTCCGGCACGTCCAGCTGCTGAAGCTGCTGGTCGAACGCGTCGTCCTGCGCCCGGGAACTCGAGTCCGAGAACTCGTCGGTGTGGCCCATCCGCTCCGAGACGGACGGCTCTGCCTTCGGCCCCGGCGACGGCTTGAGCGGGACACCCGCGTGCAGCTCGGGCAGCACGTCCCGGCGGAACGCCTTCTGGACTCCGGCTTGGGCCTGGAGCTCCCCGGAGGTCAATGCGGGGGCCTGCTCCGGCGGCACCGGCTTGGCGGCCGGCTCCCGCAGGGCGTCGAACGGCGTCCGCAGGTCGTCGAATCGCATCTCCAGCTTTATGTCGGTAAAGTGCTCGTTCAGCTCGGCGCGCATCGTCGACAGGTCCCGCCCAATACTCACCGGTTCGGTGATCTCCCTGATCCGGGCCTCGTCACCCTGCCGATAGGCGAGCGTCAGCCGCTCCCGTACCGCGTCGTCGAAGGTCCTTCCGAATCGCTCGAAGTCGTCTGCGTACAGCCGCACCCACTCGTCGTAGAGGCGGTTATCGACGCCCAAAACGGCCAGCTCGTCGCGGTAGACCCGCCGCGCGTTCCGGCCGCCGAGGCCACCGTCGAGGTCACGGGCGGCGAAGACCGCCGCGCGGTCCGGGTCCATGCCCGCCCGCACGGCGGTGTTCTCCAGCAGCGTCCGCTTCGCCTCGTCCAGCGAGAGCGTCAGGTCGTATCGCTCCTGGACCTCGGCCTGGATCCGGCTGATCTCCTTAGGCCAAAGCCCGGCTTGCTTGCCGAGGTCGTCAGCCGAGGCCAGCAGTTCGTCGAGCTGGTCTCGGTGCGACGGTTGGTCCGGCAGGCCCGAGGGGCTCTCCTCCGTGTCACGTTGGAAACGCGCCCACTCCTCTTCGGAGGCCACGATATCGTCGTGGCGCTGCCGCACCGGCGGCTCGACCCGGGTCGGCTCCGCGGGCGTCCTGAGGCCCATGGCCTCCGCCGTGCTCGCGCCGTTCTCGACATTGACCCGAGACTTCAACTCCCTGAGCGGCCCGGCACGGAAGTCCTTGGCGAACGCCTCCTGCGCGGCCCGCTCGGCGGCGGCATCGGAGGCCGCGACCGCCTCCTCGTCCGCTCTCCCGTGCCCGAGCTGCTCCAGCCGACGTCCCAGCTCTGCCGTGACTCTCTCCGAGGCCGCGTCCTCCGCTGCTGCACGAAAGGCGACGGCACGATCGAGTTCACTCTGGATCCTCTCCTCAGTCGCGTCGTCACCGGTGCGCTTCGCCTGAGTCAGCTCCCTGCGGACAGCCTGCGTATACGGGACGCCGACCTCCTCGGCGCGGCCGATGCGCCAGTCCACCACCAGCTCGATCCTCCGGTTGTCGTCCGCGAACGCTCTGATCTCGGCCTTGAACTCCTGATGGGCGGCCCACGATCTCGCGGTGTTCGGTGACGTGGCTCGCTCCGCGAAGTTGCGGGCCACGCCCTCGTCCATTCCGGCGCGCACGCCGATGTCCGTCATCAGCTTGCGCGTGACGGCCGCGTCGGCGCCCTTGCTCAATATCGCGTCGCCATGTCTGGTGTACGAGTCCAGTAGCTCGTCGATCTCCCGCCGGGGCAGCCCGGCCGCGGCACCGAATTCCTCGATCAGCTCCTTAGGACGCTCCATGTCCGCCGGCACGGCAGGAATATTCAGCTCGTCGAACTTCTGCGCGCGTGGTTCGGTCTTCGGGACCTCCGGCAACTTGTCGCTTCCCAGCCCGGTTATCCGGTCCAGCAGCGACCGGGACGTCGGGGCGCCGGCCGACGGGGCGTTCAACGCGCCAAACCGCTCCTCAGGCGCCCTGACCAGCCCACTGTCCACCGGCCGCTTCACCGCCGGCGGCGCACTCTCGGCCCGCCGCACGGGCACGTCACCCGACTCCACCGGACGGCCCCGTACGGCAGCGGGGCCCTCCCCCCCACGAGCCGGACCAGACGCGACACCCGACGGTCCTTCCAACGCCTCGATCTGCAGGCTCCTGACCTGCCCGCCGCCGACCGGCGCGGTGGGATGGGTGCCGGTGGGCAGGTCCGGCGTAGCGCCGGGGCGCGGGCCCATCGCGGGCGGCAGGCTCAGGCCGTGCGGCACGGGCGCGGGCCCGCTCGTCGCCGTGTGATGCCCGCGGCCCAATCCCGTCGGTACACCGACGACCGACGAAGCGGGCGTGGAGGGGGCGCTGACCGACCACTCCGACGCCGATGACGGGGTGACCCGGCCGGACTGCGTCGGGCTGGCCGGCGGGTTCTCCGCGGGGTACGGCGACCGCGTCGGCAGGGTGGTCACCTCTGGTTTCGCCACGGTGGTCGGCACCTGCCCGGCGGTCGGGGTGGTGGGCGATTCGGGGGTCAGCGCCCGGGTGGGCCCGGTGATGGTGGAGGCGTTCTCCGGGACGGCCGTACGGCCCGGCTGGTGCGGAGCGCCCGGGGCATGGGTGACCTCGGGTCCCCCGACCGTCATCTTCGGCGGCGGTTGACCGACCACGTCACTCCGCCCGGCGACGAGGTCGACGCTGCCCCGCTGGGACGGCGTAAGGCTGGTCGGCGAGAACTGTTCGCCGTTGACGACCCGTGTCGGCTGGCTGACGCTGCGGCCAAGCTCGAGATTGGCGACCGGTTGATCAGTTGGCCGACTGGCGACGCCGCCGGGATGCGGGGCCTCGCCCTTGACGGTGCCTCCACCGGTGTCGACCCGTAGCGAATGGCGAACGGTGCCGTCACGGTCGAGGTTGGCGACCGGCCGATCACTGGCCGCCACCACAGGTGGCCGGGCGGCGCCCGACACCACAGGTGGCCCGTCGCCGGCCGACACCTTGGGTGGCCGGTTGGCCATGACGCCGCCGCCGGGCAGGGCGGTGTCGCCGGTGAAGGTGCCGTCACCCGGTCTCGACGGCGCGCCGACGTGCGGGCCGCCGCCGGAGACCGCCTGCCTGGTCGCGGTGGTAGGCGGCACCGGCGTCGCGGGGGTGGTGACGTTCTCGAAGGTGTGCGGGGCGGGCTGCGGAGTGGCCTGCTTGACGGTACGGCCGGCGCTGCCCACCGACCCTTCGCCGGAGTGGACCCGCTGGTCTCCCAGGCCGCTGGTGGGGCCGCCTGGGCTCACGTCCGGGATGTGCGGTGGGGCCAGGTCGGTGGCGCTGACCGCTGCGTCCCGGACGGGCATGGGGGTGCCGTCGACAGTGTTGTTCCTAGGGAGCGTGTCTCCGGCGGCGTGCGTGCCGTTGGTGGTGCCGTCGCCCTTGCGTGTCGGCGCGGGCTTTGGGAACCCGCCGGGCCCGCCCCCGGCTTTCGTCCTTGGGAACGGGACGAGCTCGGCGGGACGGATGGAGAAAAGGCCGCCGAGGATGCTGGCGAGGAAGACGTTGACCAGGATCGGCATTGCCGAATAGTCGACGGGCACATTCATGACGCCGGAGACGGCGTCCCGGACCGAGAACTCCAGCACGACCTGCCACGTGCCCCAGACAAGGGCGTTGATCGCAAAGTCGAAGAGCGCCGTGACGATCCTGCTCGCGAGGGTGCCCATGGCGGTCACCAGGCCCGCGAGCACGTCGGCGAGGATGGCCAGCGCCTTGAAGAGCACCGCGCCCAGGCCCATGGTGAGCAGGTCGAGGAAGGACAGCACGATTTCGACGATTAAGTTGGCCCTCTCCTTGTCGATCTGCTTCTGGACCTCGTCGGCGTAGTCGTCGAGGACCTTCGCGAACTCGTACGCGGAGTCCTTCACCTGTTTCAGCTTGAGTTCGACGTCGAGCGTGGCGATCTCCGCATAGAAGTTGGCTAACCCACGCCAGGTCGTTGCGTGGTACGCCTTGCTGACGCCGGCGCCCAGGGTCGTCAGCCGGTCGCCCTGTTCCCGCCACTCCGCGGCGAGCTGGCGCACCAACGCGGGATCGGCATGGCCGTTATATGAAGCCACGGCTCAGCTTTCCTCGGGCTTGTGCCAGGGGTAGGGGTTGTCGACGTAGTCGGCCTTGATCGGGTCGAGTGTGGTGTCCTTGCTCGGGGGCGGCGCGCCGTCGCCGCTGTCCTCCGGCTCCTGCGCCATCTGCTCACTGAAGGCTTTCCACATGTCCTTGACGGACAGCTCGACGCTGTCGTAGTTGGCGGCGGCGACGAGGACTCCGCCGCGGAGCTGGTCCAGCAGGCCTGGCGTCTCGACGGTCTCGCCGTCGGCGCTCGGCACCCCGAAGAGCCGCTCCTGGATGTCCGTGAGCCGGGTGTTGAACTGTGTGGCGGCGTCGGCGCTGTCGCCGATCCAACCGAGTTTGAGGTCGGTCCAGGTCTTGCCGATGGTCTCCCAGTGCTCGGCGATGCTGGTGATGATGCCCTTGATGGTTTCTGCGGCACTTTGCATCTCCGACGGCGACACGTCGATCTCCGTCGACGCGAGGTTGTAGTTGGCCTCGGCCATCGCGTCACCCCTGCTGGTCCTGGTCCATCCCGTCGCCGAGACGCTAGCCAGGACCACGCCGAGTCCTCCAGCCCCCACTTCGGGGACGTTGTCGCCGTCACCCCCGGACCGCGAGGGTTGCGGGCATGGATATCGAGAACGTCGGCGAAGCCATGGGCGAAACCGACGCGGTGCCCGTCGACCTCGACCAGACCTGGGGGAAGGGCCGCAACGTCGACGGCGACGTCAAAGGCGAGGACTCCTCGCTCGTCTTTACGCGCCCGGAGCCGGACGGCAAGGGCGGCTTCGTCGATGCGGACGGCAACCCGGTCGACGAGGACGGTAAGTACATCCCGCAGTCCGACGGCAAGGGTGGTTGGGTCGACGGCGACGGCACGCCGGTAACCAAGGAGGGCGCGCCGCTGCCGCCCGCCGACGGTTCGATTCCCGGCGCGGTGACCCCCGGCTTTACGGTCAGCACCGGCAGCATCCGCGACGCCGAGACCACCATCCTCGGCCTGACGAAGACCGAGATCGACGCTTTCGAGACGTTCCGTGACAGTGTCATGCAGCGGGCCAGCTGGATCTTTTACGCCGAAGCCTACGAGCAAACCGTGGTGCAGAAGCAAGGGGGCGGCCCCCCGACGAATGGCAACACCTACGGAACGTTCCAGTGGGATGAAGTCGAATACTACCCGAACGTCGTTGACCCACACCCGGAGATGACCGAGCAGCTCCAGTACAGCCAGTACCAGCTGCTGCAGTCCGTGGGTGGCGCGCTGGAGCTGGTGGGCCAGTACGTCGCCAAGCTGAACAACTCGGCCCAGATGTATGCCTCGGCAGACATCCAGTCCGCACCGCCCACCGACTGAGGATCCCGCCGCTCGGCGACGCGGCGTCGGCTCCTGGCATGGATCTCCCGAGCCGCTCGTGAACCTGGACCCGGTTCCACCCGTCCCAGGGTCGGTCCGCGACCGAGGGCGGCAGCCACGACGAAGGAGCACCGGGCGTTCGAAGTCGCCGTCGCCACGGTCGAGGATCTCCTCGCGCTGGGCGGGCGCTACGACGTCCTGGCCCTGGACCTACCGGAGGCCGCCGACGCCGGAGTGATCTCACTGGTGTCGTCGGTGGGCCGGCCACTGGTCAGCGCCGGCTGGCAGCAGACCGGCCTGGTGGCCGCGGTACGCGCCGAAGCGCGCGGTTGCGTCGGACACCGCACCGAGCAGCAGGACATCGGCGAGGCCCTGCACGTCATCGCCGGCGGCGGGTTCTCCGTCTGTCCCCGGCTGGTCGGCCGTTTCCGCGAGGAACTGGCCCGCGGCGGCGACGAGTCGGGCGACCGGCGGAGTTGACCCGGGCCGCGATCGGGCTGGGTCACTACCGGCAGAAGCGGCCGGTGACCCGGGCCGCCTGAGCCGGCCACCCCGCACGACGAACGGTCCGGGCACATCGCCCGGACCGTTCGTACGCCGCCGGTTCAGTCCTTGGCCCGCGTCGACTTGGCACCCACCGAGGCCTTCGGATCCGCGACGCCACGATCCGCCGTCTCGTCAGGCGGCGGTGCGCTGACGGGCGCGCTGGCGGAGTCCGGTGTGGGGGCGGACCCCGCTGCGCGCGACGTCTGCACGGTGGGCGGCGGCGACGGCGCGGCCACGGGCTTCTCCGGCGTCCGGGTGCTCGACGTCGCCAGCTCCTGAGTGAGCTTGACCGACGGCGGCCGGACCGCCGCGGGGGGCGGCGGGGGATCATCGTGGGGCGGCTCGGCTGGCGCCTGCCCCTCCTCCGGCGCGATGCCGGCATCGGAGTCGTCACGCAAAAGCCGGCGGATGCGGAAGACCAGCAGCACCGCCGCGGCCAACGCCACCAACGCGACGATCACCAGCAACGTGGTACGCCCCCCGCCGGGGCCGGCGTCGATCGAGGCGAGCTGTTTCGCCCGCTCGCCGGCGGCGGTGGCCTCCTCGGGTAGCACTCTCGTCACCGACGCGGCTGGGTTGATCAGTCCGTAGCCGAAGCTGCCGTCCGGCACGGTGCCGTCGGTCATCTTGTCGGCGGTCACCTCGATCCGGTGCGCGACCTGCTCCGCGTCCAGGTCCGGGTACGCGGAGCGGACCAGCGCCGCGGTGCCGGCGACGAACGCGACGGCGTACTGGGTGCCGCTGCCGGTCCAGTTGCCGGTGCCGGTGATGCCGACGCTGCTGACGTTCACCCCGGGGGCGACCACGTCGATGCCACCCTTGCGGTAGTCCGCCGCGCCCTGGCTGTCCACGCCGATGCCGGCGACGCGCAGGGTGCCCTCGCCGATCTCGGCCTCGGGGTTGACGGCCTGGGAGTCGAGCGACGCCCCCAGCACCACGAGGACGTTGCGCTGGGTCGCGGCGGCGATGGCGTCGGTGACCACCTTCTGGGTGGTGTCGACGTAGGAGCCGAGCGCGATGACTGTCGCACCGGCGCTCACCGCGGCGGTGATGCCCGAGGCGGAGTCCTGGGCCGACACCTTCGTGCCGGTGCCCGCGATCCGCACCGGCATGACCGTGGCGTCCGGGGCGACACCGGCGATGCCGCCGCTGACGCCCTGCGCGACGATCAGGCCCGCCATCGCGGTGCCCGTGCCGAGGCAGTCGGTGTCACCCCGACCGTTGCCGATGACGAGGTCCGAACCGACGGCGACGTGGCCCTTGAGCTGCGGCAGACTGCCGTCGACACCGGAGTCGACGACGGCCACCAGCTGGCCCTTGCCCTTGCTCTGCGGCCACGCCTTGTCCGCGGCCAGTCGTAGACCGGCCCAGTTGGACGAACCGCTCGATGCCGCCGCGGTGGCGCATTTGCCGCCGCCGCTGTTGCCGCCCTTGGATCCGCTGGTCTTCGCCGAGCCGGGACCGGAACCGCCGGAGCTGCCGGGCTGGCCGCCGCTGGAGCTTCCGCTGCCCGGCGGCGCCGTGGCCGAGGGCTGGACCGCTGCGGGTGAGGGCTTGACCGCCACGTCCGGGGCCTTGTCGGGCAGGACCCCGTACCGCACTCCGGCGCCGACGGCGTCCCAGGGCAGCACCAGCAGCCAACCGGCGTTGAGCTTGGCGCCGTCGATGAGTGTGGCGCCGTCGGGTTGGGGGCGCCCCACGTTCAGGTTGAAGATCTCGACAGATCGGGATCCGTCGCCGAGGACGCGCCCGGCGATCTCGGTGAGGTTCTCCTTCGCGCCGCCCTGGGCCGGGGCGACCGTGTAGTACTTGACGTACTGGTCGTCGGCCTGCGCGGCTGCCACGCCGGAGCCAAGCGTTCCGACCGCCACGGTCAACGCCAGGACGACCCGCGCTGCCACCCGGGTGATCAAGGACATTCGCCACTCGCCTTTGTCGATGGGATACTCCCCCGTCCGCCGGGAGCGGACGCGGGATGATACGTCGGACCGAGGTCAGCTCGATCTGCTCGGCTCGCCGGCCGGGCTCAGCAGGTGTACCGAGACCACCGTGCCGGCGGATTCGCGTAGGACATTGAAGTAGGACAGCTCGGCGACGGTCACGCCCGTGAGGTCGCCCGTGACGTCCTGCACGCCGGGCTGCCCGCGCCAGGCCACCACCCGGTGCGCCGCGCCGTCGGTCGTCACCGCGGACAGGACGTACGTCTCGCCCCCCGCGAGCCCGACGAGGGTGGCCCGCACCCGCGTGCCACCGTCGTCGAGTTCGGTCAGGAACACCGAGACGGTGACGCCCGACCTGTCGTCCCTCGCCGAGGCGTTCACCACCTCCGTGGTGACCGAGCGGCCGCGGGTGGCGGGCTCGCGCAGGAGCGCGCTGAGGCCGAGACCGCCGACGACCAGAACGATGGCCAGCAGGGCGCTGAGACGTACGAGACGCCTGCGCCTACCGCGCGTACGGGAACCGGCCGGCCCGGTCCCGTCGCCGCGTGCGGAGGGACGGCTGTTCCGGCGCGGCGCCGGGCGTGTCCCCGGCGCCGCGGGCCCGGTGGCGCTCCCGGACCGCGCAGCCATGGCTGCCATCTCCAGAAGGGCGACGACGTCGACGACGGCATCGCCCTTCTCCCGGCAGGAGGCGCACTCCTGCAGGTGCCGGTGGACGGCGTCGCTCTCCGCCGGGCTCAGCTCGCCCAGGAAGTGCAACCCGAGGGTCGTCTCCTCGATGTGAGCGTCGCCGGTGCGGTCGGTCATCACAGGCCTCATGACTACTTGATGAGCATCCAACGCTGGTCACGGGCGCGGTCCTGCCTCGTGTACTGCTCGACCCGGTAGCCGTTCCAGGTGCCGTCGGCGTTCGGCGGGCCCAGGTCATCGCCGAGCAGGTCCATGACCTTGCCCGAATTGCGGTTCTTGAGGTAGATCTGGCCCTCGCCTGCGTCGATGAGCTGCCATTCGGCGCTCGCCTTGACGGTCGGCTTCTCCAGCACGACCAGCTTCGCGTAGTCCTCCTTCGACGCGTTCTCGACGGCGAGCTTCTTGCCGTTGAAGGCGTTCGTGATGGTGACGTAACCGCCGCCGGCGTCGGCGATCCTCCAGTACATGTCCGCGGTGCGGAGATTCGCCCACAGGGTCACTCGGGTGTTGTCGGCGGCGCCAACGAGATCCCTGCCGGGCATGTCGAGGATCGATCCCGCCCACACGTTGTGCAACAGGTACTTCGCGCCCGGATCGAACTTCACGCCCTCGGGCCTGTTCGAGGGGGGCGCGGACCGCACCGGGGAGGACTTCGACGGCTCCGGCGTGGGCACCTTCGTAGACGTGGGCGTGGGCGTGGGCGGCGGCGACTTCGGGCCGGCCGGCTTGGTCGCCCGGCGACCCAGTCGGGAGTCCTTCTCGTACAGCGCGGCGTTCCGCGCGACCTCGTGAGCGAGCTGCGGCACGCTGGTGCGCGGCAGGCCGTTGGCGAGGCGGATGACGTCGGGACCCCACTGGTAGGCGCCCAGCGCCAGCGTGTACGGGTCGGCCCCGCTCAGCCCGGTGAACTGGTCCGTCAGGTCGCACATGGCGATGGTCATCGCGGGGATGGCGTCGGCCGGATTCCACATCGACGAGTCTTCGCGTGGCTGGTATCGATCCCACAGTTCGGTGGTGAACTGCGCGATGCCGGCCGCGCCCGACGACGAGCGCCGGTTGGCATCGAAGCCGGACAACACCCGGAGCTGCGCGGCGATCCGGGCCGGCGTCATGGTCGGACAGATCTTGCCGGCGGCGTTGATCGTGTCCACGAGGTCGTCCGGGACCTTCGGCCCGGCGGTCACCGGGCCGGTGGACTCGACCCGCTCGGCGTTCGTGCTGAACTGCGGCTGGTTGGCGTACCAGTTCGCGTACGCCTTCACCTTGTCGACGTACGCCTTGACGGAGCCGGGCACGCCCTTGGCAGCCTTGACCGCGTCGACACCCACCTCACCGGCGGCGACCGCAGCGGCCCACAGGTCACCCTTGACACCGGCAGAGCGCAGCGTGCCGACGTGTTCGCAGGTCCGATGAGCCAGGGCGAGGATGTTCGCCCGCCGGTCGGTGCGCTGGGCGTCCTTCCACGGGCGCCACTTCTGCCAACTGCCGTCGTCCAGATCGGCGATGCCGCGGCTGCCGCCGGTCGCGCCGAAGGCGGTGGCGGCCATCACCTGCGCGGCGACCTTCGGCGGTGTCAGCGACGGGCAGGAGAGCGCCGCGGACACGACGGACGGGACGTCCTCGTCCGGCACCGCTGCGCCCTTGAGCTTCTCACCGGTCGCGATCGCGGGCACCACTTCGAAGGCGAGGGCGGCACAGACCACGATGGTGAGGGACAGCGCCACCACCTCGGTGCGTCCACGGGTCGTCGATAGGAACCGTCGCCACGCCGGGCGTGGCCTCACTCTTCCAGTCATGTTTCCATTTCTCGAATCGTTCGATGAGCGACCGGGGAGTCGTACGCGACCAAGACGTACGGGCGAAGGCTACGGTTCACGTCCTCTGGTCTTCTTCTGCGACTTGTTCTCGGCTCGGAGATGGAAGTCACGGCCGGCCAGGTTCTCGCGTAGCGCGCAGGGCGTAGAACGTCCGGGACTTCACCGTGCCCTCAGGTACATCGAGGACCTCGGCGACCTCCGACACCGGTCGGTCCTTGAAGTGGATCTCCACGAGTGTCTGACGCAGTCGCTCGGGCAACGCGTCCAGGGCAGCCCGCACCTCGTGCCGGTCGAGCATCCGCTCGGTCGGGTCCTCCGCCAGGGCGTGCGTGCCGATCTGCTCGTCGGAGATCTCCTGAGGCCGGGCCTCGGCCATTCGCACCTGATCGATGAAGATGCGCTTGGCCACTGTGAAGATGTAGGCCCGGCTCCAGCGACCGTCCGCGTGTCGCGCCTCGGGGTTCCGCCAGGCCCGTAGTAGGGTTTCCTGAACGATGCCCTCGGCGCGGTGGACGTCGCCCCCGGTGAGCCGGGTGAGGAAGTTCAGCAGGACCGGGCCGTGTGTCTGCTGAAGGAACCGCAACGCCTCCACCTGGTTATCGGCGACGTCCCCTGCCACGGCTGCCGATTGCCCCGGATCGGGGACGTCCGGGTCCGAGCAGGCGGGATCGTGGCCACCGGAGGTGGGCGCGAAGGCGTTGGCCACCCGCGCATCGTGCCGGCTTTCTGGCGCTATGTCACCCTCTGCGGCCCTAGCCAGAGGTGACGGCCGCGGTAAGATCATGTTACTCCACAGTGACTTCAGCTCTCGCGCCAGTTCTTCCAGCTCACCGCAGGCCAGAGCCCTCCTGTTCGCCACGAGCCGGGAAGGACTGCGGCGCGGGTGACCACTTCGCCGGCCCGCTCCCGATCTGTTCTTCCGCGCAAGGCCACAATCGACTAACTCCGAGGACTGAAGGACCCAAGCGACCAACGCGCCACCATCGACCGGGAACTGCCGGACGGACTCACACGGGCGATGTCGTCGGCCGCACGTGGACTCCCGTCGCGGAAACCCAGCCCTCGCCTGCTGAACCTCCCAGTCGGGTGAGGCGGCTGGCGATGTCAGCGGGGAGTCCGGTCGCGTCGCCGTGGGTCGTCAGTACGAGTCTCAGCGACCCGGCGTACGTGACGACGCCGAGGATCCGTTCGTCGCGAACCTGCGTCGACATCGTGGGTCCCCAGATCGCGACCGCCGACGTGTCGGGCTCGGCTGTGCCCAGGTTGGTGATCTCCAGGTCGGCGGTGGTCGCGGCCAGCATCGCCGCCTCGGCCTGAAGGGCGTCGGCGGGGTTGAGCGAGGCCAGCATCAGCGCCGCGTCCCGGGCGGCGCCCCGTGCTGCTCGCAGTTGTGCCGTCGCGTCCTGCGCGAGGGACCAGAGCGCGCTGCGGGCAGGGTCCCGCAGCACCACGGTCGTCGCCGTGAAGCGGTTAACGACGTCGTCCTCGAGACCCAGCGCCGCGCGGAGGTCGATGGGAACGTTGATACGGATGCTCTCGGCCCCGGTGAGCGCGGAGAGTGCCTGCGCGGCGGCGGCGCAGAGAGCACCCTGGACGGTCGAACCCTTGACGCGGGCGGTGGAGCGCAGGTGTGCGGTCGTCGCGGGGTCGAGTGCGGCGATCTCGATGCTCGGTGCCGTGGCGTCGAACGGTCGGATCGTGGCGACGGCCGGCTGCGCCGCAGGGCCCGGGGTGTGACCGGTCGGCCGCTCCGCCTGGGGTGGGCCCTCGAGCAGACTCTCCTGGTCGATGGGCACCGGCCGGGCCGGGGGCGTCTGCCCGGCGAGGATCGCGAGAAGGTCGTGTGCGGCGCGCAGCGCGCCGCGTCCGTCGGTGATCTGGTGGGAGAACGTCAGGAGGACGACGGTTCCACGGTCACCGGATGCGTCGCTCACGAGCGTCGCCCGCGCCAGCGGACTGCCGCCGGCGTCGATGGGACGCGTCTGCTCCTGCGCTGCCGCTTCGCGCCAGTCGTCCCCGCGGACCTGTCGGACACCGATGGGCTCGGTCGACGCCCGGAACGCCGGCCGTTCGCCGGTGCGGTCGATGCCGACGGCGAGCAACGGGTGCGTCTGCTGGAGTCGCGCGAGCGCGTCCTCGAGCTGCTGCGCCGAGACGGGCGACGCGAGTTCGACGACGAGCGAGAACTGTACGGGGTTACGACTGATGTAAAGGTCGATGACGTGCTCGAACGCCCCCAGCGGACGCACGACAGGGTGTGCTGGAGAGTGGCGCATGTTGTCCTTCGGGTCGATCGGATGGGCCACGTCAGTGCTCGGACTGCTCGGCCCCGGTGCTGTCGTTCGTAACGGGTCGACGGGCGGTTGCACCCTGGATGAGACACCCGGCCGCAGCGGCACACTCAATCCCGCGCCCATGTGATTTCCGCCTCGGAGGCCGGTGAGCCGACGCTCGCTTCACCGACACGTCCGGTCCGTGCGGACGCTCGGCGGCCAGTGGGTGCGGTCACCCCGTCAACAATTGGCCAGCATCACCTCCGTCGCCACGGCCCTTCGCTGCGACCGGTCGCCGCCGTCCGACCCTCGCGCAAATCGCCGCCGTCGCCGTACGCCGTACGGAGATCGCACCGATCCGTCAACGGACATCGCTGAATGGGCCGCCGTCGAAGACGCGCTCAGCGAACCGGGAGCCGATCAGAAGGTGCGCCTCGGCGCTGGGGTGCAGGTTGTCCGGCAGCGGTTCGTCGTCCGGCCCGTACAGGTCGGTCCCCTCGAGGTAGTGGAGGTTCTTGTCCGCCGATCGGCGGTCGAACAGCGAGCGCAGCTCGGCACGGATCACCTTGAGGGTCAACCGTCCAGGGCCGGCCTCCCCGGCGGCGACGAACCGGACCTGGTCGCTGCCGAGCGTTGCCGGGTCGAAGGCACCTGGGCCAGGGGTCTCCTCATGGATCGCACAGAACAACGGCGAGATGAGCAGAAGCGGCGTGTCGGGATGCCCGTCACGGATGGTGTCCAGAAATCCGTGCACGGCGGGAACGAACGCACGCAGGCGCATCGCGTCGAGGTTCACGACGTTGATGCCGAGTTTGACGCTGATGACATCGGCCGGAGCGTCCCGGATCACCCGGGCCAGAAACGGGTCGACCAGCGCGCTACCGCCGAGACCAAGGTTGCGCAGCTCGACTCCGGCGCGGCGGGCCGCGACCGCCGGCCAGATCTCGCTCGGCGCGAGCGCGTTGGAGCCCTGGCTGATCGAGCTGCCGTGGTGCACCCACAGCGGCGCCACGGTCCGGTCCGGTTCGATGGGGGCGTCGGCGCGTAGCTCGACGAGGTCGACCGTCTCGTTGTGCGGCAGCCATATCTCGACCCGGTGCCGGCCCCGAGCCAGACCGGAGACGGTGGTCGCGTGCGACTGCCCCGGCCGGAATGCCGTCTCGCCGGTGGCGAGGTCGACCTCGACCCGGTCACCACCGGCGAGTTCGTCACGGAGCACCCGCTCGCCGTCGACGTAGACGTCGATGCGTCCGCGGGGCCGGTCGGCCCCCTTGTAGGCGAACCGGGTCGGGTGCGTGACCAGGGTGAACGAGGTAGCGGCCGTGGCGAAGACGACGCGTACGCCAGACGGTTGACTCTCCATCGCAAGCAGTTGGCCGTCCGGGAACTGCTCGCGTACCCAGGTAGGTAGCCGGTGCGGCCGCAGGCCACGCGGGGTGACCTCCACCTCGGCGGCGCCTCGGACGAGTTCTGGGGTAAGCGTCACGATCGAGTCTCCTTCGGACCGGGCCAGGTGTGGAGGGCCGTGTCGAGCGCCCGCTGCCACGGGAGAGTCAGTTTGCCCGCGCCCACATGACTCAACCTAACAAGTGTCGAGCTTTACCTACAACCTTTAGGTAATAGCCATCATTACCTAAGCAGATGGCGTTGGTCACACTCACGCGGGCGGGCTGCGGCTGCGTCAGCCGCCCGCGATCCCGCGAACCACCGCCTCGCGGGTGCGCGCCCTGATGGGCGACGACGTGCACCGGAAGCGGCCCGAGAACAACCGACTCGCCGGACCAAGGGGGTACGCCGGGTACGGCGTACCCCCTTGGCACATGGAGATGAGAGCAGTGACCGCCGGTCGCGGAGTTCATGCCGTTCGCGGTCGACGTGGGCGACATCGCTGATCACTGGATGCTGCAACCACTATCGGCTGCGCACCTGACCAACCGCCACCTGGACCGGCGTCCGCCCCCTCAAGGTGACGCAGACCGGCCCGAAGCACATGAGCCACGGCATCGGCACACCGGACCGTTGGCGCGCCCGGACGCCCTGAGCTGACGGCTCCGCGTCATCCGGCGCTGAATGCCTCGATCTGGCACTCGCGTTCGAGTTCGTCGGCGTTCGGCGGGATGACCACGTTCGACGACTTCCAGCTCCAGCCGTCGTCGGTCTCCACGATGGGCATGCCCTTGGCCTTCAAACACTCCACATGCTTGTGCCACTGCTGCTTGTAGTTCGGGTTCAGGTCGGGGTCCATCTCCTCCGGCACGAAGTTGGGTTTCTTCGCGGCGCAGGCCCGGAACGTCTCCGGTGAGGCCTGGGACGGGTCGACGAAGCCGGTGAGTTTGGCCTTCTCGGAGTCGTCGACCCGGGCGCCGTTGTCCTTCATGCACTGCCAATACGCGCGGGCCCACTTCTCCTGCTCGGCTGCGGTGGTGTCCAGCCGGGCGCGCGGCCCCTGTGCCGAAGCCGGCGACGACGACGCGGCCGGCGCCTGGGAGATCGACGCGACCTCGGGAACCGTCTGCTCCGGGGTCGCGCCGCAACCGCTCAGCAGGACCGCCAGCACTGATGCGGTCAATGCCGCCTGTAGTTTGGTCATACGGCCAGTTTTCCTACTCTTTGTCGGGAAGCTGTCGGGCTGCAATTGCGATTCAGGAGGCGAGCGCCTGCGCCGGAGGAAGCCGTGCCGCCTGCATCGACGGGTAGACCCCCGCGACCACGCCGATCAGCGCCGCCCCGCCGAGTCCGGCCAGGGCCGCGGACGCGGGTATCACCACCGGCCAGCCGAGCCAGGCGGCATAACCCGCCGTCGCCGCCGCGCCGATGAGGGTGCCGGCGAACCCGCCGAGCAGCGACAACACGACGGACTCGGTGAGGAACTGGCCGCGAATCTGGCCCCGGCTGGCGCCCAGCGCCCGTCGCAACCCGATCTCCGGGCGTCGTTCCAGCACCGAGATGACCATCGTGTTCGCGACGCCGACGCCACCCACCAGCAGCGCGACCACCGCCAGACCGAGAAACAGTGCCGAGAACGTGTTCGCCGTCGCGCGTTTGGCGGCCAAGGCGTCCGACGGCAGGCTCACCCGTACCTGACCCGGGTTCGCCGGGTCGACGGTGGCCTGCAGGACCGACCGGACCTGTTCGATGGCCGGCTCGTACGTGCGCACGTAGATCACCGTGGGGCGCCGGTCGAAGTGCAGGTAGGTGGCCGCCGATTCCCAGCCGATGATCGCCGCCACGTCCAGGTCCGGGGAGAGTGGGACCGGGGCCAGGATGCCGCGTACGGTGAACCATTGGCGGCCGACCAGCACCTGCGGTGGTGGCTCTCCCGGCCTCAGGTCGGGGATGCCGAGCCGGGTGGCGGTCGCCGAGCCCAGCACGATCATCGGCAGTTTCGCGGCGGTCGCGTCGAGGAAACTGCCGCTGTGCATCCGAGCACGGAGGACCGGCAGCAGGTCCGGCGAGCCGGCCAGCACCGCGAGTCCCGCGCCGTCGCCCTCGGCGCTCTGATCCGAGCGGCGCAGCGGCGTGTGTGTGTTGGCCACCGCGGCCACCTGCCGCACCGGGCCGATCCGGGCGACCATGGCCGGGGCCTGCGCCGGCAGGGCCACCGCCTCCCCGGTGCCGCTCGGCGCCGGGGAGACCTGGAGGACGTCGGTGCCGAGAGCCGACAGTTCGGCCATCAGGTTGCGCTGGCTGGACGCCGGTATGCCGGTCACCACGACGATCGTGGCGATGCCGATGGCGATGCCCAGCGCGGACAGCACGGCCCGCACCTTCCGGGTACGCAATCCGATCAGTCCGAGGGCCAGCAGGTCCAGCGGGGTGAGCCGGACGGGGCGGGTGGCACGGTCGACGGTTTTCATGCCGTACCTCGGGCGGAGTCGGCGTGGATCCGGCCGTCGCGGACCTCGACCCGGCGCGGCAGGCGCGCCGCGATGTCCGCGTCGTGGGTGATCACGACGATCGTGGTGCCCTCAGCGTGCAGCCGGGTGAGCAGGTCGAGCACGGTACGCCCGGTGCTGGTGTCGAGGGCGCCGGTGGGCTCGTCGGCCAGCAGCAGCGCCGGATTGTTGGCCAGGGCCCGGGCGATGGCGACCCGCTGCTGTTCGCCGCCGGACAGCTGGTTCGGCCGGTGTGTCATGCGGTGCGTCAGACCCACCCGGTCGAGGGCTTCGGCGGCCAGGGGGCGCCGCCGGCGGCGGGGCACACCCGCGTACAACAGGCCGGTGGCGACGTTGTCCACCGCGGAGAGCCCCGCGGAGAGCCGGAACTGCTGGAAGACGAAACCCAGCCGCCGGGCGCGCAGGGCGGACAGCTGCCGGTCGGAGAGGCCAGCGACGTCCGTACCGTCGATCTCGACCGTGCCGGAGGTCGGCCGGTCCAGCGTGCCCATGGTGTTGAGCAGGGTCGACTTGCCTGATCCGGACGGTCCGACCACGGCCAACAGCTCCCCCGCGCCGACATCGAGGTCGACGGCGTCCATGGCCACCACCCCGCCGGGATAGATCCTGGTGGCCGCGCGCAGTCGCAACACCGGGGTCATGAGGTGGTCACGACCCGGGTGCCCTCGCTCAGGCCGTCGCTCTCGACCTCGACCATGCCCCGGGCGATGAGGCCGGTGGTCACCGGGACGAGACCACCGCCGGAGACCTGCACGGCGTAACCGCCCTCGTGCAGCGCGAGCAACGCGCCGACCGGTACGGCGAGCACGTCCTCGCGGACCTCGGCGACGAAGTCGACCTCGACGGCGGCGGAGTCGAGCCGGGCAGCGTCGGCGGCCCGGACGAAGGCGACGGTGATCGTGATGGTGGGCGCGGCGTTGGGGTCGCCACCGGTCGGGTCGACAACGGCAGTGGTGCCGATCGACGCGACCCGGCCGGGCACCGACGTGCCGTCCGG
Source organism: Micromonospora sp. R77 (assembly GCF_022747945.1). Classification (NCBI taxonomy): domain Bacteria; kingdom Bacillati; phylum Actinomycetota; class Actinomycetes; order Micromonosporales; family Micromonosporaceae; genus Micromonospora; species Micromonospora sp. R77. The sequence continues at coordinate 459,682 of NZ_JALDST010000001.1, forward strand.
CATCGTCACCTCTACCGTGTCCCCGCGCTGCGTCGTGCCGGCGTCGCCGACCTCGGCCGGCACGCTGATCACCTTGGTGGCGCCGGTGATCGTCATGAGTTCGTCGCCGGCCACGTCCCCGATCTGCGCGGTCAGCGCCGCGACGCGGATCGGCCCGGACTGGACGACCACATCGCCGCGGCCGACGACCCCGGTCTCCGGCCGGTGAAGATCACGCTGCCACGACTTGATCGCCGTAATCAGGGACCGGGTCAGGACCGCCTCGCCGCGCTGCACGGTCACCGGCGCGGACGGCGCCGCACTCGCGTGCGGGGCGGGTGCCGTGCTCGCGGGCAGGGCCGGCGTCGGAGCAGCAGCGGCGGGTTGGATGACGGAACCGGCCCGGGGCTGGGCGCCGATCCGGTAGCCGAGTGCCGTCAGATTGCGGGCGATCACGCTGACGTCGCGGCCGACAAGGCCACGCCGGTCGAGCGGGCGGTACAGCGGGACCTCGCCGTAGAACAACGGCACCGGCCGGTCGTCGATCCGGTAGACCGGCCGTCCCCGCTCGATGACACGGCCCACCGCGGGCAACCACGTGATCACCCCACCATCGGCGGCTTTCAGCGGCCTGGCCGCCCCGTACCCGATCGTGCCCGGCAGCGGTTTGCCGCTGCTCAGATCCGTCCGCACCACCGTGACGGTCTGCAAAGGCTGCGCGGTGGCGGCCGGCGAGGCGTTCGTGCCGGTCCGGCCACCGGTCGTCGCCCACACGGCGGCACCCGACCCGGCCAGCACGAGCGCGAGCGCGCCGTACCCCCAGAAGCGCTTGGTTGGTGACATGAGCCGATCTTCGGAGAAGATTGTGGGGAACCTGTCGGGTCCGGCCGGCCGCCGCAAGATCGCACCTATAGTCGGCGCCGTGTGTGCCGCCATCCTGCTCGCCGAGGACGACCCCAGCCAGGCCGAACTGGTCCGCCGCTACCTCGTGGCCAGCGGGCACGACGTCACCGTGGCGCCGGACGGGCAGCGAACGCTCGAGCTCGCCCGCTCCCGCCGGCCCGATCTGATCGTGCTCGACGTGATGATGCCGCGCCTCGACGGGCTGACCGTCTGCCGGGTCCTGCGCGAGGAGTCACCGGTCCCGATCCTCATCCTGACCGCCCGCAGCAGTGAGGACGACATGCTGCTGGGTCTCGACCTGGGCGCCGACGACTACCTCACCAAGCCGTACAGCCCCCGGGAGCTGATGGCCCGAGTGCGTACGCTGCTGCGCCGGGCCGTCCCTGCACCGGCCCGTCCGGAGCGGGTGCTGCGCATCGGTCGGATCGTCGTCGACCTGGACGGGCACACCGTCACCGTGGCGGACCGGCCGGTCGAGTGCACGCCGGCCGAGTTCGCGATCCTGGCAGCCATGGCGGCTCAGCCCGAACGGGTTCTCACCCGCCCGCAGCTGCTGGAGCACACCCGTGGCATCGACCGCGAGTCGACCAATCGGGCGATCGACACCCACATCATGAACCTGCGCCGGAAGGTCGAATCAGATCCGCGCCGCCCCGTCCACCTGCTCACCGTCTACGGTGTCGGCTACAAGATCTCCGATGCGGCGCGGTAGGGTCCCGCTCCGGCGCAGCCTGATCGTCCGGCTGCTGGCGGCGTCGCTGACGATCGCCGTCACCGCGATCGTGGCCACCGCCTGGCTCACGTTCCGCGCCACCACCCAGGTGATCCAGCAGGAGCGGAGCCAGTCGCTGGCCAACCACGCCCAGATCTACGACTCCCTGACCGGCTACGCCGCCACCCACACCAGCTGGGCATCCGCCGGTCCGCTACTGGCCGACCTGGCCCGGCACACCGGACGGCGGATCACCCTGACCACCCGCGACCGGACGGTGCTGGCCGAATCCGCGCCAGGACCCGCACTGCACGGGACCGCACCGTCGGCAACCGTCGACCCGCTGCGGCTGGACGCCGGTCTCAGCGGCCGCCCGGACGGCAGCATCGACCCGAGAGTCATCGGGCCGTACGCCCTGTCCGCGAAGGAGGCGACGGTGCTGCGGGACGCCGCCGAGCGGACGGCGACCTGCATGGAGACATACGGCATCAGGACCGAGATCTCGGTACGGGCGTCCGGGCGCCCGGCAGTCGAGACGCTCGGTGCCGAGGACGCGGCGGCCCGCGCCGAGTGCACGCTGCCGTACCTGAATCTGGCGATGTCCAGTGAGCAGCGGCCGTTGGCCGACCTGGCCGAGGCGACCAGCACCTGTCTGGGCCGGCCCGGCGCGGTTCGGGCGATCTCTCCGGACTTCACCGCCGTTCTGTCCGCGGGCGCCGGCCCGCCGTCGGACGCCGTCGAGGACTGTGTCCTGGAGAGCCGCCGCGACCAGCTCCGGAGGTACGTCGCGCCGCCGGCGCTGGTCTTGGTCACCTCGCTGCGTGGCGAGGCCGGCGGCACGACCATCGACCTGTCGCGGCCCAGCCTGCTGCGCATCTTCGGGGTCACCGGTCTGGTGCTGGCGCTGGCCGTCGGCGTCACCGTGCTGGTCGGTGTCCGGCTGGTGCGCCCACTGCAGACACTGACCGACGTGGTCGGTGACCCGTCCGGGCGCCGGCGGCGGGTCACGGTGCGTACCCATGACGAGATCGGCCGGCTCGCTACTGCGTTCAACGAGCTCAGCGAGCACCGCGAGCAGCTGGAACGCCAGCGCAAGGACATGGTCAGCGACGTGGCGCACGAGCTGCGCTCACCGCTGACCAACATCCGCAGCTGGCTGGAGGGCGCTCAGGACAGGGTGGTCCCGCTCGACCCGCAACTGGTGGACCTGGTGCTCAACGAGGCCGTACTGCTCCAGCACGTCATCGACGATCTGCGCGACCTCGCCGCCGCGGACGCCGGGACACTGCGGCTGCACCCCGAGCCGACCTACATCAACGATCTTCTCGCGCAGGTCGTGGAGGCGCACCGAGGATCAGCGGAGCGCGCCGGCACGCTTCTCGTCAGCGAACCGGCCGACGACCCGCTGGTGACGGTCGACCCGAACCGGCTCCGACAGATGGTCGGCAACCTGGTCACCAACGCGATCCGGCACACGCCGGCGCGCGGACGAGTGACCATCCGCTCCGGCGTGACGGCCGACCGGCTGACGATCTCGGTCATCGACACCGGCACCGGGATCCCCACCGCGGATCTCCCCCGCGTCTTCGACCGCTTCTGGCGCGCCGACGCTTCCCGAAGCCGATCCACCGGCGGCAGCGGGCTGGGCCTGTCCATCGTCCGGCGCCTCGCCGAAGCCCACGGCGGCACCGTCAGCGCGGCGAGCGAGATCGGTGTCGGCAGCACCTTCACCCTCAGCCTCCCGACAGCGTGACCGGCCGCACCCACGCCCTGACATGACGGCTTGACCGTGCCCCTACGACACAGTTTCCACTCGGGCAGGTACACCTCGACACGCACTCGAAGGGCCTGCTGATGGACACCTCACCGACCGTCGATCCACGACACCCGGCCATCCACGTGAAGCCGGCGTCGCCCACGTCGGCCCGGCCGGGCGTCGACGACTCCCGGCCGTTCGGCGCCCACCTGCGGATGGCCTGGTGGAAGCCGCTGGTGGCGATCGTCGTACCGCTGGTGATGCTGCTCGTGCTGCAGATTCTCGGCTATCAACTCGCCGGTGCTCTCACCGGCAGCGACGACCCGATGGCGGCGACCATGACGCCGTCGAAGTTCCTCGCCGTGAACCTCGCCACCATCGTGACCGGTGTGCTGGCGGTGCTGCTGCTGGCCAGGCTGGCCGGGGTGCCCTGGCGCACGCTGATCAGCTCACCGCGCTCGCTCGATCGGCGCCGCCTGGTGCGCTACCTGCTCAGCGCGGCCGTGTTGGTGGCGGCCGGCATCGGGGTGGTCGCCGTGCTGGCCCCCGACTCCCCGGGATGGGTCGCGTTCGGCGTGTCCGGCACCACCGTCGTCATGGTTGTCCTGACCTTGCTGACCACGCCGCTTCAGGCCCTCGGCGAGGAGCTGATGTTCCGCAGCGTCGCCCTGACCGCGGCGGCGTCCTGGGTGCGCGCAGTCCGTCCGGCGCTGGCCCTCGGTATCGTCGTCTCCAGCCTGCTGTTCGCGCTGTCGCACGGGTCCAGTGACCCGTGGCTGTTCGGCTACTACGCCTTCATCGGCGCCTGCACCGCCCTGATGGCGATCATGAGTGGAGGTATCGAGGCACCGGTCGCCTTCCACGTCGCCAACAACGTCCTGTTCACGATCGTCAACACGGTGATGTCGGACGGCGAACCGTTCGCCATCGAACGCTCCTCCGGCAGCGGCGACGCCGCCGTGCTGCTCCTGGCCCTGGTCAACGTCGCCATGCTCGTGCTCGTCTGGTGGCGCGAGCGGAAGTCCCGTGCCGCCTGAACCGCCCGAGCCGCCCGAAGGAGACGCGACCATGGCCTGGAGCACCCGCGAGATCGCTGAGCTGTCGGGAACCACGATCAAAACGGTCCGTTACTACCACGAGATCGGACTGCTCGACGAGCCCGATCGCCGATCCAACGGCTACAAGCAGTACGAGATCCGCCACCTGACCAGGCTCTTGCAGATCAAGCGCCTGACCGGGCTGGGTGTCCCGCTCGAACAGGTCGCCGCGATGGGCACCGACCCCGACGGGCTGGTGTCGGTCTTCCGGGCCATCGACACCGAACTCGAAGCGACCGTGGAACGACTGCAGAACATCCGACGGGAATTGGCGGTCCTGACCCGGCCCGGGGCGGCGCCCGACGTCCCGGCCGGGTTCCACGCCGTCGCGGAACGTTTGCGCGACAACGACCGCGCCCTGCTCATGGTGTACGCCCAACTGTTCTCCGACGAATCGATGCAAACGGTTCAGCAGGTCCTTCGGGACCGTCCCGACGACGCCTTGGACGAGGCCTTCCGCGACCTGCCCGCCGACGCCGACGAGGCCACCCGACAAGCGCTCGCCGAACGACTTGCGCCACTGATGGACCCCACGGCCACCACCAACCCGGTGACGCTCGCACCGAAAGCCACCACACCCCGGCAGTCCGACGCCGCACGCAGCACCGCCGGCCAGGCCCTCGAGGCGCTGTACCACCGCGCCCAGCTCGACGTACTGCGCCGGGCATACGAGATCAGCAGCCGACCCGGAGGAACCGGAAGTCACGGCAGCTGAAGAGCGATCCATCGAGCTTGGCGTCAGATCGAACAGCTCCACAACGTCTCGTAGGGGCTGCCCTGTCCACCAACTTCCGCGGGGTGACGGAGTGGCACGTGCGCGGTCATCCGTACGGGCCCGTTCTGGGTCATCCAGTACCAGATCGAGGTCTTCCAGGCCACGGCCGCGTCGGTCTCCACCAGCGAGGGGTTGGCCAGCAGCGGGAGCCCGAGGGCGATATCAGCGGCGTTGTAGTTGAAGTTCCAGCTGAGCTGGATCGGCCCACGCCCGTAGTAGTCAGCCTGGCCGGCTGGGCATCCGTACGGCTGGCTGGCGTCGCAGTACTGCGGATATTTGGCCTGATTCTGCTCGACGACATGGACCAGGCCGCCGGTCTCGTGGTGCACGTTAGCCAGGAAGGCTGCGGCTTCTTGCCGCTGCACGATGGTGCTGCCGGTCCTGGTGAAGCCCGGGTACGCGCTCAGCGCGGCCACCAGACCGGAGTAGGTGTAGAAGGAGTTCCGGCCCGGGAACATCTGGTTGAGCTGGGCCTCGGTGACCACGAAGTCGCCCGGGTTGCCGGGGGCGTGGTGCTGGTGGGCGGCGTGGACCCGCCGCAGGTACCGAGGTCGTTCCAGACGCCGGTGGTGCCGGGCGGCGCCTCGTTCCGGGTCCACCACTTCGCCTGGTAGTTGTGGCCGTTCGCGGAGACCTGGTTCCCTCCGGTATAGACGGCCGAGGGCTGCCACGGCACCGCACAGGCGGCGGCGGAGGCTGAGGTCATCGGGACGATCGCGGGTCGCCACTCGCGGTGGGGAGGGACCGGTGCGTGGTCCCTCCCCGCCGTGTGGGTGGTGCGTCGGCGCTCGGCTCAGCCGAGTCCGCCCTTGATGGCGCCGATCAGCTCGCCGTTGCTGGTGTCACCGGAGAGCTCCCAGAAGAAGGCGCCACCGAGGCCCTGGTTCTTCGCGTACGTCATCTTTCCGCCGATGGTGGACGGGGTGTCGTAGCTCCACCAGTTGCTGCCGCACTTGGCGTACGCGGTGCCGGCGACGGTGCCGGTGGCCGGGCAGCTGTTCTTGAGCACCTTGTAGTCCTCGATGCCCTGCTCGTAGGTGCCCGGGGCGGGGCCGGTGGCGGTGCCGCCCGGGGCTGCCTGGGTCACCCCGGTCCAGCCCCGGCCGTAGAAGCCGATGCCGAGCAGCAGCTTGTTCGCCGGGACGCCCTTGGCCTTGAGCTTCTGGATCGCCGCGTCGGACCAGAAGCCCTGCTGCGGGATGCCGGTGTACGAGGTGAGCGGCGAGTGCGGCGCGGTGGGACCCTGGGCGGCCCAGGCGCCGAAGAAGTCGTACGTCATCGGCATGTACCAGTTGACGTACTGCGCCGCCGCGGCGTAGTCCGTCGCGTCCAGCTTGCCACCGTTGCTGCCGTCCGCGGCGAGCGCTGCGGTGACCAACGCCGAGGAACCGAACTTGCTCCGCAGCGCGCTCATCACGTTCTTGAACGCGTTCGGGCCGCTGGCGTCGCACTGTAGGCCGCAGGCGTTCGGGTACTCCCAGTCGATGTCGATGCCGTCGAACACGCCGGCCCAGCGCGGGTCGTTCACCAGGTTGTAGCAGGAGTCGGCGAACGCGGCCGGGTTCTGCGCGGCCTGGGTGAAGCCGGCCGACCAGGTCCAGCCACCGAAGGACCAGATCACCTTCAGGTTGGGGTACATCTTCTTGAGCTTGCGGAGCTGGTTGAAGTTGCCGCGCAGCGGCTGGTCCCAGGTGTCGGCCACCCCGTCGACGCTGTCCGCCGCGGTGTACGCCTTGCTGATCGCGGCATCGGAGTCACCCAGCGCGCACTTTCCACCGGCGGTGTTGCCGAACGCGTACATCAGGTGGGTCAGCTTCGCCGCCGACCCGCTCGTCGCGATGTTCTTGGGGTAGTACTTGCGGGCGTAGACACCCCACTCGGCAAAGTACCCGACGACCTTCTTGCCGTCGGTGGACGGCGGAGTCGCGGTCGGGGTCAGAGTCGGCGACGCGGTCGGAGTGCCGGTGGGCGACGCGGTGGACGGCGGCGGGGCCGACTTGGTGGGCGTGACCGTCGGCGAGCTACTCGGCGTGGACGTCGGGGTGCTGTCGCCGCCCCCACCACACGGAGCGCCGTTGATGGTGCAGTTCAGCGGCGCCTTGAACGCTCCGGTGCCGTTGTAGCCCCAGTTCGCCTTCGCACCGGCGGCGATCGGGCTGGCCCAGCTCTTCCTGACCGCGACGTAGTGGTTGCCGCTGTTGGTCACGTCGGCGTCCCAGAAGCTGCTGATCGTCGTACCGGCCGGTAGATCGAACTCGATGCGCCAGTCGGTGACTGAGTCGCCGGTGCCGTTGGCGACGGTCACCTTCGTCTCATGGCCGCTGCCCCAGTCCTGCGCTGCGGCGAAAGTGGCGCTCATCGCGCCGGTGTCGGCGCCGGTGATGCTCGCGACGAGGTCGGTGGCGCCGAAGGCGGACGCCGCCGGCACCGCCGCGGCGGCGGTCAGTGCGACCACGGCGCCGGCCCAGAGCGAGCGGCGGAGTGATCTCTTCATGGGGATCCTTCCCGTTGTGCGTGCCTAACTGGTGGGCGGTACGGGAGCGCGCCAACGTGCACCTGGTCAGGTGCTCGTCCAACGCGCGCTCCCGTACCTCGGTACGAGTGGGGGTTCCCGTACCGCCGTGCGTGTCCCCGGTGGGTGGTCCAGGGTCGGACCGCCGGCGCCGGTAGGGCCGGCGGAGTTTGCCGTCAGAGGCGCTGCCAGAGCGCGGCGGTGCTCGCCGGCTCCCAACCCTCCAGCGCCGTGTGTGCCTGCAGGCACCGGTAGTCCACGCCGCCGTAGCTGACGACGGTGCCGGTGGCGTACGCGGTACCGGCCTGCCACCCCTTGGTGCCGGGAACGATGGTCGGGGGCGTGGTCGTCGGCGGCGTGCTGGTCGGGGGCGTGGTCGTCGGCGGCGTGCTCGTCGGGGGCGTGGTCGGAGTCGTGCCACCGCCGACCTGGAGGTCGATGCAGGCGTAGAAGGCAGCGGCCGTGTCGGCGATGTTCCAGCGCGCCAGCAGCTTCTGCCGTCCGCTGTAGCCGCTGAGGTCGACGTTGTGGGTCACGGTGGCGTTGGGCTGACGACCGGCGTCGTCGAAGACGGCGATGCGGCGATCACCGATGAAGTACTCCCAGGTGCTGGTCGAGTGCCGTGCGGTCAACGCCCAACTGAATGTGACGTTACGGCCGACCGGGGTGGCGCGCCACGCCTTGCTGTCGTCGTTCAGCTCCGGGAAACGCTCGTTCCCGCCGTTGCACTGCATCGAGCCCTTCGGCGCCTCCACGCTCTGGGGTTCGAACTTGACGTTGCCGCAGTCCGGCACGATGCCCTGCGCGCACTGCGCCTGCCGGCTCGGCGGGTTGGACACGTATCCGTGTGCCTGCGCGGGGGACGCCACGAGGGCCGAGGTCAGGACGGTGCTGCCGACCGCCAGGGGCAGCAGAAGTTTCTTGCGCTTCACGGGTTCACCGCTTTCTGGTTGACGCGACCGCATTCCATTGCGCTGAGGCAATGGGAAACGGTGGTGGGGGTGTGCGACCTCAGTACCGTAAAACGCGCGACTCCCTCAGGAAACAAGGTTAACTATTGCTTCAGGTACTGATGATGTGGAATCAACAAAGGACCGGGCACCGCCAGAAAAGCGGCGGTCCCGCCTGGGGCCCCGAAGGACACCCGAGCGGGACCGCCGCTCCTGCCGGTGTGCAGGGTCAGCGGGTGACCGACAAGGTCACGCCCGCACAACCCGTCGTACCGGACAGGCTGACATAGTGGTAGCCGGGTTTGGGCGCGGTGACCAGGAGCGTCTCCGAGTTGCCCTTCGCCGCCGAGCGCCGCAGGTAGGAGTCCCTGGACGCCCATCCGTCGGGGTGGTAGTAGAGGTCGCAGTCACCCGTTCAGCCGGCCGACGAGATACCCAGCCGGTCCGTGCCGGCGGGCACGAGCAACCACAGGTAGTCGTAGTTGCCGGCGGCCGCGGCACGACCGGTCCGTTGGCAGTCCAGACCCAGGCTGTTGCGGTCAGGTCCGGCACAGGTCCGCACCACCGAGCCAACGGTGACCGACCGGCCGACCGTCGCCGTCGCGCCCTTGTCGTCGGTGACGGTCAGCCGCACCTGGTAGGTCCCGTCGGTCCGGTACGTCTTACGCGGGTTGCCGGCCCGCGAGGTGCTGCCGTCGCCGAAGTCCCACGTCCTGGCGACGACCCGACCGTCGGTGTCCGAGGACCTGTCGGTGAACGAGAGGGTCCGTCCACTGCTTCGGTGCGTGAAGTCCGCGGTCGGGGCCTGGTTGACCGCCGGGTCCGGCGAGGTGGTGGTGTCGGGTGACACGCTCGGCGACGCGGAGGGCGACCCGCTCGGCGCCGAGGGACTGGGCGAGGACGGCGACGGCGTGGGCGAGGACGCGCTCGGCGTGGGTGAGGCTTCGTCCGACGGCGTTACCATCCGCTGACACCCCCCGCTCGCGCAGGCGGCCAGCCAGGTGAACCAGGAGTTGTCGTAGCGGGTGCCGATGTCGGCGGTGAGCAGTCGACGGGCGGCGGCGTAGTCACCGGTGCGGTACGACCGGAGCACGGCGTCGACGTCGCCGCGATGGTTCTCGATCATGTGCCGGACCGCGAGGTAGCCCCACAAGTAGACCCGGGTGCTGTCCTGCCCGTACCCGGTGTCGAAGACGGTGCGCAGCGAGTAGGTCCGCCGGCCGGCCTCGGCCACCGCGCTGCTGTAGACCTGCCCACGGTAGTGGTAAGAGACGTACTCGGCGAATCCCTCGATCCACCACACCGTCGGCGTCTGCGTGGCGGTGCCGAAGTCGCCCCGCATGTCGAAGCGACCGTCCAGATAGTGGGTGTACTCGTGGTTGAGGTTCCAGATCTCGAAAGTGGGCCTGGACCACTCCGCCTCGTACGCGATGAACCTGGCCTGATTTCCGGTCGCGGCGGGATTTCCTTCCAGGTACATGCCGCCGTTGTTCGTGTCGATGCCGAAGGTCGCTCCGGCGTAGGCCCGGTAGTCGTTGCTGGAGTTGTAGACGACGACTTCCAGCGCGGTGTTGTTGTCCGCAGCCACCGGACCAGGGTCTCGGACCAGCCGATGGAAGAAGGCGTCCTGAGCCAGCAGACTGCGGCAACTCGCCTCGGCCTCGGCGATGGTCATCTGCTGGGCGCGGATCCGCAGCGTGGGGCTGCAGATGTGCCGGAAGACCAGCACGTCGTTGAGCTGTCCGGCCAGGCCACACGTCTGGTAAGCCGCACAGGACGGGCGGTCGTACGTGTCCGCCATCTCCGCCGTGCCGATCCACAGCGAGGCCGTCGGACCGGTGCGCCCACTGTGGGCGAGCACGTCGCGAACCTGCTCACGGGTACGGCCGCGCAGGGCGTCGTACTGGAGGAAGCGTCCGAGTTCCCGGCCCGCGTTGACGACCAGGAAGTCCTGCTCCGTGCCGAGCACCCTCTCGTGCTGCCGGGCGAAGTCGTGCAGGGTGTCCAGCAGCTGCGGGTCGGCGCGGACCGCGGCGACGAAGTCGGGGTCCCGGCGGCCGTGGAACAGCAGCGTGAACGCCTGGTTCACCGCGTTGACCATCCACCACGAGCGGTTGTACTTCGGCCCGTACGACGACAGCGTGCCACGCACCACCGGCAGGTAGAAGCGGTTGAGGCCCAGTTCGTCGGCGAGGACCAACGCTTCGGTCCGGATCTCCCCGTTCACGTCGTTCACCACGGCGAGCGCCGGGTTGGCGAAGAGCGTGTCCAGGGCCGGTCGGGCCGCTGCCGCGAGTCGCTGGTCCGGCTCATCGCCGTGGGCGCGCCGGAACGCATGCCCGGTGCTGAGGTAGAGCGCGAACTGAGCCGCGTGGGACGGACTCTCGCGACGACCTGCCTCCTCCGCGAAGGCCCGGACGATGGTGGTCAGTTTGCCGTCCTCGAAGGCGCGACTGCCCTCGGTCCGCCCGAGCTTCGACAACCCGGCGATGCACTCGGTGGTCGACCGCTTCACCCGGTCGACCAGGTCGGCACCGCGCTGGTCGGTGTAGTCACGGGTGACGCACTGACCCCCGGCTGGGGCTGCCCCGGTGACCGGCCGGCGCTTCAGGGCCACCGACGCGTCGTCGTAGCTGCGGTACGCCTGGTCGTGCGAGGCCGGAAGCGGAGCCCGTTCGTCCAGCGGCTCGGGTTCATGGGACACGTGATCGAGCGTGTCGTTCGACGACAACGGCACGATCGGGGAGGCCGAGGTGGGACTGGCGGCGGGTCGCCGCTGGTGCGCGGTAGTCCAGGCCACGGCGCCCGCGGACAGGAGCACGGTCGCGATGCTGAGCGCCAGCAGTGCCCGTAGGCGCTGACGTCGGGGATCTCTTCTCATGCGAGACCTTCGTGGGAGAGAGGGGAAGCCGCCGCCGGGTGGGATTCCGGCGATCGCAGTCCGCGGACATCGTCCGGATGCGGAGGACGTGCGGCACGCTGTCCGGCGGCGGTGCCGGTCCGGGACGGGCCGCACCACGATGGTCGTGAGATGGTGCGCCCGCTTACCGACGTCGGGACGCTAATGGCGTGAATTCGCGGGGCACAAGCCAACTAAGCCGATCGAAAGAATGCGCCGGGCCGTATCTCCGGCTTCTTAATAACGGGGTTCGGCGAGTTGGCGGCCACCGTGTCGGCTCCGCCTGAAAACTGACCACGTGGTTCCGGCTGAATCGGGACCACCTCCTGAAGCATCGGGAGGTGCTGAGCGTGGAGGACTGGGCGGAGATCCGGCGGCTGCGGCGGTCGGAGGGTATGGCGATCCAGGCCATCGCACGGCGGTTGAGGATGTCTCGCAACACCGTGAAGAAGGCCCTGGCTAGTGATGAGCCGCCGCGGTATCGGCGGGCGGCGAAGGGCTCGATCGTGGATGCGGTCGAGCCGCAGATTCGGGCGTTGTTGGCGGAGTTCCCGGAGATGCCGTCGACGGTGATCATGGAGCGGGTTGGGTGGACCCGGGGCAAGACGGTGTTCTGTGATCGGGTGCAGCAGTTGCGGCCGTTGTTCCGGCGCCCGGATCCGGCTCAGCGGACGGAGTATCTGCCGGGTGAGTTGGCGCAGTGTGATCTGTGGTTCCCGCCGGCGGACGTGTCGTTGGGTTTCGGGCAGGTCGGCCGGCCGCCGGTGCTGGTGATGGTGTCGGGGTATTCGCGGTGGCTGTCGGCGGTGATGATCCCGTCTCGGCAGTCGGCGGACCTGTTGGGCGGGCACTGGACGCTGATCTCGGGGTGGGACCGGACGCCGAAGGCTCTGGTCTGGGACAACGAGTCCGCTGTCGGGCAGTGGCGGGCCGGACGGCCGCAGCTGACGGAGGCGATGAACGCCTTCCGCGGGACCCTCGGCATCCGCGTGATTCAGTGCCGGCCGGCGGATCCGAAATCGAAGGGCCTGGTGGAGCGGGCCAACGGCTATCTGGAGACGTCGTTCTTGCCCGGCCGCCGGTTCGCCTCACCAGGCGACTTCAACGCCCAACTCACCGAGTGGTTGGTGCGGGCGAACAACCGCCGGCACCGAATGTTGGGTTGCCGACCCGTGGACCGGTGGGATGCCGACCGGGCCGCGATGCTGTCGCTGCCGCCGGTCGCGCCGGTGGTCGGTTGGCGGCAGAGCACCCGGTTGCCTCGGGATCATTACGTCCGGTTGGACGGCAACGACTACTCGGTGCACCCGGCCGTGGTGGGCCGACGGGTGGACATCGTCGCCGACGCCGACCGGGTGCAGGTGTTCTGCGAGGACCGCCTCGTCGCCCGGCATGACCGGTGCTGGGCCAAGCATCAGAGCATCACCGATCCCGCTCACCGCCAGGCCGCCGCCGATCTGCGAACAGCGGCCCGACAGGTGCCGGCGCCGGCGGTCACGACCGAGGTGGAGCACCGTCGGCTGGCCGATTACGACCGCATGTTCGGCCTGGACGAGGTGGCCGCCTGATGGCCACCAAGACCAACCGCAACGTCGCATCGGAGATCGCGTTCCTCACCCGCGCCCTCAAGGCGCCGTCCCTCGCTGCCTCCGTCGAACGCCTGGCGGAGCGGGCCCGAGCGGAATCCTGGACGCATGAGGAGTTCCTCGCCGCCTGCCTGCAACGCGAAGTCGCCGCCCGCGAAGCCCACGGCGGTGAGGGACGCATCCGTGCAGCTAGGTTCCCGGCCCGCAAGAGCCTGGAGGAGTTCGACTTCGACCACCAACGCTCTCTGAAGAGGGAGACGATCGCCCACCTGGGCACCCTCGACTTCATCACTGGCCGAGAGAACGTCGTCTTCCTCGGCCCGCCCGGCACCGGCAAGACCCACCTGTCCATCGGCCTCGGGATCCGGGCCTGCCAAGCCGGCCACCGCGTCGCGTTCGCCACCGCCGCTCAATGGGTGTCCCGCCTGGCCGACGCCCACCACGCCGGCCGGCTGCAGGACAAACTGGTCAAGCTCGGCAGGATCCCGCTGCTGATCGTCGACGAGGTCGGCTACATCCCCTTCGAAGCCGAAGCCGCGAACCTGTTCTTCCAACTCGTCTCGAACCGCTACGAACGAGCCTCGCTGATCGTCACCAGCAACAAGCCCTTCGGCCGCTGGGGCGAGGTGTTCGGCGACGACGTGGTCGCCGCAGCCATGATCGACCGCCTCGTCCACCACGCCGAGGTCATCTCCATGAAGGGCGACAGCTACCGACTCAAAGACCGCGACCTCGGCCGCGTCCCCGCAGCCAACAAGACCAACGACTAAAGATCAACAAAACCGAGGTGGTCCAGTTTCAGCCGGACCACGGTGGTCCCGTTTGGGGCTCTGGCACACATTTTGTGAGTCGCGCTCGTCGGTAGTTCGGGTTGGGTGCCGGGATGGAGATCATTCCGGCGTTGCTGCCGCACCTGACGGGCCTGCGGTTGGACGCGGTGGTGGTCCGGGGTGTCGGGGTCAGGATCGATGCGGCGACACAGACTGTGCGGGCGCGGTGTGGCACCTGCAGCACCTGGTCGACCACTGTGCATGGCCGCTATGTGCGGAGGCTGGCGGATGTCAGGTTGGGTGGTCACGAGGTGCTGGTCGCGTTGACGGTCCGCCGATTCACCTGCGTGAACGGCGAATGCGGGCGGCGGACGTTCGTTGAGCAGGTGCCCGGGCTGACTCGTCGGCATGCCCGTCACACCGTCGTGGCGGCCGGTGACCTGGAGGCCGTCGCGGTGGCGTTGGGCGGTCGCCCGGGCAGCAGGCTGGCGCATCGGTTGGCGGTGTCGGTCTCCCGGTCAACGTTGATCCGGATGATCCGCCGGATGCCCGACCCGCCGCCGGTGACACCGACGGTGCTGGGCGTGGACGACTTCGCCCGCCGTCGTGGGCACCGCTATGCGACCGTGCTGCTCGACATGCACACCCGCCGACCGATCGACGTCCTGCCCGACCGCACCGCCGACACCCTCGCCGCCTGGCTGCACGAACATCCCGGTGTTCAGATCATCTGCCGCGATCGAGGCGGCAGCTACGCAGACGGCGCCCGCAAGGGAGCACCTGATGCGATCCAGGTCGCCGACCGGTGGCACCTGCTAAAGAACCTCAGCGACACCGTCGAGAAAGTCATCCGCGGGCACCGCCGATGCCTACGCACCCACACCGAACCAACATCTGCCCTGGCCGCGCCGGCCGACGAGCCGGGCGAGACGGGGCGTCGGGCGGCGAACACGCGCCAACGCCACGCGGCCGTGCACGCTCTGCGAGCCGAGGGGCTGTCGATCAGCGCGACCGCCCGCCGCCTCGACATGAACGTCAGAACCGCCCGCAAGTACGCCCACGCCTCCACCGCCGAGGCGTTGATCGGCCCGAACGCCAGCAGCAGACCCAGCGTCCTCGCCCCGTTCCACTCCTACCTGCAGCAACGCCTCACCGACGGCGTCCATCAGACCGCTGACCTGCACGCCGAGATCCTGGCCCGCGGCTACCACGGCAGCCTGCGGGTGCTGCGCGACTGGCTCACCATCAACCGCAACCGACCCGCCCCTGCGACCGCAGTCCGGGTGCCGTCGGCCCGGCGGATCACCGCCTGGATCATGCGACCCGGCCACAAACTCACCGACGACGAACACGCCGCTCTCGCCGACGCCCGCCGCCGCTGCCCGGACCTCGACACCGTCGCCGACCTCGCCCGCGGGTTTGCCGCCCTGGTCCGCCACCAAGGCACCGGGCAGCACCTCGACGCTTGGATCAACCGCGCCCGCCGCGCCGGATACCCCGAGATCCGCGGCTTCGCCGCCGGTCTTGTCAGCGACCGCGACGCCGTCGTCGCCGGCCTCGCCCAGCCATGGAGTTCAGGTCCGGTCGAGGGCCAGGTCAACCGCATCAAGACGATCAAGCGACAGATGTATGGCCGGGCGAACCTCGACCTCCTCCGCAAACGCGTCCTGACCAACTCGTGAGCCGCCATCAAGATCAATCACAGAATCTGCGCCAGAGCCCCGTTTGGGGCGGCGTTGACACACCGGTCGCGCGAGGCGACGGGTCGGGCATCGCGTCATGTTATGGGGCCGATGTCATGGCCGACGGCGGCGCGCCGCAGGACGATGGAGGACCAGGCGCAGAATCGGAAGACTCATGGCGAAGGTCCTTCTCATCGATGACGACGCCCGTTGCCGGGCACGGACGAGTCGCCAGCTGACGCGGCTGGGCCACGCGGTGGCCAGCCTCGACACCGAAGCGGTCGGGGCCGCCGCATCCGCTCTCCTGCGCCGCGGCACCCGGCGACCGGATGTGGTGGTCATCGATCCCTTCGTCAGTGACATGCATGCCCTGCCGATGGTGCAGATGGTGTGCGCGACCGCTCGCCGGCCGGTCCTGGTGATGACCGCCCCTCGACCGGATCACGAGATCGCTCGCATTCTCGTGGCGGGCGCGGACGACTATGTCGGCAAGCCGGCCTCACCCCTCGTCCTGGACGCCCGGATCGGGGCCATTCTGCGTCGCCGCCCGGTCGAGGAGGAGGCGGACCAGCTGATGGTCGGTCAGCTGCGCCTGGATTCCGCGTCACGTGAAGTCAGTGTCGCCGGACGAGCCCTGTGTCTGACCCGGACGGAATTCGATCTCATCGCGCGGCTGGCAGAAGCACCGGGCAGGTATGTTCCCCGGGCCCGACTCGCCGAACTCCTCTCCCCCGACGGCTCCCTCTCTGTCGGCGCGCTCAACACCTTGCTGTCACGGCTGCGGGCCAAGCTGGGAGAATCGGCCCGGCAACCCCGCTATCTGCACAGCAGCCGCAGCAGAGGCATCGCGCTAATGGATGCGGAACGGGGTTAGCTGACCGAACGCGCCCGGCGGTCACCGGGGCTGAGCACTGAGAGAGCTCTGCCACCAGCGATGAAAGCCGGGATTGTCCTGCGCGTGAGCGGCTATCGCCCGAGTGACCGCATCGACCAGCGTGCTCGCCTCGCGCGAGGAGAACGTGACGCGCTGCCACACCAGGCTCAGCCTGGCCATCTGCGCCTCGTCGGCCAGCGGCAGGGTCACGGTACCCGGAGCCGCCGGCCAGGACGGGTCCACCAGGCGGACGCATCTGCCCTGAGCCACCAGCGGCCAGGCAGCGCCGCTCGGCGCGTCGTAGCGGAGCAGCGGCTCGAAGCCCTCCTTACGACAGGCGTGACGCAGCGCGGCGAGGGACCCGTCGTCGGCGCCGGGCGGCCGTACCCAGAACTCCTGGCGCAGGTCCGCGAGCCGCACCGACTCCCGACCCGCCAGGCTGTGCCCCGCCGACATGGCCACGAAGATGGGATACCTCGGCAGCAGGATGCGGTCCATCAGCCCCTCGGGCAGCTGCGGGACGAAGCCTTCGACGAAGCTGACCAGCCCGACATCGAGCAGTCCCCTGGCGGTCAGGTCGAGCAGGGTCCGGGACGAAGGCTCGATACGCAGCCCGACGGCGGTCCCGGGCATGGCTTCCTCGACGCACCGCACCAGGCTGCTGCTGGCGGCGACGTGCACCGCTCCCATCCGCAGCAGTTCCCGGGACGGGGCACTCACCGGCAGATTCTCCAGGATCGCGTCCAACTCGCCGAGCACGACCCGGGCACGGCTCAACAGCTGGCGGCCCGCGTCGGTGGGGACCACGCCGCTGCGGCTACGGACGAACAGGCGGGTGCCGAGTGCCTCCTCGATCCGGCGCAACTGAGTGGTCAGCGCCGGCTGGCTGATCCCCAGTCGCACCGAGGCGCGGCTGATGCTGCCCACCTCCGCGATGGCGGAGACGGCTCTCAGATGGCGCACCTCAACCTGCATGCGCCCACGATACGGAGACCTGCGGCAGCGCCCGACCACTCACACCGCCCCGATCATCGATGGGCAGATCTTCATGCGCGTCCGACGGCCGGGCCGGCGTCAACCGTTGAGCAGGCGAAGCGCCTCGCGTACCTGGGCCTGCCGTGACCGGGCCAGCCGGGCGGCCAGCTCCCGCACCTGCGGGTCGTCACCGGTCTTCCGCGCCGCCGCGAAGTTCGCCGCTATCAGTTCGTGGGACATGAAAAGGTTCAGGAAGAGCTTGTCCGCTTCCTTGCCGACGGGGCTGGCCATGAGTTGCGCGAGGTCATCCGGCCTGACGCTCTCCAACGCGTCGGAGGTGCCGTGACCGCCGTGGCCCTCCGACGATCCGACGTGGATGTCTGTGGGCATCGTCGACCCGGCATTCGTCTTCAGCAGGCGATTCATGTCGGCGATCTCTGCTTTCCGGGTCACGGTGATCGCGGCGGCGAAGGTGCGGACGTCCTCGCGACCGGCCCGCTGTTGCCCGAGCTTCGCCAGCTCCAGCCCACGCTCGTCGTGCCCGACCAGCAGCCGCAGGAAGGCCGCGTCGTTGTCGGCCCGCACGACCGGCGCACTGGCCAGGGGTGGGGACGCCGAGCCTTGGTCGGCGGACTGCGCGCCGTCACATGCCGAGAGCGTGAGGGCCGCCAACAGGACAGGTACGACAAGACGGGTACGACGCACGACCGACTCCGAGGTGGGTTGATGGACGGGAACCGCCGAGTTGACGAGATCCGGGGAATGCGGATACCAACCGCGAGGGGCAGGACGTCCCCGATCAGCGGTGGTCGCCAGCGACGGTATCAGCGCCGGCCGGTCGGCTACCTTGGCGAATTGTTGGATGTTCCGGAACAAAACTTCAACCGCGTGATGACCGGTCCAGCGTCGTCTGACGAGGCGGCAGCGGAAAGCTCAGGACGATCCGGGCGCCACCCAGCTCCCTGCTTCTCCCGATCTCCAGCCGACCGCTCGCGTGCGTACACATCCGATGCACGATGTCGAGGCCCAGGCCGCTCGACGCGGCTCCGCTCACTCCACGCTGCACCGCCTGGTCGGCGTCGGTGATACCGGGTCCGCCGTCCTCGACGACGAGGGCCCGCGCCGTGACGGTCACCCGGAACGGTGTACCGGCCGGAGTGTGCCGGAAAATGTTGCCGAGCAGTGCGTCGACGGCGCTCACCAGCTCCGCCCGTGGTACCGGTACCGGCACGGGCGTCGTGCCACCACGCCACTGCCACTGCCGCTGCTGGTGTTCGGCGGGAAGGGCCCAGAACGACAGCCGGTCGTTGACCACCTCGGCCAGGTCACAGCCCTCGGCGCTACCGGCCGTACCCGGATTTCGCGCCGCCGTGATGATCGCGTCGACCTCGGCCTCGATCGCGTCGATGCCCTCGATCAACCGCTGCTGGAGGGTGCCGCCGGCGAGGGACTCCGCGTCCAGGCGCAGCGCCGTCATCGGTGTCCGTAACCGGTGCGACAGATCTGCGGCACGTTCCCGTTCCTTCAACAGCAGAGCGTGGAGGCGCTCCGCCATGAGATTGAACGTCCTACCGACCTCGGCCAACTCGGCCGGTCCGGACGGCTCGACGCGGGCCTGCAGGTCGTGCTGACCGATCCGCCGGGCCGCCGCGGCCAGGTGCCGCGCCGCCGTGACCGGGCCTGCAGCGAGCCGATCGGCCAGGACGGTCGAGCTGGCCACCAGCACGGCCGCCAGCACCACCATGGACAACCGCGCCGGACCTACCCCGCGCTCCAACTCGGTCCGCGGCACCCAGACCTCGATGACCCCGATCCGGCCCGGCGCGAAGGTCGACGGCTGCAGGAAGACCACGCCGTCGGGGACGTCGGCGGTCAGCGGCTGCCCGGTGTCCATGACGAGCCGCAGATCAGCTGGCTCAGCGCGCGGCACACCGATCGGCTCCTCGTCCGGAAGATGCAACGCGAGCCGGCCATCGGCACCGGCAGGGGTGCTCGCCACCACGCGCTCCAGCACCGCGCGGTCCTCGGTAACCGTGACCGCGGCGATGACGACCGCCGTCTCACCGCGGGCGTCGGCGATCGCCCGGTCGTGGGCGATCTGGCCGGCCAGGAGGGCCAGCGGGACGAGGAAGGCGATGGCCACCATGGAGGTGACCGCCAGCGCGCCGCGAACCAGTCGGCTTCTCAAGGCGAACTGGTCAGCATCAGCCCGACACCACGGATCGTCCGTAGCATGCCGGGCCGGGCGGCGGACTCGCCCAGCTTCCGCCGCAGGATGGAGGTGTGAGTGGCGAGCGTCTGATCACCCCTCATCAGCGGTTGCTTCCAGATCGACAGGTACAACTCCTCGCGGGTGATCACCCGGTCCGCACGTTCCGCCAGGTAGCGCAGCAGCTCGAACTCCTTACGGGTCAGCGTCATCGGGCTGCCGTGGAACAGGACCGAACGAGTGTTCGGATCGATCCGTAACGGCCCGACCGCCACGATCTCGGACAGCGGCGGATCGAGGTCCCGGCGTGGCGTGCCGGAGCCGCCTCGGCGCAGGACCGCCGCGATCCGGGCCAGCAACTGCGCTGCGGAGAAGGGCTTGGTCACGTAGTCGTCCGCACCGGCGTTCAGCAGGCGCACGATGTCGTGTTCGGCCCGGCGGGCGGTGGCCACGATCACCGGCACCGAGCTGACGGCTCTGATCATCACCAGTGCGTCGGCCCCGTCCATGTCCGGCAGCCCGAGGTCCAGCACGATCACCGACGGCTTGACGGACATGGTCAACGTGAGCGCCTCCATCGCTGTCGTCGCCGGCTGCACGAGGTAGTCGGCCTTGGTCAGCGCCAGGGTGAGAGCCCGTCGTACGGAGGGGTCGTCTTCGACGATCAGCACCAGCGGCATGACGTCAGCCTTTCGATGTGTCAGGGTGTTCGGATGCGTGGATGGCGAACCGTCGGTGTCGTAGCTGCCTGGGCCGCCTTCACCTCGGCCAGCACGGCCGTCGTGTGGTACGGGCTCGGTCCCGTACGAGATGCTGCAGTCCCCCACCGGGTGCAGACGCTGACACAGGCCGAACTGCACCAGATGGCCAGGAACGCCCGAGCCACCCCGTCGTCGAGCCCCGCGCCCAGCGTCGCAGCGCCATCACCCACGACCACCGCGACTCCCCGTCAGACCCGGTCACCGGGCAAGTCACCCACCCGACCGGCCGACCAGCCGTCCCGCGACGGGTGGAAGCAGGTCAGGGAGAAGGACGGCACATACTCCTACGTCCGTCGGTTCGAGGTCGAGGGAGGACAGACGACCATCCGGGCGGTCTCCGGCAAGATGATTCTCGGCTCGGCGACGCCCAACCCCGGCTACTCGGTGAACGTCGAGCAGAGCAGCCCGGACCGGCTGCTCCTGCGGTTCATCTCCCGCGACCGGGTGATCATGATCGATGCTCTCTGGTGGGAGGGCCGACCCTTCGTCACCGTGACCCCACTGGGTGGCTGACTGTCAGCCGTTCGAAAAGACATGCACACCCCACCACCCGCTGCTGTCGTGGTAAAGGCCGACGCCGACCTCGGTCCACTCCCGAGTCGTCTGATTCTTGTAGTGCCCGGGGCTCGTCCGCCACATATCCTGCAGCCTGCGCGCGGCCTGCTCGGCATTGAGGTCACCGTCGCTCCACCAGACGATGTTCTCGCTGGTAGTGGTTCGCTGGCCGCGTACCAGGTAGTCCCGTTCGCTCCCGGAGTGGTGGAACGAGGTCCGGCGCATGAGTTCGGCCCACCTGCGGGCGAACTGGCTGAGGTCCCCCTCCTGCGCCACCGGCGGCAGACCCACCTTGGCCCGTTCCTCGTTGAGCAGTGTGAGCGACCATCGTTCGGCCTCGGCATTGACCTGCCCGGCACTCGTCCCACCGGGCCTGGACGAACCACCGGTCACCTGCGGCCTACCGGGTCGAACTGGTCCGCCGGACTCGACAGGGCGACTACCTGTGCGCGGTGACTGGCTCTTCGCCGGCACCGGCGTGGGGGAGGCCACCGGCTCATCGGGCAGACTGCTCGTCGACGGTACGGAGCTGGCAGTGGTCGATGGGGCCGCCGCGCTCACAGAGATGCCGGGGACCACCCGGTCGGCGGCCTGCGGCGCAGTCGATTCGGGTGCTGCCGACCATACGGTGGTCGGCTGTTTCCTCGGTTCCAGTCCGGTGAGCATCGTCTGAGCCCCGGCCGCCATCGCCACCACGAACACCGCCACGCCGGCGAGGAACACCAGCCGCCTCCACGAAGCAGGCTTCCCGGACGGCAACGCCCCGGACCGATCAGCCGGAGGCGGCAGCACGCCCAACTCCGCGAGGCGCGGGTCGAACTCCGTCCAGTTCGACCGCCACGGCGGCGCACCTGAGGCGGAGAACTCCTCATCTTCGAGGTGACGGCCCTGCCCCGTCGCTGCTGCGGCGTAGTCCGTAGGCCGGTCGGACATGCTGCGGTGTCCATGATCCCTGCTGTTCATACCGTCCGGTCCTCCATCGGTGTTTCTCCTCCGTCACCCTCCGACGGACCGCCATCTCGACCTGTCGGAGAGGTGAGCGGCCCAGACGGTACCGGCCGGGGCCCGCAGAAAGACGGCTGCTTGTTGATTGCCTGAGAATGGCGAGTCGCTTCGCCCGTCCTGCCCCGTTGTCGGCCACCGAACCTCACGTTTGTCTTAGGCGACGGAACGCATCAGGCGCGATCACTGACCCGGGAGTGAGAAGGCGAGACCTGAAGAATGCATCCAGCGAAGGTAACGAGAATCGAAATCAGCTTCGCCAGCCGCATTCCCTTGGCAAGACTGACTCGGCTGGCGCAGCAGCGCAGGCGATCGACCCGGTGGCCGCATTGGCGGCGGGCTGCCTCGCGCCCGGGCAACCCGTGTCCACCTGTCCGACAAGAAGGGGCATCACACCGTGCAAAGCCGGTCGTGGAGCTGTAAATCGACGGGAAAGCCTCCAGCGGCTCCCCTCCCGCGGCGGATACGGAAGGAGCGGCCAGACACTCCCGTTCCCCCGGGGCAGGGCGACGCCGACGAGCGGTCGACGCCTGGCGATCATCGCGGGTGGCCGCACTCGGCCGGCTGAGGTTCGGCATCACGTCGTCGCCCTGATCAGCTCGAACGACGCAAAGGCGAACACGGCCGCCGAACAGGAACACCCCCGCCGGCCGTGGTCATGGCGCCGACGCCAACCGATCAACGTACGGCGGTCGTCGCGCCACCACCGGCGGTCGGCGAGCAACCACGTACTGGGCGGCGCTGCCACCGGGCCTGACCCGCGAGCGGCGGTCGCCGGGCGACTGCTCTCGGAGCGTCAGGCACGGAAGCGGTAGCCCATGCCGGGTTCGGTGATGAGGTGCTGCGGCCTGGCGGGGCCGTCCTCGATCTTGTGGCGCAACTGCGCCATGAACTGGCGCAGGTCGCCCGGTCTCGTCGTGGCGCGCCAAACGGGCCCGGCGCAGCCTCAGCGGGGCACCCCGGCTGCGGGTCGTCGGCGTCGATCATGTTCGAGAATAGCGGCACCGGCGAGGAAGCCGAACTAGGTGGCGCGCCGCGCCGTGTCGTGACTGGACAGCACCGAGGTGGTCGTTGCACCCACGCCGTGGTACGCGGCCATCGACTCCTCGATCGCGGCGCTTGCCGGTCGGGGTCCCAGACGGTGCCGAGGGAGTCGAAGCTGAAACCCTGGTGTATCTCGGCGAGTCAATCACGTCGTACCCGCCGTCGACGCCGCCGGAGGGATAGAACGGGCTGAGCCAATCGCGTCCACGCCGAGTTCGGCCAGGTGCGGCAGGCGTAGGTGATGCCCGGAGGTCACCGACTCCGCCACCTCGCCGTCGCTGAACGAGCGCGGATAGACCCGGTAGACCATCGCGTCACCCACCACCCCGCTGGCGCGGAGGAACGAAGAAACCGTAATACAGCGTTGCAGGATTGTTTCCACCAGCCAAGCGCCGGAGGTGTACACACTCGATCGACTGTGGGCTAGCTGGCGGTGTGGCGGGAGGGTCGTCTTCCGGACCACCGGGGACGACTCCAGCACCCGCCGGTGATGGCTGCCCTCGCGCGACCCGAGCTGGCGCATCAGAGGGTCCGCTAGCCGACGGGTCGCGCGGTACTGGCTCGTCGGCTGGCGACAGCACATTGGGCGCCGGGTTGGCGGGGACCGATGTCGCTCTGCTCGTCGGGAATCGGCTCGACCTTCCGCTTGCCCTCGGTCGGCTGCCGTGGCGGCATGTCGATGCCGATTGCTCGGGCGTACTCGGCGAGGATGCCGCCGGCTTCGGCGAGCAGCCATGAGCCGTCGCGGAGCTTGACGGTTCCTGGGCGTAGTTGCCCAGTGCGGTTGGCAAGGGGTTGTTGGCTCCGGTGGTCAGGGCGCGGAACTCGGCTCGGGCGCTCTCGGCGTCCTGGATGACGACCTTGGTCAGGTCCTGCTGTTAGCCGTTGGAGACGTGCAGGGTCGCGGAGCGCGGCGGCGATGTCGGGCAGGGTCACGGTTGGTACCTCCGAGTGAGGTCGGCTGCGGGATCGGGTCCGGCGGTGATGCAGCGGGAATTGATGAGCTGAGGTCGGGTCGCACTGGGTGTTCTTCGACGCAGGCGGTCGTAGCGGATCAAGGTGGCGGCGGCTTGTTCGGTTGGCCTGGTGAGCCGTAGGGCGCCGGATGATCCAGTTGCTGGCGGTGCCGAACAGCACCGAGTAGCCGGCGTGGCAGGATTTGACCCCCGAGCCCAATCGCCAGATGCTTTAGCGTCGACAATGGGCAGGTGGGCCGCTGGTTCGGCACCGCTGTTGCGGCGCGACGGCCGACGGCGGGCCGCTGGATCACGCCACACCGCCGAGTGTCTCGGCGCGGCAGGGGCCGCAGTTGCGGGCGGGACTGCCCCGGTGTCGAGCGCATTGGTCGGCGCGACGGCTGTCGGCGGAAGCGCCGGTGGCGGTTCGTGCGCGCGGACGCGCGGATATTTCTTTGATGGTTAAGGACGGTTCGTCTGAAGCACGCTTCGTGCCGTTCGGTCGCGTGCTTCGTGTCGTCAGGTAGTGGGCTTCACCCCGTCTGGACGTCGGCTTCACCCCGTCAGGTAGTGGGCTTCGCCCCGTCCGGGGGTGGGCTTCACCCTGTTTGGACGTCGGCAACGCCCGGTCGAGGGCGCTGCCTTGTCCCATGGAGAACGGTGCTGTGCCCCGCTTGGTCCCGGTTGTCAGACCGGCTGTCCGGGCCTCGTCGTTCCGGTGTGGTTGCTGGCACTCGCCCGGCTGAGGTTGCGCGAGAGGTTCCTGGGAGCCGGGTAGCGGCCGGCGGCGGTCCAGCGCCAGGTCCCAGACGACAGGTCGGCGGTCGGCCGCCAGGAAGGCGGCGCGGCTTTGGTCGCCACGGCGGATCAGACCGAGCTTTTCAAGGGTTTTCAAGTCGCTTTGCACGGATCGGACTGTTTTGCGGGCGTAGAAGGCGAGGCGTTCTTGGCGAGGGAAAGCGCCTCGGCCGGCATCGTCGGCGTGGTTGGCCAAGCCGATGAGCACGGCGAGGCAGGACGGGGGAACGTCCGGTGCGTGGGCGAGCGCCCAGGTGACAGCCTCGACGCTCATCACGCCGCCTTCGACATGTCGGTTCGTCGCGTGCTGGTCCCGCAACGCCGGCCTTTCAGGTCCAGCAGCGGGATACGGCGGTGGGCGTAGGCAACTGAGGCGAGTCCCGTGCCGCTGGCTGTTGTCGGTCGCACGGCTGCAGTGAGGGGTGACCGCTGTCGCATCGATCTTTCTCCCTTTGTCCGTAAGTAGATGACGAGTGCAGGGCTCGCCCCTGCCGTCCTGAACGGGCGGCGACTGATTGATGTCTGCCTTCGCCACCAAGGTCAAGTCGTGCTGTGGGACTGCGGCATAGCGACCGCCATCTCCGCCCCGAGGTGGGGCCGTCGAGGTGGTGCTTCAGCCGCCCGGTACAGCGAGGTACCGGAGGGCCGCTGGGCTCACCGCGTGCCCAGCCAAGGACTTTTCGCGGCGCGGTCGTACGGGCCGGCGAAGAGTTCTCGGGTGGCGGGTGGGCCTCAGCGGTGGCGGCCCAGGAGAAGATGCAGGGCAGCGGCCGCCTGGGCGGGTACGACGCCGCTACCGAGGACGCGCAGCGCTCCGGTTCGTGGTAGATCCAGCGTGGGGTCGATGACCCAGGCCGGCGGGCAGACCCATAAGCCTTAGGGTTCTCGAGCGTCCGGGCTAGATCATCTGGACTATCGGTGGGGTCCGGGTGTGGCTTGGCCCATGACGACGCCCGGTGGTTCGAGCGGTATGGCCGCCCCGCTCCTCCTGGACGCCCTGGCCGCCGATTGAGAACCGCGAGTCGCCGCTGTCTAAGGCTGTCCTGGCGGGGATATCCCTCGGCTGTCCATACAACCCTCCACTTGGTGGCATCGGACGGCGCAGCAGAGCGCGGTCGCGCAGGTCGAAGCAGTCGCATGGTCATCTCCTCGACAATGAGCACGGGCGGACGGGATGGGTGCGTTGTACCGGGGTGGGGGCAAGCGCCCGGGTGCGGATGTCGGTCTGATCAACGGGGTGCCGGAACGGGCAGGTGAGGAGTTGCTGGAGTCGCCCCCGCGTCTGCCGGGTGGCCGGGGTGGTTAGGCCTGCCGGTGCGCGATACGGGATCGCCTCGGTGATCGCTCATGTCGATGTTGGCTCCACACCGCGCGGGTGTCGGCGACACTTCCAAACCGGCGTTTGTGTGCTCTGGTGAACACCTGCGCCACTCACAGCGGCTCACAACGGCTCACAGAACCGCGCGTCCCACCACACGCTGACCCCCGAGCCGGCAGCGCACCGTCCCCACGCCAGTCACCGTGGCAGCGAACGAGGTTTCGATGACATGCCGGGTCGCGGCCGGTTCCTGGCCACCCCGCACGGGGCCACTGACACGCCGTCGCGGCACCGACATGCCAGATGGCCACGAGAGCCAGGCAACAGGACACGCACTGATGCCAGCCGATGGCCCCATCGCCACGACATGTCCGCCTGTCGCGAAGAACGCCATGTCCAATAGACGGTTGACGGACCGGCCAAATGACCCCGGCGGTGTCACAGCGATGCGGTCAACACAGGCCCGGCCGCGCTTGTGGCCGGTCGGATGCCGTCGGACACCTCTGACACACGGACGGCCACACTGTCCCAGCCCTGCCCGGCAAGACATCGGACCGGGCACGTGCCCGCGATGTCCGTCGGCGGCCATGGACGGACGACGGCCTCCGACATGTAACACGGGGGTCTTGTCAGCGAGCGTGTCGTCACGGCCGTGACCACCACCTCCCTGGAGGACATCATGTTCATCGGCGTTCTTCGTTGACATCGCCCCGCCCGCACTTGACATCGGGATCGGCGCGCCGCGAACCCGGGTGCGGGTCCGTGCCGGAACCGGTAGCACGCCGGCATGACGCGCCGGGCGAGCGAGACGGCGGGGTGTTGTCATCCCGACGGAGCCGTGGCTAGGCCGGACAACCGAGAGAATGCCTGCCACCACGTCCCTGATCAGCTGTCCGCCCAGCCCCGCTGTCACCGTCGGTCGCAGGACTCGGCGTCTGACATTCGGTGTCCGGCGCCGGATGACAGAGGTCATCCGGCGGACGGCCTGTTGGGCGCAGAACGGCTCGCCAAGGACAGGCGAGGGTCGCTGGACGGGTCGTGCCGGCACTGACCCCTGCCTCCCGCTACGCCGATTGACAGTCCACCGGCCGGTGAACGGTTCTGGTCGACAGAAGTCGCGGACTCCCGGACGGACTGGCCGACACCTCCAACGGCGCCCCTACTGGTCGCCGGATCCGCCCGCAGCCACTTCGTCCGGCCGCAGTCCGCTAGCCGTGATCAGCCCCTCCCAAACCATGCCGGATCAGGGTTGTGTGGACACTGTGAGGGACTGTGGGAGCCCTGTGAGAGCTCTGTGAGAGAGGGAGGGCGTTCGTCAGAGCACACAAACGCCGTTTAGAGGGTGCGGGACACGTATCGCGAGGCCAGCGGCTCCCCACCGCCGCCCTTACCAAGCCGCTCCGCAGGTGCTGCCATCTGCGGGGTATGACCCACCCCGATCCACGTCCGCAGTGCAGCTGTCTCGCCCGGAACGGCGGCCCTCCGAAGCGCAGAAGCCCGGCAACCCCTCACGCCACAGTGCCCCCCGGCAGGGCAATCGGAGTGCCCGCGGCCAATGCGAGGAGGCCAGCCCCGCATGGGTGGCCCCATCGGCTTCCGGCCTTGCTGTCCCTGCTGCGGTCCGTGCTGCCTGCCGTTTCGCGGTCCGTCTTCAGGTGGACCGCGACACGGACGGGTCCCCGCGTCCGTCAGTGCAGGCCAACCCAGGCCTGACCGATCCGACCGCTGCTCAGAGACACCTGCGGTGTCATCTCCCCCAAACGCACATCCGAAAGGGAACCTCGTGCCCGACCAGGTCCTGCGCGTGCAGTCCGTCCTGACCGCCCGCGACCACCTCCTGCTTCAATGGCTCACCGACCACGGCGTGTTCACCACACCGCAGCTCGCCCACGCCCTGTTCCCCTCCCTGGACTACGCCCAACACCGCCTCACACGCCTCACCGCCCTGCACGTCGTGGACCGGTTCCGGCCCTTTCGTCCCGACGGCGGCTCGTTCCCGTTCCATTACGTCATCGATCAACTCGGCGCGGAGATCGTCGCCGCCCAACGCGACCAACCACCACCCCGCCCCGGCCACGCCAAGACCAACCGGCGGCGGTGGACCGCCGCCCGCACCCTCGGCCACCGCCTCGGCGTCAACAGCTTCTTCACCGACCTCGCTGGCCACGCCCGCACCCACCCCGACCACACCCTCACCCGCTGGTGGCCCGAATCCCGCTGCGCCCAAACCGGCGCGTTCGCCCGCCCCGGCGACCCCGTCGCCCTACACGCCTTGGCCGCCCCGATCCGCCCCGACGGACACGGCATCTGGACTACCCCCCGCGCTCAGGTGCCGTTCTTCCTCGAACACGACACAGGCACCGAACCCCTCGCCGAACTCATGCGCAAACTCATCGGCTATGCCCGCCTCGTCGACGCCGGCGGACCCCGCTGGCCTGTGCTGTTCTGGCTCCACTCCGCCACTCGCGCCCACCACCTCCACCAACACCTCACCACCATTCGAGTGCCCGTACCCGTCGCCACCGCCAGCCGCGACCACGCCACCCACGGACCAGCAGGACCGGTCTGGCACCTCCACGGCCACCCCGGGCCACTCACCCTCGCCGACCTCGCCACCACCATCCCGGACAACAGCCACGGCAGCCTCGACTAATTGACATCGACCTCCGCCGACCCGCCGCAGGACCCTCGCACCCACCGAGCGCCAGCTGTCGAATCCTCCCCGCAGCCCGACAGCATCCACACCTCTGAATGCCGAAATCCTCGCCGGACATCGGAGGCCTGCTCCCCGACTTGACCTTGGGTATGAAATGAGCGTGGATCCCACAACGGGGTGCGGGGTAAGACGGTGCTGACCGACGTCGGGCCGGTGCAGATTGAGGTGACCCGGGCTCGGGACGGCACGTTCGAGCCGCAGATCGAGCGCCAGCGCCAGCGCCGGTTACCCGGGGTCGAGGACATGGTGACCTCGCTGTCGGCCATGGGATTGACGACCGGCGAGATCCAGGCCCACCTGGCCGAGGTGTACGGCGCGGACGTGGCCAGAGAGACGATCTCCACGATCACCGACAAAGTCGTCGACGCGAGATCTCCCACGCCGATCAGCAGTGGGCGTCGACTCATCACCACGGCCCGGCCCTGCTGCATAGGGTCGACCCACGTCGCGGGTTGACCGAGCACGACTTCGATGCCATCAAGAGCTGGCTCAGGCGGGCGCGGTAGTGCGATCTGGACGTCGTCGCAGTCGCCGTGCTTGACGGGCTGTCTGACCACTCGGGACCGACGTTTGCGAACGGTGCGCGCGGAACGGGGGCACCGGTAGCCTGCTTAGCTGCTCTACGGGGACGGAATGTTCGGTAGCTGGTCGTCGTCGCGTCCGGTCTGGGGTAGCCCGGCGGCAGCTGCGATGGTCTTGACGGCCTCGTTCAGTCCGGTGGTCTCGGGTAGGACGAGTTCGTCGGGCCAGCCCAGGACGTCATGGGCGGCGTACCAGCCGCTCATGTGCTTCGCGGTGAACTCGCTGGCCTGTGGGCGGGTGAGGTGCCGGCGCAGGGTCTCGGCAAGGGAGACGTCGAGGTAGCAGAACAGTGACCGGCCGCGGTGGTCGTCCCGCAGGGCGGTCAGCATGCTGCGGTAGCGGCTGCTGTGCATAATGCCTTCCAAGACCACGTGGTAGCCGTGGTCGAGGGCGAACCGAGCGGTCTGCGCGATCAGGGCGGGTGCGGCGCCGCCGGGCAGGTCCCGTTCGCGCAGCAGGATGCGGCGCAGGTAGTCCTGCTCGACGAGGGCGCAGCCCCGGCCGTGCCGGCGCCGTAGCTTCCGGGCGATGCTGCTCTTGCCGGAGCCGGAGTTGCCCCGGATGCAGACGAGGATCGTGTCCGGGCTGCCCGTGGGTTCAGCGCGCACGATGCCTCCTCGCTTCAGGTGTTGCGCACGGTGAGGTTGAGGGCGGCGACGGTCAGCTGGGTGAGGTCAGGAAGTTGGTCCTCACCGAGGGTGACGCCGCGTAGGTTGTCCAGCGGCGTCTTGAGCCCGTGGAGGCGGCTGCCCCGCAGGTCGGCCCCGTCGAGGTGGCAGGAGTCCAGTTCCAGGCCGGCGAGGTCACATGACCGCAGTGCGACGCGCGGTAGCCGGCAGGAAGACCACGCGCCGTTGGTGAGAGTGCAGTCGGTGAATGCGACCGAGCCGGCGGCGGCGACGCGGTGGAAGGTGGCGTAGTCGAATCGGCAGCCGTCGAACAGAACGTCCTTGAGGCGGACGTCGGTGAGTCTGGTGCCGGTGAACCGGGAGCCGGTGATCGCGCACCGTTCGATGGTGATGCCGGTCAGGGTCGCTCCGGAGAAGTCGGTGCGGGTGATCTCGCAGCCGAAGAGGCTGCCGGCTTCCCACGTGCTCTCGCTCAGGTCCACACCGGTGATCAGGCTGCTGCGGATGCTGACGTCTTCAAGGTGCACGCCGCGCCACGCTGCGCCCTCAACCAGGACCTCGGTGAGGCTGTCGGCCAAGTCCGTCGTGGTGTCGAGGTCTTCCGGCTCGAGGTCCGGCAACAGGACCTTCACATCGCCGATCGTGCTGGTGCGCATGTGTCCTCAACCTGTGCGGGCGCGGGGTGGGCACGCCACCCCGCGGGTCCCCCTGGTGGGGGCGGCTACTTCTTCTTGTTCCAGTTGTCCCAGCCGGGTCGGCTGTCGAACTTTCCGCGGTTGTCCCAGGTGGGCCGGTTGTCGAACTTCGCCGCGTCGATCGACGCTACCGACCGCTGCGGGTCGACGCCGAGGCGGGCGAGTTGCTCGGGTGCGGCGTTGACGAGGACCGCGAGAGCGTTGGTCATGAGGTTCCTCCTTGAGGGGTGAGGTGATCCGCAGCCGCACGGACGAGGGCCTGACGGGTGGTTCGGCAGTAGGTGGTCTCGCGGGTGGTGAACGTCGCGTGCTCGAAGTAGCGGTTGCCGGCCTGGGTGCCCCGGCAGAAGCCGTAGAAGGCGCAGTGATCGGCACAGTCGTTGAGGGCCGTGACGAACTCGGCGACGTAGTCCAGGTCGCCGGCGCGGGCGAGCATGGCGGTGATGGGCTGATGGAGGACGTTGCCGGCGATGAAGTCGCCGTATCGCGGCTCGGTGATGCCGAGCAGCTCCGGTGACAGCAGCGCCACGATCGCCGACCGGGTGGCGGCGACCTCTCCGGCCGGCAGGCCGGTCGGCACCAGCGCGAGGGTGGTGTCACCGAGCCCCCCGGTCCAGTTCCAGTCGTAGCCACGGGTATTGAAGCTGACGCCCATGTAGTAGGGCGAACCGGTGACGTCAGCGCGGTAGCCGGCCGCCCCGGTGGTCGCGTACAGCTCCGCGGCCGCCCAGTAGAACTCGTCACCGACACCCGCGTCCTCGTACGGGCCACCGCCGACGTTGTCCGTGCCCGGCGCCAGCCGGTTCGGGTTGGCCTTCGCGGCGGCGTACGCCTTCTCGGCGGCGGCTAGCGCGCGGCCGGAGAAGGCCGCGTCGTACGGCTTCCACAGCCGCGACGCCTGCGCGGCGGTCGCCGCGAGGTTCAGCGTCGCCGCGGTGCTGACCGGCGCGGGCCTGTCCCGCTCCGTGCTTGAGGGCTTGGTCAACGAGGTAGGGCGTGGCTACCTCGGGCACCACCCGCAGGCGTTGATGGACGCCACCGAAGTCCGCGTGCGCCGGCCGATCGCGGGTCGAGCCGGCTGAGACCGATTCGTGTCCGGTAAGGCCCGACTCAACACCATCAAAGCCTTGGTGATCTGCGATCCGCTCGGTCGGCTGCTGTTCTGCGGCGAGACACGTCCCGGTTCGATGCATGACCTCACCCAGGCCCGCACCGCTGGTCTGGTCGGCCTTCTCCTGAACGCGCCCCTGGGCGTGCAGATCCTGGCCGGCGCCGGCTACCAGGGCCTCGGCACCGACACCAACGGCGCGGTCATCACCCCCAGACCCAAGCCGCGCAAACGTCAAACCACCCTGCCACCGAGCGTCATCGCCGCCCACGAGGCGGCACGCAAACGGCACTCCTCCCAGCGCATCCGGGTCGAGCACGCCATCGGACACCTCAAGAACTGGCGGATCCTCGGCCGCTACCACGGCCGACGCGAGTCCTTCGACACCACCATGCGCACCATCGCCGGGCTCCTGTCCGACCACCAACACACCGACCGCACCGAACACCACCCTGAACGAATCCGTGCCCTACCCGCCGCACCCCACCTCCGATGAAACGGCGCAGCTCCCGCTATCGCCGACCACGCACGAGGTCGTTAGCCCATTGATTCGTCGGCGATCCCGGGGAACGCCGCCGGATGCCGGCAAATCCAGTCCCAGTACGCTGGCGACCGGCGGGCCTGCGATCGATAGAGGCCGCGCACAAGGCCCAACACCCGGTCCGGCAACTGCCCACCGGCCAGGGCCGGGTCCCACGCCAGGTAGAGATGCCTCGCGGGCGACTCGGCCAGGCCGTGCAGGGGCACCACCCGGTAGGGGGGTATGGAGTGGGCGAGCGCGCTGGTGAAGGCGACCGCCCGCCCTGCGTCGATTAGCTGCCGGCCCGCGGTGGACGATGTGGGTACCACCTCTGCCGTCGGGTAGTTCGCGAGAATCCGGCTTTCCCAGTCGAACGGCGTCTGACTACGCGGGCTGACCACCCACCGCTCGGAGTCCAGTTGTGCCATCTCCAGCAGGTCAGCCGCACCGAGTGGGTGCGCCCGCCCGATCTGCACCCAGATCGGTTCGTGCACGACGGTGGCCACGTGCAGCGGTGCGGGAACGTCCAGCGGTTCGCTGGGGAAGGCCGCCAACAGAGCCATGTCCAGCTGCCCCCGCCGCAGCATGGCTGACAGTTCGGCGGCGTCGTCGGTGAGCCAGTCCAGCTGCCTCTCCGGCATTCCGCTGGAGATGTGCTCAGCCATCCGCCTGCTGCACAGCTCGATCAGCCCCAGCCGCAGCCGCGGCATCGGCTCCGATGGGCTGCGGACCTCCCGGATCACCTGCTGCCACTGCTCGGTCAGGGTCGGCAGCCGGGCGGCCAGCGCCGAGCCGGCCGAGGTGAGCGCCACGTGCACCGTGGAACGTTCGAGTAGCCGCTGCCCCAGGTCACGCTCTAGGCGCTGGATCCGCCGGACCACGGCGGAGGGTGACAGGTGCAACCGCTCGGCGGCGCGGCCGAACGAAAGCTCCTCGGAAACCTCGGCGAACGCCTCGAGATCGGGCCACTGCACACCGCTGTTTATACCTCCCATCGATGAACGCCGAGCAACGTACCCACCCGGTCACGTGCATAGTTGCGCCGCGCGCAGCAGGAGCGCGGGCCGTGGTGCAACATTGTCACTTCCGGTTTCTGCCATATCTGTCCTTCCCTTGATGGTGCTGGTTCACTCCACTACGGAAGGTGCGACATGCACGTGCTTTCGGCCCCGTACCGCGCTCTGGCATGGGTGCGCGGGGGCCTACGAGTCACCGCCATCACCCTGCTGGCCACCCTGCTGATCGGGCTGGGAGGCGCCACCCCTGCCCGCGCCGATGGTCTCAGGCAGTTCCAGGTTGGGTCGCAGACCCAGGTCAGCCTCCAGTTCGGCGGCGCCAACTCGCCGTACGACCCGGGCTGCTATCAGGTCCAGATGGACCGGCCGGACCCCCGCTGGCCGGGATCGATCATGAGCTTCTACATCACCGCGAACAACTGGTACCCCGGCTCGTGGGGGCTCCCGCTGAACTTCTCCTACACGTCGTACTGGCAGACGGTGTCGGTGGGGACCGCCGGCGGAGTGATCACGGAAGGCGGCACCAGCGTCAGCGGTGCGCTGGCCACCATCGAGCCGGGCGCGATCGTCACCGTGACCCGGGTTTCCACCATCCCGATCAGCCTTCCCGGCAACCCGTACGGCTGGACCTGCACGCCGCCGGGTGGTGAGCAGTGTCGGGACTTCACCGTGACCGGCGAGTACGGTGCGGTGACCTATGGCGTCCTGCTCGGCAACTCCGACTCCCGCAACGTCATCGACAGCCTCGCCTACGCCCAGCTCAAGGGACGATTCTGCTGGCAGGACGGCAAGGTGACCCAGCATCTGATCAAACCGATCCAGTACGACTTCACCTCCTCCCCCGTACCCCCCGGGCTCTTCTTCTCCTTCCAGAACCCCCGTAACGGCCTCGAGTACTCCAATCAGGACGGCGCCCGGTACCAGATCGATCAGGCCGGCGTCGACGTCCACCTGGACATCCCTGAGGACATCGAGATCTCCGGCGTGAAGATCCCCAAGTTCGGCTCCCGCAAAATCGGATCGATCAAGTTCGACACGGCCCTCAAAGGTGACGGCACCGTCGACATCGAGAACGCCTCCAAGGTGTGGCTGGGCCCCCTAGAACCGAAGTTCTGATCGGACGGCGGCTGGCGGAGGACGACAGCCGGTGGCCGGGCCGAAGAGGCCCGGCCACCACGCGCCCCCGGCCAGATTCGGGCCAGGATGGTCTTCGTCGTGTCGATCTCGCCCTATTGACCAGGTCCTTGCGCTGCTAGGCGAGCATGATCCGACCGGCGGGAGGCTGCCGGTAGCGATCGAGACGAGCCAGGGACTGCTGTTAGCTGGTCTCCGAGCCGCGGGTCGACAGGCGTTCGCGATCAATCCTCTTGCCGTGTCGCGTTGTTGGGACCGGTATCGGGCCTCATGCGGCAAGTCGGAGGCGTTCGACGCGATGGTGCTGGCGAACATCCTGCGCACCGACGCGACCGCGCATCGGCCACTGCCCGCCGACAGTGAGTTGCTGCAGTCGCTGCGGGTCGTGACCCGGGCGCAGCAGGATGCTGCATGGGACCAGATCACGCTCACCAACCGGATCCGTACGCTGCTGCGGATGTTCTCTACCGCCGCCCTGGCGGCGTTCGAACGCGGCGGACGGCACCGGCTCGACTCGCCGGCCGCCCGGATGATTCTTGCCGCGGCGCCGACGCCTGCGGCCGCAGCTGCGCTGGCTCCCCACGAGCTCGCGGCGTTGCTGCGCTGCGCTGGCCGTCAACGCGGCATCGCCGCCGAGGCGGACAAGCTGCACGGCATCCTCCGCGGCGAGCAGATGCGCCAACCAGCAGCCGTCGAGCAGGCCATGGGCCTGCACCTTCAAGGACTGGTGCGGCAACTCGACGCGATCTGCCAGACGCTGCAGCAGCTGGAGCAGCGTGTCGACGAGGTGTTCAGGGCTCACCCCGACGCGAAGATCGTCACCAGCGTCCCCGGTCTCGGCGTGCAGCTCGGCGCCCGGCTGCTGGCCGAAATCGGCGACGACCGCAGTCGCTTCGCCGACGCCCGCGCGTTACGTGCTTTCGCCGGTGCCGCGCCGGTGACCCGTTCCTCGGGCAAGAGCAGTTTCGTGCACGCCCGCCCCGCCAAGACCGACCCGATGAACTGGAGTCAGGCCCAGCTTGACGGCCGCCTACCGATCACCCTGCGGACAGCCGAACAGGTCAAGAAGATCCTCCGGTTCAGAGCACCGTCAGATCCGATCGCCAGCCGCTACGCCCAGTACATGGGGTCTGCTGCACCGATAGGTGACATCTGAGATGGCTTGCCCTGCGGGCGGGCTGGAAAAATGTCGCTGTGCCCAAGCCCTACCCCCCGAGAGTTTCGTGATGACGTCGTGCGTGTCGCTCGTGACCGCGAGGCGGGAGTGACCGTCGAGCAGGTCGCGAAGGACTTCGGGGTGCACCCGATGACGTTGTTCAAGTGGCTGCGCCAGTCCGACGTTGACGCCGGGACCAGGTCCGGGACGGCTAGCAGTGAATCCGCCGAGCTGCGCGAAGCGCGCAAGCGGATCCGGTTGTTGGAACAGGAGAATGAGGTCCTGCGCCGGGCCACCACCTACCTGTCACAGGCGAACCTGCCGGGAAAAGGCTCTACCCGCTCGTGAGCGAGTTGGCCGCCGACGGGATCCCCGTCGCGGTGACGTGCCGGGTACTGAACATCGCTCTCCAGCCCTACTACCGGTGGCTGGCCCGACCAGTCACCAGCGCCGACCTGGTGGCGGCGTATCGGGCCAACGCGTTGTTCGACGCCCACCGTGATGATCCGGAGTTCGGTTACCGGTTCCTGGTCGACGAGGCCCGCGACGCCGGGCAGCCGATGGCCGACCGCACGGCGTGGCGGATCTGCTCGGGTAACGGCTGGTGGAGCGCCTTAGGTAAGAGGAAGCGTCGGGGCAAGGGCGGCAAGGTAGGCCCACCGGTGCACGACGATCTGGTCCAGCGGGACTTCACCGCCGACGGCCCGAACCGGCTGTGGTTGGCCGACATCACCGAGCACCACACCGGCGAGGGCAAGCTTTACCTCTGCGCGATCAAGGACATCTGGTCCCACCGGATCGTCGGCTACTCCATCGACTCGCGGATGAAGTCCCGCCTCGCCGTCACCGCACTCGACAACGCCGCCGCCAGACGTGGTGACCTGGCCGGTTGCGTGTTGCACACCGACCGCGGGTCGCAATTCCGGTCCAGGAAGATGCGGCGTGCTCTGGACCGTCACCGGATGGTCGGCTCCATGGGTCGCGTCGGCGCCGCCGGCGACAACGCCGCCATGGAGTCCTTCTTTGCCCTCCTGCAGAACAACGTCCTCAACCGGCGAACGTGGGCCACCCGCCAGCAACTACGGATCGCGATCGTGACCTGGATCGAACGGACCTACCACCGTCGCCGACGCCAGCGGTCGCTGTCCCGGTTGACCCCCGTTGAATTCGAGACCATCATGCACCCACCGGCCAGTCAGGCCGCGTGACTACACCTGTCACCTGCCGGTGCAGCAGACCCGCCGGAGGTGCTGAACGCCTACGTGGCACGGTATCTAGACGAGGACGAGGGAGCCCCGTCACTAGCCAGCGACCGGATCACGTACGCGCCCGACGGGACGGCGCTGGTCGCGGACCGGGCGACGATGTTGGGAAGCATGATGCAGATAACCGCCGACCGGGCCGCCACCAAGCTGTCTCTCCACTGGCAAGTCGTCTAGCTCGAGGTAGTACTCGGGCCACAGATGGTGATCGGAAGCTTCGGTGTCGATTCGCTGGATGTGGTTAAGGCAGCAGGAGCCGCACAAGCCAGCCATCTTCACGGGTCAGCAGTAAGCGAGGAGCGCCGGACGGGGGATGGTAAGACGAAGGTGTAAATCCTGATCGAGGAACAGCGCCCGATGTCTGAGATGTCTATGGTCGCCGCAGATTCCGCCACGGCGGCGATGCAGGGGTCGGGCCATCCGGCGGATGGAGTCGACGCGGAGCTGA
Organism: Micromonospora sp. R77; assembly: GCF_022747945.1. Classification (NCBI taxonomy): domain Bacteria; kingdom Bacillati; phylum Actinomycetota; class Actinomycetes; order Micromonosporales; family Micromonosporaceae; genus Micromonospora; species Micromonospora sp. R77. The sequence continues at coordinate 497,061 of NZ_JALDST010000001.1, forward strand.
TCGCCCAACTGGTAGAGCAGGTCCGGACTGCTGGGTTGCAGCTGACCGACAATGGCAGTCTATTGCAGCAGCTGACGAGGCGGATCCGGGAATCGGCGTCCACCTGGCGGTGATGAGTTTCGACCGACCGGAACGGGCCGCCGCAGGTGGACCACCCGCCGGAAACCCACTCTGAACGCCTCCGACGTCGCCGTCGAACCCGTCCGTCGGCTGTCGGGGGTGTCGGCCGGACGCTCGTCGCGCTCCCGCGGTCGCCGCAGCATCACCGGCTGGCTCATCGCCCGTTCCGCCTCCCCACCTGCTCGCCGTCGCGGTCGCCGACCGCGCCCCCGGCGCCTCGGGGCGCGGACGGAGCGGTCGACGGCCGCTCTATGACGCGACCGCCCTCTCAGTTCAGCGCGGGTTCAAGGTTTTTCCACCCGGTGCCCTGCGGAGAAATCCGGGACCACCGCTGAACCGGGACCGGGGCCGGCGCGTAGTCGGTACACCGCGGTCCGTGGACGGAGGGCGGCACGCCGGGGCCGGCGGCGGAAGGCCGCCCGCCGGCTGACCCAGTCACACCCAGCGTTCGAAGGAGTGACCATGTCCGACATCCCCTACGACTACGAGCCGGATCCGCTGGATCCGTCGCACCGCGCCCAGACCTTAACGTCGTGGAGACCGAGTACGAGCTGGAGGCCACGGACCGGCACTACAGTCTGCCGGTCAACCCGTACAGCCAGTCGACGTACACGTATGCGTCGTCGTCCACGGTGCCGCCGCAGTTCACCGACTCGTTCAACAACGGTCGGCGGATGTCCCCGCCGGCACCGGCGCGGTCCGGCCGGCAGAGCTCGACCCGGGACTCCGTCGCCGGTCCACCTTCGTGGCCACCGAACCGGACCGGCTCGTGGAGAAGGCCATTCGGGTGGGGGCGGTGACCACGCCGGAGCCGGTCGATCCCCGGCGGGGCAGCCAGGTGAACCCGCGCAACCCCAACCGGCCGACCGACCTCAGCGGCATGGGCCTGAGCATCGCCGGCACCGCCGCCAGTGTTCCGCAGCTCACCGCGACCGGCGCGTTCGTCGCGGCCGGGGGCCACGATCTCCGCGGCGGTTGACCAGCGGCGGACCGCGATCTAGCAGCAGTCGCAGAACCTCGACCTGGAGCGCGGGCAGAACCGGCGGCAGTCGACCACCGCCCCGGCGGCGGGCACAAGGCAGCAGCAGGCGCCGGCGCGCACCCGCTGACCCGTCCGCACGAACCGACGGGCCCGGGTGCACCGCACCCGGGCCCGTCGTCGTCCACCCGTCAGCGAGCCTCGCGCCAGTTCTGGTTGCTCTGGCTCGCGGCGCACTCCCAGATCTGCAACGGCGCGCCGTCGTCGGAGTTCCAGTCGCGTACGTCGAGGCACTTGCCGGAGTTCGGGTTACGCAGCAGCCCGCCCTCGGCCACCCAGACCTGCGCCGGCCCGCCGGTGCACCAGGCGAGCTGCACCTTGGCCGCGTTGTCCCGGGACGCCCATGCCACGTCCATGCACTTGTCCAGCACCCTCAGGGTGTCACCGGACCCTCGGGTGAACCATTGGGCCGGGGTGCCGTTGCACTGCCAGAGCTGCAACCGCACGCCGTCGGCCGACTCGCCGTTCGGCACGTCGACGCACTTGTCCGCGTACCCGCGCAGCGCGAAGCCGGTGGCGTACTTGAAGATCGTAGCCTTGGCCAGTGGCACCAGCGGGGCGCCGCCGCTGCGGAACGTCACCACGACCTCGCCGCAGCCGGGGCAGTTGTACACGGTCTCGTTGCCGGCCACCCGGTCGTGGGTGGACCACAGGTAGGCACGCGGGCCGAACGGGAGCAGCGCGGCGGTGTAGGCGCTCTGGGCGTCCCGGTTCGGGTTGACGCAGTTCACCCGGTCGCCCCTGGCCGGGTCGCGTACGGCGTGCGCCGCCGGGCAGGCGGCGAGCAACTGCCCCGCGGAGCAGTCCCACCGGGCGCAGCTGCCCGCCTTCTCCGGCCGAGGCGCGCCGGGCGCGTCGATCGTGATGGTCGTGGACACCGCGTCGACGTAGCTGACGTTGTACCAGGGCGCGGCCGGATTGTTCCGGTCGAAGTTGAACTCGGCCAGGCTCACCGGCTCCGCGCCCCGCTCGCACCTGTCGGCGAAGGCGCCGCAGTCACCCACGAGGCAGCGGAACCCGCCGTTCGGGTCGCCGTCGCAGCGCTGGCGGGCGAAGAACCGGCCGCGCCAGTGGCCCGGCTCGCCGGCGTCCGGGATGACGATCGTGCTCCGCTCGCCCGGACGCAGGACGGGCAGGCCGGTGATCGGCCGGGAACCGTCCCCGCTCTCCCCCGCGCCGATCCACAGCGTCTCCGCGGTGCCGTTGACAAACGTCACCCGTTCCCCGGTGGCGGCGGTCGCCGTACCGCCCGGCACGCCCACGATCAGTCCGAGCGCGAGCAGCACCACGGCGAGGAGCGCTGCCCTTCCGCCCGCCCCGCGTGCCGGGCGGGTGCCCCGGTCGACGCCTTCGGATGCGGCAGGGTCCGCGCCCGACACCGCGGCCCCCGTCCCACGGGTCGGTGACGATCCGGTCCTCACAGCCATGTAGCCCTCCCTCGGCCTGGCGGGGACGCGCCGCGTCCCCCGACGGGTGCGACAGGCGCACGGCCTTATGACGGCGCGGGAGGGGAACCGGTTCAACCGGAGGTGACCCGGATCGGGAGCGTCCGGTCAGCGTGAGATCGGCGCGTCACGAGGGACTGCGGTTTGCGTTCTACGGCCGGATGTCCACCATCGATCATCAGGATCGAGCGTCGTCGTGCCGGTGGCAGCGCAACTACGCCGAAGACCTGATCGCCGGTCATGGTCGCATCGTGGCGGAATTCTTCGACGAGGGTGTCTCCCGCCGGATCGCCTGGCCGGACCGGCCGCAGGCGGCCCTGCTGCTCGCCGCCATGGCGGACCCGGCACGTGGGTTCGACGCGATCGTCATGGGCGAGTATGAACGTGCCTTCCACGGCCAGCGGCTCGAACAGTTGACCTCCACGTTGCTCAGGCATGGTGTGCAGTTGTGGCTGCCGGAAACCTACAGGCCGGTGGACTTCGACAAGCCTCGCCAACTCGCGTTGCTGGACCTGCTGGGCGTGCACTCCCAACGCGGGGTGTCCCGGGCCCGGCACCGCACGACCGCGGCGATGCGCGCCCAAGCCGAACTGCAGGGTCGATATCTCGGCGGCCGGCCGCCCTACGGCTACCGGCTGGTCGACGCCGGCCCTCATCCGAACCGTGCCCACGCCGCCTGGGGACGCCGTCTGCACCGCCTGGAACCTCAGCCACCAGCATCCGCGACGTCAACCGCACCGAAACCACCATCGCGGCACCCTCGAAACGCACCCCCTCCACAGCCGTTCCCTTGAAACCCAGAAGGCGGTTGCTGACAGCAGCGGCGCGCACGCGGGAGCCCCTCATCCAGAACGGTCTCAGCAACCTTCTGAACGAGCCGGCCCCCGGTGCGCGCCGCCGTTTTGTCCGCTACAGCCTCTTAACCCCACCCACAGAAACCCGAGGATTGGCACACCCGTGCTGCAGACATGAGCTCAGCCCGCTCAACATCGAGGAGCAAGGGACATCTCCACCGACGGCCCAACTAGCGCCGCCCCGTGTAGGTGACAGAAGCCGCTCTACGGCGCCACGTACGGCCGGGAAGCTTCTCGGAAACGGCGGTACTTGCTCACGACAGGGCTGTCAAACGCGTCCCAGAATTCCTGACTCAGCTCACCGACCGCCATCAGATCGAGCAGGTCCGTGGCCGCAGCCCAGTCCGCCTGACCTTCCGCCGTCACCTGCATGTGACGGTAGATCGCCGCCTCGTCCGCGTACCGCTCGTGCTGTAGGAACGTGCCGTCCTCCTGGCAGAAGATGTGGTATTCGAGAACATAAGGCTCCTGCGACTCGGTAACGGGCAGCACCTTCTCCAAATATTGCTCGAAACGCTCCTGCTCGCCGTCCTTGACGCGATACCGGAAGATCAGATCGACCTGCTTGGTCATGGCGATGCACCTCTCTTTGACGTGGTGTTTGTCCGAGGTCAAGGCTAGGTCGCCCGGTTACCATGGGCATGATGTAGAATGCTCCCATCGTTGCCCGATCCGCTCCGGCCGCCGGCCTCGACCGCCTGTCCTCTCGCGCCTCGACCGCAGAAAGTCGGCCAGTCCTCGGCGGTCCATGCGACAAGTCTCCCCGGGAGGGCGCGCACCATCCAGGCACCGTCGCTACCTGGATGAGCCGGACCGGCCCGGCCCAGGCTCGAAGCATGACAAATCTGCTCAACGAAAAGGTCGCATTCGTCGGCGGCGCGGGCCGCGGCATCGGAGCCGCGGCGGCCCAGCTCCCGGGTTCCGCAGCTTGTAGTCAAACGATCATCGGGATCTGGGCGCAGAGCAGCGAAGATTGAGGTGTGCCGCTGAAGGGTCGTGTGCCCACGCGTCCTTGCCGATTCCTGATCTTGGCTACCTGACGGGATCTCAGCTCTGAAGCCCATCCCCATCCCTGGTCCGGTCGTGGACAGCCCGGTCCAATCGAAGATCGGGGCACGTCCTTCAGGGTGTCAGTGTGTATCGCGTCAACCGAGGCTAGAGACGAGGTGATCTCCGTTTCATCCGACTCGCGATACAAGCGCACAGAACGCGCCCGGAGTTCGTCGGGGCACTTCTTCGGTGCGGCCACGAATACTTCCTAAACACGATCAGTCGAACATGCTTGGGAAGCTCCGCATAAGACGCGCCCAGTTCAGGAATCAACCAAATTTTGGGCTCTGTCTCACATTCGGTGGTGACCGAAGGTGGTCGATGTCGTTGAGATCATGTGTGCAAGATCGATGATCTTACGAAGATGGTGTTCTCGGGGCTGCTGCCGCTGGTGATCGACGACGTGACGGACGAGGGCGAACGGATCCTGGTACGGGCTCGGACTCCCGAGGGGCCGGTGGCCTGTCCGGGTTGCGCGGCCGTGACGGGCCGGGTGCACGGGTATCACCAGCGGACCGTCGCGGACGTGCCGGTCGATGTCCGGCCGGTGGTGGTCCGGGTGCGCATACGTCGGCTGGTGTGCCCGACGCGGGGCTGCCGTCGAACGTTCCGGGAACAACTGCCCGGGGTCCTGGACCGCTACCAGCGCCGCACCTGCCGGCTGATTTCCCAGGTCGGTGTGGTGGTGCGGCAGTTGGCCGGCCGTGCCGGCGCGCGGATGTTGTCGGCTCTGGCGGTGGTCGTGTCCCGGCACACCGCCCTGCGGGCGCTGCTGCGCCTGCCGTTGCCCGAGCGGCTGGTGCCCAGGGTGCTTGGGGTGGACGACTTCGCGTTGCGGCGACGTCAGCGATACGCCACCGTCCTGATCGACGCGGTCACCCGTGAGCGCATCGATGTGCTGCCGGACCGCAAGGCCGCAACGCTGGAAAGGTGGCTGCGCGATCATCCCGGTGTCGAGGTGGTGTGCCGGGACTCCTCCGGCGCCTACGCCGAAGCCGTTCGCCGTGCCCTGCCCGAGGCGTTGCAGGTCGCGGACCGCTGGCACCTATGGCACAACCTCGCCGAAGCCGTCCGCAAGGAGGTCACCGCGCACAGCTCATGCTGGGGCAAAGCAGGCCCGCCGCCGCAGGACGGCAGACGAGCGTTGACCACTCGCCAGCGGTGGCAGCAGGTCCACGACCTGCTCGACAAGGGCGTTGGCCTGCTGGAATGCGCCCGACGGCTCAACCTCGGCCTCAACACCGTCAAACGCTACGCCCGGATCAGTGAACCCGAACGCCTGGTCCGCGCACCGCAGTACCGGCCCACCCTTGTTGACCCCTACCGCGAGCACCTGCGCCGCCGCCGGGAACATGACCCCGCCGTCGGCGCCACCCAACTCCTGGCCGAGATCAGAGAACTGGGCTACACCGGCAGCCTCAACCTGCTCTACCGCTACATCACCCAAGGCCGCGTCGAAGCCGACCGCCCGGCTCTGTCGCCCAGGCGTCTGACCCGCTACCTCCTCACCGACCCCGACCAGCTCAAAGAACACCAGCGGACGTTCGTTGACGCTCTCACCGCGGCCTGTCCCCAGATGACCGCGCTGGTCAATTTTATCGGCTCGTTCGCCGCGCTACTCACGCCCGCGGGCGGCAACGACGACCGTCTCACCGCGTGGATCGCCGAGGTCAAGGCCACGGACCTGCCCCACCTGCACACGTTTACCCGCGGCCTCGGCCTTGACCGCGACGCCGTCAACGCCGCCCTGGCCTACCCCTTCCACAACGGCGGCACCGAAGGCGTCAACACCAAAACCAAACTGATCAAGCGACAGATGTACGGACGCGCGGGCTTCGCTCTCCTGCGTCATCGAATCCTGCTCGGCTAACCAGCACCCTCCGTCACCACCGAATGTGAGACAGAGCCAAATTTTGGACAGGCCCCTACAGCGCTCGTGCGTGTTGTAGCGGTGGAACACCATACCGTTGCCGGTAGTCGCGGCTGAATTGTGAGGCGCTGACGTAACCTACTGCGGAGGCGGTGGACGCAGCGGTGTAGGAACCGGTTGCCAATAGTTGGCGGGCGCGTTGCAGTTTGAGCTGCTTGTGGAACCGCATCGGGCTTGTGCCGGTGGCTAGTCGGAACTGTTTCGCCAATGCGCTCGGACTGCAATGAGCAACAGCCGCCAATTCAGCAAGGGAGACTTTATGGGCGATCTTTTTGGCGAGATAAGCGGTAGCTAAACGCACCGTCGCTATGTGGCCGGGGGCCATTGCTCTCGTCAACGAGCCGCCGAGCGGCCCGATCAGCACGCGATAAAGAATCTCATCCTCAACGCGCCGGGACAAGGTCGCGGCATGGGCCGGTTCGTCGTTCAGTTGCACCCAACGAGACACCGCATCCAGTAATCGCTCGTCCATGATCGCGGTCGCGAAGACTCGGTCCACCGGATGTCCCGATCGTCCATCTTCATTCAATTCCACAATCAGGTTAGCCAAGATGCGCTCATCGAGGATGAGGGTCACCGCGCGATACGGAGCCTCGAACGCCGCTGAAACGGCAGCGTCGATCACCCCCACGAACATCTCACCTCGGCTGACCATCAGCGTCTCGTCATTGACGAGCAGGCTCTTCGCGCCTCGTGCGACGAAGCACACCATCGGCACATATCGGAGATCCTCTGCCGCCGCCTGCTCATTTACACTGACCAGCAGTTGGTGGTCGACGACCGTCGGAGTACCGAAGCCGGTCGCATGGCGATCGATCAACGATGACAGGCGGTCCAAGCCGACCTGCGAAGCGGACCGGGCGATGACGGGATCGTTCTGCACCATCCCTATTCTACCCGCGCACCTTGTGACGATGCAGGTCGACCTAATCTTCAGGCATCGCGTCAAGGACGGGGAGCAGGTCCGTTTCGAGCAGTATTTTAGCCTCGATCCACCGACGTGATTCGTTCGGGGCTTGGTCGTAAAGTTCTGTATTGGGTGGTTTCGGGGCATGACGGTGTCGCCGATTATGTGATCGGCTTGCTCCGGGCGTGGTCGTTGCGGGGTGGCGCGGCAGGGCCCCGGCAAAGTCGTGAGGTGATGCCGAGAAGGGCCAGGGGGCGGGTGCCGTCGCGGGCGTGATGTCGGTTGACGGCGGCGATGTTGGGGAGGCATGGATCGCAGCCGGGCTAGGGCGCGTTTCGTAAGTCGCGTTGGCCGGGTGAGGTCACGGCGTGGCGGTGATCGATAACTGAAGAGGTCTCCGGTAAGTGGGTTAGCGACCAAGCAAACCTGAATACCGGAGACCTCGTGGCCAGCCTAGCGGCGGCGGCGCGGCATGACCTGAGCGACATCCAGTGGCAGCACCTGTGCCCGTTGCTGCCTGCGGAGTCGTCGTGGGGAAGGCCGTGCAAGTGGACCAGGCGACAGATCATCGACGGCATACGGTGGCGGGTACGTACCGGTGCGCCATGGCGTGACGTGCCCGCGAACTACGCCCCGTGGCAGACGCTGTATCGGTGGTTCCGCCGGTGGCAGCGTGATGGCACCTAGGCCCGGATCCTGGCCGGGCTGCAAGCTGCCGCCGATGCGGCCGGGCGGATCGACTGGACCGTCAGCGTCGACTCCACGATCAGCCGCGCCCATCAACACGCCGCCGGTGCCCGTCGTGACGGCGACCGGCAGAAAGAACCACCGGGCGGGATCCTTGCCGAGCCTGCTGATCATGCGCTGGGCCGTTCGCGGGGCGGGTGGACCACCAAGACTCACCTCGCCTGCGAACAGGGCCGCAAGGTTCTGGCCACCGTCGTCACGGCCGGGCATCGCGGTGACAGCCCGCAGTTCACCACAGTCCTCGACCGCATCCGAGTTACCCGCTGCGGTCCCGGCCGGCCCCGGACTCGCCCGCAGCAGGTTCTGGCGGACCGGGCCTACACGTCCAAGGCCAACCGTGCCTATCTGCGCCGACGGGGAATCAAGGCCTGCATCCCGAGCAAGACCGACCAAGACGCCCACCGCCGAGCCAAAGGCTCCCGCGGCGGCCGGCCACCCGTTTTCAACCCGGAGACCTACCGCCGACGCCACGCCGTGGAGTGCGGCATCAACCAGCTCAAACAACACCGCGCCATGGCCACCCGCTACGACTGTGAGGATGATCAGGTGCCGCCCGGTGCTCGGGTCTGACCCGCGTTACGACCGGCCCTTCGGTGCCTTGAGTTTGATCTGTCGGCTCGGGTCCTGGGTGGTGCTTGTTGCCGCCGGACCGGCGGGACGTGTCCCGATAGGGGCCTTGCCGCTAACAAGGCGCCATCACAGTCCTGACCGCCCCTTGCCGGCCGGCGACGGCCATCCGTTCCCGAGCCGTCAGGAGCCGAACAACCGTGTCCAGCATGTCGCACCCGCCAGTGGCCGAACCGCATGACACCGCCGTTGAGGTGATCCTTGGCGTCGACACGCACAAGGACGTCCACGTCGCGGCGGCCGTCAACATCCACGGTGTCCTGCTCGACAGCTGTAGTTTCCCCACCACCGCCGAGGGCTACCAGGCGATGGTGGACCGGGCCATCGCGCTCGGCCCGCTTCGGCGGGCCGGGGTGGAAGGCACGCATTCCTACGGCGCGGCGCTGACTCGCCATCTACTGACCGCGGGAATCGGCGTCATCGAGGTCAACCAACCGGACAAGGCCCACCGGCGCCGCCGCGGCAAGACCGACGCCATCGACGCCGAAGCGGCAGCTCGAGCGGTCCTTTCCGGCAGGGCAACCGCCCTGGCCAAGGCAGGCGACGGCCATGTCGAGCGGATACGGCTGTTCAAGCTGGCCAAAGCCTCGGCCACCAAATCGCGAGCGCAGGCGATCAACCAGCTCAAAGCCGTCCTCGTCGGCGCCGACCCGACGCTGCGCGACTCGATGACCGGGCTCAGCAACCCCAAGCTCATCCACCGATGCGCCGACCTGGAGCCGGGCCAGCCGGACACACCCGCAGCAGCCGCTGCCTACACCCTGCGCCTGCTGGCTCGCCGGATCATCGAACTCACCAGCGAGGTCGACGATCTGAACCAGCGGATCACCGAGGCCATCAACGCCCACACACCCGAGCTGCTGCAGCGTTACGGCGTCGGCCCCGACACCGCAGCAGCTCTGCTCCTGGCCGCGGGCGACAACCCGCAACGGCTCACCAGCGAAGCGTCCTTCGCGGCCCTTTGCGGAGTCAGTCCCATCGAGATGTCCTCGGGCAAAACCCAACGACGCCGGCTCAACCGCGGCGGCGACCGCCAAGCCAATTCGGCCCTCTACATGATCGTCATCGCGCGACTTCGCTGGGACCTGCGCACCCGCGCCTACATCGACCGACGCGTCAGCGAAGGCAAAACCAGACGCGAAGCGATCCGCTGCCTGAAACGCTACGTCGCACGCGAGCTCTTCGACCTCATCGCTCAGACCCCGCATCCCGCCAGCCAGACATCGACCGCTTGACATCCATAGGGGCATCAAACTCGCTGTGCGCTACGAAGCCACCCTGACCATCGCCGCCATCAACCAGCACCTCCGAGCCTTATGAAACAGGGGCTAACGGCACCACCGCCCGAAGGTCACGACCGGGATTCACGTTCTGCGGCATCGAAGGATCGCTATCCACCGCGAACCCGCTGAAAGATCCTCAACTGGACGCAGAGCATAGATCAACTCAAAGATCTTCGAACCGACCTCTGAGGGAGTAGAACTCGGGTCGGGATTACCCCTCGGACCTGACCGATGCCCAGTGGGCGCTGATCGAGGCACTACAGGCAGGGCGGCAACCGCCGGACGATCGCGTCGACGGGCCCGGGAATGACTGTCGCAAGCGGACGTCCGTTCCGGTAGCGCGCCTGCGCCGACTCGATCCGCACGGCGGCCAGTACCTCCCCTACCACGATCCACATCATCTGCCAGGCGTACCGCTCACCCACGCAGTGCCGAGGACCGAGGCCGAACGGCATGAACGCCGTCTCCTGCGAGATCGGGCAGCCGCTCGTCCCCGAGGACCACGGGTCGAACGACGGACCGACCGGGAAGTGGACGTGATCCCTGTGCATGGCCCACGGACTGTACAGAACCTCGGTACCGCCAGGCAGGGTAAGGCCGCCGAGCACGGTGTCGCGCACCGTGCGCCGGGAGATCGCGAAGATCGGCTGACGGCTGCGCAGCACCTCCGAGAGCACCCGTTTGAGTAAGGGTGTTTCGGCGAGATCCGGCCCGTACTCGACACCGCGGGCTCGAGCAGCGGCCAGCTCCTCCCGCAGGTCGTCCTGGAGCGCCTGGTCACTGGCGAGCTCGACCGTTAGCCAGGCGAGCGCCGTGGCGGCCGTCTCCGCGCCGGCCAGCGTCACGGAGACGATCTGGTCCGCGATTTCCTCCGAGCTCAGCGGTTTTCCGTCGGGACCGTCGACCGACCGCATGACCGAGACGAGATCGAGCCGGTCGGAGGTCGCTCCCCGGTGGGAATTCATGGCCGCGACGATGGCCGACCTCAGCCGGTCCATCGCGGTGTCGTGCAACCGGTTCTTCTTCGTCGGCACGCGGAGGTACCAGCCGGGAACCACGGTGCGCAGCATGGCTGACTCCAGTACGACGGCCAGCCACTCGTGGATGCCGTCGAACTTTCCAGCATCGAGCTCGGTGCCGAACATGGTGGCACCCAGGATCTTGAACGCCACACGGTGCAGTGCGGCGTCGAGGTCGACTGTGCCGTCCCAGGCCACCACGTCCTCGCGCACCACCTCGGTCATCAGCCCGGCGAGGCCGATGACGTGCTCCCGCTTGAAGAACCGGTCGAGGTAGACCCGCTGCCTGCGGTGCTCGGCCCCGTTCGCGGTCACGACCCCGTTGCCCACCAGGCGCCTCACCCGGTCGAAGAACACGCCCTTCTCGAAGTCACCACGCCGGTCGACGAGCATCTCTTTGACCAGCACAGGATCCGTGAGGTGGACGAGGTCTTGACCGAACGCGCGGAACACGTGTACGCCTGCCGTGTCGTTGAGCGAGGTGACATAGGTCAGCGGGTCTCGACCCAGCCTGACCACCTCCCGGACCAAGCTCGTGCCCCGGTATAGGCGGACGCGGTAGCCGGCGGTCCGGTCAGACCAGTCCTTCCGCCACGAGGTCCCGGAAAGCCTTGCGGGTAAAGCGCGTGCTGCCCTGTAGAAGCTGAACAACCTGCGGGTACCGGCCATCCCACTCATGCCCTTCTCCGTTGTAGCGAGTGGTGCGGTACGACCATTCGACATTCCCGCACATCATGTGCCAGAGCAGCGCGCCGTAAGCGTTCACCGGATGGTCGGCTCCCAGCTCGGCGACGGCGTCGTGCAACTGCTTGCGGAAGGCGTTCTCATTGCGCAGCACCTCGAGCCCGACGCGATCGAACGCCTCCTGAACGGTGAGCCGCTCGCTGAGGATCAGCGTGGCGACGGCGTTCACGACGTCGTCGGCCTCGGCCTCCGCCCGAAACGAGTACAGGTCGTTCGTCAGCGCGATGTGGTCCAGCGCGTGCGCCAAGAGCCGCTGCTTGTGCTCCGCACCGCTCGCCTCGGAGATCGGCGGTGCGAGGGCCTCTCCGAGAGCGAAGTACATGCCCATGCCGACGCTGTTGCGCCGCATGCGCAGGTACGTTTCGAAGTCGTACACGGTCGCGGAGTTGCGATACCGCACCTCTTCCACGCAGCCGACGAAGAACCGGTACACCTCGCGGTGCAGGCTCGCCCACACCTCGTCGGTCAGGTACCCGCGGAGCGTGGAGAGGCACTCGATCAGCGGCTTGAACCAGGTCGCCATCTCCTCATCGACCGAGGCACCAGGTGCTCCACCGTCGAACACCACGTCGATGGCGGCCTTCAGCGTCGTTGCGTACACCGCGTCGCTGCCGAGGCGCTCCTTGTCTACTAGCGCGTTGTCTAGAATGGACAAATACTCGGTATACCTTGCTGCGGCGACCAAGAAGTCGTAGGGAGCGGTGGGCAGGACGAAGACCGTCCATAGTGATGCACGCTCGGCGAGCAGGGTCGTCAGATCGGCCGGCGGCAGCAGGTTGACGAGTCCTTGGCGGCACCACTGCTGGCTGTCCTCGACGACCTTGGCGCTGTCCTGCCTCTCAACGGCGGGCACGCAGTGCCCGAGACTCGGCAGCAGGACATAGGTGCCACTCAGCGCCTGGTTGAGACTCTTTGCCACGGCGGGAACCTCTCAGTGGACAGAACGGGAAGCCGGTCGTGTGGAATGAGCTCGTGCTCGATGTGGTCGATCGTCCGGCCCGAGAACCCGGCTTCGCGCAGCCTGACGCGTGCTCCCTCCAGCAACGTCTGCAGTTCACCGATGATCCGGTCCCCGTGCGCTCGCACGAGTCCGCGGTAATAGGTGAGGTCTGACTCGGTGCAGTGGCCGTGCCCGTAGACCTGGCGCAGCAGCGCCAGCTCGTCGGCGGTGGCGTGGCTGCGGACGAGGTGGTGCAGGAGTGTCGCCTTGCCGGTGTTCATGTCGTCCAACGGGTTCTTCCCCGTCGTGGCGGAGTCGGCGAGCAGTCCGTTGAGGTCGTCGAGGAGTTGGAAGGCCTCCCCGTACGCCGATCCGACCGTGTCGAGCAACGGCAGCACCTCGTCGTCTGCCTCGGCGCACAGGGTCGCCAGCGTCATCGGCGCGATCACGGTGTACCAGGCGGTCTTGTTCACCGCCATGCTGGTGATCGCGCTGCGGTCCGCGTTCACTCGGCGATGTTCGAGCAGGACGTCCTGGAATTCACCGACCACGGTGCGCAGCTGCACGTCCTGGAAGAATTCGGTCGTGCGCTCGCGCACGGGCTCGTTGACGCGGCCTATCGCACGGGCGCACAGTACCAGCAGCACGTCCCCGCCGAGCAGACCGGCCGCGAGCCCGAGCCGGGCAGGCCGGCGGGACGGCAGGTCGCCGTTGCGCTGTTCCGCGAGGGTTACGCCCCAGCCAGTGTGCAGGGTGGGGTGGTGCCTGCGGGTGTCGCTCTCGTCGATGATGTCGTCGTGGACCAGTGCCGCGGCGTGGAACAGCTCTAGTGCGGAACAGGCGTGGGCGAGGTTGGTGAGCGCAGGATCCGTGGCTCTCTGGTAGCCGTTCAGCACGTGGGCCGCCACCCGAGTCCGCCGCATGCTGCCGAATCTGGTGACGAAGTCGGCCAGCCGTTCCTTGAACATCGAGATCTGGTCTGTGGTGCCGAGATCAGTGGTGTTGGGATCGCAGCTGCCAGCCAGCGCGGAGAACTCGGCGAGCAACTCGGCCACGTTCGCCCGAACCCGCCGGGAGAGCTCGGCGGCGACGGACTCGTCGTCCGTCATCGCTTCACTACGCTCTCGAGCCGCATCGGCAGGTCGCCCGCGGGCACGAGGGAACCCATGGTGGCCGGCCGCACCTGCTGACCTGGCAGCAGCGACAGGTGGTAGCGCTGCAGGACGTTGACCAGGGTGATGGACGTCTCGATCCACGCGAAGTGCTCGCCGATGCAGTTGCGCACCCCTGCCCCGAACGGCAGGAAGGCGGTGCGCGGGTACTTCTTGCCGCCGTCGAGCCAGCGGCCGGGCTTGAACTCGTCGGGATCGTCGTAGATCGCTGGGTCGCGCTGGATCGTGTAGACGGAGTAGAAGACCTGGGACCCGGTCGGCAGCGCGTACCCGCCGAGCGTCGTCGGCGCGAGCGTTCGACGGCCGAGGAACCACACGGGTGGATACAGCCGCAAGGATTCCTTGACGACGGCCTGCAGCAGGGGCACCCGGTGGAGGGCCTGCGCGGTGCCCTCCGCGACCACGTCGAGCCCGGTGACCTTCTCGCGAAGCTGCTCCTGGACGTCCGGATGCCGTGCCAGCAGGTAGCAACACCACGCCATGGCGCTCGGCGTCGTCTCCGAGCCCGCGGTGAGGAAGGTCAGAAATTCGTTGAGGATCTGTGCCCTGTCGTTGTCCCGGCGTGCGGTCTCGTCGTCAACGTTGGCGAGCACGTCGATGAGGTCCGCCCAGTCACTCGACGCACGATCCGCGGCGAGTCGCCTTTCGACGAGTCTGTCGCCCAGCGCCCGCAGCTCGCCGATCGCCGTGTAGAAGGTCCGTTTCTCCGCGGTGGGCAGCGCGTCGAACACCTTGGTGGGCAGGGCACCGCGCTTCTGCATGCCCGAGATGACGACGGGCATCCTGCTCTGGACGAGAGCAACGTCGGCGTCGTTCATCGTTGTGGAGAAGAGCGTGTCGATCACGACCCTAGTGGCCAGCCGGTAAAACTCCGGGTAGAGGCGCACGACACCGAAATCCGACCACGACTCCACCATGGCTACGCTGTACTGGTGCATGGCGTCGATGTAGTCGTCGATCGACGGCTTGTTGAACATGGGCTGCATCAGCCTGCGCTGACGGAAGTGGAAGTCGCCCTCTGCGAGGAGGACACCGTTGCCCAGCAACGCACGCGCCCGCTCGTACTGGACCCCCTTGTCGTACTTTTTCGCGTCGTTGACCAGCACGTGGTAGAGCAGTTCGTGGTTGGCGATCAGGTAGGCGTCCGTCCACCCGATCTTGAGGCGGGACAGCGGTGCGGTCAGTGCCGCCTCGCTGAAGAACTCGAGCTGGTCTTTGAAGATGCCCGGTGCGTGGCCGACGATCGGCTTAGCATTCGGCACCAATGGCGGTTTGACGGCCACGGTGTGACTCCTTACCACAGGAGGGGCAGCGAGCTGAAGCTGCGGAAGACGTAGCCACCGGGCATTCGGATAGGCGGGCTCTCCTCGTCGAAGCGGGGAGTCGCGGGAATGGCCGCCAGTAGGTGCGCCAGCACGATGCGAGCCTGCGCCCGCCCAAGGTGAGCGCCGACGCAGTGGTGGACGCCGTACCCGAACGCTATATGCCTGCTCGCGTGGGGCCCGTTGCCCCGCTTGCCCTCGAGCGCCGAGTAGGCCCCGATGGCGAGGTGCACTCTGGCGCCGGCGGGCACAGTTATACCGTGCAGCTCAGTGCTCTCCTCCACCAGCCGCGGGGCACTCTGCAACGGGGGGTCGAGCATCAACGTCTCCTCGACGAAGTCCGGTATCGCGGCCGGATTCCGTGCCAGGGCCTCCCAGCGCCCGGTCTCGATGAGAAGCGCCACCGCGTTGCCGATCAGCCCGGACGCCACGTCGTGCCCAGCGCCGATCATCATCCGAGCCGCCACGATGACATCGTTGACATCGTGCACGGCGGACGGCGTGTCGATGGCATCGACCATGTCGAGCAGCAAGCACGCCCGACGCGCGGACGTGATTTCCTCGATCAGGCCTCTCATGTAGTCCTCGTAGGCGCGCACCGATAAAGCCGCTCGCACCTGGTCCTTCTCCGGCATCTGCAGGACCTGGAGCGCGATCCATTGGTCGTTCCACTGCTTGACCCGCTGCCGGTCCTCATCCGGAATCCCGATGACCTCGGAGAGAACCTTGATGGGCAGCGGAAAAGCAAGCTCCCCGAACACGTCGAAACCATGCCGGCCGGACAGGTCACCGCACATCTCGGCAGTCAGCTCGCGGATCCGGGGTTCCAGATCCGCGACCGCGGCCGAGGTGAACGGCCTGCCGAACGTTCGTCGAAATGCCGTGTGCTCCGGCGGAGCCTCGTTGATCAGCGCACGGCCGAAGAACAGCGTGTCCGCTAGAACCTCCCGCGCCGCGCCCGCTATGGGAACCTGCCCCTCCAGACATCGTGCGCTCGAGAACCTGCTGTGATCTTTGAAAAGTTCGAGCATCAGCTGCGGGTCGGTCACTACGAAGTCGTTCGGCCCGACTCTGCTCAACGGCGCCTCGGACTGCATCGCCCGGTACATCGAATACGGATCCTCAGTGAAGTCTTCGATAGTCCTGGCAAACGACAAAAGACCCCCAGGTGAAATCAATGACAAAGAATCAGTCATCCATCTTTGCCATCGTGACTATGAGGAGGCCGCCGGGCAATCGAAATGAAAGAAAGATGGAAGATGAGCGCGCAGGGCGTCGCACAACACTCGACCCCACTACTTGGGCATTCACCTGAACGGCATCCCGCCGACGGTCCGCACTCCACCCTCGACGAAATGGAACGACTGCGTCCAGACACGTGTCCGTGTGAAGTTCCAGGAGGTTTTGGACGTCAGTGCTTCATAATATGCTTGACGGACTTAGAGTACGTCTGATATTCAGCCAGGCTGATTCCTTTGTTCGCTGGTCCTCGCCCGTTGTTCCGGCTCGTGGGCCAGGCGTGAAGATGGAGCGGCGCCCATATCGATGAGACCTGTCCGCGCGCGGTGGGCGTTGATCGAACCGGTCCAGGCGCAGTGGCGGGCGGCGTGGCCTGGTCTCGGAATCAGTCAACCGGTGCATGATCTGCGGGAGATCGTGAACGGGATCCTCTACGTCACGCGCACGGGAATCGCCTGGGATTACCTCCCGCACGACTTCCCGCCCGCGAAGGCCGTCTAGGACTGCTACGCCCAGAGGCAACGGGATGGCACGACGCAGCAGATCCACGATCTGCTGCGTCACCGGCTGCGAGAAGCAGAGGGCCGCGACGGGTCACCGAGCGCTGCGGCGCTCTATGCGCAGAGGGTCGAGATCTCATGCAACGTAAGGGAACTCGAGCAAGACATCGACGCGGCCAAGAGGATCAAAGGCCGTAACCGGCACAGCGCGACCAACGCCCTGGGGTTGCTGGTGGCCGTCATAGTCACCGCCGCATCAGTGTCGTGCACCGCCGCCGGCAACGACCTCCTACACGTGCTGGCGGTCGATCATCCCGCGGCGTGACGCCGGCACGCACCGGAGGCAGGGTGGCCAGGTGTCGTCACCTCGTCGGGGTTACCCCTCGGATCTGACCGATGCCCAGTGGGCGCTGATCAAGGCGCTGCTGCCGGAGCCGAACACCGACCGGCGGCGTGAGGAGCACCTGCGGCGGGAGATCGTCTACGCGATCCTGTACGTGGTCCGCTCCGGGTGTCCGTGGCGGTACCTGCCGGCGGATCTGCCGCCGTGGCAGACGGTGTACTGGTACGTCACCCGGTGGGAGACGCAGGGGTGACCGAGAATTCCCGGCCACACTGCAGGTCAAAGCCCGCATTCAGCAGGGTCGCGAGCCGCAGCCGTCGGCCGGGATCATCGACTCGCAGTCGGTCAAGGGCGCCGGCACCGTCGGCGCGGACAGCCGCTGCTACGACGCCGGCAAGAAGGTCAACGGCAGGAAGCGGTTCATCGTCACCGACATCACCGGCTTGCTGGTCACCGTGGCGGTGCTCGCTGCGTCGTGGCAGGACCGCGATGGCGCCACGACCGCCCTGCTCCGCGCGTACCTGGCCACCCCGATTCGGCACGTCTTTGCCGACCAGGGCTTCGCCGGTCGCCTGGGCCCGCGACATCCTCACCGCCACCCTGCAGATCGTGCGCAAGCCGGCTGATCAGCGAGGCTTCGCGGTACCACCGCGCCGGTGGATCGTGGAGCGGACTCTGGCCTGGCCGGGCCGCCTACCGTCGGTTGGCCCGTAACTACGAACGCCACCCCGAGGTCTCCGGAGCCATCATCCGCTGGGCCGCCATCGCCGGCATGGCCAACGGATCGCGGTGAACCGGCTCACCGACACGCCCGCCGCGCCTTCACCTGGAACTGATCAACCCCCGCTCAAACATGCGCATAGAAGGGCGGCGCCGCCGGCCGGAACCGCGTCAGGAGCTGCAGGTGTTGAGCCTGCTCTGCAGGGCGGACTTCTCTGACGATTGCAGGGTGAGGCCCCAGGTGTATTTCACGGTGATCCACATTTTGCTGTAGGTACAGCGGTAAGACAACAGGGGCGGCTGCCAGGTGGAGGGGTCCTGGTCGCCCTTGGCCTGGTTGACGTTGTCGGTGACGGCGATCAGCTGCGGGTGGGTGAGGTCGTTGGCGAAGCTCTGCCGGCGGCTGGTGGTCCAGGCGTTGGCGCCGGAGCGCCATGCCTCGGCCAGGGGTACGACGTGGTCGATGTCGACGTCGGAGGCGGCGGACCAGGTGGCGCCGTCGTAGGGGCTGTACCAGCGGCCCGAGGTGGCGGCGCAGGAGCTGTCGGCGACGACGGAGGTGCCGTCGCGCTTGAGAACGGTCTCGCGGGTGTCGCAGGTGCCGCTGATGGTGATCCAGTGCGGGAACAGATCACGGGAGTAGCCGCTGGTCGAGCCCTGCGCCGCCACCGTCAGCGCGTTGAGCTGCGACTGCGCCGTCGCCTTGGAGGGGATTCCCGGAGGCGTGGCCATCGCCGGCTGCGCGTTCACCGCCACCAGGCACGCGCCGGTGAACGCTGCGACGGCAGTCGCAGCGACACGGCGCCGCAGCGAGGATCGGGGGGCATCAGGGTGTTGCGCATACGGGACTCTTGGGCGACCGGGGTGGACAGCGACCGTCTCCATCGATCATGTCCATCGAAGGTGGTCCTTGTGAAGAGGTGGAGGCAATTCCGCGAAGACCTATTTCCTGCGCTCCAGGCGCGCCGTCCGGCCCGGCTTTTCGTAGTGACGTTTGCGCATGGCGTGCATGACAGCGGCGCGTGGACGATCCCGGGCTCTGCAGGGGTGTTGATCTGGATACCTCTCGATGTTCGGCCAACATGCTCCGCCAGCCATCGCGTCACTCCGTACGCTGACGAGCGCATCCCAAGCAGCAGACGGCCAGTTCGCTGCGGGGTGAGTTCGACGGCGAACCTGAAGCCGTTGCCATGATCCAGCGTCCCCTCGCCGCCGACGTGGCGGTATCTGATGCCAGCAGGCCGCCAACGTCGCCTCATCACCGCCCCAGCGACGGCAAGTACGGCGCGGCCGGCGATCGCGCCGGAGACCGGCGTATCGCCGCGAGCAGGTCGACCGCCTCCCTGGCGTACCGTCAGGCCGCCGTGACGCTGACGGCGAAGCCGCAGGCCAGATGGGTGAGGATGTCACCGTTGCGGAGTTGGGCCAGGGCGAGCAGGGGTCTGCCGGCTGGCGTCGAGGCGCCACCACCGACCTCGGGGTCGGGTGCGTTCGGTGCGGAGGAGGTCGGCCAGGGGGTTCATAATGCGGCCGGATAGCGCGAGTGAGGACGGGTAAGGCAGCACAGAGACGCTCTCGGTTGGAGCATCAGATCCTGGTCGACTGCGGTCTCACCGGGAGCGTCGTCCTATGTAGACATCAGATCTCCGCCGCGCGCACCGTGACCAGGCCCCGCACGACGGAAAAGGGCTCACTGGCCGTCCTTGATTACCGCCAGTAGGCTTCCTCCTGTATCCAGTGGAAGCGCCGGCTGACGAGAGGGAAGGATTCGAGATCGACCCGATGCATGCGCAGTTTCACCTGCCTACCGTCAATCTCGCCTTCCAGTGCTAGCTGGTCCTCCGCCGGATTTTCTAACGCTAAGGTTGTACTCTGCTGTGGATGGTTGATGTTGAACAATATGATGGAGCCGTTTTGCGTGTCGATCGTGGCGAGGTAGTTGTCGAGCGCGTCGTCCATGCGCTGAACGGTTACAGTGTCGGCGGACTCCACGATAAAGCGTCGCCACCGCTTCCCCTCGGTCGTCAGGGGTGGGAGCTGCTGACCATTGACCAAGAACTCGTCTACGTTCCAGATCCCGTACAGGGCGGGCTTCTCGCGTCCGCTGCCGTGATTCTTCCAGAACGTCCACGCGTTGCGAAGTTGCGCGCCGAGCACCCACCCTCCTGCGATAACCTCGGCGGCTGCGGCGATCTGGTTCGCACGGTGCGAACGGAACGGCTTCCGTCGACGCGTGGGGATGACGGCGTGGTCCGTCAGGAGGGCCTGGACAAAACGCTGCGACTCCGGCGCCAGCAGCACGAGACTGAGCAGCAGCAGGTGGGACGAATGGATCTTCACCGGAACGTCGAAGGTCATGTTGAGGAATAACACGTGACCCATCTCGGCCGCTGAGACCAACGCTCCAAAGTGTGTGGTTTTGGGCACGACTAGCAGCGCGCCGGCGGCGATTTCCGCACAGCCCAGCAGCCGCTGATACGTCTCCGAGTATGCCGACTGCGACCAGAGCACCGTCATCGGGCTGAAGTTGCCGAACGGCTCGACCAGCCTGGCCAGCGGAAGTTGGAACTGCAGCGGGACGGCCTTGGCGGCACCGTAGTAGAACAGCTGCCCGGCGAGGCACATGCGCACCGCGAGGTCGAACCACGGGCGCCAAGCATCCTCATCCTCTGCTCGACTCCGGTCCAGAGCCGTCCAAACCGGGGCCGCGACGGCGGCGACCGCCAGCCAGCAGAACTGGCCCACCCATGCGAACCGGTCGTCGCCGCCGTCGAAGCGCTTACTTAGGGTTGTTCCGAAGATGCTCTCGGCCACCCAGTTCCGCACCGGATGCATCGCCCAGACCTTTGCCCAAGCGTCGGCCACCTCCTGCCGGCGTCCTAGACCTCCCCCTACCAGAGCCAGCAGCACTTGAGGCGTCGTGAGGCAGTAAAGCCCGGAATATATGATGCCGGCGCGGCCAGCGACTCGGGCGACCTTGCTCCAGCGTGGTACGCCCAACTGGCGGGCAGTAGGCCGGTTCGCACGTCTGGCCGCTCGGTTTGGTCGTGCGGTCAAGCCTTCCACGAGCCACGTTCCTACTCGTGTCCACCTCATGGCCTATCACCCTCGTGCTTGCCGTTTTTCTGGTTCAGGAATTCGTTTTTCTCGCCCACGACAGGCGGCGGCGCCGGGTCAACGTGCGGCGGCGTATCGCCAGGCGACGGAGGCTGCCATCGGCTCAGCACGCCGGTGCGGTACGGCCGGAAGCGGTCGTGGTCATGCGCCCATATTCCCTCTCTGCCGCACCATCATTCTCGATTCCTTGCCGACTTCTGTCATTCGGTCCACCGAGCCGGGAGACGGCACCACAATTGATGCCGATGGCTGCGCCACCGGCACGGAGGCCCGCGTTCGGTAGAGCGCGAGGTCGCCTCGTCGCCGTCGAGCGCGGGAAGGGATCATGAGCAGCGACAGAGTAAACCAGCTTCAGGCCCTAACTCGTAGCGACGTTGCAGGCCTCACCGCGGACGTGACCGGCGTCGTGCTGCTGCCAGAGGACAACGGGTATGCCGCGGAATGCGCCACGTACAACACCGCAGTTCCGCGTCTTCCCGCAGTTGTTGTCGGGGCCGCCTGCGCCGCTGACGTCCAGCGTGCTGTTCGTTTCGCTGGCGCTCACGGCCGCCCCGTGACCGTGCTGAACACCGGCCACACCAGTCTTCCTTTGGGCCGAGATGCCGTATTGATCACCACACGCCGGATGACGGGGGTGACGATCGATACGACGCTCGCGCGCGCCCGGGTGGGTGCCGGAGTTCGCTGGCAGCAGGTCATCGAGGCGGCCGCGCCGCACGGCCTCGCCCCGCTCAACGGCTCGTCGCCGACTGTCGGTGTGGTCGGCTACACCCTGGGAGGCGGGCTGAGTCCGACCCTGGGCCGAGCGTTTGGATGGGCTAGCGATCACGTGACCGCACTTGATGTCGTCACCGCGAACGGCGCCCTTCGCCACGCCACGGTCGCGACCGAGCCCGAGCTGTTCTGGGGTATCCGTGGCGCCAGGGAGAACCTCGGCATCGTCACCGCGATGGAGTTCGACCTTTTTCCGGTCAGTCGACTGTACGGGGGTTCGCTGGCGTTCAGCGGTAAGCATGCCGAGGCGGTGCTGAGCGCCTATGCCCGACTCACCGCGCTCGCTCCGGACGAACTCACGACGTCCATCGCGTTCCTACGCTCGCCCGACCTGCCGGCCTTCCCCGCGTCGCTACCTGGCACCTGCACGATCCACGTCCGGGTGTCGTGGCTGGGTACCGCCGCGGAAGGGGACGCGTTGCTGCGGCCGTTAAGGGAGGCCGCGCCCACGCTCGCGGACACCGTCGCCGATATGCCTTACAGCGCATTCGCCAGCATCCACGCTGACCCTGTCGATGCCCTGCCGTTCGCCGAGCGCACCGTCACGCTTGCGGCGCTGGAGCCGCGTCTGATCCAGCGGCTTGTCGAGGACCTAGGAGGAGAGTCCGACGGCGCACCGGCCATAGTCGGGCTTCGTCACCTCGGCGGCGCGATGGCGGGCCCATCGATCAACGCAGGGGCGGCAGGGCTGCGCGACGGTGAGTTCGCGCTGTGGGTGATCGCTCTCGGCGACGAGAGCACCACCGCGTCAGCACGGCCGTGGACCGATGCCTTCTTCGGTCGACTCGGACCATGGCTGGTGCCCGGCAGACTCCTGAACTTCATGGGTCGCGATGACGTCGGCGAGGAGGCGGTCCGAGCGGCCTATCCGCCAGCAACGTATCGGCGAATGCAGGAGGCCAAGGCCGCGTACGACCCGGGGAACCTCTTCCGGCTGGGGCACACCATCCCGCCCCATCCATAGTGAGGTCTTCGCAAGGGACCCGCTCGGACGGTGCGTCGTCGTGCGGCCGAGGCCGCACGACGACGCACCCATCTCCGCGCGGGTCCTTAGCTGCCGACGTAGTCCGCCAGGTGCTGGCCGGTAAGTGTGGAGCGGGCGGCTACGAGGTCCGCCGGCGTGCCCTCAAAAACCACTCGGCCACCATCGCGCCCAGCCCCGGGGCCGAGATCGATGATCCAGTCGGCATGCGCCATGACCGCTTGGTGGTGCTCACTCACGATGACCGAAGTGCCGGAGTCGACCAGCCGATCGAGCAGGGCCAGCAAATGTTCCACGTCAGCGAGGTGCAGCCCGGTGGTCGGTTCGTCAAGCACGTACACGCTGCTGGCATCGCCCATATGCGCAGCAAGCTTGAGCCGCTGCCGTTCACCTCCGGAAAGCGTGGTGAGCGGCTGGCCGAGGCTGAGGTAGCCAAGACCGACCTCGACGAGCCGTCGCAGGACGGTGTGCGCGGCCGGCGTCCGCGCCTCCCCGGCGCCAAAGAACTCAGCGGCGTCCGACACCGACATTCCGAACACGTCACTGATGGTGCGGCCACCAACGCGGTAGCGTAGAACGGACGCCTGGAACCGCTTCCCCTCGCACTCATCGCATGGCACGGCGATGCCTGCCATGATCGCGAGATCGGTGTAGACGACCCCGGCTCCCTTGCACTGAGGGCACGCGCCCTCAGAGTTAGGGCTGAACAGTGCCGGCTTGACACCGTTGGCCTTGGCGAACGTCTTGCGGATCGGCTCTAGCATCCCCGTGTAGGTCGCGGGGTTGCTGCGTCGCGATCCCTTGATGGGTCCCTGGTCCACCGTCACGACGCCGTCGTGAATAGCCACCGAACCGCGGATCAACGAGCTCTTGCCGGAGCCCGCCACTCCGGTGAGCACGGTGAGCACGCCGAGCGGGATGTCGACGTCGATGTCGCGCAGGTTGTTGGTGTTGGCACCACGAACCTCAAGCCTGCCCTTCGGGGTGCGGACCGACGGCTTGAGACGGACCCGGTCGTCCAGATGCCGTCCGGTAATGGTGCCGCTGACGCGTAGTCCATCGACCGATCCCTCATAGACCACCTGACCACCCTCGCCACCCGCCTTGGGTCCGAGGTCAACGACATGGTCGGCGATTCGGATCGTCTCCGGCTTGTGCTCCACCACCAACACGGTGTTGCCCTTGTCGCGCAGCCGCACGAGCAGGCCGTTCATCCGCTGGATGTCGTGCGGGTGCAACCCGACGGTGGGCTCGTCGAAAACGTACGTGACGTCGGTGAGCGCGGAGCCCAGGTGCCGGATCATCTTGGTGCGCTGGGCCTCGCCGCCCGACAGCGTCCCGGAGGGCCGGTCGAGCGAAAGATATCCCAGCCCGATGTCCACGAAGGCGTCCAGCGTCTGAGCGAGCACCGACACCAGTGTGGCGACCGACGGCTCCTCGAGCCCACGGACCCACGCGGCCAGCTCGCTGATCTGCATAGCGCAGGCGTCGGCGATGTTGGTGCCGTCGATTTTCGCCGATCGGGTTAGTGCGGTGAGTCGCGTGCCGTCGCACTCGGGGCAAGTCGCGAAGGTCACCGCCCGGTCCACGAACGCTCGAATGTGCGGCTGCAGGCTCTCCTTGTCCTTGGCGAGGAAGGAGTTACGGACCCGGGCAACCAGGCCTTCATATGTAGTGGTGACGCCCTTGACCTTGACCTTGAGCGGTTCCCGATGTAGAAGGTCGTGCATCTCTTGGGCGGTGTAGTCGCGAATCGCCTTGTGAGGGTCGAAGATGCCTGACTCGATGAAAGACTGGACTACCCAGCCGCCGGGTTTCCAGCCGGGGACCGTGATCGCGCCGTCAGCCAGCGACTGAGCGCTGTCGTAGAGCAGGTTGGCGTCGATATCGGTGACGACGCCCGTGCCTTCACAGTGCAAGCACATGCCGCCAACAACGCTGAAACCCTTTTCGATGGTCTTCCCGCCGACTGTCAACGTGCCAGACGCGTCGGCCGTGGCCACGTTGAACGCGAAGGCCTTCTGCGATCCGATGTACGGCTTGGCGAGCCGGCTGAACAGGATGCGCAGCAACGCACCCGCGTCGGTAGCGGTGCCGACCGTGGAGCGGGGGTGGCCGCTCATGGGCTGCTGGTCGACAATGATCGCGGTGGTTAGCCCGTCCAGCATGTCAACCTCGGGCCTGGCCATGGTCGGCATGAAACCTTGGACGAAGGCGCTGTAGGTCTCGTTGATCAACCTTTGCGACTCTGCGGCGATCGTATCGAAGACCAGTGAGCTCTTGCCCGAGCCGGACACTCCCGTGAATACCGTCAAACGGCGCTTCGGAATCTCGATGGTGACGTCTTTGAGGTTGTTCTCTCGCGCGCCGTGTACGCGGATCCGATCGTGCTTGTCGGCGATGCGCGGCTCAGTGTCGGTGCTCGCCCCGACAGTCATCAGGCCTCCCTATTTGGGATCGGAAAGTATGCGCGGGACGCGAATGCTGCGTCGCCGATGGCAGCCGGCCAACCTGCCTGCGGCCTGCCGGTGGCTGCGGTATCCGTTGGAACAGCAACGGGACCCTCGGCGACATCAACGTGGGCCACCCGCGCTGCCCTCGTTCAACAAGTTAAGCGTACACCTGTAATTCCGGTTGAAGCTATGTGGCATTTCTTCGCGCCTTTGTCGCCTTAAGTTTCAAACCAAGGTACAGCATGCCCGGAGCATGGACATCTGCTCAAGGGCCCTAAATCGAGTCGCGCTGCCGCGGGCACGTCGCACCATCTCCTCAGTGGAGACCACAGGAGAGTGCCTGCTCTTGCCGGATTCTGTTCCGGGTACCGGCGTCAACCGCGGCCCCGCCTATGGTGAGCAGGCTGCAGTGCTGGCGTCTCCCTGCAGGGACGGCGACCGGCGCTCCCGGCTCGACAGCGGCGACGACGAGAGGGGGGGTCGGTTGAGCACGGCGACCATCGTCGGCGGGGGTCCAAACGGGCTAGCGGCAGCAGTGAGTTTGGCGCGCGCTGGCGTGCAGGTGACTGTCTTAGAAGCCGCCGACACTATCGGCGGCGGCACCCGCTCCAGTGAGGCGATAGTCCCCGGCCTGCTGCACGACCACTGCTCGGCAGTCCACCCGATGGCGGTAGGCTCGCCCTTCCTCGGCGAACTGGGGCTGGAGCGGTACGGCCTGCGGTGGCGGCTCCCTGAGATCGACTGCGCCCACCCTCTCGACGACGGGACCGAGGGCGTCCTATACCGGTCAATCAACGACACCGCGGTGGCCCTCGGTGTCGACGGGCCGCGCTGGGCTCGACTTCTCGGTGGCGCAGTCCGGAACTATGACCTGCTGACCGAGGATATTCTCGGCCCGATCCTGAGCGTCCCCCGCCATCCGCTGGCCCTGGCCCGCTTCGGGATCCTGGCACTCGCTCCGGCCTCGCTGGTGGCCGCTACCTTCGCTACCGAACAGGCGAAGGCTCTCCTCGGCGGGGTCGCCGCACACGCCTTTCAACCGCTTGAATCACCCCTGAGCTCGAGCATCGGCCTGGGCATCCTCGCGGCCGGACACCGGCATGGCTGGGCGGTCGCCGAAGGCGGTTCACGGCGCATCACCGACGCGCTGGCCGCCTTCGCAGCAAACCTTGGCGCGGTGATCGAGACTGGAGTGGCCGTGCGCTCGGCGGCAGACCTCCCTGCGGCCGACGTCACCCTCTACGACCTGTCGCCGACGTCTGTCGCCCGTATTCTCGGCGACCGTTTGCCCCGGCATGTAGCTCGTGCCTACCGCCGCTTTCGTTACGGGCCCGGTGCTTTCAAAGTCGACTTCGCGGTCCAAGGCGGAGTGCCCTGGACTGCCCCCGCCGCACGACGAGCGGGCACCGTTCACCTAGGCGGCACATTCGCTGAAGTTGCCCACACGGAGCGGCAGATAGGGCGAGGCCTGATGCCAGACCGCCCCTTCGTTCTGGTCGGCCAGCAGTACCTCGCGGACCCGGGCCGTTCGGTAGGCGATGTGCATCCGCTATGGACCTATGCACACGTGCCCCATGGCTATACCGGCGACGCTACGGAGGCAATCGTCGCCCAGATAGAGCGCTTCGCCCCTGATTTCCGCAGTCGCGTCGTTGGCATGTCAACCCGCACGACGATCGACCTGGCCACGTACAACCCCAACTACGTCGGCGGCAACATTCTCACCGGTGCCAAAGATGTCCGCCAGCTCCTCTTCGGTCCCCGCATCGGCCTGCGCCCATACGACACCGGCCTGCCCGGCCACTTCCTCTGCTCCGCGGCGACACCACCGGGCCCCGGTGCGCACGGCATGTGCGGCGCCCACGCGGCGGACCGCGCATTGCGGCACCTGCGGCGATGACATCCGCGGGCACACGGCCCAATCTCAGGCGTTGGCCCGGCGCGCGGGCGCAGCCGCGTCCGCGGTGTCGCCGAGCGACTCGACGTACCGAGACAAGTGAGCGGACGCGTGGAGCATGGCGTGGCCCCGGACCGTCAGCCCTCGCCGCCAGTCGTGCAGGGCGGCGTAGATTGCGCTGGCACCTCCCGCCACGCCGATCTGCTCGATGACGGTCTTGATCTGATCGAGCCCGTAGCCGCCCCGTCTTAGCAGCTCGGCCAGCTCCGCGTCGCGCAGGTCGGCGGCGCCGTAGCGGCGCTGCCCGGAGACGGGATCACGGTCCGGCTTGAGGATGCCCGCCCGCTCCCAGTTGCGCAAAGTAGCCGCGGTCACGCCGAGGCGCTCAGCGAGCGCCCCGATCCTGAGCGTCGTGGCGCCTGCGGACCGATGGGGAGCGGTACCCGCAGCAGTCGCGAGGTTCTCGAGCGCCTCGCCAACAGTGTCGAGCGTTTCGCGGTCGCGCAGCAGCTGGGCATGACTGCGGTCAATGACCGCCAGCGCGGCGTCAATCCGGCCCGTATTCACGGCTCGCATGATCTGACCGCCGAACCCGTACCCGTGCGCCGCCACAAGAGCGAGATAGGCGCGCAGGGCCGCCGCGTGCGACTCAGTGTAGGTGCGGTAACCCGTCGCTGTGCGGCGAGCCGGAGGGATGCACCCATCCTCCTCATAGTTGCGCACGGCCTGAGTGGAGATGCCGTGCTCGCGGGCGAGGTCGACCGGACGCAGGTTTCGCATAGCTTGAGAGTTTATCAGATTCTCAGGCGCGGAATTGTCACCAAGTCTCAACCGAGATTACAGGTATATGATGAGGTATGTGAACCGGCACAAGGTTCGCCGACACGTGCGGTGGACAACTCTGGCTCAGGGAGGAACACCGAACATGCCTGCAGCGATCGACGTGGCTGGGCTTTGCAAGAGCTTCGGCCCGGTGACCGCACTCGATCACCTCGACCTCACCGTTCCCCAAGGGACAGTGCATGGCCTGCTTGGCCCCAACGGCGCCGGCAAGACGACTACCGTTCGGGTGCTGAGCACCCTGGTCAGTCCAGACAACGGTAAGGCGGAGGTCTTCGGTGTCGACGTGCGCAGCGACCCTCGACGAGTACGGTCCGCCATCGGACTGACTGGCCAATATGCCGCGATCGACGAGCTACTGACCGGCCGGGAAAACCTGCACATGATCGGCCGACTCTTCCGGCTGTCTCGGGCCGATAGCAGGGCTCGCGCCGGCGAGCTGCTGGAGCGCCTGGACCTGGGCGAGGCGGCTGACCGGCAGGCGAGGACGTACTCGGGCGGGATGCGCCGTCGGCTCGACATCGCCACCAGCCTTATGGCACGCCCTAGGCTCATCTTCCTCGACGAGCCGACCACGGGCCTCGACCCACGCAGCCGCCTAGAGGTATGGCGGATCGTGCGGGAGCTGGTCGCCGAGGGGACGACGGTGCTGCTCACCACGCAGTACCTGGAGGAGGCAGACCAGCTCGCCGACGCACTGTCAGTGATTGATCAGGGCAAGGTTATCGCCTGCGGAACCCCAGACGAATTAAAGTCACAGGTCGGCGAGGACTGGGCCGTGGTCACCCTGATCTACGCCACCGACCTCGACGCGACCACCGAACTGCTGCGTCGCACGTTGGGCGCGGACCCGGCCGTCGACCCGGTGGCGCTCCGGGTGCAGGCGCCCCTGCCCCACGGCGGATCGCTCGCCGAGCTACTACACCTGCTCAAGTCCTCCGGCATCGGTATCGGCGACGTCTCCGTTCGCCGTCCGACCCTCGATGACGTGTTCCTCGCGGTCACAGGTCGCTCCGCCGACCACGGGGCGAACAAGCAGGAGACCAGAAAGGACAAAAGGCGCCCATGACGTCCACGACCTTGACTCCACAGCGCGGCCCGGTGCAGGCCCAGCCGCCGACCGGAGTTTCCTGGTGGTTCTCCGACGTATGGGAGATGACGCTACGAAATATTCGGCACCTGCTACGCAGCCCTGAGCTGGTGATGTTCTCACTCGTACAGCCGGTGCTGTTCATCCTGCTCTTCACATACGTCTTCGGCGGC
This sequence comes from Micromonospora sp. R77, assembly GCF_022747945.1. Taxonomy (NCBI): domain Bacteria; kingdom Bacillati; phylum Actinomycetota; class Actinomycetes; order Micromonosporales; family Micromonosporaceae; genus Micromonospora; species Micromonospora sp. R77. The sequence goes on from NZ_JALDST010000001.1 coordinate 526,388, forward strand.
GCGATCGACATCGGCGGTGGGGAGTACGCCCAGTTCCTGCTCCCAGGCATCTTCGTCCAGATGGCGCTCTACGGGTCGGCTGCCGGCACCACCATCGGCATCGCCGCGGAAATGCGCACCGGATTGATGGACCGTTTCCGCTCTATGCCGATGAGCCGCACTGCGGTGCTTGTCGGCCGGACGCTCTCGGAGGTGTTCCGTAACGTCTGCGCCATGGCAGTGATGGTGCTCATCGGCATGCTCGTCGGTTTCCGATTCCTCAACGGGTTCCTGCCGGCGCTGGTCGGTATGCTGCTGTTGCTGCTCTTCGGCTACGCGGTGTCATGGCTCGGCGCCTTCATCGGACTGTCAGTGCGCAGCGCGGAGGCCGCCCAGGCGGCCGGCGGCGTGTGGATCTTCCCCTTCACTCTGATTTCCTCAGCGTTCGTGCCGACCGAGACGATGCCCGGATGGCTCCAGGTCTACGCCGAGCACAGCCCCATGACCGCAGCCGTGAACGCATTGCGCGCGCTGTTCAGCGGTGGGCCGGCGGGAAGCTGGGTACTCCAGACCGTCGCCTGGTCAATCGGCTTGATTATCGTCTTCGGTGGGCTCTCGGTGCGCAGGTACGGATCCCTCACCAATCGCTGAGCGGCAGCCCACGGCGCGGAGACGGCGATGACAGAGGTGAGCAAGATATCGTGGAGGAAACAGGCGCCAGCGCGAGTATGGGAGCATGACGGCACCCGCTTCGCCACCGCATGGGATGGACGCGTTGACCGAGATCTTCGACGCCGTCTACCGCGGTGAGAGCCCGTTCGGTCAGCGTCCCCCGTGGGACATCGGCGGGCCGCAGTCCGCCTTCGTCGCGGCTGAAGAGGCCGGGCTTATCCGCGGTGCGGTCCTCGACCCTGGGTGCGGTACCGGCGAAGATGCGCTTTACCTGGCCAGCAAGGGCTACGCCGTGACAGGGCTGGACTTGGCGCCGACTGCGGTTGCCATCGCGCGGCGCAAGGCCGCCGCGCGTGGACTGCAGGCGACCTTCGAGGTCGCCAATGTTCTTGATCTTGTTGGCTACGACCAACGCTTCGACACGGTGATCGACTGTGGCCTGGCGCATACCTTCGACCTCGGCACCCTTCGGAGGTACGCCGCCACACTCCATCGGGTTTGCCGGGCCGGGGCGCTCGTTCATGTGCTCGAGATCAGCGACCGCGGTGCCGAACAGATGCAGGCGCGGCTCGCCGAGGTAATCGAGCAGATCCCCGCTAAGCGCCCCACCGACGCCCCGCAGCGCACCTCTGCCGACCTGTGCAGCGGCTTCGCCGAAGGGTGGACTGTCGAGGCCGTCACCGAGACGGTGATGCAGGCGATCCTGCCGGGTGCGTCGGAGCCCTTCGACATACCCGCTTGGTCCGGGCGGTTTCGCCGCGCCTGATGTCGCGAGTAGACGGCATACACCGCCACGGAAGGTATCGTCCCATGCCCTCGCCGCACGACGCCCAGACAGTGGTCATCGGGGCCGGCCCTGCCGGCCTCACGGCAGCACTCGTCCTTGCCAGGTACCGCCATCCGGTGGTGGTCGTGGACGGCCGCCAGGAACCGCGCAATAACGCGTCGGAGGGTGTCCATGGCCATGTCGGCCTGGATGGTGCCTCCCCCGACTACATCCGGTCGCGGGCGTGGGCGGAACTCTCCCGATATGCGACCGTACAGCGGCGCCGGGCCGACGCCGACAACATAGAGGCCGTTCACGGCGGCCGGTTCCGCATCGGCCTTGACATCGGCGAGACCATCGAGAGCTCAAGTGTCCTGCTCGCCACCGGCGTCGTAGACGTCCATCCGAATCACGTCAGCGGTTTCTCCGCCTGCTGGGGGCGCAGTGTGATTCACTGCCCGTTCTGTCTAGGAGAGGAGAACGCTGGCGGACGCTGGGCCGTCGTCACAGACGACGCGCGACTGGCCGCGCTGTCGGCCGTAGCGTTCCGCGCCTGGAGCGACGACACCGTCGCCATCTGCGCCGAGTCAATGCCGGATATCAACGACGCTCGCACTAAGGCGCGCGGCATGGGAGGCGACATCGTCACGGGCGCCATACGTCGCCTGCACCACCAGGGCGGGGCCCTGCAGGCGGTCGAGTTCGACGACGGTCGCGTTCTGGAGCGCGACACGCTGGTGTGGACGCTGCCGCAGCGGCAGCAGCCCGTTGTCACGCGGGCGATCGAGGATCTGAAGCTGACAGCCGACGACGCCGGATTTGTCACCGTCGACGCAACCCAATGCACGAGCGTTGCTGGCCTGTTTGCAGCCGGCGACGTGGCCGCTCGGTGGAGGCAGTCGTTCACCGCGGCTGCCGCGGCGGGTGCGACGGCCGCCGAGGCCATCCACGCCGCGGCGATCCTCAGCGCCGTACAGCACTGAACCGAGCCCCAAGCGTGGCTCGAAGGCCGCCCGCACCAGCCGCCGCAGGCCCATGGCGCCCATCGCTAGGAGGCACCTTCAAAGGATTTTGGTGTCGGATGACGTAGCGCGTGGGCCGTCGCTCCGAGTTGTCTAACCTCGAGCGGGAAGCCCTGTCGAGGTATCTGCCCTCGGTGGTTACCAGTGGTCGACCGCGAGCCGATCACCGGCGGGTGCTCAGCGGGATCGAGCGGAAGGCACGGGCCGCAGCGGCGTGGCGGGGCGTGCCCGCCCCCTGCAGGTCCTGACAGTCGATCCACGCCCGTTTCCCCAGGCCGGCCCGGACGACACGTTCGAGCGGACTCTCTCCGGAGTCCAGGTCGACACGGATGCCGAAGACATCGACTGGCTGGTGCCGGTGGACTCCCCGATCGTGCGAGCCCACCAGCACCCCGCCGGCGCTAAAGGGGGCACCGAGAAGCGGACGAATCACCAGATCACGCCCTCGGTCGATCTCGAGGTGGACCGACCACCAAGATTCACCTCGCCTGCGACAGCCTGGGCCAGACGCCGGCATTTGTGATCTCCGGCGACGACGTCAACCACCGCACCCCCTCACACACGTTACGGCCGCTATCCGCGTCAAGCGTTCGAAGTTCCGTCCGGCCACGGGTCCAACCCGAGCACGTCATCGCCGACATGGGCTACAGCTCCAAAGCCAACCGAGCCGACCTGCGCCGACACGGCATCGGACACACCATCGCCGAATGAGCCGACCAGCAGGCCAACCGGCGCCGGCGAGGCAGCCACGGCGGCCGGCCGCCGATGTTCGATAAGCAGCTCTACAAGCGGCGCACCGTCGTCGAGCGGTGCTTCAACCGGCTCTACCAGTACGGCAGCGTCGCCACCCGATACGACAAGACCGCCACACCTCGTACCAAGCCCCTGTCACGCTCGCCGTGCTACTCCAAAGGTGGTGAATCTTTGACGACACGTCATACGGCCTCACGGGCTGCTGCTCTCCAACAGGTACCCACGACCCCACACGGTCCGTACCGACAGCCCCATCGCCTGGATGCGGCGGCGAAGCCGCATAACGTGCAGGTCGAGAGAGTTCCGCGTCAGCTTCTGCACCTGCGCGCGGAGAGCGTCCACGAATTCTTCCCGATACACCACCTCTCCGAAACGCTCGATAAGCAGCTCCATGAGCGTGGCCTGGGCGTTGGAGAGCGTGACCGACTGACCACCGAAGCTCAGCGTCCCCGCCGCGTCGAGCGTCGGGATCCGTTGACTATTCAGCCGGTTCTGCAGAGCCCTGACCCTCGCCTCCACGTCATACTGCGAGATCGGCGCTCGAACCCAGTCTTCGAACGGATCGACGCAGACTGGTGGCTGCGCGCCTCCTTCCACCACAAGCAGCCGCGGCACACCGTCTCGGTTGTAGCGGCTCCTCAGCTCCCGTTGTGCTGGCCATCGCAGAAAGATGACACCATTGTTCGACACACCCACACCGCATCCCTTCCCCGATTCGGCATTTGGCGCATGAGCATCCGTGCGGACATCTCGCACGGATCGTTAACCGTGCGTGACTTCCCGCAGGCTGTTGGGCCGCATGTCCGTCCAGTTCGCCTCGACGTACGCGAGGCTCTCCGCATGGCTGGCCGGACCGAAGACTGAGCGCCACCCGGCAGGTACGTCTGCGAACGTCGGCCAGAGTGAGTGCTGATCCTCGTCGTTGACCAGCACGTAGAACTGACCGTCCTCGTCATCGAACGGGTTGGTGGTCACTTATCGCCTCCAGAAGTCGTTCCATCAGTCAATTGCTGGCCAGAGGCCACGCCGGCGCGGAGCATCCGGTTGATGACACGGCTAATCTCGGCCGCGTTACGCGGCCAGTACATTTCGTTGTGAGCGCAGGCAATGTCGTAACGGTGCACCCGGCCATCGACGTACTGCTGCCAGAGCATGTCCATTTCCTCGTCTAGCTGGCGCTTGTCGTGGGTCTCTGGGTCAAGCAGCGCGTTGAAGAAGACGACATCGCCGCGGTACCGGCGCGAGGTGTAATGCCGCATCTGCTCCATGTGGTCCACGAAGATCGACGACGCGGTGCCGACCAGGAACTCGTACTCCTCCATTCCCTTCAGATGGCCCATGTAGTTGGCGAGGAAGACGCGCACCTCCCTCTCGTCGAGGGCTTCCAGGTCGGCGAAGTGGCTGGCTGGCGCGGCGTCCAGCAGCGCCAGGAGCGCCACCTCGTGCCCACGGCGCTGCAGCTCCGCAGCCATGGCATGCGCTAGCGTGCCACCGAAGGACCAGCCCAGCAGGTAGTACGGGCCACGAGGCTGGACCTCCTGCACCTGTCGCACATAGTCATCGACCATGTCCTCGATCGAAGTCGACGGGGGCGTAAGCCCGTCGAAACCGCGGGCTTGGATGCCGTAGAGGGGCCATGCTGGGTCGATGTGTCGTCCGAAGCTCAGGTACGGCCAGCTCAGTCCCCCGCCTGGGTGTAGCCACCACAGCGGCGGATTGTCCCCCGCAGTGCGGATCGGTAGCAGAACGGCGAACGGGTCCTCGAAGCTCACCTCCGTGTCCGCGGACAACTGCTCCGCGAGTTCCGCCACCGTGGGGTGTTGGAACACCGTCCTGATGGGCACGTCGATGCCCAGCTTCTCGTGGATCTGCCAGACAAGGCGGGTCAGTCGCAGCGAGTGGCCACCGCAGGCGAAGAAGTCATCGTCGATGCCGACCCGGTCCAGCCCCAGCACCTCGGCGAATAGCCCTGCGAGGGACTCCTCGCGTGGGGTGCGGGGGGCCCGATACGCACCGGCAACCGGGTCGGGATCCGGCAGCGCGGCGCGGTCGACCTTCCCATTCCTGGTGAGCGGCAGCTGGTCGAGGAGCATGATCTCGCTCGGCATCATGAATCCTGGCAGTTCGCGGGCCAGGTCCTCGCGTAGCAGCGACGGCAGCCGGGACGCCCGAACCGAGACCGCAGGCGTGTTGGTGAGTCGCCCGGAGCTGATGCGCGCGGGCCGGTACACACCGGCGCAGACGAAGGCGCCGACATCGGGCAGCACGACTGCGTCGAAGTGCTCCGCTGCCTCCATCGACCACGTGCAGTACACCGCCAGCCCTCGGGCAGCACCCCACGCTTCGAGCTCAGCGGGGTCGAGTGAGCCCCGATCGTCGATAGTGCCGCCCCACTCGCCGGCCTCGGTGACCAGCCTGGCGTTCGGGATGCCGGCAAGACGGACAGGGCCGCCGTGGCGTGCCAGCGCTGACTCTACATCTGTCAGCTCGCGCACCTCCGATCCCCAGGCCGCGACCGGCAGGTCCGCGAGATCCAAGGGCTGAGCCGGTTCCTTGTGCAGCACGACCTCGAAGCGGTGCCGAGTGAGCTCGTTGTGGTAGCTGCCCTTCTTGAGGCGAATGTCGGTGCCGACCACCTCAGGCCGCGCGTCGGCCCATCGGGTGAAGTAGTCGGGGTCGATGACCAGTTCTTTCTCGTCCAGGACCGCGCGCTCGACCGCGGCCTGCACGGCGGACGGCCGGTCGTCGGGGTGCCGGGCACGGTGGACCGCGGCGCTGAACGACCTCTGGGTGCGATAGTTACGCACGTCACCGATGACGATTCGTCCCCCCGGAGCCAGCCGAGCCAGTGCGATGTCGAGCACCTTGGTGAGGTATTCAGCATCCGGGAAGTACTGCACTACCGAGTTGAGAATCACCGTGTCGAAATGTGCTGCGGGCAGGTCACCGGGCTTGTCGGCGGGCAGGCAGCGCAGAGTCACCCGGTCCGACAGCCGAGGGTCGGCGTCGACCTGCGCGCGCAGACGGTCGATGACGGGGGCGGAGAAATCGGTGCCCCAGTACTCCTCAACTCGTGGTGCCAGCGGGCCCAGCAGCAGGCCGGAGCCGACGCCGATCTCCAGCACCCGCCGTGGGCGGAGTGCCTGCACTCGCTCCACCATGGCCTCGCGCCATGCCCGCATCTCAGGGAGCGGAATGGCTCGACCGGTATAGGAGCTGTTCCAGCCAGTGAAGTCGTCGCCGACCCCTTCCAGGCTCACCTCGCTCGCACCGTACATAGAGTCATAGATGCCGCGCCACTCATCGACCTGTTCGACGGCCTCCTGTTGCGACGAGACGGATGCGTCGGGCACTACGTAGGCGACGAGGTGGCGCTCACCTGACCGGTCCATGCGGACGGTGGCCACCGCCTGTGCCACACCAGCGCGCCGGCGCAGTGCAGCCTCGATCTCCCCCGGTTCCACGCGGAAGCCGCGGACCTTGATCTGGTCGTCCACCCGGCCCAGGTACTCCAGGAGCCCGGCAGAGTTCCAGCGCACCAAGTCACCCGTGCGGTACATGCGCCTACCGGGCGCCCCGAACGGATCGGCCACGAATCGCTTAGCGGTTAGGCCTGCGCGGCCGGCGTAGCCGCGAGCGACACCGTCGCCCGCGATGTACAGCTCCCCCACCACTCCGGGCGGCACGGGCCGGAGACGCTCGTCGAGAGCACGCAGTGCGGTGCCCTGCATTGGTCTACCGATGGGCAGCGGGTTGGTGCACTCGTCCGCCGAGGTCACCCGATGCCGAGCGGCGAACGTGGTGGTCTCCGTCGGGCCGTAACCGTTCACCACCACCAGACCGGGGCAGGCGTCGAGGACCCGGCGGGTCGCGGACGGCGACAGTACGTCCCCCCCTGCCCAGACCTCGGAGACCTTCGCGAAGCACTCCGGATGCTGCTCCGCCATCACGGCGAACAGGCCTGCGGTCAGCCACACGCCGGTCACCTTGCGCTCGACGATGGCCTGGGCCAGCACCGCGATGTCCAGCCGGCCTGCGGGTGCTACCACCGCCGTACCGCCGCCGAGCAGCGGCACCCACAGCTCGTATGTCGACGCGTCGAACGTGTGTGGTGAGTGAACTAGGACGCGGTGGTGCGCTCCACCGGTCCAGCAGTCGTCGAGTGCGAGGTCAACCACGTTGCGGTGGCTCACCTCGACGCCCTTCGGGCGGCCGGTCGAGCCGGATGTGTACATCACGTACGCGACGCTGTGCTCGCCGATATCAGGGATATCGGGTGCCGAATCTGGATAGGCGGAAAGATCCTCATTCGCGAGGCTGTAATCCACGACGACGTCGGGGGCGAGATCGGCGAGCATGAAGTCGATGCGCTCGCTCGGGTAGCCGGGGTCGACTGGAACGTATGCCGCTCCGGTCTTTAGCACCGCAAGGACCGTGGCGACCAGCAACGGCGAGCGGTCGAGCACCAGCGCGACCCGACCGTGCGGGCGGGCACCGCTCGTCTGCAGATGGCGAGCGATGCGGTTGGACCAGCGGTCCAGCTCGGCGTAAGTCCATCTGTCCGCGCCGTCCGCGGTGACCAGTGCTGTGACATCTGGGTGCGCAGCAGCCACGGTCGCGAACCGTTGGTGTACCGGGACCGCCTCGAGCGGCGCGTCGCGGCCCTGACCGCCCCAACGGGCCAGCGTCGCTGATTCTTCGTCCGTAAGGAGGTTCACAGCCCCGATGGGCGTCTCCGGTACGGCCACCACTTGGCGCAGGAAGTGCGTCCAGCGGTCGAGCAGCGTGGTGATCGTGTCGGTGTCGAAGAGCTCCGTCGCGTACTCCGCGAAACCGGAGATGCGGCTGAGTCTGTCGTCGGCACGTTCGGCGAGGCTGATGAACAGGTCGAAGCGCGAAACACCGGTGTTGAACAGTTCCTCGGACACGCTCAGGCCCGGCAGGGTGAACTCTGGCCGCGCGTTGTTCTGCATGGCGAGGCAGACCTGGAACAGGGGATGGTGGGCAGGCGACCGCACCGGGTTGAGCACCTCGACGAGGTGTTCAAACGGAATGTCCTGGTTGTCGTAGGCGGCCAAGCTCAGTTCCCGCACCCGGCCGACGAGCTCGGCGAAACTAGGGTCACCAGAGACGTCGGCCCGCAGCACCCAGGTGTTGACAAAGAAGCCCACGAGCCCGTTGAGTGCCTCGTCGGTGCGGCCGGCGATGGGCGAGCCGATCGGCACGTCGGTGCCTGCGCCCAGCCTGGTGAGCATCGCGGCGAGCGCCGCGTGGAGCACCATGGACACCGTGGCGCCGGTCTGCCGGGCCACCCGCCGGATGCCCTGGGTGAGCTCCTCGTCGAAGTCGAGGGGGACCAAGTCACCTTCGTACGACGCCGCCGGGGGGCGGGCTCGGTCGGTAGGCAGGTCGATGGTTTCCGGCAGGTCCGCCAACTGGGTCGTCCAGTAGTCCAGCTGCCGCCGGTACAGGCTGTCTGGGTCGTCACTGGAGCCCAACAGCTGCCGTTGCCACAGGGTGTAGTCCGCATACTGGACCGGCAGCGGTTCCCACGCCGGTCGCCCGTCGCGGCATCTGGCCTCGTACGCGGTAGCAAGATCCTTCGCGAGCGGCAGCGCCGACCAGCCGTCCGCCGCGATGTGGTGCGCGGCGATCAAGAACACCGATTCGCGGGCACTGATCCGGAACAACCACGCGCGGATGGGGACCTCGGCGGTGAGGTCGAAGGGCCGGCGGGCGGCCGAGCGCAGGGCGGCGTCGAGTTCAGCCTCGGCGACTTGGGTCTCCTCCCAGGGCACTTGGACCTCATCCATGGCGATGACCTGCTGATACGGCTCGCCGTCCGCCTCGCCGAAGACGGTACGCAGAGATTCGTGCCGCATCACGACGTCATGCACGGCACTGCGCAGAGCTGTCGCGGCGAGTGTGCCGCGCATTCGCAGGGCCAGCGAGACGTTGTAGGTCGCCGAGGGCCCTTCGTACCGGTGGATGAACCACAACCGCTGCTGGGCGAAGGAGAGCGGCAGCCGCTCCGGCCTGGCCTGAGGTTGCAGCGATGGTCGGACGTTGTTCACGTTCGTCAGGTGCACCGCCAGCTCGGCGACTGTGGGTGCTTGGAAGATTACCCGAATAGGGATTTCCACGCCGTGCACCGCGCGAATCCGGCTGACCAACCTGGTCGCGAGCAATGAGTGTCCGCCGACGGTGAAGAAGTTGTCGTCCACGCCGACCCGGTCGAGTCCGAGCACTCCGGCGAAGAGTGCGCAGAGAGACTTCTCCTCGGGCGTCGTCGGGGCTCGTCCGCTGCTGCCTACCGTGTAGTCCGGTACGGGGAGCGCACGACGGTCCGGCTTGCCGTTGTCAGTCAGCGGCACGCTACCGATCGGTACGATCGCGGCGGGCACCATGTACTCGGGCAGGCTGTCCCGCAGATGTGTACGCAGGGCGGGCAGCAGCGTGGTTATACCGCTGGCCACTGCAGGGTTGTTGACCAGCATTCGGTCCCCCGCCGCGGGAACGTACGTGTTGCTCAGGATTCGGCCAGGCTTCGGGCCGTCCTGAAAAATGAGCACGTCGACTTGGTCGACCGCGCTCGCCGACAATGCCACGACCGCATCCCAGCCGTGCTGCTCCGCCCACGCGCGAACTGCGGCCGGATCGAGCGGTGGCGTTGCGGGCGCGAGGGTCTCCTCCACGCCCAGCTCGCGTGCGGCGGCGCACTCGTCGGTCAGGCGCGCGTTCGGCACGCCGGTGACGCGGACGGCTGCTTCCTTTCGGGCGGCGACCCGCTCGGCGAGCCTATCGAGGTCACCGTCCCACACGATGGCGGGCACGGCGTCCAGGGATGGCAAATCGGCCTGTCCGACCGGCTTATGCAGCACGACCTCGTACCGGTGTCGGGTGAGCTCGTTGTGGGCGGTGCCGTCCTTCACCCGGAGGTCGACGCCGGCGCCGCCGGCCCTCGTGGCCCAGCGCAGGAACCACTCGGGGTCGACAACGAGCTCCTTCTCCAGCAGCACGGCTTGTCCAACGGCGCTGCGCAGCACGGCCGGCGTAGCGTCTGGGTGCTTTGCCCGCAGGATGGCGGCCTGCAGGACCCGGAGGGAGCCCGCCCGTCGGATGTCGCCCAGGACAATCCGCCCGCCGGGCGCGAGTAGCTCCCACGCACCGTCGAGAACCCGCTGCAAGTACTGCTCGTTTGGGAAGTACTGCACGACGGAGTTGAGGACCACGGTGTCGAATCGGTTGCGGGGAAGGCCGGACAAGTCGTCGGCGGCTTGGCACCGCAGTGCCGCGCGGTCGGCCAAGCCGGCGCCTGCCACCTGCTGCTGTAGTCGTTCGATCACCGATGCGGAGAAGTCGGTCGCCCAGTACTCTTCCACCTGCCCCGCGATATGGGCGAGTAGGAGCCCGGATCCAACGCCAAGCTCGAGGACATGCCTCGGCGACCAGCACAGGATGCGATCTACCGCCGCGTCCCGCCAGGCCCGCATCTCCTCGAGCTGGATCGGCTCGCCAGTGTAGGCGCTATTCCAGCCGGTGAAGTCGTCACCGAGGTCGGTGTCTTCGCCGTCGGCGTATGCCTGCTCGTAGACCTCCTGCCACTCGTCGACCTGCTCGCTCGCTCCGCCCGCGGTGTCCAGGGCGCTGGTGTCCGGGACGACGTAGGCGACCAGCCGCAGGTCGCCGGGCTGGTCTTCGCGCGCGGTGACGATGGCTTGGCGGACGGCCGGGTGCCGGACCAGGACGTGCTCGATCTCGCCGGGTTCGACGCGGAACCCGCGCAGCTTCACCTGGTTGTCCGCCCGGCCCTGGAAGCAGATGTTCCCGTCGGGGAAGAAGCTGGCCCGGTCGCCGGTCCGGTAGAGACGGTCACTGTCACGGTCACTGAAGGGGTCGTGCACGAAGCGTTCGGCGGTCAGATCCGGGCGGTTGGCGTAACCGACGCAGAGAACGTCTCCCCCGATGTACAGGTCGCCTTCGACGCCGATCGGGCACGGCTGCATGTGCTCGTCGAGAACGTAGTAGCGCGCGTTGTCGATGGGACGGCCGTAAGGGATGCTGTGCCATGCCGGGTCGATCTCGCGAACGCGGAAGTAGTTGGACCATACTGTTGCCTCGGTCGCCCCGCCGAGGCTGATGACCTCTGCGCGGCGGAACACCTTGCGAATCTCGTCCGGCAAAGGCAGCGGCGTGTAGTCACCGGAGAGAAATACCAGGCGCAGGTTGTCGGTCCCGTCCCACTCTTTGTCGGAAGAGAGCAGCGGGGGCAACTGATTGAGCGTGGTCGGCACTGAGTTCCAGAAGGTGATCGGCTGGGTGAGCAGCAGATTCAGCAGCAGCTCAGGGTCGCGCTGCTCAGCCTCGTCGGCGACGTACAGCCCACCGCCGCATCCGAGCAGGCCGAAGATGTCGAAGACGGAGAGGTCGAACCCCAGCGAGGTGAGGCACAGGCCGATGTCGTCGGGGCCGAAGTCGAAGGTGCGGTAACACCAGTTGAGTAGGTTATAGACGGGTCGGTGCGTCATCACGACGCCCTTAGGCTTTCCGGTGCTGCCGGACGTGAAGATGACGTACGCGGTGTTGTCGGGTCCGGTAACCGGGTCCGGGTTCCCCGCTGAGCCGGGCGGTGCCGACTCCCCCTCGGCGGCCACCTCGACTAGCTCGACACCCACAGGGAGGGCCGGTGTCGACGTGTCTGAGGTGGACAGCACCAGTGGTGCGCCGGTGTCGGCGAGCATGCTGGCGATACGCTCGGCGGGGGACGATGGCTCCAGCGGCAGGTACGCTCCGCCCGCCTTCAGTACGCCGAAGACCGCAGCGACCATGACTGGACCTCGGCGGATGCTGATGCCGACGACGGTCTCCGGGCCGACGCCGCGCTCCTTGAGGTCCCAAGCGATCCGGTTCGCCCGGTCGTTCAGCTCGCCGTATGTCATGCTCCCGTTGGCCCAGCGCAGCGCGACCGCTCCCGGCCGACGGGCGGCCTGTTGCTCGAAGAGCAGGTGGAGCGGCCCCGGGCAGGGGAAGTCGCGAGCCGTGTCGTTCCACTCGATCAAGACCTTGTGGCGCTCAGCCGCGTTGAGAGGTGAGATCGCCTCGGTGGGCGGCGTCGGCGCAGTGCTGAGCTTCCGCTCGCCGACGGCCGGTACGTCGAGGGCGTCGATGGTGATCGTTGGGTCGTCGATTGTTTGTTCCACGACGCGTATGAAGCGCGCCGCGATCCCCTCCACCGTTGAGCGTTCGAAGAGTTCGGTGGCGTACTCGATCTCCCCCATCACCGAGCCGTCGGACTTGTTTGGCGCCAAGTTGAAGAACAGGTCGAACTTCGCGGTGCCTGTGGGGATCGGTTCCATCGACACTGTTAGACCCGGCATGTCCAGCGTCGGCGGGGCGTTATTCTGCCACGCGAGCACCACCTGGAACAGCGGGTGGTACGCAGCCGAACGCTCCGGGCGCAACGACTCCAGCAGCCGTTCGAACGGGACATCCTGGTTCTCGTAGGCCGCGAGTGCCTTCTGCCGCACTTGATCTAGAACCGATTCGAAGGACGACTCCGGGGAGACGTGGACTCGCAGCACCCAAGAGTTTACGAAGAACCCGATCAGGTCATGCAGTGCCTCGTCGGTACGCCCCGCGATCGGTGATCCGATCACCACGTCGGTGCCACTGCCCATCCGGTTCAGCAGCACCACCAGCGCGGCTTGGAACACCATCGACACTGTGACGCCGCGGGCCCGGGCCATCGCCTCCACCCGTGCGCGCACCTCAGCAGGCAGCTCCAGGGGCACCGACCCGCCCAAGTTGCTCGCCACCGACGGCCGCGGGTGGTCCCACGGCAGCGGCAACGGTTTTGACACGCCGGCGAGTTCCTCACGCCAGTACGCTGTCTGGACAGACAGCAGACTCTGCGGATCCGTCTCGTCCCCGAGTTCCTCGCGCTGCCACAACGCGTAGTCCGCGTACTGCACCGGCAGGTCCGTCCACTCCGGGTCGCGACCGGCCACCCGCGCGCGGTATGCCACTGAGACGTCGCGCGCCAGCGGCGCCAACGACCCGCCGTCACCGGCGATGTGGTGGATCACGAGCACGAGCAGAAACTGGTCGTCACCGTACTGGACGAGGCTCGCTCGGAGCGGCACGTCGGTCGACAGGTCGAACCAGCTTCGGGTGACCGATGAGATCACACCCGACACCCGGTCCGGAGCTACCCGACCCCAGTCCTTCCAGGGCAGCTCGACCTCGGCTGGGTCGAGGATGCGCTGGAAGGGCTCTCCGTCCAGCTCCCCGAAGACGGTCCGGAGCACCTCGTGGCGCCCCATGACGTCCTGGAATGCGGCACGCAGCGCGGCGGCGTCAAGCGTCCCGGTGAAGCGCAGGAGCAGCGGAATGTTGTACGTCGAGGATGAACCCTCAAAGCGGTTGATGAACCAGATGCGCCGTTGCGCGTATGACAGGGGGATCATATCTTCGTTCACCTCTTGATCATTTTGCGCAGCGGCTTGCGAGCAGGGGCGGACATCTCACTCCAGCGAAGGGCCAACTCAGCGACGGTCGGTGAGGTGAAGAGGGTCCGGATCGGGATCTCCACCCCCAGCTCCGCCCGGACCCGCGCCACCAGGCGGGTGGCGAGCAGCGAGTGGCCGCCCAGGGCGAAGAAGTCGTCGTCGACCCCGACCCGGTTGACCCCTAATACCTCACCAAATAGTCTGCACAGCGTTGCTTCTTGCGGGGACTCCGGCGCCCGGTAGTCGTCCCCGCTGAATTCCGGCCTTGGCAACGCCGAACGGTCCAGCTTTCCATTCGGCGTCAATGGCAGCTCGGGTAGGACGACGACGGCTGCCGGCACCATGTATCCGGGCAGACTCTCTCCCACGAACGCCCGCAGCTGCTCGGGAACCGGCTCCGCGTGCCCGGCTTCGGGCACGACATACGCCACGAGCCTGCGGTCGTCGGGAGAGTCCTCACGGGAGAGAACGACGGCTTGGCGGACGGCTTCGTGTCGGATCAGGGTGCCCTCGATCTCGGCGGGTTCGATGCGGAAGCCCCGCAGTTTGATTTGGTGATCGGAGCGGCCGAGGTACTCCAACTCACCGGTGTCGGTCCAGCGTGCGAGGTCCCCGGTGCGGTACATCCTGGAATTCGCCGGACCGAACGGGTTCGCGACGAACCGGTGGGCGGTCAACCCCGGTTGGCCGGCGTAACCGCGGGCGAGACCCCGTCCGGCGATCCAGAGGTCACCGATCGCGCCGGGGGGAACTGGACGCAAGGTTCGGTCCAAGACGTAGACCTGGTAATTGGCGACAGGACCGCCGATGGACGGGGGCATGCCCGAGGAGCCGGGCATGAGATGCGCGGCCGTGGAGTAGATGGTGGTCTCGGTCGGGCCGTAGAGATTGGTCACCTCGGCCGCGTGCGCGCACAGCTCCTCGGCCAGCGACACGGGCAGCGCCTCACCGGTGGAGATCACCCGCAGCCCGGCCAGGCATTCCGCGGCGTGGGTGACCAGCACCTGCCAGAGCGCCGGGGTCGCCTGCATAACGGTGACGCCGGCCCGCCGGAGAAGGTCGCGCAGCACTAGGGGCTGGGTTACCTCCTCCGTGCCCGCCAGCACCACCCTGGCTCCGCACAGCAGAGGGAGGAAAAGCTCCAGCGCGGCGATGTCGAATGCGACCGTAGCGACCGCCAGGACCCGGTCATTCTGCGAGAGCGAGAACCGGTCCTGCATGCCGAGAAGGATGTTGGTCAGCGCTCCGTGCTCGATGACCACGCCCTTCGGTCTGCCAGTAGAACCGGAGGTGTAGATGGTGTAGGCGGTGTGCCGCGCGTCAATGGTGGCGGGCGGCTCGTCGGTGGAACAGGCGATCAGGTCCGCCTCAGCCAGCTGCCGCGCATCCAGTACCAGCACCGGCGCGCTGTCCTCGATCACGGACCGCACGCGGGCGGCCGGGTAGTCCGGATCCACCGGGATGTAAGCCCCACCCGCCTTCCACACGGCCACCAGCGCCGCCACCAAATCAACCGAGCGTGGCAGCAGCACCACCACCCGGGACTCCGGTCCTACACCGCTCCCAATCAACCAGTGCGCCAACCGGTTGGCCCGCTCGTTCAGCTCCCGGTAGGTCACCGTGCGGCCATCATGCTCGACCGCCACCGCGTCCGGGGTCGCCGCCGCCTGCGCGGCGAACAACTCGGGCACGGTCACCTCAGGAACCACAGTTGCGGTGTTGTTCCACCGGCGCAGAACCCGATCCCGTTCCTCCTCGGTCAGCACGTCGATTGCACCGACGGGTGCCTGCGGGTCGGCCGCGATCTGCCTCAGCACGTTGATCAGCCGATCGGCGATGACCTTCACCTCGTCTTGAGTGAAGGCATCGTGCTGGTACTGCAGGGATAGGCGTACCAGCGGATCGGCCGCTGCGATAACAGTCAGCGGGTAGTGGGGTGGGGCGTACGGACGAACGCCGGTCACGGTCAGGTCCGATCCCGCGCTCGCGGCGCTGAGGCCCGCCCGGTCGACGGGGAACGACTCGAAGACCATGAGCGTGTCGAAGAGCGTGCTCATCCCGAGTGACCGCTGAATGTCAGCGAGCCCGACATGGTGGTGGTCCAGTAACCGTGCCTGGGTGTCCTGCAGCCGCCGCAACATCTCCGCGATGCTGTCGGTCGGTGCGCACCGTACGCGCACAGGCACCGTGTTGATGAACAGCCCGATTGCCGCCTCCACCCCCGGCAGTTCCGCGTGACGGCCGGAAACGGTGGCGCCGAAGAGCACGTCGTCCCGGCCGGTCAGGCAGCCAAGAACGACGGCCCACGCGCCCTGCACCAGGGTGTTGACGGTGACGCCGATGCTCGCGGCTCGACGCGCCAGCAGCGCGGCGTCCTCCCCGGGAAGCGCGGCCACCACTTGTCCGCTGCCTGTACGGTCCGACCGCGGCCCGGGTGCTAGCAGGGTGGGCTCTGCCACCCCGGCCAGTTCCGCCTTCCACGTGCGTGCCGACCACGCCCGGTCCTGCCGTGCCAGCCATTGCAAGAAGTGCCGGTAGCCGGTGGTGGGCGGATCTGCGTCCCGACCGTTTACGGCATAGAGCCGGATCAGCTCCCGCTCGATCAGCGGCAGCGACCAACCGTCGAACAGCACATGGTGCGCGGTGAGAATAAGCTCGGCCTGCTCCGACCCCAATGTGACCAGGGCGAGCCGCAGCAGCGGTGGCGTGTCGGTGTCGAATCGAGCATTCCGTTCGGCGGCGACAATGCGCTGGAAGCGTTCATCCGCCGCCGGCTCGCCGGTGAGGTCAATGTGCAGCCAGGGCAGCGAGACGTCGTCGACGACGACCTGTACGGGTTCACCGGTGCTAGTGGAGAGGAATGCCACCCGCAGGTTCGGGTGCCGATTGATCAGGGCCTGGCCGGCGGCGCGCAGGCGCGTCGGATCGACCGGACCGCTGAGCCGGAACACGAACTGGGTCTGGTAGGCCCCGGTCGCCGTGTCGGTGAGCATCGTGTGAAACAGCAGACCCGCCTGCAGGGGGGTGAGGGGCCACACGTCACTTATTCGGCCGAAGCGTTGTTGCCAGTCGTCCAGCTGGAGCTGGTCCACCGACACCAGCGGCACGTCCTGCGGAGTCATGCCAGTCGCGCCCCCGTTTACCAGGGTCCGCAAGCCGCGTAGGGCGGCATACCAGGTGTCGGCCAGGGCGTGGACCTCGTCGGCGTTGAGCACACCGGTGGCGAAGGTGAACAGGGCGGTCAGCTGCGCACCGTCGCCGGTATCGGTCACGAGGGCGTTGAGCTCCAGTGCGCTGACCACGGGCATGGAGGCATGGGGTGCCGGGACCAGCTCGTCGAACTCCGGTGCCGGGGTCCACCCCGGCTCGCCTCCCGGCTGAGGACGGGCGAACGAGAAGTGTCCGAGGAAGTTGAACTGGACGTCGTCCACCGGGTACCGGCGCAGCACCGTCGCGGTCTCGTCGTTCATGCAACGCAGCAGTGTGTAGCCGTTGCCGTCGCCGGGTAGTTCGCGCCGCTGCTCCTTGACGCGTTTGATGGCTTCCCCCGCCGCCGCTCCCCCGGCGATGGCCTCGTCAACATCGATTCCCGACAGGTCGAACCGGACGGGATGGACACTCGTGAACCAGCCGACGGTACGAGAGAGGTCCGCGCCGGGCACCAGCTCCTCGTGCCGTCCATGCCCCTCTAGGCGGACGACCGTAGCGCTCTCGGGCGCGCCACGCCGGTGCCGTGCCAGCGCCAAGAGCAGAGCGGTGAGGAGTACTTCCTCTGCGCCACTGCGATATGCCGCCGGCACGGCCGTCAGCGCGGCACTGGTGAGGTCGGCGGGTAGCCGTAGGCGGACTGTCTCCGTCGCCGCAGTGATATCCGCTACGGGATCGAGCGGTCGAGATCCGACCGGTGCCGCGGGGCCTGACAGTAAGTCGCGCCACAGTGCGAGCTCGGCCATTCGCTCGGGCCGCGCCGCCTCGTCCGACAGCGCCTGCAGCCACCGCCGCAATGACGTTCCGACCGGGGGTAGCTCCGGCGTCGCGCCCGCGCGGACCTGCCGCCACGCTTCGGCCAAATCGGGCAGCAGCACCCGCCAAGACATCCCGTCTACCACGAGGTGGTGAGCCACGATCAGCAGCCGTCCGTGTCCGCCTGCGTCCGGCTCGAACCACACGAGCCGGAGCATTCGTCCCGCGTGGGCGTCGATGTGACGCACCGTCGCCGTCGCCTCCTTGGCCAGCAGCTCCCCCCAGGAGTCGCAGCTCCAATCCCCCGAACAGCGCAACTGCTTGATGAGTGCCGCAGGGTCAGGGGTGCCGGGCGGCTGCACGAGCAGGCCGCCCTCAACCAGGCGCGAGCGCAGCACGTCGTGCCGGTCGAGCACGGCGCCCACGGCTGCGGTGAGGGAGTCGTGGTCCACCCCGGTGGGCAGTTCCAGTACGAGCCACTGGGCGAGCCGGTCCAGGCCCGGGCCACGCTCGGCGATTAGCCGCGCCATCGGCGGCAGCGGCACCAGGCCGACACCGCCGCCGTCGAGCTCGGCGAGCGCTGGCGGGGATGTGCCCTGGGTGGCGGTGACGGCTAGCGCGGCGACGGTGCGGCATTCAAAGACGGCGCGTGGGGTGAACACGAGGCCGCTCGCGCGGGCGCGGGTCACCACCTGGATCGCCCGGATGCTGTCGCCACCGAGGGTGAAAAAGTCGTCGTCCACCCCGATCTCGCTCAGCCCTAGCACCTCGGCAAATGCGTCCGCGAGCACCCGCTCCTCTGGGGTGGCGGGCGGCCGGTGGGCACGGGGGGTGAACTCTGGTTCCGGCAGCGCGCCGCGGTCCAGCTTGCCGTTCGCGCTCAGCGGCAGCCGATCCAGGACGACGAAGGCTGCGGGAACCAGATGTGCCGGTATTCGACCTGCGATGAAGGCCCGCAGCTCGGTGATGTCCAGCCCGGTGTGGAAATCCCAGTCTGAGCCGTGCCGGTCGATGCCGCCTGAAGCGGTTGGCACGACGTAGGCGACCAGCTGATTGGCGCCGTCGGCACCGCGGCCCGCTTTGGCGAGGACTGCGGCCCTGGCCACCCCGGGGTGCGCGGCCAGCGCCGCTTCCACCTCGGCGGGCTCGACTCGAAAGCCGCGAATCTTTACCTGGTGGTCCGCGCGGCCCTCGAACTCAAGTTGGCCGTCGGCGTTCCAGCGAGCCAGGTCACCGGTGCGGTACATGCGCTGCCCGGGCGGCCCGAACGGGCACGCAACGAAGCGTTCCGCCGTGAGAGCCTGGCGGCCGTGGTAGCCCCTCGCGAGGCCGGCACCTGAGATGTAAAGCTCGCCGCGTACGCCGGCCGGGACCAGCCGTAGACTGCTGTCGAGCACCAGCATGGTGGTGTTCTGGATCGGCGTGCCGATCGGAATCGTGGTTACGCCCGGCCGGTATTGCCAGGCCGTGACGTCCACTGCCGCTTCGGTCGGCCCGTACAGGTTGTACAGGGGCACGCCGAACAGCCGGAAAAATCGGGCGGCCAGGGCGGCGGGCAGGGCCTCGCCGCTACACACGACGCGGCGCAGGCTAGCGCAGGAGTGTGCGATCTCGTTGTCGGCGAACTCCGCGAGCATCGACGGGACGAAGTGAAGCGTGGTGACCCCAGCTTTCTCGATCACCTCGGCGAGGTAGGCGGGGTCGCGGTGGCCGTCTGGTCGGGCTACGACGAGCGTCGCGCCGGCGATCAGCGGCCAGAAGAACTCCCAGACTGATACGTCGAACGAAGCCGACGTCTTTTGCAGCACCCGGTCGGTGGAGTCCAACCTGAAGTGGTCTTGCATCCACAGCAACCGGTTTACGATCGCGGAGTGTGGCACGACGACGCCCTTGGGCTGGCCGGTCGAGCCCGACGTATAGATCATATACGCGGGATGCCCCGTGGAGATGGGCGCGACCGCAGTGGGGCTGTCGGCTATCGGAGTGTCGTCTGCTGTGATCACGGGGATGCCGGTGATGGACAGCTTCTCGGTGGCTGTTTTGACGCCCAGCACGAGGACGGGCTGGGCATCGGCGAGCATGAACTCTATACGAGCAGCTGGATAATCTGGATCAATCGGCACGTAGGCCGCACCGCTCTTGAGCACCGCGACCAGCGCCACGACGAGTTCCAGCGAGCGGGGAATCACCACGGCGATGAACCGCTCGGGCCCGGAACCGTTCTCGGTCAACGTGCGGGCGAGGTGATCGGATCGGTCGGCGAGCTCCTGGTAGGTCAGGGACGCGCCCTCGAAGGTCACCGCAAGGGCGTGAGGGGTAGCGCGGGCCTGTCGCTCAAGCAACTCGGTCAGCGTGACGTCCGGCACGGCCACCGCCGGGCCCGAGCATCCGGCGAGCAGCGCCCGCTGCTCGCCGTCTTGGAGCACGGGGGCGTCTGCTACCCGCGCCGAAGGGTCAGCCATGGCCGCGCGGAGAAACATCACGAATCTGTCGACCAGGCCGGCGACGTCCTCGTCGCCGTAGAGCGCACTCGGCGCATCGAAGCGGACAAACAACTCGCTACTGCGAGTGCCGTCGGTATAGATGCAGACCATGACCTCGTCGGCGAGGCCGAACGTGCCACCAGCAAATCGCGCCACCCCGTCACCGAGGTCGAGCGCTTCGACGAACGGAATGACGTTGACGACAGCACCGAACGGACCGCGCGTCTCGGCTGCGCGCCCGGTGGCCCTCTTGATCAATGCGGTTTCGTGCCGGGCGTGCCGGAGCACGGCGACGCGCTCGCGGCGCAGCGCTGTGGCCAACTCCAGAAGGCTCGCTGCAGGAGCCACCTCGACTTGAACTGGCACCCGGTTCGAGAAGAGGCCCATCGACCGCCGCAGGGCACCAGTGCGGTGGTTGACCGTGATGGTGTGCAGTGGCTTGGACACGCCGCACATGAGCCGTAAGTATGCTGTTGCCGCTGCGGCGATAAGGTCGGGGACACTCGCGCTCGACGCCGCGGCCTGGCGTGTCCAGGAGGCGACCTCGGCGGCGGGAACCGTCGCAGTGCGCGTGGTCATGCCCAGCGGTCGGGTGAGCCTATCCCAGTACCCGGCGTGGGGAGCGCCAGCAGACGGGCGGACACCAGCAGGAAGCCGCGCTGCGGCTGCCTCATAGGTGAGGTACTCCTGCCAGAACCGCTCGGCGTCGGCGAACCGACGCGAGGACCGATACGCCTCGTCGCCCTTTGTGGCGTCAGTCCACGACCACGTAGCGTTGCCAGGGATGGCGGAGCCTTCACTCAGCGCCCGATAGACCTCGGCAATCCGGCGAGATAGCAGCGTAAGGACGCCGAACGCGTCGGTGAGGATATGGTGGAACACGAGGACCAAGAGGTGACGGTGACCGCCCAGCCGGATCGAGCCAATCCGCAGGAGCGAGTCCCGCTCAAGGTCGAAGGGCCTAGCGACTAGATCGGCCACAAAGTCCCGGGCGGCCTCGGCCGGATCCTCGGCGTCGCTCACATCGACATGGAACGGCTCCCACCCTCCCATGTCTCTGGTGACCAGCCACAAATGGTCGCCCTGTCGACGGAAGTTCACCGCAAGCGCGTCCGCTTCCGCCACGACGGCCTTCAGCGCCGAATCGAGGAGGGGTAGGTTTAGGTCACCGTTGACATCCCACAGCGACGCCACGTTGTTCGGTCGGTCCGGTGCGAACTGCTGTGCGAGCCACATAGCCTCCTGCGCCGACGTAACGCCGATCCGTCGCATCCAGGTATCCCTCCCGCGGATATGGGATCCGCGCCACCCCGTCGTCCTCGCGACCAATCGTCGAGGCATCGCAGAGGTTCGACCACTAAGGTGAAAGAGTTTGGCCAGAGATCAAGAAGGAAGCCCAGTACAGCGACGATCACCTAAAGCGCTGTGTCGTAACCAAGCGGGGCATGGTGACCGTTGCAGGGTTGGCGGGACGCGGATCATGCGGTGCGGGACGTAGAGGTATTCACTCCAGAGCGGTAGATCGCCGCCACACGTGGATTTGCGTCGAGGGTTGATCACCTCACACTGCCGCTGCGGCGCCGTCGGCCATGACCGGCAGTCGGTTGACCGACCGTGGATCACCGACGGCATGCCAAGCATCTGCCGACACCAATGGTGACCTGCGGTCCTGTCGAGTACCGATGGTTTATGCTCCGCGCGACCCAGCCCTAGACCCAAGTCGGGATCGAGGTGCCGTCGACGATCGCGACCTGGTCGACCGACCGTCGCTGCACTGGCGCGAAGGAGAGAGCGGTCCGAAGATGTCGATTCTATTCGTATGACGGATGAGCTGGTCACACGGTCTATCCGCTGTGGCCGTCGAGGGGTGAGCAGGCTCTTGAGGTGGTGTTCATCGACGAACTGGGGCCTGGCGGGCGCTTTCGGATGATCGTTGGCGTTATTTCGGGCGCGCCGAGCCGCGTCGCCGGGCGCTGGATGACCTGGCCGGGGCAACTGCCGATATCGGCGAGTGAAAACGGCTGGACTGTGGCCGAGGCCGCTGCTGACACCATGCTCGACCGGACGGAGCGACAGCTCGACAGGCTGCGCCGGACTCGGACATTGTTCGCGGTGAGCTGTTTGCCTAGGTCTTCGGGCCCGTCGGCTACGACGGGCTGCTGGCCATCGGCGATGCGGCGCCTGGCCAGCCCGGACAGGTAGACCACGTGAGGCCCCCACGCGTGAGCCACCGCGACAGGCAGAGCGCCGATCGAAACCGGCTGGTCGACCACGAGAAGCCGGCCGAGGCGGGCGAGCTTGTCGACCAACTGCCGCATCCGGGCCTCGGTGTTCAGCAGTGCCGCGTCATGCAGCCGCTTGCCGTCCGGTGCCGACGCGATTGCGTGGTGATCACCCTTGCCGACCTTCAAGCCGAGGTAGATGCCGCAACCGTCTTCTACCGCGCTACGTATGGTCCCCGCCGCCTCGGTCGCTGGTCCAGGTGCCGGACTGTCGGCAATCGCGTTATGAAGTGACCTACCCCCACACGGGTGGCTGGGTACCTATCAGCGGTCCACCGACGCCACCCGAGCCGGCGACAACCCCCGGATCATGCCTACGACAGGGGGAGGAAGTCATACCGGATCCGGGCGACCGAGGGCGGGCGCGGCAAGGGTCGACGGTGCTTCCGTTACCCCCCGCGACCCCGAAGACCCCTGCCGCTAGGTCGACTGTCAGTGACAGGCGTTAGTACGTCCCTCAGGCCCGATGCGGACACGCGATTGCGGTAGATGCGCGGTGACCAGCTAGGTCGATGTCACCAGCCCGGGTTGAAGAACGTGCTATGTCGGCTGCTCTGGGCTCTGAGGGTGCCGGGCCGCGGTGTTCGCACCGCCGGCGCTGGTACGGACCACCTCCGCGACGGTCACCTCGTAGTCGGAGTACCACGTTGTGTGGCCCATCCGCTGCGCCGCGCGGTGGTCGTCGTCCGTGCGCCACTTCTCCAGCGTCTCCTTGTCCTGCCAGAAGAGGACCGCGAGGCGTTCGCCATCTTCTGCCGTGTACTGCTTGATCTTGACTGGGTCGGACCCGGCGATGGCGCGGACCCGCTCTGTCAGGCGCTCCTCGGTAGCGTAGTACTCCTCGCCCGCCTCATCGGAGAGACGGGAGCTGAACAGGATGACAAACATCAGCACTCCCCTAGGCTCGCTATGCCGGCGGCGGACACGCAGGCGCGCAGCCTGGAGTTCGACGCCGAGACCAGTTCCGCGCCGTGCCTGCTCAGCAGGTCCTCGACCAGGCTATCCAGACGTCTGTCGTCTTTCAGCACTGCGGCGTAGCTCTCCTCGGTGAAGGCACACCGCTCGTACAGGGGTACAAATCGGTCGGGAAATAGGGCGATGAGACGGTTCCGTAGCTCCTCGGCGTGGGCGATGCTTTCCGCTGGCGGGTTCGCCATGTGGTGGTAGTGCTGATATGACAGGTAGGAAATCGCATGCGCGTCCTCGATCCGGATTTTCTCGTAGGCGGCTAGCGCAGCCGCCCAATTCTGGGTGGAGTCGAGGCGGTCGACGAGTGTGCGGACATCCTCGAAGCCGCAGTTCATACCGTGCCCCATGAACGGTGCCATCGCGTGGCAAGCGTCTCCGAGCAGCGCGAGCTTGTCGCGCCACACCCATCGGTCACAGCTCACGGTCATGATGGTGCCGATCGACTTGACGGAGAGCTGATCGGCGAGGTCGGGAATGGCGGCCGCCGGCTTGCCGAACCGTGATACGAACATCTCGAGCAGGTCCTGGCCGCTCTCGACGACGGCATAAGAGGGTGCCGGCCCTTCGTGCCGTAGGAACAGCGAACCGGCGAAATTCCCCGAGGGTAGCGGGAAGGCGGCGAACAGCGCGTCACCGGTCGGCCAGTAGTGCATAGTCGACGGATCCAGCCAGCCACCCGGTACATCGATTTCCTGGTGTGCCAGCTCGAGTCTCCGTACCACCGCCTGCGCTCCACGCGTGACCAGGGCCGCGCGCACGACGGAGTGTGCGCCGTCGCAGCCGAGCACGCGGCTGTACGCCATCCGAGTCGAGCCATCGCCGTTTTCTACTTCCACGGCCGGGACGTCCGGATCGACCTCGCGGACCCGCTGCTCAAACAGGATCTTGACCCCGGGAGTCGCCTCGGCGGCGTCCAACAGGAGGCAGTGCAGACGCGCCCGCTCCACGGACCAAATCGGCCGCCAATCGCGGCTGTAAGGACTGACGTGGGAGCGTCCGTCCGGTAGATGCGCACAGCGGCCGTGGATGGGCAGGCAGATAGCGCGTACTGCGGCGTCGAGACCCAGCTCCGACAGCGCCCGCCAGCCGCGCGTCGACAGCATTACCGTGATGGAACGGCCTCGTCGACCGCCGCCACGACGGGGATCGGCTCGTCTTTCTAGGACCGTCACGGGCCCGAACCGCGGCGCCAGGTACATGGCGGCAATCGCGCCCACTGGTCCTGCACCGACGATGGCGATCCCGCCTCGTTCCTCCGAGCGAGCCATCTGGTTGTCCCGCATGTCACCGCCGTCTCTCCTCGCGGCACTCCCTTCCGGGGGCCGGGTGTTCACTTCGTCAATGAGGCGAGGCGGCTAACGCAGCTCTGCCATGACAGCGGCACCCGTCTGCGCCGTGCTCAGCGATCCGCCGAGGTCAGGCGTCACGCGGCCCGCCTCGACAGCGGCCACCACCGCCCGCCGAATGGCCCCGGCCTCGTCGGCGTGGCCCAAATGCTCGACCATCAGCGCCGTCGATAGGATCGCGCCCAGCGGGTTGGCGGTCCCGGTGCCAGCGATGTCAGGTGCGCTGCCGTGCACCGGTTCGAACAGCCCGTATGCGGTATCGCTATTCAAGTTGGCAGACGGCGCCATCCCCAGACCGCCCGCGAGTGCAGCGGTGAGGTCGCTGAGGATGTCCCCGTACGAGTTGTTGGTGACAATGACGTCGAAGGCCGTCGGGTCGCTGACCAGCTTCATGGCCGCCGCGTCTACGTACAGGTGCGACGTCTCGACATGCGGATACCGTTCGATGGCCTCGCGCCAGCAGCGCTGCCATAGCTGCCCGCCGTGTCGGACGGCGTTGGCCTTATCCACCATGCACACTGACCTACGGGCTACGGAGAAGGCGAAGTCCAGGACCCGCGACACGCCCCGGTGGGTGCTGACGTCGAGGTCGACTGCGAACTCCTCCGGTGACGCGGCACGCATGCTCCCGCCGATCCCGCTGTACAGGCCTTCGGTGTTCTCCCTGACGATCACGCAGTCGATCCCGCGTCGTGCTGGATCGCGCAACGGGCTGAGCCGGTCGTGCCACAAGTGCGTCGGACGGTAGTTCACGTACAGGTCGAACTCGAGGCGGAGTCTGGACAGCACGGTGCGCACGTACGCCGTCTCGCTCACCCGTGGATCCCCGATCGCGCCGAGCAGTGTGGCGTCGCTGTTGCGAAGGTGGTCGAGGTCGGCTTGAGATAGGGCGTTGCCCTCATGCAGGTACGTGTTCACATTCACGTTGTCCAACACATCGAACTCCAGCCCGAGACCGAGCACCTGGAGGAGCGCGAGCGCCGGTTCGATCACCTC
Source organism: Micromonospora sp. R77 (assembly GCF_022747945.1). Classification (NCBI taxonomy): domain Bacteria; kingdom Bacillati; phylum Actinomycetota; class Actinomycetes; order Micromonosporales; family Micromonosporaceae; genus Micromonospora; species Micromonospora sp. R77. The sequence goes on from NZ_JALDST010000001.1 coordinate 552,127, forward strand.
CGGACCGATTCCGTCTCCGGGAATGACGGTGATCCGCTGCATGGGGATGCTCATGCCGGGTTCCGGCCCAGGACGTCCGAGATCAGCTCCCTGGTTTCGGTAGCGATGTGGAAATGCCCGCCCGCGCGCACTCGTAACGCGAACTCACCTTCGGTAACCGCGGCCCATCCTGCTAAGCGCGCCTCGTCTACGAGTGGGTCTCCGGTGCCGTGGTAGCAGGTCACCGGGCACGAGAGCGGGTTGGCCGCCGAAGGCGGTTGGTAAGTAGCGTGCGCCCGCAGGTCCGAACGCAGCGTCGGAAGCAGAAGCTCGCGCAGTTCGTCATTCTCAGCGATTCCGGGCTCGATGCCGCCTAAGTGTTGCAGGATTTCCCAGAACTCATCGTCGGGCGCTAGGTGTACTTGAGGGTTGGTCATGTGGCCCGGCGGCAGGCAGGCGGAGACGCAGAGCCTCCTCGGTTCCCGGCCTCCGTCGCGCAGCGCCAATGCGGTTTCGTAGGCCACCACCGCACCAAGGCTGTGCCCGAACAGCACGTAGTCACCCATGGGCAGCCGGAGCAGCTCCGTCGCGGCGTGCGCCGCCATCATCGATACAGTGTCTACCAACGGCTCGATGAACCTGTCGCTACGTCCGGGGTATTGGACTGCTAGGAGTTCCACACCAGGCGGCATCGCGGAAGCCCATTCAGCGAACGCCGCGGCGGAACCCCCGGAGTGCGGGAAGCACACCACGCGCAGGGAAGGAGCCGCAGCGGTGGTCAGCGACCGCAGCCAGCCTAGTTGCCTCTTCCGGCTCATCAACCCGCCTTTCTCGCCAGTCTCCGCTGCCCCTGACATGTTCTGTCGACTCCGGACCGCTTCGCCCGATCGCCGAAAGATCTACGCAAGAAATCGGGGAATTTAGTTTGCGCGTTGCCACGATAAAAAAGGAGTGAAAAACCCACTGGAGCGCGCTGTAACGATTTCCTGAAAGGTAAGTGATCATGCTGGATGGATTTGTGCCCTGGCCCGGTCATCTAGCGGCGGAATACCGTCGGAAAGGATTGTGGATAGGCAAACCCTTGGGCGACCTGATGCATGATTCTTGCGAGCGGCACGCCGATCGGACGGCGGTGGTCTGCGACGATGAGCGAATGACCTACGGTGAGCTGTCCCAACGCGCGGATCGGCTGGCCGGCGGCCTGCTCCGGCTGGGCATCAGGCCCTTGGACCGGGTCGTCGTACAATTGCCCAATATCCCGGAGATCGTCGTCGTGGTCTTCGCTCTGCTGCGCGCCGGCGCAATCCCGGTCCTGGCGCTTCCCGGTCACCGCAGAACCGAAATTTCCCACGTGGCTGACCACTCGGGAGCGGTCGCCTACATTGTGAAGGACCGTTTCGGCGGCTTCGACTTCCGCCAGCTGGCCAGGGAGGTTTCCTTCATCCCTCACGTACTCGTCAGCGGCGACGCCGAGGAATTCACTGCGCTAGAGTCCGTCAGCATCGGGGGTGCCGCGTTGCCTAGGGTGGACGCAGCCGATCCGGCGCTGTTCCTGTTATCCGGTGGCACGACGGGACAACCGAAGCTGATACCTAGGACACACGATGACTACGGCTATGTCATGCGCGCCACCGCCGAGGCCGTGCATGCGGACGAGGAGTTCACGTACCTCGCCGTCAACCCGGTCGCTCACCAAGCCGCGCTGGCATGCCCCGGGGTATTCGGGACGCTGCTAGTCGGTGGCAAAGCGGTCCTCACTTCGAGCGTGCGCCCCGACGAGGTGTTCCCGCTGATCCGTCGAGAGGGCGTCACCTTCACGACGGTCGTTCCCTCCGTGCTGCGCCTGTGGGTCGACTCAGGCCGGGCGGATGGCGATCTATCTCAATTGATTATCCAAGTCGGCAGTGCCCCGCTGGACCCTGGGCTCGCACGTCGAGCGGGCGATATTCTGGGCTGCCGGATCATGCGGTGGTACGGCATCAGCGAAGGGTTGCTGACCCACACCAGGTTCAACGACCCGGAGGACGTAGCCGTGAGCACCGATGGTCGGCCCATGACTCCACACGACGAAGTGCGAATCGTCGACCGGCTGGGGGCTCCCGTACCTGACGGCCACATCGGCGAGATGCAGGCACGTGGCCCTTACACCATTCGCGGATACTTCCGCGCTCGCGAGGAGAACACTCGTTCATTCACGCCCGATGGCTTTTTCCGCACGGGCGACCTCGTCCGGCGCTCGGACGACGGCAACATCACAATCATGGGTCGAGCGAAGGACGTTATCAACCGCGCGGGCGAGAAGGTGTCGGCAGAGGAGGTCGAGTCCCAGTTGCGCACCCACCCCGCCGTGCGGGACGCCGCAGTCGTCGGGGTGGCGGATCGCCTCCTCGGCGAGCGCACCTACGCGTTCTTGGTGGTCGGCGACGATGACGTCCGGGCACCTGCAGTGAAGGAGTACCTCATCGGACGCGGTCTGGCTACCTACAAGATCCCCGACCGGGTAGTCCGAGTCGACGAGCTGCCCCGAACCCCGATGGGCAAGGTGGACAAAAAGGCGCTGCGCTCGCTCGCCGCGAACACCCGACGATGATGCCACAGGAGAGCGGAGCGCTACGGCCGGTCAGCTGTTCTGTCCATGAACGTCGGTGACAGGGCTGAGCTCTTGAAATAGGTGAGGACCTCCGGGTGAAGTACAGCTCGCGCCACCCGGAGGTCCTCGTGCCGGACGCTAACGCACCCCTGCCTGAACGCGGCGGGCTGCATCTTGCCCGCTGCGTGGCCGATGGCGGTTGGCCGCTGCTGCGGGTCGCGGAGCGGTGCCAGGTCAGTCCACCACGGTCAAGCGGTGGGATGACCGGCATCGCGAGGAGGGGCTGGCAGGAATGATCGACCGGTCGAGAGGTCCGCATTGGTCACCGCGCCGCACGCCGGCGCCGAGCGAGCGGAAGGTGCTGCACCTGCGGGTACGGCGGCGGAAGGACCCGCCCTGCACCGCCGGCCGACTCGGCGTGGCGACTTCGACGGTCACGCGTGACTACGCGGGGCAGGGTGGCCGGGCTGGCACACCAATGAGCCCATTTCATCTTGCGTAGCGGTTGGCTTCGACGTGGTGCAGGACGAGGATGGCCTGCACGATCGGGGTCGCTCGTCGTGGGCAGCAGCGCAGCTTGTTGAGGATCTTCCAGGTCTTGAGGGTGGCGATGGCGCGTTCGCCGCGGGCGCGGATCTTCGCGTGGGCGCGGTTGACGGCCTTCTGCCGGCGTGACAGCTTCGGGCGGAAGCGGCGCCGCTTGAATGGCGTGCGCACGCTGCCGTGGACGCCCTGGTAGCCCTTGTCGGCGAAGGTCATCACGTCTGCCCTGCTCAGCACCTCGATGATGCCGTGGGTGCGGGCTGCGGTCAGGTCGTGGACCGAACCGGGCAGCGCTGGCGAAGCCCAGACGAGCCGGCCAGCGGCATCGGCGATGACCTGCACGTTCACGCCGTGGTGCTTGTGTTTCCCGGAGTAGTAAGGCCGCTGGTCGGCGACCCGGTCGATCGGAATCAGGGTGCCGTCCAGGATCGCGTACGCCAGTCGACGGATCCGTTCCATGGCGGTGGCCAGACCGTCGGCTACCGAGCTGAGCAGGGCTATCGCCTCCTGCACGTAGCGCCAGGCGGTGGCGACGCCAATCTCGAAGCCGGCCGCGAGTCGGGTGTAGGTGTCGCCGTTGCGCAGGTGGGCGAGAGCGAGCAGCGCCTGCCAGCCGGGTTCGAGGCGCCGCCACCGGGATCGGCGCTGCTTGCGGTGGCCGCGGATGCGTTCGGCGAGGTGGTTCAGGGTGCGGCTGGACAACGGAATCGTGGCGGGGTAGGACAGCATGGCGAGGCTCCCGGTCGGGGCTTCGAGTCTTGGTCGACAGCTGTCCTACCTGGAGCCTCGCACCCATCGATCACCGGGCCCACCGCACCCGTCCTGAGCTGCAAGATCAGCTTGGAAAAGGCTTAATGAACCTGAGCGGAAATCGATTCGTCTACTGTCGTGGCAGCATTAGCCGTTCGCAGGGTTGAACTACTCGCATCCGTGGGACGACGTGGAGGTACGGCGGCCTCCTCGAAACGGCTCGCTCAGTGAGTCATATTCATCCTGCCTAGTAATCGAACTTGGTCAGCGGTATCCGCGATAAGCTGTACGTTCACGCCATGGCTTTCTGCTTGGCAAAGGACTCGGCGACCTGGTCAATCGGGAACAGCGTGCCGGTCAGGATCACGTACGCCAGCAGCAGGATACGTGGCACGGCGGCGTTTAGGTTGTTGGCAACCGAGCCCGGCAGGGCAACCGCTTCCTGGATGTAACGCCGGGCGATGATGACGGCGATCTCGAAGTCGACCCGTAAGCCGCGAGCAGGAGTCGCCGTTACTGGACGGGCCATGCCAACACCTGCCGGCCAGGATCGAGGCCTCACCCATCGGATTCGCATTGCTTACGACGGCCTTGGGTGGTTTCGGCGAGGTCGTTCAGCTGTCGCTGAACAAAGAATCGTGGCATGCAAGGCGCATGGCGAGGCGCCGGGTGAGGGCCTCGAGTCGTGGTCAATAGCTGCCACCCGGGCCAGTCACACCAGTTCAGATCTACTGTTTCAGCTGAAAAAATGCTTGGACTGCAATTCCCATCAGCGGAAATAGCGACAAACCTTGCGTGAGAAATCAGCCAATGTTATTGTCGCCATCATCCAGACAAGAATCACCGCCTGGGAGAGTTCTTGGTCAGCGACATTCATGCCGGCGTGAAATTCATACGGTGGCCCACACAGAGAGACTTGCGAAATAAATACAGGAGAGAGAAGATCCCGTGTCTGCTGGTCGTGGAGGCGGGCGCCCGTCCACCAATATGCAGCGACCCGCGGGAAGATTGGGTTCGGACACCTATATCAAAAGGCGATCTCGATGCCCGCGTGGAAGCCCTCGTTATTCGATCAATGAAGAGTCAAACGCCGGTCGTGGACTCGACCGGAGTCTTGCGGCTCGGATCCCGGTCGACGACGATATCCCAGGCGCAGGTAGAACTGCTGGACCCCCTCATTAAGCATTTCAAGCAGGTCGTCTATCGGCAGGAGCTGGAGCACCGGCTCGCTAGGCGGGCGACAAGGCCAACAAGGAACTCTCTTGATCTGCATATCATGCGGCTACGACGCCGGGTCGCATCAGTCGGCTTGGTGATCCGAACGGCCTGGGGGCGAGGCTACGTGCTTGAGCCGCAGCCAGGCACGAGCGATACGCGGGCGGCAGGCTGGTCAACCGACGGGGCTTCGGATCTTGAACGGCTGCGGTCCTCGTCCTCATCGATCATCGCGCTCACGGATCGATCGTCGAGCTTACGGAACCCGTCTGAACTGCAAGATCCTCTGAAAGGAGATCAGTTAATCTAGTGCAACTGGCCCCGCAGTCGACGCAACTCTGGAAAGGGTCGGATGATCCGGCGCAACAGAAACTCGATACCGCTACTGCCGCCGGTACCTTCGATGTTTCCGACCATCTTCGATATCAGTGCCAGATGGGCAACTTTCCAATGCCAATATCCATTTCCGATTTCCAGTAGCGCTTCGACGATGCGGTGTAGTGTCCTGGCACTCACTCCGAGGCGGCATACCTCAGCAACCGAGAGGTTATGATACCCAACCGCCGCTGTAAATGCCTCGTAAAGACTGCCGGGATTTCGGTCGTCGCCGAGCAGTCCGGTTAACTGTCGGAACTGCGCGGACTGGACCCCGCTCGCTGTGTCTAGGCGCGGCCGGAACTCGACGAAGTGGCGGATCGGCAGCTTCTCCAGTGCGAGCAGTTGGTGATGCAGCACACGGAGGATCTCACCCGTGCGCAACAGAAACTCAACGCCCAGCTCCAAGTCGTCGGGGCCGCAAGGAGGAGTGAGCGTCTGAACGACAGCGTCCAGGTCGGCCACCACCTGCTTCAGCCACAGCTCACAGGACTGGTGCGTGATGATGAAGAACTGCTCGGCCAGCGCTACCGCCCTGTCATCCGTCGCCGGAGTCCGCATCTCCTGCAACGAAAACAGCGTCTCGAGCCGGAGGTAATCGGCGTACTTCAGAGCGGTCAAAACATCACTCCTCACCGGTCACCACCCGCCGGCCTCAGCCGGCGCTTAGTGCCTTTAACGCCACTGACCGGCGCGCGCCGGTCATACTGACGATTCCATGACCCAGGACACAAGCTTGGCACGACGACATAGGCCACGACCGAAATCTTTCGCTTCTCATTCAAGCGCGAAAGACCTCGGCCAGATGCGCGTAACAGCTTGGAGCCTAGCGGTGATGATGCCGGCATGAGCAGGCGGACGGAGCTGGACCTAACCGACCCCACCACCTTTGTTCGAAACGACCCCCACGATTTTTGGCGCGAGGTGCGCCGGACCAGGCCTGTGTACTGGCAGGACGGCAATCCCGGGTTCTGGGTTGTCGCACGGCACGCCGACGTGCTCGCCTGCTATGCCGATGTGACGGCGTTGAGCTCGGCGTATGGGACCGTGCTGGAGACCATGCTGCATGGCAGGGATCCTGCTGGCGGGAAGATGCTCGCGGTCACCGACCGGCCCCGGCACCGCGAGCTACGCAATCTGATGCAGCGAGCATTCTCGCCGCGCGTCCTCGGCGCGGTCGAGCGCAACGTGCATCGGCGGGCGGCCCGACTCATCGAGACAGTGGTCGAGCGGGGCGAGTTCGACTTCGCCACGGAGGTTGCGGAACACATCCCGATGAACACTATCTGCGATCTGCTCTCGATTCCCGAAGCAGACCGCCCACGACTGCTGCAGTGGAACAAGCTGGCGGTGTCCGTAGACGCCGCCGATGCCGACCAGATCGACTCCTTTGAGGCGCGCAGCGAGATCGTCGGCTACTTCATGGAGATTGCCCAGCACCGTCGGCGTGTGCCGGGCGACGACGTCATCAGCATGATCGCTACTGCCCAGGTCGGGGACCGACAGCTCACCTTGGAAGAGGTGGCGCTCAACTGTTACAGCCTGATTCTCGGCGGCGACGAGTCGTCCCGGGTGTCGGCAATTTGCGCGGTGAAGGCGCTCGCCGAGCACCAAGGGCAGTGGCGCGCTCTGCGTAGCGGCGGAGCGAACGTCGACACGGCCGTTGAGGAGGTGCTCCGGTGGGCGACTCCCGCGATGCACTTCGCCCGCACGGCGATTCGAGATGTAGAAATCGGCGGCCAGGCGGTGCGCGGGGGGGACATCGTGACGATGTGGAACGTCTCGGCCAACAACGACGAGGACGTCTTCGGCATGCCCCGGCGTTTCGACCTAACCCGTTGGCCCAACAGACACGTGTCGTTTGGGCACGGCCCGCACTTCTGCGTCGGAGCGTTCCTTGGCCGGGCGGAGCTACGGGCCCTGCTGAGCGCGATGACACGGTCAGTTACCGACATCCAGCTCACCGGTAAGCCCTTGCCGATCTATTCGAGTTTCCTGCAGGGTTACAGCAGCCTGCCGGTCGCCTTCCGCTGATCACGCTACGCCGGCACGGAGACGGTCCACCGCCGTGGCAAGCTCACCGAGCGTGGCCGACTCCAGGACGGTCCGGATCGGCAGCCGGATGTTAAGTTCCTCGCGGATGTGCCCGGCAAGTCTGGTTACCTGGATCGAGTGTCCGCCTAGCTCGAAGAAGTTGTCTGTGGGGTGGGCTTGCGGGACGGCGAGGATGTCCCGTACCAGTTTGCAGATGATCGCCACGGAGGAGTCACCCGACTCCATCTTGTCCTGCCGCTGCGGATCGCTGGACCGCGCCTCTGGTGCGGGCAGGGCGCTCCGATCGATCTTCCCGTTCGCCTGGGTCGGGAACCGGTCCAACACAATGATCTTCGTTGGCACCATGTGAGCGGGGAGTGCCTGCCCAACGTGAGTGCGCAGCTCAACCGACGTAACCGGAGCGCTGGCGGTGACGTAGCCAACGATGTGCGCGTCGGCCATGTCACCACGGACCACTGCGACAGCCATATCCACCGCGGGATGGGAGACCAGCCGGTTCTCGATCTCTCCCAGCTCGACCCGGAAGCCGCGTAGCTTTACCTGGCCGTCCACTCGGCCGGCGAAATGAAACTCGCCGTTGGGTGCTGCATAGCCGCGGTCACCTGTTCGATACATCCGGCTGCCGGGTGGCCCGAAGGGGTCCGCCACGAACTTGGTCGCGGTCGCTGCGGATCGGTTCAGATAGCCGCGGGCAAGACCGCTGCCCGAGATGTACAGCTCGCCCTCTGTCCCCGACGCCACTGACCGCAGCTGCTCGTCGAGCACGTAGATTTCATTTCCGATCCACGGCGCGCCGATGGCCACAGCTTCGGCGTGCCGGATCGGTCCGCCGATCGTGGCGCCTACGGTGACCTCGGTGGGGCCGTAGCCGTTGTACATCCGCCGGCCGTGAGCCCACTTCCGCACCAGGGTCGGCGTACAGCTGTCCCCCGTGGACATGACAGTGCCGCCTACAAGGACGTCGTCTGCGTCGGTTTCGCTCAACGCGACCGGCGGCAGCACGGCATGGGTAACGTCGTACTTAAGCAGAGTGTCCCGTAACGGTTCGCCCGGCAGCAGGTCTTCGGCGGCCGCCATAACGAGCGTCGCACCTGATAGCAATGCGAGGCTCACGTCCCAGAACGCCGCGTCGAAGCTCATCGACGCCCACTGGAGCACCCGGTCACCGGGCCCGGCACCCAATACAGCGGCCTGCGTGGCCACCATGTCGCTCACGCCGCTGTGCGGCACGGCCACGCCCTTCGGTGAGCCGGTCGAGCCCGACGTATAGATCACGTACATCAGGTGCTCCGGGCGCAGCGGTGCGCGACGCTCGTGCTGGACGATGTTGTGATCCGGCAACAGGGCACAGGCCTGGAGGACGTCCGGCTGGTCGAGCACGATCTCCGGCAGCCCGGCCTCTAGCACCGCCACCGAAGAGGTGCGCACCAGCAGGGCTGGCCGCGCGTCGGAAAGCATGAACGACAGGCGCTCCACCGGATAGGCCGGGTCAAGCGGCAGGTAGGCACCGCCTGCCTTGAGCACCGCCATGATCGCGATGATCAAGTCGTTGGACTTCGGCACCGCGACAGCGACGACTGAATCCGGACGCACACCGCTCGCTATGAGTCTCCGAGCCAGCCGATTGGCCCTCGCGTTGAGTTCCTCGTATCGAAGAGCGCCTTCGTTGTCAATGACCGCAGACAGCGCGCCGTGCCGGACAGAGATCGACTCGAACAGGTCAGGGACCGTCTCCAACGCAGCAGCTCCTTCAGCAGAGACCGTGATTAAGGGCGAATCTAGCTTTGTCCCGGCACGCGCCCGGCGGATCCTTCCGCCTTCTTTCAAGGGCCAACGCTCTGGCCACACTGGCCTGAATTGAAGTTTTGACAGTTCATCGACGTGATCGACGTCTGACCTGTGCCGGGCTGTGTAGCTGCTCGTCGATGCTATTCACGCGAGGCGTCATGGGGTGCCCTACGTGTCTGTTGTGGTCACCTGTCAGGCGGCCAGGATGTTGCACTTTTGTTGATCAATGAATTTGTGGGGTGGCGGGCAGAGCTGAACGATCTATTGACCCGGCCCACGCACCTACAGGCGCCCAGAGCTTCGCCGAGAGGGCTGCCCTCCCTGTGGTCGGGTTGTTGTCGTTTCCGACGGCGAAGAACGGCTGTACGGTCGCTGAGGCCGCTGGCGATACGACGCCCGACCGGCTGCAGCGTCTACTCAACGGGTCAGCTTGCGACATCAGCTGCCGTCCGTGTGGCGAGGAGACGTTCACCCTCACAGCCGACCGCCCTACTACCGGTGGCTCGCCCAACCGGTCGGCAACGCCGCACTCGTTGCCGCTCACCGCGTGAACACCCTGGTGGATGCCCACCGCGATGACCTGGAGTTCGGCTGCCGCTTTCCTGGTCGACGAGGCCCGCAACGCCGGACAGGCGACGGCAGAGCGAACCGCGCGGAAGATCCGTTCTGTGCGCCCACGCCTACCTCGCCGTCACCGCCGCGCAGGCCAAAAAGGGGGCGCTGAATCCGATGACGGCCTCATTCCCCTCACCCTCGGCGAGGTCCGCCGTCTCCTGGCACACCTGATCACCACCACCCGACCGTTCGACCACATCCATCGATGGTCACGATGGCGACACCGACACCAGTACCGCGCCAGAACAGCCCACTACCAGCGAAGACACCGACTTCATCAGGTGCGGCTGGAGTACTAGTCCGCCCCGATCGTCACTCAACACCCCGTTATGCCAGTGGGTGTGGCTCACCGGTGAGTGCCGCCAACGCCGCAGCAACCTCGTGGACGGTTGCGCGTACGTAGGTGGCGGTGGTTCCGGCATCTCCCCCGCCGGCGGAGTGACCGGCGTAGGCGCGGGCGATGGCGTACCCGAAGTTGCGCTCCACCCACGTCAGCGTGGTGTGCCGTAGCCAGTGGGTGCTGATCTGCTGCGCGTGCACCCAGGGCAGGTGTTCACCGATGCGCACCCACAGGTGGTCGTAGCGCCGGTACGTGATCGGCTGGCCGCTGCGGTACCGGAACACCGGCCCCGTCTCGGTCGCATGCCGCTGCTCGGCGTGCCGCTGCAGATATCGCATGAGCGTCGGCGACACCGGCTGCCACCGCACCGTCTCACCCTTCTCCCGCAGCAGGATCAGACACTGATCCGAATCCAGGTCGACCGGCCGCAAAGCGAGAGCCCCACCCCGACGGCACGCCGTCTCGGTGTGCAACCGCAGCAGCAGACTGTCCAACGCCGGATCGTCACCCGTGGACGCCGCCACCTCGTTGATCTCCGCCAAACGCACATCCGCCAACGCCCGCCGGGTGCTCGGCAACCGCCGCGGCTTCGCCACCTTCAACGCCGGGTTCTCCGCCTCAGACAGGAGGCCGTCGGCGACCGCCCGCCGGTACAGGCATCGCAACGACGCGATCAGATGCTCCGCCGCGCTGCGCCCGCCCCGCGCATTCCGCCGGGCCACCACATGCGTCTTGACGTACTCCGCCAGCCGCTCGATCTCCGATGGTGTCGGCTCATCGATACGCCGCCGGCCCCACTGCTCGACCACGCGCTTCCAGTACGACCCGTACGCCCGCCGCGTCCCAGCACTCACCGCAGCGGCAACCACCGGGACGTACTCCGCGAACGTCGGAGCCGGCGGACGGTCCGACGCCACTGCCAACAGGTCCGCTGGAGAGATGCCCATGCGCGACAGCAACAACCGAGCGGCCTCCAGTTCGGCCTTGCCCGCCACGCCGCTCACGACTCACCGCCCGCGAACGCCTCGGCGTGCACTCTGGCGACCACCGCGTCCAGCGAGGCCGGCGGGTGCAGCACGAGACGTCCGGCCTTCGGATCGGCCGCCAGCAGCACCCGATCGCCGGCTGTCAGCCCGCACCACTGGCGGACCACCGCAGGCAACCGCACATGGCCCTCTTTCGTCACCTGGAACACGCCGCGCGGGTCAGGGTCGACGATGATCAGACCGCCGCTTTCCCTGATGCCCAGCCTGAGGCCAGGAGCCCAGCCGCGCGCGGCCATCACCGCCCGATCAGCGACGCGGCCATGCACATCAAGAGTCGCCAGCCCATACACCGTGCTGCCGTCACGAGTAGGAGCCAGTCGCGCCAGCGGCAAAGGCGGTCGCTTCATCGCGGCACGCGAGTCGCCGCGGATCTTGAATCCGCCTGATGGAACCACCGCCGGGATCACCGAATCGATTGGCCGGTCGCTCATGACCCACCTCGCCTGAGGACGAGGCTGCTGCCAACGACGGTGACAGAAAGTGAAAACAGGTGGTCAAGCATGCTTGACCACCTGTACGTCCAACGTCGCATGGATGCTACGCGGGAGTGTCCGAGGGGGGATTCGGACCCAAATTCGCGGCACCCATGCGCAGCATGGGTGCTCATGCCGTAAGCCTATAGCAGCCAGCGGCCATGAGGAGAAGCAGTGAAGCCGCCGGATCGGACGCCCAAGCGCTCACGGCGGCAGGGTCGGGTGCGCCGTGGCCTCGTTGGCTGAGTGCCAGCCTTTCTGGGCAAGTGCCTTCAGCCCTCGCGCCGCCCTTGATCAGCAGATCCCTCGCTAGTCATCCACACCCCTCTGATGGATGCGCGTGACGAGTCCTGCCTGCCGCAGGGTTCGATGTAACATCTCCATAGCCAGCACCAAGGTATCCGGTCCTCAACGCCGTTGAGAATTTCTTCTGCAGCCCGCCGAATCTGCACCCGAGGCTCTGCATCCCGATCGTCGGCGTCGTCGGCTGTTTCCCGTAGGGTCTGAAAGGCAGCGAGGATCGAGATGACCTTGGCTTTCGGATCTCCGGCAGCAAACTGGAGGTCGGCGTAGCGGTCCACCCACCAGACCAGCCCAAGAGCAGGATCAGTGAGGCGGCGCTGCAGCATCCGCAGCTGAACCGTCTCACGGGCGAAGGCGGTGTGAAGAGCATCCTCCTCAGCGCTTCGTCGTCGCATTGCCCGCCGAGCGGCACGGCAGACGGAAATTCGTCCGCTGCCGCTGATACGGATGCGAGCCTCGGCATCACAGACGTCGCGACACAGCTCGACGTTGACCGCGTCCTCCGCTCTTTCGCGCTCGAACAGCCGGTATTGACCTGCGATTGTTCTCACCGTACACCCGTACCAGCACGGCACCACGGCGACCGAAGCAGTACCGCGCCATCGCCGTCGACGGCAAGCCCTTGCGTGACGACCCGCAGGGCCGACATCTCGCTGGCCGGCCACCGTGCGGCTGCCGGCTCGTCGACGCCGGCCCCCACCCGAACCACGCCCGCGCCGCCTGCGGGCGCTGTCAATGCTCGCTGGACTCCGAATTCTTTCTTCGCTTCGCTCTAGAGCATGACGATCAGCGACAACTGATCGGCGAAGCCGAGATTGGGCACACAGAATAACACCGTCTGGCTGCTGCATGAAAGCTTCGACGGACGTCAAGGCATCATCGATGCACTATTCCGTTGGCGGACTGAGGACCACTCGCACCGTCCCCTCGAAGCGGGAGGCCCGAAAGGATTTACCAAAACCTCAGTCTATTATCGGCAACAGATTCGAGCCAACGACGCATCTTCGCTCATGTAGAGCGCTTCCCTGATCGCGGGCTGGCAGCATCCCCCTCACTCCAAATCGAAATTACATGGCCATCTCCATATTCCTCAGAAACGAGGGACCTAGCTTCTTCCAGAGACCTGGCGAGAATACGTAGGCGGATGCCCGGCTTTTCTTCAATCCAGATCAGTCCCACATACTCGCGAATCGGCTGACTCTCGTCGACGCTCACGTCGATCTCCACAACGGTCACTTGAAGGATGCAAGACAAACGGCGCTGTTGCAGAAGCCGCCGATAATTGTACCCGGCCCTTGAAGCACCTGCTGCACCTCAGCAGGAGACATCGACGGCAGGTTGTGGACAGTAACTCCAGGGAGACTACCAAACCTTGCGACATCATCAGCATAGAAGCCGGCATCAGAGATCAGTGAGCCGTCGGGGAGCCCGTGGGCGCCGCTGATGATGTGCACTTCGTCGCCCCGCATTAAGGCGCCGTTGACGATGCCCACGAAGTCATTTTGAGCGATCTCTCCACTAGAAACAAACAGACGCCCTCCGGCCGCGTTGACACCTTCCTCTGATATCACACCGCCGAATTGACTTATGCCGCGCGAACTAGCTGTTGCCGGCCGGAGAAGTCTTGAACCTGCAACAACTCCCCCCGACGCGGCGAGCGCCGGAGCATAAATCACTAAGGCTACAGCGATGATGTCTACAAGCTTCCTCGTTATACATACAACAGAGTTAGCACAGCTTGTGTCATCAAGATATTTTTCGACGTTTCTGCAGTCGTTGAACTTGGCGCACTGAATCATCGGTGATCCCGCCACGCACTTTTGCGCCAAGCAAAGCCACTGTCCAGTTGAAACCGCATCAGGAACCACTTTCTTCGTCTTGCGCGAGGAAGGTGACTCCGGATCCAAGTGGATGCAGCGTGATTGACACCTGAGATTGGTTGGATTCCACCTGCGCTTCTCGTTGTCCTGCCGCTGCTCCGCCTTGCACTCCGATCCGCAACCAGCGCCGCCATACCTCAGTTCGGTGTTGATTTGGGAGTGGCGCGACGGCTTCCCACCGGCCCATTGGGCGTCCTCTGGACTAAGCCCACTCGGGTCGCTTGAGGTGACCGGACTATTGCTAGCGTAGGAATAGGCATTCCATTGCTGCGGATCTGCCAAGTCTTGTAGGGGGTCTACAGAGATGAATCGACCGAGATTGGGGTCGTATTCGCGTACGCCGAGGTGGATCAACCCGGTGGGACTGTTATCGCCACCAACGAAACCCTTGGGGTTGACCCAGGAGACTTGTGACCCGCGGGAGTTTCCGTAGGGGGTTTGGTAGCGGTGGGCAACAGTCTGTGTGCTCGAGTTGCTGACCGTGGCGTATTGGGTGCCTTGATGGTCAGCGAACAACCAGGTGAGGGCGCCAGCAGTGCGGGAGGCGATGAGCTTGCCACCGAACGTGTAATAGCGTGTCGTATTGCGATTAGTGCCGTTCCAGCGGATTTCCATATCCGGCAGGTAGAGGGTAGTGCCGGTAGCATCTCTCCGGATGAGGCGGTTGCCGCCGACGTCATAAATGTTGCTGCCAGCCGTAGGAGCATCGCCGGAAATGCTGGTGAGGTGTCCCTCGGGGTCCCAGGACAGGTTTTGAGAAGCGCTTCCTGAAGCACAGGCGTTGGTGCTGCTGCCGGCGGGTCGGCAGGTGGTGTTCCCGGCGTTGTCGTAGGCGTAGGCGTTGGTGACGGTCGGTTGCCCGGGTGTTTCGGTGGTGACGGCGGTCGTGGCGTGCGGTTGCACTACGTCCTTGCCGCCGGCGGGGACGATGTAGCTGTGTTTGGTGTCGCCGCCGCTGGTGTGGGCGGTGTCGGTGAGGCGGTTGCCGACCTTGTCGAAGGTCCAGTCGTGCCAGTAGGGGGCTGGGCCGCCGAGGTTCCCGACCGACGGTGCGGTCGTGCAGTCGACGCCGGACTTGGGGGTCCAGGCGGTGGTGAGCCGGCCGAGCGGGTCCTGCTGGAAGCACTGGGTGTCGGTCGGGCCGACCTGGGGTTGGTCGGTGATGGAGGTGATGTTGCCGGCGTCGTCGGTGTCGTAGGTGCGGTTGGAGACGGTGCCGGTGGAGGTTTCGGGTTTGACGTGAGTGTTGGTGAGCCGGCGGGTGGTCAGGTCGTAGGTGTTGGTCTCGTCGACGTAGTTGCCGGCGTTGGATTTGCGGGTGGTGAGGGTGGGTTCGCCGTAGGCGGTGTACTGCTGTCCGATGACGTAGCTGCCGCCGTAGGTGGAGCCGGTAGTGAGGGTGACGGGCAGGCCGGAGGTGGCATCGTAGGTGGTGGTGACGGTTTCGCTGGCGCTGAGGTCACCGGCGGCGGGCATGGTGACGCTGCTGGGTGAGCCGTCTTGCTCCCGGTAGCCGTAGCCGATCTCCCAGGTGGTGTTCAGGCCGGTTTCCGTGGCGGGGATGACGTACTGCACCGCGCCGGGCTGGTAGCGCTTGGTGAAAGAGAGGAACCGTTGCTTGTAGGCGTTGGTGGAGCCGGGTGGGTCGAAGCGGGTGGCTTCGGTGAGCTGTCCCCGGACGACCTCACCGCCGAACATGATGTCGGTCTTGTCGTACTTCCAGCTCGCCCGCTTGGTGGCGGTGGAGATGGTGTCGTCGTAGAGACCGATTTTGCGTCCGAGTGTGTCGTACTGATAGGCCAAGACCTCGCCCCGTGCGTCGGTGGTGGTGGCGAGGTCGTCGGTGTCGTAGTACGTGCTGTTGGTGGTGCCCTTGTCGGGGTCGCTACTGGAGGTTTGGCGGCCCTTGACGTCGAAAGCGTAGGTCCATTCGTTGCCGTCGGCGTCGGCGACGGTGGTCAGCTTGCCCTTGCGGTTGTAGGTGTAGCGGGTGCTCTGGTAGGCGCCGTCGATGCCCTGGCTGGTGATGTGCTGCCGCAGCTCGATGATGCGGCCTTGAGCGTCCGTGACGGTGGTGGTGGGAGTACCGCCCTTGGGTGGGGTGACGCTGGTTCGGTCGCCGAGGTAGGTGGTGGTGGTGCGCCACTTCTCGACCTGGCTGATGACCTCGTCGGTGCCGAGAAGGATGCTGGCGGTGGGGCGGGACGCGTCGTCGTAGACGGTGCGGGTCACGGCGGGCACCGACGACTCAGGCTGGGCCCACAGGGTGCCCGATGGCGCGCCGATCTTGCCGTGGGCGGCGTAGGTCGCGTCGACACGACCTGACTTGTCGTAGATCGTGTCGGTGATGACACGGTCACCGTTCGCGCCGGTGGACTGTGTCTGGCGGGGCCGCAGCAGGGCGTCGAAGATCTGATACGTGGTCAGATATCCGCCGCCGGCGTGGAGGGTCCTGACCTGGACGTACGGGTATGCGTTGCGACCCGACGCGTAGGAGTAGCTGTAAGAGGCCGACGGCGTGGCCTCGCGGTTGGCGCGGTCCCAGCCGACGGCCCATACCTTGCTGACCCGGCCGAGCGGGTCGTAGGTGCTGTCCTTGACGCGGCCGTTGGGGTCGGTGGTCTTGACCGGTGCTCCCCAGTAGGGGGCGTTGGTGACGGTGGTGCTCCAGTCGGTGCCCCCGTTGGGGTCGGGGCTCTTCGTGGTGACGGAAGCGACCGGGCCGGTGGCCGGCGTATAGGTGGTGAGGGTGGTGTTGCCGCGTACATCCGTGGCAGAGGCGAGGCGACCGAATACGTCCTGGGTGCTCTGGGCGGTGGTTTGCCAGGTGGTGCCGGTGGATGCGGACCACGTCTTGAGCTTCTCCACCTTGGTGACCGCACCGTAGGTGGGTTCAATGTCCGGGTTGGCAGCGCCGTCGTAGGTGTTGCGGGTGTCGGAGATGATGTCGTTGGTGCTGGTCGGATTTTGGCCGCAGGCCAGCCCGGTTGTCGTGGTTTGTTTGACCGTGCCGGTGATGTTCGCGTTGGTGTTGCGGTTGTACGTGAGCGTCGTGCACTGCTCGTCGCCGGTCGTGGGCCACTCGCCGTCGTCCTGTGTCCAGGTGACGGTGCCGTAGGAGTCGTCGAAGCTCGCCTGGGTGCGCGTAGTGCGCCAGCCGTCCTGTCCGTCGACGCCGAGCGCGGTCGCCTGGTAGGTGGTCTTCGTGTTGACGAACCGGGCGGTGACGGCGTCGCCGTTGATGGTGCGCGTCGCGGTTTCCGGGGAGCGCCAGGGTACGTGGACGGTCTTGCTGACCGGCTTGGTGAGAGTGCCGTTGTAGACGACCTCCTCGCGGATCATGCCGGCGAACTGGTCCTCGTCGTAGACGGTCTCCGAGCCCAATGACGCGCCGATGGCGACGGTGCGGCTGCCGCCGGCGGTGTTGAGGCGGTCGCCGTGCATGCCCTGCAGGAAGGTGGTGCGGGTCAGGGTCTGCCGGGGTGCGTCACCGGTGCGGGTTTCGACGGTGCGGTAGCCGCGGAACTGGCTCCACGTCTTGCGCTTGGGTTTGATGAGCCCGTCGTCGTCGGCGTAGTGCCAGGCCGGGTCACCGAGGTAGTCGTAGAAGGTGTTCTGCACGGGGGCCTGGTAGTCGAGGCCGTCGACGACAGCGGGGATGTCGGACTGGGACACCTGCCGGACGACGTACTTGTGCCACCACTCGCGGATGTCCGGGCCGTCAGGGTTGTAGGGATCCGGCCCGATGACCGGGTAACAAAGCTTTGTGTTGGTCTCCGGCGCGCTGGGCAGATTGCTGGAGGAGCATTCGCGGTCGCTGTAAGTGACCTGGATCTTGGATCCAGTTTCGGTGATGATGTTGCCGATCCGGTTGCGGTTGTTCGTGGTGTTGTGCGAGGCGAGGACCCGGTTCTGCAGGGACGTGGGTTCGAACGTCACCGGCGGCAAAGCGATCGGGGCGAGGTTGTCGGGAACGGTGGCGGTGGATCCGGTGGCAGTGGTGTTGGTGACCAGACCGGTGTGCACGATGGAGGCCAGCCACATGCCGGCGTAGTCGCTGCCGTCACCGACCGACGGGTACGTGTGCGTAAACGTCCAGGAGTCGACGTCCTGCCAGGCCGGGGTGGTCTTGGTGGTGTCCCACACGCGGGTCGTCACCTTCGCCAGCCGCTTGGTGGACCAGAACGTGGGCGCGTAGTTGGTGCCGCAGGTGGTGGCGGTAGAGGTGCATTCCTGGTCCCAGGGGACGTCTTTCCAGCTGACACCGGGGCTGTGGTTGGTGCAGTTCGAGTCGCAGCGGTCCAGGGCGGTGAACGTGACCTGCCCGGTGGAGATGATGGATCGGCTCCCGGACCGGTCCCAGGTGCCGTAATCGATGCGGCTCAGCGTGCCACCACGGGTGTAGACGGCCTTGTCGCTGGCGTTGAGGTTCTTGCCGTACCGGTTCGTCTCCGGGCTGTACCAGTAGGACATGGTGTTGCCGCGGGGGTCGACAACGTAGTCGAGGTTCCACCGCCAGGCCTGGTTGCAGAACGACGTCGCGAAGGTGCCACCGTTGCACGGCTCATTAGTGTGGTTCCCGGCGACCGGGACGGTCCACGTAGAGTTCGTGGCGGTGCTCTGGCCGGGTGGGTTGTTCAGGCCGAAGAAGTACTGGGTGCCGTCGGTGGTGGTGACCTTCCAGTGCTCACCGCCGTTGGCGCCGTTACTAGCCCCGGGTAGCTTCTCGATCTTCGCGCCGTCCTCGTCGCGGGAGTGCCAGCCCTTGCCGGCTTCGAAGACCAGTTCGCTGCCGCCACCGTTGAGGGACATGGTCGCGTTGTAGGAGCGCCAGCACAGGTCGCCGGTCTTCACCGTGTTGTTGGCCGAGCCGGCCATGTCCTCGCTGCACGGCACGTAGCTACGTTCGATGAACCCGGGTGAGTAGTCGAAGCCCTCACCGACCCACGACGGTTGGCTGTTCTCCGCGCTCGAGCGCCCGTCGACAGTTCCGGAGGAGTAGGCCAGGGACACCTTCGGCGCCAAACCGGCCGCCGGCGGGACGCGCATGTCGTAGGACCAGGTGAAGTTGCCGGTCGATCCGCCGGAGGACCAGGTAGAAGACGCGGCCAGCGGCGTGGCGGAGTAGTCACCCTGCACACCAGCGGGACCTGCCGCGAGGGCCATCACCGTGCCAGCCGACCCTACGGCCACCCGGGCGCTCACGGTCCCCTCTGCGACGGAATTGACCGACTTCACCGCGGTCGCTCGGCAGTCGGCTGCGGAGGGGGTCGTCAGAGCACAGGATGGGAGCGTCCATAGCTTGAGCCGTGAGGACCAGTTTCCGCCATAGGCGTGGCGGAAGGTGCTGTAGTCGACGGTGACATCAACGTCCGCCGGCCCTGCCGCACCCTCAGGACGGAGGGTCAGCAGGAGGCCGTTTCGCCAGGCGCTGGGGCTCTTGCCGCGGTCGTGGACCTCGACATCGACTCCGGTGACGGTGCGGCCGGTGGTGGTCGCGGCACGGGTCACCGTGACCGGCAGGCTTCCGACACGGGCAGGGATGGCGGCTGCGGCGCGAGTGGTGGTCGCCGGTAGGGCGGCGCGGGCTCGGCCCGGCGCCGGCCAAATCGGCTTGGCCCACGTCGCGGTCTTCGCCGGCTTGGTCGGCAGCGCCTTGTGCTTCGCCGGTCCGCCGATCGAGTCGAGCTTCTCGACCGGGACGCTGTGGTGCGTCGGGTGTGGCTTGGCCTGCGCCGGGGGTACTGCGAGCGCGCCGGCGCTGAGGATCGCGGTCAGGGTCGCCGCGATCAGGCGACGTGGCGTGGACAGCATTCGAGTCCGGTGGGGTCGGTTGGTCGGGGTCGGCACCTTGTGCAGGTCCTCTCGGGTGATCCTCCGGCGAGGTGCCGGTTCCTGATCGTGCAGCTGGTCAGCGGCGTGCGGTGGCGTGGTCATTCGTCGCCCGTCTGGCTGACCTGCGTGTCGTAGAGGTCGCGCACGCCGCCGTCGGTGAACGCGCCTTGGTAGGCGACCACGTCGTCCACGCCGCCACGGAACCAGTCGGTGAACCCGGCGGGCTGGTCGGAGCGGCCGACCACGAACGGTCCGGTGGCGTTCCATCGCTGCCAGGCGGCGGCCATCGGTGTGGTGGCCGCGAGCTTCCCGTCGACGTAAAGGCGGATTTGGCGGTGCTCGACGTCGAGCACCCCCGTCAGCTGGTGCCATTCCGTCGGGTCCGTCGCGGCGGCAGCCGCGGTGGTGATGGCGGTGGTGTTGGTCGCGCCCGCGCGGATCGTGAACGCCCACTGCCCGCCGGAGGTGTCGGTGAACTGCAGGTCGAAACCGCTGTATCCGGAGGCGTGGTCCTGCGACAGGACCGTCTGCCGGCCAGTTGCGGCGTCCACCCGCGCCCACGCCGACACCGTGAACGAGGCGTCTGTGCGCACCACCGCCCCGTCGCTCCAGTTCGGGTTGATCTCATCCCCGAGGTTGTTTTGGGCGCGGCCGTACTCCTGGGTGACCTGGTTGTAGTGCGGATCGGCCGGATCCTCAACGAAGTGAGAGCCGTCCAGCAGCAACGCCTTGTTGCGCTGCCCGTAACCGACCCAGGTGCCTTCGGTGAGAGCGAGTTGCCGGCTGAAGTCGCCCACCTCTGCTACCCGGCAGGTAGCCGGGTCCGGGGTGATCTCGTAGCAGGGGTAGGCGTTCTTGAAGTCCCATGCGGAGGTTTTCGGGGCGGTGACCATGCCCGGCTCGTTGTAGGGGTAGGCATCCGTGGCCAGGCTGCCGGTGAAGTCTTGGGCTACCAGGACCCGGTCGTAGACCTGCACGTCGGCGATGGCTCCGGTGAACCATTTCGCTGGCGTCGTGTTGAAGCCACGGCCGATGGAGAAGATCCCGGTCGCTGCCCAGGGTGTGGCCGCTCGGTCGGCGTCACCGACCAGTGTGCCGTTGACGTAGAGCTGCATCTTGCCCGACGGCCGGTCGAACACCCCCGCCACGTGGGTCCACTTCCCCACGTCGGCGGATGTCAGGGCGGCGACCGCAGCCGCGGAGCGGGTCGCGCTGGTCTGGTCCGGGGTGTCCTTCATGACGAACGCCCATCGCGGCGTCAACGGCGATCCCGCCATCCGCACGCCGAGCTGGAACCCTGCGGCGCTCGTGCCGTCCTGGCTGACCGCGACGTTGTCCTCACTGGTCGGCAGCGCCGACAGTCGCACCCACGCCGCCACGCTAAACGACTGGGTCGTGTCCACCACCGGCTGGTTGTGGTTCAACGCCGAGGATGACCCGTTGAAAGTCGGGCTCGCGGCCCCGGGCAGCCGCAGATTCGGCGACCAGGTCACGCCCGTCGGAGCCAGCGGAGTGGCGATCGGCGCCCCAACCCGGTCGTCGGTCAGCGCCTGGGTCTGGTTGACTCCCGGCCGTGTCTCCAGCTTCCACCAGTTCGCCGGCGGCGCCGGCCGCTCCACAATGAAGGCCACCGACCCCTGCCCCTCTGTCAAGGCGGAGTTGATCGCCGACACGTACAGGATGTTCTCCCCAAACTTCGGGGCGGTCAGAGTCACCGTCGCCGTGCGAACACCCGCCCCCGTGGCCGTGATCTCCGTCGTGGGCGGAGAGCTCCAGCCGTAGCGGAACTTCATCACCGTCGACGTGTTCGACGACAGCGTGAACACGCCCTTCTCCCCCGGCCCCGCAGGCAGGGTCGTCACCGTCGCGGTCACGTCCGGGTAACTCACGTCGGTCGTGAACTCACACCACGCCGACCACGCGCTGGCCAGGTTGTACGGGGCCGGGTCGGTGGCCATCGCCCGGAACGCATACGACTTGCCGTTGACCAGACCCGACAGCGCCGCCGTGGTCGACCGGCCGCCCGCCGGAACCGACGCGCCCGCCGGTGCCGGCTTACGCGGGGTGCTGTCGTTGTAGGTCCCCGTTGCGGGGATCTCCAACCACTCCCACTTCGTCGTCAACGCCTGCGTCCCGTCCGCGTCAGGAAACACCGCTGACAGGGCCGGCGTCAGCGTGCCGATGGTCGCTCGCACCCCGGCCGAGCAAGCGGCGCCGGTCGTCTGCAGTCCGTACGGCTGTCCCGGGTAGGAGCTGAAGTCGACGATCAACTTCACACTGTTCGGGAAAAACTTCTTCCACCGATCCTGGGTGGTCTCACCGCTGCCATTCCCCGCGCAGGCGCAGAACGCCAGCGTGATGTACGGAGCGGAGTTCGCCGCATGATCCTGGATCTTGCTCGTGATCACCGAGCTTTCGAAGGTGACCGTCATGTCCGGGTCCTTCGGGCCGCACCCGTCAGCCTCGTTGCCGTGCGAGTACGCGTTCTCGATAGCCTGCTTCATGGTCGGCGACCACTTTGTGCGCGGCGTCGAAGAGATCGGTCCCGCGTGCCACAGGTAGGTGATCGTGTCATCGCAGGAATAGGAGTGATCCAGCGTGGCCTGCACATAGGCCTTCGCGATGTACTTCTTCGCGATACCCGCCAGAGGGAAGTCGAAGAACGACCGATACAGCACCCCGGTGTCCGGGCTCTTACCGACCCGCGCGACGGTGACATCCGAGTTGGACGAGTTGTTGTTGGTCGCGTACGCCCACCGGCTCTTGCCCGTCGACCACGGCGGGTCGATGAACACCGGGAACACCGCATCCCCGCCGGTCAACAAGGTCTGATCGGGGTGCAGCAGAACGTCTCCGTCGCTGGTCACCTCCGTCCGCACGGGCGCGTCGCAGCGGCGTCCCCAGGGCCCGCAGGCGACGATTCCGCCGCCGCCATGCCGGCGACGCGCGCCGTCGTCTGCGGTCGCGCCGCTGAACTCGGCGTCGAATCCCACATCGTCGCCGTCGCCGACTCCGCCAACACCTGACCGTTAGCGACCGCACGCAACCCGCCGTCGCCGGCCTGAACGGCCCGCGCGTCACCACCGATGTCGAACCGCAGCTGACGCAACGCCGGGTTCGCCGCCGCCTCCGGCGTCTTCACCACCAACACATGAGAAAAGCCCGTCCACGTCGCGCGCACCACCAGATCCACACCCGGCAAGACCTCCGAATAGGTCGCCGACTCCCCCGCGACCGTCGGCGCCGGCAACGAACCACCCTGCCACGACAGACTGAAACTCATGCCCTGGCGCACCAGCGTCACCATCGGCCCGCTGCCACCAGAAGAGAACCGCACATCAGCCACCGACACCGCCGGACGCCACAACCCGTCCCCACCACGGACCAACGACAGGTCCACGGGCGCCCACGACCCATCCGCGCGACGCGCCCGCTGGGGCACCACCCCTGACTCCTGCTGGAATCCGCCATCGGGCAACGCGAAGACCTGCGTCAGCTCCGACCGCCCCGCGGCTACCTCCACCCGCTGCCCAGACTCCTCCGCCAAGCGCGAGGCAGCTGCCACGTCCCGCGCCACCAGCGGTCCCCTCGGCGCCGACGCAGCTGCCGCCGCTGGAGCACCCGGTGCCACCAACAAGCCTGCGAGAAGCACCATCGACAGCACCAGCGCCGAGCGCCGCCGTGGCCGATGAACAGCCGAGGAAGGACCAACCCATAGCCGGGCAGCAGTCACCACAAGTCCCCCGTTGATTACCGTGAATGAAGTCGCCGAACTGTAGAGATCACGATCACCTGCTGTAAAGATCCCTCACAACTTGCAAGGAGGATCCGGACACCTACACGCAGGGCAGGCACGAAAGCAACGCAGCGTGACCGGCCTGCACGCCCTGCCTGCAGGGCCTCGTGATCGCGAGGATTTCGTGACTGGCGTGCTCGGCGCTGGCACCTTCGAAGCCGCCGAAGAGGTCATCGCGGCGGCCGCCGTGTGCTGTCACTGGCCTCGCCGTTCGGCGCAAGGCAGCAGCGACGACCGCTCGATCACTCGCATGGGTGACGAACCGCCACAATCTCGTCTCCGGCCGCTAGCTTGGAAGAGGCCATGAGCAGGCAGGCGTGCCGATCGTGGAGGTCCCATGACGACGCGAACAGATGTGATCCCCGGCCAGCCCACCCTCACATCGTGGGCGACTCAACAACGGAGGTTCCGACCACGGCGGTTCACCCCGTCGCCGGAGGAGCTGCGGTTTGCGTTCTACGGCCGGATGTCCACCATCGATCATCAGGATCGAGCGTCGTCGTGCCGGTGGCAGCGCAACTACGCCGAGGACCTGGTTGCCGGCCACGGTCGGATCGTGGTCGAGTTCTTCGACGAGGGTGTCTCTCGCCGGATCGCGTGGCCGGACCGGCCGCAGGCGGCACGGCTGCTCGCCGCCATGGCTGAGCCGGCGCGCGGGTTCGACGCGATCGTCGTGGGTGAGTACGAACGCGCCTTCCACGGCCAGCAACTCGAACAACTGACCCCCACCTTGCTCAAGCATGGTGTGCAGCTGTGGCTGCCGGAAACCCACGGACCGGTGGACTTCGACAACCCCCGACAGGTGGCGCTGCTGGACCTGCTGGGCGTGCACTCCCAGCGGGAGGTGTCCCGGGCCCGGCACCGCACCACCGCCGCCATGCGCGCCCAAGCCGAACTCCAAGGACGGCATCTCGGTGGCCGACCACCCTACGGCTACCGCCTCGTGGACGCTGGTCCTCATCCGAACCGCGCCCACGCCGCCTGGGGACGCCGCCTGCACCGCCTGGAACCCGACCCGGCCACCGCACCCTGGGTCAGGTGGATCTTCGAGCAGCGGCTCGCCGGCTACAGCGTGGCCAGCATCGCCCGCGCCCTCAACGACACCGGCATACCCTGCCCGTCCGGCGCCGACCCGGCACGTAACCGCCACCGCAGCGGCCACCAATGGATGCTGACCACCGTCGCGGCGATCCTCGCCAACCCCCGCTACACCGGCCGCCAAGTGTGGAACCGGCAACGCACCGACCACGACGACATCGAGCCAGACGGCACCATCAGCCGACACCACGAAATCCAGCGCCGGAACGCCGCCCCACAGTGGGTCATCTCCCGCCAGATCGCCCACCCGCCACTGGTCACCGAGGCACAGTTCATCGCGGCCCAGGCCATCCACACCGCGCCCACCCCAGCTGACGGCGCTCCCCGCCGCTACCTCCTGGCCGGCCTCGTGTGCTGCGGCGTCTGCGGCCGCATCATGGACTCCCACTGGGTCCACGGCCGCCCCGGATACCGCTGCCGGCACGGCCACACCAGCAGCCGTACCAAGACCTCACCCCGACCGAAGATCCTCTACATCCGGGAAGACCACCTGCTCGACCGCATCCGACACGACCGCGGACTACACCGGCACCAGCCTGCGCTGCGCAGCCCCGACCCGGATAAGGTCGCCACCTACCTGCACACCAACAACATGATCATTGTGTGCGACCACCACGCATGGACCATCGAATCCGAGACCGCGGTACACACGCTCAACCGACACGGAAGCGGCTTCGCCGCCACAGCAAAAATCCCCGCCCAACGGGACGGGGATCACGCAAAACACGAAGAACTATCACGCTTCGTGTGGAAATAACGTGTCCGAGGGGGGACTTGAACCCCCACGCCCTATACGGGCACTAGCACCTCAAGCTAGCGCGTCTGCCATTCCGCCACCCGGACCTGCTCGCCCAGCCTACCCTGTCGGCCGGAGGCGACCTCGTCGCCCCTCGGCCGCCCTGGCGGGCCGCACGGGGCATTACTGTACACGGCCCGGATGGATCATGCACATCGCCGCAGCCTGGCCGATCATGCCGGGCATAACCGCAGGTCAGCGGCATGGTCGGCGGACTCGCTCGGCCGCCGGGCCGGGGCGCCGTAGTCGGCGGGTGGCGTCCGGCCACCGACTACGGGCAGCATTGCTGGCGTGTCCGACCCCTTCCCCCTGAGCGTCGCTCGGCACCAGGCGCTCGCCCTGCGTTCCGCCGGTGACCTGGCCACCGCCCGCCAGTTGCTGGAAGCCGCGGTCGAGTCGGCCCGTCCGGCGTACGGGGAGGACCACCCGGAGGTGCTGGAGAACGCCCATCTGCTGGCCCGGCTGCATCACGAGGCGGATGACCCGACCGCGGCCCGGCGGGTGCTGGAGGAGACGTACGCGGCCGGGGAGCGCGGGCGCGGCGACGCCGACCCGCTGATGCTGGCGGTCTCCTATGACCTGGCCGTGGTGGCCGAGGAGCTGGGCAACCGGCACGAGGCCCGCCGCAACTACAGCCGCGTCGCCACCGTCGGGCCCGCCGTGCTCGGTCCCGACCACCCCGCCGTACGCAACGCCCGTGAGTACCTCGGCGAGGGCGCTCCGGGACCGCAGCCGGACCTCGCCGGGCCGACCATGACCCTGCCGTCGGTGCCCGCCCCCCGCTCTCCGCACGCCGGGTCGGCGGCACCACCGGCCCGGGCTGTCCCCGCCGCGCCTATGCCGGCACCGCCCCTGACCGGGCCGGACCGGCCACTCCGTGGACCCGAAGTCCAGCCGCAGCCGCAGCCGCAGCCGACGATCGCACCGGCCGCCGCGCACGTCCCGGAACCGTCGCCCTGGGCACCGCCGTCCGCGGCGACGGTTCCGCCCCGGCCAGCGCCCGGACCGGCGACCAGCCCGGCCGTTCCCGCCCTCCCGCCCAGCCCCGCGCCGCTCCCGGCATCCTCCTCACCGTGGAGCCCGAGACCGGCACCGTGGAGCCCGGCACCCACCGCATCTCCCGGCCCTGCCTCCACTCCTGCCGACCCGACCTTCGCGCCACCCGGCCCGGCCGCCGCACCCCCGGTGCCGTCGTCCGCACCGGCGCCTCGAACGCCGCTGGGACCGCGGACGCCGTCACCGGTACCGCCGGTCGCCCCACCGGCGTCGGTCACCGCCCGACCGGCCGGCACGTCGGCGTCGGCCGGTGGAGCGGCAACACCTTCAGCGGAGGCACCCGTTGCGGCGCCTGGTGTACCGAGCGGGACGGGTGACCAGCAGCCGGGGGTGCGCGCACCTGGCTGGGCGAAGCCGACCATCGCGGTGCAGCAGATCGCCCCGCTGCTGGAGACGACGGCGCCGCCGACCGGGGCGACGATCCCGCCGGCACCGCCGGCTCGGACTCCGGTCGTCCCGAGCCCGGACGGGCCGCTCCCCCCGCCCCCGGTAGTGCCCCGGCTCCAGCGGAACGCATCCGCCAGCCCGACCCCGGCCGGCGGACTACCCGCCGGCACGTCGGCGGGGCCTCCGAACGGCCCGACCGGCATCGCCCACCCGACCAGCAGCGCTTCCTTTCCGACCAGCGGCGCTCCCACTACCGCCCCTCCGGTCAGCGGACCGCCCGGCTCCTACCCGACCAGCGGCGCGCCGGCCACCGCCCAGCCGACCAGCGGACCACCCGCCGTCTCCTACACGACCAGCGGCGTTCCCACCAACGCCCACCCGGCCGGCGGACCCGGGCCCTCCTACCCGACCGCGACGCCCTACCCGGCCCAGCAGGAACTCGGAGCACCCCAACCGGCGGGACGAGTGCCCGGAACGCCGGTCGGTGGCCCGCACGTCGATGCGCCGGCCGGACCACGTGCCAACGCGGCGGCCGGACCGCGAGTCGACGCGCCGGCCGAGCCGCCGCACCCGGTCGGCGGTCCGGCCTTCGGCCCGCCGCCGGTGAACCCGGCGGCACCGGTCGGCGGGTCGCCGTCACCGGAGTGGGCGACGACGTCGTGGAGCGGCGTCCCGGCGGGGCACCTCGCCGACCGACCGGCACCGGGCCACGTGGAGCCACCCTTCCCGGCGTACCCCGGGGAGCAGGGCGGGCCACCGCCGGCGGCGTACCCGATGGGGGCGGAGCCGGCGTCGCGCGGGCGCAGGCGGGCGGTCGTGGCCGGCGGGGTCGCGGTCGCGGTGGCCGCGCTGGTCGGGGTGGGTGCGGTGGTGCTGGGCCGGGACGATCCGGCGCCCGCGCCGGCACCCGGGCCGACGGGCGCGGCGCCGGAGGCGTCCGGTGCGCCGCCGGGCGGGCTGGAGCTGCGCGACGACAGCACCACCATCACCATCACCTGGACGGACCCGACCGGCGGCGGGGTGCCGTTCATGGTGGCGGGCGGCCGGGCCGGCCAGCGGTTGGGGGTGATGGCCACGGTGGACGCGGGGCAGACCAGCTACACGGTGAACGGGCTGAACGCCCGGCTGGACTACTGCTTCACGGTGCTCGCGGTCTATTCGACGGACAGCTTCGCAACCTCCGGGCAGGTCTGCACGGACCGGGAGGGTGGCCGGTCGCCGGGTTGACCGTCGCGCCACTGCGGACACGCTGGGTGTCCACAGGCGGACGGTGCGGGTTCCCCCGCCCGCGACCGGCCCATATGATGGCTCCCGGCTCTGGGGAGGGTCGCGGCCGCACGGCCCGTCTCCCCCGCACCGAGACGGGAAGGCGACCGGCTGTGGCCACCATCGAGGACGTCGCGCACACCGGGACGGAGCCGGCCCGGCCCCGCCGCCCCCGCCTCCGGCGGGGCGGGCTGGTGACCATCGGTACGGTGGCCGCGCTGCTGGCCGCCATGGGGTTGACCGTCCTCGGCCTCGGCGCCGCCGACAACGCGGTGGCGAACTACGACGCCGCGTCCTGGCTGTGGAGCACGGGCCGCAGCGAGCTGGCCCGGGTCAACGGGGTCACCGCCCGGGTCGACACCCGGGTCGAGGTGCCGGGCGCGCGCCGGCACTCGGTGCAGGTCACCCAGACCGACCGGCTGCTGGTGCTGCGGGATCTGCGGACCGGTCAGGTCAGCTCGCTGGACCTGGCCACGCTGCAGATCACCGCGACCACGCCGACCACGCCCGGTCTCGGGGTCAACGTGGTGCTGCACGAGGAGACCGCGTTCGTGGTGGACGCGGTGCAGGGCATCGTGCGGCAACTCGACCCCCGGTCGTTGACGCCGGTGGGCGAGCCGGTCCGCTATCCGCCGGGGATCACCGGCGGCGCGTTCGACGGCAAGGGTCGCCTGTGGATCGCGGTGCCGAGCGAGGGTACGGTCTCCGCGGTCACGGGCGCCGCGCTGCCGACCCGGACGGGTGCGCCGCCGTCGCCGGGTGCCGGGTTGAGCCCGAAGCGGGTCGAGACGTACGACGTGGCGGAGCCCGCGCACGAGCTGGTGGTCTCCACCCTGGACGACGGGGTGGCGGTGCTCGACCGCACTTCGGCCTCGCTGGTCACGGTGCGTTCCGGGCAGACCCGGCGGGCGAGGCTGACGTTGAGCGCCCCGGCCACCCTGCCGGCGCGGACCAGCGGCACCCAGGTGCCCGTCACGGTGCCCGGCGAGCGGCGGGTGCACGTGGTCGGCGAGGACGGCGAGGTGCGGCAGTTCACCGTGCCGGGCAGCGGCACCGAACTGAGCCCGGCGGTGGCCTGGGCGGGGCGGTTCTACTGCGGCGACGAGACGACCGGCACGGTCTACTCGTTCGACGCCGACGGCAAGCTGGTGGACACCGTTCCCGGCACCGGTTCCGCCGGCCCGCTGGAGCTGGAGGTGCGGGAGAACCACCTGTTCATCAACGCTCCGAACGCGGCGACCGCCCGGGTGGTGGACGACCACCACCAGGTCCGCACGGTCAACAAGTACGCCAACGACGTGCTCGGCGGCGACCCGCCGCCGGTCGCCCCGCCGCCCCCGCCGAAGAAGCCGCAGGTGGGCAAGCCGGGCGCGCCCCGGAACGTCACCGCCGCCGCCGGCAACGCCTCGGCCCGGGTGAGCTGGCGGGCCGCCGCCGCGAACGGCGCCGAGATCAGCCGGTACGTGGTGGAGGGCGCCGGCCAGCGGCACGAGGTGGGCGCCAACCAACGGGCGGTGGAGGTCACCGGCCTGACCAACGGGGAGACGTACACCTTCGCGGTGCACGCGGTGAACGCCAAGGGCGACGGGCCGGCGCGCCGGAGCAACCCGGTGACGCCGACCGCGGCGGTGCCCGACCCGCCGTCGGCCGTCACCGCCGAGGCCCGGCCGGACGGCACGGTGCTGGTGACCTGGCCGGCCGCGAACGGGCAGGGCAACACCATCGCCAGGTACGCGGTGACCGCGACCTCGGCCGGCACCAACGCCCCGGCCGGCGAGTCGACGAAGACGCAGCTGATCGTGCCGGCCGGTGAGTTGGAGTACGGCACCCAGTACGCCTTCACCGTGGTCAGCGTCAACGACAAGGGCGCCGGTTCGGCGGCCTCCCCGGTCAGCAACACGGTGGTGCCGTTCGCCCCGCCGGCCCCGGCGACCGAACTGCGCGCCACCACCGTCGCCAACCGGCCGGGTACCATCGCGGTGCAGTGGGCACCGGCGGTGGACAACGGCCGCCCGGTCACGAAATACCTGGTGGACGTGGGCGGGCGGAGCAGCGAGGTGACCGACACCCGGGCCACCGTCAGCGGGCTCGGCGACGGGCAGAACGTGACGGTCAAGGTGAAGGCGGTCAACGAGGCCGGCCCCGGCCCGGAGGCCACCACCACCGCCCGTACCGTGGCCGCGCCCCGGGTCACGGTGACCGGCTCGTCGGCCGACGCGACCTCGGTGACGGTCACGTTCACGGTGGACGCGGGCGGCGGGAAGGCCACCTGCTCGGCGGTAGCGGGCGGGAAGAGCGCCAGCGGCAACTGTGCGAGCCTGCGGGTGACCGGGTTGACGCCGGGGACGGCGTACTCGGTGACGGTGACGGCGAGCAACGCGGCCGGCAAGGGCACCGCCGACCGGACCCAGTCGACCGACCCGCTGTACGGCATCGCCACCTGCAACAACGGCCCGACGGGCGACCAGCGCACCTACTGTGACCGCGACGTGCCCGGGGACCGCAACGGCAACGAGATCTTCTCGGTGCCGCGCCAGGACAACGCCGAGCAGGTGGGCTGGGCGAAGCCCGGCACCCGGCTGAAGGCGTACTGCCGGATCCAGGGCGAGAACGTCGACTCGTGGATCTACAACAGCCAGAAGCAGAGCACCTGGTGGGTGCGGGTCGAGTACAAGGGACGGAACTACATTCCGTGGGCCTGGCTCAACCTGTCCGGCGGCGACACCATCACCGTCCTGCCCACCTGCTGACCCCAGTCGAGGAGCACCGGAGCACGTGAACAGCCACGAACCGCTCACCCAGCCGGAGGTGCAGGGCTTCGCCGCCCTGGCCGCCCGGCTGGCCGAGAACGTCAACGCGGTCGTGCTGGGCAAGCCGCAGGTGGTCCGGCTGGCGTTGACCGCGCTCTTCGCCCAGGGGCACGTACTGCTGGAGGACGTGCCCGGGGTCGGCAAGACCACCCTGGCCCGGGCCGTCGCGGCCACCGTGCAGGGCGAGTGGCGGCGCATCCAGTTCACCCCGGACCTGCTCCCCTCGGACGTCTCCGGAGTGACCATCTTCAACCAGGCCACCCGGGGCTTCGAGTTCCACCCCGGTCCGGTCTTCGCCAACATCGTCATCGCCGACGAGATCAACCGGGCGTCGCCGAAGACCCAGTCGGCGCTGCTGGAGGTGATGGAGGAGCGGACGGTCACCGTGGACGGCGTACGCCACCCGGTGCCGCAGCCGTTCCTGGTGGTCGCCACCCAGAACCCGGTGGAGATGGACGGCACCTACCGGCTCCCGGAGGCCCAGCTCGACCGGTTCCTGGTGAAGCTCTCGGTGGGCTACCCGGACGAGGCGGTCGAGGTGGAGGTGCTGCGCGGGGCCACGGTCCGCTCCCCCGACTCGCTGAGCCCGGTCACCGACACGGCCACCGTGGGGGAGATGGTGAAGATGGCCCGCCGGGTGCACATCGCCGAGCCGCTCTACACGTACGCGGTCCGGCTGGCCGCCGCGACGCGTACCCACCCGCAGGTGCGGGTCGGGGTGAGTCCCCGGGGCGTGATCGCGCTGACCCGGGCGGCCTGCGCGTACGCGCTGGTCGACGGGCGGGGCTGGATCATGCCGGAGGACCTGAAGACCCTCGCCGAGCCGGTCTTCGCGCACCGGCTGCTGCTCACCGCCGACGCGCAGGTGCGCGGGGTGACGGCCGCCGAGGTGCTGCGCCAGGCCGTCGCCTCGGTGCCGGTGCCGCTCCCCTCCGGCCAGCCCGCCCCGGTACGCGGCTGAGCCGTGCGGATCACCGCCCGGGGTGTCGGGCTGCTCGTCGCCGCCGTCGTGCTGCTGGTCGCCGGTTTCCGTTTCGCGTACCCGGAGCTGACCGTGCTCGGCGCGGCGGCCGGCGTCGCTGTCGGGTACGCCCTGGTCACGGCGGCCTGGCGGCCCCGGCTGGCGGTGACCCGCAGCGTCGACCCGGACCGGGTGGCCCGGGGCGAGCCGGCCGTGGTGACGCTGATCGTGCGGAACACCGGGCGGCTGCGGGCGGCGAACCTGCTGGCGGAGGACCGCTGCGGCGACAGGTGCGTGCCGGTGCCGGTGCTGCGGTTGCGGCCGGGGCGGGACACCACGGTCCGCTACGACGTGCCGACCCACCGCCGCGGCGTGGTGCCGATCGGCCCGCTGCGGGTCACCCGCCGCGACCCGCTCGGGCTGGTCGCGCTGGCCCGACCGTACGGGGAGACCGTGCCGGTCTGGGTGCACCCGCGCATCCATCCGCTCGGCGCGGTGCCGCCGGGGGCGGGACGCAGCCTGGACGGCCGCACCGACGCGGTGCCGCACGGGTCGATCACCTTCGACTCGCTGCGGGAGTACGTGGTCGGCGACGAGCTGCGCCGGGTGCACTGGCGGACCAGCGCCCGGGTGGGTGAGCTGATGGTGCGGGAGAACGTGGACACCAGCCTGCCCCGGCTGGTGGTGGTGCTGGACAACCGGGCCGCCGCGCACCCGGTGCGGTCGGCCGGGGTGGCGGAGTCCTTCGAGGCCGGCTGCGAGGCGGCCGCGTCGGTGGTGGCCGCCGCCGTCCGCGAGGACCTGCCGGTGACCCTGCTGCTGGTGGCGCCGGACCCGGCGGGTGGTGACCCGCCGCTGGACCGGCTGGCCGCGGCCGGGCTGACCGACGGGGGCGGGGACGTGCTGTCGACGGCGGTGAGCCGGTTGCGGCAGGAGCGGCTCGGCGACACCCTGGTCTTCCTGACCGGGCCGGGTGGCCGTGGTGACCTCGGGCATGTCGGCGCGCTGCGGGGGACGTACCCGTCGGTGATGGTGGCGGTCCTCGGCGCGACCGAACCGACGCCGCCGGGCGGCGCGGGCCTGGTGGTGCTGGATGCGGCCGACGGCGCGGAGTTCGCCGCCGGGTGGGACGGGATCCGCCGGTGGTGACCGGGTCGGACGCCGACCGGGCGGCGTGGTGGCGGCCCGTGGACGTGCTGCGCGCAGTCCCGGTGCCGCTGGCCCTGGTGGCGATGATCTCCCTGGCCGGCGTGGTGCTCGGCCGGGTGTACGCCGGTGACCTGCTGACCCGGCTGACGGTCGGCGCGGCGGTCGGCTCGGTGCTGGTCGGGGTGGCCGCCCGGCGGCTGCCGTCGTGGCTGGTCGCACCGCTGTCGGTGCTCGCCCTGGCCGGGTGGACGGCGCTGTCGCTGCGGCTGGCCGCCGCACACGCCGAGCTGCCCGGCAGCCTGGCCGGGGTGGCCGGGGACGCGGCGCGCAACGCGGTCCCCGGCTGCTGACCGCGATGATCCCGGTCGAGCCGGCCCCCGACACGGTGCTGGTGCCGGTGGTGGCGGCCTGGCTGGCCGGGCTGGCCGGCGCGGAGGTGGCGCTGCGGGCGGGCCGGGTGCTGCTGGGCTACCTGCCACCGGCGCTGCTCTATGCCGGGGCGGTCTACGTGGTGGGCCCGAACGCCGAGCCGGCGATCTGGCCGACGGTGGCGTTCGCCGCGGTCGCCGCGGTGGGGCTGGCGGTGCCGGGCCGGCGCGACGCCGGCGACCCGGCGGCCGGTCTCACCCCGGCGGTACGCGCCGCGGTGCGGCTGCGCCTGGCCGGGGCCACGGCGGCGGGGCTGACGGTGGTCGTCGGGGTGGCCGCCCTGCTCGGCCCGGCCCTGGCCGGTCAGGTGGACCGGCGGCCGGTGGATCCCCGCCGCTACGTGGAGCCGCCCCGGGTGGAGTCGTTGGACGAGAACCCACTGATCCGGATCTCCGGGTGGGCGCTGAACCCGGACCAGAAGCTGCTGGAGGTGCGCGGGGGCGGTCCGGACGCCCGGATCCGGCTGGCGGTGCTGAGCGACTACGACGGGGTGACCTGGCGGGTCGGTGCCACGTACCGCAACGCGGGCCGGATCCTGCCGGTGTCGCAGTCGCCGCCCGGGGTCACCGTGGAGACGGTCCGGCAGGAGATCACCGTGGCGGAGCTGACCGGGCGGCTGCTGCCGGCGGTGGCCACCCCGCGTGAGGTGACCGGCGCCCGGGCCGCGTACGACCCGGCGACCGGGACGCTGATCCGGCCGGAGGGGCTCACCCCGGGGCTGCGGTACGCGGTGACGTCGGCGCGGGAACGTCCGGAGGGGAACCTGCTGGCCACCGCGAACGTGCCGGCCGGCGACGCGGTGGCCCGGGAGCTGCGGGTGGCCGACGGGGTGCCGGAGCCGCTGCGCCGGCTGGCCGCCCAGCTCGCCGAGTCCAACGGCGCCCCGTACGCGCGGGCCGCCTCGATCGAGCAGTTCCTCGCCGAGCACTACCGGGTGACCGCGGACGCACCGAGCGGGCACGCCTACCCGAACCTGGCGTTCTTCCTGTTCGGACCGCGTAACGGCGGCGGGCAGCAGGGCACGTCGGAGCAGTTCGCGGCGGCGTTCGCGGTGCTGGGCCGGTTGACCGGCCTGCCGACCCGGGTGGTGGTGGGGTTCCGGCCGCGCGGCGACGGCCCGGTCCGGGCGGCGGACGCGTCGGCCTGGCCGGAGGTGCTCTTCGACGGGGTCGGTTGGGTGCCGTTCGACCCGATGCCCCGGCCGGACGAGAAACCGCGACCGGTGGAGGAGGACTTCCGTCCCACCCCGGACGACCCGCCGCCGTCGCAGGTGCCGGAGCCGACCGTGGAGCCCACCGCCACGCCGGCCGCGGTGGCGTCGGGCCCACCGCGCCGGGACGTCGGGCCCTCCACGCCGGCGCTGGTGGGGGGCGGGCTGATCCTGGTGGTCGGCGGGCTGCTGCTGGTGCTGAACCTGGCGCGCCGGAACCTCACCCGGACCCGGCTGGAGCGGGGCGACCCCGGCGAACGCGTCGCCGGCGCCTGGCGAGAGGTGACCGACGCGCTACGGCTGGCCGGCCACCCGGTCGGCGACGACCTGGCCGCCGCGGAGGTGACCGACCGGGCCCGCCGGGCCCTCGCGCAGGACGGGACGGCGCTGACCACCGCCGGCACCCGGGCGGTCGACGGGCCGGCCGCCCAGGTGGGCGAGCTGGCCGCGCTGCTCAACCAGGTGGCCTTCGCCCCGGGCACGGCCACCGGGGCGCAGGCCGACCGGGCGGCGACGCTGGCCGACGGGTACGTCTCGGCGCTGCGCTCGGCCCGCCCGTGGTGGCGCCGGTTGCTCTGGTCGGTGCATCCGGTCCGCTGCGCTGGCGTCGCTGACGTCCGATGGCCGCCGCCTCCTACCATGCAGGCGTGTCCACCGGGATCTGGCTGATCGTCACGCTGGCCGCCCTCGTCCTCGC
Source organism: Micromonospora sp. R77 (assembly GCF_022747945.1). NCBI lineage: Bacteria > Bacillati > Actinomycetota > Actinomycetes > Micromonosporales > Micromonosporaceae > Micromonospora > Micromonospora sp. R77. The sequence continues at coordinate 587,569 of NZ_JALDST010000001.1, forward strand.
GGCGGCGACCACGGCCGGCGTGGTCGCGCGGTCCCGTCGTCGCCGCCGACCCGTGACCCGTGCGGAGCGGCTGGCGGCGGCGGCGAAGGCGGCCCGGCAGCTGCGCCGTTCCGCCCCTCGGCCGCATCGTGACACCTTCGAGCGTGGCGCCGATCCGACGGACCGCTACTCCGCCGCGATCCTGGAGAACAGCACCTACGGCGACGCGGCCGGTCACGGAGGCGGCTCCTACTGACCGGCGGCGCGCAGCTTGCGGACGAGTTTGCGCAGGCCGGCCTGCCAGCCGTCGGGGTCCTCGGCGCGCCGCCGGGCATACGCGGCGACCTCGGGGTGCGGCAGGATCAGGAAACGCTCCTCGGCCAGCCCGGCGATGGTGGCGTCGGCGACCTGGCCGGGGGTGAGCACCGCGCCGGAGGCGGCGATGACCCGGGCGCCGAGGTGGCCGGCGGCGAGCCCGTCGGCGAGCATCGGGGTGTCGACGCCCTGCGGGCAGAGCGCGCTGACCCGGATGCCGGCGTCCCGGTAGGTGATGGCGAGCCACTCGGCGAAGCCGACCGCCGCGTGCTTGGTGGCGGTGTACGGGGCGTCGCCGACGGCGGTCAGCACGCCCGCCGCCGAGCAGGTGAAGAGCAGGTGTCCCGCGCCGCGCCGGAGCATCCCCGGCAGCACCGCCCGGGCGGTGTGCACGTGGGCGAGGACGTTCACCTGCCAGGCCCGCTCCCAGTCCGCGTCGGGCGCGTCCACTCCCCCGCCGGTGGCCACGCCGGCGTTGGCGCAGAACAGGTCGATCCGGCCGTACCGCTGCTCGGTCTGCGCGACCAGGGCGCGGACCTGGTCGGGCGCGGTGACGTCGAGGGCGACGCCGTGGGCGACCGGGCCGATGCCGTCGGCGACCGCGCGGGCCGCGTCGGCGGCCAGGTCGGCCACCACGACGGCGGCGGCGCCCTCGGCGGCGAACCGGCGGGCCAGGGCGGAGCCGATGCCGCCCGCGCCGCCGGTGATCACCGCCACCCGGTCGGTGAGGTTCATTGTCGGCTCCCGTCCGCGACGCCGAGTCGGGGGATGAGGGCGGCGAGCGCCGCCGCGCCGCCGGCGGACAGCTCGGGCGTGGGCAGCAGCGCCGTCACGGGTACGTCCACCCCGGCGGCGGCGTAGCGGCGGACCTGTTCGGCGCAGTGCTCGGGCGAGCCGTGCAGCACCAGTGCGTCGACCACCTCGTCGGGCACCGCGGCGGCGGCGCCGCGCCGGTCCCCGGCGTCCCAGGCCGCCCACATCGGCCCGAGCGAGTCCTGGCGGCCGAGCCAACGGTGGAAGGCGGCGTACGCGGGCACGGTGAGGTAGCCGGCGATCAGCCGGCGGCCCAGCGCGCGGGCGTGCCCGGCGTCCTCGGTGGGGCAGACGAAGATCCGGGCGACGACCTCGAAGCCGGGTCGGCGGTCGCCGAGTTCGGCGAGGGCCCGTGGCACGTCGTCGGCGGCCAGCCAGTTGAGGATCACCCCGTCGGCCTCGGCGGCGGCCAGCCGCAGCATGCCGGGGCGCAGCGCGGCCAGCAGCACCGGTGGCGGCACGGCCGGCGGGCGTTCCAGGGTGAACCGGCGGACGGTGAAGGTGTCGTAGACCTCGTCGACGGTCTCGCCGCGCAGCGCCGCGCGGAGGAATCGCAGCACGTCCCGGGTACGCCGGAACGGCTCGTCGAAGCGGCCGGCGTTCCAGTCGCGGACCAGGACCGGCGAGGAGGCGCCGATGCCGAGGGCGAACCGGCCGGGGGCGGTCTCGGCGAGCGCGGCGGCGGTCATCGCCAGCAGCCCCGGCCCCCGGGTGAAGACGGGGGTGATGGCGGTGCCGAGGCGCAGTCGCGGCTGCCAGGCGGCGGCGAGCGTGAGCGGGGTGAACGCGTCGGTGCCGGCCACCTCGGAGGACCAGACGTCGGTGAAGCCGGCCCGGTCGAGGGCCGCGTAGACCGCGGCGTGGTCGGCGAGCGGGATCCCGCTCAGCGGCACCGTCATACCCCATCGGTTCGTCACCGGTCGATCGTGCCCGCTGGCCGCCGCCCCGAGCAAGATCCCGCAGGGATCCGGGCGTTGTGCTCCGATACGCCCGGAAAGAGTGTTACGACTGCCAGGTGGGCCGGACCGAGGGTGGGAGGCGATGGTGAGGACCCCCGAGCCAGCCGCCCTGCTGCCCGAGGACCAGGGGGGCCGGGCCACCTTCCTGGAGCTCTTCTTCGACCTGGTGTACGTCTTCGCGCTGACCCGGATCGGCGCCCGCGCCTTCGAGGACCTGGCCGTGGAGCCGGCGCACGGGAGCGTGTGGCGGGCGCTCACCGGAGGCGGCAAGACCCTGATCCTGCTTTTCGCGCTCTGGGCGCTCTGGCAGGGCACCGCCTGGACCACCAGCCGCTACGACCCATACCACATCTGGTTGCAGACGATCGTGATCACCGCGCTGGTGTGCAGCATGGTGATGGGGGTGGCGGTCCCCCGGGCGTTCAGCACGACCGGACTCGCCTTCGCCGTCGCGTACGTGGTGGCGCAGGTGAGTCGGCCGGGGATTCTGCTGCTCGCGCTGCGCCGCCCGCAGTACCGGCGACTGAAACAGCGCATGCTGATCACCTTCTGCGCCACCGGCGTGCTCTGGATCGTCGGGGCGTTCCTGCCCACGAACCCCCGGGTCGTGCTCTGGGTGACCGCACTCGTGCTCGAGTACCTGGCGCAGCGGTTCGGCTGGCCGGTGCCGGGGCTGGGCCGCTCGACCGTCTCCCGCTGGGACATCCACGGTGAGCACCTGGCCGAGCGCTACCAGCAGTTCTTCCTCGTCGCGCTCGGCGAGACCATTCTGGTCGCCGGGGTGTCGTACAGCCGGGACCCGACCAGCCTGACCAGGACCGCCGGCTTCGCGGCCGCAGTCGTCACCTCGGTGCTGCTCTGGCGCATCTACGTGCAGCGGGCCGGACAGATCCTTGCCGAGGCGGTCACCCGGGCCGCCCATCCCGCCACGATCGGCCGGTCCGCCGCCGACACCCACCTGGTGATGGTGGTCGGCGTGGTCGCCACCGCGATCGGCTACGAGCTGGTCAACGAGCACCCCACCGGACACGGCGAGATCCCGTGGATCGCCATGATCCTCGGTGGGCCGGCGATCTTCCTCGCCGGCCGGGCCCGCTTCGAGTACGAGGTGTTCGGCCGCGTCTCACCGTCGCGCTGGCTGGCGTTCCTCGTCCTGCTCGGACTGATCCCGGTCCTGATCCACGTGGCGCCGCTGGCGTCGGCCTGGGCGGCTGCCCTGGTGCTGCTCGCCGTGGCGGTCGCCGACGCCCGCCGCGCCTGGGGCCGCCCGCCCGAAGCCGCCGCCCCACCGTTCTGACCGCCGGCCCCATCGACCCGCCAGCCCCGTCGACCCACCGCCATCCCGGCCCGTCCGCCACCACCCGGGGTCCCACGCGCCGGCCATCCCCCGGGCGACGCCGGGGGTGCCGACCGGTCGGACCCGGGACTAGCATCCGCCAATGACCTTCTCGATCGTCGCCCGCTCGGCGGACGGGCTCCTGCACGGTGTCGCCGCGGCCAGCAAGTTCCTCGCCGCCGGTGCGCTCGTCCCGGCCGCCGAGGCACAGGTGGGCGCCGTCGCGACCCAGGCGCACGTCAACCTGGCGTACCGATCGCAGGGGCTGGCGCTGCTGCGTACCGGCGTGGCCGCCGCCGACGTGGTGGCCGGCCTGGTCGCCGCCGACCCCGGCCGGGACGACCGGCAGCTCGGTGTGGTCGCCGCGACCGGCGACGGCGCGACCTGGACCGGGCCGCGCTGCCACCCGTGGGCCGGCGGTCAGGCCGGCGACGGCTGGGCCGTGCAGGGCAACATCCTCGCCGGCCCGCACGTCGTCGACGCGGTCCGAGACGCCTGGCTGGCCGGCGGGGAACTGCCGTTCCCGCAGCGGCTGCTGGCCGCGCTGCACGCCGGTGACCGGGCCGGCGGCGACCGGCGGGGCCGGCAGAGCGCCGGCCTGCTGGTGGTGCAGCGGCACGGTGGTTACGCCGGCACCGGCGACAACCTGGTCGACCTGCGGGTGGACGACCACCCCGACCCGGTGACCGAGCTGGGTCGACTGCTCGACACGCACACCCTGCTCTTCGGCAAGCCGGACCCGGCCACCCTGCTCGACCTGACCGGCCCGCTCGCCGACGAGGTCGCCGCCCTGCTGGCCGCCGCCGGCCACCCGACCGGGGCTGCCGGGCCGGACGACGCGCTCGCTTCCTGGGCCGGGGTGGAGAACCTCGAGGAGCGGCTGGTGCCCGGCCGGATCGACCCCATCGTGCTGGACCACCTGCGCCGCACCGTCCCGGCCACCCGCGCCGGCGACTGACGTCACGCCGCCGGCCGCCATGCCGGTCCGGGTCCGGATCAGGCGCCGAAGGAGAGCCGGCGCACGCCCGCGTCGGCGCTCAGGTCCCGTTCCCGGCCGGTGCGGTCGGCCCGGCCGGTGGCCTCGCGGATCAGCGTCACCGGATCCCGGTCGAGCGCATCGGGCCCGGGCCGGCCGCCGGTCAGCAGGTCGGCGATCACCGCGGCGGCCGCCGGGGTCAGCCACGGTCGCCGGTCCAGCGCCACGGCCAGGTCCAGGCCGTGCACTCCGACCTCCACCACCCGGGTACGCAGGAACTCGGTGAGCGCCATCGCGTCGCCGTGCCGGGTGCGGACCAGCCGCCCCGGCGGCTGCCCGCCGACGGCCGCGTCGGCGTCCCGCCAGGCCCGCGCGAACCCCGCCACCACCTCGGGTACGCCGGCCGACCCGCGCGCCGCCCGTCGGGCGCTGTCGATCCGGTCCTCGTCCACCTTGGGCGTGAACTTGGCGGTGCCGAAGTAGCCGGCGGCGTCCACCTCCGCCCGGTCCGGGGCCGGCGCGGCGAGCATGTCGACCAGCCGGCCCGCCCCGGTACGGACGTGCGCCACGAGGTCGCGCACCTGCCAGGACGGGCACGGAGTGAGCCGGTCGAGATCCGGCGGCGCCAACCCACCCAGCACCTCCTCCAGCCGCGCGCACTCGTCCCGGAACGCCGCCCGTACGTCGTCCATCCGGTCCTCCCCCGATCGTGAAACACCGCCGGCTGAAGGGGATACGGCGGCGAAGCCAAGCGTGCTGGGCCTAGCGTAGTAGGCTGACAGTTATGGGCCGGTTCTCCGAGGAAGAGCTGCACGCGGTTGTCTCCCGGTACGAGGCGACGCGGGCGGCGGCGCTGACCGAGCGGGACGAGCAGCTACGAGCGTTTCATGCGGCCGGCTGGCGGCCGGTGGATCTGCAGCGGGTCACCGGCTACAGCCGGGAGACGATCCGTCAAGCACTACGACCTGAAGTCCGGCGGGCGACCAACCTCAGCCGGCGCCGGACATCACCCCAGCCGCCAGCGGACTACCGGCCCTACGGTGACCGGAAGCCCTACGTGGTGGCCGAAACCCTTGCCGCCCTGCACGGCCCGACCGACGGCACGGTGACGCTTCCGCGTCACCTCGACTGGTCGGGCCACGCCCAGTACGACCTGAACCGGACCGCGCGCCTGGCCAGCATGTACAAGGTGGTGCTCACCGAAGCCAGCACCGTCGAGGACCTGCACACCTGGCTCGATGCCGACCTCCTCCGGCGGCTCTGGCCCGCCCTCTGGCTGCCACCCCAGCTCCGCCAGCGCTGGGAGGACGCCTTTCCCGAACTCGCCGCGACCCGCAACAACGCGGCATAGCGGTGGACCCCTTCCACGAACGCCTCGCCCGCACCGGGCTCGGCGCGGCCGAGCGATACGGCTTCGCGCTGGCCGGCGGATACGCGGTGCAAGCCGCCGGGCTCCTGGAGCGGCCCAGCGAGGACGTCGACCTGTTCACCGCCTGGGACCGCCGCGACGAGTTCACCGCCGCGGTCACCGCCGTCGTGCACGCCTACCGAGACGACGGCCTCACCGTCGAGACCGAGCGGCAGTACGACACCTTCGCCCGGCTGGCCGTCACCGACGGCGTGCGGGTCTCCAAGGTCGAACTCGGCGTGGACTGGCGTGCCAACGAACCGATCCTCATGGCGATCGGACCGGTACTCCACCCCGACGACGCGGTTGCGAACAAGATGAGCGCACTCTATGGGAGAGCGTTCGCTCGTGACTTCATCGACATCGACGCCACGCTCCGATCCGGCCGCTACACCCGCGAAGCGCTCCTCAACCTTGCGCAGCGCGCCGACCGTGGCTTCGACCCGCGCATCTTCGCCGACGCTCTCGGACAGGCCGCCCTGCTCGATCCTGACGACTTCGCCCAGTACGGTGTCGCCGGCCGAGCGCTGACCAATCTCCGTGGCCGATTCGCCGAATGGCGCCGAGAACTGCTCGGCGAGGAGGAGCCTCCTCGAACTGACGGCTCCGGCAGTTGATCCTGCGGCGATCCGTCAGCGCCCGGGACGGCACCATGTGCCTGTGGCCTCCCAGGCATGAACAGGACGTGGCGTTCCGATGGCCTTTCCCGCGGACGGCGGCGTTGAGGTAGCCGCCTCGGCCAGTTCGCTGCTCTGTCCACCGGGCTGGGTCGGGTTCGTCGCGTTGGGCGACGCCGCCCTCGCCACCGTGCCGGCGGACAGTCGGGCCGGGCTCGTACGCGAAGCGTTGCACGTCCTGCCCGTCGCCGAGGTCGGTAACCCGCCGGCCGGGCCACCGTTGGCGGCGACCTGATCGCCGGCACGCCTGACCATTCGGCAACTCACCACCTGGCCGGGGATCCGTGCAGCGAAGCTGTTCGAAGCAGCGCCCGTTTCGCGGCAGGTGGGCCGGGTACGCGGCCGGCGGACGAAAGGGGGCGCCAGATGGCGGGCATCATGCTGCGCAGCACCGCGTTCACCGACCACGACCTGCTGCCCGGACGTTTCGCCCGGGACGGCGGGAACGTGTCACCACCGTTGCAGTGGGCGGACGTACCGGACTCGGCGGAGGAGTTGGTCCTGCTGGTCGAGGATCCGGACGCCGGCCGGGAGCCGTTCCTGCACTGGCTGGTCACCGGGATCTCCCCCGACTCGGGCGAGGTCCCCGAGGGCAGCACGCCGCCGGGCGGCCAGGAGTGGCCGAACAGCTTCGGCGAGCGCGGCTGGAGCGGGCCGCAGCCGCCCCGCGGCGAGGAGGCCCACCGGTACTTCTTCCGCCTCTATGCCCTGGACCGGCCGCTCGAGCTGCCGGAGACGCCGCAGGCCGCCGACGTGCACCGGGCGATCGAGGAGCGGGAGATCGCCAGCGGCACCACGGTCGGCACGTACTTCCGCTGATCAGAGCCGGCGGGTCACCGCCGGTCAGCCCTTGACGCGGGGCACCAGGCGGTGCACCGACGTGAGGACCAGCGCGGCCACCACAGCCATCGCCCCGGCGATGCCGGCCGCGCTGCCCGCGTACCCGACGAGGAGCGGACGGCGGCCCAGCTCGGCCGCCGGGACGTCGCGCAGGTCGAGCAGCCAGGACAGGGCCAGCGCGGACGCGACGACCGCGAGCAGGCCGCCGACGCCGAGCACCGCCGCCGCGATCCGGTGCGAGTCGGCCGACGACACCTGGGCCCGTTCCCGCTGGAAGACCAGCAGGACCAGGCCGGCCAGCGCGGCCCAGACGCCGACCACGAGGAAGGCCGCCACGGCGTCGCTGGGCCGGTGCCAGCCGGCGGAGAGGGTGGCCACCCCGGCGGCCGCCGCGTACGCCACGCCGAGGAAGGCGCCGAGCACCCGCACCTTGCGGGGCAGCACGAGGATCAGGGCCACGGCGACCGAGGCCGCGATGGCGGTGTGCCCGCTGGGCAGGCTGTTGCCGGCCGCCGCCCGCTCCGGGTCGACCCCGAAGTCGGGCCGGGTGAGCACGTACTTGAGCAGTTGGGTGGTGACGTTCGCGCCGGCGATCAGCAACGTGGCGGTCACCGCGAGGGCCTTGCGGCCCCGGATCAGCGCGATGAAGCCGATCACCGCGGTCGCCGCCAGCAGCGACACCACCGACATGGCGTTGAGGATGCGGTTGACCGGCCCGTCGATGGTGTCCTGCCCGATCCGGTTGCCGGTCAGCGCGACCGTGTCGAGCCACTGGCCCACCTCGGTGTGCAGGGCGAACCGCCACACCACCAGGAACGCGGCCGTCTGGACCAGGGCCAGTACGACCAACCAGACTGCCGTCCAACCCCTTGCCGTCTCCCGCACCCGCACACCGTAGCGGGGTGTCACCGGTTCCGCTCAGGCCGGGGCGGCTTCCGGGACGGATCGGTGCGGCCGGCCTCGATCGGGTGCGCCTCCGGTCGGGGAGCGCTCCCGGCCGGGCGGCCCACCGGAGCGCCGTCGCGGCCTCCCGAACTGACCGACCACTCAGGACATTTCTCGCCCGGGCATTGACGGCGACAAACGCGGATCTTATGTTCACCCGGCACCAGTGCGATCTAGCTCACATACAGGAACTTCTCCGCGAAGGACACCCATGCGACGTACCCTCGCAGCCGCCGTACCGCTGGCGCTCCTCGCCGCCGGTCTGGCCGCCGCTCCCGCCGCGGCCGCCACCAGCCTGCCGGTCGGCGGCGTCATCGCCAGCTCGGACGACGGCAACGTCCCGGCGAACACCCTCGACGGTGATCTCGCCACCCGCTGGTCGGCCCAGGGCTCCGGCTCCTGGATCCGCTACGACCTCGGTGCCGCCACCACGGTCGGCTCGATCGCCCTGGCCTGGTACAAGGGCAACGAACGGACCAGCAGCTTCGCCGTGCAGACCTCCACCGACGCCGCCTCCTGGACCACCGTCGTGGGCCAGCGCAACAGCAGCGGAACCAGCCTCCAGTTGGAGACCTACGACTTCACCGACCGCGCGGCCCGGTACGTGCGGGTGGTCGGCTACGGCAACCCGATCAACGACTGGACCAGCATCACCGAGACCCGGATCTACGGCGCGGACGGCAGTGGCTGCGCGGTCCCCGCCGACGTGCTGAACCTGACCAACTGGAAGGTCACCCTGCCCACCGGGCCGGCCGAGGACCCGGACACGATCACCCAGCCCACCCTGGACGGCTTCCAGGCCTCCCCGTGGTTCGTCACGGCGGCCTCCTGCTCCGCCGTGCGGTTCCGGGCGGCGGTCAACGGCACCACCACCAGCGGCTCCGGCTACCCCCGCTCGGAGCTGCGGGAGATGACCGGCAACGGCACCAGCAACGCGAGCTGGTCGTCCACCTCCGGCACCCACACGATGACGTTCGAGGAGGCGTTCACCGCCCTGCCGGCGACCAAGCCGCACCTGGTCGGCGCGCAGATCCACGACGCCAACGACGACATCACGGTGTTCCGGCTGGAGGGCACGAACCTCTACGTCACCAACGGCGACAACGCCCACTACAAGCTGGTCACCGGCAGCTACCAGCTCGGCACCCGCTACCGGGGTAGGTTCGTGGTCAGCGGCGGGCAGGTCAAGGTCTACTTCAACGACGTGCTCCAGGCGACCATCACCCGCAGCTTCTCCGGCGCCTACTTCAAGGCCGGCGCGTACACCCAGGCGAACTGCACCAACTCCTCACCGTGCAGCGACAGCAACTACGGCCAGACGCTGATCTACGCCCTCTCGGTCACCCATTCCTGACCCGAGCCGACCGACCCGATCGGGGCCACCCCACCCGTGGGCGGCCCCGATCGGCGTTTCCCGGTCTTCCCCGCCGCGCAGCGTCCCGGCAGGTGGCGAGCGGGTCACCGGGTCCGGCGCGAGGAGGGCGTGGGCGGTGTCGGTCGGCCGCGACCGGGTGGGCGGTCGGTACCGTGCAGCCGGGAACCCACACCGTGACCGGCAGGAGGCGACGTGACCGGCACCGCACCAGGGCGGACACCGCCCGCCGACCCACCGGCGACGGAGTCCCTGGCGGACCTCCTCGGCGGGCGACGCGGGGCGGTCGACGCGACCGTGCCGCCGGTGGCGTTCGCGGTCGGCTGGCTGGCCGCCGGACTGTGGGGCGGGGTGGCCGCGGCGGTGCTGACCGGCCCGCGGTGGCGGGCTGGCGGCTGCGGCGCGGGGACCGGCCGCGTTCGGTGCTGCTCGGGCTGCTCGCGGTCTGCCTGGCCGCGCTGGTCGCGTTGCGCACCGGCCGGGCCGGCGACTTCTTCCTGGTGCAGCTGGTGTCGAACGCGGCGAGCGCGCTGGCCTGGCTGGTGAGCATCGTGGTGCGCTGGCCGCTGCTCGGGGTGGTCGTCGGCACGGCACTGGGGCAGCGGGGCCGCTGGCGGCGGGACCCGGCGCTGCTGGCCGCCTATGCCCGGGGCAGTTGGGTGTGGGCGGCGACCTATCTGCTGCGGGTGGCGGTCTTCCTGCCGCTCTGGCTGGCCGGCCAGGTGGTCCCGCTGGTGGTGGCCCGGGTGGCGCTGACCTGGCCACTGGTGGCGTCGGCGCTCGCGCTGAGCTGGCTGGTGATCCGGCGGTCGCTGCCGGCCGGGCATCCGGGCCTGCGGCATCCGGTGTCGCCGGTCGGGTCGGACGGCGGACCGGGTGACCGCGGACCGGGCAACGGCGGAGCGGACAGCGAGGGGCCGGGAAATTAGGAGAGAGGCCGCCACGGGGGGAGCGGCCTCTCCGGTGAATTACGTTACTCCGTCCGCGCCCCGGGTGTGATCCCGTGGCGGCCCGAATTTCAAGGGCTTTTTCGCGGCACGCTCGACTCTGGACTTCGGTGGTGGACCGACCGTTCCGCTGCGTCGGCCGGAACGGCCGGCCCACCCGGCCCGACCGTGGGAGTCAGGCCGTCCACCGACCGGGCTCTCCGTTCCCCCAGACCCGGTCGGTCTCCGGACGGGCGGGTGCCCCCGCCCGTCCGGAGAAGTCGCCTCAGCCGTTGGGGAACAGGTTGCCGTAGTCGGCGTACGCCATGGCGACGTCGGCCTGGGCCCAGAAGCGGTGGTAGTTGAAGGTCGGCTCCGGGCCGCCCTTCAGGTAGGCGTCCACCTTGGGCCAGTCCGGGTCGTTCTTGTAGAACGACCGGATGTCCAGGAAGCTCTTGCCGGCGGCGATGGCGTCACCGTTCGGCATCTTCCCGGTCCAGCCGGCCGGGACGTAGAGCCCCTGCCCGTCGGCGGCGTTGTAGACGTCGTCGAAGCGCTTGTAGTCGCCACGCTTCTCCGTGGTGGACACGCCCTTGGCGTCGCTGGCCGCGGAGAGCGCGTCCAGCAGGCCCTTGGCGGTGTTCTTGGCCGCCACGTTGCCCGACTTGGCCGCGTACGCGATCAGGGTCCGGGCGTAGGCGGCGGCGACGCCGACGTCCTGGCCCTTCACCGTCACCTCGACGTGCAGGTTGGTGTTCGGCTGCGGGCTGGTCGGGTTCCAGTTCGCGGGCTGGCCGGTCCACTTCATGTCCGACGGGATGGACCAGTTGGTGCCGACCGTGGTGTTGGCGATGGCCCACGGCACCCACTTGTCCAGCAGCGCCTTGGCCTTCGCGTTGCCGGTCTGCAGGTACAGCTCGGCGATCCGCTGCATCGACCACGCCTGCATGCCGAACCACTGGTTCGACGGCGGGTCGTTGTAGACCGGGTCGACGTCGTAGTACATGCCGTAGAAGGTGGCGGTGCCGGCCGGCGGCTGGGCGTAGCTGCCGTCCCAGCTGTTGGTGGCGCCACCGGCGATGCCGCCCTCGGCGGACTGCAGCCAGGTGTAGAACTCCAGCTGCCGGTCGAAGCTCTTCTGCCAGTCCGCGGTCGCGGTGGGCGACTTGGGCTTGAGCTCCGGCACGTTGGTCAGCGCCCAGGCCGCGAGCGGGTTCTGGTAGCCGAAGTGGTTGTGGCTGGAGCCGATCCGCCAGGACCAGTTCTGCTGCGGGTCGTACGCGCCACCCCAGGCGTAGTACCAGGACATCAGGTAGTGCGCCGAGTCCTTGCCGCTGCCGGCCGGGCAGGTGGCGGCGCCGACGCAGTTGCCGATCTTCTTGAAGTACTTGTCGAACATCGCGTACCGCAGGTAGTCACCCATCTTGGCGGCCTTCGCCACGGTGGCCGCGACGTCGGCCTCCTTGCCCTGCGCCTTGGCCCAGGTCAGCGCCCAGTACGCGGCCTGCACGGCGCGGGCGTCGGCGTCCGGGGCGTCGGTGTACTTCCACTGCTTCGCCGGGGCGTTGGACTCCTTGACGAACAGGTCGAGGTAGCCGTACTGGCCGCCGTGCTTGAACGTGTCGCAGGACGGCTGCGGCACGGTCTCCCACACCGACTCCTGGGTGCCCCGCTGGAAGGTGTTGATGTACGCCGGCTTGGTGGTGCCGTCGCCGCAGTGGCCGAAGCCGTACGTGTTGTCGACGTCCATCAGCCAGTGCATGCCGTAGATGTCGCCGGTGCCGTAGGTGGACTGGAGCTCGGCGCGCAGCGGGTCCTGGCCGACCGGCACCGACGGCTGGAGGGCCGACGGGTACTGGCTGGGCAGGTTGTACTCGGCGGCGTACTGGGCGGTGCCCGGGGCGCCGGCGGTGGGCTGGTCGGCGTGCGACGGGATGATGTACTTCTCCATCACCGTCCAGGCGTTGTTGAACGGGGCCCAGTTCTGGGTCACCCGGCCGTACTGGGCCTCCAGCCAGAGCCAGAAGCTGAACGCCTCCGACGTGGTCTCGTGGCCGTGGTCGGGCGCCTCGACGATCAGCGTCTCCACCGAGTGGTACGGCACGCCCTCGGGGCTGAAGTACCCCGAGTTCTTGATCTTGCCGTACTGGTCGAGGAACTTCTTGATGTACGCGTTGTCCCCGCCCGGGGTGTCGTTGTCGGCCTCGGTGGCGACGACGGCCAGCGGCGCGAAGCCGGTGGCCGAGGCGGTGACCGTGGCGGTGCCACCGACGGTGTCGGCGTCCTCGGCCGCGGCGACCGTGGCGGAGACCCCGGTGCTCCAGTTGCTCGGGGTGAGCGTCAGGGTCGTCGGGGAGACCGTGACGTCGCTGTCCCCGGTGACGGCGAGGGTGACCGGGACGTTCGCGGTCGGCGCGGCGCTGAGGGTGTACTTCACCGTGGCGGTGCCGCCCTCGGGGACGGTCACGGCCGACGGGGTGGCGATCAGCTTCGGACCGGTGGCCGGGTTGACCGTGAAGGACTTCTCGGCAATCGCCGTGGCACCCGCGTTGTCGTACGCCTTGGCCTGCACGGTGTAGCTGCCGGCGGGCAGGTCCAGCAGGTCGTAGCCGTACGGGGCGGTGGTGTCGGTGTTGACCAGCAGGCCGTTGCGGTAGAACTCGACCTTGCTGATCGTGCCGTCCGGGTCGCTGGCGGTGGCGGTCAGCGGCACGTCGGCGGGGGCCTCGAACGGCCCGGCCGGCACCCCGAGGGAGACCGTCGGCAGCTGGTTGGTCGGCGCGCCGTTGCAGGCGACCCCGTTGAGAGTGAAGGCGGAGGGCTTCGGGTTGGACCCGCTGTAGACGCCCTGGAAGCCGATGTCGGTGCTGGCGCCGGTGGCGAGGGAGCCGTTCCACGACTCGTTGGTCGCGGTCACCTCGGTGCCGGACTGGCTCCACTTGGCCGACCAGCCGTAGGTGACCTTCTGGGTGCTGTTGCCGAAGTTCCACTTCAGCGTCCAGCCGTTGAGGGCGTCACCCAGGTTCTTGACGGTGACGTTGGCGGTGAAGCCGCCACCCCAGTCGTTGGGCGCGTACACCACGTCGCAGGCAGGGGCGGCCTGCGCGGCGCCCGCCGGCAGGGCGACCCCGCCGATGGCGAGGGTGGTGGCGGCGAGCATCGCCGTACGGCGACGTCTTGCCAGGAGTCTCATCTGCGCGGTGTCTCCTCGGACCAGGCCGGGAACCGTACGGGTCCCGGCGGGGCGCCTCCACGTGGCGACGGGGCACACGGGGGGACGGAAGCGCCCGGGAAAAGGTCGACCCCCGGCCGTGCCGGGGTCGGGGTGCCGCACCGGACGGACCGGTTGCCCTCGGCGACCCACGCTCGCGCGTTCTGGCTCCGCTGCGTTGATTCGACAGTCTGCCATGGAAGCGCTCCCACGACAAGCACCATCGCGTTCAGGCACGTCCATGTTTCGATCTTGTTTTGGGGCTTTCACAAAGCCGTGACGGGCGTTACAGTCGCTGCATCGCCGATGGGAGCGCTTCCATCGACGGAGATGTACAGAGAAGATCGTTGCGGGCGTCCGCGCCCGCAACGCGCCAGCCAGAGGCTGACGACGGGCCAGCCCGGACGCCGCCGTCAGCCGTCACCCACCGGCATGGAGGGAGGTGGAACCAGAGCCACTCGCGTGGCCCGGCTCCCGCGCGACACGCACGGTTCGGACGCCAATTCCAGACGTGCGTGTGTGCATCACAGGTGGGGACGGGGGTTGCCCTCCCCCGTCCCCACACTAAACCCCCGTTGTCGACGGGAAAAGAGGCCGACGGGTCAGGCGCGACGCGCCACCCGGCCGGCCTCGCTCGCTATCCGCACCATCCGCCGGCCCGCGGCGTTGCGCCGGCCGACGAACCCCTCTCCCCCGCCCCGGCCGCCGGGAACGGCCGGACCGCGCCCGGTCGCGGCCCGACGACACCGCGGCCGGCAGCGCCTGCCGTACGATGGGAGCGCTCCCGGCCGTCGGGTGGCCCCAATCCTCCGAGGAGAACGCCCATGTCGATACTCACCCGACGGCGGTTGCTCCGCCGCGCCGCCCTCTCCGCCTGGCCGCTGGCGCGGCCCGCGCCGGACTCGCGGGTAGCGCGGCGGCCGCCGTCGTCGCCGCTGCCGCCACCGGCGGCTGCGAGAACACGCCCGACGCGGACCGGGAGAGCAGCCCCGACCCGACCGGCCCGCTGCGCTTCCCCCCGGGCTTCGCCTGGGGCGCCGCCACGTCGGCGTACCAGATCGAGGGCGCGGCCAAGGAGGACGGCCGGGGTGAGTCGATCTGGGACACCTTCAGCCACACCCCCGGCCGCACCCGCAACGGCGACACCGGCGACGTCGCCGCCGACCACTACCACCGGTACCGCGACGACCTCGACCTGATGGCCGAGATCGGACTGCGCAGCTACCGGTTCTCCATCTCCTGGCCCCGGATCCAGGCCGACGGCGCGGGCAAGCCCAACCAGCGCGGCCTCGACTTCTACCGGCGGCTGGTCGACGGGCTGCACGAGCGGGGCATCGCCCCGATGGCCACCCTCTTCCACTGGGACCTGCCGCAGGCGTTGCAGGACGCCGGCGGCTGGGAGTCCCGGGACACCGCCCACCGCTTCGCCGACTACGCCGACGCGGTCTTCCGCGGCCTCGGCGACCAGGTGCCGGTCTGGCTCACCATCAACGAGCCCAAGACCGTGGTGCAGAACGGCTACCTGTGGGGACACCACGCCCCCGGCCGGCAGGACCCGCAGGCCGCCTACCTGGTCGCCCACCACCTCCAGCTCGCCCACGGCCTCGCCGTACGGGCGCTGCGGGCCACCGGCCAGGACGGCCGGATCGGTCCGGCGCTCAACCTGCACCCCTGCTACCCGGCCGACGACAGCCCCGAGGCCGCCACCGCCACCCGGCTCTACGACGGCTACGAGAACCGCCTCTATCTCGACCCGATCCTCAAGCGCGGCTACCCGCAGGACGTGCTGGCCGACCTCGGCCCGGACAGCCGGATGGTCAAGGGCATCCACGACGGCGACCTCGACGTCATCGCCAGCCCGGTCGACCTGCTCGCCGTGCAGTACTACACGCCGATCTACGTCACCGGTCAGGGCGACACGGTCCGCAAGTGGCCCACCTCGGAAGCGGAGTGGCAGCAGATCCACCCCGAGGGGATGTACGACATCCTGACCCGGGTGACCCGCGACTACGGCCGGATCCCGATCACCATCACCGAGAACGGGCTGCCCTGCCCGGACACCCTCGGCGCCGACGGCACCGTCGACGACGCCGGCCGGGTCCGGTTCCTCCGCGACCACTTCGCCGCCGCGCACCGGGCCGTCGCCGACGGGGTGCCGCTGGAGAGCTACCACGTCTGGTCGCTGCTGGACAACTTCGAGTGGGCCGAGGGCTACGACCAGCGCTGGGGCCTGGTCTACGTGGACTACCCGACGCAGCGCCGGGTGCTCAAGCGCAGCGCCCACTGGTACCGGGACGTCATCCGCAACAACGGCCTCTGAACCCGCCACGGGCCGGTCGGGACATCCACCCCGGCCGGCCCGTACGCCTCAGCGGGGCAGCGCCTGCTGCAACTCGGCGCGCAGCGCCGGGGTGAGCATCTCACCGGCCTGCTTCGCCAGCCGCGCCATCTCGTAGCCCACCACGCCGATGTCCGCGTCGGCACCGGCCAGCGTGGCCAGGATCGAGCCGTCCCGGATCTGCATCACCAGGAAATAGCCCCGGCCCATCTCGACCACGGTCTGCTTGACGATGTCCCCGTCGAACATCTGCGCGGCCCCGGCCGTGATGGACATCAGCCCCGACGTCACGGCGGCCAGCTTGTCGGCGTGGTCGCGGGGCAGGTGGGCCGAGATCGCCACCAGCAGCCCGTCGGAGGAGACCACCACCGCGTGCGCCACCCCGGGAACCCGCTCGGCGAACGCGTTCACCAGCCAGCTCAGGTCCCGGGCCTCCTGACTCATCGTCATCATCGTTGTCCTCCCTCGGTCGGCCCGCCGGCCGGCGGCATGACGATCTCCCTGGTCTCCTCGGCCTCCGCCCGCCGCACGCCCCCGTAGAAACGGGAGAGCATGCCGCCGACCGCGTCCGGGTCCGGCTCGTGGCGCGGCATCGGGTCGGTCGGGCGGGCCGGCTGGGTGACCGCGGCGAGCTGGGCCATCGGCACCCGTACCGGCAGACCCCGCTCGTTGGTCCCACCGGTGACCGGCGTCGCGGCGGGTGGCGGTGTCACACCCAGCGTCGACGACGACGGTCCCTGCCGGGAGAACCAGCCGCTGCCTCCGGCGGGGGCCGCCGAGGTGAGCACGTCCCCGGCCCGGGCCGGCCCCGGCCGGACCTGGCGTGGCAGCGCCGGCTGCTGGCGTACGTCGGGGTGGCTGCTGCGGCGGGCGGCCCGCCACCGGCAGCTCGGCCGACTGCGGCGGACGCCCGGCCACCGGCAGCTCCACCGCCGACGCGGTGGGACCGACCACCGGCTGGTCGGCTGGTGCCGGCCGGCGACCGGCCACCGGCAGCGGCTCGGCGGCGCCACCGGCGGGGTGCTCGGCCCGGTCGCCGCGGCGACGAGCTGTGAGCATCCGCGGCGCGGCGGGCTGGTCCAGCTCGGGGGCGGGGGCCGAGGCCAGCAGGTCCGCCGGCAGCCGGACCTGCGCGACGAGCCCCTCACGCCGGCCCCGCAGCCGCACCTGGATCCGGTGCCGCGCACCGAGGTGGCTGACCACGAACAGCCCCATCCGCTCGGAGGCCGCCACGTCGGCCGCCGGCGGCTCCGCCAGCACCGCGTTCGCCTCGGCCAGCGCCGACGGGCTCATCCCGAGCCCCTGGTCGGCGATCTCCACCAGCGCACCGGAGCCCTCGGCCCGCGCGGTGACCTGCACGACGGTGTCCGGCCGGGAGAACGCCGTCGCGTTCTCCAGCAGCTCGGCCAGCAGGTGCACCAGGTCACCGACGGCGTGCCCGACGAGGTGCAGCTCGGCCGTCGAGGAGTGGCGCACCCGCTGGTACTGCTCGATCTCGGCGCTCGCGGCGAGCAGCACCGCACCCAGGCCCACCGGTCGGTTCCACCGTCGGCTCGACTCCGTACCGGCCAGCACCAGCAGGCTCTCGTCGTTGCGCCGCATCCGGGCGGCCAGATGGTCCAACCGGAACAGGTTCTCCAACTGGTCCGGGTCGCTCTCCTCGCGCTCCAGGTCGTCCAGCAGCTCCAGCTGCCGCTCGACCAGCACCTGACTGCGCCGGGCCAGGTTGACGAACATGGCGTTGACGTTGCGCCGCATCATCGCCTGCTCCACGGCCACGCTGACCGCGCTGCGGTGCACCGCCACGAAGGCCTCGGCCAGCTCACCGATCTCGTCCAGCGAGCGGACCACCGCCGGGGGCACCTCGATGTCGGTGACCGGGCTGTCCACGGCCCGCAGCCGGTCCAGCGCGTCCGGCAGCTCGACCTGCGCGATCCGCAGGGCCTGGCCGCGCAGCAACCGCATCGACCGGGCGATGGACCGACCGATCAGCAGCGAGATCAGCACGGCGACCAGCAGCACCGCGACGATGCCGCCGACCACCAGCAGGGTGTCCCGCAACTGGGCCGAACTCACCTCGTCGGCGCGGGTCACCGCGTCGTCGAGCACCTCGCGTTCGAGTTGCCGCAACAGCTCCTGGCGCTGCTCGCTGGCCGCCCACCACTGCGGGGCGGGCAGCACGGCCGGGTCGCCGGCGGCGGAGGGCAGGCTCTTCTCCTCCAGCTTCGTGGCCGCCACGAACGCCGGATCGAGCGAGGTCTGGTCGTAGCGGCGGATCTGGTCGGTGGTCGCCGCCACCCGGAACGCGCCCAGCGCGGTGAGCTGCTGGGCCCGCAGGTCGGTGATGCTCACCTGGTCGTTCAGCTCGTACCGGCCGGCGCGGGCGGCGGCATAGAGCTGGGCGCGGATCCGCGAGGTGAGTTCCTTGACCCGGGCGAGCTGCACGTACCGCAGCACCGCGTCGCTGAGCGCCTGCTGGTCGGTCCCCGGCGACGGCTCGGCGAGCAGGGTCAGCAGGGCGTCGACCGACCGGTGGTAGTTGCTGAGGATCGTGTCGCTGCTGAGCACCGCCGCCGGCACCGTGGCGCGGATGTAGACGACCTGGTCGTACGCCTCCAGCACCTGCGAATAGGAGACCCGCCACGCGGCGTCCGCGTCGACGAGTGGCTCGGCGGCCTGGCGCAGCTCACCCATCGCCTGGTCGGAGGCGATCTGCAGCGGCTTCAGGGTGGCGATCGCGGCGTCCCGGTCGGCGCTGCCGCCGGCCCGCCGCAGCGCGGCCAACTCCCCCGCGGTGCGGTCCCGTTCCTGCTGCAACCGGTCCACCACCGTGGTGATCTGCCGACCGATGCCGACCTGCTGGGCGAAGTCGCTCAGCGCGGCGGTCTGGCCGACCAGGCCACGCGCCTGCACGCCGGCCAGCACGAGAAAGGCGAGCGACGGGATGACCAGCACGGTGGCGAGCTTGGTGCCCATCCGCCAGTCCCGCAACCGGAGCGGGGACCGCCGCCGGTGCGGTACGACCCGAACGTCGAAACGGCTGCGGCGGTGCTGGGACACCGCGCCCCCGCCCGGGTCGGGACCTGCGCCCACACGTGCCTCCTCGGTCCCTCGCCTCCACCGGGGTCGGGGAGCGCTGTCCATCCAACCAGGCCGTCCGGTGGTGTCAACGGCCTGGCCGGCCGACCAGGAAGGTCAGCGTGGTGGGGCGTCGGCTGCCGGGTCCGGCGTGTCCGGCTCGTCCGTCCGGCCGATACCGGTGACGTGTGCCCCGTCGGCCACCCGGCCCAGCGCGACCAGCGCCGCGCCCATCGCCCCGATCTCCGGATGGTGCTGATGGCGGACCCGCCGGGGCGCCAGCGTCTCGGCGAACGTCTGCCGCCACCACGCCGAGGCGGCCATCGCGCCGCCACCGAGCACCACCTCGGCCGGTGCCCCGACCCCGGACTCCAGCAGCGCCAGGTCGTCGGCGACCAGGCGGCAGAGCGCGGTCATCAGACCGGCGAGGATGTCCACGGCGGTGGTGTCGAACCCGAGCCCGCGCAGCTCACCGGAGCCGGCGGGCACCAGGCCAGGCGGGCGGTCGCCGCCGAAGCGCGGATTCACCACGAGCCGCCCGTCCGTCGCGACCCGGGCCAGCGCGGCCTCCAACTGCGCCCCCTGGGGCAGCCGCAGCTCCCGGTTCGCCCAGGCGAAGAGGTTGCCCCCGCTGGAGTAGGCGGCCCCGGTGACCACGTGGTGGTGGTCCACCCGGTAGCGCCAGAGCTGGTCGGGCAGCGGCGCGAGGTCCGCGCGAGCGGGCTGAACCAGCCGGACGGCGGCCGACGTGCCGACGGTCACCGCCGCCCGGGTGGCGTCGACGCAGCCGGACCCGACGTTGGAGGCGGCGCCGTCGTCCACCGGCGCGGCCCAGGCCGCCCCCGCCAGCTGCGGCCACCGCCGGGCGTACGTGGACCGGAGGCGCCCGCGCCAGCCGGCGGGCGCCAACGGCGGCAGGTCGGCCGGCCGGACCTCGGCCAGCTCGCACGCCTCCGGGTCCCAGTCCATCCGGTGCAGGTCGAGCAGGCCGGTGCCGGAGGCGAGCGAGACGGACATCGGGGCCTCGTCGAGCAGCACGCCGAGGACGTAGTCGACCAGGCCGACGAAGCGCGCCACCGGCGTCGAGGTGCGGTCCCGCAACCAGGGCAGCCGCACCGACCAGTAGCAGCGGTGGAACCAGGTGCCGGTGCGCTGGTGGAAGGCGTCCGGGTCGGCCGGTCCGACCGCCGTCGCCAGCGGTGCCGGCCGGGTGTCCAGCCAGGTAAGCACCGGACCGAGGGGCTCACCGGCGGCGTCCAGCGGCAGCACCGAGTGCCACTGCGCGGAGGTCGCCACCAGCTCGACGTCGCGCAGGTGGCCGGCGGCGGCCAACTCGTCCAGGCACTCGGTCAGGCAGGCCAGATAGCCGGGACCGTCGAGGGTGCCGCTGCCGTCGGCCCCGGTGGCCACCCGGACCTTGCGCCGGGCCAGCGCGCCGGGCAGCGGGGTGGCGTCCGCGTCCAGCACGAGTCCCCGTACCGAGGAGGTGCCCAGGTCGAGAGCGAGAATGTTCATCGCCGGTCAACCTACCCGTCGGGGCCGCCGACAACGCCAAGATCCGCGCGGGCCGGCGCGGTGGCCACGACGAACGGGGGCCCGCACGACCGTCGGGTCGCGTACAGTGATCGTCATGCTCGCGCACCTGTCCTGCTGGTGGCCCGCCGACCCGGCGGCCCACCCCCGCGCGTAGCTTCCCCACGCGGCCGCCCGACGAGGCGGCCGCCGGTCCTCCCCCGGCACCCGGGTCGCCTCCACGGCGGTCACCGGCCCACCGAGGAGAACCGATGACCCGCCCGCACGACCTGCTCGCCGCCGTCGCCGACGGCCGCGACCCAGGCCCCTTCGCGCTCGTCCGCCGCGAGGGCGCCGACCAGCTCGAGCTCTTCACCGGCACGGTACGCACCGCCGACCGGCTCGCCGACATCCCGCTGCCCGACGGCCCGCCCGGCCCGCGCACGCTGGCCCTGGTGCCGTACCGACAGGTCGCCGAGCGGGGCTTCGCGTACGTCGACGACGGCGTGCCGCTGGAGTGCCTGGTGATCGACGGGCACCAGCGGATCGGCCTGGCCGAGGTGCTCGGCACACTGCCGGACGCCCCGGTGGTCACCCGCGACGCCGGCTTCGACGTCACCGACGACGAGTACGCCCGCATCGTCGGCCGGGTGCTCGACGAGGAGATCGGCCGGGGCGAGGGGGCCAACTTTGTCATCCACCGCACCCTGCACGCCACCGTGCAGGGTCCACCACTGGTGGCCGCGGCCGCCGCGCTGCGCCGACTGCTGCTGGCCGAACGCGGGGCGTACTGGACGTTCCTGGTGCACACCGGCAGCCGGATCCTGGTCGGGGCCAGTCCGGAGCGGCACGTCAGCGTGGACGACGGCCTGGTGACCATGAACCCGATCAGCGGCACCTTCCGGCACACCGGCGCGGCGGCCGACCGGGACGCCCTGCTGCGCTTCCTCGACGATCCGAAGGAGATCGAGGAGCTGTACATGGTGCTGGACGAGGAGCTGAAGATGATGGCCTGCGTCGCCGAGCACGGCGGGCAGGTGGTCGGGCCGTACCTGAAGGAGATGACGCACCTGGCGCACACCGAGTACCTGCTCGCCGGCCGGGGCGCGCTCGACGTGCGGGAGGTGCTCCGGCAGACCATGTTCGCCCCGACGGTGACCGGCAGCCCGATGGAGAACGCGTGCCGGGTGATCGCCCGACACGAGCGGACGGGCCGCCGCTACTACGCCGGGGTGCTGGCCCTGCTGGGGCAGGACGCCGACGGCCGGCAGACCCTCGACGCGCCGATCCTGATCCGTACCGCGGAGCTCTCGCCCGAAGGCGCGCTCCGGGTGCCGGTCGGCGCCACCCTGGTCCGGCACTCCACGGCCGCGGGCGAGGTGGCGGAGACGCACGCCAAGGCCGCCGGGGTGCTGGCCGCGCTCGGCCTGGCCCCGACGCGCCGCCGGCCGGGGCGGCCACCGCGCCGGCGCCGTCGCTCGCCGACGACCCGGCGGTACGCGCCGCGCTGGCCGCCCGCAACGCGCCGCTGGCCCGGTTCTGGCTGGAGCAGCGGGGCGCGACGGCGCTGCCCGGTCTGGCCGGCCGCCGGGCGTTGATCGTGGATGGCGAGGACACCTTCACCGGTATGCTCGCCCACCAGCTCGGCGCGCTCGGGCTGACCGTGGCGCGCTGCGACTGGCACCGGCCCGAGCCGACGGCGGCGTACGACCTGGTGGTGGTGGGTCCGGGCCCGGGTGACCCGCGGGAGGTCGCCGACCCGAAGATGGCGGCGCTGCGCGAGCAGCTGGCCGGTCTGCTGGCCACCGGCCGGCCCACCCTGGCGGTCTGCCTCGGGCACCAGTTGCTCGCCGGGCTGCTCGGGTTGCCGCTGCACCGCCGGGACACGCCCTACCAGGGGGTGCCCCGGGACGTGTCGGTGTTCGGCACGACCCGTCGGGTGGGCTTCTACTCCAGCTTCACCGCCCGCGCCGACGCCGACCGGGTCGCCACCGCGTACGGACCGGTCGAGCTGTCCCGCGAGGCCGGGGACGGCGCGGTGCACGCGCTGCGCGGGCCGGGCTTCGCCGGCGTGCAGTTCCACCCGGAGTCGGTGCTCAGCCGGGACGGCATGGCGGTCCTGGCGGACCTGCTCGGGCATCTGCTCGACCGGCCGGCGCTGGCCGGGCATGGTCGGGCGGAACGGGGGTAGGGCTGGGGGTGACCGGTGGTCCGGGCGGGCCGCGAGCCCCCGCCCGGCCACCGGTCGCCCCGTCCGGGATCAGCCGGGCAGGCCGCGCTTCAACGCGGTGCCGATCTGCACGGCCCGCTTCGCGGTCAGCCGGGACGCGGTCAGCGCGACGTCGTCGGGCGCGGTCTCGCCGTTGTTGCTGGTGTGCGAGGCGCCGTACGGGTTGCCGGAGGTGAACTGGCTCGGCTCGGTGTAGCCGGGGGTCACCACGACCCCACCCCAGTGGTAGAAGGTGGTGTACAGCGACAGCAGGGTCGACTCCTGGCCACCGTGGGCGGTGGCGGTCGAGGTGAAGCCGCTGTAGACCTTGTTGGCCAGCGCGCCCTGCGCCCAGAGCGGGCCGGTGGTGTCGATGAACTGCTTGAGCTGAGCGGCGATCATGCCGTAGCGGGTGGGCGACCCGAAGATGACCACGTCGGCCCAGGTGAGGTCGTCGAGTTCCACCTCCATCACGTCCTGGGTCTCCAGGCGGTGCGCGTGCCAGCCGGAGTTGGACCGGATCGCCTCCTCGGGGGCGAGTTCACGCACCTTGCGCAGGCGTACCTCCGCGCCGGCCTCGCCGGCCGCCTCGCACACCGCCTGCGCCATCTGGTACGTGATGCCGGTCGCGCTGTAGTAGATCACCGCGACCTTGGTCTGGCCAGCCATCAGTCGTTCCTCCTCGGTTCGGGGTCAGCTCCGGCGACTACCCGTTAGTTGCGGCGTCAAACGCCGCCCTGCTGGCAGCCGTAACGGTGAGTGTCGATCCTGTGTCAGGGCTCAAGATTTGCGCAAGTTCCGAGCCGGGCCGGTGTCGAAACCCCTGCGGCCGAGGATTCTGATCGCACCGGTGCCGGCGGAACCTGCCGCCGCCCCGCAACGGCGAACCTGAACGGGGGATCGCGCTCCGCCGGCGACCTGGCTGGCGTAGCGCGATCAGGGGGTGACAAAACCCCCATTCCTCGCGGGTTCTGCTGCTACTCCTCCTATTCGTCCCGAATCCCCGGCATGCTTCCCGGCCCCGGCGGGGATCCTCGTCGTGACCCACGAGAGGAAGGACGAACCATGCGACTGACCGAGCAGCAGATCCGTTCGCTGTACGGGCAGGACGTCCAGGACCGCTCGGGCGCGAAGATCGGCAGTGTGGGCCAGGTCTGGGCCGACGCCGCCGGCGAGCCGACCTGGGTCAGCGTGAAGACCGGGGTGATGGGCCACCACGAGTCGATGGCCCCGCTCCAGGCGGCCCGCATGCAGAACGACGGCCGGCTCCAGATGCCGTACGACAAGGCCACCGTGCGGAGCGCGCCGAGCGTGGAGACCGGCACCGACCAGCCGCTCGACGCGGACCAGCTGGCGCAGCTGTACCGGCACTACCAGCTGCAGCAGCAGGGCGCGGCCCAGCAGCCGCCGCAGCGGATGCCGGGCGCTCCCGAGATGGTCCGCTCGGAGGAGCGGATCCAGGTCGGCGCCGAGAGCGAGCCCGCCGGCACGGCCCACCTGCGCAAGCGGGTGGTGACCGAGAACGTGCAGACCACCGTGCCGATCGAGCACGACGAGGTGAGCGTGGTCCGCGAGCCGATCACCGCGGCGAACCGCGGCGACACCCGGCCGGACATCCGTGAGGAGCAGCGCGACATGGAGCTGCGCGCGGAGCATCCGGTGGTCGCCAAGGAGCAGGTGCCCGTCGAGCGGGTACGGCTGAACAAGGACGAGGTGGTCGAGGAACAGCCCGTCAACGCGCAGGTCCGCCGGGAGATGGTCGACGCGGACGTGCCGGAGCGGGCGCGCCGGAACCGCTGACCCCGGTACGACGCGGGTCATCCCGGGCGGGTGGGCGAGAGCCCACCCGCCCGGTCGCGTTCCGGCACGGTCGCGCTGTCGGATCGGCCGCCTATGCTCCCGTCCATCACCGACGGAAGGTTGCCCGTGGACGTGCGGCTCACCGGCGCGGAGGCGCTGGCCCTGCGGATGACCAGCCTGCTGCTGCGTCCGCACCCGATCGGCCGGCCGACGGACGTGGCCGGGGTGGTCGAGTGGTTCGGCGCCATGCAGGCGCAGGACGTCGCGAGCGGTCTGTGGTCGCTGGGCGTACGCCTGCCGGAGTTCACCCTGACGGACGTGCTGGCGGCGCTGAAGGAGCGTGCGGCGCTGCGCACCTGGCCGATGCGGGGCACGGTGCATTTCGTACCCTCGCGGGACGCCCACTGGATGCTGGCGGTGACCGGTGTGCGGGCGCTGGCCGGCGTGGCGGCCCGCTGGCGGTCGCTGGGCCTGACCGAGGCGGACGCCGAGCGGGCGCTCGACGTGCTCGGCGCGGCGCTGGCCGGCGGCGGCCGGCTCACCCGCGCGCAGTGCCTGGCCGCGCTCACCACGGCCGGCGTCGACACCACCGGGCAACGCGGCTACCACCTGCTCTGGTACGCCAGCCTGCGCGGGGTCACCTGCATCGCCCCGCACGTCGACGGCGAGCAGACCTTCGTCCTGCTGGACGAGTGGGTGCCCGATCCGCACCACCCGGAGCGCGACGAGGCGCTCGGCATCCTGGCGTCGCGCTACTTCCGCGGCCACGGCCCGACCACGGTGCGGGACTTCGCCGGCTGGACCGGGCTGACCCTGACCGACGCCCGGCGGGGCGTGGCGGTGGCCGGTGACACGCTCGCCGTCGTGCGGGTCGACGACACGGAGTCACTGGTCGACGCGGCGCTGCTCGACGCCCCCCGAGGACCGGTCGACGACCTGCACCTGCTGCCCGGCTTCGACGAGTACCTGCTCGGTTTCAAGGACCGGACCCTGATGCTCGAGCCGGCGCACCAGCAGGCGGTGGTCCCCGGCAACAACGGCGTCTTCCAGGCCACCGTGGTCCACGCCGGCCGGGTGGCCGGCACCTGGCGGCGCACTCTCACCAGGAACCGGGCCACGGTCACCGTGCATCCCCTGACGCCGTTCGACGACGGACTGCGCGCCCGCGTCGAGGCGGCCCTGGACCGGTACGCACGCTTCCTCGGACTGCCGCTGCGTCACTCCTGGTGACCGAATGGGGCCGGTCTCCGCCGGAACGTGCTGCCGCTCCGGCAGCACGTCCGTGCGCCGCGTTGGTAGGTTGCGCTCGTGAATCGCGTTCGGGCGGCGCTGTACCTCGACTTCGACAACGTGTTCAGCGGCCTCTACAAGTTGGATCCGGACGTGGCGATTCACTTCGCCGAGGATCCGGGGGGATGGCTGCGCCGGCTGGCGGCGACGGCCACGACGGATGGCGAGCGGCGCTGGCTGGTCCTGCGCTGCTACCTGAACCCCGCAGGCTGGGTGTACCGCACGGGCCCGAGCGAGGAGCAGCCGCGGCTGTACTTCTCGAAGTTCCGGCCCTTCTTCGTCCGCGCCGGCTTCGACGTGATCGACTGCCCGCGCTACAGCAGTACGAAGAACGCCGCCGACATCAGGATCGTCGTCGACGCCGTCGACGCGCTGTCCGCCGACACCCGGTACGACGAGTTCGTGATCGCCTCCGGCGACTCCGACATGACCCCGTTGCTGCAGCGCCTGCGCCGCTCCGACCGGCGAACGATGATCGTGTCACCGGCGGACGCTGCCGAGGCCTTCACCGCTATCGCCGACCAGGTTCTCGACAGCCAGCACCTGCTGGCACTGGTGCAGGGTGAGTCGGTCGACCTCGACGATGACACCGACAGCGAGGTGGAGGACGAGTTCGACGAGCAGCTGGCCGCTGCCGACGGTGTCCCCCCTACCGCTGGCCAGGGCGAGGCGTACGAGGCCTTCCGGTCCATCCTGACCGAGGAGTACGCCAGGGCGAGCGAGCCGTTGAACATGGCCTCGCTCGCCTCCCGGCTGCGGACGCAGCTCGGCCACTCGGTCAGCGACAGCAACTGGTTCGGCTTCGGCAGTTTCGCCCGCGCCGTGGGAAGCCTCGCGTTGCCGGATCTGCGGATGTCGCAGCACCTGCTCTGGGACACCAGCCGCCACCCGGCCCCGACGGCCGCCATCGCAGCGCCGCGCGTCGCGCTACCGGATCCCGTCGAGCGCCTGGTCGATCAGGTCGAACTGCCGCGGATGCCGCAACACTGGTGGCCGGCGCTCTACCGGACACTCGCCGAATACGCCCGGTCCCAGCGGTTCAACCTGACCCAGTGCACCAGCTGGGTCCGAGACCAGCTGCGCGAGCAGGGACTGCCGGTCAGCCGTAACGCCGTCGGGTTCGTCGTGCGGGGTACCTCGTACGGCGGGTGCCCGTTGCACCGCCAACCCGCTCCTGCGGCGGACGAGATAGCCACCGCGTTCGTCGCCAACGTCCTCAGCCGCGCCGACGCCGCGGAGGTCACGTTCTCCGACGAGGAGATCGCGACGGTTCGCGCCTGGTTGGGCGCACCGCCTGACGGCGGCACCGAGCAGGCAGGCCGGTGAAGGACCGCAGGTCACCGGCCTGCGGACACAAGCCGAGCCCCGGGTCAGGAGACGGGGCGGACAGGTGGCGAAGAGCGCCACCGGCCCGCCCCGTCCCGGTCAGTCGGCGAGGGCGCCCGACGCCCGGCCCTCGTGCAGGGTCAGGTTCCGGCCCGTGGTCGGGTCGAACAGGTGGATCTTCTCGAGGTTGAACCAGACCCGCCGGCTCTCCCCCTCCCGCACCGGCGACTCGGCCGAGAGGCGGGTGACCAGGCTCGCCCCGGCGCCGGTGAAGTCGGCGGCACCGGCGTCCGCGGCCAGCTCCTCCAGCTCGGCGGCGCTGGCCCGCTCACCCTCGACGGTGAAGTAGACGTACTTGTCCGAGCCCATCGACTCGACGATGTCCACCGGCGCCTCGAACTCCATGCCCCGGCGACGGGTGTCGTCGTCGACCAGCTCCGCGTCCTCGAAGTGCTCCGGCCGGACACCGAGGATCAGCTCGCGCGGGGCGTCCGCGCCGTCGAGCTGCCGGCGGACCCGGTCGCCGATCGGCACGTCACCGAGCGCGGTCCGCAGCTTGCCGTCCTCCACGGCGGCGTGCAGGAAGTTCATCGACGGCGAGCCGATGAACCCGGCGACGAAGAGGTTGCGCGGGTGGTCGTAGAGCTCCTGGGGCGGGCCGACCTGCTGCACCGCGCCGCCCCGCATGATCACCACCCGGTCGCCGAGGGTCATCGCCTCGGTCTGGTCGTGCGTGACGTAGACGGTCGTGGTGCCGAGCTGCTTCTGCAGCCGGGACACCACCGTACGCATCTGCACGCGCAGCTTGGCGTCCAGGTTGGACAGCGGCTCGTCCATCAGGAACGCCTTCGGCTGCCGGACGATCGCCCGACCCATCGCCACCCGCTGCCGCTGGCCGCCGGAGAGGTTGGCCGGCTTGCGGTCCAGCAGCGGGGTCAGCTCCAGGACCTTGGCGGCCTCGTCGACCTTCCGGTCGATCTCGGCCTTGTCCAGCTTCGCCAGCCGCAGCGGGAAGGCCATGTTCTCCCGGACCGTCATGTTCGGATACAGCGCGTACGACTGGAACACCATGGCGATGTCCCGGTCCCGGGGCGCCTTGTCGTTGACCCGCTCCCCCGCGATGCGCAGCTCACCGGAGCTGATGTCCTCCAGTCCGGCGATCATGTTCAGGGTGGTGGACTTGCCGCAGCCCGACGGGCCGACCAGGATCACGAACTCGCCGTCGGCGATCTCCAGGTCGACGTCCTGCACCGCGACGGTCCCGTCCGGGAACCGCTTACTCACCTTGTCCAGCACGATGTCAGCCACTGTTACCACCTATCCCTTGACTGCGCCGGAGGTCAGACCGGAGACGATGCGGCGCTGGAAGAAGAGCACGAACAGGATGATCGGAATGGTGATCACCACGGCGGCGGCGCAGATCGCCCCGGTGGGGTCCTCGAACTGCGACTCGCCGGTGAAGAACGACAGCGCCACCGGGACCGTACGGGCCCGCTCGGTCGAGGTGAGCGTGATGGCGAAGAGGAAGTCGTTCCAGCAGAAGATGAAGACCAGGATCGCCGTGGTGAACAGCCCCGGCGCGGCCAGCGGGGCGATGACCCGCCGGAACGCCTGACCCTGGGTGGCGCCGTCCATCTTCGCCGCCTTCTCCAGGTCCCAGGGGATCTGCTTGAAGAACGCCGACAGCGTGTAGATCGCCAGCGGCAGCGCGAAGGTTATGTACGGCAGGATCAGCCCCGGCCAGGTGTCGAAGAGCCCCAGCTGCCGCTCGATCTCGAACAGCGGCGACACCAGCGACACCTGCGGGAACATCGCGATCAGCAGGGAGACCCCGACCAGCAGCTTCTTGCCGGGGAAGTCCAGCCGGGAAATCGCGTACGCGGCCATCGCGCCGAGCACCACCGCGATCAGGGTGGCGATGAGCGCGATGCCGATCGAGTTGGCCAGGGCCCGGACGAACTGATCCGTGTCGAAGATCGTCCGGTAGTTGTCCAGCGTCCACTCCCGGGGCCAGAACTTCCCGTCGGTCAGGGTGCCCGGGGTCTTGAACGACAGCGAGGCGATCCAGAGGACCGGGACCAGCGCGAAGACGACGACGATCACGTCGAGCAGACCCCAGCGCAGCTTCGCCCGCGTGGTGGTTTCGACTGCCATGTCAGCGCCTCTCCCCGTCGTCGCTGCCGGGGGCAGCGGTGCCGAACAGCTTCACGAAGACGAAGGCGATGATCGCCACGGTGATGAAGATCAGCACCGACATCGTGGAGCCGATGCCGAGGTTCAGACCCCGGATCAGGTTGTTGTAGGCGAGCATCGACACCGACGAGGTCTCGTTGCCGCCGTTGGTGAGCACGAAGATGTTGTCGAAGACCCGGAACGCGTCCAGCGTGCGGAACAGCAGCGCGACCAGGATCGCCGGCTTCATCACCGGCAGCATCACCTTGGTGAACCGCTGCCAGGAGGTGGCGCCGTCGGTGGAGGCGGCCTTGAGCAGGTCCTCCGGCACCAGCGCCAGGCCGGCCATCAGCAGCAGCGCCATGAACGGGGTGGTCTTCCAGATCTCCGCCAGCATGATGATCGCCAGCGAGCTGGCCCGCTCGGTCAGCGGCGCGCTGCCGTCCATGAGGTTGGCCAGGTAGCCGGTGCCGGGCGTCCAGGCGTACCGCCAGGAGAACGCGGCGACGACCGTGACGATCCCGTACGGGATCAACGCCGCGGTCCGGACGATGCCCCGACCGACCAGGGTCCGGTGCATGATCAGCGCGAGCCCCATGCCGAGCACCAGCTCGACCGCCACGGTGACCACCGTGATCAGCGCGGTGACCCCGAACGCGGTCCACCAGAACTGGTTGCTCAGCACGGTGGCGTAGTTCTCCAGCCCGATGAACTCCCGCTGGTCGGGGAAGCGCAGGTCGAACCGCTGCAGCGACAGCCAGATCGAATAGATGATCGGGTACGCGGTGACCAGCACCATGACCAGCGCGGCCGGTGCGCAGAGCAGCCAGCCGAGCTTCCGTTCGGCCTTCTTGTTCTCGCTCAGCGGCG
The DNA here is from genome assembly GCF_022747945.1 of Micromonospora sp. R77. Taxonomy (NCBI): domain Bacteria; kingdom Bacillati; phylum Actinomycetota; class Actinomycetes; order Micromonosporales; family Micromonosporaceae; genus Micromonospora; species Micromonospora sp. R77. Next base: position 617,921 of record NZ_JALDST010000001.1, read on the forward strand.
CCTTCGCCGACCGGCGCGCGGCCCGCTGGGTCGGTACGGCGGCGTGCCGTCCGGTGGCGGCGGCCGTCTCGTCGGCGGCGACGTCCGCGCCCGTCGGGGTGGCGTTGATGCTCACGGGAGCACCCCCTTCGATTCGAGCGCGTCGGCGATAGCCTTGCGCAGCTCGTCGGCGGTCTGCTCGGGCCGGATCCCGGACGGCGGCGACAGCAGCGCCGACATCACCGTGGAGATGCTCTGGTAGGCGGGGGTCAGCGGGCGGACCGCCGGCTCCTTCAGCTCCTCCAGGATGGTGTCCTTCATCGGGTACGCCTTGTCCATCTCCGGGTCGTCGTAGACCTTCTCGATGGTCGGCGGCACCCCGTCGTTGACGGCGGAGAACTTCTGGTGCTCGGCGTTACGGATGCACTTCGCCGCCTCGAACGACTCCGTCGGGTGCTTCGAGTAGGTGCTGACGGCCAGGTTGACGCCGCCGATGGTGACCTTGCTCGGGGTGCCCGCGTCGATCCCCGGCACCCGCGCCCACGTGACCTTCTTCGCCAGGTCCGGGTTGGCCTCCTGCATCGCCGGATAGACGAACGGCCAGTTGACCTGGAAGGCGCCCTGGCCGGACTGGAACTCCAGCCGGACCGGGTCCTCGGTGGCGTTGCTGAACGACGGCGACGTCACGCCCGACGTGGCGAACTTCTTCAGCTGGTCGAGCGCCTTGACGGTGCCGGCGTCCATCACGGCCTTCTTGCCGTCGTCGCTGAGGATCTTCCCGCCCGCGCTCTCGGCCAGGGTGTTGTAGAGGACGACCAGACCCTCGTACTGGGCGCCCATGGTGAGCACCTGGTAGGGCTTGCCCTGCTGCTTGAGCTGCTGGGCCGCGGAGATCATCTCGTCCCAGGTCTTCGGCGGCTGCTGAACCAGGTCGGTGCGGTACCAGAGCAGCTGGACGTTGGTGTTCTTCGGCGCGGCGTAGAGCTTGTCCTCGTAGCGGGCGGTGTCCAGCGGGCCCGCGAGGGTGCCCTGCTCGGCCTCCGCCTTGTCCTGGCCGGTCCACTCACGGATCCAGTCGGCGCTGGCGAACTCCTGGGTCCAGGTGACGTCGAGACCGAGCACGTCCATCCCGGTGTCCTGGGCGGCGAGCCGGCGCACCATCTGCACCCGCTGGTCGTCGGCCTGCCGGGGCAGCACCCGATAGACGATCTTGTAGCGTCCCTGGGCCTGCGAGTTGCAGTCGTCGACCACCTTCTGCAAATTCTGCTCCGGCGGGTAGTACAGGTTGATCATCGGTGTACCGCCGTCGTCACCGGAACCGCAGGCGGCGAGCGGCGCCACCAACGTCAACGCGGCGGCTGCGGCCGCCGCGCGGAAACGTGGGCGCCGCCGACGGGCGGCCTCGTCGGGGTCTGCAGTCATCGCCCTCCCCTTTTCTTCGGCGAGAGCCGGGGAGGTGACGTGCCCCGGCGCACGGCGAGACGGCCGGGGCCAGGTGTTGCGGTCGGCCCGACCCCGGACGTTTCGTGCGCCCACAGTGCCCGACCTGCGACATTGCGAAACATCGCCGGTGTTCGAACGGTTGTTCAGGAGCAACTGTGGCGCGGATCACCGAGCTGCGGGCCGCGCCGGCCGCCCGTAGGCTCGGCGGATGGACGCCACCTTCTTCTTCGATCCCGCCTGCCCGTGGACCTGGCGCACCTCGCGCTGGCTGGTCGCCGTCGCCGAGGCCCGCGGCCTGGACATCGAGTGGCGGGCGTTCAGCCTGGCCATCCTCAACGAGGGTCGGATCGCCCCGGAGTACGCCGACGCGATGACCGCGTCCGGCCGCGCCCTGCGGCTGGTGGAGGCGCTGCGCGCCGAGGGCCGCCACGACGACGCCGGCCGCTTCTACACCGAGCTCGGCACCCGTACCCACGACGCCGGCAACCCGATCTCCGACAAGATCGTGGCGGCGGCCGTCGAGGCGGCCGGCCTCGCCGAGGCCGCGCCGGCCCTCGACGACGAGCGCTGGGACCGGGCGGTGCACGAGTCACACGCCCTGTCGTACGCCTCGGCCGGCCCGGACATCGGGTCGCCGGTGCTGATGGTGCCCGGCGCGGAGCGGGGCATCCACGGGCCGATCGTCACCGAGGTCCCCGGCACCGACGACGCCCTGACCATCTGGGACTCGCTGCTGCCGCTGCTGCGGCTGACCACCTTCCACGAGGTCAAGCGCGGCCGTCGCTGACCCGGGAACCCGGCTCCCCCTGACCCGTTCGGGGGAGCCGGCTGCCCCGCGCCGGGGAGGCCGGGACCGCGCCCGGGCCGGCACCGTCGAGGCATGACATCCCGATGGGCGAGATGGACGCCGCGGTCCGCGGCGCTGGGCAGCCTGGTGTACGCGGCGGTACACGCCTACTGGGCGGTGGCCGGCCCGCCGCGGTTCCCCGGGCCCGGTGAGTCGTTCCTGCCGGAGGGCTGGGCGCCGGTGGCGGCGAGCGCGGTGGCGGCTGTCGTCGCGCTGCTGGTCACCGTGGGGTGGGACAGCCGGCCGGTCGTCCGGTGGTCGCTGGCCGCCTCGGGCTGGGTCACCGGCGTCGCCCTGCTGCTGTACTCCTTCATGCTGCCGTTGAGCCTGCTGACGGTCCTCGGCGCGCTCTTCGGGGCACCCGTGCGGCGGGCCGACCTGGCGGTGCTGCTGGCCCAGGGCAGCGGCGCAACGACGGGAGTGCTGGCGGTCGCGGTGGCTGTCGTGGCGCAGCGCCGGGCCCGTCACGCCTGCCCGGCCTGCGGCCGGATCCACGGCCGCTCCCCCGAGCGGCGCACCGATCCGTCGCCCTGGTGGGCGTACCTCGGCGGGTACGGCGCCGTCGCCGCCTGCCTGCTCCGGCTCGGCGCGCAACTGCCGGACGGTTTCCGGATGAGCCTGTCGCCGGGGACCACCCGGGCGTTCGTGCTGACCTTCCTCGTGCTGATGGTGCTGGCCGGTACGGTGCTGCCGCTCGCGCTGGCGCACCGCTGGGGACGGATCTGGCCCGGCTGGGTGCTGCCGCTGGCGGGTCGGCCGGTGCCGCGCTGGCTGGTGCTCGGTCCGGCCCTGTTCGTCGGTGCCGGCCTGACCGGCTACTTCGGCGTCGGCGGGACGACCGCGTGGGCGACCGGGCGGATCCCGGGGGCGTCCGGCTGGTTCCTGCCGGTGACGCTGGCCGCGTACACGGTCTGGGGGCTGGGGCTGCTGGTCGCCGCCGCCTCCTACCTGGCCCTGACGAGGCCGGTGTGCCCGACGCGGGCGACCGGCGGCGACGAGCCGGAACCGTCCCACCCCACCGGCATGATGGCCGGATGATCGCACGCTTCAAGGACCGCTGCCTGCGGCTCGCCGGGCCGGAGCCGGCCGCGCTGCTGGCGGCCGGTGCCCGGCTGGTGCGCGAGCCGGACACGGAGGTCAGCCGGTGGGTGCTGGCCGACCCGGCGGGCAACGAGTTCTGCGCCTTCCCGCCGCGTCCCACCCAGTGAGCGGGGAGGCTACCCAGCGTCCGGCGGGTGGACTAGCGTTCCCCTAGCTCCGCAGCCAGCGCGTCGCCGTCGAAGTCGATACGCCTCCGGCCGACCCCAGCCCGCCCGAACGGTTGGTAATCGCGCGAACCCCCTTCTGCCGGTTCACCGGTTGGGCAGGATCGTCCCCAACGAGGAGGTTGTCGTGCAGGACACCCGCGCTCTCGCCCTGACGTTCGAGGTGAGCGGCCTGCCCCCGGTCAAGACCGAGGCCCTGTCCATCTTCGCCGCCGGCCACCGGCAGGCGACGAGGGTCCGCGCCCTGCTCCAGGCGGCCTGCACCGCGGCCCAGCGCACCGGCTGGACGCCGCTCGCCGGGCCGATCGAGGTGGACCTGACCCTGCGCTGCCCGCCCGGGCACCGCACCTCCGACGCCAGCACCCTGCTGGGCGGGGTGTGCGCGGTGCTCCAGGACAAGAAGCGGGTGGCCAACATCGGGCTGGCCCACCTCGGCGTCCTCGTCGACGTCGCCCTCTACGACGACGACCGGCAGATCCGCCGGTTGTCGTACGTGGAGGAGCCGGCGGAGGACTTCTCGTACCAGGTCCGGGTGGCCGCCGTACCCACCGTGGTTTGACCGACGGCCGCGGTGGGGTACCGCGGACGCCGACGAAGGGAGCGCCGATGTCGGAGCCACATGTCACGCTCGACCCGAGCGGGCTCGACCCTGTGCAGCAGAAGCTGCGCGGCCCGCTGGAGGATCAGCTGACCTCGGCCCTGCAGGCGGCCACCGAGCGGATCCGCGCCAGCTATGCGGGCGAGCCGGTCGAGGAGGTCTGTCGCCGGCTGCTCGACGAGACCCGGGCGGGCCTGCACCCGGACATCGCCGCCGGCTTCAACCCCGACATGGACGAGTTCTGCCGGGTGGCCGTGGCGATCGTCCGGGGCGGGGTCTCCTGAGACACGCCGACCCGACCGCGCCGGCCCGGTGCCGGCGCGGTCGCTTCTGCGGGCCGGTTCAGCCGCGGCGTACGTCGACCGAGACCACGTGCAGGCCGTCGGGCCGGGTGGACTCGGCCAGCCGGACCGGCAGCGGGGTGCCCGTGGTGCGCAACCCGAGGCCGAACCCGAGGTGTCCCTCGAAGTCGCCCGCCGGTGCCCAGCCGCGCAGGGTCGGCAGGTCGACCGCCCGGCCCGGCGCGGTGTAACTGGTCCGGCCGTTGCTGAGGTGGCCCTGCGCCGGGTCGAAGCGGACCGAGAGGTCGGCGTCGCCGGGCAGGTCGATCGGGTCGCCGCTGCCGTCGGACGCCACCCGGTCGACCAGGGCCACCTGGTAGCCGGGGGTCGGACCACGGAAGGCGAAGGTGACCCGGGTCCAACCCTCGCCCGGATGGTCGCCGACCCGGATGTCGACCAGGACGGGCAGCGGCTCGCCGGGCGCCGGGGTGACCGGCACCCGCACGGCGTGGCCGACCCGGGCCGGTGCGGTGGGGATCGCCCAGCCGTAGGTGACCCGCCAGTCGGAGGCGGCCGGTGTGCCGGTGGGGGGTGCGGGGGCCGTGGTGGTCACCGCGCTCGGGGACGGGGTGGGGGCGGCGGTCGCGCTGGGCGCGGCTGCCGTCGAGGGCGCTGACGTCGCGCCGTCGTGGTCGGTCGTGGTGCAGGCCGCCGCGAGCAGCACGACCAGGCCAGAAAACAGCAGTGGTACGCGCTGAGGTGTCATGACTGAGTGTGGCGCTCGACCGCCCACCCGGAGAAGAGGCGTTCGTCCCTGCTCAGCGTCATTGTCGTAATCCGGTGTGCACAGGGTGCCGCGACCGGCGGGACGGTGGGACGAGGCGGGGGCGGGTCAGGACCGGGTCCGCAACTCCCCGATCCTGACCCCCAGCCGTCCGGCGTGGTAGCGGATTTCGCCGTTGCGAGCGCGGCGGGCGTGGCACGCCGCCCACGCCGGGCTCAACACGGCGAGCCGGCCCGCATGCACTCAGCTCCACGGTGCCCAACTACCGGACTTCGGTGCGTTCCGACTCACCCCGAAGAGCCGTGAACGCGCGCTCAGGTTAGGCAGCCCGCCGCAGGTCGGACAAGCTTTTCCGGGCCCGGCGGAGTGTGATTGATACCTACGTTGAAATACGGCATGTCGGCGTAACACGGTCAGTCGAGCTGGCGCTGTTTCTCATCGAAGCGACCGGTCCGTTCGGCGGCCGGTCGACCGGCGCGGAGACCGCCCGCCGCCGCTGCGCCCACGATCAGCGCAAGCGCTCCCACGTGGAGCAGGCGTACCCCGGCCGGCGCCGGCACGGTGCTGGCCGGCAGGGCCGGCAGGACGGCCGCCCCGGCGACCACCACCGGCAGGGCCGCGCCCCAGAACAGGCCGGGACGCGCGGGTGGCGGGGGTGGGCGTACCCCGGTGAAGATCTCATGCCGGCGGGCCGCGCGCAGCGCCAAACCCACCACGAGCACCGCGCCCACCGTGCTGTTGACCGCGTCGGTGACGAGCGGCCAGTGGACGCCGGCCACCGAATAGAAGTTGTCGATCCCCAGCAGGCGCCACCAGCGCTGGCTGTGCGCGACCCGGTCCCAGGCGACGTGGCTGAACGCGCCGATCAGCGCCGAGCAGAAGGTGACCTGCCAGGGGTGCCGCACCCCGCCGAGCGCGGCGTGGTCCGGCCAGCCGAACGCCCGCTGTCCGGGCAGGTGGACGGCGATGCCGGCCATCGTGCGGCGGACGATCCAGGCATAGCCGAGGGCGACCGGCAGGCACCACCAGAGCAGCCCGGCCAGGGTGTGGGTCCGCATCCCCAGGTCGAGGCGGGTGCCGGTGAACAGGTAGCAGGCGTCCGGCGCGACCGCGCCGGTGACCAGCGCGACGCCGTCGAACCAGCGCGGTCGCCACAGTTTCAGCGGCAGCACCGGCGCCAGGTGCGACGGGAACGTCAGGGGCATGAGCTGGACGGTACCGGGCCGGTCAGAAGTGCCGGCGCAGATCCGGGAAGGCGGCCAGTCGCAACACGCCCCGGTCGCCCGGGTCCAGCTCGTCGTGCTCCAGCACCCAGGTGTTCGCGTTCGGGATGAAGACCGCGTTCATGCCGGCGGCCCGGGCCGGGAGGATGTCCGACCGCGGGGAGTTGCCGATCATCCAGGCGTCGGCCGGCGCGAAGTCGTGCTCCCGGGCCAGCCACCGGTAGGTGTCGGCGTTCTTCTCCCGGACGATGTGCGCGGCACGGAAGTGGTGCAGCAGCCCGCACGCGTCGAGCTTGCGCTGCTGCTCCTCCCGGTCCCCCTTGGTCAGCAGCAGCAACTCGTGCCGGGTGGCGAGGTCGTCCAGCGTCGCGGCCACCCCCGGCATCAGCTCGACGGTGTGCCCGACCAGCGCCGAGGCCAGTTCGTCGATCTCCCGGCGTTCCCGCTCGGTGGCCGGCCGCGCGCGCAGCTTCTCCAGGCACTCGCCGAGGCTGCGCAGGAAGACCTTGCTGCCGTAGCCGTGCGCCACCGCGTTGGCCCGCTCGATGTCGTCCAGCACGGCCCGGATCTCCTCCCGGTCGAGCGTGGGGTGCGCCAGCCAGTCGAGGAAGTCGTCGATGACCCGTTCGAAGAGGACGTTGTTCTCCCAGAGCGTGTCGTCGGCGTCGAAGACGAGCACCTGACCCTCCCGGCGCTGCGGCATGTGTATTCCCCTCCCCTGTCCGGACCGGGCCACGCTACTGCGGCCGGCCCGCACGGACGAACCCGTTTCCGCCGGCCGGCTGGACGGTCGGCGCGGACTGACCGAACGCCGACGGACGGGCGGCGGGCAGCCGACTGTGCGGGGCCGGCGCCGGCGGGATGCTGCCTGGATGAGGAATTCTCGCGACCGGCAACGCCGCGGGACCAGGGCCGGACGGTCGTACCGGAAACGGGCCGCCACCGGTCTGCTCGCCGCGCTCGTCGCGGTGGGCACCGCGCTCCCCGCCACCCCCGCCCGCGCGGTCAACGCCGCGCACTCCACCGTGGTCGGCGCCGACCCGGCGAACTGGACGCCGCACGCGCTCGACGGCACCGTGTACCGGATCCTCCAGCTCGGCAGCCGGGTGTACGTGGCCGGCTCCTTCACCAAGGTGCGCAACGCCGGGACGACCGCCGAGCTGGCGATGGCGCGGCTCGTCGCGTTCGACGCCACCACCGGCCGGATCGACACCACCTTCCGACCGGTGGTCAACGGCACCGTCAAGGCGCTGGCCGCCGCCGCCGACGGTCGCTCCCTCTATCTCGGCGGGTCGTTCACCTCGGTGAACGGGGTCGCCGCGCCCCGCGTCGCGCGGGTCGACGCGGCCACCGGCGCCCGGGTGGCCGGCTTCGCCCCGGCGGTGTTGAACAACCAGGTCAACGACATGCGGCTGGTGGGCGACCGGCTCGTCCTGGGCGGGGCGTTCCAGACCGTCGGCGGGGTGACCCGACGCGGGCTGGCCGCCCTGAACGCCACCACCGGAGCCGCCGACGGCACGGTCGACCTGCGACTGGACGGCCCCCGGACCACCACCACCGGCGTCACCGCACCGGTCAAGGTCGAAGCCCTCGACGTCTCCGCCGACGGCAGCCGACTGGTCTTCGTGGGGAACTTCAGCACCGTCGCCGGGCAGCCGCGGCACCAGCTCGCCGTGGCGGGGCTGACCGCGACCGGGGCCGCCCTCTCCGGCTGGTCGACCGACCGTTACCGACCGCAGTGCTCCGCGCGGATACCCAGCTACCTGCGCGGGGTGGACATCTCCCCGGACGGCACCTGGTTCGTCGCGGTCACCACCGGCGCGGCGTTCCCGGGCACCCTCTGCGACGCCGCGTCCCGCTTCGAGTTCGGCACCGCGGTCGGCGCCAAGCAGCCGACCTGGGTCAACTACACCGGCGGGGACACCCTGCTCTCGGTGGCGATCACCGGCGCGGCGGTCTACGTCGGCGGCCACCAGCGCTGGCTGGACAACCCGTACGGCCGTAACTCGGCCGGCGCGGGGGCGGTGGAGCGGCCCGGGATCGGGGCGATCCACCCCACCACCGGCAAGGCACTGGCCTGGAACCCGACCAAGGACCGCGGGGTGGGCACCGGCGAGCTGTACGCCACCGATCGGGGCCTCTTCGTCGGCAGCGACACCACCACGGTGGCCGGCGAGTACCACGCACGGCTGGCCTTCTTCCCGCTGCCGTGAGCGGCGCAGGGTGAGGATCAGGTCGGCGACCAGCGCCGTCCACCCGGTCTGGTGCCAGGCGCCCAGGCCGGCGCCGTTGTCGCCGTGGAAGTACTCCGGGAAGCAGATCAGGTCCCGCCAGTCCGGGTGGGTCTGGAAGAGCTGGGCCGCGCCGTAGATGGGGCGCCGACCCCAGCCGTCCCGGGTGAAGAGCGAGATCAGCCGGGCCGAGATGTCGTCGGCGATCTCGTCCAGGGTCCGCTTGCACCCCGAGCGGGTGGGGTACTCGACCTGAAGGTCGTCGCCGAAGAACGCGGCGTAGTCCCGCAGCGCGCTGACCAGCAGGAAGTTCGTGGGCATCCAGATCGGCCCGCGCCAGTTGGAGTTGCCGCCGAAGAGCCCGCTGGTGGACTCGGCCGGCTCGTAGCCGACGCTGAACTCCTGGCCGCCGAGGGTCACCGTGAACGGCTTGTCCAGGTGCGCGCGGCTGAGCGTACGCAGGCCGTACTCGGAGAGGAACTCGTCGGTGTCGAGCATCCGGGCCAGCAGCCGGACCACCTGCTCGGGGCCGACCATGGACAGCAGCCGCTGCTGCCGGCCGTCCGGGCCGAGCCGGCGGGCGCCGATCACGTCGGCGTACTCGGGGCGGTTGGTGAGGAACCAGCGCAGCCGGGCACCCAGTTCGGGCAGCCGGTGCAGGGTCCGTGCGGTGAGCCGGGTGGTCGCCGCGAGCGGCAGCAGCCCCACCACCGAGCGGACCTTCAGCGGCACCTGGCTGCCGTCGGCCAGCCGCAGCACGTCGTAGAAGAAGGCGTCCTCGTCGTCCCAGAGCCCCTGGTCGTACGCGGCGGCGGCGATGTACGCGAAGTGTTCGAAGAACTTGGTGGCGGTGTCCACGTACGCCCGGTCGTGCTCGGCGAGCACGATCGCCATGTCGAGCATGTTCAGGGCGTACATGGCCATCCAGCCGGTGCCGTCGGACTGTTCGAGCACCCCGGCCACCGGCAGCGCGGCGGAGCGGTCGAACGGACCGACGTTGTCCAGCCCGAGGAAGCCGCCCTCGAAGACGTTGTTGCCGCCGGTGTCCTTGCGGTTGACCCACCAGGTGAAGTTGAGCAGCAGCTTGTGCATCACCCGGGCCAGGAACTCGTGGTCGCGGGAGCCGTCGATCTCGAAGACCTTCAGCGCGGCCCAGGCGTGAACCGGCGGGTTGACGTCGGCGAACGCCCACTCGTACGCGGGGATCTGCCCGTTGGGGTGCAGGTACCACTCGCGGAGCAGGAGCAGCAACTGCTCCTTGGCGAAGCCGGGATCGACCCGGGCGATGCTGACGCAGTGGAAGGCCAGGTCCCAGGCCGCGTACCAGGGATATTCCCAGGGGTCGGGCATGGAGATCACGTCGAAGCTGGTCATGTGCCACCAGGCGCTGTTGCGCCCGTGCCGGCGCCCGGCCGGCGGCGGCACCGAGCCCGGGTCGCCCTCCAGCCACCGTTTGACGTCGAAGTGATAGAACTGCTTCCCCCACATCAGCCCGGCGATCGCCGTGCGGGCCACCAGCGTCTCGTCGGGGCCGGCGGCGGCCGGGACGACCCCGGCGAAGAAACGGTTGGCCTCGGCCCGCCGGGCCCAGAGCACCGCGTCGAAGCTGTCGCCCAGGTCGGCCCGGGGCGGCGGCACGCTGCCGGGCGGCGGGGCGGTCCGGGTCAGCCGCAGCCGGATCTGCCGCTGGCCGCCGGCCGGCACGTCCAGCACGTAGTGCAGGGCGCCCTTGGTGCCCACCCGGTCCGGGTTGACGGTGGCCGCGCCGGCCACGACGTGGTCGTTGATGCCGTCCTTCGGGTACGCCGACCGCCCGGGCAGTCCCCACAGCCGCTCGGCGTTGGTGTCGTTGTCGCAGAGCAGCGGGGTCGGCGCGCCGTCGCCTTCGAGGAGGACCTGGCCGAGCACCCAGTGCTCGCCGACCAGTCGGCCGTCCTCACCGGTCAGCGTCGGCACCCGGTCACCGCCGGGCAGCCCCCACGCCCAGGTGTTGCGGAACCACAGGTGCGGCAGGACGTGCAGGGTCGCCGCCTCGGGGGCCCGGTTGGCGACGGTGACCAGGATGCACATGTCCGTCGGGGTGGCCTTGGCGTAGTCGACGGTCACCGCCCAGTACCGGTCGTCGTCGAAGATCCCCGTGTCGACCAGCTCGTACTCGGTGTCGTCCCGGCCGCGCAGCGCGTTGACCGCGACCAGCTCGTCGTAGGGGAAGGCGGCCTGCGGGTAGTGGTAGCGCCAGCGCATGTACGAGTGGGTCGGTGTGCTGTCGAGATACCACCAGTAGTCCTTGGCGTCCTCGCCGTGGTTGCCGCCGTCGCCGCCGAGGCCGAACATCCGCTCCTTGAGGATCGGGTCGTTGCCGTTCCACAGGGCGAGGGCGAAGCAGAACGTCTGCCGGTCGTCGCAGACGCCCGCCATGCCGTCCTCGTTCCACCGGTAGGCTCTGGACCGCGCGTGATCGTGGGGGAAGTAGTCCCACGCCGTGCCGTGTTCGCTGTAGTCCTCCCGTACCGTCCCCCACGCCCGCTCGGACAGATAGGGACCCCATGCGCGCCAGTCCTGCTCGCCGGCATCTGCCTGGGCGAGACGGATCCGCTCGGGGTCGGGGGCGTCGGAAGCTGACCGGTCAGTGAACACCTGCACATCTTCGACGCCGCCGGGGTACTTCACCACAGCGGCCATTGTCGTCGTGGCGTGTTACACGCCGCTGCCGGTGGAGGAAAGTTGATCGACATTCGTTTCGGCCCGCAGGTCTGCGGCGAGCTGTCCGCCTCGGCGAGCCGGGAGTGGCTGGTCACCGACGGTCGCGGCGGCTACGCCATGGGTACGGTGAGCGGCCTGCGCACCCGCCGCTACCACGGGCTGCTGGTGGTGGCCGACCGGACACCGGCGGTCCGCCGGCTGGGACTGGCCGCCCTGGACCCGGCGGTCGTCCTGCCCTCGGGTGCCCGGGTACGCCTCGGCGCGCACGAGTGGTCCTCCGGCGACGTCGACCCGCGCGGCTTCGAGCTGCTGGAACGCTTCGACCTGGTCGACGGGGTGCCCCGGTGGCGGTGGCGGATCGGTGACGTGGTGATCGAGCGGGAGATCGCCATGGCGTACGGCCGGTCCTGCGTCGCGGTCGTGCACCGGCTGGTCTCCGGCGGCCCGGTCCGGCTGGACCTCTCCGCCGCCTGCACCTGGCGCGACGCGCACGGCGAGCGGCGGGCCGACGGGCCGACGCCCCGGCTGGAGCCGGCCGACGGCGGCGCGGTGGTGGAGGGGGCGTTCCGGCTGGCCGGCCCGGACTGGACGCCGGAGGGGCAGTGGTGGCTGGGCGTGCGGCACCGCGAGGAGGCCGCGCGCGACTGAACCGGACGAGGACTCCTGGTACGCGGGCCGGTTCTCCGGCGCGCTCGACGTCCCCGGCGACACGGTCTCGGTGCTGGCCTGGGCGGACGACCTGCCGACGAGCCGGCCGGCGACCGCGCTGGTCGAGGCGGCCCGGCGGCGGCACCGGGAGGTGGTGGCGGCGGCGAAGCCGGCCGACGCGGTGGCGGCGACCCTCGCGCTGGCGGCCGACGCGTTCGTGGTGAGCACGGCGGCCGGGCCGGACGTGGTGGCCGGCTACCCCTGGTTCGGCGCCTGGTCGCGGGACACCATGACCTCCTACGAGGGGCTGTTCCTCTGCACCAACCGCGCCGACGAGGGGCGCGAGCTGCTGCGGTCGTACGCGGCGACGCTGTCGGAGGGGATGCTGGCGAACACCGCCGACACCGGCCGGGTGGAGTACAACACCGTCGACGCGACGCTGTGGTTCCTGCACGCGGTGAGCCGGCACGTCACCGTCACCGGCGACACCGACCTCGGCGACGAGCTGCTGCCGGCGCTGCACGCGGTGGTCGACGCGCACGTCGCCGGCACCCGGTACGGCATCGGCGTCGACCCGGCCGACGGGCTGCTCACCCAGGGCGGCACCCCGGGCACCGCGCTGACCTGGATGGACGCCCGGGTGTACGGGGTGCCGGTGACGCCGCGTACCGGCAAGCCGGTGGAGGTGAACGCGCTCTGGGTGAACGGGCTGGCCGGGCTCGCCGAGCTGACCGAGCTGGCCGGCCGGGACGCCACCGCGCTGGGGGGGCTGCACGCGCGGGCGTCGGCCTCGTTCCGGGACCGCTTCCCGGCACCCGGGGTGGGCTGGCTGCACGACGTGGTGGACGGGCCCGCGCCGGCCTACCCGCTGGGCGGCGCCCCGCACCACGACGACGACCTGCTCCGCCCCAACCAACTGCTCGCCTGGTCGCTGCCGTACGCGCCGCTGGAGCCGGACGAGGCGACGCTGCGGCGGGTCACCGCGGGGCTGTTCACCCCGCTGGGGCCGCGCAGCCTCGCCCCCGACTCCCCCGGCTTCGTCGGGCGGCACCGGGGCGGTCCGGCGGAGCGGGACGGCGGCTACCACCAGGGGACGGTCTGGCCGTGGCTGATCGGGCCGTTCGTCGACGCGTACCGGCGGGCCGGACTAGGCACCGATGACCTTTTGGTCGGTCTTGAGGGGCATTTGGGGGAATATGGCCTCGGCTCGGTGAGTGAGACGGCCGACGGGCTCGCCCCGCACGCCGCGACCGGCTGCCCGTTCCAGGCGTGGTCGGTCGCCGAGCTGCTGCGGGTCCGGCGCAGCGTCCGGTAACCCGTTACATCCCGGCAACGGCGGCGTCTCCGCCGGTTAGCCACCGGTCGGCAGGATGGGCCCCGACCCGGACGGAACGGCGGGCACCCGGTGCGGTGCCGGCCGTCGCGCGCCGCGGGAACAACTCCGAGGGGGCCGCATGTCACCGGACGCCGACGTGATCGACATCCACCCCGCCCGGCACCAGCGGGTGCTGATCCTCTCCTGGGAATACCCGCCCGTGCTCGTCGGTGGACTCGGCCGGCACGTGCACGCCCTCTCCGTCGCGCTGGCCGCCGCCGGGCACGAGGTCACCGTCGTCACCCGGCACGCCGAGGGCGCACCCCTGGAGGAGTACGCCGACGGCGTCCGGGTCCTGCGCGCCCCCGAGGACCCGGTCACCTTCCCGCTCGCCACCGGTTCCCTGCTCGCCTGGACCATGGCGTTCAACCACACCCTCACCCGCACCGCCCTGCGCGCCGCCGAGTCCGGCCCGTACGACGTGATCCACGCCCACGACTGGCTCGTCGCGCACACCGCCGTCACCCTCGCCGAGCACCTCTCCCGGCCGCTGGTCACCACCATCCACGCCACCGAGGCGGGCCGGCACCAGGGCTGGCTGCCCGAGGAGATGAACCGGACCATCCACGGCGTCGAACACTGGTTGAGCAACGCCTCCGCCCGGGTGATCGCCTGCTCCGGCTACATGCGGGACCAGGTGACGCGGCTGTTCGACGTACCGGCGGGGCGGATCGACGTGGTGCCCAACGGGGTCGACGACCGGGCCTGGCACGCCCGCCCGCAGGCGGTCGCCGCCGCCCGCGCCCGCTTCGCCGCCGACGGCCCACTGGTCGGGTACGCCGGCCGGCTGGTCTACGAGAAGGGCGTGCAGCACCTGGTGCACGCGGTGCCGTACCTGCGCGGCCGGCACCCGGGGCTGCGGGTGGTGATCGCGGGCGACGGGCCGTACCGGGAGGAACTGGTCGCCGAGGCCCGGCGGCTGCACCTGGGCGACACGGTCCGCTTCGCCGGCTTCCTGGACGCGACCCGGCTGCCCGCGGTGCTCGCCGCCACCGACGCGACCGTGATCCCCAGCCTCTACGAGCCGTTCGGCATGATCGCCCTGGAGGCGGCGGCCGCCGGCGCGCCGCTGGCGGTGGCGAGCACCGGCGGGCTGGCCGAGATCGTCGAGCCCGGCGTCACCGGGGTCACCTTCCCGCACAGCGACCCGGACGCGCTCGCCGGCGCGGTCGGCCGGCTCCTCGGCGACGAGGTCTTCGCCCGCCGGGTGGCCCGCCGGGCCCGCACCATGGTCGCCGAGCGGTACGGCTGGGCCACCATCGCCGCCCGGACCGCGACCAGCTATGCCACCGCCCGGCGGGAGCACGGCACCTTCCAGGCCCGGCGGGCGGCCGCCCTGCTGGCCGGCGGGCGACCCCGGATCGACATCCCGGACGGAAACCTGCTGATCGGCCAGGGGGCCGCCTGTTGATCAGATGTCGCCCGACAACCGATAGGTCCCGTCCGATCGATTGGCTATTGTGGACGGCGACCAGCGGTGAGGAGGACGGTGCAGCAGGTAGTGATCGCCGACCGGTACCGCCTGCTCGACCTGGTCGGCCGCGGTGGGATGGGCCGGGTCTGGCGAGCCCGCGACGAGACGCTGCACCGCGAGGTCGCGGTGAAGCAGGTGGTGGCGCCGAACTGGCTGGCACCCCACGAACGCGACGAGCTGCGCGGCCGGACCATGCGGGAGGCCCGCACCGCCGCCCGGCTGAACCACCCGAACGTGGTGCGCGTCTACGACGTGGTGCAGGTCGACGACGACCCGTGGTTGATCATGGAATACGTCCCCTCCCGGTCGTTGCAGGAGGTCATCGAGGCGGACGGCCCGCTCGACCCGCGCCGGGCGGCCGGCATCGGCCTGGCGGTGCTGGCCGCGCTCCGGGCCGCGCACGCCGCCGGGGTGCTGCACCGGGACGTGAAGCCGGCGAACGTGCTGCTGGCCCGGGACGGGCGGGTGCTGCTGACCGACTTCGGGCTGGCCGTCTTCGACGGCGGGGACGGCGTGATGACCCGTCCCGGGCTGGTGCTCGGCTCCCCGCAGTACGTCGCACCGGAGCGCGCCGCCGAGGGCGTCTCCACCGCCGAGGCCGACCTGTGGTCGCTCGGCGCCACCCTGCACGCCGCCGTGGAGGGCCGTTCCCCGTACGCGCGCAGCACCGCGATGGCCACCCTCGCGGCGCTGGCCAGCCAGCCGCCGGACCCGTCACCGCACGCCGGGCCGCTGGAGCCCGTGCTGGCCGGGCTGCTGCGCCGCAATCCCCGCAACCGGCTCGGCCCCGACGACGTGGCCCGGCTGCTGGCCACCGCCGCCTCCACGGCCCCGCCGGCCGGCGGCCCGCCGGCCGGCCGACCGGCCGGGGCCGGCCTGGGACAGCACCGGCGCGACACCGGTCGAGCGGCCCGAGGAGGCGGAGCGGGACGGCCGGTCACCGGCCGGCACCGCCGAGGCGTGGAGCCGGGCCGCCCGCGCCGGCGCCCGCCCTCCGATTCCGGCTCCCGACCACCCCGCACCCCGGCCGGGCACCCCGACCCGGACCGGACGACGCCGCTGTCGCCCGTCACCGCCGGTCCACCACCCGCCCCCGGCGCGGCGGCGCAGCCGACCCGGCGGTGGGGGCTCGCGGCGGTCGCGCTCGTGGTCGCGACGGCGGCCGGCGTGGGCACCGTGGTGGCCCTGCACGAGGCGCACGAACGCTCGCGGGACATGCCGGGCGAGGCGTACGGCGAACCACCGCCCGGCTATCCGGCGCCGGACCCGGGCCGGGCGGGCCGGGACCGCCGCCGGGTGGCCGGAACGTGCCACCGCCCCGTTCGCCTGCATCCGGCCGTTCCCGGTCGGCGAGCCGGTGGTCGCCGCCGCCCCCGCCGACGGCGACGTCGCCCTGCCGGCCGGCTGGGTCTGGCACGCCGACCCCGGCGGGTTCCGGGTCGCCGTGCCCGCCGGCTGGTGGTACGCGCGGGAGGGGAACGCCGCCTGCTTCCAGGACCCGACGAGCCGCCGCATCCTCAGCGTCGAGCCGCCCACGGGCGGCGGTGCGGACCTCACCGGTCAGCTCCGCTCGGCCCGGCGCACGCTGGCCGCCGCCGGTCGGCTCCCCGGCTACCAGGAGGTCCGCCTGGCCCCGGTTCCCGGCGGGGCCGAGTGGGAGTGCCGCTTCCGGACCCCGTACGGGGAGCAACTGCACGCGCTGCGGGTCCTCCCCGCCGACGTCGGCGGCTGGACGCTGGGCTGGAGCGCCCCGGAGACCGACTGGGCCGCCGGCACGGCCCAGTTCGCGGTCGTCCGGCAGAGCTTCCGGCCGGGTCGTCCCACCCACTCGGCGGGCTGACGTCCGGGTTCGGTGACCGTCCCATGGCCGACAGAACAGGTCGGGCAGCGGGCCGGCGAGGACATACTTCCTGGTGGTCCGGCAGCGCCGCCGACCCGGTCACCGAGCCCCCTCCCCAGTGGACCGTCCGGGTGATGCCCTGTCGTCCAGCGGCTGACTACAGTGGCGTAGTTTTGGCGATCAAGATCTCTGGGGAGGGCGAGCCGACATGATGGGACCGTCCCACGCGCTGTCCGGCGCGGCGGTGTGGCTGACCGGCTCCTGGGCGTTGGACCAGTTCGCCGACTACCACCAGACACCGCTGGCGCTCGCGGTCGGCACCGCGGTCTGCGCCGGTGGGGCGCTCTTTCCCGACCTCGACCTCTCCGGCAAGGTGACCCGCAACCAGGGCGGCGCCACCGTGGCCCGGACCTTCGGCGTGTTCAGCCTCTTCGTCGCCGAGGTGGTGGAGAAGATCTCGCTGGGCGTCTACTACGCCACCAAGCTCAGCAAGGACCCGCGGCGCAACAACGGGCACCGCACGCTGACCCACACCCTGCCGTTCACCGGTCTGGTCGGCTGGGGCACCACCGCGCTCTGCGCCCACTACGGCAAGTGGGCCGTGGTCAGCATCCTCTTCTTCATGATCGGTCTGGCGCTGCGCGGCCTCTTCGACTCCTGGGCCGAACGGGCCGGCTGGGTGATCGTCACCCTCGCGTCGGCCGGTGCCGCCTGGTTCACCTTCGCGAACCTCCCCGGCGACCGGGGCTATCCGATGATCGGGCTGGCCGTCGGCGTCGGCTGTCTCGTGCACATCCTCGGCGACATGATCACCCGCGCCGGGGTGCCGATCCTCTGGCCCATCCCGATCAAGCGCCGGATGTGGACGATGGTCGGCCTGCCCAACAGCATCGCGCTGCGTACCGGCAGCAAGGCCGAGGTGATCGTGCTGCGGACCGCGTTGACCGTGCTGGCGGTGCTGGCGGCGGTGGGGCTGGTCGCCCCGTCGGTGCTGCACCGGTTCAACATCGAGGTGTGACGAGCGGGTCACGTCGCCGCACCGTTGCACCGGGACGGACCGCCGTCCCGGTCAGGCGCCGACCCGCTGCTCGGGGACGTTGAGTCCGTAGAGGGCCATCAGCTCCGGGGTGTCGACCCGGCTGCCGTCCGCGACCGAGTCGCAGGAGATGTCGACGATCTGGTCCTTGTGCGCCAGCAGGTAGGGCCGGGCGCCGACGTCCGCGCTGGCGAGCGTGGCGATGCCGGACCAGTGCCGGCGGCCGAAGAGCATCGGGTAACCGCGCAGCCCGCCGTAGGTGGCGCAGACCAGCACGTCCGGGTACGGCAGCGCGGTCACCCGCCGGACGGCGGCGACCGTCAGTCCCGGCATGTCCACCGGCACCACCACCACCGCCTCGATCCCCCCGTCGGTCAGCGCGGCCAGCCCGGCGCGGATCGACGAGCCGACCCCGGTCCCCCACGCCCGGTTGACCACCACGGTGGCGGCGGTCAGGTCCGTCGTCCGGCGCACCTCCTCGGCCGCCGCGCCCAGCACGACCACGACCTCTGCGCAGCCCGCCTCGGTCATCGTGTCGATCATCCGGCTCACCAGGGGTTTCTTCCCCTGGTGCAGCAACGCCTCGGGTCCACCGATCCGGCGTCCCCCACCCGCGGCGATGATCATTCCTGCGATCCGGTTCAGCTGCTCCCCCTCGTCCGTGGGGGCGGTCCATGGCCGGCCCGTCCCGTCGTACGCACAACGGGCCCAACGAGCACGCCCCGGATCCGGTAGCGGGGCAAAAGGGAAAATTGCCCGACTATGCCGCGTCGGCGTAGCAGTCGACGATGGACAGATCCAGCGGGAACCGGACCGGGGTGTCCCCGAACAGCAGCGCCGTGGCCCGTTCCCCGGCGGCGCCCACCGCCCGGGCCACCGCGTCGGCCTGACCCGCCGGACAGTGCACCACCACCTCGTCGTGCTGGAAGAAGACCAGCTCGGCGTCGCTGCCGGCCAGGGCGGTGCGCAGCGTGGCCAGCAGGGTCGCCGCCCACTCGGCGGCAGTGGCCTGGATGACGAAGTTGCGGGTGAACCGGCCCCGGGAGCGGGCGGCCCGGGCACGCGGGCTCTGCGGGTCGACCCCGCCGTCCGGACCCGGATCGTCCCCGTCGGTCACCGGCACCCCACCCGGCGGGCAGGTACGCCCCAGCCAGGAGCGCACCAGACCACCCGCCTCACCGGTCCGGGCCGCCGCCTCGACATACCCGAACGCGGTGGGATAACTGCGCCGCAGCACCGCCAGGGCGGGCACCGCCGCGCCGCCGGTCTGCCCGTACATCGCGCCGAGCAGGGCCACCTTGGCCCGGGCCCGGTCACCGGCGAAGGCGTCCCGGGCCAGGGCGGCATAGAGGTCACCGGCACCGCCGGCCGCGGCGAGCCGGGCGTCCCCGGAGACCGCGGCCAGCACCCGGGGTTCGAGCTGGCCGGCGTCGGCCACCACGAACCGCCAGCCCGGATCGGCCATCACCGCCCGCCGGATCACCTTGGGGATCTGCAACGCGCCGCCGCCCCGGGTCGCCCAGCGGCCGGAGACCACGCCGCCGGGGACGTACTCCGGGTGGAAGCGCCCGCCGGAGACCCAGGCGTCCCGCCAGGCCCAGCCGTGCGCCGTCCAGATCCGGTAGAGCTCCTTGTATTCCAGCACCAGCGGCACCGCCGGGTGCTCCACCCCGCGCAGCACCCAGGCCCGGGTGTTGGGCAGCTCCACCCCGACCCGGGCGAACGCCTTCAACAGCTCGGCCGGCGAGTCGGCGTGCAGCTGCCGGACCCCGAACGCGTCGGCGATCCGGGCCGCCAGCTCGGCCAGCCGCCGGGGCGGACCACCCACCGGGGACGGCTCGCCCAGCAGCTCGGCGAGGACCGCGTCGTGCACGTCGGCCCGCCACGGCAACCCGGCCGCGCCCATCTCCGTGGCGATCAGCGCACCGGCCGACTCGGCGGCCACCAGCAACCGGAACCGGCCGGGGTGGGTGGTCGCCGCGATCCGGGCGAGCTGGTCCGCGTACACCTGGGTCAGGGTCTCGATGCCCGGGCCCGGCGGACCGGACGGCGCGTCGAAGAGCGCGCCCTGCCCGTGCCCGGGTGGCTCCGGCGGGCGGGGCGGGTCCGGCGGGACGGGCCCGCCGGTCAGCCGCGCCGACGCCGCGGCGAGCGAGCGGGGCTCGCCCCACCGGCCGGCGTGGCCGAGCAGCAGCCCCTCGGTCAGCTCCACGTCGTGGCAGCGGTCGAGCCGGACCCCGGCGCGCAGCAGCGCGGGATAGAGCGCGGCCCCCGACCCCCACACCCAGCGGGGTCGCTCGGCGGCCTCCCGCGCGGCCACCGCGGCGGCGAGATCGGTCACCGGCTCGGCGGGACCGGCCGGCCGCCCGACGGCGTCGAGCGCCTGGAGCACGCCCCCGCCCCGCTCGTCCGCCACCACCCCCACCACCAGCACGGACGCGATTCTCCCTCGCCCGTACGACACCCACCCCCACCACCCACCCCCCGCCCCCACCGTCGCCCCCCGCCACCCAGAAAGCGCCACTTTCACGGAAACAGTGGCCACTCCTCGTGGAATGGCCACTGTTTCCGTGAAAGTGCAGGGCGACGACGGGAGGGGCGGGCGCGGGTGTGGGGGGGGTGGGAGGGGGGGGATTACTTGCTGACGCCGGCGGTGAGGCCGGACTGGACCTGGCGTTGGAAGATCACGTAGACGACCAGGACCGGGAGCATCGCCATGGTGACGCCGGCGAAGAGACCGCTCCAGTCGGACTTGTAACCCTGGTTGACCGAGAGTTCGATCAGCCCCTGGGCGATCACCTGGTGCTTCGGCTCGCCGGCCACCGACTGCATGAGCAGGGTCGGCAGGTACCACTGGTTCCACTGGCCCAGCACGTTGAAGATGCCGATGCTGATCAGGCCGGGTTTGGCCATCGGCAGCATGACGCTGAAGAAGAGCCGGCTGTGCGAGGCCCCGTCGACCATGGCCGCCTCGGCGATCGAGTCGGGCAGCGTCCGGAAGAACGAGTGCATGAAGAAGATCGTGAACGACAGCGACCACGCCACGTAGACCACGATCAGCATGAGGTGCTTGTTCGGGCCGAGCAGCGGGAAGGTGACGCCCATGTTGTAGACGCCCTTGAACAGCGGCACCGCGGCCAGATAGATCGGCAGGGTCAGGCCGGAGAGGAACATGTAGTAGATCAACCGGTTGCCCGGGAACTCGTAACGCGCCAGCACGTACGCGGCCATCGAGCCGAGCAGCATGGTCAGGAAGACGCTGCCGGCCAGCACCAGGACGGTGTTCAGGAAGAACGCCCCCAGGTGCCCCGCCCCCCAGGCCCGGGAGAAGTTCTCCCAGTGCAGCTTGTGCGGGATCAGCGACAACGGCTCGCGGATGACCTGCGAGTCGTCCTTGAACGCCGACATCACCACCCAGACCAGCGGATAGATCACCATCACGGCCCAGACCACCAGGAAGGCGTGGGAGAAGCCGTTGAAGATCCGCGAGCCGACCGCCGCGACGCGCGACGGCGCGGGCCGCGGCCGGGTGCCGCCGGTCGGGGGAACCGGGCCCGGTCGGGTCCGGTCACCATGGGTCACCGTGCTCATCGTCCAGGCCTCCTCAGTACTCGATCCGGTCACGACGGGTGATCCTCAACTGCGCCGCGGCCAGCAGGATCGTGAAGATCGCCAGGGCCACGCCCATCGCGCAGGCGTAGCCGAACTGGCCCTTCTGGAACGCGGTGAAGTTGAGCACCGACGCGAAGATCTCGCTGGCGTGGTTGGGGCCGCCCTGGCTGGGGGTCATGACGAAGACCAGGGCGTACATGTCCAGGGCGATGAAGCCCAGGTAGACCCAGGCCACCGAGATGGTCTCCCGCAGCAGCGGCAGGGTGATCCGGAAGAAGGTGTGGAACCGGCCCGCCCCGTCGAGGATGGCCGCCTCGTAGATGTCCTTCGGGATCGACTGCATCGCCGCCGAGAAGAGCACCATGTAGAAACCGGCGCCGCTCCAGACCGCGATCAGCAGCAGCCACCACAACACGGCCGGTACGCCGAGGAACGGCTCCGGGTCGGCGGTGAAGGCGATCGGGTTCGCCGGGTCGACCAGCCCGATCTTGATGAGCAGCCCGTTGACCAGACCCTGCGAGTCGGACCGGTAGATCTGCTGCCACATCACGGCGATGACGACCAGCGACAGCACCTGCGGGAAGAAGAAGATGACCTTGTAGATGCTCGACCCGAACACCCCGCGGATGCCGGCCCTGTCCTCGCGTCCGCCCACGTTGAGCAGGAACGCGAGGAACAGGGCCAGCCCGATGGTGAACAGCGGCACGGTGACCAGGAAGAAGACGTTGTGCCAGAAGGCCTTCCTGATCAGTTCGTCGGAGAAGAGCCGGACGTAGTTGTCCAGCCCGACGAACTGCTGCTTGTCGGAGTAGCCTCCCCAGCTGGTCAGCGAGTATCCGGCCGCCTGGGCGAAGGGCCACACCACATAGAAGAGGTACAGCGCGACGGGCAGGGCCAGGAACCCCGTGACGAAGCGCGCAACACCGTGCCGCATTCCACTCACTCTCTCGTCCGGATCAGGCGGTGCGGGTCTGCTTCTTGATCGACGAGTCCTTGGCGACCTTGTCGGCGGCCGCCTGCATCTTGTCGACGAACTGCTGCGCGGTGAGCCGGCCGGCCATCAGCTCCTCGGAGAGGTTCTGGCTCTCCTTGTCCAGGTCGGCGTAGAAGTCCCAGAGCTTGACCTTGATGAGGTCCTTGGGCGCGTTCTTCATCAGCTCGTTGGCGGTGGTCAGCGAGGTGTCCTGGACGCCGTCGCCGGAGCCCTTGGTGGAGGCCAGCGACTTGGTCAGCTCGGCGAACTTGGCGGAGCCGGACTTGGAGAGCACGGCCCGCAGGAACTCCTTCGCGGCGGCCTTGTTCGGGGCCTTGCTCGGCACCACGATGCCCTCGCCGGCGCCGGCGAAGACGTCCTTCGGCGCCTTGTCGCTGGCGCCGAGGCCCCAGTAGTCCGACAGCTTCATCTCGAAGCCCGGCGGGATGGTCGCCGACATCTCGTTCTTCAGCCAGGTGCCGACCTGGATGAAGGCCGCCTTGCCGTCGAGCCAGGCCTGCTGCGACTGGGTGTGGTTGAGGTTGCCCGGCAGGAGCAGCTTGTCCTTGACCAGCTTCTCCCACGCCTGCAGCGCCGGCAGGACGCCCTCGGCCTTCCAGGCGTTCTCCTTCAGGTTGTCGATGTCGATGATCGCCTGCTTACCGGCGGACTTCCAGATGGTCGCCTGCAGCGCCCAGCGCGGGTAGTAGCCGTGCACCGCGTCGTGCACGTACGGGGCGATGCCCTTCGCCTTGATCTTCGGCGCGAGGGCGAAGAACTCGTCGAAGGTGGTCGGCGGCTGCCAACCCTCCTTGCTGAACAGCGCACCGTTGTACCAGTTGCCCCAGACCGTGTACGCCACGTTGACCACGTAGAACTTGCCCTGGAAGGTGCCGTCGACGGCGGTGCCCGGCAGCAGCGAGTCGCCGACCGTGCCCTCGCCGTCCCAGGCCGGCGCGGCGAGCAGGTCGTCCAGCGGCTCGATGGCGCCCTCGTTGACCAGGGTGCTGATGTCCATCATGTCGGCGCCCGAGTTCATCACCACGTCACTGGGCTGGGTCGCCATCTTCGGCTGTTCTTCGGTCTTGATCTTCTGGGTGGAGCTCATGTTGACGGTGACGTTCGCGTGCTTCGCGTTGAAGACCGCCTTGTCCTCCTTGGCCCACTGGTCGCCCAGGCCGCCGTTGAAGATGACCACCTTGACGGCGCTGCCGTCCTTGACGCCGAACGGGTTGTCCTTGCTCTTCGCGGCGCCCGCGTCGTCGGACTTGCTCGGCTCGCTGCCGGCGCAGGCGCTGAGCAGCCCGACGGCCGGGACGGTCAGCAGACCGGCCGCGGCGGCCCGCCGCAGCAGGGTCCGGCGGTCCAGGTCGCCGAGGTTGGGGTTAACCGACATCTTGTCTCTCCTTGTGGTGTCGGGTCAGGCGGTCCGCCGGAGACGCCCGGCGTACCGCGACTCGAGGGCGAGGTTGTGCTCGTCCCCACCGGGGACGTTGGCGGAGAGGTAGATAGGGGGTACCTCCCCGGCCTGGTGGAACCGTCGTACGACCTCCGCGGTCAGCAGCTGCGCCAGCAGCGCCGCGGTGACCGAGGAGACCGCACAGACCGCGCCGCCGCCCTCGAGCGGCAGCAGTGCGTCGCCGTACGGCGCGCCGTTGTCCAGCACGACGTCGGCGAGGTCGGCGAGCCGGTGCCCGGACGGGTGCCGTGGGGCGACCCGGGCGGTGTGCTCGACCGAGGTGACCGCGATCAACGGGTGACCCCGCTGCTTCACCAGCGTGGCCAGCTCGACCACCGAGCCGTTGATGCCGGACTGGGAGGCGACCACGAACACGTCCTGCGGCTGTGGTGCCGCGAGGGCGTAGAGCTGGTGGGCGACGGCCGGGTCGCGTTCCAGCTTGGGGTCGGCGAGCACGTCCGGGGACGCGTCGCCGTGCAGCACGAGGTCGTGCAGCGTGAGCCGGTTGGTGGGGACCAGGCCGCCGGCCCGGGCCACCAGCTCGGCGGCGAACGCCTCGGAGTGGCCGGCCCCGAACGCCTGGAGCACCCCGCCGGCGCGCAGCCCGGTGGCGATCAGGTCGGCCGCCCGGTCCACCGGTTCGGCCTGGGTGTCGACCAGCCGGTCGAGCACCGGGCGGACGGCCTCGGCGTACCCCTGGGCACTGATCATGAATGGGCTCCCTTCGCGGCCTTGTGCCCGTCGACGGCCTGGGCGGTACGCCGGAAGGCCGCATGGGCGCGGTCGTGGGTGCGCTGGGCCACCGCGATGTAGAGCAGGTCGAGCACGACCAGCTGGGGGTGGCGGGCGGAGAGCGCGTCGGGCCGGAAGGTGGTGGCCTGGCTGGCGGTGAGCAGGACGATGTCGGCCAGCTCGGCCAGCGGTGAGCGGGGGAAGCCGGTCAGCGCGATGGTGGTCGCGCCCCGGCTGCCCGCCTCGGCGAGCATCTCGATGGTCTCCCGGGTCTGCCCGGTGTGCGAGATGCCCAGCGCCACGTCGCCGGCGCGCAGCAGGGCGGCGCTGGCCAGGCCCTCGTGCACGTCGTTCCAGGCCCAGGCGGCCACCCCGATCCGGTGCAGGCTGAACTGCATCTCCTCGCCGACCAGCGCGCTGCCGCTGGCGCCGAAGATGTTCACCCGGGCGGCCCCGGCGATGGCGACGGCGGCCCGTTCGACCTCGGCCAGGTCGAGCAGGGCGGCGGTGTCGTGCATGGCCCGGGTGTCGGCGGCCATGATCTGGTCGAGCACCCGGGACAGCGGGTCACCCGGCTGGATCTCCCGGCCGATGTCGACGGTCCAGCCGGCGGAGCGCGCCCGGCCGGTTTCCGAGGCGATGCCGAGCCGCAGGTCGGCGTAGCCCTCGAAGCCCATCGCCCGGCAGAACCGGGTGATGGTCGCCGGTGAGGTGCCGCTGCGCTCGGCGAGTTCCACGATGGTCGCCCGGGCCGCCGCCTCGGGGTCGCTGAGCACGTGTTCGGCGACCCGGCGCAGCGCCCCGGTCAGCTCCCCCGCGCCGGCCCGCACCCTGGCCAGCACCCCGTCGGCGCCCCGGCGGTCGAGCGCGTCGGCGTCGACCACCGCGGTCCCCGCGGCGGTGTCCACCTCGTGTTCAACCATGGGAGGCCTTTCGGAAAAGAGTGTTAACTGTTAGTGGTAAAAGTTCTTACTGAAGGCCCCTCCGTGTCAATAGCGTGGGCGAAGTTTTCAAACCGTTACCTGCCGCACCCGCCGTCGGGCGGGCGCGGATCTTGCTTCTGCGGCCCCGGCCGGACAGCATGGAGCCGCCAGCGCGAGACACCGGGAGGCGCAGCGGATGTCCGGCACCGTCGTGGTCGGTCTCGACATCGGGGGTACGTCCACCCGCGCCGCCGCCTACGACCTGACCGGCGCGCGACTGGGCACCGGTCGGGCCGGCGGCGGCAACCCGACCAGCCACGGTGCCGAACCGGCCGCGGCACAGCTGCTGGCCGCCCTGCGCGGCGCGCTCGCCGACGTCGACCCGACCCGGGTCCGGGCCGGCACCATCGGGCTGGCCGGGGCCGGCCGGCCCTCGCCGACCCGCAGGCCCGCGCCGCCTTCGACGGCGCCTGGTCCACCGCCGGCCTGCGCTGCCCGTACGCCGTGCACGGCGACGCCCTGGTCGCGTACGCCTCGGGCACCGCCGCCCCGGACGGCACGGTGCTGATCGCCGGCACCGGCGCGATCGCCGCCGGAGTGCGTGACCTCCAGCTGGACCGGGTCGCCGACGGACACGGCTGGCTGCTCGGCGACGCCGGCTCCGGGTTCTGGCTGGGCCGGGAGGCGGTCCGCCGGCTCCTCGCCGACCTCGACCGGGCGCACCGCCCCGGTGACCTGGAGACCCGGGTGCTGACCGAGCTGACCGGCTCCCCCGAGGTGGCCGCCCGGCCGCGCGCGACCGCCGACGCGGTGGTCCAGCGGGTGACCCGGCGACCACCCGTGGAGTTGGCCCGGCTCGCCCCACTGGTGGTGGCGGCGGCCCGCGACGGCGAACCGACCGGGGTGGCCCTGGTCGCCGAGGCCGCCGCCCGGCTCGCGGAGAGCGCGAGCCGGATCCGGCCGGCCGGCGCGACCGACCCGGTGGTGCTCGGCGGCGGCCTGCTCACCGGGGACACCCGCTCGGCGACGCGGTCCGCACGGAACTGGGGTCGCGGTGGCCGGACGCGCCGCTGCGTACGGCCGGCGACGGTGCCGCCGCGGCGGCCTGGCTCGCCGCCCGCGAGCTGCCCGAGGTCACCGACCCGGCCGCCCTGCACGCGCTCCTGGTCCGCACCCCCGCCTGACCGTTCCGGCCACCACAGGCCCGACACCGACCGGTACGCCCGGAACCCGCCACCGAGCACGACGGCCGGCCAACCCGGTACGGGTCGGCCGGCCGTCGCCGGACAGGTCACGCTCAGGCCGTCGGGTGCCCCTGGGGCGCCTGACCGTGCTGGCCCTGCTGCGACGGGTACTGGCCCTGCGGGGCCTGGCCGTAGTCGCCCTGCGACGGGTACTGGCCCTGCGGCACCTGGCCGTGGTGGCCCTGCGGCGGGTACTGGCCCTGCGGCGCGGCCTGACCCGGGGCCGGCCAGCCCTGCGCGGCCTGACCCGGGGCGGCCGGGTAGACCTGGCCGGGAACGACCTGGTGGTGCACGGCCGCCGCATTGTCGGCCTCCTTCGCCTCCTTGCGCGCCTTGACCGCCCGCACGATCAGCAGGATCGGCAGGATGAAGGCGTAGAAGAAGATCCGGTACCTGGTGCCCACGGGAGCGAGGAACATCAGATAGAAGCCATAGCAGAAGAAGGCGAGGCCGATGACGGCGTTCAGGATCCGGGAGCCGGTGCCCTGCTCCTTGATGGCCAGGCCGGTGACGATCATCGCGATGCCACCGAGCATCAGCAGGATCTCGTATACAAGCTCAAACATGTAGTTTCCTGTCAATCCGGTGAAGGTGCCGGCCCACCATAGAGGAGCCCCCGCCGGTCCCGCTGCCCCGTCACCCGTGGTGGGCGACACCTCACTTGAGCTGGCCGGCGGTGAGTCCCGCCTGGATCTGACGCTGGAACGCGACGTACACCACCAGCACCGGGAGCACGGCGATGGCGAGGCCGGCGAAGAGTTGCGCGTAGTCGCCGGCGTACCCCTGGTTGACGGCGAGCGCGTTCAGGCCCTGGGCGAGCATCCACTTCGACTCGTCGCCCTGCATCAGCACCTGCGGCAGCAGGAACTGGTTCCAGTGGCTCAGGAAGTTGAAGATCCCGACACTGATCAGTCCCGGTCGCGCCATCGGCAGCATCACCCGGAAGAAGAGCCGGAAGTGGCCGCACCCGTCGATCAGCGCGGCCTCCGCCACGGCCGTCGGCAGGGTGCGGAAGAACGCGGTCAGGAAGAAGACCGTGAACGGCAGCGAGTAGGCGGTGTAGACCAGGACCAGACCGGTCCAGGTGCCGAAGAGGCCGGCGTTGCGCACCACGAAGAAGAGCGGCACCAGGGCCAGGAAGACCGGGAACATCATCCCGCCGACGAAGAGGTAGTAGAGCACCTGCCGGCCGCGGAAGTCGTATCGGGCGAAGACGTAGGCGGCGGCCGCGCCGAGCAGCATGGTCAGGGTCAGCGACCCGGCGACGACCACCGCGCTGTTGAGGAAGTAGCGGCCGATGTGCGCCGTCGTCCAGGCCCGCGCCCAGTTGTCCAGGCGCAGCTCGCCGGGCAGCCCCCACGGGTCGGCCAGGATCTCGCCGTTGTCCTTGAGCGAGCTGAGGAACATCCAGACCAGCGGCAGCAGGGTCATCGCCGCCCAGAGCAGCAGGAAGCCGTGCGAGAAGACGTTCGCCACGCCCAGCTCCCGACGCAGCGGCCGGTCGGTGGCGCGCTGCGCGACCGCCGCCCGGACCGGCGGGGCGTCGGAGTCCACAGTGGTCACGAGTACTCGATCCGATCGCGCCGGGCGGCCCGCAGTGCCAGCACCGCCACCGAGAGGGTCAGGAAGAACATCACCACGCCGATCGCCGAGGCGTACCCGAACTTGGTCTCGCTGCCGAACGCGGTGTCGTACATCCGCATGCCGATCACGTCCGAGGTGAAGTTGGGGCCGCCGTTCGTCATCAGCTGGACCAGGATGAAGCCGTCCAGCGCGGCGATGGCCAGATAGATCCAGGCCACCTGGACGGTGTCCCAGAGC
The DNA here is from genome assembly GCF_022747945.1 of Micromonospora sp. R77. Classification (NCBI taxonomy): domain Bacteria; kingdom Bacillati; phylum Actinomycetota; class Actinomycetes; order Micromonosporales; family Micromonosporaceae; genus Micromonospora; species Micromonospora sp. R77. The sequence goes on from NZ_JALDST010000001.1 coordinate 646,412, forward strand.
AGCGGGATGGTGATCCGGCGCAGCATCACCGCGCGGGAGGCGCCGTCGAGCAGCACCGCCTCGTAGATGTCGCGTGGGATGGCCTGCATCGCCGCGCCGAAGAGCACCACGTAGAAGCCGACGTTGCTCCAGACCATCACCGCCAGCACGCACCAGAAGGCGAACCGGGGATCACCCAGCCAGGCCGGCGCGGGCAGGCCGACCGCCCGCAGCGCACCGTTGAGCAGCCCGCTGGTCGGGTGGTAGATCTCCTTCCACAGCAGCGCGATGATCACCACCGAGAGCACCTGGGGGAAGAAGTAGACCAGCCGGTAGACCGCGCTGCCGCGCACGCCGGTGACCCCGGCCCGGCCCTTGCGCCCGCCCATGGTGAGCATGGTGGCGAAGAAGAGACCGAGCGCGATGGTCAGCACCGGCACCACGGCGAGCAGGATCGCGTTGTTGGTCAACGCGTTCCAGACGTACCCGTCGTGCAGCAGGGTCCGGAAGTTGGCCAGGCCGACCGGGTCGGCCTGCGCCGAATAGCCCAGCCAGTCGGTGGTCGAGATCTGAAAGGCCTGGAGGTACGGCGAGAGCACGAAGACGCCGTACAGCACCAGTGGTGGCAGCAGGAAGCTGACGATCAGCGGGTATCGGCCGTGTCGCACCGGCGGGACCCCTCCCTGGTTCGGCCGGTGGGGGCGGGGATCGCCGCCCCCACCGGAGACGTCACGCGGTCCGCTTGTACTTCTTGATCGAGCTGTCCTGGGCGATCGAGTCGGCACCGGACTGGCACTGGGCGAGGAACTGCGCGGGGGTGGACCGGCCGCTGAAGAACTCGCCGCAGGCCGCGTCGACGAGGTTGCGCTCCAGCTTGCGGTAGTAGTTGTTGTAGACCCAGTTGAAGCCGTTGTCGCCGGACGCCTCCAGGGCCTTCACCACGGTGGTCAGGCCGAACGGCAGCTCGACGCCCTCGGTCGCGCCGGCCACCACGGTGAGGCTGGCGACCTTCTTCGTGAAGTCCTGCGCGCCCTTGCGGGACAGCATCGTACGCAGGTATTCCAGGCCGCCGGCGCCGTTCTTGGCCTTGGCCGGGACGATGAACGGCTCCCCGGCGGTGCCCCGGACCGCCTCGAACGGCAGCTTGTCGCCGCTGCCGAGGCTGGGGGTCGGCGCGACGGTCATGTCGAACCCGGCCGGGGTGACGTCCTTCTGCTCGCTCTCCAGCCAGGAGCCGCAGGAGATGAAGGCGGCCTTGCCCTGGCACCAGGCGGTCTGCGACTGCTTGTGGTCCAGGCCCGGCGAGCCCTCGAGGATGAACTTGTCCTTGACGATCTGGTACCAGGCGTCGGCGGCGGCCTTCATCGCGTCGGACTTCCAGGCGTTGGGCTCCAGGTTGTCGATGGCGGTGGCGACCGACGGGCCGCCGAACTTGATCGCGGTGGAGATCAGCGGCCAGCTCATGTAGCGCGGGTGGAGACCGGCGTACGTCCAGGGGGCGATGCCGGCGGCCTTGATCTGCTTGCAGAGCGCGATGTGCTCGTCCCAGGTCTTCGCGTACTGCCAGTTGCGCTCGGTGAAGAGCTTGGTGGAGTACCAGATGCCGTAGACGGTGTAGGTGTAGTTCATCACCAGGAACCTGCCGTCGTACGAGCCGACCTCGACGGCACCGGGGAGCAGGGTGTCCTTCACCGTCTTGCCGGGGATGTCGAGGCTCGGCGCGGTGAGCAGCTCGCCGAGGTCGGCGAGGGCGTTCTGGGCGACCAGGCCACCGGGGTCGATCTGGCCGGCGCCGGAGTTGTTCACCACGTCGGGCGGGGTGCCGTCGACGAACCGGGGCTGGAGCGTCTTGTTGATCTCCTGGGTGGCGGAGTGCTTGATCTCGGCCTTGGGGTACTTCTCGCGGTACATCGCCTCGTGGGACCTGGCGTACTCCTCGCCGAAGCCGCCGTTGAAGATCACCACCTCCAGCGGGGCGTCCTCCTTGACGCCCAGCGGGTTCTGCGCGCTCTTGGTGCCCTTGTAGGTGCCGGAGTCGCCCTTGTCGTCGGCACCGGAGGTGGCGCAGCCGGCGAGCAGGCCGGCGGCGGGGGTGGCCAGCAGGCCGGCGGCGGCGCTGCGCCGCAGGATCTCACGCCTGTTCATCACATCTCCTCGGTTCGGGTACGGGCGTCCGCTGGGGGTGGCGGCCGTCGTGTCGAGGCACGGGGGTGTCGCTTGTCTTCACTTCATGTGATGTTGCTGAAGAATTTCTACGACAGTGGCGCGCGGACCACAAGACCCGACGGCCGAACCGTTATCAGCACCGGCCAGCCGACGCTGGCATAGCCTGGGCCCATGCGCCGCCTCCGGCAGCTCGCCGAGCGCACTCCGGCCACCCGGGAGCGGTACGTCGACCTGCTCCGGGCGCTCGCCATCACCATGGTCGTTCTCGGTCACTGGGGCGTCACCGTCATCGGTCACGACCCGACCGGCCGGCCCACCGGGCACTCCGCCCTCGGTGACCTGCCCTGGGTCTGGCCGCTGACCTGGCTGGCCCAGGTGATGCCGGTCTTCTTCCTGGTCGGCGGGTACGCCAACGCCGCCTCCCTCACCGCCCGCCGCGCTCACGGGGGAAATGCCACCGGCTGGCTGATCGACCGCAGCGCCCGCCTGGTCCGCCCCACCACCGCCCTGCTGGTGGTGCTCGCGGTCGGGGCCGCCGTCGCCCGGCTGCGCGGCACCGACGCCACCGAGATCCGCACCGTGGTCTGGTTCGCCACCATCCCGCTCTGGTTCCTCGTCGCCTACCTGGTGGTGGTCCCGCTGACCCCACCGATGTACGCGCTGCACCGCCGCTTCGGCCTGGCCGTGCCGCTGGTGCTGGTCGGCCTGGTGGCGCTCGGCGACCTGGGCCGGCTGCTCGGGCCGGCCGGCCTGGCCACCGGGAACTACCTGTTCGGCTGGCTGGCCGTGCACCAGCTCGGCTTCGCCTGGTACGACACCCGCTCCCCCGACCTGCCGCGCCGGCGTCGGCTCCCCACGTCCCGCCGGGCGGCGCTGGTGCTGCTGGCGGGCGGGCTGCTCGCGCTGGTCCTGTCGACGGTGGTCGGGCCGTACCCGGTGGTGATGCTGAACGTGCCCGGCGAGCGGCTGGACAACGCCGCGCCGCCGAGCCTGGCGCTGCTCGCGGCGGCCACCACCCAGCTCGGGCTGGTCCTGCTGCTGCGCGATCCGGCCACCCGCTGGCTGCGCCGCAGCCGTCCGTGGCAGGCGGTGATCGCGGTGAACGCGGTGGTGCTGACCGTCTTCCTCTGGCACCTGACCGCCGCGGTGCTGCTGGTCGGGCTCCTCGACGCCCTCGGCGTGCTGCCCACCCCCCGGGTCGGGTCGGCGGCCTGGTGGGCGTGGCGGATCCCCTGGCTGGCCGCGCTGGCCGTGCTGCTGGCCGCGCTGGTCGCCGTCTTCGGCCCGATCGAGGCGCGCAGCCGTCGGTACGCCCCCGCCGGGCCGGGCAGCGGCCCCGGGCCGGGGAAAACCATCGGGCCGGGAACCGCCCGGCCCGGCGGGGCGACCGGCCGGCGGCTGCGCACCGGGCTCGCGGTGGCCGGTTACGCCGGGGTGGTGGCGGGACTGCTGCTGAACAGCCTGACCCGCAAGGCCGCCCCGGAACCGCTGGGGCTGCCCGCCCCGGCGCTGGTGGCGTACCTGGCCGGGGCGGGGGTGCTGCGGCTGCTCAGGTCTGGGTGGGGAAGCCCAGGTTGACCCCACCGCCGCTCGGGTCGGGCCAGCGACTGGTGACCACCTTGCCCCGGGTGAAGAAGGCGACCCCGTCGGCGCCGTGCGCGTGCAGGTCGCCGAAGAGCGACGCCTTCCAGCCACCGAAGGAGTAGTACGCCATCGGCACCGGGATCGGCACGTTGATCCCGACCATGCCGACCTCCACCTCGTGCTGGTAGCGCCGGGCCGCACGACCGTCGTTGGTGAAGATCGCCGTGCCGTTGCCGTACGGGTTGGCGTTGACCAGCTCGACCGCCTCGTCGTACGAGCCGACCCGCAGGACGCTGAGCACCGGGCCGAAGATCTCGTCCGTGTAGATCGACATCTGCGGGGTGACGTGGTCGAAGAGGGTCGGGCCGAGCCAGAAGCCCTCCGCCGCGCCGTCCGGGTCCGCGTCCCGCCCGTCGACCACCGGCACCGCGCCGGCCGCGATCCCCGACTCCACGTAGGAACGGACCTTTGCCGCGTGCGCGGCGGTGACCAGCGGACCCATGTCGCAGCCCCGCCGGCCGTCGCCGGTACGCAGCCCGGCCATCCGCTCGGCGATCCGCGCGACCAGGGCGTCGGCCACCGGCTCCACCGCCACCAGCGCGGAGATCGCCATGCACCGCTCCCCCGCCGACCCGAAGCCGGCGTTGACCGCCGCGTCGGCCGCCAGGTCCAGGTCGGCGTCGGGGAGCACGACCATGTGGTTCTTGGCCCCGCCGAGCGCCTGCACCCGCTTGCCGGCCATCGACGCGCGCTGGTGCACGTACCGGGCGACCGGGGTGGAGCCGACGAACGAGACCGCCTTCACCCCGGGGTGGTCGAGCAGCGCGTCGACCGCCTCCTTGCCGCCGTTGACCACGTTGAAGACCCCGTCGGGCAGGCCCGCCTCGGCGAACCACTCGGCCAGCAGCAGCGCGGCGCTCGGGGTCTTCTCGCTCGGCTTGAGCACCACCGCGTTGCCGCACGCGATCGCGACCGGCACGAACCACAGCGGCACCATCACCGGGAAGTTGAACGGCGAGATCACCGCCACCACCCCGAGCGGCTGGCGCAGGCTGTAGGAGTCGACCTCGGTGGAGACGTTCTCCGAGAAGCCGCCGCGCAGCGCCGAGGGGATGCCGCAGGCGTACTCGATCACCTCCAGGCCGCGCTGCACCTCGCCGGCGGCGTCCGCGAGCACCTTGCCGTGCTCGGCGGTGATCACCTCGGCGAGCCGGTCGCGGCGCGCGTGGACCAGCTCGCGGAGCGCGAAGAGCACCGCCGTCCGCTTGGTCAGGGAGGCGTCCCGCCAGCTCCGCGCCGCCCGCTCGGCGGCCTCGACCGCCCGCGCCACGTCCGCGGCGCAGGCCAGCTCCACCGCTCCGGTACGCCGACCGGTGGCCGGGTCGAAGACGTCGGCACGCCGCTCGGAGGTGCCGTCGACCCGCTTGCCGTCGACGAAGTGCCCGATGCTCGCGCTCATGCCGAACCACCCTTCGTTCCCGACTGCGGGGCTCGCAGAACCGGCTCACTCCTCGCGCTCACCGGACCGCCTCGGCGCTGGTGCGGATCGCGTCGACCAGGATGGCGAGCCCTTCGCGGGCCTCGTCCTCGGTCAGCGTCAGCGGCGGGCCCATCCGCAGCACGTTGCCGTGCAGCCCGCCCTTGCCGGCGAGCAGCCCACCGGCCCGGCACGCCTCGAAGACCCGGACGGTCAGTGCCGGGTCGGGCTCGGTGGTGCCGGGCCGGACGAACTCGACGCCGAGCATCAGCCCCTTTCCGCGTACCTCGGCGACGCAGTCGAGATCGCCCACCGCGGACCGCAGGCCGTCGGCGAGGATCGCGCCGACGCGGGCCGCGTTGGCCTGGAGGTCGTGGTCCAGAAGGTAGTCCAGGACGGCGTTGCCGGCGGCGGTGGAGACCGGGTTGCCGCCGAAGGTGGAGAAGCTGATCGCCGGCACCGACTCCAGCACGTCGGCCCGGCCGACCACGCCCGCGAGGGCGAAGCCGTTGCCGATGCCCTTGGCGAAGGTGAGCAGGTCGGGGGTGACGTCGTGCGCCTGGTAACCCCAGAAGTGCTCGCCGGTACGACCCCAGCCGGTCTGCACCTCGTCGGAGACGAAGAGGATGCCGGACTCGTCGAGCACCTTCTTCCAGGCGGCGAAGAGGCCGTCCGGCGGGTGCACGAAGCCGCCGACGCCCTGGATCGGCTCGGCGATCAGGCAGGCCACGTCACCGGCCGTCTGGGTGGCGAGCACCTCGCGCAGGTCCTCCACCGCCGCGTCGACCTGCTCGTCGGGGCCCAGCCGGGACAGCAGGCCGCGCAGCCGCTCGCCGGAGTGCAGCCAGGCCACCTGGAGCGGGTTGAGCGCGCTCGCCGACCAGCCGCGGTTGCCGGTGACGCCCATCGCCGCGTACGACCGGCCGTGGTAGCTGTTGCGGACGGCCAGGATCTGGTGCGAGCGGCGGTAGTTGGTGGCGACCAGCAGCGCCGCCTCGTTGGCCTCGGTGCCGGAGTTGGTGAAGAAGACCCGGGCGTCGGGGATGCCGGAGACCCGGGCGACCTTCTCGGCCAGCTCGACCTGCTGGCGGATCAGATAGAGCGTGGAGGTGTGCACGATGCCGGTGCGCAGCTGCCGCTCCACCGCCTCCCGGATCTCCGGGATGTCGTAGCCGATCATGTTGGTCAGCACACCACCGAAGAAGTCGAGATAGCTGCGCCCCTGCGCGTCGGTGACCCGGCGTCCCGAGCCGGAGACCAGCTCCATCGGCTCGTCGTAGTAGAGCGGCATCCAGGACGGGAGCACGGCCCGGTGCCGGGCCAGCAGGTCGTCGGAGGTCATCGTGTCGGCACCCTTCAGCGGCTGTTCTGTCCTCGCACGCTTTCACCGCCCGGCGGCAGGGACAACTGTCACTGTGTAGCGCAGCGGCGGTGCAGGGCTGACAGCGCGTCAACCCGGACGCTGCGCTTTCCGGGGCGGTACGTGATCTGCACTCACCTTTCCGTCGGTCCGCGTGCCGGTCAACCACTCATTCCGTACCGTGGATCGCGCCGCCCGGGCGACCGGCCGGCGACGGTAGCATCCGCGACGTGCGGACTGTGCGGGTACGGCTGCCGGGTGACCCGGCGGGGACGTCCGGGGACGAACTCGCCGCCGGGGTGCGGGCCTGGGTCCAGTCACCGCCGCTGCGCGCCCTGGTCGCGCACTTCGGCGGCGACTGGCCGGCCGGTGGGCTCGACGCGGTGCTGGCCGGGCTGGACGACTTCTCCGCCCGGCACTGGGACTTCCGGGACGGCCGGGAACGCCCGGACGCCCGGGAACCGGCCTTCGACCCGGCCACCGCCGGGCTGGTCCTCGCCTCGGCCGACGCGCTGGGCCTGGTCCGGGCCGCCCCGCCGGCCCTGCCCCGGTACGCCCACCTGCTCGTGCTCGGCGGGCTGGCGCACGCCTGCCTGCGACGCACCGAATACGCCGCGCACCTGGTACGGACCGGCACCGGGGTCGGCGGCGAGGTCGCCGTGCTGGGCAGTTTCCGGCCGCTGTCGCCGGCCGAGTCGCGGACCCTCGACGCCGCCGGGGTCCCCGGCTGCGCCACCGAGGTGGACGTCCTCGACGCCGGGGTGCGCGCCGCGTTCGGCGTGGACACCCCGCACGAGGAGGCCGGCGCGGATCCCGGGCATCCGCACCGGGCCTGGTCCTCGCGGACCTACCGGCCACCCGGCCGACCGCCGGTACGCGTGCTCGCCGCCCGTCCGGCGAACCCGAGCGGCGTCGCGCGCACACCGCCGACACCCAGCGGTTCTGGGCCGAGCACGTACGGCTGGGCGGCGCCGACCGGGTGCTGATGGTGACCGCCCCGATCTACGTGCCCTTCCAGCACTGCGACGCGCTGCGCACCCTCGCGGTGCCGTACGGCTGCGGCATCGACACCGTCGGGGTGGACCCGGCGTCGGCCGCGCCGGCCGGGATACCGGAGCCCACGCTCACCCCGGGCCGCTACCTCCAGGAGATCCGCTCGGCGATCCGCGCGATGCGGGCCCTGCACGACCTGCTGCCCCCGACCGCCTGAACGGGCCCGGTCGACGCCCGGCGGACCGCCGGGCGTCGACCGGTGGACGGTCAGTTCACGTACACCGGGCTGCCGCCGACGGTGCTGTCCTTGACCGGCGAGTACCGGACGCTGAAGTACGAGGTGCTGAAGCAGGTGCTGGGCCCGGAGGACTTGGTCAGCACCTGGTTGGTGAAGACGATCGAGTTGGTCGAGTTGACCGCAGTGCCGTTCAGGCCGGCCGTCTTGTAGACGCAGGTGATCGGGCCGAGCAGCGTGTTCAGCACGATCGTGCTCTGGATCGACCCGGAGATGGTCACCGCACCGGCACTGGTCACCGACGTGGTGTACGGCAGGTTGTTGACGGTGATGCTGCTGACGCCGGTGGTGCCGAGCACGTTCGTGGTGCAGCTGCCGAAGGTCTGCGCGGTGAGGCTCTCGGTGGCGGTGCCCGGGGCGGTCGGGTTGGTCAGCACCTTGGCGCTGAAGCTGGAGGCGGCGCACTTCACGCCGGTGGTGCCGGTGGTGGTCGAGTAGAAGGTCGCGCTGGTGCCGCTGGCCAGGCCGGCCTGGATCACGTGGCCGACGGCGACGGCGGAACCGCCGACGCTGCCGTAGGTGAGCACCGACGAGGCGAGCGAGGACGTCGGGGCGGCAGCGGCCGGGGCCGCACCGAGCAGGCTGGTCAGCAGGGCCACGGTGGCGAGGCCGGCGCCGGTTCGTCCGTACCTGGGCATGGTTCTTCCTTCCGGTGGTGGAACGGGGGTGTCGGGCCGCCCGGACCCCGGGCGGCGGGGGCGCGGTCCCCGTGCGGCCTCGGGGGCCGGACGGGTCGGGGCCGTCCGGGGCGGACGGCGCGGGCCGGACCGGTCGGGGTCCGGCCGGGCGGTGGCGGATGCCGGGCGTCAGCGCGGCGGGTGCGGTGGTGCCTCGCGGCGTGGCCGCGTCACCTGCGTCTCTCCGGCCTTGGGAGGGGACTCGTGGGTGGCGATAATGGCTGCCATCGCGCCCTCCTTCGACGAGCTCGGGGTGATCGCCCAGGGAGATCACCAATCGTGACTGGAGGCCAACTCAGAGTGCAGAATTTATAAACCCCTGAGGGTCGCAAAGTCAATGCATCCAAGGAGGTCGATCACTTGACCGCTCCGCGCCGTCCGCGACCGGCGCCCGTCCCGCTGCCCGGCGCGCGCCCCGGCCGCGACCCGGACCGCGCCATCAAGCGCGGCCCACGCCGGGTCTCCGCCGAGGTGGTGGCGGCGACCCAGCGCGACCGCCTCTTCGACGGGCTCGTGCAGGAGGTGGCGACGAGGGGTTACGACAACGCCCGGGTCACCGACATCTGTCGCGCCGCGGGGGTGACCCGCCCGGCCTTCTACGCCCTCTTCACCGGCAAGGAGGACGCCTTCCTCGCCGCCTACCGGCACGGCATCGCGGTGGTGTCGCAGCTGATGGAGAACGCCTACCGGGAGGCCGGTCCGCAGTGGCCGGACGCCGCCCGGGCCGCCCTGCGCACCCTGCTGGAGGTGCTCGCGAGCGTGCCGGCCTTCGCCCGGATGGCCCTCGTGGAGGTCGACGCGGCCGGTCCGGCCGCCCGCCGGGAACGGGACGCCCTGCTCACCAGCTTCCGCCGGTTCTTCGTCGACGCCGGGCCGGTGGACAACGCGGTCGACCGGGACCTGCTGGTGTCCACGGTGGTCGGCGGCCTGTACGCGACCATCCGCAGCCGGGTGGCGCAGGGGCCGGTCGAGGAGCTGTCGCAGCTGCTCCCGGTGCTCACCTACGCGGCCACGGCCCCGTTCCTGGGGCGGCAGACGGCGAGCCGGGCCACCCACCCGGTCCGCCCCGACGGTCCGGCCGCCACCGCACCCTGCGCCGAGCCGGTCGCCGGCCGAGCGGACGCGGCCCGGTGAGGTGAGCGCGGGTAGGAAACCCGCCGGGGTTCTCACCGTTGGCCGCATTTCGCAGATGCCGCCCAACGTCGCCCCACTACCCACTGTTGACCCCACCTTTACCCAGCGGTAACTTCGGCCTGCGTCCCCTGGGCGCGGCACCGTGCGCAGCCAATTCAGGTCTCTTCCACCACACCGGCGAGCGGCCGTCCCGCCGATGAATTGATCTCGAAAAGGAGCCGCCATGTCCGAGCAGACCGCACCGATCGAACCGGACCCGCCGCAGAGCGGGGTCCGCTGGCGTCGATTCGCCGTCACCTTCGGCACCGTGGCGGTCGGCGCGGCCGGCATGATCGCACTGACCGCCCAGGGCGCGCTCGGCGCGCAGTTCGCCATCTCCGGCATGCCGTTCACCGTCACCGCCGACCGCCTCGACGGCACCGGCTTCGAGCAGTTCGCCACGATCGACCACATGATCGAGAACAGTCCCAACGAGGGCGACACCGGCGGCCAGGTGCTGGTGATGGTCTCCGCGATCGACCGGGCGAAGCTGACCAACCTCTGCCAGAGCATCAGCCTGGGCGGGATCAACCTGCGGATCACCGCCGGGGACGCCGGCACGCCGGTCACCGCCAGGACCCTGGTCGTCGACGGCGACGAGGTCGCCGGCAACGCCTCGTTCACCAACATCAACGTCGGGCAGGACGCCAGCACCCTGGACCAGGTGCCCGGCGTACGCGGCAACCCGGGCGTCTTCTCCCAGCAGGCCGACAAGGTGACCATCACCAACGTCCGGCAGCACAACTACGCCACCACGGCGGCCGTCTTCACCCTGCCGAACCTGCACATGTCGTTCAGCTCCGACGAGTGCTGACATGACCACCGAGGACCACGCCGCGGTGCCGGCCGTCCGCCACCCCGGCGGGCGCTGGCGCCGCTGGCGGCGGGCCCGCCCGTTCACCGCCGGCCTGCTGATCACCCTCGGCGGCGCCGAGATGCTGGTGACGCTCCGGGCACCCCTCGGCGTGCTGCTGCACGTCGGGCCGCAGGGGCTGGCCGGCTACCTGGTGCCGATGATCCTGGTGCTCTGCGGCGTCCTGCTGGTCACGGCCCCGCAGCAGCGGGTCTTCTACGCGCTGCTCTCCCTGCTGCTGGGGCTGATCTCCTGGCTCACCTCGAACCTCGGCGGGTTCGTGGTCGGCATGCTCCTCGTCCTGGTCGGTGGCGCGCTCGCCTTCGCCTGGACGCCGGACAAACGGCCCGCACCCGCCCCGGTCGGGGCGGACGCCGACGCCGCCCCGTCCGCTCCCCGGGACCCGGCGGACGCCGCCGCCCCACCGGCTCCCCGGGATCCGGAGGACGTCGGGGCGGACCTGCTGCCGGGCGGCGACCCGCCGGAGCGGGCCCCGGTGGAACGGGCCTGACTCAGCGGGCCGTGTCGGCCACCGCCTGGGCGAACACCTCCGAGCGGTGCTCGAAGTTGCGGAACCGGCCATAGCTGGGGGCGGCCGGCGAGAGCAGCACCACCCCGCCGGTCGGGGTGAGCTTGCGGGACAGTCCCACCGCGTCGACCAGGTCCTCGGCGAGTTCGGTCCGCACCCCCGGGAGCCCGGCGAGCGCCTCGACGATGCGCGGGCCGCTGTCCGGGATGCCGATCACGGTGATCTCCCGCTCGGCCAGGTGGTCCCGTAGCGGCGTGTAGTCCAGGCCCCGGTCGGTGCCGCCGACGATCACCGTCAACGGCCGCCCCTCGTACGCGTCGATCGCGTGCATCGCCGCGTACGGGCTGGTGGCCAGGGTGTCGTCGACGAAGGTGAGCCCCGACGGGTCGGCGATCTCGGTGAGCCGGTGGGCCAGCCCTTGGAAGCCGGCGACCGCCACGGCCAGGGTGTCCTTGCGGGCGGCGACGTCCACGCCCAGCGCGTCGAGGACGGCGAGGGCCACGCAGAGGTTGCCCTCGTTGTGCCGGCCCACCAGCGGCAGCACGGCGCGCGGGAAGAGCGGCTGGTCGCGCAGGTGGAACCAGGGCGTACCGTCCGGGCCGGTGGCGACGTGGGTGGTCTCCGGCCGGCCGGCGCGGACCACGGCCCGGTCGCCCAGCTCCACGGCCAGGCGCGGGTCGGCGCCGTTGACCACCACGGTGTGCGGGCCGTGGTCGAGCAGGTTCAGCTTGTCCCGGTAGTACTCCCGTTCGCCGCCGTGCGCGTCGAGGTGCTCGGGGAAGAGCGCGGTCACCACGGCGACCCGGGGCGAGTCGGCCAGGTCGGCGCACTGGTAGCTGGACAGTTCCAGCACGTACAGCTCGGCCTCGGGCAGGTCGAGCAGGGGCACGCCGATGTTGCCGCCGAAGACGTTGGGCCGGTCCATCGCGGCCAGCAGGTGGCTGATCAGGCTCGACGTGGTGCTCTTGCCCTTGCTGCCGGTCACCCCGACGGTGCGGTCCGCGTGGTCGGCCATCCAGAGCGCGCTGCCCTGGGTGACGGTGACGCCCCGGTGGCGCAGCTCGACCATCCACGGGTGGGTGCTCGGCACGCCGGGCGAACGGACCACCACGTCGGCGGCGGCCAGCCGGGCGAAGCCCTCCTCCCCGGTGACCAGGGGCGCCGCCGCCGCGAGCGGACCCTCCCAGGGCAGGGTGAGAAAGTTGGCACTGTCGTCCACGGCGACCAGGCCGGCCGGGCCGTGCGCGGCGATCGCGGTCACCGCCGCCCGGCCCTCCCGGCCGGCCCCCCAGACGGCGACGGTACGTCCGCGCAGGTCAGACAGGCGCACAGGCTCTCCTCGGGGGTTTCGACGACGATCGGCGGCCGGGGTCCGACGCAGCCGGACACGGCGGACGAACCAGGGCCTAGTATGGCGTGTGCCCAACGAGCAGCTCCGGCGGATGGACGCCTTCACCTTCCCGTCCTACTCGATCGACTTCGCCACCGGCGAGGCGTTGTTCGACTACGCCCTGACCGGACCGGACGGCGAGCAACGGTTCACCGAGGTGATCACCCTGCCGCTGCCGGCCGAGCCGGTCTCCGATGCCACGGCCGCCACCCTCGGTCGGGTCCTGGAGCTGCTGCACGTGGTCGCCGGGGTCAGCTACTACAAGGCCGCCGCGCCGCCCCGGCTGGTGCTGCCGGCGCCGCTGGGCGCGGCCGCCGTCGAGCTGGTCACCGCCGTCTACACCAAGGGCCTCGCCGAGTACGCGTACCGCAACCAGCTGCCGCACGTGCTCCAGCTGCGCCCCGAGGTGCCGACCGGTTCGGTCACCCCACCCCGGGTGTACGACGACTCGGACCGTCGCCCGCTGTCGGCCGTCGGCGGCGGCAAGGACTCGATCGTCAGCCTGGAGGCGCTGCGCCGGGCCGGCTTCGACCCGGTGCCGTTCTCGGTCAACCCGAACCACGTCATCGTCTCGGTCAACGAGGCGTCCGACCTGGTGCCGCTGGCCGCGCGCCGGCGGATCGACCCGGTGCTGTTCGACCTCAACGACGCGGGGGCGCTGAACGGGCACATCCCGGTCACCGCGATCAACTCGCTGATCGCGGTCGCCACCGCCGTGCTGCACGGGCTGGGCCCGGTGGTGATGTCCAACGAGCGCTCGGCGTCCGACCCGAACCTGATCTGGAACGGTCACGAGATCAACCACCAGTGGTCCAAGGGCGTCGAGGCGGAGGGGCTGCTGCGGGCCGCCCTCGCCGAGCACGCCGGCCTCACCGAGCCGTACTTCTCGCTGCTGCGGTCGCTGTCGGAGCTGCACATCGCCCGGCTCTTCGCCGCGATCGACCGCTATGACGACGTGGTGACCAGCTGCAACGCGGCGTTCAAGTTGCGCGACGCGAGCGAGCGCTGGTGCCGCAACTGCCCGAAGTGCCGCTTCGTCTTCCTGGCCATGGCGCCGTTCATGTCCCGGGAGCGGATCACCCACATCTTCGGCGGTGACCTGCTCGCCGACCCCACCCAGCTCCCCGGCTACCGGGAGCTGCTCGGGGTGGACGGGCACAAGCCGTTCGAGTGCGTGGGCGAGGTCGAGGAGTCGGTGGTGGCGCTGAGCCTCCTCGCCGAGCAGGAGCAGTGGCGCGACGCCCCGGTGGTCCGCGCCCTGGTCGACGCGGTCCCCGACACCGCCTGGTCGGCGGCGGCGACCTCCGACGTCTTCACCCCCGGTGGCCCCAACTTCATCCCCTCCACCTACGCCAAGACCCTCACCGCCCTCACCTAACCCACCCCCACCCGCCCACCCCACCTCTCGCGCCGCACTTTCACGGAAAGAGTGGCCATTCCACGCCCCATGGCCACTCTTTCCGTGAAAGAGGGATCGGCAGGGCGGACGGGCGGAGGGTGGGTCAGGGGGTGCGGATGGCGTCGAGGGCCAGCAGGGCCACGTGGAGGGAGAGGCAGGCGTCGACCGAGTCCAGGTCGGTGTCGAGGATGCGGCCGATGCGGGCCAGCCGCTCGTAGAAGGCCGGGCGGGACAGGTGGGCGGCGGCAGCCGCGGCCGACTTGTTCCGGCCCTGCTCCAGGTAGGCGCGGAGGGTACCGAGCAGTTGCTCCCGGGGGTGCTGCGCGTCGTAGGCGAGCAACGCGCCCAGTTCCCGCTCGACGAAGGTCTGCAGCCGGGGCTCGTCCCGCAGCAGGTGCAGCAGGCCGGCCAGCCCGACGTGCGGCAGCCGGAAGATCGGCAGGTCACGGCGGTCCCGGCGGGCCGCCTCGGCGATCTGCCGCGCCTCGATCAGCGACCGGCCGGCCTCCCGCAGGCTGCCGACCCCGGAGCCGGCGGCCACGATCACCGCTGCTGGACGGGGCGGGGCGGCGTCGAGGCGTACCCGACGCACCGCCGCGGCGAACGCGGCCAGGGCCTTCTCCTCGCCGGCCGGGTCGGGCAGCGCCAGCAGGACGCCCACGGCCTGGTCGTCGACGGCGCTGGTGAGGCCGGTGAGTCGGGCCTCGCGCAGCGCGTGGCCGACCGCCTCGGCCAGGTCCCGTAGCCGGGCCGGGCCGGCCTCGGGGCCGGTCTCGGCGGCGGCGCCGTCCCCGGCCGGGTCGTCGGCGCGGTGCCGGACCACCACGCCGACCAGGTGCCGACGGTCCAGCGCCACGCCGAGTGCCTTGGCCCGCAGCGCCACCTCGTCGACCGGGCGGGAGTGGTCGAGCAGGGCGGTGAGCAGCGTACGGTGGATCTGCCGTTCGAGGCCCTCGGCGTCGCGCCGGATCAGCCGGCCGAGCGCCAGGGTGGAGGCGGCCCGCTCGATCAGGATGGTCAGCCGGGTCGGCGGGGTACCGGCCGACCAGCGCAGCAGCAGCCGGCCCCAGTCCTGGCCCCGGGCGCCGACGGTGGTGACCAGCCAGCCGCTGTCCGGGTCGTACGCGGTCCGCCCGGCCGGCCGGATCCGCCGGGAGTGCTGCTCCCAACCGTCCAGCAGCAGCTCCGCGCTCTCCCCCGCCGGGTCGTACGCGAGCACCTGCCGGGACAGGTTCTCCAGCACCACCGGGCAGCCGGCCAGCTCGGCGGCCTGGCGTACCACCTCGGTGGGGCCGGCGCCCTCGACGGAGAGTTCGGTGAACCGCTGGTGGATCTCCTCGGTGGCGCGCAGCTCGGTGAGCTGGGCGTCCACGATCAGCGCGTGCACCGCCTCGGTGATCCGTACGAACGGGGTGGCCCGCCGCAGCTCGACCAGGGGCAGTCCGCGTCGCTCGGCGGCCGCCGCCATCACCCGGGGCACCCCGCTGACATAGCGGCGGCCCAGCTCCACCACCAGACCGGAGACCCCGACGTCGGCCAGGTCACCGATGAACGCGCGCAGGCCGGCGTCGTCGGCGGGCAGCCCGATGCCGGTGGTGAGCACCAGCTCCCGCCCGCCGAGCAGGGTGGCGATGTCCGGCACCTCGGTCACGTGCACCCAGCGGACCGGCTGGTCCAGCCCGGCCTCCCCGGCGACCAGGCGCGGGGCGCCGTGGCGGACCGGGTCGAGCGCGAGAACCTCACGGACGGTAGGGAACACGGGCGACACGCTACCCTGCGTCACCCCAGGTCTCGAACCGCCGAGTCTTCGATCCGGGCCTGGTGCTCAGCGGGAGGCATCGCCCGGACCGGGAAGGCGACCGCCCCGATCCGGGCGAGAGGGTCCCGCTGCATCGCTCAGTCGACGCCGAACTCCATCGCGGCGCGGTCCAGTGCCTCGTCCTCGACGGAGGGGACGCCCCGGGAGGCGATGGCCTCCGCGCCGCCCTGCGGCATCGCGCCGATCAGCCCGGTCGAGGCCGCCTGCGCGGCGCCGACCATCCGCTGGGGCGTCGCACCGACCATGCCGAGGGTGGCGTACTGCTCCAACTTCGCCCGCGAGTCGGCGATGTCCAGGTTGCGCATGGTGAGCTGGCCGATCCGGTCCGACGGGCCGAACGCCGAGTCCTCGGTACGCTCCATCGACAGCTTGTCCGGGTGGTAGCTGAACGCCGGGCCGGTGGTGTCCAGGATCGAGTAGTCCTCGCCCCGGCGCAGCCGCAACGTCACCTCGCCGGTGACCGCCGTGCCGACCCAGCGCTGCAGCGACTCGCGCAGCATCAGTGCCTGCGGGTCCAGCCAGCGCCCCTCGTACATCAGCCGACCGAGGCGGCGACCCTCGTTGTGGTAGTTCGCCAGGGTGTCCTCGTTGTGGATGGCATTGACCAGCCGCTCGTACGCGGCGTGCAGCAGTGCCATGCCGGGCGCCTCGTAGATGCCCCGGCTCTTGGCCTCGATGATCCGGTTCTCGATCTGGTCCGACATGCCCAGGCCGTGCCGGCCGCCGATGGCGTTGGCCTCCAGCACCAGGTCGACGGGGCTGCCGAACTCCTTGCCGTTGATGGTCACCGGGCGGCCCTGGTCGAACCCGATGGTGACGTCCTCGGTCGGGATGTCCACGGACGGGTCCCAGAACCGGACGCCCATGATCGGAGTGACCGTCTCGATGCCGGTGTCGAGGTGCTCGAGGGTCTTCGCCTCGTGCGTGGCGCCCCAGATGTTGGCGTCGGTCGAGTACGCCTTCTCGGTGCTGTCCCGGTAGGGCAGGCCGCGTTCGAGCAGCCACTCCGACATCTCCCTACGCCCACCCAGCTCGGTGACGAAGGCGGTGTCGAGCCACGGCTTGTAGATGCGCAGCTGGGGGTTGGCCAGCAGGCCATACCGGTAGAAGCGCTCGATGTCGTTGCCCTTGAAGGTCGAGCCGTCGCCCCAGATCTGGACGTCGTCGGAGACCATCGCCCGCACCAGGAGCGTCCCGGTCACGGCCCGGCCCAGTGGGGTGGTGTTGAAGTAGGCGCGCCCGCCCGAGCGGATGTGGAAGGCGCCGCAGGTGAGCGCCGCCAGGCCCTCCTCGACGAGAGCGGTGCGGCAGTCGACCAGTCGCGCGACCTCGGCGCCGTAGCTGAGCGCGCGACCGGGCACCGAGGCGATGTCGGG
Source organism: Micromonospora sp. R77 (assembly GCF_022747945.1). Taxonomy (NCBI): domain Bacteria; kingdom Bacillati; phylum Actinomycetota; class Actinomycetes; order Micromonosporales; family Micromonosporaceae; genus Micromonospora; species Micromonospora sp. R77. Next base: position 663,482 of record NZ_JALDST010000001.1, read on the forward strand.
CTCGTCGTACTGGCCGATGTCAGCGGTGTAGGCGCAGGGAACGGCGCCCTTGTCGCGCATCCACGCGACCGCGACCGAGGTGTCGAGACCGCCGGAGAAGGCGATGCCGACACGTTCGCCGATGGGCAGGGAGGTGAGAACCTTGGACACAGGAAGATCATGCACCCAACTGCATTCTTATGCAATCGGATCCGGAGACTCCACCGGCCGACGGTGTCTTTCCTGCGGTCGAGTAGCGTCGCCATGATCGTGATCAACCGGAAGGGGAGGCATGGACGGGACGACGGTCGACCGGCGTACCTTCGGGAAGCTGGTCGGTGCCGCGGGGGTGGGGACGCTCGGCGCGGGAGCACTCGGGGCGGCGCCGGCGGGCGCCGCGCTGCCCATCTGGACGACGTCCGGTACGGCGGTCAGCTCGCTGAGCGCGTTCGACGACACGATGAAGAGCTTCATGCTGGACCGGCAGATCAGCGCCGGGCAGCTCGCGGTGACCTATCAGGGCCGCCTGGTGCTGGCCCGCGGCTACGGCAACAACTCGCCGCAGAACATCCGGCCCACCACGTTGTTCCGGGTGGCCAGCCTCTCCAAGTCGTTGACCGCGGCGGCGCTCGTCCGGCTGGCGCAGGACGGCAAGCTGAGCCTCGGTGACCCGGTCACCAAGTTCCTCGACTTCATCCCGCCGGCCGGGCAGACCGTCGACCCCCGACTGAGCCAGGTCACCCTCTGGCGGCTGCTGCAGCACACCGGCGGCTGGGACAAGGACCTGACCAACTTCGACCCGGTGTTCCGGGACAAGGTCATCGCCGACGCGCTGGGCGTGCCGATGGAGCTGACGCACGCCGACGTCATCCGGTTCATGTCCGGCCAGCCGCTGATGCACGACCCCGGCTCGACGGTCTCCTACAGCAACTACGGCTACCTGCTCGCGGGCCGGATCATCGAGAAGGTCAGCGGCCTGCCCTACGAGACGTACGTCCAGCAGGCGCTGCTCGCCCCGCGGGGCATCACCCGGATGGCGAGCGGGTGGACGATCGGTCGGCGCAGCGGCGAGGTGGGGGGCTACGGGTCCCAGTACACCGGCCCGACCGTGCTGGACAACTCGGGCACCATCGTCAACGCCCCGTACGGCACGTTCAGCATGCGCATCCACGACGCCAACGGCGGCTGGCTCGCCTCCGCGGTGGACCTGGTGCGCTGGGCGGCCACCTTCGACAGTGGCAACACGGTGTTGAACAGCACCTCGCTCAGCCGGGTGTTCGCGGTGCCCAACCCGACCGGGGTGAACGCCGACGGCTGGTACTACGGCCTGGGCTGGCAGGTCCGCCCGGTCACCGGCGGCACCGGACGCAACACCTGGCACACCGGCAGCTTCGCCGGCACCTACAGCATCATGGTGCGTACGTACCAGGGGATGAGCTGGGCGGCCGTGCTCAACCGGCGCGACGACGAGTCCGGGCTCAGCTACAGCACGATCGACTCGGCACTCTGGGCCGCGTCCCGCGCGGTGACCAGCTGGCCGACCCACAACCTCTGGTCGACGTACTTCGGCTGAGCCGCACCGGCGTCGGGGGCGGCGACCGTCGTCCCCGACGTCACAGCGGGTCGTCGCGGCCCAGCTCCCAGCAGGCGACGGCGGTGGCGGCGGCCACGTTGAGCGAGTCCACGCCGCGCCGCATCGGGATCACCACGCGTACGTCGCTGGCGTCCATGGCCGCCCGGGTCAGGCCGGCCCCCTCGGCCCCCATCAGCAGGGCGGACCGGGCCCGCCGGGCCGCGTCCAGCCGCTGGATCGGCACCGCGTCGGGCGCGGGCGTCATCGCCAGCACCGTGAAACCCGCCGCCCGGACCTGGGCCAGCGCGTCCGGCCAGGGTTCCAGCTTCGCGTACGGGACGGCGAAGACCTCGCCCATGCTGACCCGGACACTGCGCCGGTAGAGCGGGTCGGCGCAGGTCGGCGAGAGCAGCACCGCGTCCACGCCCAGGCCGGCCACGGCCCGGAAGATCGCGCCGAGGTTGGTGTGGTTGTTGACGTCCTCCAGGATCACCGCCCGACGGGCGTCCGCCAGCACCTCGGCCGCGGTCGGCAGCGGCTTGCGGTGGAACGAGGCGAGCACGCCCCGGTGCACGTGGAAACCGGTGGCCCGCTGGAGCACCGCCGGGGTGGCCGCGTAGACCGGGGCGTCGCCGGTGTCCAGGTCGGCGAGCTGGTCGCTCCGCTTCGCGTCCACCAGGTAGGACCGGGCCGGGTAGCCGGCCCGCAGCGCCCGCCGCAGCACCAGCTCCCCCTCGGCGATGAAGAGGCCGTGCGGCGGCTCCCAGCGGGTACGCAGCTCGACGTCGGTCAGCGCACGGTAGTCGGCGATCCGGTCGTCGTCGGGGTCGGTGATCTCGTGGACGGGCACCCGACGATTCTGCCGCACGCGCCGGCCCACCCCGCGCCGCGCGGGTGCCGGGCGAGGGACGTCACCGTGGCCCGGTCAGCCCGCCCGGTGGTAGCGCAGCAGCACGGACCTGCCGTCGAAGCCTCGACTGTCGACCAGCCGCAGGTCGACCCGGCCGGTCCCGGGGAGGACCGGCTTCCCGCCGCCGAGCACCACCGGATGCACGATCGCCTGGTATTCGTCGACCAGGCCGAGCGCGGTCAGCGCCGCACCGGCGCCGGCCCCGCCGGTGAGCAGCAGGTCGCCGTCCGTGCCGGTGCGGAGCTCGGCGAGTGCCGTGGCGAGGCCGGCGCCGCCGACCACCCGGGCGCCGTGGCCGGCGGCGGTCAGTGTGCGGGACAGCACGACCTTCGGGGTACGCCGCCAGATCGGCGCGAAGGCCAGGTCGTGCGGGTGGTCGCTGTGGGACTCGGCCTGCGGCCAGTAGTGCGACATCATCTCCCAGACCCGGCGCCCGTAGAGGAACGCGCCGGCCCGCTCGCTCAGCTCCAGCGAGTACGCCGACAGTTCCTCGCCCATCGCGGGCCAGTCGAACTCGCCGTTCGGGCCCTCGATGAAACCGTCGACCGACTGGTGCACCCAGTAAATGATCTTTCCCATGGCGATTCTCCCGGATCGGTCGCGCCCCGGCGGGACGCGTACCGGTGGGGTCGGAGCCGGCCGGCGCGATCCGACAACCGGCCCGGCCGAACTTGTGCCGTCGGGGTACCGTGCCCGGGCGTGGCCCCTCCCGTGATGATCGCGCTGGTCGGGGTGGACGGATCGGGCAAGAGCACCCAGGCGCGCGCCCTCGCCCGGCGACTCACCGCCGCCGGCACCCCGGCCCGGTACTTCGAGAACGCCGGCGGTCGGCCGCTGTGGAACCGGCTGGCCCGAGCGTTGGGCCGGCCGGACGGCAGGGCGCTGTTCGGTCGTACCCGATATGCGGCCCTGGAGGCGGCGGTGCGCGCGGCGGCGATGGCCCGCACGGTGCTGGTCAGCCGGGTGACCGGGCGGACGGCGGTGCTGGACCGCTGGACCTGGTGCCAGGACGTGATCATGACAGCGCGGGGTGACCGGGGCCGGCGGGCGGTCCGGGCCGCGTACGCGATCTTCCCGCGACCGACGGTGGTCTGCTTCCTGGCCACCTCGCCCGAGGTGGCGCAGGCCCGGGTGACGGCCCGCGGCATCGACACCGAGGAGCTGGCCCACCTGCGGGCGCTGGACGCCGCCTACCGGGCGCTGCCGGAGTTCGGCACGTTCGTGGTGGTCGACGGCGACCGGGACCCGGAAGAGGTGGCGGCGGCGCTGGACCGGCTGGTGGCACCGCTGGTCGGCTAGATTGCCGATCATGGAGTACCACCTGGTGGACCGGCTGCCCACGGTCGACGAGTTCGTCGCCGTCACCACCGCGGTCGGCTGGACCGACGCGTACGACCCGGTGGCGATCCCGGCGTCGCTGGCCGCCTCGCTGCACGGCGTGGTGGCCGTCGAGGGCGACCGGGTGATCGGGCTCGGCCGGCTGATCGGGGACGGGGCGATCTACTACTACCTGCAGGACCTGGCGGTGCTGCCGGAGCGGCAGCGGCGCGGGGTCGGCACGGCGATCCTGGGCCGGCTTGAGGGGTGGATCGCCGGTCGCGCCGGCACCCGCACCTTCGTCGGCCTCTTCGCCGCCGGGGACTCGGTCGGCCTCTACCGCCGCTTCGGGTACGCGGTGCACGACGACATGACGGGCATGTTCCGCGTCGGCCCGTACCGCCCGGGGCGGTGAGCGGGGGCCTCCCCCGTCGGGCTAGCCGCGGCGGTTCTGGAGCCAGCGGAGCAGGTCGGGCGGCAGGTTGTCGCTGGGCGTGGGCGACGTCGGCGTGGGCGTCGGGGCGGGCTGCGGCCTCGGGCGTTGCGGGTCGCCGGCCAGCTCCCGGCTGGGCGCGGTGAAGTCCTTCACGGGCTGCCCGTCGACCGCGGTACGGATCACCCGGGCCACCGCGTCGATCACCTTCGCCTGGACCGGCGAGCCGACCAGGTCGGTCGAGTCGTCCGGGTTGGCGGCGATGCCGGCGACCGCCACCTGCGGGGTGAAGCCGACGAAGGTCTCGGTGGCGTTCCGCTCCGAGCTGCCCGTCTTGCCGGCCACCGGCCGGTCCACGATCCGGCCCACCGAGGTGGCCGTGCCGCCGTTGCACTGCCCGTACGCGGACTGCTGGCCGACCGGGCAGCGGGCCGCGTCGGTGGCGGCCCGGGCCACGTCGGGCTCCAGCACCTTCTTGCAGGACGGCTGTCCGACGGCCACCTTCTCGCCGTTAGCGGCGGTCACCGAGACCACCGGCAGCGGCGTGCAGTACGTCCCCTCGGCGGCCACCGTGGCGTACGCGTTGGCCAGGTCGAGCGGGGTGGTGGCGGCGACGCCGAGGGTGAACGCCCCCCAGTTCTTCGCGTCGTTCCTGGCGAAGGCGGCGTCGGAGTCGGCCCGGAAGGTGATGCCGAGCCGCTGCGCCATCTCCACCACCTTCTCCTCACCGACCTGCTCGGCCAGCCAGACGAAGTACGTGTTCACGGAGCGGCCGAAGCCGTCCCACATCATCCGGTACCCGTCCATCCACTCCGGGTTGGCGTTGGCCGGGCACCACTTGCCGTCGCAGTTGCCCTCGGCGTCGGAGGCGTACCGGGTGGGCAGTTTGGCCGGCGCGTCGAAGCCGGTCGCGAGGGGCTTGCCGGCCTCCAGCGCGGCGAGCATGGTGAACAGCTTGAAGGTGGAGCCGGCCTGGTAGCCGTCGACGCTGGCCCCGCCGGAGATCAACGGGTTGACGGTGTTCGGGTGGTTGGCCTGCCCGGCCGGGTTGTCGGCGAGGCTGTAGTGCCGGTTGACCGCCATGGCGAGCACCCGGCCGGTGCCCGGCTGGACCGCCGCGATCGGCAGCGCCCGCTTGTTGTCGTACCCGTAGACGCCGGTGGCCTGCTGCTGCGCGGTCTGCTGGATCTTCGGGTCGAGGGTGGTGACCACCGTGTAGCCGCCCCGGCGCAGCGCCTGCTCACGCTCCTCGGCGGTGCCGCCGAAGGCCGGCTGGGTCAGCCACCACTGGCGCAGGTAGTCGCAGAAGAAGCCCCAGTCGTCGTGTCCCTGGGCCACGGCGGTGCAGCCGTTCGGCTGGGCGGTGGGGTGCAGGGTCAGCTTCTCCGCCTTGGCCGCGGTGGCCTGCTCAGGGGTGATCGCGCCGGTCCCGGCCATCGCGTCGAGCACGTAGCCGCGGCGCTGGAGCGCCTGCTGCGCGTCGCCGTCGATCGGGCTGTACGCGTCGGGCGACTGGACCAGCCCGGCGAGCAGGGCCGCCTCGCCCAGGGTCAGGTCGGCGGGCGCCTTGCCGAAGTAGCGCTGGCTCGCGGCGGCGACGCCGTACGCGCCGGAGCCGAAGTAGGCGATGTTCAGGTAGCGGTTGAGGATCTCGTCCTTGCTGAGGGTCTTCTCCAGCGCGGTCGCGTACCGGATCTCCTGGAGCTTGCGGCCGACGGTCTGCTCGGTGGCGGCCTGCCGCTCCTGCGCGGTGCGGGTGGGGTCGGTCTTGAGCACGTTGCGGACGTACTGCATGGTCAGCGTGGAGCCGCCCTGCGCGGTGCCGCCGCCGGAGACGTTGGCGACCAGGGCGCGGGCGATGCCCCGCAGGTCGGCGCCGCCGTGCGAGTAGAAACGCCGGTCCTCGGCGGCCACGATCGCCTGCCGCATCACCGGGGCGATCTCCGCCAGCGGCACGTCGGTGCGGTTGACGTCGTAGAACGTGGTGATCAGGGTCTTGCCGTCGCTGGCGTAGAGGTAGGAGCGCTGCGGCTGCGCGGGGGTGCGCAGCGCGTCGGGCAGTTCCGCGTACGCCCCGAGGGCCGCCTTGGTGAGCTGACCGCCGATCAGGTTGCCGGGCAGCGCCGCGACGGCGAGGACGAGCCCGGCGAGCAGGCCCGCGAGCAGCACGGTGAAGAGCCGCGACAGCGGCGACCGGGAGGACGGCATGCCCTCCAGGATTACCGCGAAAGCCGCCAACCGGCCACCCCGTCAGGCAACTGTCAGTTACCTCACGGCAACTCCCCAGCCTCCCCCCACGCCGCCGACTGGCCGCCGCACGCCGGCCGCCGCCCCGTTGATCATGGAGTTGGCGGCGATGTGGATCTCTGAAAGTGCCGCAAACTCCATGATCAACGACGCTGGGCGGTGGGGTGGGTGGGGTGGGTGGGGTGGGTGTCAGGTGGGGAGGGGGCCTGGGGGGGTGGGTGGGGTGGCGGCGACGCTGGCGGTGGCGGCGTCGCGGGCGATGGTGGCCGGGACCAGGCGGCCGGAGCGGTAGCCGATGCCGATGCCGGCGACCAGGACGAAGATCGCCCCGAAGGTCTGCAGGGAACCGATCAGCGCGCCGCCGAGGCCGAGCAGCGGGGCGGCGATCATGAGCATCACCCCGTCGCCGTAGCTGAACATGCCCGACCGGGCGACCGACCAGCCGGTGAGGAACCAGCCCGCGCTGTAACAGAACGCCCCGACCAGGACCAGGCTCCGGGCGGTGGTGCCGAAGACCGGGGTCTGCTCGGCGAGCCCGGCGAAGGGCAGCATCAGCACCATGCCGGCGAGGCTCACCAGCAGCCCGGCCGCGGCGACCCGCCGGCAGCGGGTGGCGGCGAGCAGGCCGGTGAGGGCCAGCAGCGCGAGCAGGCCGAGCCAGACCGCGGCCACCCACCCCACCAGGTACACCGGCCGCCCGTCGGCCGGGTAGGGGTCGTTGCCCACCCCGCCGTCGCTGGCCATCGCCACCGCGCCGTAGAGGATCGCGTACGCGGGCAGCAGCCAGACCGCCGCACGGGCGAAGCGGCGTACGGACCAGGCCCAGCTGGCGTTGGTGGCCGGGGCGGCCGGCCCCGGGTCGGGGACGAACGGCAGCACCCCGAACCCGCCCCCGGTACGCCGGGTGCCGAGCGGTCCGGCGGGGTCGTGCGCGCCGGTCACCGGGGTCCTGGACCACAGGCGGTTCGCCGGATCCTTCATGCGTCACCTCGCTCCGCCGACGGGCGGCGCGGGACGCGTACGGCGCCCCGACTCCTGCTCACCACCCGTCCTCAGACCGATCGTGGCAGGCGTCGGGACGCCGTATGAGTGTTTCTCGCATTTGCCGTCCGGGATCGGACGGCAGCCCGGGTCAGCCCCGCTCGCGCCGGTCCGTCGGGTCGTTGAGCAGGCTGTCCGGGGAGACCGGCTCCGGCGCCGGCAGCCCCTGCGGGGCGGTGCCACCGGTGGCCTGCGCCTCGGCGACGCGTACCTCGTCGTGGATCTGCTGGGCGGCGTTGGCCGCCGCCCGGGCGGCCTCGGCGGCCTCCCGCTCGACCTCGCTGGCGTGGTCGGCGGCCTCCGGTGACGGTACGTCGCCGACCATGTTGGCCAGCCCGCCCAGCGCGCCGCCCATCCCCTCCAGCGCCTTGGTCAGCTCGGTCGGGACGATCCACACCTTGTTGGCGGTGCCGTTGGCGATCTGCGGCAGCGCCTGGAGGTATTGGTAGGCGAGCACCTTCTGGCTCGGGTTGGCCTGGTGGATCGCGTCGAAGACCGTCCGGATCGCCTTGGCCTGACCCTCGGCCTGGAGGATCCGCGCCTGCCGGTCACCGTCGGCGCGCAGCACCGCGGCCTGCTTCTCGCCCTCGGCGGTGAGGATCTGCGACTGCTTGTGCCCCTCGGCGTTGAGGATCGCCGCGCGGCGGTCCCGCTCGGCGCGCATCTGCTTCTCCATCGAGTCACGGATGCTCGGCGGCGGCTCGATCGCCTTGATCTCCACCCGGGTGACCTTGATGCCCCAGCGCCCGGTGGTCTCGTCCAGCACGCCCGACAGGTGCCGGTTGATCTCCTCGCGGCTGGTCAGCGCCCGCTCCAGGTCGAGCGAACCGATCACGTTCCGCAGCGTGGTGACGGTCAACTGCTCGATCGCCTGGAGGAAGTTCGAGATCTCGTAGGTGGCCCGGACCGAGTCGACCACCTTGAAGTAGAGGACGGTGTCGATCGAGACCACCAGGTTGTCCGAGGTGATCACCGGCTGCGGCGGGAAGCTGACCACCTGTTCCCGCATGTCGACCTTGGTCCGGACCGCGTCGATGAAGGGGACCAGCAGGTTCAGGCCCGGGTTCAACGTCCGCTTGTACTTCCCGAGCCGTTCCACCACGTCCTGCCGCTGCTGCGGCACGATCCGTACCGCCTTGACCAGGGTCACCATCACGATCACCGCGATCGCGATCAACAGGACCGCTGCAAACTCCATACCGTTCACCTTGTCCCTTCGGGCAGCTCGCCCGGGGTGGAAATGTCGTCCTGCCAGACCAGGGCGGTCGCACCCTGGACCTTTATCACCTGCACCCGCTCACCCGCCGCGAAGCTCTGCGTCGCGTCGTACGACCGGGCGCTCCACAACTCACCGTCGATCTTGACCAGGCCGTGCTCGGTGTCCACCGGCTCCAGCACCAGGGCGGTGACCCCCTCCAGCGCCTCCACGCCGAACGCCTGCTCCCCGCTCTCCAGCGCGGAGAGCGCGTGCCGGCGGATCACCGGCCGGACCACCGCCACGGAGAGCGCGGAGACCACCGTGAAGACCAGCGCCTGGAGTGGTACGGGCGCACCGAGCGCGGCGGCGCCCGCAGCCGCGAAGGCGCCGGCGGCGAACATGATCAGGAAGAGCGTCGTCGTGAAGATCTCGGCGACGGCCAGTACGACACCCAACACGACCCACAGCACGGCGTCCACGCACCAATCGTGACACGTCGTGGCACGCCGCCCCGCCCCGCGATGATCAGTAAGCTCGGCGGACGCCCCGACCCGCCGACGTCAGGAGAACACCGTGCCCCTGCTGCCCGAGACGATCCGTCAGGTCGACCTGCTGGTGGGCCGGGCCCAGGCCGAGGGACGCACCCCGTCGCTCGCACTCGGCGTGGTCCGGGACGGCGAGCTGGTCCACCTGGCGGTGGCCGGTGAGAACCCCCGCCCGGACGCCGACCGGCAGTACCGGATCGGCTCGATCAGCAAGACGATGACGGCGGTGCTGGTGATGCAGCAGCGCGACGCCGGGCGGCTCGCCCTCGACGACCCGCTGGAGCGCCACCTGCCCGGCACCCCGGTCGGCGCGCTCACCCTGCGCCAGCTGCTCGGCCACGCCGGCGGCCTGCAACGGGAACCGGACGGCGCCTGGTGGGAGCGGACCGAGGGCGTCGAGCTGGCCACCCTGCTCGCCGGCCTGACTTCGGACAAGATCGCCTATCCGCCGCACCACGTCTACCACTACTCCAACCTGGCGTACGGGCTGCTCGGTGGGGTGCTGGAGCGGATCACCGGCACGCCCTGGTCCGACCTGCTCCGCGAGCGCCTGCTGGCGCCGTTGGGCATGCACCGGACGACCTACCACGCCACCGAGCCGTACGCCCGCGGCCATGTGGTGCACCCGTGGCACGACACGCTGCGGGAGGAGCCGCGTACCGACACCGGGGCGATGGCGCCGGCCGGGCAGCTCTGGTCCACCGTCGAGGACCTCGCCCGCTGGGCCGCCTTCCTGGCCGACCCGGCGCCGGCGCTGCTCGCGCCGGAGACGCTGACCGAGATGTGCGCGCCGGTGGTGATCAGCGACCTCGACGCCTGGACCGGCGGGCACGGCCTCGGCGTGGAGCTCTACCGGGTCGGCGAGCGGGTGTACGTCGGGCACGGCGGCTCGATGCCCGGCTACGTCGCCGGCCTGGTGGTGCACCGCCCCAGCCGGACCGCCGTGGTCGACTTCGCCAACTCGTACGGCCTGCGCGGCGGGCACCACATCGTCGGGCTGGCCCGGCAGGCCCTCACCCTCGTGCTGGACGCGGAGCCGGCCGCCCCGCGCCCGTGGGTCCCGGCCGAGGCGCCCCCCGCCGAGCAGGCCGAGCTCACCGGCCGCTGGTGGTGGATGGGCATCGAGTACGAGGTCCGCCCCGCCCCCTCCGGCGACCTCTGGGCCGGCCCGGTCGGCCAGCCGGTGCTCCGGTTCACCCGGGTCGACCGGGACCGCTGGCTGGGCCGCAGCGGCAGCCAGCACGGTGAGACCCTGGCGGTGCTCCGGGACGAGGCGGGACACCCGGTCGCTCTCGACATCGCCACCTTCGTCTTCACCCGCACCCCCGACCAGGAGCCCTGACCCCGCCGCCGGCCGGACACCGGCCAGCCGGCGGACCGGCGGACCGGCGGACCGGCGGGCCGGCGGACCGGCGGACCGCGGGCCGGCGGACCGGCGGACCGGCGGGCCGGCGGACTGGCGGACCGGCGGCCGGCGGACCGGCGGACCGGCGGGCCGGCGGACCGGCGGACCGGCGGGCCGGCGGAGCCCGGCGGGCCGGCGGACTTGACCAGCCAGCCCGAGCGGGGCAGCGGCCGAGCGGGCAGCGGGCCGAGCGGCTCGCCGGGCCGAGTGCGCTTGGCCACCTGGCCCGGGCCTGGCAGAGGCCGGGCCTGGCAGAGGCCGGGCCTGGCAGAGACCACCCAGGGGCACTCGGCCCCTACAGCTTTGATGACGTAGATGAATCACCGGTGATTCATCTACGTCATCAAACTGGTAGCGCCGGGAGGACGGCACCTCCCCGGTGAGCGTCACCGCTCCGGCCGCCGACCTGAGGACGCCCCGGCGCGGCGCACCGTCCCGGTCAGGCCGCCCCGGTCAGGCCGCCCCGGTCAGGCCGCCCCGGTCAGGACGGCTCGGTCAGGACGGCTCGGTCAGGACGGCTCGGTGACGAAGTCGATCAGCCGTTCCATGGCGTTGATCAGCGGCGTCTCCACGTCGGCGAAGCTGTCCACCCGGGACAGGATGTGCCGCCACATGGCCGCCGGCTCGGCCACCCCGAGGGCCGCGCAGACGCCCTCCTTCCACGGCCGCCCCGGCGGCACCACCGGCCACGCCGCGATGCCCAGGGCCGCCGGCTTGACCGCCTGCCACACGTCGACGTACGGGTGGCCGGTGACCAGCACGTGCGGCGAGGTCACCCGGGCCACGATCCGGCTCTCCTTGGAGCCGGGCACCAGGTGGTCGACCAGCACCCCGAGTCGTCGGGTCGGGCCGGGACCGAAGTCGCGTACCTCGGCGTCGAGGGCGTCGATGCCGTCCAGCGGCTCCACCACCACTCCCTCGACGCGGAGGTCGTCGCCCCAGATCCGTTCGACCAGGGCGGCGTCGTGGATGCCCTCCACCCAGATCCGGCTGGCCTTGGCGACCTGCGCGCGGACGTCGTCGACCGCGATCGAGCCGGAGGCGGTCCGCCGCCGCGCCGCCGGCACCGGGGACCGTACCGGCCGGCGCAGCGTCACCGGCTCGCCGTCGAGCAGGAACGCCGCCGGCAGCAGCGGGAAGTTGCGCCGGCGCCCGTGCCGGTCCTCCAGCACCACCGCACCGGACTCGAACCCCACCACCGCCCCGCAGAAGCCGGAGTCGGCGTCCTCGACGACCAGGTCCGGCTCGGCGTCGACCTCGGGGGTCACCTTCCGCCGCCGCCAGTCCCCCGCCAGCACGTCATCGCCGTATCGCCGCACCATGCCGAGCACGCTAACCGCCGGCCCGGTACGCCGCCCGTCGACACGCCACCCACCAGCCGGGCAGGAAGGGGCGAAGCGGGCAGTTCGGGGCAGGTCACGCCACCGGAGCGGCAGTCGAGACAGGGGCGGCGGTGAACACGTACCCTTTCGGCATGTCCTCCCCCGCAACGGGCGCGGCCACGCTGGCTCCGCGCCGGTCCAGCCGTTTTGTTGCCTGGGTACGCGCCTGGCGTGCCGGCCTGGTCTCCTTCGACGAGGTCGCCGACTCCGTCGCGGGCGACGAGGAGCACCTGGTCGCGGACGCCCCCGGCACCTGGACCGATGTCCCGCTGCGGGACGCGCTGCCCACCCTGGCGAAGCTCTCCCCCGACGAGATCCGGCTGGTGCTGCCCGCGCCGGGTGACCCGCGCGGGCTGCCCGGTCCCGGTGACTTCGCCGGCGCGGCGCTGCTCACCGGGGAGGCGGTGGTCGCCGGCGGCCTCGGACTGATCCCCGAGGTGCGCAGCCACACCTCCGGCTCCGGGATGACCTGGGAGACGGTGCTCTGGCGGGTCTATCCACTGCCGGCGGACGCGCCGAAGGCGTCCCTGGCCGGTCCGGGCGCGGCCGAGGCGGAGGCCGAACTGGCCATGGCACTCGCCGAGACGACCGCCGCGCTCACCCGCCTCGACGTGGCCCAGTGGCGACCCGAACTGGCCGGTGCGCTCGCCGCGCTGCGCCGCCCGGACGGCACCACCGACCTGCCCCCGGGCTTCGACCCGCGCGCCCGGCGGCTCTTCGCCCGCGCGGCCGTGCTCGACCGGGTGCTCGCCCTCGCCGGGGAGAGCGCGCCCGGCGGCGCGATCAACAACTACGAGGCCCAGCAGCGCGACGCGGCACTCCGGCCGCTGACCACCGCCTGCCGGCAGGCCCTGGTCGCCGCCTGCAACGCCCCGCTGCGGCCCTGAGACGCCCCGGCCGGCCCGGCGGCGGGGGTCAGACCTCGTCGACCAGGTCGGCCACCGAGTCGACGATCCGCGACGGTCGGTACGGGTAGCGCTCCGCCTCGGTCCGGCTGCTGATCCCGGTCAGCACCAGGATGGTCTCCAGCCCCGCTTCCAGGCCGCAGAGGATGTCGGTGTCCATCCGGTCGCCGATCATCGCGGTGGTCTCCGAGTGCGCGTTGATGGTGTTCAGCGCCGACCGCATCATCATCGGGTTGGGCTTGCCGACGAAGTACGGCTCCACCCCGGTCGCCTTCGAGATCATCGCGGCGACCGAGCCGGCGGCGGGCAGCGCGCCCTCGACCGACGGGCCGGTGACGTCCGGGTTGGTGCAGATGAACCGGGCCCCGTCGTTGATCAGCCGGACCGCCTTGGTGATCGCCTCGAAGCTGTAGGTGCGGGTCTCCCCCAGCACCACGTAGTCCGGGTCGAAGTCGGTCAGCACGTACCCCACCGCGTGCAGGGCCGTGGTCAGCCCGGCCTCGCCGATCACGTACGCGGTGCCGCCCGGGCGCTGGTCGTCCAGGAACTTGGCGGTGGCCAGCGCCGACGACCAGATCGCCTCCTCCGGCACGTCCAGCCCCATCCGGACCAGCCGGGCCTGGAGGTCCCGCGGGGTGTAGATCGAGTTGTTGGTCAGCACCAGGAAGGGCTTGCCGGACGCCCGGAGCCGCTTGACGAACTCCGGTGCGCCGGGGACCGGCTGGCCCTCGTGCACCAGCACGCCGTCCATGTCGGTGAGCCAGCTCTGCACCGGCTTGCGTTCACGCATCAGGGGTCCCAGGGGGTGTCGGGGGTGGGCTCAGGGCCGGCGGGCCGGCGGTACGCAGCACGGGGTCGGGCAGGTGTCCCACATCGGCAGCTCGCCGAGGCGGCGGCGCAGCTGCTCCCCGTCCGACGCGGTGCGCTCGGTCACCAGCTCGCGGACCATCGACACGAACCGCGGGTCGGTGCCCGGGGTGCCCGCCCGGACGAAGTCCAGACCGAGCTGCTCGGCCGTCTCCAGCGCCTCGGTGTCCAGGTCCCAGATCACCTCGAGGTGGTCGGAGACGAAGCCGATCGGGCTGACCACCACACCGGTGACCCCCTGCCCGGCGAGGGTGGCCAGGTGGTCGTTGATGTCCGGCTCCAGCCACGGCACCTGCGGCGGGCCGGAGCGGCTCTGCCAGACCAGGTCGTACGGCAGGTCGGGCGCGGCGGCGGCGTGCACCAGCCGGGCGGTCTCTGCCAGCTGGGCGGTGTACCGACCGCCCTGCGGACCCGCGGTGGCGGCCATCGAGCTGGGGACGGAGTGCGCGGTGAAGACCAGCCGGGTGCTGTCCCGCCGCGCCGGGTCGAGCTGGGCGAGCGCCGCCCGGACCGCGTCGGCGTGCGGCTCGACGAAGCCCGGGTGGTCCCAGAACTGACGCAGCTTCTCGATCACCGGGGCGTCCGCGCCGACCGCCGCCCGGGCCTTGGCGATGTCCTCCTGGTACTGCCGGCAGGAGGAGTAGCCGCCGTACGCGCTGGTGACGAAGGCGAGCGCCCGGCGCACCCCGTCGTCACGCATCTGCGCCACGGTGTCGGCGAGCATCGGGTCCCAGTTGCGGTTGCCCCAGTAGACCGGCAGGTCCACGCCGTTCGCGGCGAAGTCCGCCCGGATCGCGGCCAGCAGCTCCCGGCACTGCTCGTTGATCGGGGAGACCCCGCCGAAGTGCAGGTAGTGCTCGGCGACCTCGGCCAGCCGCTCGGGCGGGACGCCCCGCCCCCGCGTCACGTTCTGCAGGAACGGCAGCACGTCCTCGGGCCGTTCCGGACCACCGAAGGAGACCAGCACCAACGCGTCGTACGCCATGGCCCCATTCTTCCCCGCCGCAGTTCACGGGCGCGCGACGCCCCCCGGGGTGTGGCCGTACGCCTCAGGCGCCGATGGCGTGGTAGCCGCCGTCGACGTGGACGATCTCGCCGGTGGTGGCCGGGAACCAGTCCGACAGCAGCGCCAGGCAGGCGCGGGCGGCCGGCTCCTGGTCGGTGAGGCTCCAGCCCAGCGGGGCCCGCTCGGTCCAGGCGTCCTCGAACTGGTCGAAGCCGGGGATCGACTTCGCGGCGATGGTGCGCAGCGGCCCGGCGGCGACCAGGTTGCTCCGGATGCCCTGTTTGCCCAGGTGCAGCGCCAGGTAGCGGGAGGCGGACTCCAGCCCGGCCTTGGCCACGCCCATCCAGTCGTACACCGGCCAGGCCTTGGTGGCGTCGAAGGTCAGGCCGACCACCGCGCCCCCGGCGGACATCAGCGGCAGCGCCGCCATCGCGAGGGACGTGTAGGAGTACGTGGAGACCTGCAGCGCGGTCGCCACGTCCTCCCACGGGGCGTCGAGGAAGCCGCCGCCGAGGCAGCTCTGCGGGGCGAAGCCGATCGAGTGGACCACCCCGTCCAGGCCGTCGACGTGCTCACGCACCTTGTCGGCCAGGCCGGCGAGGTGCTCCGGGTTCGTCACGTCGAGCTCGATCACCGGGGCCGCCTCGGGCAGCCGCTTGGCGATCCGCTCGACCAGGGAGAGCCGGCCGTAGCCGGTGAGCACGACCTGCGCGCCGTTCTCCTGGGCGAGCTTCGCCACCGAGAAGGCGATCGAGGCGTCGGTGATGACGCCGGTGACCAGCAGCCGCTTACCGGCGAGCAGTCCGGACATTTGCAGAACCTCCGTGTGTCTCAGTGACCCATGCCCAGGCCGCCGTCGACCGGGATGACGGCACCGCTGATGTAGCCCGACGCGTCCGAGGCGAGCCAGGTGACCACGGCCGCGACCTCGTCCGGCTCGGCGAACCGGCCCGCCGGGATGGACCTGCGGTATTCGGCGCGGCGCTCCTCGGGCAGCTTCGCCGTCATGTCGGTGTCGATGAAGCCGGGGGCCACCACGTTCGCGGTGATGTTGCGGCTGCCCAGCTCGCGGGTGATGGAGCGGGCCACGCCGACCAGCCCGGCCTTGCTGGCCGCGTAGTTGACCTGGCCGACGCCGCCGTAGAGGCCGACCACCGAGGAGATGAAGATCATGCGTCCCCACCGGGCGCGGAGCATCTTGGTGGAGGCCCGCTTGGCGCACCGGAACGCGCCGGTGAGGTTGGTGTCCAGCACCGAGGTGAACTGCTCCTCGGACATCCGCATCAGCAGCGTGTCGTCGGTGATGCCGGCGTTGGCGACCAGCACCTCGACCGGGCCCAGCTCGGCCTCGACGGCGCTGAAGGCGGCGTCGACGGAGGCGGCGTCGGTGACGTCGCACCGTACGCCGAAGAGGCCCGCCGGCGGCTCGCCGCTGCGATGGGTCACCGCCACCCGGTCGCCCTGCTTGGCGAAGGCCTGCGCGACGGCCAGTCCGATTCCGCGGTTGCCACCGGTCACCAGCACGGTACGGGCCACGGTTCCCCCTGAAGCTCAGCTGATCTCTCGGTCGGTGGCGAGCCTAGGGGTTACCGGTAGGTAAGCGCTAACGGTGGCGGGGCATCGGCGCGGTGGGATCGGCCGGACGTGGGGGCCGGCCGGGCCGACCGGCCGAGTGCGGGGGCGCGGGAACGCCGGTGTACGATGATCCGCGTTTGCGGGCCGAAGATCGCCCGCGCTCCGGGCCCCGCCGACCGCAGGAGGTGATCGCTGTGCGAGATAGCGATCCTCCCAGTCGTGGCCGGGCCGATCGTCAGCCCCGCTGAGCCACGACTCAGCAGGTGAGCTGACCCAGCCTCCGCTCCCCCCACCGTTGCACCGTCGGCCCCGGCCGGGGTGACCGTGCTGCGCCGCCCGGCACCGGGCGGCCGGGGAGCACCCCGGTCACGACTTCGTGTGTGCGCGTCCTGATCCACCCCCGGTCCCCGTACGCCGACGTGGACCGTCCTGCCGCCACCGGAGCCTGTCCCATGAGCCGTTACGTCGCCCCGCTGGGCTTCACCCTCGCCGCCGTCTGGGTGGCCGTCCTGTTCGTCCTGGCCGGCGGCGGTCACTGAGCACCGCCGGCCCGCCCGCCGCTAGAGCAGGCGCGACGACCAGAGCAGGCTCAGCCCGCCCGCGCAGAGCGCCAGCAGCAGCGCGATGCCCGCGTACCACTGGGTGATCTCCCGCGGCTGGGTGCGGAACCCGATCGAGCTGCCCATGTCCTGGTAGACCTGCTTCAGCTCGCTCACCGACGCGGCCTCGTAGAAGAAACCCTCGGTGGTCTCGGCGAGCTGGGCCAGGGCCAGCCGGTCCACCGGCACCCGCTGGAGCTGGCCACCGATGTCCACCTGCCCCGCGTCGGTGCCGAACGCGATCGTGGAGACCGGCACGTTCGCCGCCTGCGCCGCCGCGGCGGCCTCCTCCACCGACCGGCCCGCCGTGCGGTAGCCGTCGGAGAGCAGCACGATCCGGGCCGGCGGGATGCCCGCCGCGCCGTCCGCCGGCACCGACCGGATCGCCTCCAGGCAGGTGAAGACCGCCTCGCCGGTGGCGGTCGCCTCGGCCAGCACCAGACCGTCGATGGCGGTGGTCACCGCCGACCGGTCCTTGGTCGGGGAGACCAGCACGTTCGCCGACTTCGCGAACGACACCAGCCCCAGGTTGTAGCTCTCCGGCAACTCGCCGACGAACTGCTTGGCCGCCTCCTGGGCCGCCTCCAGCCGGTTCGGCGCCACGTCGTCGGCCTGCATCGACAGCGACACGTCGATCGCCAGCATGACGGTGGCCCGCTCCAGCGGTTCCTTGGTGTCCACCGCCGGGCGGGCCATCGCGGTGGCGAGCACCAGCAGGCAGAGCAGGAACGCGGTCGCGGCGACGTGCCGCCGCCAGCCCAACCCCTTCGGCGCGACGGTCCGCAGCAGGTCCACATTGGTGAACCGGACGGCGTACGCCCGGCGGTGCAGCTGCCGCCAGACGTACGCGGCGGCGAGGGCGAGCACCGGCAGTACGGCCAGCAGCCACCACGGTTGCAGAAAACGGATCATCGTGTCGTCCCTCGGGTGCGGGCGTGCCGCTGCGCGGCCACGAAACGCACCATGTCCAGCAGCCAGTCTCGGTCGGTACGCAGCCTCAGGTGCCCGGCGCCGGCGGCGCGCAGTTCGGCGGAGATCGCGGCGCGCTGGGCGGCGGCCGCGTCCGCGTACCGGCGGCGCAGCCGCGGGTCGGCGGTCTGCACCTCGTGCAGCTCCCCCGTCTCCGGGTCGACCACCGGCAGCACCCCCACGTCGGGCAGTTCCAGCTCGCGCGGGTCCACCACCTCGATCGCCAGCACGTCGTGCCGGACCCGCAGCTTACGCAGCGGCCGGCCCCACTGCTGCGGCGGCGCGAGGAAGTCGGAGATGACCACCGCCACGCCCCGCCGCCGGGGCGGCCGGTTCAGCGTGTCGACCAGGACGCCGAGGTCGCTGCGCCCCGGCTGGACCTGCGCCTCGGCGATCGCCGGAGCAGCCCTGGGCCTCCTTGGGGCCGGTGTCCGTCGGCGGGCAGCCGCAGCGGGGCGTGCCCGGCCCGGCCGGCGGTGCCGTGCCGCGCCACCAGGCGGCGCGCACCGGTGCGGGTGGACCGGTGCCGACGACCGCGCCGATCCGGTTGCCGCCGCGTACGGTCAGGTGGGTCAGGGCGGCCGCCGCGGCGACCACCACGTCCCGCTTGAGCCAGCGTCCGGTGCCGAAGTCGAGGCTGGCCGAGAGGTCCACCGCCAGCCAGGTCTCCAGCTCCCGGTCGGCCACCGTACGCCGCACGTGCGGCATCGTGGTCCGGGCGGTGACCGGCCAGTCCATCCGGCGGACGTCGTCGCCGGGGCGGTACTCGCGGGACTCCCCCGCCTCGCTGCCCGGCCCCGGCAGCAGTCCGGCGTAGTCGCCCTGGAGCAGGCCGTCGAGCTTCCGGGTGACCAGCAGCTGCAACCGGGACAGGGCGGCGCCGGAGCGGTCGCCGGCGGCCGGCAGTCGGGTCGGTGGGGTCACGGCCGTTGCCCGGGCCAGCCGGCGCCCGGGGGCACGGCCGGCGGCGGGGTGGCCTGCTGTCGGGGCGCGACCGCGGGCAGCGGGATGGTGGACATCACCCGGTGCACGATGTGGTCGGCCGGCACGTCGTCGGCGAGCGCGTCATAGCTGAGCACCAGCCGGTGCCGCAGGATGTCCGGGGCGATGTCCTGCACGTCCTGTGGCAGGGCGTAGTCCCGACCGCGCAGCAGCGCCAGCGCCCGGGTGGCCCGGACCAGGCCGAGCGAGGCGCGCGGGCTGGCGCCGTACTGGATGAGCTGGGCGACGTCCGGCATGCCGTGCTCGGCCGGGGCGCGGGTGGCCAGCACCAGCCGGACCGCGTAGTCGACCAGCGCGTTGTGCACGAAGACCTGGTCGGCCTTGCGCTGCAGGGCGATCAGGTCGGGGGTGCTGAACACCGGCGCCGGCTCGGGTGCGGCGACGCCCATCCGGTAGACGATCTCCCGCTCCTCGGCGTCGGTCGGGTAACCCACCACGATCTTCATCAGGAAGCGGTCCCGCTGCGCCTCGGGCAGCGGATAGACGCCCTCCTGCTCGATCGGGTTCTGCGTCGCCATCACCAGGAACGGGTCCGGTACCCGGTGCGTCTCGCCGCCGATCGACACCTGACGCTCGCTCATCACCTCCAGCAGCGCCGACTGCACCTTGGCCGGCGCCCGGTTGATCTCGTCGGCGAGCAGGAAGTTGACGAAGACCGGGCCCAGCTCGACGTCGAACTTCTCGCTGGACTGCCGGTAGATGCGGGTGCCCATGATGTCGGCGGGCACCAGGTCGGGGGTGAACTGCACCCGGGCGAAGGAACCGCCGACGACCCGGGCCAGGGTCTCCACGGCGAGCGTCTTCGCCACGCCGGGCACCCCCTCCAGCAGGCAGTGCCCCCGGGCGAGCAGGGCCACGAACATCCGCTCGACCATCCGGTCCTGCCCGACGATCACCCGTTTGATCTCGAACAACGCCCGCTCCAGCAGGGTGGCGTCCTCCGCCGGGGTGGTGCCGGCGGGCGGCGGCGCGGCCGGCACGGCCTCGGTCGGGGTCGGGGCATCGGGCGTGGTCGGCTGGGCCACCGGTCCTCCACAGCATGATCGATCGTCGCGGTGTGGTGCGTGTCAAGACTGTCATGCCCGGCTGAGTGCCGAGGTGGGGAGAAGCCGATTTTCGCCGTGCCGCGTCGCCGGGCCGGAACGCGCCGGTTCGACGCGGGGAAAAGCGTTGAACACGGGTGGACAGGAAGGGGTCCGGCGTGTGTACGATTCACCCCGTCGCCGGGCGGCTCCCCCCGTGGCCGCCCGGCGCTCAAACTTCCGCTCACCGCGGCCTAGACTCGCCCGGATGAGCTCCCCCACCCCGGTCGACGAGCCGCCGATCTGCTCGGCACGCGGCTGCCGCGCGCCCGCCGTCTGGGCGCTGCGCTGGAACAATCCCCGACTGCACGACGCCGACCGGCGCAAGACCTGGCTGGCCTGTCCCGACCATCGGGAATCGCTCGGTGACTTCCTCGGCGCGCGCGGCTTCCTGCGCGAGGTGGCACCGCTGGCCGGATCGCCTAACCTCGAAGGGTGAACGAGCGCAGCGGACCGGTGCCCGCCGAGGACCACCCCGGGCCGCCGCCGGCCCACCCCCTGGAACCCTGGCCGGACACCGTCCGCTGGCAACGCATCTCCACCGACCTGATCTGGGTGGAGCTGATCCGCCTCGGCATCCTGCTCGCGGTGCTGCTGATCGGGCTCGGCGTCGGCTGGGCGGCCAGCGGCCACTGGGCCTTCGGCGCGGCCCTCGGGCTGGTCCTGCTGCTGGCCGGCTGGCGGGCCGTCACCATCGTCCGCGCGGTACGCGCCTGGGGGTACGCCGAGCGCGCCGACGACCTGCTGGTCCGGCACGGGCTGCTGGTGCGGCGGCTGTCCATCGTCCCGTACTCCCGGATGCAGTTCGTCGACGTCAGCGCGGGCCCGCTGGAGCGCGCGTTCGACCTGGCCACCGTGCAGTTGCACACGGCCGCGGCGGCGAGCGACGCCCGGGTGCCGGGCCTGCGCCCCGCCGAGGCGTCCCGGCTGCGGGACCGGCTCACCGCGCTCGGCGAGGACCGGGCGGAGGGCCTGTGAGCGAGGCCCAGCACCGGTCCGCCGCCGTCCTGGCCCGTGCCGGGCTGGCCAGGATGGGGCAGCCCGGCGGGCCGCCGGTCGAGGAACCACGGCAGCGGCTGCACCCGCTCAGCCCGGTGCTGCACGGCGCGAAGTCCATCGTCGTGGTGGTCGCCGGCCTGTCCTGGTCGACCCTGTCCCGGGTCGGGTTCGGCTGGTTCGCCGTGCTGGTGGCGGTGCTGGCGCTCGGGGCGACCGTGCTCGCGGTGATCAGCTGGTACAACACCGGCTACCACGTGGTGGGCCGGGAACTGCGGGTGCACGAGGGACTGCTGTGGCGGCGTACCCGGGCCATCCCGCTGGAACGACTCCAGGCGGTCGAGGTGGTGCGGCCGTTGCTCGCGCAGCTCACCGGGCTGGCCGAGCTGCGCCTGGAGGTGGTCGGCGGGGGGCGTACCGAGGCGCCGCTGGCGTACCTGGGGGTGGCCGAGGCGGCGGCGCTGCGGGAGCGGCTGCTCGTCGTCGCCGGTCGCACGCCCGGCCTCCCGGAGGCCGCCCCGCCGACCGCGGACCAACCGCCCGCGCCGGCACCGGCGGGCCGCCGGCTGCACACCGTACGCAACGCCGACCTGCTGGTCAGCCAGCTACTCACCCCGCAGGCGTTCCTGCTGCCGTTCGGCGTGGCCTTCGTGGTGGCGCAGTTCCTCTCCGAGGGGTCCTGGTCGTTCATCGCGGTGGCCAGCACGCTGACCGCGATGGCCGGCGTCGTGCTGCAACCCGTCCGCCGGGTCCTCGACGACTGGAGCTTCCGCCTCGACCGCGACGCCGACATCCTGCGGGTACGCAACGGACTGCTGGAGACGCGGGCGCAGACGGTGCCGCTGCACCGGGTGCAGACGGTCGGGGTGACCTGGCCGCTGCTGTGGCGGATGAAGGGCTGGCTGCGGCTGCGGCTGGAGGTGGCCGGCTATTCGGGGGCCGAGCCGGACGACCGGAACCGCCCGGACCGGCTGCTGCCGGTCGGTGACCTGTCGACCGGTGAACGGATCGTGGCGGAGGTGCTGCCCGGGGTGTGGCTGGGCGCGCTGCCGTTGACCCCGCCGCCGGCCCGGGCCCGCTGGCTGCGCCCGCTCAGTCGGGCGGCGCTCGGCACCGGTCTCGACGACCGGGTCTTCGCCGCCCGCTCCGGTCTGCTCACCCGGCAGCTGACGATCGTGCCGTACGCCCGGATCCAGAGCGTGCGGGTCACCCAGGGGCCGGCGCAGCGCCGGCTGCGGCTGGCCACGGTGCACGCCGACACGGCCGGCGGGGCGGGCGCGGTCGCCCACGGACCGGGACGTGCGGGCGCTGGGCGCTGGCCGCCGAACGACCGAACGGTCGCGGGCGGCCCGCCACGCCGACGGACGACGGCGACCCTAGCCGCGCCGAGCTGCGGTCGGGCCACGACCGCGCGCCGACGGAGGCCGGGGCCGGGCCGACCGGCGACGGTGGGTCGTGGTCGGGGGGTGCGGTCGGTGGATCAGCGGTCGGCGGACGCCGGAGCGACCTCGGCCGACCGGTCCGCCGGGCGGTCCACCGGCGCGTCGGCGGGCTGCCGGGCCGCCGGCACCGCCGGCCGCCGGGCCGCCCAGGCCCGTTCGGCGAGGCCGACCACCAGGAACGTGATGCCGACGTACGTCCAGCCGACCAGCACGTCGATCAGGTAGTGCTCGCCGCTGTAGATCAGCGTGAACGTCATGGCCAGCGGGTAGGCCAGCAGCAGCGGCCACCAGCGCCGCCGGGTGGTGGGCAGGAAGAACAGCACCACGAACAGGGCGAAGGCGGTGTGCAGCGAGGGCATCGCCGCCACCGGGTTCGAGGCGATCTGACCGGCGTTGAGCACGTTGCCGGCACCGTGCATGCCGACCGTCTGCCAGCCCCGGGTGGAGATCCGGGCGACTTCGGTGAGCAGGCCGTTCTGGGCCGCCCACCACGGCGGCGCGGCCGGATAGAGGAAGTAGGTGGCCAGCCCGGCGGCGCAGAGGAAGCCCCAGCGCCGCATGAACGCCGCCCAGCGCGCGCGGTCCCGCAGCCAGAGCACCCCGGCGGCGGCCAGCGCCACCACGAAGTGGGAAAAGTAGACCCAGCTGGCGAGCACGTCCCACCAGTGCACCTCGGGCCGGTAGAGGTGCTGCTGCAACCAGACGGTCGGCACCTCGCCGCCGGTCGCCCAGCCGACCAGGAACCGGTCGGCGACGATCAGCTCCAGGGCGTGCGGCGTGGCACCGTTGTCGGCGAATCCCCGGGAGAGGTTGTAGGCGGCCAGCAGCAGCACCACCGGGATCCAGTCGCGGGCGAAGCGCAGGTGGCTGCGCCACGGTCGCGACGAGTTCCACGCGATGGTCCCCGCCCAGATCCAGAGGAAGGCGTACGCCGGGTCGGTGGGCAGGCCGATGGCCAGCCAACCGGCCACGAAGAGGACCGCCCAGACCGTCATGGCGACGATCCGGCGCCGGCCGCCGTCGGGCGCCGGGTCGGTCGGGACGGGGGGCTGAGGATCGGTCACGACGGCCATCGCGGTCAAGGTTAACGGCGGGCGACCGACCGGTGGACGCCGACCACCGCCGCGAACCCCACCTCGGCGGGCCGGTGCCGCTCCCGTCGAGGTGGGCAGCCGGTTGCCGGCGCGTACGGGCCGGGCGGCCGGGCAGCCCCTAGGCTGAACGCATGCAGGAGCAGTCGGACCCACCCTTCCCGCCGGGCCTGAGCGCCCGGGTCGAGCTGACCGTGACCGACGCGGACACCGCCCAGGCCGTGGGCTCCGGTGACGTGCCGGTGCTCGGCACACCCCGGGTGGTGGCCCTGGCCGAGGCGGCGACCGTGGCGGCCACCGCGACGCGGATGCCGCCCGGGCGGACCACCGTCGGGCTCCGGGTCGAGCTGGACCACCGCGCGCCCACCCCGGTCGGCCGGACGGTCGCCGCGACGGCCACGCTCGCCGGGGTCGACGGCCGGCGACTGCTCTTCGAGGTCACCGTCACCGACGGCGCGGAGACCGTCGCCGCCGGCCGGATCGAGCGGGTGCTGGTGGACCGGCAGCGGTTCGTCGAGCGGGCCGGGGCCGCCTCGTGAGCGCCCGGTTCGTCGAGGTCGCCGACCGGGTGCACGTGCTGCGCGACCCGCTGCTGCACGTCAACGTGACGCTGGTGGTCGGCGACGGCGCGGCGCTGCTGGTGGACACCCTCTCCACCGCCGGCCAGGCGCGGGAGCTGGCCGAGGCGGCCCGGCTGGTCACCCCGCACCCGTGGACCATCGTGAACACCCACCACCACTTCGACCACTGCTTCGGCAACGCCACGCTGGCCGCCGACCCGCCCCGCCCGGTGTACGCCCACGAGCTGGCCGCCGCCGCGCTGCGCGACCGGCCCGACCGGTTGCGCCGGGCGGCGTACGAGGAGATGCGCGACGAACAGCCGGCGCTCGCCGTCGAGCTGGCCGACACCGTGCTGCTCGCCCCGACGCACACCGTGCACACCGAGACGGTGCTGGACGTGGGCGGCCGGCGGGTGCTGTTGCGCCACCCGGGGCACGGGCACACCGATGCCGACCTGGTGGTACACGTACCGGACGCGGACCTGCTGGTCGCCGGCGACCTGGTGGAGCAGAGCGGGCCGCCGGCGTTCGAGGAGTCGTACCCGCTGCAGTGGCCGGACGCGGTCGCCGACCTGCTGCGGCTGACCACGCCCACGACGGTGGTGGTGCCCGGCCACG
This sequence comes from Micromonospora sp. R77, assembly GCF_022747945.1. Lineage (NCBI taxonomy): Bacteria > Bacillati > Actinomycetota > Actinomycetes > Micromonosporales > Micromonosporaceae > Micromonospora > Micromonospora sp. R77. The sequence continues at coordinate 688,224 of NZ_JALDST010000001.1, forward strand.
GCGAGCCGGTCGATGTGGAGTTCGTCCGCGCCCAGCACGCCCGGCTCGCCGAGCAGGCCTGGCTGATCCGTGCCGCCCACACCGCCGCCGCCCCACCCGAACGGGTCGCCGCCGAGTCCCCCTTCGGCGCCCGCGCCGGCCTCACCGCCGCCCGCCGCGGCTACGCGGAACTCGACGGCACCGCCTGACCCGGCGTCGATCATGGGGTGGTGGTGTCGGTTCCGCCCCGGTATGTCGGCTGTGCCGGGGACCACGGGTCCATGATCGACGCTGGGAAGGGGTGCGGTCAGCCGGGAAAGCGGGTGGTGACGGCGGTGCGGGTGGGCATGGAGATGGCGCCGCCGGGGGATTCGCAGACCAGGGCGGCGACGCGGAGGGCGTAGGCGACGCGGTGCTGCCAGCCGGTCGGGTCGGTGGGTTCGCCGTCGGCGAGCAGGTCGGCGATGAGCGCGCCCATCACCGAGTCACCGGCGCCGGTGGCGTCCACCGCGTCGACCTTCGGCGCGGGGATGCGTACCACGTCGGGGCCCGTGGCGACCAGCGCGCCGGCCGCACCCAGGGTGACCACCACCGTGGTCGCGCCGAGTTCCCGCAGGTACGCGGCCACTCCCTCGACCGGCTCCCCCGGATAGAGCAGTTCGGCGTCGGCGGTGCTCAACTTCACCAGGTGGGCGCTGGCGGCGAACTCGGCGACCACCTCGCGCAGCCCGGCCAGCGCCCCCGGCCCGGTCAGCAGCCGGGGCCGGACGTTCGGGTCGAACACCCGCAGCGCACCGGCGATCGACCAGGCCCGGCGGGCGGCGGCGAGCACCGGCGGTTCGAGCAGCACGATCGACCCGCAGTAGAGCACGTCCGCGCCCTCGACCAGCGCGACGTCCAGGTCGTCGGCGGTGAGCAGACCGTACGAGCGGGGTTCGCCGTAGAAGCGGAAGTCCGGCTCGGGGCCGGCGAAGGTGGCCACGCCCAGCGCGGTCGGCGCCGGCACGGTGACCGTGCCGGTCAGCCCGACGCCCGCGTCGCTCAGGAAGGCGCGGATCCGGTCGGCGAGGGCGTCGTCGCCGAGTGAGCCGACGAACCGGGAGTCCCCGCCGAGCCGGGCCACCGCCACCGCCACGTTGAGCGGGCCGCCGCCGATCGCCTGTCGGTAGACCGGCTGCCCGTCGTGCTCGGCGTCGAGCAGGTCGACCAGTGCCTCACCGAGCACCACCGCGTACCCCATCTCCGGTTCCCTCCGTTCGTCGTACCCACGATCCTGGCGCACGGTGCCGGTCCGGCGCACGGGGACGACGCGGACCCGGGCACCCGGTGCGGGCCCTTTGCTCTGCAGCCATCGGCGCAGCAGGCACTGTACGTCACCTGCTGCGTCGGTGGCTGCAGAGCAAAGGGCACCGGAGGCAGCCGGGGCCGGCACCGCCCACATCGACGTACGACTATTGCGTCCGGTGTCGGGGCGTGATGGGATGGCGCTTGCCGGAGCGGCGCGGGGGCTGCCGCGCCACCGGCGTCGGGATCCGGTCGACCAGCGAGGGCATCCCGGTCCGTGCCACGGACCGCAGGCGGTGCGCGCGTTCCGCCCGGCCGCACGACGGCCGCCGGGCGCGGCACCGCGACAGTCGCATCCGCTCGTCGCAGCGGGGTGGGCCGGTGCGGGCCACGCCCCGCGAGTCAGGAGAACCTCGTGTCCCGATCCCGTACGGCCGCGCTGCTCACCGCGGCCGCCACCCTCCTGTTCGGCGCCGTCGCGCTGACCGCCGGCCCCGATCCGGCCGCCGCGCACGGCGCGGCGATCACCCCCGGCAGCCGGACCTATCTGTGCTGGAAGGACGGCCTCACCGCGACCGGTGAAATCAAGCCCAACAACCCCGCCTGCGCGGCGGCGGTCGCCCAGAGCGGGGCCAACTCGCTCTACAACTGGTTCGGTGTGCTGCGCTCCGACGCCGGCGGCCGGACCGTCGGCTTCATCCCCGACGGCAAGCTGTGCAGCGGCGGCAACCCCGGTTACGCCGGATACGACCTGGCCCGCGCGGACTGGCCGCTGACCCACCTGACCGCCGGGGCGAAGCACGACTTCCGGTACAGCAACTGGGCCGCCCACCCGGGCACCTTCTACTACTACGTGACGAAGGACAGCTGGGACCCGAACCGGCCGCTGGCCTGGAGCGACCTGGAGGACCAGCCGTTCCTGACGGTCACCAACCCGCCGCAGAGCGGCTCACCGGGCACCGACGGGGGCTACTACTACTTCAGCGGCAACCTGCCGGCGAACAAGAGCGGGCGGCACATCATCTACTCCCGCTGGGTCCGCTCGGACAGCCAGGAGAACTTCTTCGGCTGCTCCGACGTGACCTTCGACGGCGGCCACGGCGAGGTGACCGGCGCCGGCCTCGGCGGCACGCCCACCCCGACCCCGACCACGCCGACGCCCACCCCCACCACGCCGAGCCCGACGCCAACCCCGACCGCACCGAGCCCGACGCCGACCCCGACCACCCCGCCGCCGGGGGGCGACTGCATGGCGGTCTACAAGGTGGTCAGCGCCTGGCCGGGCGGCTTCCAGGGCGAAGTCATGATCATGAACCACAGCTCGCGCACCTACGGCGGCTGGGTGGCGACCTGGACCTGGCCCAGCGGTCAGCAGCTCACCCAACTCTGGAACGGCACGGCCAGCACGACCGGTGCCACGGTGACCGTCACCAACGCCGCCTGGAACGGCACCGTCGCCCCCGAGGGCACCACCACGTTCGGCTTCACCGCCAACACGACCGGCGCCAACACCCTTCCCACGGTCACCTGCTCCGGCCGGTGACCCCGGCGGCGCACCCCGGCTGAGACGAGCAAGAGGTTTGCGTCGCCGGTACGAACTCCGGCAGACGCAAACCTCTTGATCGACGATCCAGGGGCGGACGGTCAGCGGACCATGCTGCCGACCACCGGCTTGGTGAGCAGGGCGGACTGGTTGCGCTGGATGCCGGGGTCGAGGGTCTTGGCCACGAAGATGGCGTGCCAGATGCAGAAGATCAGCACGGTCCACACCTTGCGGGAGTGGTCCGCCTCCTCCCGCTTGTGCTCCTCCAGCAGCCGCATCGCGTACGACAGGTCGAGCAGGTCACCGGCGCCGGAGGTGGACAGCACGTGCCGGGCCCACTCGTACATCTCGCCGCGCAGCCAGACCCGGGTCGGGGTCGGGAAGCCGAGCTTCTTGCGGTTGACGATGGCCGGCGGCACCACGCCCTGCAGCGCCTGGCGCATCGCGTACTTGGTGGCGTCGGAGCGGGGCGGGAGCTTCAGGTCCACCGGGATGCCGGCCGCGACGTCGAAGACCTCCCGGTCGAGGAAGGGCACCCGCACCTCCAGCGAGTGCGCCATCGAGATCCGGTCGGCCTTGACCAGGATGTCGCCGCGCAGCCAGGTGTAGAGGTCGACGTACTGCATCTTGGTGACGTCGTCCAGCTCGGTGCACTCGGCGTAGATCGGCGCGGTGACGTCGGTGTAGCGGACCGAGGGGTCGTAGCGGCGCAGCAGGTGCTGCTTCTCCTCCTCGGTGAACATCCGGGCGTTGCCGTAGTAGCGCTGCTCGATCGGGGTGGTGCCGCGCTCCAGGAAGCTCTTGCCCTTGACCCCCTGCGGAATGGCCCTGGAGACCGCCCGCAGGCCCTTCTGCACTCCGCCCGGCAGGCCGTTGACCGTGCCGAGGGAGAGCGGCTCGCGATAGATGGTGTACCCGCCGAAGAACTCGTCGGCGCCCTCACCGGAGAGCACCACGGTGACGTGCTCGGCGGCCTTCTTGGCGACGAAGTAGAGCGGGACGAGCGCCGGGTCGGCCACCGGGTCGTCCAGGTGCCAGATGATCTTCGGCAGCGCGTCGATCATGTCCTGCGGCCCGATCTTGGTCGGGATCGTGGTCACGTCGAGGTGTCGGGCCGAGTCCTGGGCGACGTCGATCTCGGAGTAGCCGGGGACGTCGTAGCCGACGGTGAAGGTGAGGATGTTCGGGTTGAACTCCCGGGCCAGCGCCACCACCGCGGTCGAGTCGATCCCGCTGGACAGGAACGAACCGACCGGCACGTCCGAGCGCATGTGCATCCGGACGCTCTCCCGGAGCGTCTCCCGGATCTCGTGGTAGAGCTTCTGCTCGTCGGGGACCGGGGTCGGCCGGAACACCGGCCGGTACCACCGGCGTACGTCGATCCGGCCGCCCGGCGTCCAGGTCAGGTACTCCCCCGAGCCGATCCGGTTGATCCCCCGGTGCAGGGTGCCCGGCTCCGGGACGTACTGGAGGGTCAGGTAGTGGCTCAGGTTGGCGGTGTCGATCCCCGCGTCACCCTGGTAGGCCGACTGGGCGAAGGGCAGCAGCGCCTTCTTCTCCGAGGCGAGATAGAGCCCGTCGGCGGTCTCCAGGTAGTGCAGCGGCTTGATGCCGAAGTAGTCCCGGGCGCCGAACGCCCGCCGCTCCTGCCGGTCCCAGATGACGAAGGCGAACATGCCGCGCAGCCGGGTGAGCACCTGCTCGCCCCAGTAGTGGTAGCCGGCGACGATCACCTCACCGTCGCCGTTCGTGGCGAACTGGGCCCCGAAGTCCCGGATCAGCTCGTCGCGCAGCTCGATGTAGTTGTAGATCTCGCCGTTGAAGGTGAGCAGGTAACGGCCGCCCGCGTAGGGCAGCGGCTCGTGGCTGAGCGCCACGTCGATGATGGCCAGGCGCTTGTGCGCGAACACACCGTCCGCGTACCGGCCGGAGGCGTCGCCGACCACCTCGACCCCGGTCTCGTCCGGGCCGCGGTGGTGCAGGCACTCCAGTGCTCCGGCGATGTTGTCGCGGTGGGCGGCGGCGTCGCCGCGCGCGCTGAAGAAGGCCAGGAGTCCGCACATGGTCAGCATCTTTTCACGCGGGCCGGGCGGGCGTCGCGGCACCGCTGGCTCTGCCCCCCGCCGCGCTCCGCGACCCACCGTCGGCTGCCCGGCCCGGGCCGCCGGGTAGCGTCTGGACCAGCAACGACGCGCAGCAAGGGGGCGGATCATGACCGAGGAGCGGAACCAGCCGGACGGTACGGAGTCGCACGACCCGGACTTCCCGGAGGCGTTCCTGGCGTTCATGCGGCAGGGCTGGCGGGACACCGAGCTGCCGGTCGGCCCCCGCCCGGAGGTGCCGAACCACGCCAAGCGGCGGGCCGCGCTCGCCGCGGCCTTCCCCGGCGAGACGCTGGTGATCCCCACCGGCACCGAGAAGGTACGCGCCAACGACACCGAGCACCGGTTCCGGCCGGGCAGCGACTTCGCGTACCTGACCGGCGACCTCGATCCGGACAGCGTGCTGGTGCTGCGCCCGGGCGGGGACGCCACGCTGTTCATGCGGCCCCGCTCGTCCCGCCGTACCGATGAGTTCTTCCGCAGCCGGCACGGTGAGCTGTGGGTGGGCCGCCGCCCCACGCTGAAGGAGAAGTCGACCGAGCTGGGGCTGCCGACCGCCGACCTGACCGAGCTCGACGCGGCGCTGGCCGACCTGGCGCCGGGGCGTACCCGGGTGCTGCGCGGTGTCGACGCCCGGGTGGACGCGGCGGTGCGCCCGTACGACGGTGCCCGCGCCGAGGGCCGGCCCGGCCGCGACCGCGAGCTGGCCACCGCGATCGCCGAGCTGAAGCTGGTCAAGGACGAGTGGGAGATCGCGCAGCTGCAGGACGCGTGCGACGCGACCGTCCGCGGCTTCGAGGACGTGGCCCGCGCGTTGCCGGCCGACCGGGGCGTCGCCGAGCGGCTGCTGGAGGGCGTCTTCGCGCTGCGCGCCCGGCACGACGGCAACGACGTCGGGTACGGCTCGATCGTCGGTGCCGGCGAGCACGCCACGATCCTGCACTGGGTGCACAACCACGGCGCGACCCGGCCGGGCGAGCTGCTGCTGATGGACATGGGGGTGGAGAACCGCAACCTCTACACCGCCGACGTCACCCGGGTGCTGCCGGTCGACGGCCGGTTCACCCCGCTGCAGCGCCAGGTCTACGACGCCGTGTACGCCGCCCAGCAGGCCGGCATCGAGCGCTGCCGGCCGGGCGTGCCGTTCCGCGACGTGCACCTGGCGTCGATGCGGGTGCTCGCCGAGGCGCTGAAGGACCTCGGCCTACTGCCGGTGAGCGTGGACGAGGCGATGGACCCGGCCTCGACGGTCTACCGCCGGTGGACCCTGCACGGCACCAGCCACATGCTCGGCATCGACGTGCACGACTGCGCCAACGCGCGGAAGGAGACCTACCGGGACGGCCCGCTCGGCGAGGGGTACGTGCTCACCGTCGAGCCGGGGCTCTATTTCCAGCCCGAGGACGAGCTGGTCCCCGAGGAGCTGCGCGGCATGGGCGTCCGGATCGAGGACGACATCCTGGTCACGGTCGACGGTCCGGTGAACCTCTCGGCCGGGCTGCCGCGCCGCTCCGACGAGGTGGAGACCTGGCTGGCCGAGCAGCGGGAGGCAGGTCCGCGCCTGCCGGGCTGAGCGTTCCGTACGGTGGCGGGCTCGCCACCGGCGTCTGCGACGTGTGCTGTCGTACCGACGCCGGTGTCGGGCCCGCCGCCGTTTGCGCTGCTCGGCACCCTTACGGCCGGCGCGGCCCGGTCGTACCGACGATGCCAGATGTGAGCGTAATGCGGGGTTTTCTCGGATAAGTCCTCGTCGCGAGGATCCTTCTCATACGGTGAGCATCAGAGGCTACAACCGATTTGTAGCTTGTCGCCCCACCTGCGGTGGTGCGAAGCCTTTGAAGCACGAAAGGGCGGAAGGCTCTGATGTCCAACGACGTAACGACTACCGACGGCGGGGCCCCGATGACCCCGCCGACGAACAGGCGGCGGGCGCTCTGGGTCGCCACCGGCGTGGCCGGGCTGACCGGCGTCGTCGGTCTGGCGGCGCTGGGGGGTCTCGCCGCTCGGGACAACAAGTCGGACGACGCGCAGCGTGCGTCGGAGAACCAGGCCGCCGCGCCGCGGAACGTCAGCGACGCCGGCAAGGCCGAGGACGAGGCCGGCACCGACGACCAGAAGAAGGACCGCGACGCGCGGAACGCCGAGGACGAGTACGGCCGGGACGGCAAGGGCGGTGACGAGCGCGGCGAGCACGGCCGGGAGAACAAGGACCGGGACAAGGACCGGGACAAGGACGAGCACGGCCGCGTGCGGGAGGTGCCCTGCGACGACGAGAAGCTGATCGAGGCCGTCGACCTGGCCAACCGGGACCACGGCGGCACGCTCAAGCTCGCCCCGCACTGCACCTACGAGCTGAGCTTCTCCGACAAGAAGACCGGCACCGGCCTGCCGACCATCCGGCAGGAGATCACCATCAAGGGCCAGGACTCCACGATCAAGCGCGACTCCGAGGACGCCTTCCGGCTCTTCCGCGTCGCCGACGGCGGCGACCTGACCCTCAAGGACGTCACCCTCAAGGACGGCAACGCCGCCGAGTTCAAGTACGGCCAGGCACCCTCGACCAGCTCGCAGGGCGGCCAGGGCCTCCAGGCCCCGCAGGGTGGCCAGGCCGGGCCCGCGTACCCCGGTCCCGGCAAGGACGGCGAGGCGGACGGCGGTGCGCTGCTGGTCGAGCACGGCGGCAGCGCCCACCTGGAGAAGGTGAAGCTGACCGGCAACAACGCCGAGGGCAACGGCGGCGCGATCGCCAACTTCGGCCGGGTCGACCTGGCGTGGAGCCTGGTGGAGGGCAACCACGCCCGGGGCAGCGGTGGCGGTGTCTTCAACGCCGGCCTGCTCAAGGTCAAGGAGTCCCACGTCGCGGACAACACGGCCGGTAAGAACGGCGGCGGCATCGCCAACGGGCACGGCAAGAAGTACGGCTTCCCGCACGTCGTGATCGACGGTCGCGACCAGGCCGGCAGCGTGGAGATCTTCAAGAGCGAGATCGAGGGCAACCAGGCCGGCGACAACGGCGGCGGCCTGTTCAGCTCCGGCGGGTTCGTCAAGATCGCCTTCGCGGCCGTCAAGGAGAACACCGCCTGCCGCAACGGCGGTGGCATCTACGCCGAGGACACCGACCTCGATCTCGAGAAGGTGCTGGTCGCCGGGAACCACGCCGACAAGGACGGGGGCGGCATCGTCAACACCGGCGGTAAGCACGAGGAGAGCCTGGTGCCCGGCGGCGACGAGCGCGACCGGCGCGCCACCGCCACCATCGCCGACAGCAAGATCGTCGACAACACCGCCGGGCGCTTCGGCGGCGGCATCTTCAACGGTGACCTGGAGGTCAAGCTCGAGGACGGCTTCCTGCAGGCGCCCGAGGGCGGGGACAGCCGGGGCGACAACACCCTGCTGACCCTGCGGGACACCGAGATCAAGGGCAACACCGCCCTCAACGGCGGCGGCATCTTCAACAACAAGGGCACGGTCACCCTGACCAAGACCCGCGTCACCAAGAACACCGCCACCGACAGCTCCAAGACCCACCGGGTCGCCGGCGGCATCCTCAACAACGACGGCCGGGTCCGCCTCGACGAGACCTCGACCGTCACCGACAACGACCCGACCAACTGCGCCGGCACCGTCAAGGACTGCTTCAACTGAACCACCACATAACCGCGGGGGTCCCTTTCCGTCGCCCGGCGACGGGAAGGGACCCCCATCGTCCTCCTTCGCGGGGTACGTCGGGCCCGTCCCGAATGCGGCGCACCATCGGCCGGCGCACGCTTTCCGCCCGGACCGGGCCGCTTCGCCACCGGTGACGCCGCTGCCGCCCCGCCGTCCCGCCTGCTGCCGGCTGCACCGCCCACACACCTTATGTGGGCTTTTTTCGCATATGCACACGAGGCGAAGAAAGCTCTCATACGGTGTTCTTCAGAAGCTACAACCGATTTGTAGCGAAGGCCGCCTCGCCGTGGCGAAGCGACCTTGTCTGGTACAAGGAGAGGGCAGAGAGCTCCGATGTCCAACTACCTTCGCAATAACGATGACGCCGTTCGTGAGACGACCTCCCCGATCCGTCGTCGCCGGCTCTGGCTCGCCACCGGCGTCGTGGGCCTGACCGGGGCGGTCAGCCTGGCGGGCGTGGCCTACGCGACCACCGGCGCCACCGGCCCGCACCGGCTCGCCGACCTGAAGTGGTCGACCGCCCAGCAGCTCAGCGACGACACCCACGGCGACGAGAAGGACCGCGACGCGCGGAACGCCGAGGACGAGTACGGCCGGGACGGCAAGGGCGGTGACGAGCGCGGCGAGCACGGCCGGGAGAACAAGGACCGGGACAAGGACCGGGACAAGGACGAGCACGGCCGCGTGCGGGAGGTGCCCTGCGACGACGAGAAGCTGATCGAGGCCGTCGACCTGGCCAACCGGGACCACGGCGGCACGCTCAAGCTCGCCCCGCACTGCACCTACGAGCTGAGCTTCTCCGACAAGAAGACCGGCACCGGCCTGCCGACCATCCGGCAGGAGATCACCATCAAGGGCCAGGACTCCACGATCAAGCGCGACTCCGAGGACGCCTTCCGGCTCTTCCGCGTCGCCGACGGCGGCGACCTGACCCTCAAGGACGTCACCCTCAAGGACGGCAACGCCGCCGAGTTCAAGTACGGCCAGGCACCCTCGACCAGCTCGCAGGGCAGCCAGAGCCTCCAGGCCCCGCAGGGTGGCCAGGGCGGCCAGGCCGTCCAGGCGCCGCAGATCGTACAGGCGCCGCAGGGGGCCCAGGCCGCGGCGGCTCCGCAGGGGGCGCAGGCCGCTCAGGCTCCGCAGGGAGCGCTGGCGGTGGCTCCGCAGGCCGTGCAGAGCGGGCCCGGGTACCCGGCGCCGCGCAAGGACGGCGAAGCGGACGGCGGTGCGCTGCTGGTCGAGCACGGCGGCAGCGCCCACCTGGAGAAGGTGAAGCTGACCGGCAACAACGCCGAGGGCAACGGCGGCGCCATCGCCAACTTCGGCCGGGTCGACCTCGACTGGAGCACCGTCGAGAACAACCACGCCCGGGAGAACGGCGGCGGCGTGTTCAACACCGGCCTGCTCAAGGTCAAGGAGTCCCGTGTCGCCCACAACACCGCCGGCGAGAACGGCGGCGGCATCGCCAACGGGCACGGCAAGAAGGACGGCCCGCACATCGTCGTCGACGGCCGCGACGAGGCCGGCAGCGTGGAGATCTTCAAGAGCGAGATCGAGGGCAACCAGGCCGGCGACAACGGCGGCGGCCTGTTCAGCTCCGGCGGGTTCCTCCAGGTCAGCTTCTCCTACGTCAAGGAGAACACCGCCTGCCGCAACGGCGGTGGCATCTACGCCGAGGACACCGACCTCGACGTCGACCACGTCATCGTCGCCAAGAACCACGCGACCTTCGGCGGCGGCGGCATCGTCAACACCGGCGGCAAGCACGAGGAGAGCCTGGTGCCCGGCGGCGACGAGCGCGACCAGCGCGCCACCGCCACCATCGCCGACAGCAAGATCGTCGACAACACCGCCGGCGGTTTCGGCGGCGGCATCTTCAACGGCGAGTGGCTGGTCAAGGTCTCCGACGGCTTCGTGGAGGGGCCGGAGGGCCGGGGCGACAACGCCCTGCTGACCCTGCGGGACACCGAGATCAAGGGCAACACCGCCCTCAACGGCGGCGGCATCTTCAACAACAAGGGCACGGTCACCCTGACCAAGACCCGCGTCACCAAGAACACCGCCACCGACAGCTCCAAGACCCACCGGGTCGCCGGCGGCATCCTCAACAACGACGGCCGGGTCCGCCTCGACGAGACCTCGACCGTCACCGACAACGACCCGACCAACTGCGCCGGCACCGTCAAGGACTGCTTCAACTGAGGCAGCTTGCCGGCCGGACCGGTCGAACCGAACCGGCCCCCTTCGCCGAGGCGAAGGGGGCCGGCTCACGTCCGTCCGGGTCAGCTCTGGACGAACACCGCCACGCTGCGGGCCGGCACGGTGAACGTGCCGCTCGCCTTGGCGAACGAGGCCGTCCGCAGCACCGGGTCGGCGGAGGTACGCAGCACCGGGTGCAGCGCCACGTTCGCCCCGCGCAGGCCGGTCACCGTCTGCTCCGCCGCCTTCGGGGTGGCGTTGAAGACCACGGTCACCGACTTCCACTTCCCGTCGAGCCCGCGGGCGTCGAGGGTCATGGTGAGCACCCCGGGCGTCTCCTGCTCACCGGAGAGCGGGAAGGCCACCCGCTTCTGCACCTGGTCGGCGGTGGTCAGCCCGAACACCGGCGAGGACTCGCGGATCTTCAGCAGCTCCGCGTACCGGGCGTCGGCCAGGTCGATCGCCGCGCAGTCCGGCACCAGCTTCGGATCGGCCAGCAGCGGCTTCGCGTACGGCCACTTGTCCTGGTTGTCCTGCGCCGGCGGGAGACCGGCGCCGAAGCCGTTGCCCTGGGTGCAGTCCCAGCGGATCTGGTTGAACCAGTCACCGGAGTTGAACGAGTTGCGGTCCAGCGACTTGGAGCGCAGCCGCTCCGAGCCGGCCGTCACGAACCCGGGCCCCTGCCCGAGGGCGGTGGTCGACAGGGCCAGCACCTGCATCCGGGCCCGGTCCTGCGCCGAGGTGTCCTGCGGCAGCTTGTACGCCAGCGCGTCGTACAGGATCTCGTTGTCGTGCGCGTCGACGTAGGTGACCGCCTCGCCCGGCGCGGCGGTGTAGCCGGCCGGTGAGCCGTTGTAGTCCACCTGCGCACCGGTGACGACCTTGCCCGACGAGTCGGTGAACCGGTAGCCGCGCAGGTTGCCGGTCAGGCCGACCTTGATCAGGTCCTGGGAGTGCCGCAGTCGGGCCTTCTGCTCGGCGGCGGTGCCGTTGACGTCGTCCCCGTTCGGGTCGGTATAGAGACCCGAGGCGAAGCCCTGCACCCGCGGGTTGCCGTCGAACGGGCCGCCGCCGCGGACCGCGTCGCGGAGCCGGTCGTTGAAGGTGGCGATACCGGTGCCGGCCATGTTGGCCTGGGTGGCCTGCACGAACCGGGCGTCGTTGGCGACCTCGCCGAAGTTCCACCCCTCGCCGTAGAGCAGGATCTTCTTCCCGTCCACACCGTCGCGCGCCACGGTCAGCTTGTCCAGCGCGGCCCGGACGGCCAGGATGTTCGCCTTCGGGTGGTGACCCATCAGGTCGAACCGGAAACCGTCCACCTTGTACGCCTTGGCCCAGGTGACCAGGGAGTCCACCACGAGCTTGCCCATCATGGCGTGCTCGGGGGCGGTGTTGGCGCAGCAGGTGGAGTTGGCGATGCTGCCGTCGTCCAGCTGCCGGTGGTAGTAGCCGGGCACCACCTGGTCGAGCACCGACTTCGGGTCGGTGCCGGCGGCCGAGGTGTGGTTGTAGACGACGTCCATGACTACGCGCAGGCCCGCCTGGTTGACCCCGGCGACCATCTGCCGGAACTCGGTGGTCCGCTTCGCACCGTTCGGGTCGACGGCGTAGCCGCCCTCCGGCACGGTGTAGTGCAGCGGGTCGTACCCCCAGTTGAAGCCGTCGGACTCGGCGACCGCCGCGACGCACTTCTGCTGCTGGTCGGAGTCCGGCGGCAGCGCGGCCAGGTCACAGGCCGGCTGCTGCTGGTCGGCCCGCTTCTCGGGGATGGTGGCGAAGTCGAACGCCGGCAGCAGGTGCAGGTAGTTGACCCCCGCGTCGCCGAGCGACTTCAGGTGCTTCATGCCGGCGGTGTTCGGGTCGGTGAAGGCGAGGTAGGTGCCCCGCCGCTCGGCCGGCACGCTCGCGTCGGCGATGGAGAAGTCGCGGACCGACAGCTCGGAGATCTGCGCCCTGGACGACGGCACCGCCGCCGGCTTGCGCAGCGTCGCCCAGCCGGCCGGCGCGAGCGCCGGGTCGGTCAGGTCGACGAGCTGGCTGTGCGTCGAGTCCGGCGCGAGGGCCACCGAGTACGGGTCGGTCACCGAGGCGGTGACCACCTTCTGCGCGGCCGGCTGCCACGCCTGCACCTGGTAGCGGTAGTACTTGCCGGTCCACGACTTCGTGCCGCGCACCGACCAGACGCCGGTGCGGTCGTTGCGGCTCATCGGCACGGTCTTCGTCGGCTCGGCCGTGGCCGAGTCGAAGAGCTGGAGCGACACCGTCCGGGCGGTGGGCGCCCAGACCGCCAGGGTGGGCACCTTGCCGGCGAAGGTCGGTCCGAGCTTCGCCGTGGTGGCGGCCCGGTAGACGTCGTCGAGCACGCCCGGGATCTGCACCCCGGTCGCGCCGAGCAGGGTGCCCGCGGCGTCCCGCTCGGTCACCACGAGCTGCCCGCGCAGCGCCGCCGGCACCTTGGCCAGGTCGGCCTGGCCGAGGCTGAAGGCGTGGTAGGCCCACAGGTGCGGGAAGGCCGCGCGCTGGGCCTCGGTGAGCCCGTTGCGCTGCGCCCGCAGCGGCAGCGTGGTGTACGTCCCGGAGAGCTCACCGTCGGTGATGCTGAGCCCGCCGGCCGGCGCGGCGACCAGGGCGTACTGCTTGCCGTCGGTCGGCCCGGTCTGCCAGGCGACGGTGGACCGGTCGATCCACTGCGCCTTCTCCTTGGTGATGTCGACGTCCTTCGCGACGCCGGAGGACGTGGCCGGCAGCAGGCGGCCCTTGACCCCGGCGAGCAGCCACACCTCGTGCCCGGCGGCGGCGAAGTCGAGCCGCTGGTCGTCGGGCTGATCCTTGGCGTCGCCGTTGTGGATGATGTAGTTCAGCCCGGTCGCCCCGGCCGCGAGCGGCACCCGGAAGACCGCCCCGTACGAGTCGATCTTCTCCGGCTTGAGCGGGTTGCCCCAGTCGGTGGGGTTGGCGGCGCCGTCCCAGAGGTGCAGGCCCCAGCCGTCGTAGTTCCCGTCGGCCTTGCGCCAGTGGATGACCGCGGTGCTCTGGTCGACCGCCGGGTCGGGCTCGCCGGTGGCGGCCTGCCGGGTCGGGTAGAGCGTGCCGTCGCCCTGCTTGACCCAGACCTCACCGGTCTGCGTCACGTCGATGGTGCGGTCGTTCGCGACGTCCTTGTTCCCGTCCTTGTCGACCACGAGGAACCCGACCGACTTCGCGCCCGGCTTCAGCTTGACCCAGGCGAACCGGCCGAACGAGTCCTCACCGGCGAACGGCTGCCCTTTGGGCCACTCGGTGGCGTACGCCGGGTCGATGTCGCCCCAGGTGTAGAGGCCCCAGTCGGCGTACCCACCGGCCGGACGCTGGTAGTGGACCACCGCCCAGTCCCGCGACGCGCCCTGCGCCGGGGTGCCGACGACGCCGGTGGAGCGGGCGCTCGCCGTCCGGCCCTTGCCGTCACGCACGACCGCCTTGTACTCCACCTTCGTGCCGCCGGCCAGGCCGGTCAGGTCGTGGTGCACGGTGTACGGCGCGGTGTGCGCGGTGCCCAGCAGGGTCCACTTGCCACCGGGGACCCGGGCGGCGAAGGTGACCGTGGCGAGGGGGTCACCGGTGACCTGGGCGGTCACGGTGGCCTTGGTGGCGACCGGGTCGGTGCCCGGCGCGGTGATGGTGATGCCCGGGGCGGCGTCGGCCTGCGGGATGGCCCGGTCGGCCTTGAGCACCACGGCCGACATGGCCGGCACGGTGACGCTCAGCTTGCCGTCGGCGCCGGCCGTCGAGGTGGCCGCGCCGCCGTAGATGCCGGTGAAGGCCGCGCCGGCCGACCAGGTGTCCACGGAGACAGTCTGCGCGGTGGACGCGTTGTTCACCGCGACGACGTGTTCGGTGCGGTCGGACGGCAGGATCCGGGAGAAGGCGAAGACGCCCGCGCCGTCGGCCGCGTACCGGGTGACCTGGACGCCGTCGCGCAGGGCCGGGTTGGCCGCGCGGAGCTTGCCCAGCTCGGCGATGGTCCGGTACAGCGGGTGGGTCTTGTCGTACTGGTCGCTGGCGTGGGTGCGGGTGGTGCCGATCAGGTCGTCGTCGAGGTAGTCCGCCGTCTTCGTGGCGAACATGTCCTGCCGGGCGTCCTTGTCGCCGCCGGGGCCGGTGAAGCCCTGCTCGTCGCCGGAGTAGACGACGGGCTGACCACGGGTGAGGAACATCAGCTGGTGGGCGAGCTGGTCGCGCTTGAGCTGGCTGGCGTCGTCCCCGCCGGTCGCCGCGATGAACGAGCCGATCCGGCCCATGTCGTGGTTGCCGAGGAAGGTGGTCAGCCGGTTCGCGTCGGTGTCGCGGGCGGCGTACAGGTCGTCCTTGGCGTACACGTCGGCGAGCGCCTTGGCGGAGCCGTCGGCGGCGGTGTAGCCGCGCGCGGCCTCCTGGAAGGAGAAGTCGAGGGTGGCCGGCAGGCCGCCGCGCCGCACGTACGTCGACTCGATCTCCTGGTCGGCGCTGTAGACCTCGCCGAACATGAAGAAGTCCTTCTTGCCGGCCTTCTCGGCGGCCCGCTTGATGCCCTGGCTGAACTGCGGCCAGAAGTCGAGGTTGGCGTGCTTGACGGTGTCCAGCCGGAAGCCGTCGACGCCGGTGCTGCCGATCCAGTCGCCGTAGACCTTGGTCAGCCCGCGCACCACCTCGGGACGCTCGGTCCACAGGTCGTCCAGGCCGAAGAAGTCGCCGTACTCGCTGTTCTCGCCCGCGAAGGTCGAGTCACCGCGGTTGTGGTACATCGTCGGGTCGTTCAGCCAGGCCGGGACCTTGACCTTCGCGTCGGCCGCGCTGGCGAACGTCGGCGTGTACGGGAAGGACTTCAGGTTGACCTTCGGGAAGTCCCGGGTGCCGTCGGCGTAGTTGCGGTCCTCGAAGGGCCGCCCCTGCGCGTCGGAGTACGGCGCGGTCTTCTTGTCGACGTACGCGTACTTGTCCTCGGCGTACTTGATGACGTCGGCGGTGTGGTTGACGATGACGTCGAGGTAGACCTTGATGCCCCGCTGGTGGGCCAGCTTGACCAGCTGCTTCAGCTCCTCGTTGGTGCCGAAGTGCGGGTCGACCTGGGTGAAGTCGGTGATCCAGTAGCCGTGGTAGCCGGCGGAGACGTCCGCGCCGGTGCCCTGCACGGGCCGGTTCTTGAAGATCGGGGCGAGCCAGATGGCGGTGGTGCCGAGGCCCTGGATGTAGTCGAGCTTGTTGATGACGCCCTTGAGGTCGCCGCCGTGGTAGAAGCCCTTGTCGGTCGGGTCGTACCCGGTGCTCAGCCGGTCACCGGTCAGGCCGCCGGAGTCGTTGCGCTTGTCGCCGTTGGCGAAGCGGTCCGGCAGGACGAAGTAGAACTGGTCGGCCTTGGCGGTGCTGTTGCCGGCCTTGAGCAGCGTCTCGACCGACGGTTCCTGGCTCCACTGGGGCGCGCCGGCGGCGGCGAGGAGGTCGGTGCGGGGGGCCCGGTCGGTGGCGTCGTTGCCCAGTTGGTGAACGGCGACCGGCACGCCGACGAGGGCGAGGGTGAGGGTGGAGACCAAGGCGAGCAGTGCCTTGCGGGATATCGGCGGGGGTTTCATCGACGGCCTTCCTCTGGTCGTGATTCGCCCGCACGCTAGCTCTTGCCGAAACATTCTGCAATACCTTGCAAACCAAGTCGTAATAAAGCAGCTTGCTTGCGAAATCCGACGTCATCGGGGCGCACCGCGACCGTCGCCCACGGTGACGGGCGCGGCCGGGCCGGCGGGTCAGAGCCCGGAACAGGCCGCCCCGTCGACCGTGCACTGGGCGGGACGGGTGGTGCCGCTCGTCTCGTAGTGGAACCGCAGCGACACCGACGCGCCCGCCGACAGGTCCACCCCGCTGGTGTACGTGAAGACGTCGCCGGAGACGCCGGCCCGGCCCTGCTCCGCGCCCTCCACCCAGGACGTGACGAGTCGCCCGTCGGGGAAGACCAGCCGTACCGTCCAGCCCCGGGCGGTCGAGTCGGTGTTGCTCAGCCGCACCTCGCCGATGAAGCCGCCGTCGAAGGTGTCCACCACCTGGTACCGGCCGGTGACCAGGGCGGGCGGCGGGACCGGGGCCGGTGACGGCGGCGGTGGCGGGGTGGGCCGTCCGCTGCCCGCGCCGCCACCGGACGACGCGGACGTCCTCGCCACCGGCCCGCCGGTGCTCGGCAGGACGGTGGAACGCGGCGAGAGCCCCGGCACCACCGGCCCGGTCGCCGTCGGCTCCACCGGGGACGGGGTCGGGGACGGCAGCTCGGGCAGCGGCACGGTCGCCGGTGGGGGGACGGGCTCGGCGTCGCGGTAGGGGCGTCGCCCGCGGGCCGCACCCAGCGCGACGACCAGCAGCACCACCATCACGATGACGCCGATCGACACCACCACCCAGGGCGACGAGGCGATCGCGGTGCTGGTGCCGGGCGATGATCGTGCGCGACGAGTGCCGGACATGCCCCTCCCCTGTCGATCCTGTCCGGTGAGAGTAGCGATCGACGGCATTGCCGGAAAGTGCCCGACCCGCGCCGCCGGCCTGGTCAGGCGAGGGTGCAGGCCGCCCCGTTGACCGTGCACTGACCGGGCCGGTCACCACTGCCGGTACGGCTGAAACTCATCTCGACGACCGTGCTGCCGCCCGACGCGAGCGGCGCGGTACCACGCAGCACGTACCAGCCGTTGCCCTGGGTGGTGACCGACACCCCGGACGACGAGGACGCCCGGATGCTCTTCACGTTGCCGGTGAAGAGCAGCTCCACCCGCCACTCCTGGGCAGCGGACGACCCGTTGCGTACGGTCAGCAGCGCGGTGAAGGAGTCCCGGTCGCTGCCGGTGGCCTGGTAGCGCGCGGTCACCGTGCCGGACCGCGAACCGCCCGGCGCGGGCGTCGCCGAGGTCGACGGCCGGACCGACGCGGACGGCCGGGCCGAGGCGCTCGCGCTGCGCGACGGCGTGGCCGAGGCGCTGTCACCCACGGCCACCAGCGGGGCGGCGGTCGGCGCGGCGGACGTCGTCGGCGGGGCGAGCGGCAGGTAGATCGGTGGTGCGGGCGCGGGCGCCGCCTGCCGCACCGGCGTACGCAGGGACAGCAGCGCGACCACCAGCAGGCTGACCAGCAGGCCGACGCCGAGGAGCACCACCAGCCACGGCACCGAGGCCAGCACCCTCGACACGGATGACGGGGAACCGGGCCGTGCGTCATGCCGGACGCTCATCAGGTCCCCCTCCGCCATCATCGACGCGCCAGCGTAGCCAGCCCGCCCCGACGAGCACAGCCACCCCCACGTGATCCGACCGTCCGGCCGGTACGCCACGGAAAACGGCTGGCCACCGCAGGTCGGTTCGGGTCTACTCACGACCATGCGCACGCTGATCCCACCCACCGGACGGGCACGCGCCAGTCTCCTCGCCGCGAGGGCCGAGCACACCGCCGAGAGCTTCGCCCGCCATGTCGCCGAGCTGTGGCTGCAGGAGACGCCGTGCCCGGTGGGCTGGGTGCCGGACACCACCCACTGGCGGGTCGGGGACGACGAGACCCTGGGCAGGATCGTCCTCCGGCACCGGCTCGCCCCAGTCCTGGACGAGGTCGGCGGCCGTCTCGGGTACGAGGGCCCGGCCGGCACCCGGCGACGGGGCACGCGACGCCGCTGCTTCGGACGGCGCGGCCGGTGGCCCGGGCGCTCGGCATCGAGACCGCCCTGGGCACCTGCGACGTGGCCGACGAGGCGTCGCGGCGGGTGACCGGTCAGGCCGTGCGGATGACGGTGCAGATGGCCGGGCCGTCGTCGGTGCTGCGCAGCAGGTAGCGGTAGCGCTCCCCCGGCACGGCCTGGCCCTGGCTGTCCAGGAACTCCCACCGCACCGCCACCTCGGTGAGCAGCGCGGAGACCGGCTGCACGTCCTCGATCAGGGCGTTCGCCGCGATCAGTTCGCGCTCCTGATAGTCCGGTGCGGCACCGACGAAGGAGAGCGCCACCGCCGCCGGCGAGGTGAACGAGAAGCTGTAGGTGTCGGCCACCACCAGGCCGGGCAGGGCGTAGCAGCCGGCGATGGCGGGCACGTCTCCGGCGGTGAGCGCCACGCCGTACCGGTCGAAGAAGTCGGTGAGCGTGTCGAAATCAGTGGAAGCCTTCACGCCGCAGTCAATTGCCGGGCGGCGGTCACGGCAAACCTGCTCAGCGGGGCGGGATGCGTACCTCGATCTCCTCGCCCAGCCGCGCGCCGTCGCACAGGTCCAGGTCGTCGCCGCTCCAGAACCGCCCGGGGTCGTACCAGTTGGGACGCCGGCCGGCCGGCAGCAGCCCCATCGCCTCGTACGTCACCGCCACCACCTCGGCGCAGTACGCGGTCTCCAGCGCCCGGTCCCGTACCGACACGCCCCCGCCGTCCGACCCGGACGGTCGCGGGCGGCGGACGGCGGGCACCCGTCCGCGGGCCCACCGCCAGGCGAGCTGTGCGGTGGACGGGAACGGGGTGCCGTCGAGCCGGGCCACGGTCCGCAGCACCGCCTCCTCCATGGCGGCGTCGGCCGACGGGTCGAGCTGGCGCAGCCAGGCCCGCTGCCCGTACCGGTTGGCCCAGACGCAGACCGCGTCGCGCAGGTCGTGCAGCTGCACCCCGCGCTGGTGGGTGCCGGTCCACAGGTCCGGCAGGGACCGGCCCAGCTCGGCGTGCCACATCAGCGGTGGCATGTCGTCCAGCACCACCGCCATGCCGACGTGGTTGACCGGGCTGTTGGTGGTGAACTGGATCGCCCGGTCCGGCACGCTGCGTCCCCGGAACACCCACACGTCGCCGGTCCGGGTCAGCTCCACGGCCTCGTCCAGACTGATGCTCATGAGGGACTACCCTAAGCCGATGCGGCAACGTGTGCGGTGGTGGAAGGTGCTCGGGCTGGCCGGCCTGGCCGGCGTGGCGGCGTCCGGTGTGGTCATCGCCCGGGCGGAGCGGCGGCGCCGCGCGTACACCCCGGAGGAGATCCGGGACCGGCTGCGCGAGCGGCACGCGAAGGCCGCGGGCAGTCCCAGCCCGGCCGACGACCGGGCCTGACCCGGCGCCGCGCCGCTCACCCGCCGTCGCGGGTCGCCCGGCGCACCGCCTCCGCCAGCGCCTCCGGGGTACGACCGACCAGCGCGCCGCCGTCGTCGAGCAGCAGGATCGGTCGCTGGATCAGTTCGGGGTGCGCCACCATCGCCGCGATCCAGCGCGGCTCCTCGGTGTCGTCCCGCGCCCAGTCGGCCATGCCGAGGGTGTCCGCCGCCGGCTCGCCGGTACGGCAGATGTCCCACGCGCGGGCGTCGAGCCGACGCAGCACCTCGGTCAGCTCGGCCGGGCCCGGCGGCTCCACCAGGTACGCCCGCAGCCGGTAGGGCACCCGTGCCTCGTCGAGGGTGCTCTGCACCCCGGAGCACTTCGAACAGCTCGGGTTGTGCCAGATCTCCATGCCCGGCATCGTCGCAGACCGTTCCCCGCGCGGCGTCAGCCCTTCCGGACCGTCTGCGCCCGGGTGGCGAGGTCGTCGAGCTGTCGGACGACCGTCTCGACCGGGGCGGAGGCGTCGATCTCGACGGTGGCGGTGGCCCGCAGCAGAGGCTCGACGGTGGCCAGGTGCTCCAGCACGGCGGCCCGTTCCTCGGGCCGCTTGCCGTAGGGGTTGTTCGTTCTTCCGGCGATGCGCGCCAGGAGCACGTGGGCGGGGGCACTGAGCAGCATGACGTGATCGAAGCGCGGATAGAACTCACCCTGGTTGCTCTTGCAGCCGGCCACGAAGAGGCTGCCGTCGCGGTGGGCGGTGAGCAGCCCGTCGATGGCCTCGGCTCGCCAGATCCAGTCCGCGGTGCCGTCCGGCAACGTGACCCATCGGCTCCACTCGTCGGTGTCGGTGTCGACGACGCGGTGTCCTCTCGCGGCGAGAAGCGCAGCGCCGTCGACTTACCGGTCCCCGACATCCCCGTGACCAACACCTTCACCACTCCCCAACCCTAGGCCCGCCCCCCGTCACCCCTTCCCGGCCCAGCTTTGCGTCACTTTCGGTGAGTACCGCTGTCATCGACCAGGCCCTCACGGAAAGTGACCGGTCGTGCTGCCGCTGGCTGGACCGTCATCGCCGATGCGCTCTGCTGAGCTGCCCGAACGCGGTTTCGCGCCATCCCCTCGGCACCGCGCTCCGCTCCCTTTGCTCTGCAGCCACCGACGCAGCAGGTGACGCACGGTGCCTGCTGCGCGGATGGCTGCAGAGCAAAGGGACCGCATCGTGTGTCCGGCCGGCGCAGAGATGGTCACGTTTGGTGATCAGCTGGACCCGGTGCCACGGTCACGGCACGGCTCCCGGCACCCCTCCGCCTGTCCGGGCCCATGCGCCCATGGCGGACATCAGGGCCCCCGGCCGCCAGGCCGCCCCGGCCGTCACGCAATGGCGCACGGGGCTCGCGGCGCTCGCGGGGGCGCAGCCGGGCGATCTGCGTGGGCGTCATCCTGGCGAGCGGCGTAGATATCGACACGCTGGGCGGTCTGCGAGGTTTGACGCCAGTCAGCATGCCGGAGCGGTGTATGGCGTTTCGTCCGGCCCGGGTGGGGCGCTGAGTTGCGGCTGAGGGCTTTGATGGCGGGCGTCCCGTGGTCGGGACCACCCGCCGGACGGAATCCGGGCGGGGTGCGGGTGGTTGTACCGGGCAGACCGTGTGGCATCCGGGCCCGCGCCGAGAACGCCGCCGGCGGGAATGACCGGCCACCGGCCGTCGTTACATCCCCGGACCGCGAACACCCGGTCCCGAGCCGGTGAGGTCGAGGGAATCACTCCCCGCCACCGGTCGTTACATCCCCGGGCCACCGAGCAGGTCGACCACGATCGCCGGACGCCCCGAGACTTTCCCCTTTCGCGGCACGACCGCATCCCCCGTCGCGGGTGCCGCGCAACCCCCGAATGGAAGGCGTGATCTGATCATGGCTACCACTCTGCTGCGCAAGACCGTGCTCACCGCTGCCGGTATCGCCGCCACCGCCGGTGGCATCGCCGGACCCGCCATCGCCGCCCAGGCCGCCCCCGCCGAGAAGGCCACGTCGTCGGTCACCACCGACCGCAAGGGTCACGGCGAGCGGGAGCTGAACGTCCGCTACGAGGCCCAGCCCAACTTCTACTACTGCGGCCCCGCCGCCACCCGTAACGCCCTGAGCGTCCTCGGCAAGAACATCGACGTCGACGCCATGGCCAAGGAGATGGGCACCACCGAGAACGGCACCAACAGCATCAACGACATCACCCCGGTGCTGAACAAGGAGACCGGCAAGCACTACCGGTCCGTCGAGATCCGGGACAGCAAGGCCGACGACAAGCAGACCGACACCCTGCGCGCCGACATCGTGCGTACCGTCGACGACGGCCGTGCCGTGGTCGCCAACATCGCCGGCACCGCCACCGACACCGACGGCAACACCCACAGCTTCGAGGGTGGGCACTACATCAGCGTGGTGGGCTACCGCGACGGCGGGAAGATCGTGACGATCGCCGACTCGGCCAACCCGGACCAGGCCGCCTACCGGATGAGCGTGGACAACCTCGCCGACTGGATCGCCACCCGCGGCTACAGCGCCTCCTGACCGGACAACCGAAAGGGCCGTCCCCATCACGGGGACGGCCCTTTCGTCAACTGTCGGGCCGGGCAGCTGGAAGGTCAGCGGTCGGTGCCGGCCTGCACCGGTTCGGCCTCGTCGGCCGGCTCCGGCGCTTCGAAATGGCGGGCCCGGCGGCGCAGCCACCAGGTGCTGGCCAGCCCGGCGACCACGGCCAGCGCCAGCCCGGCCCAGGAGATGTCCTTGAGCCAGTGCTCGGCCGCCCGACCGACGCTGAACAGCAGGTAGGTGGTGCCGAACGCCCAGACCAGGCCGCCGGCCGCGTTCGCCAGCAGAAACCGGCGGTACGGCACGTGCAGCGCACCGGCGAGCGGCCCGGCGAGGATCCGCAGCAGCGCCACGAACCGGCCGAAGAAGACAGCCCACACGCCGTGCCGGGCGAAGCTCTGTTCGGCGCGGGCGAGTTGGGCGGGGCCGAGATGTCGGGGGAAGCGCCGGCCCAGCCGGGCCAGCAGTGGGCGACCGCCCCGGCGGCCGATCGCGTACCCGATGGAGTCGCCGACGATGGCGCCGGCCGCGGCGGCGGTGGCGACCCAGTGCGGTTCGACCACGCCGGTGGCGGCGAGCAGGGCGGAGCTGACCAGGACGATCTCGCCGGGCAGTGGCACGCCCATGCTCTCCACGCCGATCACCGCGGCGACGATCAGATAGACGACGCCCGGCGGCAGCGCGGAGAGCCAGTGCTGTACGTCGACCACCGCCACCCCTTTCCGGTCCGACCTCGAACCCTACCCTCGGCGCGACGTCGGGGCCGCCCGCTCGTGGCGAACGGGTGTCGCGCAGCAGCGGCACGCCCACGTCCGCCTATAGCGAGGGCTTATGACACCCCACCAAGTATTGATTTCTCTCGTTGTCCCGGCTGTCCGATCCTGGGACCACTCCCGTCCTCCACCCGCCACAGTCGGGTACGGCGTGAAAGGTCCCCCATGATCAGTTCTTCGCTCCGATGGTCACCACGCGGCCGCCTGCTCACGGTCCTGGCCGCCGTGGTCACCGCCCTCGCCACGGTCGCCTCCACGGTCCTGCCGGCCACGCCCGCCCGGGCCGATTTCGGCATCTCCTGCGGCTTCCTGACCACCACCGACGGCTGGCGCAACTGCGAGACGTGGCTGAACGGCGACCGGGAGATCAACGACATCGAGCCCTACTTCGCCTGGGTCCACCTCGGTGACAAGGTCTCCTACAAGAAGCAGGCGACCACCAACAACGTCGGTCGGATCTTCGTCAGCGGCAACTCCTCCTCGTGCAGCGGATACGGGATCACCGACGACACGCCTGTCAAGGTGACCCAGATCGACACCTTCACCTTCAGCACCATCGGGTTCGGCTTCACCGTCAACCCGTCGACCTCGTCGGGGACGATCAACGTCACGGCGGGTGGCACCAGCGTCAGCTTCACCAACGTCCATGACCGGGGCAGCTGCGTCCAGCACAACTACGGCATCGAGTTCCTCCCCACCGGCCTCGGGGTGGTCTGGTCCATGGCGCACAGCACGACGACCACCTTCGACTGGGGCGGTGGCCGCAGCTGGACGGTCGGCACGTACGACACCACGAGGTTCCCGGGCGTCTGAGCCGCCGCGGGCCACCCCGACCTCCACCGTCGGGGGCCGGGTGACCGTTCCCGTCGTCGCTGACGCGGCGGCGGGAACGATCGCGGGGTCGGCGTCGCCGGGAACAGCCGTCTGGTGCCGCCGGGCGAGCAGCGTCCGGGCGTACTCCGGGTTGTTGGCCAGGGCCGCGTCGAGGTAGCGCCGCCGCATCAGGTCGGCCAGCACGACGACCAGCTCGTGGGCCACCTCGCCGGTGGACCAGATCAGCCGGAGGGTCCGTTCCACCGGGTCGACCAGGGGACGCTGGACGTAGTGCGGACTGCCGAGGTTGATCGGCGATCCCAGGGTGACGCAGCCATGATCGGCGATCATGTATTCGATGGCGGTGCCGTCGGTGGCGGCGTGGCGTACGCGGGGCTCGAACCCGGCGCTGCGGCACGCTTCGACGACGAACCGGCGCAGCCGTTGCCCGGTCGGGCGGAGCACCCACGGGTCGCCGGCCAGCTCGGCCAGGGCGACCGCGGGCGCCTCGGCCAGCCGGTGCGAGCGGGGCAGCACCACCCAGATCGGCTCCCGGTCCAGCACGACCGAGCCCAGTCCGTCCAGCGGCAGCGGGGCCGCCTCGAAGTCGTAGACCTGGGCGGCGTGCCGCTGGCCGGCCCGGATCTGCGCGACGCTGCGTTCGGACAGCTCCACCGCCACGTCGAAGTCCGTCGTCGGGAGGAGTCGCCGCAGCGGGCCGAGGATCCGGGTCAGCGCCGGCGCCTCCGCGCCGAAGCGGAACGTCGTCGGGCCGCCGCCGGCCATCACCCGGTCCACCTCCGTCAGGTCGAACACCACCCGCTCGGCGAGGGGCAGCAGTCGACGGCCCGCCTCGGTGAGGCGGACCATCCGGGTGGTGCGTTCGAACAGCGTCAGCCCGAAATGCCGTTCGAGCCGCTTGACGTGGGCCGTCACCGCCGGTTGCGTGAGCCCGAGGAAGAGGGCAGCCCGGCTGAAGCTCTTCGATCGGGCCACCGCCAGGAACACTCGCAGCTGTCGGATCTCCAGTTCCAACCGGTCGCCTCCGTCCGACCGCGGGCCCCTCCGCGAGCCGACGGGTCATCGCCTCCGCCGACGCCTACATAGTGCACCACGAATGTGTCTCACCCGTGGGGCCCGAACTTGCGTCGATAGCAAGACGGACGTACGGTTTTGTTGAACGAGAATCGGCGGTAAGTGTCACCTAACCGGGGCGTCGTCCCGGCCGGTGCGACAGACTGCTCAGGACTACTCACGGTCGCTGGTGTGAAGGAGTACGACGTGGCGAGCCTCGACACCTTCGGTGCGAAGACCCAGCTACGCGTCGGAGACGCGAGCTACGAGATTTTCAAGATTGACAAGGTGGAGGGCCACGACCGACTGCCCTACAGCTTGAAGATCCTGCTGGAGAACCTGCTGCGGACCGAGGACGGCGCGAACATCACCGCCGACCACATCCGTGAGCTCGGTGCCTGGAACGCCGACGCCGACCCGAGCGTGGAGATCCAGTTCACCCCGGCGCGGGTGCTCATGCAGGACTTCACCGGCGTGCCCTGCGTCGTGGACCTGGCCACCATGCGGGAGGCCGTCCGCGACCTCGGCGGCGACGCCACCAAGGTCAACCCGCTCGCCCCGGCCGAGCTGGTCATCGACCACTCCGTCATCGCCGACCTGTTCGGCCGCGCGGACGCCTTCGAGCGCAACGTCGAGCTGGAGTACGAGCGCAACAAGGAGCGGTACCAGTTCCTGCGCTGGGGCCAGACCGCGTTCAACGAGTTCAAGGTCGTCCCGCCGGGCACCGGCATCGTGCACCAGGTCAACATCGAGTACCTGGCCCGTACGATCATGGAGCGCAACGGCCAGGCGTACCCGGACACCGTGGTCGGCACCGACTCGCACACCACGATGGTCAACGGCCTGGGCGTGCTCGGCTGGGGCGTCGGCGGCATCGAGGCCGAGGCGGCCATGCTCGGCCAGCCGGTCAGCATGCTGATCCCCCGGGTCGTCGGCTTCAAGCTGCACGGCGAGATGCCGGCCGGCACCACCGCCACCGACCTGGTGCTGACCATCACCGAGATGCTGCGCAAGCACGGCGTGGTCGGCAAGTTCGTCGAGTTCTACGGCCCCGGCGTGAGCGCCGTGCCGCTGGCCAACCGGGCCACCATCGGCAACATGTCCCCGGAGTACGGCTCCACCGTGGCGATCTTCCCGATCGACGCCGAGACCGTCCGCTACCTGGAGCTGACCGGCCGCGACCCGCAGCAGGTCGCGCTCGTCGAGGCGTACGCCAAGGAGCAGGGCCTCTGGCACGACGCCGACCACGAGCCGGACTACTCGGAGCGGCTGGAGTTGGACCTGGGCACCATCGAGCCGTCCCTGGCCGGCCCGAAGCGCCCGCAGGACCGGGTGCCGCTGGGCAGCGCCAAGACGCTGTTCCGCTCGGCGCTGACCGACTACGTGGCCGCCGACGAGACCGGCGGTGACCCGGGGCGCAAGCCGGGCGTGCCGCAGCAGCAGAAGCCGTTCGGCACGGACGGCCCGGCCGACGAGGCCAGCGCCGAGTCCTTCCCGGCCAGCGACGCCCCGGCCAACGGGGTCAACGACCCGGCCGACGCGCCGCGCGACCTGGAGACCGCCGCGGTGGGCGCGGGCGGTCGGGCCACCAATCCGGTACGCGTGACCGGCGCCGACGGCGTCGAGTACGAGCTGGACCACGGCGCCGTGGTGATCGCCGCGATCACCTCCTGCACCAACACCTCCAACCCGCAGGTGATGCTCGGCGCGGCGCTGCTCGCCCGCAACGCCGTCGACAAGGGCCTGAGCCGCAAGCCCTGGGTCAAGACCACGCTGGCCCCGGGTTCCAAGGTCGTCATGGACTACTACGACCGCGCCGGCCTCACGCCCTACCTGGAGAAGCTCGGCTTCAACCTGGTCGGGTACGGCTGCACCACCTGCATCGGCAACTCCGGCCCGCTGCCGGAGGAGGTCTCCGCCGCGGTCAACGAGGGCGACCTGGCGGTCGTCTCCGTGCTGTCGGGCAACCGGAACTTCGAGGGCCGGATCAACCCGGACGTCAAGATGAACTACCTGGCGTCCCCGCCGCTGGTGGTGGCGTACGCGCTGGCCGGCACGATGGACATCGACCTGGCCAACGAGCCGCTCGGCGAGGACACCGAGGGCAACCCGGTCTTCCTGCGCGACATCTGGCCGAACAGCGCCGAGATCCAGGACGTCATCGGCAAGGCGATCGGCGCGACCGGCTTCAGCGCCGCGTACGCCGACGTCTTCGCCGGTGACGAGCGCTGGCAGTCGCTGCCGACCCCGACCGGCGACACCTTCGCCTGGGAGGGTGAGAGCACCTACGTCCGCAAGCCCCCGTACTTCGAGGGCATGCAGCAGGAGCCGCAGCCGGTCGTGGACATCACCGGCGCGCGGGTGCTGGCCAAGCTGGGCGACTCGGTGACCACGGACCACATCTCCCCGGCCGGCTCGATCAAGGCCGACTCCCCCGCCGGCAAGTACCTCGCCGAGCACGGGGTGCCGCGCCACGAGTTCAACTCGTACGGCTCCCGTCGGGGCAACCACGAGGTGATGATCCGGGGCACCTTCGCCAACATCCGGCTGCGCAACCAGCTGGTGCCGGGCGTGGAGGGTGGCTTCACGGTCAACCACCTGACCGGCGAGCAGTCCTCGATCTACGACGCCTCCACCGCCTACCAGGAGGCGGGCATCCCGCTGGTCATCCTGGCCGGCAAGGAGTACGGCTCCGGCTCGTCGCGGGACTGGGCGGCCAAGGGCACCATGCTGCTGGGGGTCCGGGCGGTCATCGCCGAGTCGTACGAGCGGATCCACCGCTCGAACCTGATCGGCATGGGCGTGCTGCCGCTGCAGTTCCCGGTGGACACCACCGCCGAGTCGCTCGGCCTGACCGGCACGGAGACCTTCTCCATCACCGGCGTGACCGCGCTCAACGACGGCGACACCCCGCGCACGGTGCAGGTCACCACCGACACCGGCGTCCAGTTCGACGCGGTGGTCCGGATCGACACCCCGGGTGAGGCGGACTACTACCGGCACGGCGGCATCCTGCAGTACGTGCTGCGCCGCATGATCGCCAGCTGACGTACCCGAAGAAGGGCCCCTTCCCGCGACGGCGGGGAGGGGCCCTTCGGCGTTTCCGGCGGCGGGCGCCGTCGGCCCGGGTCAGCGCGCCCCGTCGGGCCCGGCGGAGCGGGACCGGACCAGCGCCTCGATGCCGTCCAGGATCCGTTCCAGCCCGAAGACGAAGTCCGCGTCGGGGTCGTCCGGCTCGCCCTCCATGTCCCCGCCGGCCATCAGCTCGCTGACCTCGGGGAACCGGGCCGGGTCGACGACCTTGGCGAGCCGCCGCCCGTACGTCGTCATGGCCTCCTCGGCGGTCGAGCCGGCGGCCTGCGCGACGGCCTGGATGTCGAGGGTGACGGTCGCCCAGTACCGCACGTAGCCGCTGACCAGCAGCACGGTGGCGACCTTCTCCTGCCCGCCGAGTCCGGTCGGGCGGAGCACCACCAGCGCCTGCTCCATCCAGGCGATCTGGTTGGGCAGGATCGGTGGCGAGCCGACCGACACGTGCCGCAGCCAGGGGTGCCGCCGGAAGCCGGCCAGCTCGCCCCGGGCCCACCGGCGCAGCCCCTCGCGCCAGGTGACCTCGGGGCCGGGCGTCGGGCCGGGCGGCCCGAAGGCCACGTCGGTCATCAGGTCCAGCAGTTCGGTCTTCGCGGCGACGTACCGGTAGAGCGACATCGGGGCGGTGCCCAGCTCCTTGGCGACCCGGCCCATCGAGACCGCGGCGAGGCCGTCCGCCTCGGCGACGGCGATCGCGGCGCGGACGATCCGGTCCAGGCTGAGCCCGCGCTTCGGTCCTCTGGTGGGCCGTTCCCGCAGCCCCCAGGCGGCTTCGAGGCTCGCCGGCAGTCCGCTGTCGCTGTCGTCTTTCATCGCTCCGCTTCCCGTCGCTTGACTGCCCATCCTATTACTGCGTATAACGTACGCAGAACCGCGTACGGCATACGCAGTTAACGGGTCGCGGTGGCGCGGCTCCCGACAAGAGGAGGTGGCCGCATGACCGCGGTGAGCACGGCGGGGCCCCGGGCGGGCCGGCGGGAATGGCTCGGCTTCGGGGTGCTGATGCTGCCCCTGCTGCTGGTCTCGATGGACGTGTCGGTGCTCTACTTCGCCGTCCCGTTCATCAGCCGGGAACTGGCCCCGACCAGCACCCAGCAACTCTGGATCTTCGACATGTACGGCTTCGTCCTCGCCGGCCTGCTCATCACGATGGGCTCACTCGGGGACCGGATCGGTCGGCGTCGGCTGCTCCTGCTCGGCGCCGCCGCGTTCGGCGCCGCCTCGCTGCTGGCCGCGTACGCCGGCAGTGCCGAGGTGCTGATCCTCGCCCGGGCGCTGCTCGGCATCGGCGGCGCCACCCTGATGCCGTCGACGCTCGGCCTGATCCGCAACATGTTCCGCGACGACAAGCAGCGGGGTACGGCGATCGCGATCTGGACCGCCGCGATGACCGGCGGTATCGCGGTCGGACCGGTGCTCAGCGGCTTCCTGCTCGAACACTTCTGGTGGGGCGCGATCTTCCTGATCAACATCCCGGCGATGGCCCTGCTGCTGATCCTCGGCCCGATCCTGCTGCCCGAGTTCCGCACCCCGCGGGCCGGCGGCTTCGACCTGGTCAGTTCCCTGCTGTCGCTGGCCACCGTGCTGCCGGTGATCTACGGGATCAAGGAGTTGGCCCGGGACGGCTTCGCGCCGCTGCCGGCGGCGGGCATCCTCGGCGGACTGGTCGTCGGCGCCGTCTTCGTCCACCGGCAGCGCACCCGGCCCGACCCGATGATCGACGTGGCGCTGTTCCGCCGTCGGGCGTTCGGCGCCTCCCTGCTGGTCAACATGCTCGGCATGTTCGCGATGGTCGGCTTCGCGATCTTCACCACCCAGTACCTCCAGCTCGTCCTCGACATGAGCCCGCTGCGGGCGGCGCTGTGGAGCCTGCTGCCGACCGTCGGGGTGGGGGCCGCCGCGCCGCTCGCGGCGGTCGCCGCCCAGAAGGTCAACCGGGCGTACGTCATGGCCGTCGGCTTCGTCGTCGCCGCCGGCGGCTTCGCGGTGCTGACCACGGTCCGGGCCTGGTCGAGCCTGTGGCCCGTCATGATCGGTGCGAGCCTCTACGCCGCCGGCATCGTGGTGGTGATGTCCCTGGTCACCGACGTGGTCCTCGGCGAGGCGCCGCCCGAGCGGGCCAGCTCGGTCTCCGGCCTGCTGGAGTCGGCGACGGAGTTCGCGGGCGCCCTAGGCATGGCCCTGCTGGGCAGCGTCGGCAGCGCGGTCTACCGGAACCGGATCGGCCCGGCGCTGCCCGACAGCCTGCCCACCGGGGCCGCCGGCGAGGCCCGGGAGACGCTGGCCGGCGCCCTCGACCTGGCGGCCGGACTGCCCGGCGGGACCGGCGGGCTGGTCCTGGCGGCGGCGCGGGCAGCGTTCCTGGACGGCATGCACGCCGCGGCCGTCGCCGCCGGCGCGGTGATGCTGCTGGCCGCGGCGCTCTGCGTCCTCCTGCTCCGCCACGCCCACGCGGCCGACGCCGCCGCCGCGCGACCGGACGGGCCGCCCGACCCGGGCAGCGCGCACCCGAGCAGCGACCACCCGGCCGCGGTCCGGCCAACCGCCTAGGACAACCGTCGCACAGCCGGCGCAGGGTCCCGTCCCGCGAAGGGTCGCGGGACGGGGCCCTGCCGCGTTCACCAGGGGATCACCCCGGCGTCCTCGAAGTACCCGCCGGTCGGGCCGTCGTCGGGCAGGGTCGCCAGCCGGATCGCCACCGCCGCGCCCTGTTCGGGGGTACGCACGCCCCGGAAGCCGTTCAGGTCGGTCGCGACGAAGCCCGGGCAGGCGGCGTTGACCAGGATGTTCGTGTCCCGCAGCTCCTTGGCGTACTGGATCGTGACGGCGTTGAGCATGGTCTTCGACGGCGAGTACGCGGCTGACAGCGGGCCCGTGTCGCGCTCGTCGAGGGAGCTGGACTGCCGGGTCAGCGAGCCGACGCCGCTGGACATGTTCACGATCCGGGGAGCCGGGGAGCGGCGCAGCAGCGGCAGCATCGCGTTGGTGACCCGCAGCACGCCCAGCACGTTGGTCTCCAGGGCCGTCCGCACCGCCGCCAGGCTCACCGTGCTGGGCTGCTGCGGCATGCCGCCGGTCACGCCCGCGTTGTTGACCAGCACGTCGAGCCGGCCGGCGCGGTCGGCGACCAGCCGGGCGGCGGCGGCCACGCTCGCGTCGTCCGTCACGTTCAGCGGTACGCCGAACGCGTCGACGCCGGCCGCCCGCAGCTTCGCCACGGCGTCCGCCCGGCGCTGCTCGTCCCGGGCGCCGACGCCCACGCTCCAGCCGAGCGCGCCGAGGCCCGCCGCGATCTCGTACCCGATTCCCTTGTTCGCGCCGGTGACGAGCGCGATCGTCCGTTCGTTCATGCCGCCGATGCTGGCCGGGATCCGGCCGGCCACCAACACCGTCCGGGTGGCCGGCGATACCTCACGGGTATCGACCCCGGGTACGGTGGTGGGATGGAGACGCGGGAGCTGCGCTATTTCGTGGCGGTCGCCGAGGAACTGCACTTCGGGCGGGCCGCGCGACGGCTCGGGATCGCGCAGCCGCCGCTGTCGCGGGCGATCCGGCAGCTCGAACGGCGGCTCGCGGTCACCCTGCTGGAACGCAGCAGCCGCGCGGTCGCGCTGACCGTGGCCGGCTCGGTGCTGCTGCGGGAGGCCCGGGCGGCCCTCGACGCGGTCGACGCCGCCGGCCGCCGTACCCGCCGGGCCGCCCTCGCCCCCACCGGCGAGCCCGGCCTGGTCCTGGTCACCAAGGCCGGCGCGAGCGGTGAACTGCTGCCGAAGCTGCTCGACGCGTACGCGGCCGAGCCCGACGCGGTCACCGTGGACGTGCAGCTCTGCGGCATCGGCGAGCAGGAGCGACTGCTGCGCGACGGGCGGGCCGACGTGGCGCTGCTGCACCGTCCGTACGACTCGGTGAGCGGGTTCGACAGCGAGGAGCTGCGCACCGAGCAGCAGGTCACGGTCCTGCCGGCCGGGCACCCCCTCACCGGCCGGGCGGAGCTGCGGATGGCCGAGGTGGCCGCGCTGCCCGACCTGCCGTTGCCGCGCTGGCCCCGCCGCGACGGCAGCTACCCGGACGGCCCCGGCCCGGTGGTACGGGACCACGCGCAGCTCTACCAGCTGATCGCGCTCGGCCGGGCGGCGGCGGTGCTGCCGGAGTCGTGCCGGGTCCACCTGCGCGCCGACCTCGCCACCGTGCCGGTGCCGGACGCCCCGACGGTGACGACGGTGATCGCCTGGCCGCCGCACAGCCGGTCCCGGGCCCTCGCCGCGCTGGTCCGCACCGCCACCCGCCTGTAGAACGCGAATCCGCTCGCGGCGCGCCAGCACCTGGGGAACTGCCGGCGGCACCCGGGTCGCCCAAGTCGACAGCCAGGCCCCGGCGCCGATCATCGAGCAGGCGTCCACATTGCTACATTGGATCCGCCTGGACACGCTTCGTGGCATCGACCAGGCGCGGCTGACGGCGGCAGGAGGACGCATGGCACCGGGGCCGGTACTGGTGATCGGACTCGATCCGGTCCGGATCCCGGGCTGGGATCCCGAGCCCGTCGTGGCGGCCATCGCGCGCGGCCAGGCCCGTTTCGAGGCCCACGGGATCGAGGCCGACCTCTGCCTGGTCGTACCGGACGACACCGCCGAGGCGGCGATCGTCGAGGCGCTGACCCGGAAGCCCTACGCCTGCGTGGTGGTCGGGGGCGGCATCCGTAAGCACGAACCGCTGCTGGAGCTTTTCGAGCAGGTCGTCAACCTGGTCCGGCAGCACGCACCCGGCGCCGCCATCGCCTTCAACAGCACCCCCGAGGACACCGCCGACGCCGCCCTGCGCTGGCTGCGGTAGGCCGACTTGTCGTTCGGCGTGCCCGATCGCGGCACTGATCGGCTGACGGTGGTGGGCCTGAACTCGATCGCCCATCTCCTGCCCAGGGCACGCGGTCGGTGCGGCGTGTACGAGTTGACCTTCGCCGACGGTGAACGCTACGTGGGACAGGCGGTCGACGTGGTGGCGCGGTTCGGCCAGCACCGACGGACCTGGACCGACATCGTGGAGCTCGCCTTCCGGCAGGTCGGTCGTGACCGGCTCGACGAGGTCGAACGGGATCAGATCCGCCGACGGGAGGCGGCCGGGGTGCCGCTGCGCAACGTCGTGCACACCACCGGCCGGCTCGGCACCAGCGACCTGGACCTCCACCTGTCGCCGCCGGAGCAACGGCGCTGGCTGACGGACCACCAGCCGCACCAGGTCCGCCTGGACGCGCGACCGGACGATCCCGTCCTGCACCGCCGCAGCCGGCACCGGTTCGACCGGTTGCAGGCCGATCCCCGGTTCACCGACGAACTGGCCCGCCTGGTGGGTGCCTACCTCCGCGCCACGATGCCGGTGCCGGAGCTGACCGAGTTGAGCTACTGGACGCTCAGCGCCCTCCCCGGCACCAACGCCGCCAGCTACCCGCGACTGTTCACCCTCACGGTGCACGCTCTGGAGACCCTGTACGTGTGCCACGACCGACACCGTCCGGAGGAACCGCAGATCTGGGTGAACGTCGACCGGGCAGTAGCGCGGTCGCAGCTCCGGACCCGGTTCCGGCTGGCGACGATGCACGCCGTCGAGGGCCACTACCGGATCCGCCCCGGCGTGCTGGGCCTGCGCTTCACGTCGGTGCGCTCCGCCCGTGACGCGCTCACCCAGCCAGGGATCATCAGGGCCGCCCGCAGGCTCAACCTCGACCTGATGCGAAAGGGGCCGGCACTCAACTGGAAGACCCACTGCCCGCACCTCGTCGAGCGCGTGCTGTCCGACTGACCGGTCGGCCCCGCGTACGCCGATCGGGTGGGTCAGTCGGCGGCGCGGCGGCGGGCCTCGCGGGTCTTCATGGCGTGCTCCAGCAGGGTGATGAGGACCTCCTTGCTGGACTCCCGCTGCCGCGCGTCGCAGAGCAGCACCGGTACGCCCGGGTCGAGGTTCAGCGCGGTCTGCACCTCGCCCAGCCGGAACTCCCGGGCACCCTCGAAGCAGTTCACCGCCACCACGAACGGGGTGCCCCGCTCCTCGAAGTAGTCGATCGACGGGAAGCAGTCGGCGAGCCGTCGGGTGTCGGCGAGCACCACCGCGCCGATGGCGCCGAGCGCCAACTCGTCCCAGACGAACCAGAACCGGTCCTGTCCGGGCGTGCCGAACAGATAGAGCACCAGGTCGTCGCTGATGGTGATCCGGCCGAAGTCCATCGCCACCGTGGTGGTGTTCTTGTCCTCCACCCCGGAGAGGTCGTCGATGCCGATGCCGGTCTCGGTCAGCACCTCCTCGGTCCGCAGCGGGCGGGTCTCGCTGACCGCGCCGACCATGGTGGTCTTGCCGGCACCGAAGCCGCCGGCAATGAGGATCTTGATCGCGGTGGGCAGCGGCGCCGCGCCCGCCGGCCGCTCAGAGCGCCCGTAGTCCATTGATTACCGCCTCGAAAACGCTCTCGTCGGGAAGGCCGGCCGATGTGGGCCGTGGCTCACGGACCCTGACCAGGTTGCGGGCCACCAGGTCGCCGAGGAGGACCCGGACGCTGCCCACCGGCAGGTCCAGGTGTGCGGCGACCTCGGCCACCGACAGGATCCGCTGGCAGAGACCCACGATGGCCACGTGTTCCGGCCCCAGGCCGGCCTCCGAGCCCACGTCGGCCCGGGTCGCCGTCACCAGGGAGATCAGGTCGAAGGTGCCGGTGACCGGCCGGGCCCGCCCACCGGTCACCGCGTACGGGCGGACCACCGGGCCCGCGTGGTCGTCCACCCACTCCTGCGCGGCAGGCTCCCCGGTCGCTGTCATCGCGCCAGGTTCTCGCCGGGCGACACCTCACGGGTCGGCGAGGCGACGAACTTGCCGACCCGGGTCACCAGCATCGCCATCTCGTAGGCGATCAGCCCCACGTCGGCATCCTCGCTGGCCAGCACCGCGAGGCAGGCGTTACGGCCGGCCGCCATGACGAACAGGAACGACGACTGCATCTCGATGATGGTCTGCTGCACCTGCCCGCCACCGAACCGCTTGCCGGCGCCCCGGGCCAGGCTCTGGATGCCGGCCGCCATGGCGGCCAGGTGCTCGCCGTCGTCCCGGCTCAGCCCCTTCGACGCGGCCATCAGCAGCCCGTCGGTGGAGAGCGCCGCGGCGTGCTCCGCCTGCTTCACCCGGCCGACCAGATCGTCCAGCAACCACGTCAGGTCGGAACTCGTTGCGGTCTTCTGCGCCACTCGTCGTCCTCTTCTCCCCCGGCTGGTGCGCCGTTCTCGTGCGTCGGCGTCGTACGCCCGGCGACCTGTGCCGCCGGGCCGACGCCCTCGTCAGGTCGCCTGCTCGTCCCCGGTGTCCGGCCCGGCTGCTGCCTCCCGGCCGGTCCCGCCGACCAGCCGCGCCGCGTCGGTACGACCGCGTCGGGTGCCGCTCTGGTAGGAGGCCATCATCCGGCGCATCTGCTCCGGCGGCCGGGTCGCCTCGTCGTCGGCCTCCGTCTCCACCTCGGACGCCTCGTCCCGCAGCTCCGGCACCAGGTTCGCCTGCCGCACCCGTACCGGCAGTCCGGAGTC
Organism: Micromonospora sp. R77; assembly: GCF_022747945.1. Classification (NCBI taxonomy): domain Bacteria; kingdom Bacillati; phylum Actinomycetota; class Actinomycetes; order Micromonosporales; family Micromonosporaceae; genus Micromonospora; species Micromonospora sp. R77. The sequence goes on from NZ_JALDST010000001.1 coordinate 723,930, forward strand.
GGTGAGCTGGGGCTCGGCCGGCGCGGTCCGGGGCGGCTCGGCGGGCACCGCCGGCTCCGGCGCGGTGGGCACCGTCGTCGGCAGGCCGGTGGGGACGGTCGGGTCCTCCAGCGCCGGCTGCCGGCGCCGGGTCCGGGTCGGCAGGACGGTCGGGGTTCCGGCAGCGGCTCGACCTCGCTCCCGTCGCCGGTCGGCAGGGTGTCGACGGCGGCGGGGCGGACGTCCACCGCGGCCGGTGCCGAGGCGACCGCCCCGGTCGGTGCGGTCATCGCGGCCGGCGTGCCGGCGGTCCGGTCGACACCGGCCGGGCGGGACGGGACGTCGCCGGTGGCGGGACCGTCCGAACCGGTGGCGTCCCCGCTGACCAGTTCGAGCGGGATCAGCACCACGGCGGTCGTCCCGCCGTACGGGGACTCCTTGAGCCGCACCCGCACCCCGTGCCGCGAGATGAGCCGGCTGACCACGTAGAGGCCGAGCCGGGAGGCCTGGGCGAGGTTGAGCTCGGAGCGGTCCACGATGCGGTGGTTGGCGGCGGCGAGGTCCTCCTCGGGCATGCCGAGGCCGCGGTCCTCGATCTCGATGACGAAGCCGTTGCCCACCATCTGGCCGCGCACCTCGACCGTGGTGTGCGGCGGCGAGAAGGAGAGGCCGTTCTCGATCAGTTCGGCCAGCAGGTGGATGACGTCACCGACCGCGCGACCGGCGAGGAACACCCGCCCGAGCGGCAGCACGTTCACCCGGGTGTAGTCCTCGACCTCCGCCACCGCGCCCCGGACCACGTCGACCATCGGCACGTTGCGCCGCCAGGACCGGCCGGGCGTCGAGCCGGAGAGCACGATCAGGTTCTCGGCGTTGCGCCGCATCCGGGTGGCCAGGTGGTCGACCCGGAACAGGTCCTCCAGCTCCTCCGCGTCGTGCTCCCGCCGCTCCATGGCGTCGAGCAGGGTGAGCTGGCGGTGCACCAGCGCCTGGGTGCGCCGGGCCAGGCTGAGGAACACCTCGCGGACGCTGCGCCGCAACTCGGCCTGTTCGACGGCGGTCCGGATGGCGGTCTCCTGCACCGCGTTGAACGCCTGGCCCACCTGCCCGATCTCGTCGTCGCCGAACTCCAGCGGGGGCGCCTCCCGGGCGACGTCGACCTCCTCGCCGTGGCCGAGCCGCGCGACCACGCCGGGCAGCCGCTCCTCGGCCAGCGTGTGGGCGGCCTCCCGCAGCCGCTCCAGCTGGCGCAGCAGGGTCCGGGCGGTGGTGATGGAGATGATGATCGAGGCGATGACGGCGAGCAGACCGAGACCGGTGGCGAGCACCAGCCGGACGATGACCATGATGGCGGTGCCGGTGGCCCGGCTGACGATGCCGTCACCGCCCGCGGCCACCACCTCGTCGACGGCGGTGAGGGTCGGGTCGACCGTGCCGCGCCACCGGGTGTCGTCGAAGGGCAGCACGTCGCTCGGGCGACCGTCCCGGATGATCTGGTCCTGGGTGGTCCGCAGCCGGCTGAACGCCTCGCCCTCGGTGAGCTGCTGGTAGCGCCGCTGGTCGTCCGCGGAGAGCCGGGCGGCGGTCTCGGTGCCGAGGAAGCGTTCGGCGCCGACCAGGGAGACGAACCGGGCGTACTCGGGGCCGCTGATCCGGCGGCTGCCGGACAGGCCACTGACCAGCGCGTCCTGCTGGGAGATCAGCTCCTTCATCCGGTTGAGCTGGATGAGGGCGGCGGCATCGGCGGCGATCTCCTTGTCGTCCAGGCTGCCCGTGACGTCGTACACCTGGAAGATGGACTCGATCGCCTCGGTGTAGCCCTGGGCCGCGGCCACCCGGTCGACGCTCCGCTCGTTGACCGCCTTGCGCAGGTCGCGCAGCGCGTTCAGCCGCTGCACCGACTGGTCGAGACGGCTGCGCAGCAGGCCGCTGCCGGCCAGGTCGACCTGCCAGTCCTTGACGGACCGCTCGAAGGTCGCCGCCAGTTCCTCGGCCCTGCGCTGCTCCGTCTGGTACGCGTCGCGCTGCTCGGCGGCGGGGATGCTGAGGTACGCGGTGGCGAGCCGCCGTTCCAGTTGCAGTTCGCGCAGCAGCGGTTCGCTGGGTACGTAGACCTTGCTGTTGAGCAATTGCACGCCCAGAAGGTTGAAGCCGTCCCGCACGGTGACCCACGCCGCGAACGCCCAGAGAGCGACCAGCGAGAGCAGGAGGGCGACGATCTTGGTGCGAATGCTGGTACCGCGAGAACGCATCGGACCGTCCAGACAGGGCGCTGACTCAGCTCATCAGCGCATGATCGTATTGAGGGGGCTCGTCCTGCGCACTACCGTCCAGGGGCGCGGGCTGTGCGTACGCTAGCAGTGTCCACAGGTCCCCTCAAGTCGCTGAATGTCTGCTGTGCCCGCTTTCGGCACACTGACCGCCTCCCTGGCCGGCCGCCCGCCTCCCGCCCTGAGCAGGTGTTCCGTGGCGAGATGCCGCGCGGTGAGCACCGCCGCCTCGACGACGGCCACCGGCCGGTAGAGCTCCTTGCCGTACCACAGTGGAGGGTGCGGCGGGTCGGGCGGATCGATCAGCCGGCCGTAGCCTCGGGCGATCGCGGCGGTCACCCCGGCGGCGGCCCACGGCGCGGCGAGCAGGACGTGCAGGGCGTACGCCGTCTCCTCCACGGTGCCCGACCAGCGTCCCCACGAGCCGTCCGCGTGCTGGGTACGCAGCACGAAGCGGACCGCCGCGCCGACCGCGTCCGCCGCCGTCCGGCCGGCCCCGGAACCGACCAGGGCCAGCACGCAGCAGGCGGTGGCGTAGTAAGGGGAGGCGTGCCAGCGGTCCTGCCAGCCGCCGTCGGCCGACTGGCGCTCCCGCAGCACCGCAGCGAGGCGGGTCGGGACGGCCCGGTGCCGGGCATTCGCGTCCGGATGGTGGGCCAGGTGCCGGGCGAAGGCGTCCAGGACGTGCGCGTTGGTGGTGACCGAGAAGCCGTCCTCCCCCGGCCAGGTGCAGAACCCGTCGGCCGTCTCGTACTCCCACAGCACGGCCGGGTCGGCGGGGCGGCCGAGCCGACCCAGCGCGTCCAGGGCGACGGCGGTGGTGTCCGCGTCCGTCGGCAGGCCGGCCCCGGTGGCGATGCCTCTCCCGGTCGCGACGGCGAGGCTGTCCACCAGTGCCGCCGGCGGGACCACCGGGACGCCGGCCCGGAGCAGCCCGCTGAGCACCCAGGCCCGTTCGAAGACCGTGATCGGCGTCGGGCACGGCACCGGACCGCCGCCGTGCCGTACCAGCTCGGCCAGGAAGCCCCGGGCCGCCGCGCCGTCCGGCGGGCGGGTCGCGGCGGCCAGGCCGCCGTCGCCGCCGGGGATGGCGCCCACCGCCAGCGGATCCCCGCCGTGCGCGCCGGGCAGCCGGTCCGGTGGCAGCTCCAGCACCTCGACGAAGTGGGCGAGCTTGGCGGGCAGGTCGACGCCGGCCGCCACCCCGGCCCGGATCCGGTCGAGCCGCTCCCGGGTCACCCCGGCCGGCAGCCCTGGCCGACCGGCCGGCAGCCGGTGCCGGACCTCCGGCGCCAGCCGGTCCAGCCGCTCGCCGATCGAGCCGACCAGCGCCGGCACGATCAGGTCCGCGCCGGGCGTGTCCGGCAGGTCGACCGGGCCGAGCGGCCCGTGCAGCGCCCGCAGGCCACCCGCCACCGCGTCGAGCAGACCGGCGGCGGGCGTCCCCGGCCGGGCCAGCTCCGCCAGCAGCGCGTCGGTGGCGCTCACGGTCGGCACCAGCGCGTACCCCTGGACGGGTGGTCCCCACCGTGCCGTCGGCCGCTGCGCGCGCAGCAGGTGCGCGACGCGGGCGTCGTGCCCGGGCAGGCCGGGCGCGACCGCGACCAGCCGGGCCGTCTCGTACGTGGACGGGTCGACCTGTCCCCACGGCCGCCGCGACAGTCCGGCGACCAGCTCGTCGGCCGGGCGGGGCAGCGCGGCGGCCCGGGCCGGCCGGGTCATCACGCCGCCCCCCAGAAGTCGGAGAGCTGATAGAAGCCACTGGTGTAGGCGATCTGCCGGTGCAGGTACTCCGCCTGCCGGGGGCTGCGGTCGGCGAGCGCGGCGATCCGCTCCCGGCAGCGGGCGGCCAACTCGGTCAGCCGGGTGGTGACCTCGGCCGGCTCGGCGACCAGCAGCAGCGCGTTGAGATCCCCCCACTCCAGGTCCCGGCGGTGGGTGGCCAGGTCGTTGACCAGCCGCAGTACCCGCTGCACGTCCCGCCCGACACTGCGCAGCTCGGGCAGGTGGTCCAGGCAGTCCGGGTCACCCACCGAGATCCAGTGCGTCACGTTGACGAACGAACAGGCTAGGTTGTCGGCGTTGTCGAGGTATCCGTCGAGGTCGAGCGGCGGCCGGCCGGTGACCGGGTCGGTCGGCAGGCTCTTCCAGTCCCACTCGCGGGCGACCGCCTGGAACATCCGGTCCAGTTCCTCCCGCCACACCGTCCGCTGGGCGGCCCAGGCCGGCGCGGTGGTCAGCTCGTCGCGGATCTCGGCCAGCAGGTGCGCCAGCTCGGCGCCGCGCGGCGGGGGCGCGCCGTCGGCCACGGCCAGGCAGTCCGCGACGGTACGCCGTACCTCCTCGGCGGTGCCGGCCCGGGTGTCGATCGCCCAGTCGGCGGCGAAGACCCAGAGCAGCACCCGGGTGGTGAGGCGCAGCCGCGCGGCCGGGTACCAGGGCGCGGTGAACGCGATGGCGGTGGCCACCGAGCTGAGCAGCGCCGGGTCGAAGGTGGCCGCCGAGAAGAGCCCGGGGTGCCGGGCAGCGACGTCCTGCAGGTCACGCAGCCCCCGGGTGGCCAGGGCGCAGATCCGGCCCTGCTCCGCCACCGAGGCCGGGGCCACCCCGCCGTCGAGCGTGGCGGCCGGCGGTGGGCCGCTCACCGGGAGACCGGACCGTGGGCCGGGGAGAGGGTGAGCTCCATCCGCTGCCGGGGCGACAGCGAGGCACCCATCCGAGGCGTCAGGTCGGCCGGGCCGCCCAGCTTGAAGCGGAACCGGCTGAGCACGGTGCCGACGATGAGCTGCGCCTCCAACAGGAAGAGGTACTGGCCGAGGCACTGGTGCGGACCACCGCCGAACGGGAAGTAGGCGTACCGGTAGCGGCGGCGCGGCTGGTCGGGGGCGAACCGCTCCGGGTCGAACCGGGTCGGGTCGGGCCAGAAGGTCGCCATCCGCTGGGTCACGTACGGGCTGACCAGCACCGTGGCGCCGGCGGGCAGCCGGACGCCGCCGACCACGTCGTCGGCGACCGCGGTACGCGGGATCAGCCAGCCGGCCGGATAGAGCCGGAGCAGCTCGTCCAGGACCATCCGGCCGTAGCGCAGTTCGCCCAGGTGCTCCCGGCGGACCGGCCCGTCGCCGACCACCCGGTCGATCTCCTCGTAGAGCCGGGCCGCCACGTCGGGTTGGGTCTCCAGCACCGGCCAGAGCCAGGACAGCAGCGCGATGGTGGTCTCGGTGGCGGTGGAGAACATCGCCACCACGTCGCCCCGGATCTGGTACTCGTCGGGTACCCGGCCGTCCGGGCGGGGCCGGCAGAGGGTGGCGATGATGTCGTCGCCGTCGTCGGGGTTCGCCCGGACCGACCGGATGATCGGCAGCACCACCTGGTCGATGGTCCGTACCGCCTCCCGGAAGGCCCGGTCGCCGGGCATCGGCACCGCGTACGGGACGAAGGGGGCCAGCAGCCGGGGGATCATCGCGGTGGTCACCGTGTCGAGCGCGGCGCTGATCCGCAGCGCGTCCACGAGGGTGATGCGGTCGGCGAAGAGCACCCGCATGGTGGCCCGCAGGACCAGCCTCTTCAACTCCTGCGCCCCGTCGACCGGGCGGCCCGCCCGGGCCGGTTCGGCCCAGTCGTCCACCGCCTCGCCGATCGCCTCCGCCATCCGCTCGACCAGCGTCTCCGCCCGTTTGGCGGTGAACAGCGGTTGCAGGGCGGCCCGGCTGGACTCCCAGATCTCGCCCTCGGCGACCAGGATCGCCTCACCGACCACCCGACGCACCGGACGCCAGAGCAGGCCCCGGTCGTCCCGGATGTAGTTGGCCGCGTTGTCGCGCAGCACCCGCTGCAGGTGCTCGGGGTGGGTGACCAGCCAGGGCCGGAACGTGCCGAGGTTGAGCCGGACGACGCGACCCTCCGCCTCGTCGGCGATCCGCACCAGCCCTCCGAGCGGGTCCTTCATCAGCGTCGGCAGCGCTCGGCGTACGGGCACGTCGACCGCCCGGCCGGCGGTCGGGGCGGGATCACCACTCACCGCGTCGGACATCAATATCTCCCTCGTCGTCTCGGCACGTCACGTCCACATCGGCTGTCAGTTGTGGAGTCGGCCGCTCCGGTGGGTCATGACTATGTCACTGACGCGAGATATCCTCCAGACGTGCTCGCGGTGAGAATTCCGCAAGTGGAACATCGGGGTGCCGGCCGGTCGGAACGTGGGCGCGCCGCGGCCCCCTGTGCCAGGCTCAGGGGCATGGACGACAAGACCATCCTGAACCGGATCTCCGAACTGGTCGACGAGGAGCACCGGCTCCGCTCGACCGCACAGGAGCACGAGTCCGGCACCGACGACGAGGCCAAGGAACGGCTGCGGGCGCTGGAGGAGTCCCTGGACCAGTGCTGGGACCTGCTGCGTCGCCGCCGGGCGGCCCGGCAGGCGCACGGCGACCCCGACGCCCAGGGCGAGCGGCCCCTGTCGGAGGTGGAGCGCTACCTGCAGTGACCCGCCGTCCGGTCGGACGGACGTGGCCGTCCCGGGCGGGTGGACCCGCCCGGGACGGCCACGCTCAGCGCAGGCCGCCCTCGCGCAGCAGCACCTCGGTCAGCGCGGCCGGGTCGGCGTCCGACGCCGGCAGGCCGCGGGCGACGAACCAGGTGGCGACCACCCGGACGTCGCGGGCGAGGAACTCCGCCCCCTGCGGGTTGGCCACCACGTCGACCACCTGCGGCAGGTCGATCAGCACGAGCCGTCCCCGGTGCACCAGCAGGTTGTACGGGGACAGGTCGCCGTGGGCGTAGCCGGCCCGGGCCAGCACCACCAGGGCGTCGACGAGCTGGTCCCACAGGTCGCGCAGCCCGGCGGCGTCGGGGCGTAGCTGGGCCAGCCGTGGTGCCGCCTGGCCCTGCGCCGCGTCCCCGACGAACTCCAGCATCAGCTCGGTGCCGAGCAGCTGGACCGGGTACGGCACGGCGATCCGCCCGGAGGCGGCGCCGATCTCCCAGAGCCGGGCGAGGGCGCCGAACTCGGCCGCCGCCCACTGCCCGGCGATCATCTGCCGACCGAAGGCGGTACGCCCCGCCATGGCCCGGTTCTCCCGGGACCGGCGGACCCGACGGCCCTCCAGATAGCCGGCGTCGCGGTGGAAGAGCCGGTGCTGGGCGTCCCGGTAGCGTTTCGCCGCCAGCAGGCAGGACCGGTCGGTGCCCGGCACGGCGCGGCGGACCAGGTGGACGTCCGCCTCCTTGCCGGTCTTGAGCACGCCGAGTTCGGCGTCCTTCGCGGCCAGTTCGGTGACCAGCCACTCGGGGTGCGGTTCCGGTCCGTGCACGGCCTGGTCCCAGGAGGACCAGCCGCCCTCGGGACCGGGTTCGTCGTCGGGTTCGGCGAGGGCCGGCTCGGCGGACCGGCCGCGCTTCAGGAAGGAGGGTTCGTCGTCGTCGAAGCGGCGCCTGCCGCGGCCACGGCGCTCGTGCGCCGGGATGTCGTTGTCACGCAAGGTGGGGTTGATCCTTCGATCGAGGCTGATGGAGGCAGGTGGAACGACCCTGCAAAGACGGCCATGACCGACCTCCTCTCCTCGACCGGGTGTCACCCGGCAGCGCACTCGCGCGGCCCCATGCTCATCGGACGCCCGCGTCGTGGTCAACCGATTTTCGGCCAGGGCGGCGGCGGCCCGCTCAGCCGCCGAGGACCACGGCCACCGCGGCGATCAGCCCGTCCACCGTGCGGGTCGGCGCGAACCGGGTGTCCGACCAGCTGCGGCCCCGGTGCAGCCAGACGCTGGGCAGGCCCACTGCCGCCGCGCCCCCGATGTCCGCCTCGGGGCTGTCGCCCACCACCCACGCCCCGCGCAGCGGCAGCCGGGCCCGCTGGGCGGCGAGCGCGAAGATCCTCGGGTTGGGCTTGCTGACCCCGACCTCCTCGGAGATCACCCAGTCGGCGACGTAGCGGTCCAGCCCCGTACCGCGGATCTTCGCGTCCTGCTGGCGGGTCGCGCCGTTGGTCACCACCACCGGCACCCAACCCGCGTCGTCGGCGATCCGCAGCGCGCAGGCGACCAGCGGGTCGAGCCGGGTGTTCGCCGCCACCCCGTCGTGCAGCTCCTCGACCAGGTCGATGGAGGGGATGCGGAGCGCGTACCGGTCCCGGATGGCGTCCGCGACGTCCCACCGGTCGGTCAGCCCGTCCGCGTCGACGGAGAGCAACCAGTCGATGTCGGTGGGCGGTGCGCCGATGTCGGCCAGGAAGCGCTCACCCCAGGCACGGAACGGCCCCGCCCGGTCGAGCAGGGTGTTGTCCAGGTCGAGCAGGAGCAGCGGCACTCGGGCACCTTACGGGACTTCGACCGGCCGCCGACAGGGCCGAGTCGCCCCCGGGTCAGCCGCGCAGCACCGTCCGGGACGGGCCCTGGTCGGGAAGCCGGTCGGTGAGCATGGTGTGCGCCGCCCGGGTGGCCGCGAGCGCGGCCGGGTCGAGGTTGGCCACCAGGAGGTCCTCCCCCGTGTCGGCACCCCGGGCCAGCGGGCGCCCCTCGGGGTCGTACACGGCGGCGCCGCCGTTGAACCGCCACGGGTCGGCGCCACCGACCGCGTTGGCGAAGACCACGTACATGGTGTTGTCGAGGGCCCGGGCGGCGTAGTACAGGTCGCGCCGGTGCGCCGAGCCGGCCAGGTAGCCGCTCGGGCAGAGGTAGCCGTGCGCGCCGTCGGCCGCGGCGGCCCGGCCGTGCTCGGGGAAGCAACCGTCGTAACAGATGCCGAGGCCGAGCCGCCAGTCGTCGACGAGCAGGGTGGCACCGCGTCGGCCGGCGTCGAAGAGGTCGCGCTCGCCGCCCCAGAGCTGCTGCTTGTCGTACGCCACCCGGACGGCCCCGGACGGGTCCACGACCAGCGAGGAGATGGTCCGCCGCGCGTCGGGGTGGCGGACCGAGGCACCCAGCACCACGGTCGTCCCGCCGTCCCGGGCGGCCTGCCGCAGCGGATCGAGCCGCGGGTCGTCCACCGCCTGGTCGGCCGTCGCGGCCAGGTCGGTGCCGGCCGGGTCGGCGGCCAGGGTCGGCGGGTGGTACGCCGGCAGGAAGAGCTCGGGCAGTACGGCGAGCCGGGCACCGGCCGCGGCGGCCCGGTCGGTCCACCGGGCGGCGGCGACGGCGTTGCCGGCGAGGTCACCGGGGACCGGCTGGGCCTGCACGGTCGCCACGGTCAACGGGTGCGCGGGGGACGGGGCTGCCGGGGTCACCGGGTGATCGTAGACCGGGACGACCCGCCCCGATCCCAAGCCGTACGTACGGTTTGCGTCGGCCCGGGGCACCTGACACGATCGACCCGTGCCCAGAGTAAGTCAGGACCAGCTCGACGCGCGCCGGCAGGAGATCCTCGGCGCCGCGCGGGCGTGTTTCGCCCGGCACGGCTACGAAGGCGCCACCGTACGCCGCCTGGAGGAGGCGACCGGCCTCTCCCGCGGCGCCATCTTCCACCACTTCCGGGACAAGGACTCGCTCTTCCTCGCCGTCGCCGAAGACGACGCCGCCGCCATGGTGGAGACGGTCGCCCGCAACGGCCTGGTCCAGGTGATGCGGGACCTGCTCGCCCGCGCCGGCTCCACGGACACCACCGGCTGGCTCGGCAGCCAGCTGGAGGTCTCCCGGCGGCTGCGTACCGACCCGGCCTTCGCCCGCCGCTGGGCGGAACGCTCGGCGGCCATCGCGGAGGCCACCCGCGAGCGGCTGATCCGCCAGCGGGAGGCCGGTGTGCTGCGCGAGGACGTACCGATCGACGTGCTGGCCCAGTTCCTGGAGCTGGCCTACGACGGTCTGGTGCTGCACCTGGCGATGGGCCGACCGGCCGGCGACCTGGGGCCGGTGCTGGACCTCGTCGAGGAGGCGGTCCGCCGCCGCTGACCGGCACCGGATCTCGGTCCGGTAACTCGACCGGCCGGCCGGATCAGCCCTGGCGGGGCTGCTCCACAATAGGGCCGCGTACCCCTCGCGACAGGAGCAGAACATGGCGGTCCTCGCGGCACCCGGCGACACCTGGGGCATCCCCGGCCCCGTCTTCCTGCGGTGGTACCTCCTGGCGGCGGCCGTGCTGGTCGTCGGCAGCCTGATCCACCGGCTCACCGCCCTGGCCGGCACGTCGACGGCCGGCGCTCCACTCGGTCCCCAGCAGGTCGCCTACCTCAACGGGGGTGACCAGCTCGCCGTCTGGACCGCGCTCGGCGGCCTGCGCCGCAGCGGTGCGGTCGACGTACGCCCCGACCGGCGCCTCACCACCGGCGCGACGATGCCGGTCGGGGCCACCCCCCTGGACCAGGCGATCTACAACGCGGCCGCCCGGCACCTCACCGCCCGCGAGCTGCGCCGCGACGAGTGGGTGGTCCGCGCGCTGGACCAGCTGCGCGACGGCCTCCAGCAGCGCGGCCTGACCCTCTCCCCCGAGCGCCGCAACGCCGTCCGGCTCGGTTCGGTACTCCTCGGCGCACTCGTCCTGATCGGCGTGGCACGGCTGGTCACCGGCCTCTCCCACGGGCGGCCGGCCGGCTTCCTGATGCTCACCCTGGTGCCGCTCGTCGTCGTGTCCCTGTTGCTGGCCCGGGTGCCGTGGCGCACCCGCGCCGCCGACCGGGAGCTGCGCGAGCTGCGCCGCCGGCACAGCTTCCTGCGACCCGCCGTCGCCCCCGCCTACGCCACCTACGGGCCGTCCGACGCGGCGATGGGGGTGGCCCTCTTCGGCACCGCCACCATCTGGGCGATGGACCCCGGCTTCGCCGCCCAGGCGGAGGTGCAGCGCCAGGCGATGAGCGGCACCGGCTCGTCGGGCAGCTCGTGCGGCGGTGGCACCTCGTGCAGCGGCGGCAGTTCCTGCGGGGGCGGCAGCTCCTGCGGGGGCGGCGGGTGCGGCGGCGGAGGCGGGTGCGGCGGATGACGACGCCCGGGACCGACCCGTCCGGGATCGGGATCGGCTGGCGGCCGGAGATCGCCGGTTTCGTGGCCGGGCTGCCCGGACTGCGCTTCGTCGAGGTGGTGGCGGAGACGGTCGCGGCGACCGGCCCGCTCCCGCCCGAGCTGGCCGAGCTGGCCGAGCGCGGCGTCACCGTCGTACCCCATGGGGTGAAGCTGTCGCTCGGCGGCGCGGAGCCGGTGGACGCCGCCCGGGTGTCCCACCTGGCCCAGGTGGCGGCGGCGCTCGACGCGCCGCTGGTCAGCGAGCACATCGCGTTCGTCCGGGCCGGCGGCCTGGAGGCCGGGCACCTGCTGCCGCTGCCGCGCAGCCGGGAGGCGGTCGCCGCGGTGGTGGCGAACGTGCGGCGGGCGCAGGCGGAGCTGCCGGTGCCGATCGCCCTGGAGCCGATCGCCGCGCTCTTCGACTGGCCGGACGACGAACTCGACGAGGCCGACTTCCTGACCGAGATCCTGGACGCCACCGGGGCGCTGCTGCTGCTCGACATCGCCAACGTGCACGCCAACGCACGCAACCGGGGCGGTGACCCGGCGGCCCTGCTGGACCGGCTGCCGCTGGAGCGGATCGCCTACGTGCACGTCGCGGGCGGCGCCGAGCAGGGCGGCTTCTATCACGACACGCACACCGACCCGGTCCCCGCCGAGGTGCTCGACCTGGTGCGTGACCTGTGCGCGCGCCGCCGGCCGCCGGCCCTGCTGTTGGAACGCGACGGCTGCTACCCGCCGGCGGCGGAGCTGCGCGGCGAGCTGGATGCCCTCGCCACCGCTAGCGGCTTCCCGGTGGTCACATGACCCGCCCCGAACGACCGCCGGGTCGCACCGGCACGGACGCCGCCCCCGGCGGGCCGACCGGACCCGACGGATCGACCGGACCCGACGGATCGACCGGACCTGGCGGAGCGACCGGAGCCGGCGGGGCGACCGGAGCCGGCGGGGACCTGGCCGCGCGGCAGGCCGCGCTGGTCGCGGCCCTGGTCGCCGGTGCCCCGACGCCGCCCGGCTTCGACCCGGCCCCGGTCGACGCGGCCCGCCGCGCCCTGCTGCGCAAGCGGGCCGGCGACGTGGCCCGACACTGGCCGCTGCTCGCCGCCGGCCACGGCGCCGACTGGCCGGAGACCTTCGCCGACTGGGCGGCCGGCCGCCCCACCAACGGCTCGCTCCGAGACGGCTGGGACCTGGCCCGCGAGCTGCGCGACCGGGGCACGCTGCCGCCGCTGGGCGCCGACGAGCTGGTCGCCCGGGAGGCGGCCACCCGCTACGACGGTCGGACCGCCCCCGGCCCCGCCGGCTGCCGGCCGTCGCCCGGGCCGGCGGCTGTCGCGGTGCAGCTCGCCGGTCGGGTACGCCTGCTTCGCCCCGCCGCCGGCTGACCCCCGCTGCGCACCCGCACCGGGTACGGCAGGATCGACGGCATGGATCTCGGACTCGCCGACCGGGTGTACGTGCTGACCGGTGCCTCCGGCGGCCTCGGCCTCGCCACCGCCGAGCAGTTGGTGGCCGACGGCGCGAAGGTGGTGATCTCGGCCCGTGCCCCCGAGCGGGTGGCCGCCGCCGTCGACGCGCTCGGCGGCCCGGACCGGGCGATCGGGCTGACCGCCGACCTGACCGACCCGGGCACGCCGCACCGGCTCGTCGCCGCGGCCCGCGAACAGTTCGGTCGCCTCGACGGCGCACTGATCTCGGTGGGCGGCCCGCCTCGCGGCACCGCCGCCCAGGTCACCGACGAACAGTGGCGGGAGTCCTTCGAGACCGTCTTCCTCGGCACCGTCCGCGCCGCCAGGACGGTCGCCGCCGCCCTCACCGACGGGGGCGCGATCGGGCTGGTCCTCTCCACCTCCGCCCGCGGCCCGGTGCCCGGCCTGGGCATCTCCAACGGCCTGCGCCCCGGCCTGGCCGGGGTGGCCAAGGACATCGCCGACGAGTACGGCCCCCGGGGCGTACGGGTGGTGGGCCTGCTGCCGGGACGGATCCTCACCGACCGCAACCGGGAGCTCTTCGCCGCCACGGGCGACGCCGAACGGGCCCGCAAGGAGGCCGAGGCGACCATCCCGCTCGGCCGCATCGGCGCGCCGGCCGAGTTCGGCCGGGTGGCCGCGTTCCTGCTCTCCCCGGCCGCCAGCTTCGTCACCGGCGTCACCGTCCCGGTCGACGGCGGCGCCCTCCGCACCCTGTGACCGCCCACCCGCGGCCCACCAGGGACGAGCTGGCGGCGGCGGCCGACCGGACCATTCCGGACCTGATCGGTCCCGGGCTGGACGTGCTCTTCGTCGGGATCAACCCGGGGCTCTGGTCGGCGGTCACCGGGTGGCACTTCGCCCGGCCGGGCAACCGGTTCTGGCCGGCGCTGCACCGCGGCGGTTTCACGCCCCGCCAGCTGGACCCGAGTGAGCAGGACGAGCTGCTCGGCCTCGGGCTGGGCATCACCAACATGGTGGCCCGGGCCAGCGCCCGCGCCGACGAGCTGAGCGCGGCGGAACTGCTGACCGGCGCGGAGCTGCTGACCGCCAAGGTGGCCCGGTACCGGCCCCGGTGGGTGGCGGTGGTCGGGGTGACCGCGTACCGGGTGGGGTTCGCCCGGCCGAAGGCCACCTTCGGGCCCCAGCCGGAGCTGCTGGCCGGAGCCCGGCTCTGGGTCCTGCCCAACCCGAGCGGGCTGAACGCGCACTTCACCGCCGAGACGCTGGGTGCCGCCTTCGGCGAGCTGCGCGCCGCCAACGTCGACGGGGTGGCGACGTGATCCCGGTACCCGAGCCGGACTGCTGGCTGCATCCGGACGTGGTGGTGGGGCGTTCCTCGATCGCCGGGCGGGGACTGTTCGCCCGCGTGCCGATGGCAGCCGGCGAGGTGGTGTCCCGACTCGGTGGCCGACTCGTCCCGACTCGGCAGCTCGCGGGCCTCCTCGACGCCGCCGCCCGGGACCCCGCGCGGCCGTACGTGGACAGCATCACCGAGGGGACGGACCGGCACCTGGTGCTGCCGCCTCGGCGTCCCAGCGGCTACGGCAACCACAGCTGCGACCCGAACCTGTGGTGGGTGGGCCCGTACGAGCTGGCGACGCGGCGGGAGATCGCGGCCGGCGAGGAGCTGACCAACGACTACGGCACCAGCACCGGTGAACCGGGCTTCACCATGTCCTGCCGCTGCGGCTCGGCGCTCTGCCGTGGCGTGGTGACCGGGGACGACTGGCGACTGCCGGCCCTGCGGGAGCGCTACGGCGAGCACTGGGTGCCCGGCCTGCTCGCCCGCATCCGGGGCGAGTGGGACTAGCCGGCCGGGTCAGTTCGCGACGGCGGGGGGCAGCGCCTCCTGTGCCACGTACTCGCCCATCGGCACGGTCCGCACCACCGGCTCCGGCTGCTCCGGTCCGGCGTACGGGGTCGGCGAGTCGGCGACCGCGAACTGGGTGCGGTAGAGCTCGGCGTAGAGGCCGCCGACGGCGACCAACTCGTCGTGCCGGCCCCGCTCGACGATCCGCCCCCCGTCGAGGACGAGGATCTGGTCGGCGTCCCGGACCGTGGAGAGCCGGTGCGCGATCACCAGTGCGGTACGCCCGGTCAACGCCACGGACAGCGCCCGCTGCACCGCCGCCTCGCTCTCCGAGTCCAGGTGAGCGGTGGCCTCGTCGAGGATCACGATCGACGGGGCCTTCAGCAGCAGCCGGGCGATGGCGATGCGCTGCTTCTCACCGCCGGAGAAGCGGTAGCCCCGCTCCCCGACCGTCGTCTCCAGCCCGTCGGGCAGCGAGCGGACCAGGTCGGCGACCTGCGCCCCGGCGAGCGCGGCCCAGATCTCGTCGTCGGTCGCGTCGGGCTTGGCGTAACGCAGGTTCTCCGCGATGGTCTCGTGGAACAGGTGGGAGTCCTGGGTGACCACGCCGATCTCGTCGCGCAGCGAGGCGAGGGTGGCGTCCCGGACGTCGACCCCACCGACCAGCACCTGGCCGTCGCTGACGTCGTAGATCCGGGAGATGAGCATGGAGAGCGTGGACTTGCCGGCGCCGGACGGGCCGACCAGGGCCACCATCTGCCCCGGTTCGACGCCGAACGAGACGCCCTTGAGCACCGGCTCGTTGACCGTACGGTCCAGGGTGGCGACCTCCTCCAGGGAGGCCAGCGACACCTCGGCGGCGCTCGGGTAACGGAACCGCACGTCGCGGAACTCGACCCGGCCGTTGCCCCGGGGCACCGGCACCGCGCCCGGCTTCTCCTCGATGCCGGGGTGCAGGTCGAGCACCTCGAAGACCCGGTCGAAGGAGACCAGGGCGCTCATCACGTCGACCCGGACGTTGGAGAGCGCGGTCAGCGGGCCGTAGAGGCGGGTGAGCAGCAGCGCCAGGGTCACCACGGTGCCCGCGCTGACCGCACCGGTGACCGCGAGCCAGCCGCCGAGACCATAGGTGAGGGCCTGGGCCAGGGAGGCCACCAGCAGCATCGCCACGAAGAACGTCCGCGAGTACATGGCGGACTGGATGCCGATGTCGCGGACCCGCTCGGCGCGGCCGGCGAAGCGGCGTGCCTCGACCTCGGGCGAGCCGAAGAGCTTGACCAGCAGCGCCCCGGCCACGCCGAACCGCTCGGTCATCGTCGCGTTCATCTTCGCGTCGAGGTTGTACGACTCCCGGGTGATCTCGGCGAGCCGCTTGCCGACCCGGCGGGCCGGGATGATGAAGATGGGTAGCAGGATCAGCGAGAGCGTGGTGATCTGCCAGGAGAGGGTGAACATCACGCCGGCGGTGAGCACCAGCTGGATGACGTTGCTGACCACCCCGGACAGCGTCGAGGTGAAGGCCCGCTGGGCACCGAGCACGTCGTTGTTGAGCCGGCTGACCAGGGCGCCGGTCTGGGTCCGGGTGAAGAACTGCAGCGGCATCCGCTGGACGTGGTCGTAGACCCGGGTGCGCAGGTCGAGGATGATTCCCTCGCCGATCCGGGCCGAGTACCACCGTTGGACGAGGGAGAAGAGCGCGTCGGCGACCGCCAGCGCGGCGATCACCAGGGCCAGCCGCACCACCACCGAGCCGGCCTCGGTGCCGCCCCGGTTGATCGCGTTGATCACGTCACCGGCGAGCACCGGGGTCGCCACCCCGATGACCGCGGAGATGACCACGGTGACCAGGAAGACGACGATGTCGCGCCGGTAGGGTCGGGCGAAGGCGACGATCCGCTTGGCGGTGCCGCGCTTGAGCTGGTGTCCGGAGACCTCGTCGCTGCTCCGCATCGACCGGAGCATGCTCCAGCCCGCCATGCCCCCGCCGTGCATCGGACTGGACACTCGTCACCTCCGGGTCGTGGGCAGCACGCGTCGTCGGGTCAATTCTCCCGACGACTACGACAACCTCGCGAGTAACCCGGATCTTCCCGAACGGTCCTTACTATTCTCCGCGGCCGGCGAGATCACGCAACCGGCGGGTCTGGGCTTCCCGCTCGGCCCGCTGCTGCTCGGTGTGGGAGCGTCCGCCGGCGCCCGCGAGCAGCGCCTTGATCTCCACCACGGCGTCCCGGTTGCCGGCGAGCAGACCGGCGGTCAGGTCCCGCACCGCCGCGTCCAGCTCGTCGGTCGGTACGACCAGGTTGGCCAGGCCGATCCGGTCCGCCTCGGCGGCGTCCATCCGGCGGCCGGTGGCACAGATCTCCAGTGCCCGCGCATAGCCGACCAGCTCGACCAGCCGCTTCGTGCCGGCCAGGTCCGGCACGAGGCCGAGGGTCACCTCGGCCATGGAGAGCTTGGCGTCCTCGGCGAGCACCCGCAGGTCACAGGCGAGGGCGAGTTGGAAACCGGCACCGATCGCGTGCCCCTGCACGGCCGCCACCGAGATCACGTCCGGTCGGTGCAGCCAGGTGAAGCCGCCCTGGTACTCGGCGATCCGGTCCGCGCACTCCTGCTCGGGCAGGGTGGAGAGTTCGGCGAAGGACCCGGGGCCGGAGGCACCGGCCACCGACAGGTCCAGGCCCGCGGAGAAGGCCCGCCCCTCGGCGCGTACGACCACGACGCGCACGTCGCCCGGCAGGTCCCGGGAGAAGTCGCTCATCGCGCGCCACATGGCCGGGGTCTGGGCGTTGAGCACGTCGGGCCGGCACAACGTGACCGTGGCAACCGGCCCGTCGCAGTCGAGTCGTACCCCGGTCGTCTCGGCGGTCACCGGACGACCCGGAGCACGATGCTGATGGACGACGCTGGTGGGCGGGTCACGCCTTCTTGCGGCGCCGGGCGCCGCCGCGCTGCCGCAGCTGCACCCCGGACTCGGTGAGCACCCGGTGGATGAACCCGTAGGAGCGGCCGGTGGAGGCCGCCAGCGCACGGATGCTCTCCCCGGAGGTGTACCGCTTTACCAGGTCCTTGGCGAGCGTCTGACGCTCGGCTCCGACGATCCGGCGACCCTTCTCAGTGCTGGTGGCTGTGCCAGTGGAGGCCATGCTGATTCCTCACGTCGCAGACTGTGCGGTTCGGATACGGTCCCACCTATTAGACCGCCTCCGACGATCATGCGCTAGATATCAACTCTTCGCCAACCGACACGCTATGCGATGTCAACTTCCCGATAGCGTGATCCTGGCTACCAGTCGCCGTACGATCGCCCGTGCTGCGCCGACTGCGGCGTGGGGCCGTACCCTGCCCGGCGTGACCGACCCCCTCGCCGCCGCAGCCGGCGCGGCCGCCGTCTTCGCCGCGACCAACCTCGACGACGTCGTCGTGCTCACCGTGCTCTTCGTGGCCGCCCGCGGCGCCGGCCGGCCCCGTCCTTGGCAGATCGTGGCCGGGCAGTACCTGGGCATCGGCACGCTGGTCGCCGTCGCGGTGGTGGTCGCCGCCGGGCTGCTGGTCGTGCCCGACCCGTGGACCGGCCTGCTCGGCCTGCTGCCGATCGGGCTCGGGATCCGTGCCCTGGTCCGCCGCGCCGACGACGACGAACCGCCGGCCGTGGTGGGCAGCCTGCTCGGCGTGGCCGGGGTGACCATCGCCAACGGGTCCGACAACATCGCCGTCTACGTGCCGGTCTTCCGCTCCCTGGACCCGACCGCCGGCCTGGTCTGGCTGCTGGTCTTCGCCGCGCTGGTCGCGGTCTGGTGCGCCGTCGCCGCCCTGCTCGGCAGCCACCCGGGAGTGGTCCGACTGGTCGGCCGGGTCGGTCACTGGCTGGTGCCGGCGGTCTTCATCGCCATCGGCGCGACCATCCTGCTCACCTCCGGCGTCCTCCCCCACCTCACCACCCTCCTCCCCTGACCCACCCACCCGGCCAGACCCGATCGCCGTTGATCATGGAGTTGGCGGCGATGTGGATCTCCGAAACTGCCGCCAACCTCATGATCAACGCAGCGAGGGGGGCGGGGGGGTGGGGGGGTGGGGGGTGGGGGTGGGGGGTCAGGCTAGTTCGACGAGTTCGAGGAGGTCGTCGGACCAGGCGTCCTCGTCGCCGTCGGGGAGGAGGATGGCGCGGTCGGGCTTGAGGGCCAGGACCGCGCCCGGGTCGTGGGTGACCAGGACGATGGCGCCGGGGTAGCGGGCGATGGCGTCCAGCACCTGCTCGCGGCTGACCGGGTCGAGGTTGTTCGTCGGCTCGTCCAGCAGCAGCACGTTCGCGCCGGAACAGACCAGCGTGGCCAGGGCCAGCCGGGTCTTCTCACCACCGGAGAGCACGCCGGCCGGCTTGTCCACGTCGTCACCGGAGAAGAGGAACGCGCCGAGGATCCGGCGCAGCTCCGTGTCGGTCTGCTCCGACGCGGCACTACGCATGTGGTCCAGGATCGTCCGGTCCACGTCCAGCGTCTCGTGCTCCTGGGCGTAGTAGCCCAGCCGCAGCCCGTGCCCCGGGCGCACCTCGCCGGTGTCCGGCTCCAGCAGGCCACCGAGCATCCGCAGCAGGGTGGTCTTGCCGGCGCCGTTGAGGCCGAGGATGGCCACCCGGGAGCCGCGGTCCACCGCCACGTCGACGTCCGTGAAGATCTCCAGCGACCCGTACGACTTCGACAGCCCGCTCGCGGTCAGCGGGGTCTTGCCGCACGGGGCCGGGGTCGGGAAGCGCACCTTGGCCACCTTGTCGGCGTGGCGCACCTCCTCCAGACCGGAGATCAGCTTCTCGGCGCGGCGGGCCATGTTCTGCGCGGCGACGGTCTTGGTGGCCTTGGCCCGCATCTTGTCGGCCTGGGCCATCAACGCGCCGGCCTTCTTCTCGGCGTTGGCCCGCTCCCGGCGGCGGCGCCGCTCGTCGGTCTCCCGCGCCTCCAGGTACGCCTTCCACCCCAGGTTGTAGACGTCGACGACCGAGCGGGTGGCGTCCAGGAACCAGACCTTGTTGACCACCGACTCCAGCAGCGAGCCGTCGTGGGAGATCACGATGAGGCCACCCTTGTGGTTGGCCAGGAAGCCCCGCAGCCAGGTGATCGAGTCGGCGTCGAGGTGGTTGGTGGGCTCGTCGAGCAGCAGGATGCCGCCGCCGTTCTCACCGGCGTCGCGGAACAGGATCCGGGCCAGCTCGATGCGGCGGCGCTGACCGCCGGAGAGGGTGCCGATGGTCTGCGCCAGGGCCCGGTCCGGCAGGCCCAGGTTCGAGCAGATCCGGGCCGCCTCGGCCTCGGCCGCGTACCCGCCGAGGGCGGCGAACTGGTCCTCGAGCGCGCCGTAGCGGCGGACCAGCTTCTCGTCGGTGTCCTCGGCGAGCTTCGCCTCCAGCTCCTTCATCTGCGCCATCAGCACGTCGAGGCCGCGCGCGGAGAGCACCCGGTCCCGGCCGGTGACCTCCAGGTCACCGGTCCGCGGGTCCTGCGGCAGGTAGCCGATCGCGCTGCGCCGGTCGATCTGGCCGGCGTACGGCTGGCCCTCCCCCGCGAGCACCTTGAGGGTGGTGGTCTTGCCCGCGCCGTTGCGGCCGACCAGGCCGATCCGGTCACCCGGCTGCACCCGCAGCGTGGTGTCGGACAGCAGGATCCGGGAACCGGCGCGCAGTTCCAGGCCGGTGGCAGTGATCATGGTGGCGGTACTCGCTCTCGGGGTTCCGGAAGGGCTGACTCAGGGCACGCGAAAGCGCCGGCGGGTTTTCCTCTTCCCGTCGGCGCGGGGCCGTTCAGCCTTCGCAGCGCAGCACCCGACAAGTGTACCGGGCGTCGTCTGTCGCTCCTGCGGATTACCGGGCAAGATCATCGGGTACCGAATTCGCCGTCCGGACCCGGTCCGGTACCGCAACCACCACACACGGACTAATCGGTGATCGGGGTCAACATGGAGCTGAACGAGAACGCGCAGGTCGACACCAGCCAGGTGGACGATCGGCGAGGATCCGGTGGCGGCGGGGGGATGGGCATACCGATCCCGATCGGCGGTGGCCGGGGCGGGATCGTGGGCATCATCATCGCCGTGCTCGTCGCCCTGGTCGGCGGCGGTTTCGGCCTCAACGCGGCGACCAACGGCGGCGGCGGATCCGACGCGGGCGACAACACCTCGCTGGAGCAGAAGTGCTCGGCGCAGGACGCCCTGAAGCAGCTCGACTGCCGCAACACCCTCTACGTCAACTCGATCCAGGCGTACTGGACCAAGGCGATGCCGGAGGTCTTCGGCGACCAGTACAAGCCGTCCAAGACGGTCTTCTTCAGCCAGGGCGTGAACACCGGCTGCGGGCAGGCCGACTCCGGCGTCGGACCGTTCTACTGCCCGGCCGACGACCTGGTCTACATCGACCTGACCTTCTACAAGCTGCTCGCCGACCAGCTCGGCGCCGAGGGTGAGTTCGCCCAGCCGTACGTGCTGGCGCACGAGTACGGCCACCACGTGCAGGACCTGCTCGGCACCGAGGCGCAGATGCGCCGCCAGCAGCAGCGCGACCCGAACAACGCCAACGCGCTCTCGGTCAAGCTGGAGCTGCAGGCCGACTGCTATGCCGGCGCCTGGGCGAAGAACGCCACCGGCACCTCGGACGCGCAGGGTCAAAAGATCTTCAAGAGCATCACCGAGCAGGACATCCAGCAGGCCATCGACACCGCTGAGAAGATCGGTGACGACGCGATCCAGAAGCGTGCCGGCCGCCCGGTGAACCCGGACGAGTTCACCCACGGCACGTCGGAGCAGCGCCAGCAGTGGTTCACCAAGGGCTACTCGACCGGTGACCCGAAGGCCTGCGACACCTTCGGCAGCAGCCAGTAACGACCCCGGTATCCGTGCCGTCGGCCTGCGCCGCTGCCACCATGGACAGCGGTCAGGCCGACGGCACAGCACTATCTACCGCCGGCGGTCAGCTCAGGGTCACCTGGGCCGGGGTGGACCGTCCGGTGGTGGTGCCGTCGCCCAACTCGCCCCCACCGTTCGCGCCCCAGCACCACAGGCTGCCGTCGGTGCGGATCGCGCAGGCGTGTTCGGTGACGTCGACACCGTCGGTCCAGGTGGTGGCGGTGCCGACCCGGGTGGGCGTGGACCGGTGAACGGTGGTGCCGTCGCCCACCTGACCGGACGTGTTCTTGCCCCAGCACCACAGGCTGCCGTCGGTGCGGGCCGCGCAGGACGCGTCAGCGCTCGCGCCGACCCGGCTCCAGTTGGTGGCCGTGCCGACCTGGACCGGCGTGGTCTGGTAGGCGGTGGCGACGCCCAGCTGCCCGTACCCGTTCTCACCCCAGCACCACAGGGTGCCGGCGCGGACCCCGCAGGTGTGGGCGTACCCGGCCGTCACACCGGTCCAGCCGGTCGCGGTGCCGACCTGCGCCGGCGTCGTCTGGGAGCCCAGGATGCCGAGACCGAGCTGCCCGTCCGAGCTGTAACCCCAGCACCACAGCGTCCCGTCGGTACGGAGGGCGCAGGTGTGCGCGAAGCCGGTCGTGACGCTCGCCCAGGTGGTCGCCGTACCGACCTGCAACGGGCTGGTCGCCGTCCAGGGCGACGTGCCGACGCCCAGCTGGGAGGTCCGGTTGAAGCCCCAGCACCACAGCGTCCCGTCGGTACGGACGGCGCAGGTGTGCTCGTAGCCGGCGCTGACCCGGGCCCAGGTGGTGGCGGTGCCGACCTGCACCGGGGTGCTCCGGTTCGTGGTCGTCCCGTCTCCGAGCTGGCCCCGGTAGTTGCTGCCCCAGCACCACAGCGTCCCGTCCGTCCGCACCCCGCAGGTGTGGCTGGCGCCGGCGTCGACGGCGGCCCAGGTGGCGGTACCGACCCGCGCGGGGGTGCTCCGGTTCGTGGTGGTGCCGTCGCCGAGCTGGCCGCTGTAGTTCGCGCCCCAGCACCACAGCCCGGCGTCGCCGGTGACGGCACAGGTGTGTGCGGTGCCCGCGGTGACGCTGGTGACCGTCGGGGCGGCCAGGGTGCCGCGCTCGACGGGGCTGACGGCCGCGGACGCGGTGCCGACCGTCAGCGCGGCGGTGAGCACGACGGCTCCGGTGGAGATCGCCGCGGCGGCGGCGAGGAGCCGGGTCGCACGGCGCCACCGGGCCCGCAGCCGACCGTACTGATCTGTGTTCATGAGGGTGTTCTCTCCCAACGATGTCGGTGCCTGGACGACGAAGCTGCCCTGGCGGGTCGCCCGGAGACCCACCTCTTCGTCGCACCGACCCTATGCATCGGCTCAACTCGATGCACTACCGGCGGATGGGATTGACCCTCTTGGGAGGAACTTTGCCGTTCAGCGGACCAGAATGTGGACCGCTCGGGCGGCGGTGACGGCGGCGACCAGGACGGCGTGCCGGGGCTCCGGGACGTCGAGGAGGCGGCCGGCGCGCAGCGCGGCGAGCGGGGCCAGCCGGCGGTCGGTCAGCACGGTCTCCACCGCCCGCCGGTCGCCACCGCAGACCAGGGCCGCCAGGTTCGACACCTCCGGCAGCAGCAGGCGTACGGCCAGCTCCGCCGCGTCGGCCAGGGCCGCCTTCGCCTGGTTGTCGCGCCGCCGGGCGAACCGCTGCTGGGACCACCCACCGGCGGCGGTACGGCCCTGCACGTAGCGGGTGTCCACCTTGGAGACGACCAGTTCGGCGCCCTCGGCCACCCCGACCGCCACCGCGCCCTTGCGGGCCAGCAGCAGGCCGAGCCGACGGGGTGCGCCGGCCGCCGCCACGAACCCGGGCACGTCCGGGGTGGGCGGCGCACCCGGCGGGGTGTGCAGCTCGGCGGTCGCGCCGTCGGGGGCGGCGAGCAGCAGCCCGTACCCCTCGACGGTGGTGGTGGGCGGGCCGTGCCGGTCGGCGAAGCCCTCGACCCAGCGGGCGACGCGGGTCGGGTCGACCTCGACCCACCGGCCGCCCCCGGCTGCGGGTCGGCTGGTCACCGCTCGACCGTACGGCACGCCCGGTCAACCCGGCAGCAGGGTGACGACCGCGAGCCCGGCGATCAGCGCGCTGGAGACCAGCCCGGTGACCAGCCGGCCGCGGGGTCCGGCCAGCGCGCGGCCGACCAACGAGCCGCCGCCCGCGATCAGCAGTTGCCAGCTCGCCGAGGCCAGGAACGCGCCCGCGACGAAGAGTCCGGCGGTGGTGGCGTCCGGTTCGGCGGTGTCCCGCCGGCCGAGCACCAGTGCCGCGAAGTAGACGACGGTGGTCGGGTTCAGCAGGGTCAGCCCCAGCACACCGGCGAAGGCCCGGACCGGCGTGGTGAGACCGGTCCGCGCCGGCGTGGGCGCGACGGCCGCCGGTCGCCGGGCCCGCCAGGCGGAGCGCAGACCGTGTACGGCGAGCCCCAGCAGCACGAACGCGGCGATCACCCGCAACGGGCCGGCGACCGGGGCGATGACCCCGGCCAGTCCCGCGCCGCCGAGTGCCGCGACGGCCGCGTAGAGGCCGTCGGCGGTGGCCACCGCCAGGGCCGCGGCGGCACCGACCCGGAAGGAGGTACGCGCGCTGAGCCCGAGGATGAGGATCGCGATGGCGCCGACGGGGATGGCGACGCCGTAGCCGGCCACCAGACCGGCGAGGAACGCGTCACCCATGACGGGTGGGCCCGGACCGCCTTCCGACAGGTGCCGTCTGCTGTCGCGCCCCGCCGACGAGGGCGTGGGTGGACAGGGGCGGGCAGCTGCGGAGAACGGTCACCCGGCCATTCTGGCCGGCGCGGACCTGCGGCGAAATCGGATTTCGCCACCGCCCCGACCAGCCGCTCCGTGCCCACCCTCGTGCGGCGGGACAAGGGTCGCGGCGGGACAAGGGTCGCGGCGGGACAAGGGTCGCGGCGGGACAAGATCGTCTGATGTTGCCGGCACTCCCGGACGGCGTGTCGGAGCCGGGACGTGCAGACGATCATGCGGCGAGGGCTCGGCGAAGGAGGATGGTGCCCAGGGAGGGGCTGCACGGCGCGGGCGCGGTGCCCCCGGAGGGGAACCGCGCCCGGTGACCGGCGAACTGCGGTCAGACGTTGAAGCCGAGGGAGCGGAGCTGGTCCCGGCCCTCGTCGGTGATCTTGTCGGGGCCCCACGGCGGGAGCCACACCCAGTTGATCCGAATGTCGTCGACCAGTCCCCCGCCGGGGCCGGTGGTCAGCGCCTGCCGGGCCTGGTCCTCGATCACGTCGGTCAGCGGGCACGCCGCCGAGGTGAGCGTCATGTCCAGCGTGGCCACGTTCTCGTCGTCCACGTGCACGCCGTACACCAGACCGAGGTCGACCACGTTGATGCCCAGCTCGGGGTCGACGACGTCCTTCATCGCCTCCTCGATGTCGGCGACGGCGGCCTTGCGCCCGTCGGTCGCCGGCGCGGAACCGTCGGTCGCCACCGCGCCGGTCTCCGGCGTGCTGGTCTCTTCGCTCATGCCTTCACCTCCGGGCTCACGCCCACACCGGCGCGTGCCGCGGCGTCCTTGAACGCCATCCACGGCAGCAGCGCGCACTTGACCCGGGCCGGGTAGCGGGCGACACCCGCGAACGCCACCCCGTCACCGAGCACGTCCTCGTCCGGCGTGACCTGGCCACGGCCGGACATCAACTCGACGAACGCCGCGTGCACCGCGAACGCCTCACCCGCGTCCCGACCGCGCAGCAGCTCGTGCAGCACGCTCGCCGACGCCTGGCTGATCGAACAGCCCATGCCGTCGTACGAGATGTCGTGCAGCGCGTCGCCGTCGGTGGCCACCCGGACGGTGATCTCGTCACCGCAGGTCGGGTTGACGTGGTGCGCCTCGGCGACCCGGTCGCCCGGGTCGTCGGCGTCACGCAGGCCACGGCCGTGCGGGTGCTTGTAGTGGTCCAGGATGATGTCCTGGTAGAGAGATTCGAGCTGCATCAGTCGAACACCTTCCGCACCTGCTCCAGACCCGACACCAGGGCGTCGATCTCCTCGGTCGTGGTGTACAGGTAGAACGAGGCCCGCGTCATGGCCGGTACGCCGTACCGGGTGCAGACCGGCTTGGCGCAGTGGTGACCCACCCGCACCTGCACACCGAGCGAGTCGAGGACCTGCCCGACGTCGTGCGGGTGGATGTCGCCCAGCGCGAACGAGATCGTCCCGCCCCGCCCGACCGGCACCGTCGGACCGAAGATCCGCAGGCCGGGGACGGTGGCCAGGGCGTCCAACGCGTACGCGGTCAGTTCCTTCTCGTGCCACTGGACGGCCCGCATGCCGACCCCGGTGAGATAGTCGACGGCCGCGCCGAGCGCGACGGCCTCGGCGATCGGCGGGGTGCCCGCCTCGAACCGGGCCGGCGGCGCCGCGAACGTGGACCGCGCCATCGACACCGTCTCGATCATCGAGCCGCCGCCCATGACCGGGGGCATCGCGGCCAGCAGCTCGCCCCGGCCCCAGAGCACGCCGATGCCGGTCGGGCCGCACATCTTGTGGCCGGTGAAGACGATGAAGTCGGCGTCGAGGTCGACCACGTCGATCGGCATGTGCGGCACCGACTGCGAGCAGTCGAGCAGCAGCAGCGCGCCCACCTCACGGACCCGCTGGGTGATCCGCGCGGTCGCGTTGACCGTGCCGAGGATGTTGGAGACGTGCACCAGCGAGACGATCTTCGTCCGCTCGGTGACCAGCTCCACCAGCCCCGACTCGTCCAGCCGGCCGGACTCGGTGAGCGGGAACCAGCGCAGGGTCGCGCCGGTCCGCTCGGCGAGCAGCTGCCACGGGACGATGTTCGAGTGGTGCTCCATCTCGGAGATCACGATCTCGTCGCCCGGGCCGATCCGGAGGCGCGGGTCGGCGTCCGGACGCAGCGAGGCGTTCGAGAAGGCGTACGCCACGATGTTGATCGCCTCGGTGGAGTTCTTGGTGAACACCACCTCGTCCACGCTCGGCGCGTTGACGAACGCGGCGATCTTCGCCCGCGCCCCCTCGTACGCCTCGGTCGCCTCGGTGCCCAGGGTGTGCACCGAGCGCGACACGTTGGCGTTGTGCCTCGCGTAGTGCTCGGCGAGCACGTCGAGCACCTGACGCGGCTTGTGCGAGGTGTTGGCGCTGTCGAGATAGACCAGCGGGTGCCCGTTGACCTCCCGGTCCAGGATCGGGAAATCGGCCCGCACCCGCGCCACGTCGAAGCGGGGCACGTCGTCGTACTGCGGCATGCCCGCCGGGATGGTCAGGGAGGTCATCGTGGGTCAGGCCCGGGCCGCGCCGGCTCCGGCGACGTACCGCTCGTAGCCCTCTTCCTCGAGCTTGTCGGCCAGCTCCGGGCCGCCCTGCTCGACGATCCGGCCGGCGACGAAGACGTGCACGAAGTCGGGCTTGATGTAGCGCAGGATGCGCGTGTAGTGGGTGATCAGCAGCAGGCCGGTGTCGCCGGTGTCGCGCACCCGGTTCACGCCCTCGCTGACCACGCGCAGCGCGTCCACGTCGAGGCCGGAGTCGGTCTCGTCGAGGATGGCGATCTTCGGCTTGAGCAGCTCCAGCTGCACGATCTCGTGCCGCTTCTTCTCACCGCCGGAGAAGCCCTCGTTGACGTTGCGCTGGGCGAACGCCGGGTCCATCTGGAGCTTCTGCATGGCCCCGCGCAGCTCGCCGGCCCAGGTGCGCAGCTTCGGCGCCTCGCCGTCGATGGCGGTCTTCGCGGTACGCAGGAAGTTGGCGACGGAGACGCCGGGCACCTCGACCGGGTACTGCATGGCCAGGAAGAGGCCGGCGCGGGCCCGCTCGTCGACGGACATGGCCAGCACGTCCTCGCCGTCGAGGGTCACCGAGCCGCCGGTGATCTCGTACTTGGGGTGGCCGGCGATCGAGTACGCCAGGGTGGACTTGCCGGAGCCGTTCGGGCCCATGATGGCGTGGGTCTCCCCCGACCGCACGGTCAGGTTCACCCCATCCAGGATCGGCTTGAGCTCACCCTCGGGCAGCTTGACCGACACCTTCAGGTCGCGGATCTCCAGGGTGCTCATCAGCGGGTCACTCCATTGCTCGGCGTCAGACTGACGTAGATGTCGCCGTCGCGGACTTCGACGGGATAGACGGGAACGGGTTCGGTGGCGGGGAGACCGGTGGGCTCACCCGTACGCAGGTCGAAACGGGATCCGTGCAGCCAGCATTCCAGCGTGCACCCCTCGACCTCCCCCTCGGAGAGGGCGACGGCGGCGTGCGAGCACTCGTCGTACACGGCGTAGAACCGGTCGTCCTCGCCGTGCACCAGGGCGAGCTTGGTGCCGTCCACGTCGGCGCTGATCACGCTGCCCTTCGGCAGGTCCTCGGTCGAACAGATCCGGATCATCAGGCGCCCGCCTTGGCCAGCCGCGCCTCGATCGCGTCGCCGAGCCGCTCGCGCAGCTCCTCGACCGGAATCTTGTTGATCAGCTCGGCGAAGAAGCCGCGGACCACCAGCCGCCGGGCCTCACCCTCCGGGATGCCCCGGGCCATCAGGTAGAACAACTGCTCGTCGTCGAAGCGGCCGGTCGCGCTCGCGTGGCCGGCGCCGGCGATCTCGCCGGTCTCGATCTCCAGATTGGGTACGGAGTCCGCCCGCGCGCCGTCGGTGAGCAGCAGGTTCCGGTTGATCTCGTACGTGTCGGTGCCGGTCGCCTCGGCCCGGATCAGCACGTCACCCACCCAGACGGTGTGCGCGCTGGCCCCCTGCAGGGCGCCCCGGTAGCCGACGTAGCTGCGGCAGTCCGGCACGGTGTGGTCGACCAGCTGGCGGTGCTCCAGGTGCTGGCCCGAGTCGGCGAAGTAGACGCCGTACAGCTCGGCCTCGCCGCCCCGGCCGGTGTACTCCACGCTGGTGTACTGCCGGACCAGGTCGCCACCGAGGCTGACCTGGACGTGGATCACCTTGGCGTCCCGGCCCAGCTTCACCTTCAGGTGCTGCGCCTGCACGGCGTCGTCGGCCCAGTCGGCGACGGTGACCAGGGTCAGCTTCGCGCCGTCGGCCACCGACACCTCGACGTTGTCGGCCAGGGTGGCCGAGCCGACGTGCTCCAGCACCAGGGTCACCTCGGCGAACCGGCCGACCTCGACGAAGGTGTGCCCGAAGGCCACGCCCTGGGCGCCGTCGCCGACCACCCGCAGGCTCACCGGCGCCGACACCACGGCGTCCCGGGCGACCTCGACCAGCAGCGCCCCGTCGGCCGCCCCGTGCGCGAGCGCACTGATCCGGTCGACCGGGGTGAGCACGCTGCCCACCCGCGGGTCGTCGGAGCCGATCCGGGAGACGGTGACGCCCTCGGGCAGGTCACCGTACTCGTGCCGGACCGTGGCGGTCGCGGCCTGCGCGTCGCCGACCAGGCCGCGCAGGCGCTTGAGCGGGGTGAAACGCCACTCCTCCTCCAGGCCGGTCAGGGCCGGGAAGTCGGCGACGTCGTACGAGCGGAGCGCCTGCGACTTGGTGCTGGGCGGCGCGGAAGCCTGGGTAGTCATCTCTTCCTTGGTCTGTGCTGTTCCGTCGGGGGCCTGGTGCGGCGGGCCGGTTTCCCGGCCCGCCGTGCGGGAGTGGCGGCGTCAGCCGACCGCGCCCTCCATCTGCAGCTCGATCAGGCGGTTGAGCTCCAGGGCGTACTCCATCGGGAGCTCCTTGGCGATCGGCTCGATGAAGCCGCGCACGATCATCGCCATCGCCTCGTCCTCGCTCAGGCCCCGACTCATCAGGTAGAAGAGCTGGTCGTCGCTGATCTTGGAGACGGTCGCCTCGTGCCCCATCGACACGTCGTCCTCGCGGATGTCGACGTAGGGGTAGGTGTCCGAGCGGGAGATGGTGTCGACCAGCAGGGCGTCGCACTTGACCGTGCTCCGGCTGCTGTGCGAACCCTCCAGCACCTGCACCAGGCCCCGGTAGGAGGTGCGGCCGCCACCACGGGCGATCGACTTCGACACGATGGTGCTGCTCGTGTGCGGTGCCGCGTGCACCATCTTGGCGCCCGCGTCCTGGTGCTGGCCCTCACCGGCCATGGCCACCGAGAGCACCTCGCCCTTGGCGTGCTCGCCGGTCATGTAGACCGCCGGGTACTTCATGGTGACCTTGGAGCCGATGTTGCCGTCGACCCACTCCATGGTCGCGCCCTCGTGGCAGACGGCGCGCTTGGTGACCAGGTTGTAGACGTTGTTCGACCAGTTCTGGATGGTCGTGTAACGGCAGCGCGCGTTCTTCTTGACGATGATCTCCACGACCGCGCTGTGCAGCGAGTCGGAGGAGTAGAGCGGCGCGGTGCAGCCCTCGACGTAGTGCACGTACGCACCCTCGTCGACGATGATCAGCGTCCGCTCGAACTGGCCCATGTTCTCCGTGTTGATCCGGAAGTAGGCCTGCAGCGGGATCTCCACGTGCACGCCCTTCGGCACGTAGATGAACGAGCCACCGGACCACACGGAGGTGTTCAGCGCGGCGAACTTGTTGTCGCCGACCGGGATCACCGTGCCGAAGTACTCCTTGAAGACGTCCTCGTGCTCCTTGAGGGCGGTGTCGGTGTCCAGGAAGAGGACACCCTGCTCCTCGAGGTCCTCGCGGATCTTGTGGTAGACCACCTCGGACTCGTACTGCGCGGCGACACCGGCGACCAGGCGCTGCTTCTCCGCCTCGGGGATGCCCAGCCGGTCGTAGGTGTTCTTGATCTCCTCCGGCAGGTCCTCCCAGCTGGTGGCCTGCTTCTCGGTGGAGCGCACGAAGTACTTGATGTTGTCGAAGTCGATCCCGGTGAGGTCCGCGCCCCAGGCCGGCATCGGCTTGCGGCCGAACAGGCGCAGGCCCTTCAGGCGCAGGTCGAGCATCCAGGCCGGCTCGTTCTTCTTCGCCGAGATGTCCCGCACCACCGCCTCGTTGATACCGCGCTGCGCGGCGGCCCCGGCGACGTCGGAGTCGGCCCAGCCGTACTCGTAGCGACCGAGGGCGGCGAGCTGCTCCTCCTGGGTCAGGGGCTGGACGATCTGCTCGGTCATCTATCTGTCCTCACAGTGGTGACGGTGTTTCCGGACTTCGTACGCGGCTGACCGGGAATGTGCGTGGTGCACACCCCGTCGCCGTGCGCGATGGTGGCCAGGCGCTGCACGTGGGTGCCGACCAGGCGGGAGATCACCGCGGTCTCGGCCTCGCACAGCTGGGGGAACTCGGCGGCCACGTGCGCCACCGGGCAGTGGTGCTGACAGAGCTGACCGCCGGAGGCGATCGTGGACGCGTTGGCAGCGTATCCCTCGGCGGTGAGCGCCCCGGCGAGCGCCTCCGCCCGCGCGAGCGGGTCGGTGCCGGCGTCCTCCATGGCGGCCCGGCAGCGGTCCTCCAGGGCGGCCACCTGGTCGGCGGCGAACGCCTCGACCGCGTCGGCACCTCCGTTGCTGGCGATCCAGCGCAGCGCGGCGGTGGCGATGTTGTCGTAGTGGTGGGTGCCGCAGCGGACCCGGGCCGCGTCGGTCAGCAGGAACACCTTGGCCGGACGGCCCCGACCGCGGCTGCCGCGCACGGCCTGCTCGCGGGCGACCACGTCGCCGTCGGCGAGCATCGCGTCGAGGTGCCGACGGATCGCCGCCGGGCTGAGCCCGAGCGCCGTGCCGAGCTGGGCGGCGGTGGTCGCCCCCCGCTCCAGCAGCAGCTGGGTGACCCGGTCG
Organism: Micromonospora sp. R77; assembly: GCF_022747945.1. NCBI lineage: Bacteria > Bacillati > Actinomycetota > Actinomycetes > Micromonosporales > Micromonosporaceae > Micromonospora > Micromonospora sp. R77. The sequence continues at coordinate 755,021 of NZ_JALDST010000001.1, forward strand.
CGGGTGGAGAGGTCGGCGGCGGTGGACTCCGGCTCGGCCCGCCGGACGCCACGCGGTGCCCCGCCGGCGGCCGGGGCGGCCGTCGGCTGGTGCCCGGAGAGCGCCGCCGCGTTTTTCACAACGCCAACGTTACGTAATTCGTCCAGGGCCCGCAAACCCGGGTCCCGGTGATCCGGACCACCGGCACCGCGGAGTCGCCCGATCGGGCACCACTACGGTGCGTAGGATTCGCTCCGTGAAGCGATCCGTCCGTTTCCCGGCCCCCGCCGCGCTGCGTGGCCCGCTCGACCGGTTCCCGGTGTCGACCACGCTGCTGCGCCGCCTCGCGTACGCCTCGATCGTGTCGAACGTGGCGGTCGTGGTGACCGGCGGGGCGGTCCGGCTGACCGCCTCGGGCCTCGGCTGCCCCACCTGGCCCCGCTGCACCGACGACTCGTACACCACCACGGCCGAGATGGGCGTGCACGGGGTGATCGAGTTCGGCAACCGGCTGCTCGGCTTCGTGGTGGGGTTCATCGCGCTCGCCGTGCTGCTCGCCGTGCTCGCCCGGCGCCCCCGGCCGCGCGGGCTGCTGCCGTTGGCGGTCGCGGTCTTCCTCGGCATCCCGGCCCAGGCCGTGCTCGGCGGGATCACCGTGCTCACCAACCTCAACCCGTGGGTGGTCGGGCTGCACTTCCTCGCCTCGATGGCGGTGATCGCCGCCGCGTACGCCCTCTGGCGGCGCACCGTCGAGCCGGACGGCCCGACGATCCCCACCGTGCCGGCGCCGCTGCGCCACCTCGCGCTGCTCACCACCGTGGTCGGCGCGGCCGTCCTGGTGGTCGGCACCTGGGTGACCGGTAGCGGCCCGCACGCCGGCGACCAGGGCGCCAAGCGCAACGGCCTGGACCCCGAGGCGATCTCCCAGCTGCACGCCGACGGGGTCTTCCTGCTGATCGGGCTCTCGGTGGCGCTGGTCTTCGCCTTCCGGGCGGTCGGCGCCACCCGGGCCACCCGGGCCGCCGTGGTGCTGGTGGCGGTGGAACTGGGGCAGGGCCTGATCGGCTTCGTGCAGTACTTCACCCACCTGCCGGCGGTGCTGGTGGCCGCGCACATGCTCGGCTCCTGCCTGGTCCTGCTGGCCACCCTCGCGGTGCTCTGGTCGACCCGTGAACGCGGCCCGGTCGCCCCCCTGGCCAGGCCGGCCGAGACCGCCACCCCGGTCACCACCGCCGCCTGACCCACCCCCGCACACCGCCCTGGGTCACCCCTGCCCGCCGCGCCCCGATCGAGGCAGCAGTTTCTCGGAAACAGTGGCTTCCCTACGGGCTGAAGCCACTGTTTCCGAGAAACTGCGCGGATCTTGGTCGTGGGGGTGGGTCAGGGCAGGTGGGCGGTGATGGCGGCGGCGAGGCGGTCGGGGGCGCCGTCGGCGTACCCGATGAAGAGGCTGGGCTCGGTGAGCTCCAGCTCGACCAGGACGGGTGAGCCGTCCGGGCCGGGGATGAGGTCGACCCGCGCGTAGAGCAGCGACCCGGTACCGCCGGGGATCGCGTCGAGGACGCGGCGGGCCACCGCCAACTGTTCCGGCGTGGCCGTCCGGGCGTCGATCTGCTCCTCCTTGTAGAGCGCGGTCTCGCCGAGGTCGGGACCGGTCAGCATCGGACCCTTGCGGATCGCGTGGCTGAAGGCCAGGCCGCCGGGGCCGGTGAAGAAGAGCAGGGCCGTCTCTCCCACGGTGTCCACCGCGCTCAGGTACGGCTGTAGCATGCTGACCCGGCCGGCTGCGGAGAGTCGCGCGACGTGCGCCTCGGCGAGCGTCCGGTGCTCCGGATCGGCCAGGTCGTACCGGCCGGTGTCCTGGCTGCCGGCGCTGACCGCCGGCTTGATCACGTACTCCCCCGCCTCGGCGGGCGGGGTCCAGCGCTCCCCCGGCTCGACCCAGACCGTCGGCACGGTCGGTACGCCCGCCGCCGAGAGCTCGGCCAGGTAACGCTTGTCGGTGTTCCAGCGGACCACGTCGGCGGGGTTGACCAGGCGCGGAACGGTCTGCGCCCAGGCGACGAACTCGTCGCGCCGCAGCGCGTAGTCCCAGGGTGAGCGGAGCACCGCGAGGTCGTACCGGGACCAGTCGACGCTCGGGTCGTCCCAGACGGCCGGCTCGGCGTGGACGCCGAGGGCGGTGAGCGGGGCGAGCACGAGCCGATCGTCCGGTTCGAGGTCCGGCAGCTTGGTGCAGGTGACGAGAGCGACCCGGGGTTTCCCCCGGGTCGACTGGTGGTGGTCGGTCAATTTATGTGTCTAACGAGCCATCGTGCGCCGGGCCATCGACCGCCACAGGTCGTTGCTCGGACGCATCTGGTCCATCAGTTCCCGCTCCCAGGTGTTCTCGACGGTGACTCCCGCCGTGGCGCAGGCCTGCCGCGCGACGACGGTGTCGTCCGCGAACTGGTCGGCCCACGCGCCGTCCTCACCGACGAGGACGATTCGTGCCCCACGCTTGCCGACGTACTCGATGACCGCCTTCGCCCCGCCGTGCCCGGCGGCGAACGACTTGATACCCGCGACCAGACCGTTGAGGGCCGGTGCGGGGGCGGCCTGCTGAGCCGTCAGCGTCGTATCGGAACCATCTGCCATGACGCGAAGCCTAAGCAGAGTCCCACCCGGATGTGCGAGAACCATGAACTATTTGTGATGCCAATTACCTCCTGGTTTAAGGAAGACCACAGGTAATTTGACCGGATTTGCCGGCACAAGATGGGGCGAACCGGGCGGGGCGGATCGTCACAATCTGTCCGACTTGAGCCGCCTCAACTCAAGCCGAAAAAAATTCTGGTGAAATCCCGCACCTGCGGAAACTCGGCCACCCCGGGTGGCCACGCCGGGCTCGTTCAGAGCAGCGCGTCGAGCGCCACCGCGGCGAAGAGGATGGTCAGGTAGGTGGTGGACCAGTGGAACAGGCGCATCGGCTTGACCGCCTCGCCCCGCGCAGCCCGCCGGCAGAGCTTGTGCGCCTCCACCACGAAGATGCCGCCCACCACCAGCGCGGTGACCCCGTAGATCGGGCTCATGCCCAGCGGCCAGACGGCGAGCGAGGAGAGCAGTGTGAGCCAGGAGAAGATGATGATCTCGGCGTTGACCCGGCGCACCGACGCCACCACCGGCAGCATCGGGATGCCCGCGCGGGCGTAGTCCGCCTTGTACTTGATGGCCAGCGCGTAGAAGTGCGGCATCTGCCAGAAGAAGACCACCGCGAAGAGCCCCCACGCGGCCGGCGACAGCGTGCCGGTGACCGCGGCCCAGCCGATCAGCACCGGCGCCGCCCCGCACGCGCCGCCCCAGAAGGTGTTGGCGGCGGTGGTCCGCTTGAGCCAGAGCGTGTAGACGAGGTCGTAGTAGGCGATCGCGGCCAGGGTCAGCCCGGCCGCCAGCCAGTTGGTGGCCACGGCCATCAGCACCACCGAGACCACCGCGAGCACGAGCCCGAAGACCAGCGCGTTGCGCGGCGACACGGTGTGCGCCGGCAGCGGGCGGCGCTTGGTACGCCGCATCAGCTGGTCGATGTCCCGGTCGATGTAGCAGTTGATGACGCTGGCCGCGCCGGCCGCCAGCGAGCCGCCGATCAGCACGACGGCCACCAGCCACAGCGACGGCATGCCACCGTCGGCGAGCATCATCGCCGGCACCGTGGTCACCAGCAGCAGCTCGACGATCCGGGGCTTGGTCAGCGCCACGTACGCCGAGACGACCGCGCGGACGTCCCGCCGCCCGGTCGCCGACGCCGCGTCCTCCGTGCGCACCGGCGGCTGCCCGGCAGAGTTGCTGACGGGGCGCTCGGTGATCATGCTCACGGATTGCCACCTTCCGGCATCGGCAGGGGGAGATCGGATCGGTCGGGACCCGTCGCGGGTCCGCACACCGCCCCACAGACTACGCGTCGTCGTTTGCGCTGCCCGGGCGACCCGACAACGGTGCGGGTCGTCACAGTCGGGATCGAACGCCCGGCGCCGCCCAGCCGTACCCACCAGCATGCCGAGATCCCCGGGCGGAGGTTTAGGACCGCTCGATAGGGTCATCGGTGAGGGTTCCGCCCATCTGCCGAGGAGCACAACCATCGTGGCTGCCAACCGACCCGAGCAACCCGCACTCAACTGGTCCGACCTCGACCGCAGGGCCGTCGACACGGTCCGCGTGCTGGCCATGGACGCCGTGGAGAAATCCGGCAACGGTCACCCGGGCACGGCGATGAGCCTCGCGCCCGCGGCGTACCTGCTCTTCAACCGGGTCATGCGGCACAACCCGGCCGACCCGAACTGGCCCGGCCGGGACCGGTTCGTGCTCTCCGCCGGGCACTCCAGCCTGACGCTCTACATCCAGCTCTTCCTCGCCGGCTACCCGCTCGCCCTGGACGACCTGAAGTCGCTGCGGCAGTGGGGTTCGCTCACCCCGGGCCACCCGGAGCACGGCCACACCCCGGGCGTGGAGACCACCACCGGCCCGCTCGGCCAGGGCCTGGGCAACGCGGTCGGCATGGCGATGGCGGCCCGCCGCGAGCGCGGCCTGTTCGACCCGGACCCGGACCGCGCCGACTCGCCGTTCCGGCACGACATCTGGTGCATCGCCTCCGACGGCGACATCGAGGAGGGCATCAGCCACGAGGTCAGCGCCCTCGCCGGCCACCAGCAGCTCGGCAACCTCTGCGTGATCTACGACGACAACGAGATCTCGATCGAGGACGACACCCGGATCGCCAAGAGCGAGGACGTGGCGGCCCGTTACGAGGCGTACGGCTGGCACGTGCAGACCGTCGACTGGCGGCGCGGCGACGCCGACCAGGACGACTACCACGAGGACGTGGAGGCGCTGTACCAGGCGCTGCTGGCCGCGAAGGCGGAGACCGACCGGCCGAGCTTCGTCGCGCTGCGCACCATCATCGGCTGGCCCGCGCCGAACAAGAAGAACACCGGCAAGATCCACGGCTCCGCGCTCGGCGCGGACGAGGTGAAGGCCACCAAGGAGATCCTCGGCTTCGACCCGCAGCAGACCTTCCAGGTGGACGAGGAGGTCCTCGGGCACGCCCGGCAGGTGCTGGAGCGGGGTGCCGAGGCGCAGGCGGCGTGGACCACCGCGTTCGACGCGTGGGCGCAGGCCAACCCGGAGCGCAAGGCGCTGTGGGACCGGATGGCCGTCCGGCAGCTGCCGCAGGGCTGGACCGACGCCCTGCCGACCTTCCCCGCCGACGCGAAGGGCGTCGCCACCCGGGCCGCCTCCGGCAAGGTGCTGGAGGCCCTGGCCCCGGTCCTGCCGGAGCTCTGGGGCGGCTCGGCCGACCTGGCGGAGAGCAACAACACCACCATGAAGGGCGAGCCGTCCTTCATCCCGGCGGTGCACGCCACCAAGGACTTCCCGGGCGACGAGTACGGCCGCACCCTGCACTTCGGCATCCGTGAGCACGCCATGGGCGCGATCCTCAACGGCATCGCCCTGCACGGCGGCACCCGGGCCTACGGCGGCACGTTCCTGGTGTTCAGCGACTACATGCGCCCGTCGGTCCGGCTCGCCGCGCTGATGAAGCTCCCGGTGACGTACGTCTGGACGCACGACTCGATCGGCCTCGGCGAGGACGGCCCGACCCACCAGCCGGTGGAGCACCTGACCGCGCTGCGGGCCATCCCCGGCCTGGACGTGGTGCGCCCGGCCGACGCCAACGAGACCGCGTGGGCGTGGCGGCAGGCGCTGGAGCACACCGACCGGCCGACCGCGCTGGCGCTGTCCCGCCAGCCGCTGCCGACCATCGACCGGGAGCAGTACGGCCCCGCCGAGGGCACCGCCAAGGGCGGCTACGTGCTGGCCGAGGCGTCCAACGGCAAGCCGCAGGTGATCATCGTCGGCACCGGCTCCGAGGTGCAGCTCTGCCTCACCGCCCGGGAGCGGCTGGAGGCCGACGGCACCCCCACCCGGGTCGTCTCGATGCCCTGCCAGGAGTGGTTCTACGAGCAGGACGAGTCGTACCGGGAGTCGGTGCTGCCGCGCGGGGTAAAGGCACGGGTGAGCGTGGAGGCGGGCATCGCGATGTCCTGGCGCGGGATCGTCGGCGACAGCGGCGAGAGCGTGAGCCTGGAGCACTACGGCGCGAGTGCCCCGCACACCGTGCTCTTCGAACAGTTCGGGTTCACCCCCGACCGGATCGTGGCCGCCGCGCACGCGGCGCTGACCCGGGTGGGCGACATCACCGGTTTCACGACCGGCAACTGAGGGGAGCGTGGACGGCATGACGGACAGGCTGAGCGAGCTCACCGCCGCGGGTGTGGCGGTCTGGCTCGACGATCTTTCCCGGGTACGACTGAGCTCCGGCGGGCTGGACCAGCTCCGCCGGGAGCAGCACGTGGCCGGCGTGACCACCAACCCGAGCATCTTCGCCAAGGCGCTCAGTGACGCCACGGAGTACAACTGGCAGCTGACCGACCTCGCCACCCGTGGCATCGAGGTCGAGGAGGCGGTCCGCATGCTCACCACGTACGACGTGCGGTGGGCGTGCGACGTGATGCGCCCGTCGTACGACGGCAGCGCCGGGGTGGACGGCCGGGTCTCGATCGAGGTCGACCCCCGGCTGGCCCACGAGACGGCGAAGACCGTCGCCGAGGCCAAGGCGCTCTGGTGGCTGGTCGACCGGCCGAACCTCTTCATCAAGATCCCGGCGACCGAGGAGGGCCTGCCGGCGATCACCGCGACCCTGGCCGAGGGGATCAGCGTCAACGTGACCCTGATCTTCGGGCTGGACCGCTACTCGGCGGTGATGGAGGCCTTCCTCGCCGGCCTGGAGCAGGCCAAGGCGAACGGCCACGACCTGTCGAAGATCGGCTCGGTGGCGTCGTTCTTCGTCTCCCGGGTCGACACCGAGGTCGACAAGCGACTCGAGAAGATCGGCTCCGACCGGGCGAAGGCGCTGCGCGGCAAGGCCGCCGTGGCCAACGCCCAGCTGGCGTACGAGCGCTACGGCAAGGTCTTCTCCTCGGACCGCTGGCAGGCCCTGGCCGACGCCGGCGCTCACCCGCAGCGCCCGCTCTGGGCCTCCACCTCGACGAAGAACCCCGACTACCGGGACGTCATCTACGTCGAGGAGCTGATCGCCCCCGGCACGGTCAACACCATGCCGGAGTCGGTCATCCACGCGTACGCCGACCACGGCGAGACGCGGGGCGACACCATCACCGGCTCGTACGACGACGCGCGGCAGGTCTTCACCGACCTGGAGGCCGTCGGCGTGGACATGGCCGACGTGATCGCCACCCTGGAGCGCGAAGGCGTGGAGAAGTTCGAGGCCAGCTGGCTGGAGCTGCTCGAAGGGGTGAAGAAGTCGCTGACCGAGGCGGCGAAGGGCACCGGCGAGCCGAACAAGGCCGCCAAGGACAACGCGCAGGCCGCCCAGCAGGCCGGGGGCAACGCGTGACGATGGGCGCCGTCCGCGCCCCGGGGATTCCCGGGGCGCGGCCCGCCGTCGTCCGGCCCGGTCCGGTGGCGACGTGAGCGACCTGCTGGCCGGACCGGTGGACGTGGCGGCCGGGCTGGCCGTGTACGGCGCGGACCCGGTGGACCGGTCCGCGCCGGCCTCTGTCCGGGCCGCCCTGGTGGCCCGGGACGTCCCCGGCCGGCTGGCCGCGAAGGACCCCACCCTGTGGGGCCCGGCGGCCGAGGCCGAGGCGCGGACCCGGCTCGGCTGGGTGGACACCCACCTGCGCAGCCGGGAACTGCTCCCCCAGCTCGCCGAGCTGATCGACGAGCTGGCCGACCTGGACCACGTGGTGCTCGCCGGGATGGGCGGCTCCTCGCTGGCCCCGGAGGTCGTGGCGCGGACCCTGGGTCGCCCGCTGACCGTGCTGGACACCACCGACCCGGGGCAGGTCCGCGCGGCGCTCGCCGACCGGCTGGACCGTACCGTCGTGGTGATCTCCAGCAAGTCCGGCACGACGGTGGAGACCGACAGCCACCGGCGGGCCTACTGGCAGGCGTTCCTGGACGCCGGCATGACCGAGGCCGAGGCGGCCCGGCACTTCGTGGTGGTCACCGACCCGGACTCGCCGTTGGCGGCGACCGCCGCCGAGATGGGCGTGGTCACCATCGTCGCCGACCCGGAGGTCGGCGGCCGGTACTCGGCGCTGACCGCGTTCGGCCTGGTGCCGACGGCGCTGGCCGGGGTGCCGGTGACCGAGCTGCTCGACGACGCCGAGGCGCTGGCCGGTTCGCTGGGGCAGGACCGGGACAACCCCGGCCTGGCCCTGGGCGTGGCGCTCGGCGCGGCGGCGACCACCGGCCGGGACACCGTGGCCCTGGTCGGCGACGGCACCGGCCTGGACGGGCTGGGCGACTGGGTCGAGCAGCTACTCGCCGAGTCGACCGGCAAGGCCGGGCTCGGCATCCTGCCGGTCGTGGTCGAGTCGCCGCAGGCGCCCGGGGCGACCGGGCCCGGCGTGCTCACCGTGGCCTACGGCGGGGCGCTGGCGGCCGGGGCCGTACCGGGGGTAGGCGGCGCGGACGTGGCGGTCAACGGCCCGCTCGGCGCCCAGTTCCTGACCTGGGAGTACGCCACCGCCGTGGCGGGCGCGGTGCTCGGCGTCGACCCGTTCGACCAGCCGGACGTCGCGGAGAGCAAGGAGAACACGGCCCGTCTGCTGGCCGCCGGACCGCCGGCCGCGACGCCGTCGTTCACCGAGGGCGCGATCGAGGTGTACGCCCCGGCGGGCGCCCCCGACGACCTGGCCGGCGTGCTGCGGTGGCTGCTCGACGGGCTCGGCGACGACGGTTACCTGGCGGTGTCGGCGTACCTCGACCGGCACGCCGACGCGGCCGTGGCCGGCCTGCGCCCGCTGCTGGCCGGGGCGACCGCGCGGCCGGTGACCTTCGGCTGGGGCCCCCGGTTCCTGCACTCCACCGGCCAGTACCACAAGGGCGGCCCGGCGGTCGGCAGCCATCTTCAGCTGACCGGCGCGGTGACCGCCGACCTGCCGGTGCCCGGCCGGCCGTACACCTTCGGGGAGCTGCAGGCGGCGCAGGCCGCCGGCGACCGGCAGGCCCTGGCCGACCGGGGGCGACCGGTGCTGCGACTGCACCTGACCGACCGGGCGGCCGGCGTGGCCCAGCTTCTCGTTGCGGCCGGACGGACCTGACGTGACGATGGACGAGACGAACCCAGCGGAGCGAGGAGGCACCGTGAGCGGCGACGAGCACGCCGGTGCTGCGAGCCCCGCAGTCGCGAATCGAGGAGATACGGTGAACCCGCTGCGCGACCCCCAGGACCGGCGACTGCCACGGATCCCGGAGCCCTGCGCTCTGGTGATCTTCGGCGTCACCGGTGACCTGGCGCGGAAGAAGTTGCTGCCGGCGGTCTACGACCTGGCGAACCGAGGGCTGCTGCCGCCCGGTTTCGTGGTCCTGGGCTTCGCCCGGCGGGACTGGGGTGACGGGGACTTCGAGACCCTGGCCTGCGAGGCCGCCCGCAAGCACGCCCGCACCCCCTGGCGGGACGAGGTCTGGGCCCGGCTGGCCGGCAACATCAAGTTCGTGGGCGGCTCGTTCGACGACGACGCGGCCTTCGACCAGCTGGCCACCACGCTGGACGAGCTGCGCACCAGCCACGGCATCCCGGGCAACGCCGCCTTCTACTTCTCCATCCCCCCGGCGGCCTTCCCGGTGGTGCTCAAGCAGCTGGCCCGCACCGGCATGGCGGACAACGCCAAGTCCGGCGGCTGGCGGCGGGTCGTGGTGGAGAAGCCGTTCGGCAACGACCTGCCCTCCGCGAAGGAGCTCAACGACCTGGTCGACGACGTGTTCACCGGGCAGGACGTCTTCCGGATCGACCACTACCTGGGCAAGGAGACGGTCCAGAACATCCTGGCCCTGCGGTTCGCCAACAACCTCTTCGAACCGCTGTGGAACTCCAAGTACGTCGACTCGGTGCAGATCACCATGGCCGAGGACGTCGGCATCGGCACCCGGGCCGGCTTCTACGACACCGTCGGCACCGCCCGTGACGTGCTGCAGAACCACCTGCTCCAGCTCCTCGCCCTGGTGGCGATGGAGGAGCCCACCAGCTTCGACGCGGACGAGATCCGCGCCGAAAAGCTCAAGGTGCTCAAGGCCATCACCGTGCCGAAGGACGTCGCCCGGGACACCGTGCGCGGCCAGTACCTGCCCGGCTGGGTCGGCGGCGAGCGCGCCGTCGGCTACCTGGACGAGGAGGGCGTGCCCGAGGACTCCACCACGGAGACCTACGTCGCCGTCCGGCTCGGCATCCAGAACCGTCGGTGGGCGGGGGTGCCGTTCTACATCCGCGCCGGCAAGCGGCTGCCCCGCCGGGTCACCGAGGTGGCCATCATGTTCAAGAAGGCGCCGCACCTGCCGTTCAACCCGGCGGACATGGAGTCGCTCGGCCCCAACCAGCTGGTCATCCGGGTCCAGCCGGACGAGGGCGTGGTGCTGAAGTTCGGTTCCAAGGTGCCCGGCACCACGATGGAGGTCCGCGACATCGCGATGGACTTCCAGTACGGCGAGGCGTTCACCGAGTCCAGCCCCGAGGCGTACGAGCGGCTCGTGCTGGACGTGCTGATCGGGGACCGGACGCTCTTCCCGGACGCCGCCGAGGTGGAGCAGAGCTGGCAGGTCGTGGACCCGCTGGAGCACGCCTGGACGGGCACCAAGCCGGAGCCGTACCGGTCCGGCGAGTGGGGGCCGCGCGCGGCCGACGAGATGCTGGCCCGCGAGGGCCGGGCTTGGAGAAGAGCATGATCGGGCTGTGGGACACCACCGGCAACGAGGTGGTCAAGGCGCTCGCCGCCGAACGGCGCAGCGCCGGCGGGGTGGCCAGCGGCATGGCGCTCACCCTGATCGTGGTGGCGGACGAGAAGCAGGTCCGGGAGGCGGAGGCGGCGGCGACCATCGCCGCGGCCGCCCACCCGTGCCGGATCGTCGTGGTGGTCCGCTCCGACGTCGAACGGGACCGTAACCGGCTGGACGCCGAGATCGTCGTCGGCGGCCGGCTCGGCCCGTGCGAGGCGGTGGTGACCCGGATGTACGGTCGGCTGGCCCTGCACGCCGAGTCGGTGGTGATGCCACTGCTGGTGCCGGACGTACCGGTGGTGACCTGGTGGCACGGCGAACCGCCGGTGGAGATCTCCACCGACTTCCTCGGTGTGGTGGCGGACCGCCGGATCACCGACTGCGCGCAGGCGGCCGACCCGATCGCGGCGCTGAAGCAGCGGGCCGCGGACTACGCCCCCGGCGACACCGACCTGGCCTGGACCCGGATCACCCCGTGGCGCACCCTGGTCGCCGGGGCGTTCGACACCACCCAGGCCCGGGTCACCGAGGCGACCGTGGTGGCGCCCCGCACCGACCCGACGGCGGCGCTGATGCGCGGCTGGCTGGCCGCCCGGCTGGGCATCGACCCGGCCTGGGAGCACACCGACGAATACCCGCGGATGCGCGAGGTGCAGCTGCGCTGCGCCAACGGCGACGAGCTGACCCTCACCCGGGACGACAGCATCGCGACGTTCCGGCGGACCGGTCAGGACGACCGGACGCTGCCGCTGGTGCGCCGGCCGCTCGGCGACGAGCTGGCCGAGGAACTGCGGCGGCTCGACGCCGACCAGATCTACGCCGAGGCGCTGGGCACCGCCGCCGGGCTCACCGGGTTGGACGAGCGTCCCGCCCACCGGCGGCACGTGTGGAAGGACCCGGCGACCGCCCAGCGGGCCGAGGCGGGGATCACCGCGCACGCCGGCGCGACCGCGAACCCGTGAGCGGGACAGGTGACCGCGAGGCGGTCGGAACACGAGGGCACGACGAATGAGTGAGGCGAGTGTCGCCGTCCACGCCGACGCCGACCTGCTGGCGCAGGCGGTGGCGGCCCGGCTGGTGGTGAAGCTGCTCGACGCGCAGGCGGACCGGGGTCAGGCCTCGGTGGTGCTGACCGGCGGGCGGATCGCCGCGGCGGTGTACCGGGCGGTGGCGGCGCTGCCGGCCCGGGACGCGGTGGACTGGTCCCGGGTCGACGTCTGGTGGGGTGACGAGCGTTTCCTGCCGGCCGGCGACCCGGAGCGCAACGAGACCCAGGCCCGGGCGGCGCTGCTGGACGCGGTGCCGCTGGACCCGGCCCGGATCCACCCGATGCCGGCCTCCGACGGCCCGGCCGGCAACGACCCGGAGGGGGCCGCCGCCCGGTACGCCGAGGAGCTGGCCGTCGCGGCCCGCCCGGGGCACGCCGCGCTCCCCCACTTCGACGTGCTGATGCTGGGCGTGGGCGAGGACGGGCACGTGGCGTCGGTCTTCCCGGAGCACCCGGTGCACCACGACAACCGGCCGGTCAGCGCGGTGCGGGGCAGCCCGAAGCCGCCGCCGGTGCGGACCACGCTCACCCTGCCGGCGATCAACACGGCCGAGGAGGTCTGGCTGGTGGCCAGCGGCGCGGACAAGTCCCGCGCGGTGGGCATGGCGCTGGCCGGGGCGGGTCCGGTGCAACTGCCGGCGGCGGGGGCGCACGGCGTCGCACGTACCCTCTGGCTGCTGGACCGGGCCGCGGCGGCCGACGTGCCGGCCCGCCTGCGCAGCGTGCGGAAGTGAGCAGCGGGCAACGGTCGTAGCTGCCCGTCGCCGCGGTCGGTCAGGACCGGCCGCGGCGGCGGCGCAGGGCGGCCAGCGCCTCGGCGAGGATGGCCTCCCCCTCTTCGGGGGAGCGCCGCTCCTTCACGTACGCCAGGTGGCTCTTGAAGGGCTCGGCCCGGGCCCGGCCGGGCGGGTTCTGCGCGTCGGGGCCGGCGGGCTGGCCGCAGTGCGGGCACTCCCAGCCCGGCGGCGTCTCCGCCTCGGCGGCGATCTGGATCTCGACCCGGTGGTCGTTGCGGCACCAGTAGGTGACCGCGCGGCGTGGGGCCGGCGCATAGCGCTCGGTGAGTCGTTCGGGACCGGACCCGATCCGGGTGCCTCGGAAGGTGTTGCCAGTCAGCACGCTGCGCTCCTGTCGTGGTGCGGGGACCACCGCTCAGGGCGGGCGGCGGGGCGGTGCCGTGCGGGCGGAGAAGAAAACTGCGCGCGGCCCGCCGTGACGGACCGCGCGCAGATTGTACGACCTGACGGGCTGGCTATGCCCCGCTGCTCATCTGGAGGCGGAGCCAGAGCCCGATCCCCACGATGCAGGCGAACCAGACGATCCCCACCAGGACGGTGTAGCGGTCGAGGTTCTTCTCGGCCACCGACGACCCGGCGAGGCTGGAGCTGACGCCACCGCCGAACATGCTCGACATCCCGCCACCCTTACCTCGGTGCAGCAGGATGAGCAGGGTGAGCATGATGCTCGTGATGATCAACAACACGATCAACGTGTATGCGAACGCGATCGGCATGGTCGGGGTCAGTCCTCTCGTAGCGATCATCTGCCCGGGCTGGTCGGGCGTGCGGCACCGGCCTGCGGACGGGCAGAGTCCAGGATAGCGAGCGATCAGCGGGTGATGTGCTCCGGGAACCGGCAGATCTTCGCGAACTCCTCGGCGTCCAGGCTCGCACCGCCGACCAGGGCCCCGTCCACGTCCGGCTGGGCCATGATCGAGGCGACGTTCGAGGACTTGACCGAACCGCCGTAGAGGATCCGGACCTGGTCCGCCGTGCCCTGGTCGTAGGTCTCGACCAGCCGCTTGCGGACCTCCCCGCACACCTCCTGGGCGTCCTCCGGAGTGGCCGTCTTGCCGGTGCCGATCGCCCAGACCGGCTCGTACGCCACGACGACCTTGGTGACCTGCTCGGGGGTGAGCCCCTTCAGGGCGCCGTCGAGCTGGTCGCAGCAGTGCGGCACGTGCCGCAGCTGCTCCCGGATCTCCAGCCCCTCGCCGATGCAGAGGATCGGGGTGAGCCCGTTGGCCAGCGCGGCGGCCACCTTGGCGTTGACGATCGCGTCGTCCTCGTAGTGGTACTGCCGGCGCTCGGAGTGCCCGACCGTCACGTACGTGCAGCCCAGCTTGGCCAGCATCGCACCGGAGATGTCCCCGGTGTACGCCCCCGACTGGTACGGCGACAGGTCCTGCGCGCCGTACCCGATCAGCAGCTTGTCGCCGTCCACCGCGGTCTGCACGGTGCGCAGGTCGGTGAAGGGCGGCAGGACCACCGTCTCGACGTCGGTGAGCTGCTTCTCGGTGAGGCTCGCCGCGAGCTTCTGCAGCAGCAGGTTCGCCTCGAGGTGGTTCAGGTTCATCTTCCAGTTGCCGGCCATCAGCGGCCGGCGGGTGAAGCCCGCCATCAGTCCTCCAGCGCCGCGATGCCCGGGAGGGTCTTGCCCTCCAGGTATTCCAGGGACGCCCCGCCCCCGGTGGAGATGTGCCCGAACGACGACTCGTCGAGGCCCAGGGCGCGGACCGCCGCGGCGGAGTCGCCGCCGCCGACCACGCTGAACGCGTCGGCCTTGGTGATCGCCTCGGCGATCCCCCGGGTGCCGTTCGCGAAGGCGGCCATCTCGAAGACGCCCATCGGGCCGTTCCAGAAGATGGTCTTCGCCTGGGACAGCGCGGCGGCGAAGCCGGCGACCGTCTCCGGGCCGATGTCCAGGCCCAGCCGGTGGCTGGGGATGCCGTCGGCGGGCACCGTGTCGTGCGCGGCGTCCGGGGCGAAGGCGTCCGCCGCCACCACGTCGACCGGGAGCATGATCTTGCCCGCGGACCGCTCCAGGAGGTTACGGCAGGTCTCGACCATCTCCTCCTCCAGCAGGGAGGAGCCCACCTCGTGGCCCTGCGCCTTGAGGAAGGTGAAGCACATCCCGCCGCCGATGAGCAGCCGGTCGACCGTCGGCAGCAGGGCCTCGATCACCGCCAGCTTGTCGGAGACCTTGGAACCACCGAGCACCACCACGTACGGGCGCTCCGGCTCGCCGGTCAGCTTGCCGAGCACCTCGACCTCGCGCAGCACCAGCCGGCCGGCCACGTGCGGCAGCCGGGCGGGCACGTCGAAGACACTGGCGTGCTTGCGGTGCACGGCGCCGAAGGCGTCGTCCACGTACGCGTCGCCGAACGCGGCGAGCTGGTCGGCGAAGGCGCCCCGCTCGGCCTCGTCCTTGCTGGTCTCGCCGGAGTTGAAGCGCAGGTTCTCCAGCAGCGCGACCTGACCGTCGGCCAGCCCGTCCACGGTGGCGCGGGCGGAGTCGCCGACGGTGTCGGAGGCGAAGTGCACCGGCGCGCCGAGCAGCTCACCCAGCCGGCCGGCGACCGGCCGGAGGCTGAACTGCGGGTCGGGCGCGCCCTTCGGGCGGCCCAGGTGGGAGCAGACGACCACCTTGGCGCCGGCCTGCACCAGCGCGCTCAGCGTGGGCAGCACGGCCCGGATCCGGCCGTCGTCGGTGATGTCCCCGGTCTGCTTGTCGAGCGGGACGTTCAGGTCGGCGCGCACCAGCACGCGCCGACCCGACACCCCCTCGGCGAGCAGGTCGTCGAGGTTGCGGATCGTCACAGCGACTGACCCACCAGCTTGACCAGGTCCACCAGGCGGTTGGAGTAGCCCCACTCGTTGTCGTACCAGCCGACGACCTTGACCTGGTTGCCGATCACCTTGGTCAGCGGCGCGTCGAAGATGCACGACGACGGGTCGGTGACGATGTCGGCGGAGACGATCGGGTCCTCGTTGTAGCTGAGGAAGCCCTTGAGCGGGCCCTCGGCGGCGGCCTTCAGCGCGGCGTTGACCTCGTCCACCGTGGTCTCCCGGCCGACCTCGACGGTCAGGTCGGTGGCCGAGCCGGTCGGGATCGGCACGCGCAGCGCGTAACCGTCCAGCTTGCCCTTCAGCTCCGGCAGCACCAGGCCGATCGCCTTCGCGGCGCCGGTCGAGGTGGGGACGATGTTCAGCGCGGCGGCCCGGGCCCGGCGCAGGTCCTTGTGCGGCGCGTCCTGCAGGTTCTGGTCCTGCGTGTACGCGTGGATGGTGGTCATCAGACCCTTGGTGATGCCGAACGTGTCGTTCAGCACCTTCGCCATCGGCGCCAGGCAGTTGGTGGTGCAGGAGGCGTTGGAGATGATGTTGTGCTTCGCCGGGTCGTACTGGTCGTGGTTCACACCCATGACGACCGTGACGTCCTCGTTCTTCGCCGGCGCGGAGATGATGACCTTCTTGGCCCCGCCGTCGATGTGCGCCTTCGCCTTGGTGCCGTCGGTGAAGAACCCGGTGGACTCGATGACGACGTCGACGCCGACCTCGCTCCACGACAGCTTGGCGGGGTCCCTCTCCTCGAACACCTTGATGGCCTTGCCACCCACGGTGATCTCGTCGGCGCTGGCCTTCACCTCGTGCGGCAGGCGGCCCAGGATGCTGTCGTACTTGAGCAGGTGGGCGAGCGTCGCGTTGTCGGTCAGGTCGTTGACCGCGACGACCTCGATGTCAGCGCCGGACGCCAGCACTGCCCGGAAGAAGTTACGGCCGATCCGGCCGAAGCCGTTGATGCCAACCCGGATGGTCACAGGTCCCATCTCCTCGCGTTCTGGTCCGCCGGCGTCAGACCCGGGCCGGCGGAAATGTGTTCGCCGACCGTTGGAGCCGGCCGTTGACGGTTCATCTCGGCCACCCCGCCGCGGCCCTGAAGGACCTGACCGCCCGAGGCGGTGGGCACAACGAGGGGTGCCTGTGCCGGCCCCCTTGCCGTACGCAGCGACCTTATCCGAGCGTGCGGCGCCGCGCTGCGTCGGGTGGTGATCCCGCTCGCAGAATGGCGACCCACCGTCCTATCAGACCACGAGCATGTCGGGCGTGACGGCTGCTTCCGTATCCGGGATACCCAGGTCGCGGGCCCGCTTGTCGGCGAGCGCCAGCAGCCGGCGGATCCGGCCCGCGATGGCGTCCTTGGTCAGCGGCGGATCGGCCAGCGCGCCCAGCTCCTCCAGCGAGGCCTGCCGGTGCTCCAGCCGCAGCCGGCCGGCCGAGGTCAGGTGGTTGGGGGCGTCGTCGGCGAGGATCTCCAGCGCGCGGGTGACCCGGGCCGCCGCGGCGACCGCCGCGCGGGCCGAACGGCGCAGGTTGGCGTCGTCGAAGTTCGCCAGCCGGTTCGCGGTGGCCCGCACCTCGCGGCGTACCCGGCGCTCCTCCCAGGCCAGCACGCTGGAGTGCGCTCCTATCCGGGTGAGCAGCGCGGCGATCGCGTCACCGTCCTTGACCACCACCCGGTCGACCTGGCGGACCTCGCGGTTCTTGGCGACGATGCCGATCCGGCGGGCAGCGCCGACCAGCGCGAGCGCCGACTCCGGGCCGGGGCAGGTGATCTCCAGCGCGCTGGAGCGGCCCGGCTCGGTCAGCGAACCGTGCGCCATGAACGCGCCCCGCCACGCCGACACGGCGCAGCAGACGTTGGCGGCGACCACGTGCGGCGGCAGGCCGCGTACGGGCCGGCCGCGCACGTCGAGCAGCCCGGTCTGGCGGGCCAGCGCCTCGCCGTCCTTGACCACCCGGACGATGAAATGACTGCCCTTGCGCAGCCCGCCGGAGGCGAGCACATGGATCTCACTCGGGTAGCCGTAGACCTCGGCGACCTCCCGCCGCAGCCGCCGGGCCACCGCGCCGGTGTCCAGCTCGGCCTCGACCACCACGCGACCCGACACGATGTGCAGCCCGCCGGCGAAGCGCAGCAGAGCCGCCATCTCCGCCCGTCGGCAGCAGGGCTTGGGCACGTCCACCCGACTCAGCTCGTCCTTGACCGCAGCCGTCATCGCCATAGTGCGCCCCTCCACGGACCGGTACCGGCGTGTCGCCGGTGATTACGTACGTGCTTAACGATCGGCGCCCAGGACAGGCACCAGCGCGGCGCCCAGGGCAGCCGGATCATGACGGGGCGTGCCGTCGGTGACGGCGACGGGAGCGAGGACCAGCCGGGCACCCAGCGATTCTGCCGCACGTTCGACCGCACCGGGATCACCCACCGCCGCGGAGTCCGCCAGCACCAGGTCCAGCTTCAACTCGGGCAGATAGCGACTCAGGGTGGCCAGATGGTCGGCCAGGGAGAGCCCCCGGGTCTCCTTCTCCGCCACCAGGTTGAGCGTCACCAGCCGTCGGGCCGGGCTGGCGACGATGGCGTGCGCCAGCCCCGGCACCAGCAGGTGCGGCAGCACGCTGGTGTACCAGCTGCCCGGCCCGAAGATCAACCAGTCGGCCGCGCCGATCGCCGCGACCGCCTCCGCGCAGGGGGCCGGCGCGGCGGGCGTCAGCAGCAACGACTCGACCTGCCCGGTGGTCACCGCCACCTGGTGCTGGCCGCGCACCGTACGTACCTCTTCGGGGTGGTCCGGGACCGCGCCGCGGACCCGGGCCTCGATCCCGACCGGCTGCCGCGACATCGGCAGCACCCGGCCGACCGCGCCGAGCATCGCGCCGGCGTGGTCGAGGGCGGCCACCGGGTCGCCGAGCTGCTCCATCAGGCCGCAGAGCACCAGGTTGCCGACGGCGTGCCCGGCCAGCCCGTCCTCCGCCGCACCGGCACCCGCCGACCGCGGCGAAGCGGTGCTGGAACAGGCCGGCGCTGCGCCGGGTGGCCGGGTGGTCGCCGGCCAGCGCGACCAGGGCCTGCCGCAGGTCGCCCGGGGGCAGGCCGCCGCGGGCGGCGCGCAGCCGGCCGCTGGAGCCGCCGTCGTCACCGACGGTGACCACCGCGGTGAGGTCCAGGTCCAGTTCGGGTACGCAGTGCCGCAGCGCCCGCAGGGACGCCGAGAGGCCGTGCCCGCCGCCGAAGGCGACGACCTTCGTACGGGTCATTCCCGCCCCAGGTCCCGGTGCTGCGCGTTGGCGGAGAGCCCCGACTCGCGCAGCCGCCCGGCCAGTTCCTCGGCGATGGCGACGCTGCGGTGCTTGCCGCCGGTGCAGCCGACCGCCACGGTCAGGTAGCGCTTGCCCTCCCGCTCGAAACCGGCGGTGGTGGCGTTGACCAGGTCCGCGTACGCGGCCACGAAGGCGTCCGCGCCCTCCTGCCCCAGCACGTACGAGCTGACCGCCTCCTCCCGCCCGGTGTGCTCCCGCAGCTCCGGCACCCAGTACGGGTTGGGCAGGAAGCGGGCGTCGAGCACGAAGTCGGCGTCCGGCGGGAGACCGTACTTGAAGCCGAAGGAGATCACGGTGACCCGCAGCCGGCGGGCGTCCTCGCCGCCGAAGAGCTCCTCGACCCGGCGGCGGAGCTGGTTGACGTTCAGGTGGCTGGTGTCGATGATCACGTCGGCCTGCTCGCGGGCCTCCTCCAGCAGGGCCCGCTCGTTGGCGATGCCGTCGGCGAGCCGCCCCTCGCCCTGCAGCGGGTGCGAGCGGCGCACGCTCTCGAAGCGGCGGATCAGCACCTCGTCGTCGGCGTCGACGAAGACCACCCGGGGCGAGAACCCGCGCTCCTTCAGCTCCCGGATCGCGCCGGCCAGGTCGGTGGAGAACGCCCGCGAGCGGACGTCCAGCACCATCGCCGTACGCCGGGCCGCGCCGCCGGCCTTGAAGGCCAGCTCGGCCATGTCCAGCATCAGCGCCTGCGGCAGGTTGTCGACCACGTAGTAGCCGACGTTCTCCAGCGCCCGGGCCACCGTGCTGCGGCCGCCGCCGGACAGTCCGGTGACCACCACCAGGCTGGTCTCCGCCTCGGTCGGCTGTGTCGCTGTCCCCGCCGGCACCGGGTCCGCCGCCGTCGTCCGCGCCTCGCTCACCTGCTACCCCCAGCCGTGGCGCCGCGGCCGGTCGGCCGCGCATGGTCAATCAGCGACTCTAACTGCTGGGACCCCGCCCGGGATTCCACGGGGTGACGACCGGAACATCGCCTTGTCCGTTCCCCTCCCCGGTCCCGCCTTCCCGGTCCCACCTCGTCGATCATGGGGTTGGCGGCACCGATGGAGATCCGCACCGCCGCCAACCCCATGATCGACGGACTGGAGCGGGGGCGCGGGGCGGGAAGGAGGGGTGGTGTCGGGGGACGCTCGTAGACTGCGCCAATGGTCTCCCCCACCGATCTGCGGACCGAGGACGCCTCCGGGGTGCTCCGGCGGGTGTTCGGCTACGACGCGTTCCGCGGCTTCCAGCAGGAGGTCGTCGAGCACGTGGTGGCCGGCGGCGACGCGCTGGTGCTGATGCCGACCGGTGGTGGCAAGTCGCTCTGCTACCAGATCCCCGCCCTGGTCCGGCCGGGTGTCGCGGTGGTCGTGTCGCCGCTGATCGCGCTCATGCAGGACCAGGTCGACGCGCTCACCGCGGTCGGCGTCCGCGCCGGCTTCCTCAACTCGACGCAGGACCTCACGTCTCGGCGGCGGGTCGAGGCGGCGTACGTCGCCGGCGAGCTGGACCTGCTCTACCTGGCCCCCGAAGGGCTGGCCGTGCGGTCCACCCTCCAACTGCTCGAACGCGGCACCATCGCGCTCTTCGCGATCGACGAGGCGCACTGCGTGTCGCAGTGGGGGCACGACTTCCGCCCCGACTACCTCAACCTGTCGATGCTGCACGAGCGCTGGCCCGGCGTGCCGAGGATCGCGCTGACCGCCACCGCGACCAGCGCCACCCGGTCGGAGATCGCCACCCGGCTCAACCTCACCGACGCCCGGCACTTCGTGGCCAGCTTCGACCGCCCCAACATCCAGTACCGGATCGTGCCCAAGCGGGAGCCGCGCAAGCAGCTGCTGAGCCTGCTCCGCGACGAGCACCCGGGCGACGCCGGCATCGTCTACTGCCTCTCCCGGGCCTCCGTGGACAAGACCGCCGAGTTCCTGGTGGCCAACGGCATCCCCGCGCTGCCCTACCACGCGGGCCTGGACGCGGCGACCCGCGCCGCCAACCAGCAGCGCTTCCTCCGCGAGGAAGGGCTGGTCATGGTGGCCACCATCGCCTTCGGGATGGGCATCGACAAGCCGGACGTACGCTTCGTCGCCCACCTCGACCTGCCGAAGTCGGTCGAGGGCTACTACCAGGAGACCGGCCGCGCCGGACGGGACGGCCTGCCGTCGACCGCCTGGCTGGCGTACGGGCTGCAGGACGTGGTGCAGCAGCGCAAGATGATCGAGACGTCGGAGGGCGACCTGGCCCACCGCCGCAATCTCGCCGCCCACCTGGACGCGATGCTCGCCCTCTGCGAGACGGTCCGCTGCCGGCGGGTGCAGCTGCTCGAATACTTCGGCGAGACCACCACGACGGCCTGCGGCAACTGCGACACCTGCCTGAGCCCGCCGGAGTCCTGGGACGGCACGGTCGCCGCGCAGAAACTCCTCTCCACCGTGTTCCGGCTCGACCGGGAGCGCAACCAGCGCTTCGGCGCGGGCCACTGCGTGGACATCCTGCTCGGCAAGCAGACCGACAAGATCACCCAGTACGGCCACGACAACCTCTCCACCTTCGGCATCGGCACGGACCTGCGCGAGACGGAGTGGCGCGGGGTGGTGCGCCAACTGCTGGCGGAGGGACTGCTCGCCGTCGAGGGCGACTACGGCACCCTGGCGTTGACCGAGGCCAGCGCCGAGGTGCTGGGCCGCCGTCGCACGGTGACCATGCGCCGCGAGCCGGAGAAGGTGCCGTCCAGCCGGTCGGCGAAGCCCCGCGGCGCGGCCACCGTCGTCGCCGAGCTGGACCCGGCCGCCGGGTCGCTCTTCGAACGGCTGCGCGCCTGGCGGGCGGCGAGCGCCAAGGAGCAGGGCGTTCCCGCGTACGTGATCTTCCACGACGCCACCCTGCGGCAGATCGCCACCGACGCCCCCACCTCGCTGGCCGAGCTGTCCCGGATCAGCGGCGTCGGGGAGAACAAGCTCGCCAAGTACGGCGAGCAGATCCTCACCGTCCTCGCCGGCAACGACGCCTGACCCGGACGACGAAAGGGCCGACCCCGGGGGGTCGGCCCTTTCGCGTGGTTGTCGCGGATCAGGAGGAGTAGCCGCGGCTGGCGATCCAGTGGGCCAGCTCGTCGACGCTGATCCGGTAGGAGGCCTGGTCCGGGTTGGCGGAGTCGGCGATGGTCACGGTCTTGCCACCGTCGCGGTAGCCGACGACGCTGATGTAGTGCCCGCCCTCGAAGGAGTGGGTGGTGCCGTCGGTGTCGGTGGCGGTGCCGGCGATGTTGGCGACCACGGCCCGGCCGTCGTCCACGGCCCGGACGACGTCGGCGCGCAGCTGCTCGACGCGCTTGCCGTCGACCTTGTCGGCCGGGATCTCGGTGCTGTGGTACGCGTTGCGGCCGGTCTCCTTGTTCAGCACCGGGGTGATGTCGTTGATCGAGTTGGTGCCGTCCTCGGTGGTGCCCATCTCCTTGGCCATGGCGTCGACGTCGATGGCCTTGCCCTGCACGGACAGGGCGTTACGGGTGGCGGCGGGGCCGCAGTAGTAGAAGTTGGGCTGGGCCTCGTAGCGGACGTTCAGCTCCCGCTCGCCGTGACCCTTGCGGTCGGTGGTCACCGACGACGCGGCCTTCTCGGCGGGGGTGGCCTGGGCGGCGATGGCGGGTCCGGCGATGCCACCGGCGGTGGCGGCGATACCGGCAGCGGTCAGCACGGTCTTGCGCAGCAGAGTGGTAGCCATGATCAGATCACGCCTTCCATTCGGGGGTGTGCGGCGCGGGCGCAGGGGGGTGCGGTCGTGCCGCGAAAGCTTTCGGGGGATGCACGGCACCCGCACGGGGGCATGCCGCGAAAAGGGGGAAAGTCCGGGGGCGTCCGGCGGTCGTGGTCGACCTGCTCGGCGGCCCGGGGATGTAACGACCGGCGGCGGGGAGTCATTCCCTCGGCCGTACCGGCTCGGGACCCGGTGTGCGCGGTCCGGGGGATGTAACAGCGGTCGGCGGCCGGCCATTCCGGCCGGGTCTCCCTCGGCCTTGGAGCCGACCGGCTCACCGTTCTCGATCCGGTCATTTCGACCGGGCTTCCTCGGCTCGGGGCCGGGATGCCGCGCGGTCTGCCATGTTCAACGACCCGGCCCCCGGCATGATTCCGCCTGGCGGGTGGCCCGACCACGGGACGCCCGGCATCAACGACGCAACCGCCCCACCGACCCCGAACCCCCAACTCCCCAATCGGACAATCCACGCATCTGCCCCGTCGAGACCATCCCGCCGACGCGGCACCCCACCCGCCCGGGCTCGCACCCTGCGCGGTCCGGAGAGGCTGGTGTCACGGGCCGCACCGCCCTGAGAGCAGCGAGGCGGAGCGGTCGGTGGAACGTCATGGAGGTCACCGAGGCCCGGAAACCTCCATGACGTCCCACCGAGGGTCCCGCCTCCAGCCAGCAGCCCGACATTCCTCGCACCACAGCCGCGAGCGACTCACCGACCCGTACCGCAGATCGGCACGCGCCACCCCAGGCAGGGGGATCGTCTGCACCGACGCACCCCGCCCCAACCCGCACCGACCAGGACCCGGCCACCCGGCCCCCGCCCCCTCCCGCGCCGATCATGGAGGAGTGGCGCCCGAGAAAGGGCTTTCATGGCTTCCGTTCACCACCACAACTCCATGATCGCCGCGAATCCGGACCGCAGGGACTGCCACCGCGGGCACGGGCACGGAGGCACGAAGGGTTCACGATGCGCCGGCCTGTGGGCCCTCCGTCGGCCACCGAGGGCTGGCGGGACGGCGGGCGCGGGTGTCAGGGGTGCGGCGGGGTGGCGGTGGCGGGGTCTTCGAGGGCGGCGAGGATGGCCTCGGCGGTCCGTTTGCCCACGCCGGGAACCTCGGTGATCTCCTCGACGGTGGCGGCGGAGAGGCGCTTGAGGGAGCCGAAGTGCCGCAGCAGCGCCTTGCGGCGTACCTCACCGAGGCCGGGGACGTTGTCCAGCGCCGACTCGGTCATCCGCTTGGAGCGGCGCTGCCGGTGGAAGGTGATGGCGAACCGGTGGGCCTCGTCGCGTACCCGTTGAAGCAGGTAGAGCCCCTCGGAGGTGCGGGGCAGGATGACCGGGAACTCGTCGTCGGGGAGCCAGACCTCCTCCAGCCGCTTGGCCAGTCCGCAGAGCGCCACGTCGTCGATGCCCAGCTCGGCGAGGGCCTGGGCGGCGGCGGCCACCTGCGGCGCGCCGCCGTCGACCACCACCAGCTGTGGCGGGTACGCGAACTTGCGGGGCCGCCCGGTGGTCGGGTCGATGCCGGGCCGGTCGGGGTCGCCGGCGGTCTCCTCGCCGATCTCGCCGCTCTCGGCCCGGGCGTCCAGATAGCGGGCGAACCGTCGGCGCAGCACCTCGTGCATGGCGGAGAGGTCGTCGGTGGCGCCCCGGACGATGAACCGGCGGTATTCGCTCTTGCGCGGCAGCCCGTCCTCGAAGACGACCATGCTGGCCACCACGTCGGTGCCCTGGATCTGGGAGACGTCGAAACACTCGATGCGCAGCGGTGACGTCCGCATGCCGAGCGCGTCGCTGATCTCGTCGAGCGCCTTGCTGCGGGTGGTCAGGTCGCCGGCCCGCTTGAGCTTGTGGCGGGCGAGGGCGTCCTTCGCGTTGCGTGCCACCGTCTCCATCAGCGACTTCTTGTCGCCGCGCTGCGGCACCCGCAGCGACACCCGGCTGCCCCGGTGGGCGGAGAGCCAGTCGGTGAGCGCCTCGGCGTCCGCGGGCAGTTCGGGGACGAGCAGTTCCCGGGGCACGTCGCCCTCGCCCTGCTCGTCGCCGTACACCTGGGTGCAGAAGTGGTGCACCAGGTCGCCGGTGGTGAGGTCCTCGGTCTTCTCCACCACCCAGCCACGCTGGCCGCGGATACGCCCGTCGCGGACGTGGAAGACCTGGACGGCGGCCTCCAGCGGGTCGTCGGCGAAGGCGACCACGTCGGCGTCGGTGCCGTCGCCGAGCACCACGGTCTGCTTCTCCATCGCCCGGCGCAGCGCCGCGACGTCGTCGCGCAGCCGGGCGGCCCGCTCGAACTCCAACTCCTCGCTGGCCTGGATCATCTCCCGTTCCAGCTTGCGGACCATGGTGTCGGTGCGGCCGGCCATGAAGTCGCAGAAGTCGTCGACGATCTCCCGGTGCCGGGCTGCGGAGACGGTGCCGACGCAGGGCGCGGAGCACTTGCCGATGTAACCCAGCAGGCAGGGGCGGCCGACCTGGGCGGCCCGCTTGAACACCCCGGAGGAGCAGGTCCGCGCCGGGAAGACGCGCAGCAGCAGGTCGAGCGTCTCGCGGATCGCCCAGGCGTGCGAGTACGGCCCGAAATAGCGCACCCCCTTGCGCTTGGCGCCCCGCATCACCTGGAGCCGCGGGTACTCCTCGTCGAGGGTGACCGCCAGGTACGGGTACGACTTGTCGTCGCGGTAGCGGACGTTGAACCGGGGGTCGTACTGCTTGATCCAGGTGTATTCGAGCTGGAGCGCCTCGACCTCGGTGCCGACGGTGACCCAGTCGACCGACTCGGCGGTGGTGACCATCTGCTGGGTGCGCTGGTGCAGCCCCCACAGGTCGGCGAAGTAGGAGTTGAGCCGGCTGCGGAGGTTCTTCGCCTTGCCGACGTAGATCACCCGGCCGGTGCCGTCGCGGAACCGGTAGACCCCCGGTGACTCGGGGATGGTGCCGGGCGCGGGACGGTAGGTCGAGGGATCAGCCACGGCTCCGAGATTAGCCGCTGCGCCCGACACTCCCGGCGACGCCGAGCTGCCCGGTCGCCCCCGGCAAACCGCGAGCATCGACCACTTCCAATGCGATGCCGATCGACGTTACCATCCGGTATCCGAATGTTCTTCGTGTAATGATCCCCATCCCCCGCGGAGGATCACATGCACCGTCCCCCCACCGTCCCCCGTCGACTCCTCGCCGGTCTCACCGCCGGCCTCCTCGTCGCCGCCGGCCTGGTCACGTCCCCGACCGCGCCGGCCGCGGCGGCCACCCCCACCGCCGGCCTCTTCGCCCCCGGCGACCACTGCCTCGGCGAGTGCGGCGACATCCTGCCGCCCGGCCAGAACGGCAACGCCACGCTCGTCGACATCCTCGGCAACCAGACCCTCGGTACCCTGCCCCGGCACTCCGCCGACCAGCTCGGCCGCTACGCCGACCTGGTCTACGGGTACGCCGGACTGCGGCCGGAGCAGATCGGCACGTTCTTCGCCGACGCGTCGTTCGGCGTACCACCCACCCAGGTCGAGCGGGACTACTCCCCCCGCGCCGACGTACGGATCGTGCGGGACCGGGCCACCGGCGTGCCGCACGTCACCGGCACCACCCGCGGCGGCACCATGTTCGGCGCCGGGTACGCCGGTGCCGAGGACCGCCTGTTCACCATGGACCTGCTGCGGCACGTCGGCCGGGGCACGCTCACCCCGTTCGCCGGCGGCGCCCCCGGCAACCGGGCGCTGGAACAGAGCGTCTGGCGCAACTCGCCCTACACCGAGGACGACCTGCGCGCCCAGGTCGAGGCGTTGCGCACCAAGGGACCGCGCGGCGAGCAGCTCTACGCCGACGTCCAGGAGTACATCGCCGGCATCAACGCCTACATCGGCGTCTGCATGGCGAACCGCAACTGCCCCGGCGAGTACGTGCTCACCGGGCACCTCGACGCGGTCACCAACGCCGGCGGCCCGGAGCCGTTCCGGCTGACCGACCTGATCGCCATCGCCGGCGTGGTCGGCGGCCTCTTCGGCGGCGGTGGCGGCAACGAGCTGCAGTCGGCGCTGGTCCGGATCGCGGCCCGGGCCCGGTACGGCACGGTCGCGGGCGACCAGGTGTGGACCGCGTTCCGGGGCCGCAACGACCCCGAGGCGGTGCTCACCCTGCACGACGGGCAGCGCTTCCCGTACGGCGACGCGCCCGCCGACGCGGCCGGCGTGGTGCTGCCGGACGCCGGCTCGACCCGACCCGAACCGGTGGTCACCGACCCGACCGGTTCGGCCGGCAGCACCGCCGCCACCGGCTCCTCCGAGCTGGCCGCCGCGCTGTCCGGACTGACCATCTCCCCGCAGCACCGGGGCATGTCGAACGCGGTCGTGGTCAGCGCCGCGCACTCGGCCACCGGCCACCCGGTGGCCGTGTTCGGCCCGCAGACCGGCTACTTCTCCCCGCAGCTGCTCATGGTGCAGGAGCTGCAGGGGCCGGGGATCAGCGCCCGGGGTGCCGCGTTCGCCGGGCTCAACCTCTATGTGCTGCTCGGCCGGGGCCAGGACTACGCGTGGAGCGCCACCTCCTCGGTGCACGACATCACCGACACGTACGCGCTGCCGCTCTGCACCACCGACGGCAGCGCGCCGACCCTGGCCAGCGACCACTACCGCTACCGGGGCGCCTGCCTGCCGATGGAGCGGCTCGCGCACGTCAACACGTGGAGCCCCACCGTCGCCGACAGCACGCCGGCCGGGTCGTACCGGCTGGTCGCCTGGCGCACGAAGCTGGGGCTGGTGGCCTGGCGGGGCACGGTGGGCGGCCAGCCGCACGCGTTCACCCAGCTCCGCTCGACCTACCGGCACGAGGCCGACTCGGCGATCGGCTTCCAGCTGTTCAACGACCCGACGCAGATGGGGTCGGCGGACGCCTTCTTCACCGCGGCGAACAGCGTCGACTACGCGTTCAACTGGTTCTATGTGAACGCCACCCAGGCGGGCTACTTCAACTCCGGGCGCAACCCGCTGCGCGCCGCCGGGTCCGACCCGAACCTGCCGATGCGGGCCGAGCCGGCGTACGAGTGGCAGGGCTACGACCCGGCCACCAACACCGCCGCGTACGCCCCGCTGTCGGCGCACCCGCACTCGACCGACCAGGACTACTACGTCAGCTGGAACAACAAGCAGGCCGCCGACTTCGGCGCGGCGGACGGCAACTTCAGCTTCGGCGCGGTGCACCGGGCGAACCTGTTGGACCGACCGGTGCGCGACGCGCTGGCGGCCGGCCGTACCTTCGACCGGGCCTCGCTGGCGTCGCTGGTGGAACGGGCCGGCCTGACCGACCTGCGCGGCGCCGAGGTGCTCGACGAGCTGATCCGGGTGCTGGAGAGCCAACCGGTCACCGACCCGGCGCTGGCCACCGAGGTCAGCCGCCTGAAGGCCTGGCGGCAGGCCGGCGCGCTGCGGGTGGAGACCGCCAAGGGTTCGAAGGTCTACCAGCACGCCGACGCGATCCGCACCTTCGACGCCTGGTGGCCGCTGCTGGTCCGGGGCATGTTCGCCGCCCCGCTCGGCACCGACCTCTATCAGTCGCTGGTCAACGCCCTCCAGGTCAACGAGTCACCCTCCGGCCACCAGCAGGGCGACGTGTCCGACCTGCCCGGCTCGGCCAACGAGACCCAGGCGCACAAGGGCTCGTCGTTCCAGTACGGCTGGTGGGGCTGGGTCGACAAGGACCTGCGGACGGTGCTCGGCGACCCGGTCCGGGGCGGGCTGGGCCGCACCTACTGCGGCGGCGGCGACCTGACCGGCTGCCGGCAGATCCTGCTGGACACCCTGCGCAGCGCGGCGGCCACCCCGGCCGGCGAGGTCTATCCCGGTGACGCCTCCTGCGCCGCGGGCGACCAGTGGTGCGCCGACGCGATCGTCCAGTCGCCGCTGGGCGGCATCAGGCACGCCACCATCGCCTGGCAGAACCGGCCCACCTACCAGCAGGTCGTCTCGTTCCCGGCGAAGCGCGGCGACGACCTGTCCAACCTGGCCGCCGGTCGGCCGGTGACCGCGTCCAGCAGCCAGTTCCTGCTCAGCCCCGGCAAGGCCGTCGACGGGGACCTGGGCACCCGTTGGAGCAGCTCCTGGTCCGACGACCAGTGGCTCACCGTGGACCTCGGGTCGACCCGCGCGGTCGGCCGGGTGGCGCTCGCCTGGGAGGCGGCGTACGCGCGGTCGTACCGGATCGAGGTCTCCAACGACGGGACGACCTGGCGTCCGGTCTGGTCGACCACGACCGGCGACGGCGGCACCGACGTGGCGGCCTTCCCGGCGACCACCGCGCGGTACGTCCGGATGCACGGCCTGACCCGCGCCACCTCATACGGCTTCTCCCTCTGGGAGATGGCCGTATACGCGCAGTGACCGGCCCCGGCCGGCGCGGAGAAACCCCGCGCCGGCCGGGCACGGGTCAGGCGAGCGAGATCTGGTCGCCGTCCACCTTGATGTTCTTCGGCGCGAGGGGGCGTGGCGCGGGGCCCTCCTTCACCGAGCCGTCGGTGATGGAGAACCTGCTGTTGTGGCAGGTGCAGTTGAT
This sequence comes from Micromonospora sp. R77, assembly GCF_022747945.1. Taxonomy (NCBI): domain Bacteria; kingdom Bacillati; phylum Actinomycetota; class Actinomycetes; order Micromonosporales; family Micromonosporaceae; genus Micromonospora; species Micromonospora sp. R77. The sequence goes on from NZ_JALDST010000001.1 coordinate 784,095, forward strand.
GGTGCCGCCGTCGACGTTCGACACCGGGCAGCGCTGGTGGGTGCAGATCGGGTCGAAGGCCTTGAACTGCCCCGGCTCCGGCTGGGTGATCACCACGCCCTTGCTGGCGTAGACCGCGCCGCCGCCGACCGGGATGTCGGTGGTCCGGGCCAGCGGAGCGGAGCTGCCCCGGCCGCCGCCCGCCGGGTCGCCGGTGTTGGTCGCGCCGGGCGGGCCCCCGCTGGTCGGCGCCGACGTCCCGGTGCCGGAGTCGTCGTCGCTGCCGCAGGCGGCCAGCACGACCGCCGCCCCGGCTGCTCCGGCCCCCGCCAGCAGGGCGCGGCGGGTCTGCGTACCCGGCCCGGTCAGCTGCTGATCGTCACTCATGTCCGACCTTCCTCTCGGCTGCCGCCGCCCGTCGTGATCCGCGGCCACGCTTCTGCACACGCACCACCGTGCCGGACGGTTCATACCCGCGCGTCACCGTACGCGCAACGGAACGGGCGCACCGGATTTCCGGCCCGCCCGTTCCGTGTTCCGCCCGTCCGTCGTACCGTCGCTCAGCTCGCGGCGGCCACGGCCTTGCGGGCCCGCGACTTCGTCGCGCTGCCGTTGGCCTTGGCCGCCCGGGTGGTGGCCGCCCGGGCGCCCTTCGCCTCGCCGTCGAGCTTGAGCACCTGGCGCAGGAACTGGCCGGTGTGGCTCTCGGCGACCTCGGCGACCTCCTCCGGAGTGCCGGTGGCGAGCACCGTGCCGCCCCGGTGGCCGCCCTCCGGACCCATGTCGATGATCCAGTCGGCGGTCTTGATCACGTCGAGGTTGTGCTCGATGGTGATCACCGTGTTGCCCTTGTCGACCAGCCCTTCGAGCACCATCAGCAGCTTGCGGATGTCCTCGAAGTGCAGGCCGGTGGTCGGCTCGTCGAGCACGTAGACCGTCCGCCCGGTGGAGCGCTTCTGCAGCTCGGAGGCGAGCTTGACGCGCTGCGCCTCGCCACCGGAGAGGGTCGGCGCGGGCTGCCCGAGGCGGACGTAACCCAGACCGACGTCCACCAGCGTCTTCAGGTGCCGGTGGATGGCCGGGATGGCGGAGAAGAACTCGGCCGCCTCCTCGATCGGCATCTCCAGCACGTCGGAGACAGTCCTGCCCTTGTAGTGCACCTCCAGGGTCTCCCGGTTGTAGCGGGCGCCCTTGCAGACCTCGCAGGGGACGTAGACGTCCGGGAGGAAGTTCATCTCGATCTTGATGGTGCCGTCACCGGAGCACGCCTCGCACCGGCCGCCCTTGACGTTGAACGAGAACCGGCCGGGGCCGTAACCCCGGACCTTGGCCTCGGTGGTCTCGGCGAAGAGCTTGCGGACGTGGTCCCAGACCCCGGTGTAGGTGGCCGGGTTCGACCGGGGGGTGCGGCCGATCGGCGACTGGTCCACGCCGACGACCTTGTCCACGTGCTCCAGCCCGGTGACCCGGGTGTGCCGGCCGGGGACCAGCCGGGCGCCGTTGATCTGGTTGGCCAGCACCGCGTGCAGGATGTCGTTGACCAGCGTCGACTTGCCCGAACCGCTGACCCCGGTGACCGCGATGAGCTGGCCGAGCGGGAACGAGACGGTCAGGTTGCGCAGGTTGTGCTCCCGCGCCCCGTGCACCACCATCTCCCGGCCCGGGGTCTGCGGCCGGCGCATCGCCGGCGTCGGGATCGACCGCCGGCCGGACAGGTACGCCCCGGTCACCGACTCGTCGTTCTCCAGCAGGGCCGGCACCGAACCGCTGTGCACGATCCGGCCGCCGTGCTCACCCGCGCCCGGCCCGATGTCGACGATCCAGTCGGCGACCCGGATGGTGTCCTCGTCGTGCTCCACCACGATCAGCGTGTTGCCCAGCCCGCGCAGCCGGATCAGCGTCTCGATGAGCCGGTGGTTGTCCCGCTGGTGCAGGCCGATCGACGGCTCGTCCAGCACGTAGAGCACGCCCACCAGGCCGGAGCCGATCTGGGTGGCGAGCCGGATGCGTTGCGCCTCGCCGCCGGAGAGGGTGCCCGCCGGACGGTCCAGGGAGAGATAGTCCAGGCCGACGTCGAGCAGGAACTTGAGCCGCGCGTTGATCTCCTTGAGCACCCGCTCGGCGATCATCTTCTGCCGGTCGGTCAGCTCGATGCCGGCGAGCAGGTCGGCCGCCTCCCCCACCGACAGGTTGCAGACCTCGGCGATGCTCCGGCCGGCCAGGGTGACCGCCAGCACCTCCGGCTTCAGCCGGGCGCCGCCGCAGGCCGCGCAGGGCACGTCCCGCATGTAGCCCTCGTACTTGTCGCGCGACCAGTCCGACTCGGTGTCGGTGTGCCGGCGCTCGATCCACTGCACCACGCCCTCGAAGCCGGTGTAGTAGGAGCGCTCGCGGCCGTACTTGTTGCGGTAGCGGACGTGCACCTGGTCGTCGGAGCCGTGCAGGATCGTCTTCTGCGCCCGCGACGGCAGTGCCCGCCACGGCGTGTCGACGTCGAAGTGCTGGCTCTCGCCGAGCGCCTCCAGCAGGCGGAGGAAGTATTCGAGGTTGTGGCCGGTGGCCCAGGGCTGGATGGCACCCTCGCGCAGGGTCCGCTCCGGGTCGGGGACGACCAGCTCCGGGTCGACCTCCTTCTTGGTGCCCAGGCCGGTGCACTCCGGGCAGGCGCCGTAGGGCGCGTTGAAGGAGAAGACCCGGGGCTCCAGGTCCTCGATCGCCAGCGGGTGGTCGTTGGGGCAGGCCAGGTGCTCGGAGTAGCGGCGCTCCCGCTCCGGGTCGTCCTCGGCCAGGTCGACGAAGTCCAGCAGGACGAGACCGCCGGAGAGACCGAGCGCGGCCTCCACCGAGTCGGTCAGCCGCTGCTTGGCGCTCGGCTTCACGGTGAGCCGGTCGATGACCACCTCGATGGTGTGCTTCTCCTGCTTCTTGAGCTTGGGCGGCTCGGTCAGCGGGTGCACCACGCCGTCAACCCGGGCCCGGGCGTAGCCCTTGGACTGGAGCTCGGCGAAGAGGTCGACGTACTCGCCCTTGCGACCGCGCACGACCGGGGCGAGCACCATGAACTTGGTGCCCTCGGTCATGGCCAGCACCCGGTCGACGATCTGCTGCGGGCTCTGCTTGGAGATCCGCTCGCCGCAGACCGGGCAGTGCGGCTCGCCGATCCGGGCGAAGAGCAGACGCAGGTAGTCGTAGACCTCGGTGATGGTGCCGACGGTGGAGCGCGGGTTGCGCGAGGTCGACTTCTGGTCGATGGAGACGGCGGGGCTCAACCCCTCGATGAAGTCGACGTCGGGCTTGTCCATCTGCCCCAGGAACTGCCGGGCGTACGACGAGAGCGACTCGACGTAGCGGCGCTGCCCCTCGGCGAAGATCGTGTCGAAGGCCAGGCTCGACTTGCCCGACCCGGAGAGCCCGGTGAAGACGATCAGGGCGTCCCGGGGCAGATCGAGACTGACGTCACGGAGGTTGTGCTCGCGCGCGCCACGGATGATGAGTCGGTCGGCCACGGTCCGTGTACTCCCGGGTGAAGAAGATGAGGTGACTCTGTCCGCTCCGGGATGCTTCCGGGCGGTTTTCGAGCGGCCTCCAGGCGGTCAGGGCATGCCGGGAGAACGCCCCGGCAACTCTAGCCCCGAGGTACGACAACTTCCCGTGCCGGCGCATTCCCACAGCTCAGCCCGGTCGGGCGGGACGCGTCCCGCCCCGCCCGACCGGTCACTTCGCCGCGCTGCTCAGGGACGCGCCTCGCGTCGCCGGCCGCCGCGCCAACCGCCCCGCCGTTCGGTGCCGAGCCGGGCCTCGCGGCGGCGGCTCTCGAAGGCCACCTCCCGCTGCAACCGCCGCCAGTTCTCCCAGCGGCGCACCGGCAGCTCGCCGGTCTCCAACGCCGCCCGCACCGCGCAGGCCGGCTCGCCGTCGTGCGCGCAGTCGGCGTACCGGCAGCCGGTGGCCAGCTCGGCGATGTCGGCGAACGCCCGGTCCAGGCCGGTGACGCCGTCCAGCAGACCGACCGCCCGCACCCCCGGGGTGTCCACCACCGCGCCGCCGCCGGGCACCGCGACCAGCGAGCGCCAGGTGGTGGTGTGACGGCCCTTGCCGTCCACCCGGCGGATCGCCTGAGTCGGCATCACCGGCGTGCCCACCAGGGCGTTCACCAGGCTCGACTTGCCCGCGCCGGACGGGCCCAGCAGGCCGAGCGTGCGCCCGGCGACGATCTCGGGCCGGAGCGCGTCGAGCCCGGTGCCGCGTTCCGCGCTGACCGGCAGCACCGGCACTCCCGGGGCCACCGCCGCCAACTGCCGGGCGATCGCAGCCGGGTCGGCCGCCAGGTCCGCCTTGGTGAGCACGATCAGCGGTCGGGCCCCCGACTCGTGCACCAGGGAGAGCGCCCGCTCGATCCGGGCGACGTCCGGCTCCGGGTGCACCGCCTCGACGACCGCGGCGCTGTCCAGATTGGCGGCGACGACCTGCCCGCTGGCGTCCTTGCCGGCGGTGCGGCGGACCAGCGCGGTGCGCCGGGGCAGCACCGACTCGATGGTCGCCCGGCTGTCGGGCCAGGCGCCCACCAGCACCCAGTCGCCGACGGCGGGCAGCGCGGTCAGGTCGCGGGCGGCGGCGGCCAGCACACCCCCGCCGAGACTGGCGCGGATCGGCCCGTCCGCGCGGAGCACGGTGCAGACCCCCCGGTCGACCCGGGTCACCCGGCCCGGGCGGTGGTCGCTGCGCCGTCGTACGTGGGCCGCCCATTCGGCGTCCCAGCCGAGGGCGGTCAGATCGATGGTCATGGCATCCTCATCGGTGTCGAGGCGGTAGTTGGCGGAACACGCGTGCTGGGACCGGCATGTCACCACCTCCACTCCGGCTTCCGGTGCCGCGTTCGTCGTGTGCCGACGGTAGGTGGCCCCGCGACGCGCCGAAAGCGATTTCCGCGGCGACGCACGGGGCGTACGACCGCTAGGGTCGACGGGTGACCAGCGATCCCCTGTTGCTGACCGGCGAGCTGGACGACGCCACCGACCGCCTGCTGCACGCCGTGGACGAACTCGACGCCGCGGACGTGGCCGCCGACTCGCTGCTGCCGGGCTGGACCCGGGGGCACGTGCTGACCCACCTCGCCCGCAACGCCGACGCCTTCGTCAACCTGCTGACCTCGGCCCGGACCGGCGAGCCGATCCCGATGTACGCCAGCCCCGCCGCCCGCGCCGCCGACATCGAGGCGGGCGCCGCCCGACCGCCCGCCGCCCTCCTCGACGACCTGCGCCGCAGCGCGGAGCGGTTCACCGAGGCGGTGGCGGCGATGCCGGTGGCGGCCTGGGCGGCCACCGTCGAGACCCGGCGCGGCCCGTGGCCGGCCGCGTCCCTGGTGTGGGGCCGGTTGCGCGAGGTCGAGGTGCACCACGTGGACCTGGCCGCCGGCTACCGGCCGGCGGACTGGCCGGAGGCGTTCGCCCAGCGGTTGCTGCACGAGGTGACCGCCGGCCTGGTCGACCGCGCCGACGCGCCGGCCATGGTGCTGCGCTTCGACGGCAGTGCCCACGAACTGCTCGTCGGCGAGCCGACGGACGCGCCCACGGTCACCGGGCCGGCCGCCGAGCTGGCCGCCTGGCTGATCGGCCGCAGCCCGGGCAGCACCCTCACGGTCACCCCCGACGGCACCCTGCCGACCCCTCCCGAGTGGATATAGAGGACGCATGACCTACACCGGAGACGTCACGCCCGGCGGTGCGCCGGCCGTACGCGAACTCGACCGGCTCACCATCACCAAGCTGTCGGTGGGCCCGATGGACAACAACGCCTACCTGCTGCGCTGCCGGGACACCGGCGAGCAGGTGCTCGTCGACGCCGCCAACGAGGCGCCCCGGCTGCTGGACCTGGTCGGCGACGGCGGCCTCGCGGCCGTGGTCACCACCCACCAGCACATGGACCACTGGGTCGCGCTGGAGGAGGTGGTGGCCAAGACCGGCGCCCGTCCCCTGGTGCACGCCGACGACGCGGCCGGGCTGCCGATCGAGGCGGAGCCGCTCGCCGAGGGCGACACCGTCCGGGTCGGCGACTGCGCCCTGGAGGTCATCCACATCAAGGGGCACACCCCGGGCTCCGTCGCCCTGCTCTACCGCGACCCGGCCGGCTCCCCGCACCTGTTCACCGGGGACAGCCTCTTTCCCGGTGGGGTCGGCAACACCGACCGGGACCCGGAGCGCTTCGGCCAGCTCATCGACGACGTGGAGCACAAGCTCTTCGACCAGCTGCCGGACGAGACCTGGTTCTATCCCGGTCACGGCCGGGACAGCACGCTCGGCGCGGAGCGCCCGTCGCTGCCGCAGTGGCGCGCCCGCGGCTGGTGACCTGCCGGCCGGTGCGGCCACCCGCCGCACCGGCCACCGCCGGCAGGCCCTGCCGCAGGCCCGGGTCGACCCGGGGCCGACGCGGTCAGCGCGGTCGCAGCACCTGCACCCGGCGCACCGGCGAGTCCACGAAGGGTTCGGTGGTGGGCACCGGATAGCTGGCCACCACCTCCATCCGACCGGCCGGCAGGTGGCCACGACCGGGGTCACCGACGAGCACCTCGACGCCGTCGGCGGCGGTCCGCTGCAGGAACGGCAGCACCCGCGCGGCCATCTCCGGGCTGTAGAACACGTCCCCGGCGACCAGCAGATCGGCGTGCACGCGGCGGTCGAGCAGGTCGTCCCCGGTGACGTCGAGGGCGACCCGGTTGGCCCGGGCGTTGACCGTGACGGCGGCCACCGCGTACGGGTCGATGTCGTTGGCGACGACCCGCTCGGCGCCGGCGAGCGCGGCGGCGATCGCCACCAGGCCGGAACCGGCGGCGAGGTCCAGCACCCGGCGGCCGGTGACCAGCTCGGGATGGTCGAGCAGGTGGCGGGCGAGCGCCTGCCCGCCCGGCCAGGCCGACGCCCAGAACGGCGGCGGCAGGCTCCGGCCGGCGTCCGCCTCCATCCGGGCCCACCACACGATGGCGTCCTCGGCCAGGTGCAGCCGGACCTCGGGTACGAAGGGCGTCTCGGTCAGCCGGAGTCGGTCCAGTCCCGCGCCGGGCACGGCGATCTCGCGTTCCAGTTCGGCCAGCGCCGTGGGGCTTCTCATCGAGGTCAGCATGCCCTGTCCGGGCGCTGCGGGGGCGACTTTCCCGGCCCGGCGACGGATTCGATGGAACTACGACGGCACTTCCGGCAGCAAATCGGCGTCCGGGGGACTACTGTCGGGGAGGTAATGGGCGATCATCGGCTCGACGGCCGGTGATCACCCGCATTGAACAGGGAGAGATTGCATGGCAACCGGCACTGTCAAGTGGTTCAACTCGGAAAAGGGCTTCGGCTTCATCGAGCAGGACGGCGGAGGCCCGGACGTGTTCGTCCACTACTCGGCCATCGCGACGAGCGGCTATCGGGAACTCAACGAAGGCCAGAAGGTCGAGTTCGAGGTGACCCAGGGGCAGAAGGGGCCGCAGGCGGACAACGTCCGCCCGATGTAGCTCCGTGCCGGTGGCGGCGGTCGGTTTCCGACCGCCGCCGCAGCGCATCTCGGGCCGGTCGGATGCGACACAGCTCACGGCACCGGCCCAGCGGGCCGAGCAGCAGGATGAGCGGGGTCGCCGCCGGCCGGCCGGTCAACGACGCCGACACCGTCGGCGGCGACCTGACCGACCCGGCGGCCGTACCCGCCCCGGCGAGGGTTCAGGCGACCAGACGCCGGGCCAGTTCGTCGGCGACCTGCTTGGCGACGGTCGGTGGCAGCGCCGCCGCGATGGCCTGCGGCGTGAGGGTGGCCAGGATGCCGGCGACGATCGCCTGCTCGTCCACCATGTCCTTGCCGGCCAGCGCGGCCACCTCGGCGCGCAGCGCCGTCACCTGCGCCAACGCGGCGTTCGCGTCGGCCCGGGCGCTGAACAGCGCGTGCACCGTCGAGATCGGCGGGCGGCTGCCGGCCGCGTTCACCACGTAGTCGTTGTAGAGGCGGGCCCAGACGGCCTGGGCGATCTCGTCGGCGGTGGGCATGTCTTCCTCCAGAAGGCCGATGCTGGTCAGGTAGCGGCGGAACAGCGGGGTCTGGTCCCGGCCCGCCTTGATGGAGTCGCGGAAGAAACTGAAGTGGGTGTGCCACAGGTGGGTGTCGTCGCCGGTGGTCCGCCGGCCCAGCCGGTCCCACCGCTTGACCGTCCGGCCGTCCGGTGAGTAGATGATCGATCTGATGTCCCGGGTGTCGGCCGCGTCCGCGACGCACTGCGCGACGCACCAGCTGGAGAAGGTGTACAGGTTGTGGGTCACCCCGTCGACCCGGATCTCGAACATCCCCACGTCCAGTCCGGCGGCGTCCAGGGTCAACCCGCTGGAGTCCCGGATGGACTCGACCACGGAGTAGTCGTTGGCCACCACCCGGTCGGAGCCACAGTGGTAACCACCGCGGTGGGAGGGGTCGCCGACGATGCCGACCTCGCCGGGTTCGAGGTCCTGGTCGCGTTCGGTGTTCGGGTCCACGTCGAGATAGGTGAGCAGCAGACTGCGTACGGCCAACAGGTTGGCAGGAGCCCGCGTCATCGGATCTCCCATTCGGGATCGGAGCGGCACCCGGGCACGACGGTCACTCCCTGTAGGCGACAAGGGTGATCGGTGGCCTGGGTGAGAACGCTGCAGGACGTCGAGCAGTTGACCCGAGGATATCTGGGCTTTCGAAGTATTCCCAGTTCAGAAGCACCATCTGGAACCGTGGGCCGGTTTCACGTCGACAGCGGGACGAGTGGTACGGGCCGCCGCAATCCACTCGGAACATGAACACTGCGTGACAGCACGCGTGCTCGGGCTCGGCCAGACGGCCGTCCGGGCGGGGTCGGTCAGTCCGCCGCGCGGCGGGGTGGCTCCGGGCGGGCGGCCCGCACCGCGTCCCGGTGCTCGCGTACCGAGGTGCTGATCTCGGCCATGAAGCGGTGGACCACTGCCAGCTCCTCGTCGCTGAAGCGCGCCATCACCCGGTCGGTCCGGGTGCCGAGCGGGCGGAAGAACTCCATCGCCAGGGCCGCACCCTGGTCGGCGTAGTGCAGGAAGACCTTGCGCCGGTCGGCGGTGTCCCGGTCGCGCCGGATGTGCCCGGCGCGCTCCAACCGGTCGACCAGCGCGGTGACCGAGCCGGACGAGAGGTTGAGCTGCTCACCGAGCCGGCCCGGGGTGATCGGGTCGCCGGCCAGCTCGGCGTCCATCACGGCGATCAGCGCGTGCAGGTCGGTGCCGTTGAGCCCGTGCAGGCCGGCGAAGGCGTGCCCGACGTGCTGCGCGTCCACGGAATAGCGCCGCAGGTCGTTGGCGATGTCCGCGATCATCTGCCCCCGACGGTCGCCCCGTCGTCGATACATGCCGTGCGCTGCCACGTGTCGTCGATCCCCCTGTCGGACAGGCCGTCAGCAGCATAGAGCGCCGCAGACCATCTCGCCGATGAAGATGCTCGCCCTTCGAGTTGCCAGGCTACTCTTGATGAGCGAAACTCTCGGCAATCGAGATTTCACCGTCGAAGCACCGTGAGGGCATCCGATGTCTCTGTTCACCCGCGTCGCCCGGGGCCGACTGGCCGCGTGGCTCACCGTGGTCGCCGCGATCGCCATCGGCGCGGCCGTGTTCGGCCTCCCCAAGCCCGACAACCCGGCCCCGGTGTCGTCCACCGGGCTCTCCGTCGAGTGGCAGTCGACCCAGGTCGAGCGGCTCCAGCGGGAGCTGCCCTCCAGCGACGTGCAGCCCGCCATCGTGGTGGTCAGCCGCGACGACCGCGCTGCGCTCACCGAACCAGACCGCGCCGCCCTCACCGGCGCCTCGGCCGGGCTGGCCCGGTTCGCGGCCGGCGGCCGGGTCAGCCCTCCGCAGGTCTCCCCGGACGGCGCGGTCGCACTCGTCGCCGTGCCGCTGTCCACCGCCGGCGGCCAGGAGCAGGTGGCGGAGACCGTCGACCAGCTCCGCGGTTCGCTCCAGGCACTGCCCGACGACCTCACCGTCGAGGTGACCGGCGGACCGGCGTTCACCGCCGACCTCACCAAGGTCTTCGAGGGCGCCGACACCACGCTCCTGCTGGTCACGGCCGCTGTCGTCGCGCTGCTGCTGCTGGTCACCTATCGCAGCCCGTTCCTGTGGATCGTGCCGCTGGTCGTGGTCGCGGCCACCGAGCAACTCACCCTGCGCGCGGTCGACACCATCGTCCCGGCGGTCGGCATCCACCTCCAGGGCGGCGCCGTCACCGGCATCGCCAGCGTCCTCGTCTTCGGCGCCGCCACCGACTACGCCCTGCTGCTGATCGCCCGATACCGCGAGGAGCTGCACCGCGAGCAGGACCGCTTCGCGGCCATGCGGGCCGCCCTGCGCCGCACCGCCGAGCCGATCCTCGCCAGCGGCGGCACCGTCGTCCTCGGTGTGCTCACCCTGCTGCTCTCCGAGCAGGAGACCAACCGGGCGCTCGCCGTGGCCTGCGCCACCGGCGTCGTGTTCGCCATGCTCTCGGCGCTGTTCGTCCTCCCCGCCGTCCTGGTGATCTTCGGCCGCGGACTGTTCTGGCCGTTCGTGCCCCGGGTCGGCGACAAGGTGCGCGAGGGCCGGCTCTGGAGTCGGCTGGGCGCCGCCGTGGTGCGCCGCCCGGTGCCCGTCGCGGTGCTCTCGACGCTGCTGCTCGCCGGGCTGGCCCTCGGCAGCCTCGGCATCCGGACCGGACTGTCCGAGACCGAGCAGTTCCGGGTGAAGCCCGAGGCGGTGGCCGGCGCGGAGACCCTCGCCCGGGCGTTCCCCGCCGGGACCACGCAACCCGTCGCCGTGCTGACCACACCGTCGGCGGTGGCGGCGGTCACCCAGGCCGCGGCGGCCGTACCGGGGGTCGCCTCCGCCCGCCCCGGTGACGCGGGCAGCACCGTGGCCCAGGTCGACGTCGTGCTGAACGCCGAGCCGGGCACTCCCGCCTCCGACCGGACCGTCGAGGCGCTGCGCGACGCGGTCGCGGCCGTACCCGGTTCGGCCCCGCCGGCGGTCGACGGCGTGGACCGGTTCGACGGTGCCGTCGTCGGCGGCACCGTCGCCGCCACCTACGACACCGACGAGGCCAACGGTCGGGACCAGCTGCTCATCCTGCCGATCATCCTGCTGCTCGTGGGCGCGGTGCTGGTGCTGCTGCTGCGCGGCCTGCTCGCGCCGCTGCTGCTGGTGCTCACCGTCATCGCGTCGTTCTTCGCCAGCCTCGGCGCGGCGTGGCTCCTCTTCGACCACGTGCTGGACTTCCCGGCCCTGGACAGCGGGGTCCTGCTGCTCGCCTTCGTCTTCCTGGTGGCGCTCGGCGTGGACTACAACATCTTCCTGGTCACCCGGGCCCGCGAGGACGCCCGGCGGACCGGCACCCGGGACGGCATGCTCTCCGCCCTCCGGGTCACCGGCGGCGTGATCACCAGCGCCGGCATCCTGCTCGCGGCGGTCTTCGCCGTCCTCGGCGTGCTGCCGCTGATCACGCTGACCCAGATCGGCATCATCGTGTGCATCGGTGTGCTGCTCGACACCCTGCTGGTCCGTACGGTGCTCGTGCCGGCGTTGGCGTTCGTGCTCGGCGACCGGTTCTGGTGGCCGGGACGGATCCACCGGGAGCCGGCGGCCGACCCGACCACGGCGCCCGCCGAGCCGGTCGCCGCCCGCGACTGACCCGCACCGTGACGGCGGGGCCGCAGCGGTACGTCCGCTGCGGCCCCGCCGGTCGGTTCAGTAGTCCAGGCAGACGCACTCGGTCATCAGCGCCCGCACGTTGCGCACGTACTGCGGGTTGGGGATCGCCAGCGGCTCGCCCTCCCGGGCCACCGCGGCGTGCCCGTAGTTGAAGGCGGAGATGACCGCGTTGAGCAGGCAGGAGTTCAGCTCGGCGGTGCACAGCGAGGCGTCCAGCCGGTAGTCGGACTCGAAGTACATGTCGCCGATGTACTTGGTCAGCCAGGCCAGGTAGTTGGCGCCCAGGTAGGCGTTGTCCCGGTAGTCGTCGATGTCGTACGACTCGCCGAAGCGCTGGTTCATCCAGTCGGCGGTGGCCGGCATCACCTGCATCAGCCCGATCCCGCCGTCGCAGGCGACGATGTCGGACTGCCAGCCGCTCTCCTGCCAGGCGGTCGCCTTCATCAGGGGCAGCGGGATCGCGATGTCCGGCGCGGAGGTCGGCCAGTACGTCTTCGCCGCCGCGTCGCCCAGCGCCGCCTTCACCTGGCTGCGGCTCGCCTTGGTGCCCCGGTGGGTCGGCTGGCACCCACTGGGCGCCGGCTTCGGCGGGGGCGGCGGCACCCGGGTCTCGGTGGGCGCCTTCGGGGTGGTCAGCGGCGCCGTCGAGGTCCGGCTGGGCTTCGGCCGGGGCTTCGGCTTCGCCGTCGGCCTGGCGGAGGCGCTGGGCTTCGTGCTCGGCGCGGCACCCATCGCCGCCACCCCCGCCGGTTCCTCGGTCGGCTCGTCGACGGGCGCCGCGACGGCCTCCTCGGTGGGCGGCGCGACCGGCGCGGCCACCTCCCGGGGCGTCCGCTCCTCGCCGCCGCACCCGGTGATCCCCCCGGCCAGCAGCAGGGCGGCGACGACCGCGACACCCACCCGTCTCGTGAACACACCCATTCCGGCCCCTCCCCCGTGGCTGTCAGCGGACCCTAACAAGAACCGGTGCGCCCGGATGCCCCGTCGAGATGCGCCGCCGGGGTGGCGGGCGGCCCGAAAAGATGTGTCGCCGGTCACGGCCACCGCCGCCGACCCGGAGCGCCGGGACGCGTCCCGGCGTTCCCGCGTACGCTAGGAAGCCGACCAGCAGCAGGGTCGCCGCTCCCGGCTCCACCAGACCGACGAGCACCGGGGTCGCACCGCGACGGTCGTCGCGGCGACCGGGTGGCTCGGCCGGCGCCCGGCGGGCCCTGCCGCCACGTCCTGAAGGTCGGGCATCCGTTCGGGTACGACACCGGCCGGCGCGCCCAGCCGCCGGACCGGTCGGCATCGGCAGTTCCGCAGAGATCCGGGCGCGCCCGGGGGTGACCCCGGCCCGTGTCCCGGCAACCGCAGACAGGAGTATGGAGGGTATGCAGCTTCGCACCGACCTCCGCAACGTCGCCATCATCGCCCACGTCGACCACGGCAAGACGACCCTGGTCGACGCCATGTTGCGGCAGGCCGGCGCCTACGGCGCCCGTGGTGAGACCACCGAGCGGGTCATGGACTCGATGGACCTCGAGCGGGAAAAGGGCATCACCATCCTGGCCAAGAACACCGGCGTGCGGTACCTGCCGGCGGACGGGTCCGACCCGGTCACCATCAACATCATCGACACCCCCGGCCACGCCGACTTCGGCGGCGAGGTCGAGCGGGGCCTGACCATGGTCGACGGCGTGGTGCTGCTGGTCGACGCCAGTGAGGGCCCGCTGCCGCAGACCCGCTTCGTGCTGCGCAAGGCGCTCAAGGCCCGGATGCCGATCATCCTCGTGATCAACAAGGTGGACCGCCCGGACGCCCGGATCAAGGAGGTCGTGGACGACACCTACGAGCTCTTCCTCGACCTGGACGCCGACGAGGAGCAGATCGACTTCCCGATCGTCTACGCCTGCGCCCGCGACGGCATCGCCTCGCTGACCCAGCCCGCCGACGGCGCCGTGCCGGACGACAGCACCTCCCTGGAGCCGCTGTTCCGCACCCTGCTCGACACCATCCCGCCGCCCGCGTACGAGGACGGCGCGTCGCTGCAGGCGCACGTCACCAACCTCGACGCGTCGCCGTTCCTCGGCCGGCTCGCGCTGTGCCGGGTCCGGCAGGGCACCATCCGCAAGGGTGAGACCGTCGCCTGGTGCCGCACCGACGGCAGCACCCAGCGGGTCCGCATCTCGGAGCTGCTGATGACCGAGGGGCTGGAGCGCAAGCCGGCCGACTCGGCGGGCCCGGGCGACATCATCGCGGTCGCCGGCATCCCGGAGATCATGATCGGCGAGACCCTGGCGGACGCGGAGAACCCGATCCCGCTGCCGCTGATCACCGTCGACGAGCCGGCCATCTCGATGACCATCGGCACCAACACCTCGCCGCTGGTCGGCCGGGTCAAGGGCGCCAAGGTCACCGCCCGGATGGTGAAGGACCGGCTCGACAAGGAGCTGATCGGCAACGTGTCGCTGCGCGTGCTGCCGACCGAACGGCCGGACGCCTGGGAGGTGCAGGGCCGTGGCGAGCTGGCCCTGGCCATCCTGGTCGAGCAGATGCGGCGCGAGTCGTACGAGCTGACCGTCGGCAAGCCGCAGGTGGTCACCCGGGAGATCGACGGCAAGACCTGCGAGCCGGTCGAGCGGCTGACCATCGACGCCCCGGAGGAGTACCTGGGCGCGATCACCCAGCTCCTCGCGACCCGCAAGGGCCGGATGGAGCAGCTGGTCAACCACGGCACCGGCTGGATCCGGATGGAGTGGCTGGTGCCCGCCCGGGGCCTGATCGGCTTCCGGACCGAGTTCCTCACCGACACCCGGGGCACCGGCATCCTGCACCACGTCTTCGAGTCGTACGAGCCGTGGTTCGGTGAGCTGCGGACCCGGAACAACGGCTCGCTGGTCGCCGACCGGTCCGGTGTGGTCACCCCGTTCGCCATGATCAACCTGCAGGAGCGCGGCCAGCTCTTCGTCGAGCCCACCACCGAGGTGTACGAGGGCATGATCGTCGGGGAGAACTCCCGCTCCGACGACATGGACGTCAACATCACCAAGGAGAAGAAGCTCACCAACATGCGGGCCTCGACCTCGGACGAGACCGAGAAGCTGATCCCGCCGCGCAAGCTGTCGCTGGAGCAGGCCCTCGAGTTCTGCCGCGAGGACGAGTGCGTCGAGGTGACCCCGACCGCGGTCCGCATCCGCAAGGTGGTGCTGGACCAGACCCAGCGCGGCCGGATGGCGGCCCGCCGCAAGCACGCCGGCTGACCCGACCGTCGGCCCGTACCGGAGCCCGGAACGCCTCGGCGGTCCGGGCTCCGGCGTGTCCGGCCGCCGGCCGGTCGACCCGAAGGGGGGCCGCCGGGGCCCCGACGCCCGGCCCGTCGGCCCCGGGGGCGGACCGGCAGCGCCCCGATCGGCTACGGTCAGCCGCATGAGCTGGGTTGATCTCGACGCACACCTGGACCGGGTGCCGGGCACCGTCTCCGCGTACGTGGCGCGGCTCGGCGCGGCACCGACCTGGACCCGCCGGCCCGACGCCACCCACTACGCGGCGAGCACCATGAAGCTCGCCGTGCTGGTGGCCCTGCACCGGGCCGCCGAGGCCGGCACCCTCGACCTGGACGCCCCGGTCGCGGTGCGCAACGCGTTCGACTCGGCGCTGCCCGGCGCGCCCGAGTTCACCTGCGCCCGGCACTACGACAACGACGAGGCGGTCTGGGCACGGGTCGGCGGGACCGCGCCGCTGCGTTGGCTCGCCGAACGGATGATCATTCGCTCCAGCAACCTGGCCACCAACATCGTCATCGGCCGGGTCGGGCTACCCGCCGTGGCGCAGGCGTGGGCGCTGGGCGGCGCCCGGCACAGCGTGACCGGCCGGGGCATCGAGGACTTCGCCGCCCGGGAGGCCGGCATCACCAACCTGGTCACCGCCGCCGACCTGGCCGCCCTGCTCGACGCCCTGGCCCGCGGGGTCGACCGGCCCGGCCCGCTGGCCTCGCCGGCCGGTTGCGCCGCGATGCGGGACGTCCTGCTCGCCCAGGAGCACCGGGAGGACCTGGCCTCGGGGCTGCCCGAGGGCACCCCGATCGCCCACAAGAACGGCTGGGTACGCGGTGTCCGGCACGGTGCCGGCGTGGTCTACCCGCCCGACGCGCCGCCGTACGTGATCGTCGTCTGCACCACCACCGACCTGGCCGACGGCGGGCCGGACGGTGAGCAGGTGGAGGATGACGCGTGCCGGCTGATCGCCGACATCTCGGCCCAGGTCTGGGCCGCCCGCCACGACCTCACGGCCTGACCCACCCTCCCGCCGGCACGACGGGGACATCGACCACCGTTGACTACTGAACCGGTTCAGAAATACCATCGTCCTGCCGTCGGCCCGTGAGCCGGAGGACGACGGCGGCGCGCGGCCCGGGCAGCCCGCGCAGGCACGTGATCCGAGAACTTCTCGGGTCCATCCCGGCGAGCGCCCGGCACCGCGTCGGACTCGACGCGCGGGTCTGCTTGCCTTAACCGATTCAGTCAGCATCCGCGAGGAGATCACCCATGCGCCTCCGCGCCCGGTACCGACCCCTCACCCTCGGCTGCGCCGCCGCCACCCTGCTGGCCGGCGCCGTGGTCGCCCTGCCCGCGGCGCACGCCGCCACCACCGCCTGCACGGTCACCTGGCAGCCCACCAACGACTGGGGCAGCGGCGCCACCGTCGACGTCACCGTCACCAACCACGGCGCGAGCCTGACCGGCTGGACGCTCGGCTGGACCTTCCCCGGCACCCAGCAGGTCACCTCCAGCTGGAACGGCAGCTACCAGCAGACCGGCGCGGCGGTGACCCTGCGCAACGCCGACTGGAACGCCACCCTCGGCACCGGCGCGTCCGCCACCGCCGGCGTCAGCCTCAACTACACCGGTGGCAACCCCGCGCCCACGGCCTTCACCCTCAACGGCGACCCGTGCACCGGCCCGTCGACCAGCCCCAGCACCTCGCCGAGCACCAGCCCGAGCCCCAGCACGTCGCCCAGCACCAGCCCGAGCACCAGTCCCAGCCCGACCGGCGACCCGAACCCGACCGACCCGCCCGGCATCGGCCGGGTCACCCGGCAGGGCACCAAGCTGCTGCTCGACGGGCGGCCGTTCCGCTTCGGCGGGGTCAACCTGAGCTGGCTCGGGCTGGACGAGAACGTCGGCGGCATCGCCTACCCGACGACCTTCCGGATCGACGACGGCCTGGACACCGCCAAGGCGATGGGCGCGACCGTGGTCCGCTCGCACACCCTCGGCATCTCCACCGCGCACCCGCTGACCCTGGAACCGAAGCTCGGCCAGTTCAACGACCAGGCCTTCGCCAGCATCGACTACGCCGTCGCCGCCGCCAAGGCACGCAGGCTGCACCTGGTCGTGCCGCTGACCGACAACTGGCACTGGTACCACGGCGGCCGGCACGACTTCACCGACTGGCTGGGCCTGCCCGAGGACGCCTTCTACACCGACCCGCGGGCGGTCGCCGCGTTCGAGGCGTACATCGACCACCTGCTCAACCACGTCAACCCGTACACGAAGACGGCCTTCAAGGACGAGCCGGCGGTGCTCGCCTGGGAGCTGGGCAACGAGCTGACCGGGGTGAACACCACCTGGATCCGGACCATCTCCGCGCACCTCAAGCAGCTCTCCCCGCAGACCCTGGTCGCCTCGCACTGGAGCGGCCAGGAGTACGGCGTCGACGAGGTGGACATCGTGGACGCCCACTACTACCCGTTCAACTCCGCCGACCAGATCCGCAACGACGCCCGGGACATCACCTCGCACGGCAAGGTCTACCTGGCCGGCGAGTACGGCTCCACCGACGTCACCAGCGCCAAGCTCGACCCGCTGGTCGGCGACCCGAACGTCACCGGGGCGCTGTTCTGGCAGATCTTCCCGCACCGCGACGACTTCGGGTACGTGCAGCACAACGACGGCTACACCCTGCACTACCCGGGTGACGACGCCACGATGCGCGGCCGCGCCGACGCCATCCGCCGCTTCCAGTACGCGATGAGCGGTGTCACCGTGCCGCCGGTACCGGCGCCCGGCGCCCCGCTGCTGACCAGCGCCCAGCGCACCGGCGGCGGGGTGGCCCTGGCCTGGCGCGGCTCCACCACCGCCGCCCGCTACACCGTGCGCCGCTCCACCACCGGCGCCGACGGGCCGTGGACCACCATCTGCGACAAGTGCGCCTCGGACAACAACACCCCGTGGACCGACACCGCCGCCCCGGCCACCGCCGCCTGGTACCAGGTCACCGGCTACACCGCCGACGGCGTCGCCGGCCCGGCCTCACCGGCGCTGAAGACCGGCGAGGGCTCCACCATCGGCACCACCCTCTGGGACTTCGAGTCCGGCACCGACGGCTGGGCCGGCACCAACCTGGCCGGCGGCCCCTGGTCGGTCACCGACTGGGCCACCTCCGGCACCCACTCGCTCAAGGGCGACCTCACCCTCGGCGCGCGGACCGCGTACCTGGCCCGGACCGGGACGCTCGACCTGAGCGGCCGGACCACCCTGCGGGTGTCGGCCAAGCTCGCCGGCTGGGGCAACGCCGGCAGCGGCATCCAGGTCAAGGTGTACGTCAAGACCGGCGCCTCGTGGACCTGGTACGACGGTGGACCGGCCACCCTGACCACCGCCGGCGCCACGCTCACCCTCAGCCTCGCCGGGGTGGCCAACCTCGGCGACGTCCGGGAGGTCGGCGTGCAGGTGGTCAGCCCCGCCGACAGCAGCGGCACCTCCGCCGTCTACCTCGACAACGTGACCGTGGCCTGACGCCCGCCGGTCGGGGCGGTCCGACACCCGCCCCGACCGGCGCCGTCACTCCAGCAGGGTGTCCCGCAGGTCCTCGATCAGCTCGTCGGTGACGCCCAGGCCGTCGCGCAGGTACGCCCCGAACGAGCCGTGCACCCGCAGCACCTCGTCGTACGCGGCGTCCAGGTACTCCGGCCGCACCTCCAGCACCGGGCGGACCGCCGCCGGGTCCAGGTCCGGCTGCCGCCGGGTCATCGCGTCCAGCAGCACCTCCCGCAGGCTCACCGTGAGCTCGTTGTGCCGCAGGTAGTCGTCCCGGATCGCCGCGTCGTCCACGCCCAGCGCGGTGAGCAGCACGACCGCCAGCCAGCCGGTGCGGTCCTTGCCGGCCGAGCAGTGGAACAGCAACGGCAGGTTCCGCTCCCGCGCCGCCAGCCGCACCGCCGCCCCGAACCCGGCCCGCGCCGACTCCCCGGTGACGAACCACCGGTAGATCGCCGCCATCGCCGCCGGCGTGCCCTCGGCCGCCAGCTCGTCGTACGCGCCCAGGTCGTGGCCGAGCAGCACCGCCGAGACGTACGTGAAGACCGGGTGCGCCGGATCGTGCACCGGCAGGTGCACCACCCGGGGATCGCCGACCAGCCGGTCCGGCGGGGCGACGTCCTGCTCGGAGGCGTCCCGCAGGTCCACCACGCAGGCGGGGGCGAGCTTGCCGAGCACCGGCAGGTCCTCGTCGGTGAGCCGACCCAGCGCGGGGGTCCGGATCAGCCGGCCCACGCGTACCCGCCGCCCGCCGGCCGCGGGCAGGCCGCCCAGGTCACGGGCGTTCGGTGCGCCCACCAGTGCCCAGTCCCGCTGCGCCATCCGCTCTCCCCTGCTCGTGCCCACCTGCGTATAGGGTGCCGCACATGACGATCGCCGCGGTACGCACCCACCGGCTTTCCGCCCCCTTACACACCCCGTTCGTCACCGCGCTGCGCCGCGCCACCACGGTGGACACCCTGGTCGTGGAGCTGATCGACGACGACGGACGGTCCGGTTTCGGCGAGGCGCCGCAGATCTGGCAGGTGACCGGGGCGTCCGTCGCCGGGGCGGAGGCGTGCGTACGGGAGGTCATCGCGCCGGCCCTCGCCGGGCGGGACGCCGACGACCTGGTGGCCCGCTGCGGCGAGGTGCAGCGGGCGGTGGCCGGCAACGAGTCGGCCAAGGCGGCCGTCGACGCGGCGCTGCACGACCTGGCCGCGCGCCGGCTCGGCGTACCCCTGGTGCGGTTGCTCGGTGGCACCGCCCTGCGGGTGCCGACGGACGTCACGCTGGCCGCCGGCGACGCGGTCGAACTCGCCGCGGCGGCCCGGCAGCGGCGGGCCGAGGGGTTCGGCGTGCTGAAGCTGAAGGTCGGCACGGACGCCGGCGGTGACCTCGAGCGGGTCCGGGCGGTCCGGGCCGCGGTCGGGCCGGACGTCCGGCTCCGGCTGGACGCCAACCAGGGGTGGACGCCGCGCGAGGCGGTCCGGATCATTCGCGGCATCGCCGACGCCGGGCTGGACGTCGAGCTGGTCGAGCAGCCCGTCTCCCGCTGGGACCTGGACGGGCTGGCCTGGGTCAGCGACCGGGTGGAGCTGCCCGTTCTCGCCGACGAGTCCGTCTTCGGCGTGCGGGACCTGGTCGAGGTGATCCGCCGCCGGGCGGCCGACATGGTCAACGTCAAGCTGGCCAAGTGCGGTGGCCTGCACGCCGCCCGCACGCTGCTGGAGCTGGCCGCGGCGCACGGCGTGGGCACGGTGGTCGGTTCGATGATGGAGACCCAGGTGGGCATCGGCGCGGCGGCCAGCCTGGTCGCCGCCTACGGCACCACCGCCGTCTCCGACCTCGACGCCGCCTGGTGGCTGGCCTGGTCGCCGGTGCGCGGCGGCATCCGGTACGACGGCGCGACGGTGCTCCTGCCCGACTCCCCGGGTCTCGGCATCACGTCCGTCTCTGAAGTAAAGATGCAGACTCGTGGTTGATGCCCGGCGGAATCTTTCATAGGGTCGCGGAAAGGCGGCACGATCTGGGGGTGGGCGTGGAGCTGCAACCGGGCCGCGAGGCCGTCGTCCGGGTGCCCGTGGCGACCCTCTGGACCTCCCCCGACGCGGTACGCCCCGTCGACCGTCCCGCGCTGGGCGACACCCCGGACACCGCCGCCTGGGTCGCCGGCATGGACCACGACCAGCAGGTCGGCGAGTGCGTGCTGAGCCAACTCCTGCTCGGCGAGCGGGTGGTGGTCACCGAGTCCCGCCCGGACGGCTGGGCACGGGTCGTCGCGCTCGGCCAGCCGGCCGCCGCCCGCGACCCACGCGGCTACCCCGGCTGGCTGCCCGCGGCGCAGCTGACCCTCCCGCCGGCCGCCGGCGTCGGGACGCCGGGCACGCCGCTGGTGGTCGACGCGCTCACCACCAGCCTGCACGCCGCCGCCGACGGACCGGTGGCGCTCACCGGCGTCGCCCTCGGCACCCGGCTCACCCCGGGCTGCCCACCGGTGAACGGGTGGCGCCCGGTCCACGTCCCCGGGCACGCCGGGCAGCTCTGGGCAGCGGAGGCGGACGTGGCGCTGCTGCCCGCCGAACGGCCGGAGGCGAAGGAGGCACTCGCCGTGGCCGAGCGGTTCCGGGACGTGCCGTACGTGTGGGGCGGCCTCACCCGCCACGGCATCGACTGCTCGGGGCTGGTCCACCTGGCCTGGCGGCGGCTCGGGCTGGTCCTCCCCCGCGACGCCGACGACCAGGCCGAGGCCACCACCCCGCTGGCCCTCGGTGACGAGCGCCCCGGCGACCTCTACTTCTTCGCCCGGCCCGGGCGACGGATCCACCACGTCGGCATCGTCACCGGCGAGCCGCGCGACGGTCAGCGGCGGATGGTGCACGCCTGCTACCGGCGGCGCCGGGTGCTGGAGGAGGCGCTGCCCGCCGACCGGGTGGCCACCCTGGTCGGCGCGCACCGGGTCTGAGCGCAGTACGCGACGCGGGGCGCACCCGGGACCGGGCGCGCCCCGCGGGCGACGGACCGGTCAGCGCCGGGCTTCGGCCAGCTCCCGGCGGCGGTCCCGGGACGACTTGACCAGGCTCGCGGCGGTGGCCACGGCGAGGGTACCGAGGATGACCAGCAGCGAGAGCCAGATCGGGATGTGCGGTGCCCAGGCCACGTGCTCGCCGCCGTTGACGAACGGCAGGTTGTTGTCGGCCAGGGCCTCCAGCACCAGCTTGACCCCGATGAAGCCGAGCACCACCGCCAGGCCGTAGCTGAGATAGATCAGCCGGTCCAGCAGGCCACCGAGCAGGAAGTAGAGCTGCCGCAGCCCCATCAGCGCGAACACGTTCGCGGTGAAGACCAGGTACGGCTCCTGGGTGATGCCGAAGATCGCCGGGATCGAGTCCAGCGCGAAGATCAGGTCGGTGGTGCCGATGGCGATCATCACGATCAGCATCGGGGTGAAGAGCCGCCGGCCGTTCTCGTGGGTGGTCAACTTCGCGCCGTCGAAGGTCCGCGACAGCGGCAGCGCCTTACGGCTCCACCGGATCAGCAGGTTCTCGCTGAACTCGTCCTCGTCCGGCTCGCCCTGCCGGGCCAGATTGATCGCGGTGTAGATCAGGAACGCGCCGAAGATGTAGAAGACCCAGGAGAACTGGGCGATCAGCGCGGCGCCGGCGGCGATGAAGCCACCGCGCATCACCAGCGCCAACACGATGCCGATGAGCAGCACCTTCTGCTGGAACTGCCGGGGCACCGCGAACCGGCCCATGATGATCACGAAGACGAAGAGGTTGTCCACCGAGAGGCTGTACTCGGTGAGCCACCCGGTGTAGAACTGGCCCGCCACGCTGGCACCGGCGGTGAACCAGAGCCCCACGCCGAAGAGCAGGGCCAGCCCGACATAGAAGGCGACCCACAGGCTCGACTCACGGACGCTGGGCTCGTGCGGTCGACGGCCGATGATCAGCAGGTCGACGAGCAGGACGGCCGTCATCGCGACGAGAGTCCCGGCCCACACGTATCCGGACACGTTCAATTCCATCCTCCGGCAGACACGCAGCGTCGGGCACACCGTACGCCGAGTGAGAGGCCGGGGTGCGTCGACGCTGACTGTGGTGACTGTCGGAGGTCTCTTCCGCCGCCGGCCCGGTGACGGGTCGGCGACCGACGGAGCCGGGGCGTGTCGCCAGGGTCGGCGGACGTCCGTGCTGACGACTTCGTCGCGGGGGAATACTCCCCTCCTCGGCCGCCATTGTTCACCATCGGACCCGCGCAGTGCATCTCCAGGGTCCGGATTGCCCCCGTGATGCACTGCACCGTGCCGGTGGGCGGGATCACACCCGCGCGCGCCGGGGCTCCGGCGCCGTGGTCTATCGCCGGGTCAGACCGCGCCGGCGAGGTCCGCCAGGGGGCGCCGGAGAGGCGGAAGATGGTCAGCTCCTTGCCCTGCACCGAGGGGATCTCCGCGCCGAGCGACCGGTAGAAGGCCGCGGTCGGCTCGTTGGTCACCCGACCCCACCACTGCATGTGGCGGTATCCGCGCTCGGCGCACAGGGCGGCCAGCGTGTGCAGCAGAGCCCGGTCGACGCCACGACCGACCGCGTCCTGCCGGACGTAGATGTCGTCGACGTGGATCGCGGTGCCGCGCCAGGTGCTGTAGACCAGGCACCAGAGGGTGTACCCGACGACCTCGCCGGTCGTGTCGTCGACGGCGAGGTGGGCGAAGGCCACACCGGGCTCGACCAATGGGGAGCCATGTCCACATCCTTGGCCAAAGACGTCACCGCGCACGCGACGCACCGCCCGGACGCCGCGGCGCTGCTGTTCGGCAGCGCCGGGGAACGCGTCGTCACGTACGCGGAACTGGTCGAGACGGCGGACCGGGTCGCCGCGGAACTGGCCGACCGGTATCCGGACCCGCGACGGCCGCTCGCCCTCCAGGCGGCGAAGTCGCCCATGACGTTCGCCACGGTGCTGGCCTGCCTGCGGCAGGGACGGCCGCTGCTGCTCGCCGCCACGGAACTCGGCCGGTAACTCCTGGCCGAACTGGTCCGGCGCAGCGGCTGCCAGGCCGTGCTGGGGGTCGCCGACGGCGCCCTGACGCACCGGCCCGCGACCGGCGACCCGCACCCCGCCCCGGTGCTGCCGCCGGACACCAGCCGGCTGCTGACCACCTCCGGTTCCACCGGCACACCCAAGCTCGTGCCGCTGGGCGGACCCGGCATCGACGCCTTCACCACCTGGGCGGGGAACGCGTTCGCGCTCGGCGCCGCGGCGCGCGTGTTCAACTTCGCCCCGCTCAACTTCGACCTCGCCCTGCTGGACGTCTGGACGACGCTGCGGCACGGCGGCTGCGTGGTGAGCGGTCCGGGTCACCACTCGCAGTGCGTCCTAGGAGGCTAGGTGAACGGATCGGGCCGGGTCGGCTCGCTCGCGGGCAGCAGGGGGTCGGCGAGCGACCAGCCGGCCGCCAGCAGCGCGTCGCAGGCGGCCACCGCCGTGGCCAGCCGCTGCGGGTGCGCGCCGCGCAGCTCGACCACCGGCACCCCGCAGTCGGCCAGCTCGGCCCGGAACCGGCCGGTCATCCAGGCCCGCAGGTGCTCCCCGTCCCGCAGGCCGTCGTCGTCGAACGGGACGCCCTCGTGGTCGGTGAGCAGGTACAGCGCCGGTCGGCGGGCCGTCGCCCGTACCGCCGGCGACGAGGAGCCGAGGTAACGCTCCTCCCAGACCGCGGTGGCCCGGGCGTCGGTGTCGCAGAACAACAGCGGACCGCTGGCCCGGGCCGCCGCGTCCTCGGCGCGCTGCTGCTCCCGGACCACCTCGACGAAGTCGTCCCGGCCCCAGGTCACCTCGGCCACCGTCGCGGCCGGCCGGCGCCGCCGCAGCCCGGCGAGCTTGCGCGCGGTCAGCTCCCGGCCGTACTCGGGGACCCAGGCGGTGCCGTAGTGGGCGGCGAGCGCCGCGGCCATCGTCGTGGTGCCGGTCGACTCCGCGCCCACCACCACGACCCGGCGGACGAACCAGGCCCGCACCGCCGGGTGCAGCCACCGCCAGTGCCCCGCCGGGTCCGCCCGCACCGCCGTGCCGGAGACCGGCACCGCCCGCCGGCCCGGGTCCACTTCCACCGGCACGGCGTCGAACCGGCGGGCCAGCTCCTCGCCGTACGCCTCGGAGGAGAAGACCGCGTCGACCGGCTCCGCCCCGACCGCCGCCCGGAACACCGCGCAGTGCGCGTCCCAGACCGCCGGGTCTGCATAGTCCACCGGGTGGTCGTCGTACCGGCCCACCACCCGGACCCAGGGCGTGGCCGCGTGCGCCTCGCGCAGCCAGGCGACCCGGTCGTCGAGCGGGATCGACTCCCGGCGGGACGGCGCGACGACCACGGTGACCCTCGCGCAGCGGGCCGCAGCGGCCTCGATCAGCGCGTGGTGCCCGGCGTGCGGCGGGTAGAACTTCCCCACCACCAGCCCGTGCCCGAACTCCCGGCCGTCGACCGGCCCGCTCACGCGGCCACCGGGGCCGGACCGGGCGGCACCGCCGTCGCCGCCGACCGCTCGCGCAGGTCCGCCCGCCACGCCCGCAATCCCACCACGCAGAGCGCCAGGAAGATCAGGTACAGCCCGCCGGTCAGCCAGAGCCCCTTGTACGCGTAGAGCGGGATGTAGATCAGGTCGGCCACGATCCACAGCCACCAGCTCTCCACCAGCTTGCGGGTCTGGCCGTACGTGGCGAGCAGGGAGAGCGCGGTGGTGAGCGCGTCGGCCAGCGGCACCGTCGAGTCGGTGAACCGGTCCAGCAGCACCCAGAGACCGGCGGTGAGCAGCAGCCCGGCGACCGCCAGCGCCCACCACTCCCGGCGCCCCGTCCGGGCGACCGTGAGCCGGCTGCGCCGTTCCCCGCCGAAGAGCCAGTGCCACCAGCCGTACGCGCCGAGCAGCACGTAGACGACCTGCAGGCCGGCGTCGGCGTACAGGCCGGTGGTCCAGAACAGCAGCATGAGCAGCAGCACGTTGGCGATGCCGATCGGCCAGTTCGCGATGTGCTGCCGGGCGACCAGCCAGACGTTGACCACGCCGGTGCCGAAGCCGAGCAGTTCCGCCCAGGTGGTTGCGGTGCCGGCCACGCTGAACGCCGTGCCGGTGAGCCAGTCGATCATGTCGTCCTCCCCGTGTGCCCGCCCACCCTAGAGCGGGAGAGCCGCACCGGAACAGACCCCGGGGCAGGCGCGCCGCCGGCCGGCGTGGGAGGCTTCGGTCATGGTTCTTGAGGTCGCGCTGATCGACGTCACCCCCGGGCACGAGGACGAGTTCGCCGCCGCGTACGCGAAGGCGTACCCGGTCATCACCGGCGCCGAGGGGTGCCGGTCGGTCCGGATGACCCGGGGCGTCGAGTCGCCGTCCCGGTTCGTGCTGCTCGTCGAGTGGGACTCGGTGGAGGCGCACGACGTGAACTTCCGGCAGACCGAGCGGTTCCAGCAGTGGCGGGCGCTGATCGGCCCGCACTTCGCCGGCCCGCCGCTGGTCGAGCACTTCGTCGACGTCCCGGCCTGACGCTGCCGCCGCGGAGCTGTCGTACCCCTCGGTTAGCGTGCACGCGACGCGCCGGCCACCGGTCCCGACGGACATCGGGGGCGCCGGGCCCGGTGGCCGCGCGGCCCTGACCGGTGGCGGCCCTCAGTCGGCCCCGGGGCCGCCGGGGACCGGGATCCGGGGTCGGGGCACCACCGGCACCTCGGCCCGCCGGGCCAGCACCTCCACCGTCTCCTCGGCCGACAGCGCCGCCGCCTGCAGCCAGTCGATGAGCCGCTCGTAACGGGCCACGTCCTCCTCCGCCACCAGGCGCAGGTCGGTGGTGAGGGTCTCCACCATCACCGTGCGCGGGTCCGCCGGGTCGGGGAAGGCGTAGTACGAGAACGGCGTCAGCGGGTGCACGTCGGCGTGCGGCGCGGCGTCCCGGGCGAGCAGGCGGATCGTCACGTTCGGCCGGTCGGCCAGGGTCACCAGGTGCCGCACCTGCTCGCGCCAGACCTCGACCGGCAGGCCGCCCGGGTCGCAGGCCCGCTCGTCGAGCAACGCCGTGTAGTCCGGCGGGTCGGGTCGGCACACCAGTTCCTGGCGCACCGCGCGGGCCCGCACGTCGGCCTCGGCGTCGACGTCCGGGCAGAGCAGCGCGCCGGCCGCCACCCGCAGTCGCGCGTACGCCGGTGTCTGCAGCAGGCCCGGCACCACCGCCGGCTGATATTCCACGATGGTCGCCGCGCCGGACTCCAGCTCGGCGTAGCCGCGCTGGCGCTCCCCCATCTCGCCCAGCCCCTTCCACCAGCCGCGGCTGGTGGCGGCGTCCCGGGCGATGAGGATCAGCGCCTCGCGCTGGCCGGCCGGGACCTGGTAGACGTCGAGCAGGTCGAGCACGTCGGCCAGGTCCGGCCGGCTCTGCCCGAGCTCGATGCGGGACAGCTTCGATGTGGACGCCCACCCCAGCCGGCCACAGACCTGCTCCAGGGTGAGCGCATCCCGGTGGCGCAGCCGGCGCAGCTCCGCGCCGAGTCGCGCCCGCCGGATGACGGGACTTGCTGATGACGGCATCCGTGCCTCCCCACCGTGGGAGCGTACGCACGACCGTCACACAGGGCAATACCTTGCTTGCTCACCGCAACCATGAAGGCCGGTCGACCGGCCGGTACGGGCCACCGCCCGGCGGTGGCCCGCGCCGACGTCAGGGCCGGTACGTGCCGAAGGACCAGACGTTGCCCGCCACGTCACGGGCCGCGTAGTCCCGGGAGCCGTAGTCCGTGTCGAAGGGCTCGGCCACGATCTCCGCACCCGCCGCCGCCGCGCGCTTGTGGTGCGCGTCGATGTCCTCGACGACCACGTAGATCCGGTAGTCGTCGTCGGCCGGACGGACCTGCGGGCCGTCCCCGCCGGCCAGCATGACGAGGTCGTCACCGTAGCGGAGCTCGGCGTGCCGCACGTTGCCGTCGGAGTCCTCGTCGACCTGCTGCACGGTGAAACCGAAGGCGTCCCGGAGGAAGGCCACGGCGGCGCGCGCGTCGGGATACCGGAAGACCGGGTAGATGCTGCTCATGCCTCCATCATGCGGCCGGCGCGGTCAGCGGGGATTGGACAAATGTGACCCGGCGGCGGTCAGCTCCGACGGGCTCTCGCCGGTGAACTGCCGGAAGTCCCGGATCAGGTGGGACTGGTCGTAGTAGCCGCAGCGCACCGCCAGCTCCGCCCACCCGGCGCCCGGGACCGGCTCCGCCCCCGGCGCGGTGATCAGCTCGCGGCCCAGGGACGCGTACGCGGTCTGGAACCGCAGCAGGCGCGCCACCACCTTCGGCGGCAGGCCCAGCTCCCGACGGAACCGGACGGCGAGGTGCCGGCGGCTCCAGCCCACCTCCTCCACCACCTCGGCCACCCCGATCCGGCCCCCACTGCCGGCGAGCAGCCGCCAGGCGGCGACCAGCGCCGGATCGACCGGGGCCGCGCCGGCCAGCCGGTCGACCAGCGCGGCGTCCAGCAGGGCGAACCGGCGTGGCCAGTCCGGCGCCCTCGGCCAACCGGTCCCGCAGCCGGCCCAGCCAACCCTCGTCGCGCCGGCCCGCGCCGGCACCGCCCGGCAGCCGGTCCGCCGCCACCGCGCGGTTGGCCAGCTCACTCAGCGGTACGCCGAGCAGCCGGCGGGCCGCCGGTGGGGAGAGCAGCACCTGGACACCGGTGCCGACCCCCACCGTCCGCGCCGTGCAGTACGCGTCGAACGGACCGGCCACGAAGGAGTCCACCCCGTACACGCCGCGCTGGGCGTGGCGGTGGTCGGCGACGTCCAGCGGGGCACCCCAGCCGAGGATCAGCACCACGAAGGCGCCGGCCACCTCCCGGCGTACCAGGGGGTGGGCGACGTGCTCCCGGTAGCCGAGGTAGCGGTCCACGTACGGACGCAGTCGTGGCTCGGGGAACCCGACCACCGCCTCGGCGAGCTCGGCGTCCACCCCCTGCTGCTCCCCTCGCCTCACCGCACTCCGGCGGCGTCCATCCCCCGCAACTCCTTCTTGAGGTCGGCGACCTCGTCGCGGATCCGCGCGGCCAGCTCGAACTGCAGCTCCCGCGCGGCGGCGAGCATCTGGTCGTTGAGCTCCTGGATGAGGTTCGCCAGGTCGGCCCGGGCCATGCCCTCGCGGGACGGCGCGGCGGCACCGCCCCGGCTGCGACTGCGGGTCTCCTTGACCGGCGCCTTGCCCCGGGACAACTGCCGCGCCGCGCCGCCGACCCGGCTGTTCTCGGTGTCCTCGGCCTCACGGTAGATGTCGTCCAGGATGTCGTGGATCTTCTTCCGCAGCGGCTCCGGGCTGATCCCGTTCGCCTCGTTGTGCGCGATCTGCTTGTCCCGCCGCCGGTTCGTCTCGTCGATCGCCGAGGCCATCGACGGGGTGATCTTGTCGGCGTACATGTGGACCTGGCCGGAGACGTTACGGGCGGCCCGACCGATCGTCTGGATCAACGACCGGCCGCTGCGCAGGAAGCCCTCCTTGTCGGCGTCGAGGATCGCCACCAGGGACACCTCCGGCAGGTCGAGGCCCTCCCGCAGCAGGTTGATGCCGACCAGCACGTCGTACTCGCCCTTGCGCAGCTCGCGCAGCAGCTCCACCCGGCGCAGCGTGTCGACCTCCGAGTGCAGGTAGCGCACCCGGATGCCGTTCTCCAGCAGGTAGTCCGAGAGGTCCTCGGCCATCTTCTTGGTCAGCGTGGTGACCAGCACCCGCTCGTCCCGCTCGGTACGCAGCTTGATCTCGTGCATCAGGTCGTCGATCTGGCCCTTGGTCGGCTTCACCACGACCTCGGGGTCGACCAGACCGGTCGGGCGGATCACCTGCTCGACGTACTCCCCCTGGGACTGCTCCAGCTCCCACGGGCCGGGGGTGGCCGACAGATAGACCATCTGCCCCACCCGCTCCAGGAACTCGTCGAAGCGCAGCGGACGGTTGTCGGCGGCGCTGGGCAGCCGGAAGCCGTGGTCGATCAGCATCCGCTTGCGGGAGGCGTCGCCCTCGTACATACCGCCGATCTGGGAGACCGTCTGGTGCGACTCGTCGATGACGGTGAGGAAGTCGTCGGGGAAGTAGTCCAGCAGGCAGTGCGGCGGGCTGCCGGGCAGCCGACCGTCGATGTGCATGGAGTAGTTCTCGATGCCGGAGCAGAAACCGACCTGGCGCATCATCTCGATGTCGTACGTGGTCCGCATCCGCAGCCGCTGCGCCTCCAGCAGCTTGCCCTGCCGCTCCAGCTCGGCCAGCCGCTCGGCCAGCTCGGCCTCGATGTCGCCGATCGCCCGCTCCATCCGCTCCGGACCGGCCGCGTAGTGGGTCGCCGGGAAGATCAGCAGGTGGTCGACCTCGCGCACCACGTCGCCGGTGAGCGGGTTGAGGTAGTAGAGCTTCTCCACCTCGTCACCGAAGAACTCGATCCGCAGCGCCAGCTCCTCGTACGCCGGGATGATCTCCAGCGTGTCGCCGCGGACCCGGAACGTGCCCCGGTTGAAGGCCATGTCGTTGCGGGTGTACTGGATGTCCACCAACCGGCGCAGCAGCTTGTCGCGCTCGATCTCCTGACCGACCCGGACCCGGACCGCCCGGTCGAGGTACTCCTCCGGGGTGCCCAGCCCGTAGATCGCGGAGACGGTGGCCACCACGACCACGTCCCGCCGGGTGAGCAGCGACATGGTCGCCTTGTGCCGCAGCCGCTCGACCTCCTCGTTGATCGAGGAGTCCTTCTCGATGTAGGTGTCGGTCTGCGGGATGTAGGCCTCGGGCTGGTAGTAGTCGTAGTAGGAGACGAAGTATTCCACCGCGTTGTGCGGGAGCAGCTCGCCGAACTCCTTGGCCAGCTGGGCGCAGAGCGTCTTGTTGGGCGCGAGCACCAGGGTCGGGCGTTGCAGCCGCTCGACGAGCCACGCCGTGGTGGCGCTCTTGCCGGTGCCGGTCGCGCCGAGCAGCACCGTGTTACGGTCACCGCGCCGGACCCGACGCTCAAGCTCGTCGATGGCGGCCGGCTGGTCGCCGGCGGGCTGGAAGTCGCTGACGACCTGGAAGCGGCCGTCCAGCCGGGGAATGTCGAGCGCCATGACCCCAACGGTACGCCGCAGGTCCGACACTCCGGGGCGGGCCGACGGGGCCAGCCCTGACCGCCCTCGATATTTCCGTTGTGTGGACCATCTCACCGGGCTACGCTCTCGTCGTAGGCCGCTCGCGGCGGCCGACCGGGCCGGTGGTCGCCCCTTCGAGGGCCGCCGCCCCCGGCACAGTGGGTCGCAGCACCCGGACATCACCGGAGTGCGCGCCCGACGTGGTCGCGCTGGAGGCGCAGACCGGCCGCCGCGGGCGCCCCTGCTCGTCACCCTCGACCGGCCGGTGCGTTCTCCACTCGTGGAGACCTCCCCCGCCGACCCGCCCCGCCTCGCCGACCGGCCCCGACCGGTCGAGCGGCCCGGACCGGCCGACCCGCACCTCGACGCCGCCGTGCCGCCGGCACCCGACGCCGACCCGGAGCCGGACGGGGACGACCCGGGCGACGCGCCCGAGCCGGGCCGGCACCGTCGGGTCACCCTGCTGGCGCTCGGCGTGCTGGCCGCCGCCTCCGCCGCGGCGCTGGTCGTCGGGGTGCCGAACTGGGGGTCCGCACCGGCCGACCCGCCCGCCCGCTCACCGCCGCCGAGGCCGAGCGGCTCGCCGCGATGCGGGTCACCAACCACCGCGACCTCCGGTCCGGCGTGCACGTCACGGTCGGCGGCGGGTCGGGGCGTACCGAACTGGTCGGCTGGGTGGACTGGTCCCGGCCGCTGGTCTACCTCGACGTCGGCGGACCCGGCGCCGGACCGGACCGCGGCCTGGTCCAGGCGACCGGACCGACCCTGCTGGCCCGCCCCGACCCGACCGCCGTGCCCACCCCCGCACGGCCGCCGCTGATCCCCCCGACCGACCGCTGGCGGCTGCCCGAGCCGCCCGCCGGGCGGGATCGGCCGCGGTGGTGGACCTGCTCCTCGATCTCGGCGCGGCCCGGGCCACCGCGTCGGTACCCGCCGACGCCCGCTGGACCGGCCGCGACACCGTCGCCGGCACCCCGGTGGACGTGCTCCGGACACCCCTGGCGGCCACCGGCGACCCGGCACCGGGCCGCCAGTTCCGGCTCTGGCTGGACCGGGACGCCCGACTGCACCGGCTGACCGGCCCGCTGCCCGACGGCACCCCCGTGACGGTGGAACTGGCCCGCAGCGACCGCCCGACACTGCGCCCGGTCGACGCCCTCGGTGGCCGTCCGGGGCTGCCCCGGGCGCTCACCGGGGCCGAGGCGCAGCGGCTGGTCCGGCTGCCGGCCCGGCTGCGCGCGGGCGGCGGGGCCACCCTGACCCTGACCGCACCGCTCGACCCGACACGGAACCTGCGCGGCGGCGGCTGGCTGAGCTGGACCGGCGCGACGGCGTACCTGGCCGTGGGTGACCCGACCGCCGCCGGGGGACGGACCCTGCTGCGGTACCGGGCCGGCCAGGTCGGTCGGGCCGAACTGGCCGCCGGCGGCGACCCGGCCGCCCCGCCGCCGATCCCCCCGCCCGCCGGCCTCACCTGGTCCACCGCCTCACCCCGGGACGACCTGGACCGGCTGGTGGCAGCGGCGCTCCGGGCGGGCGCGACGGCGGTCGCCGCCCGGTCGGCGGTCCGGCTGCGCGGCGACCGGGTGGCCGACCGCACCGTGGACGTCATCGAGGTACGCGTGCCACGGTCGCCGGCACTGCGCTACTGGATCGACCGGACGGGCCTGCTGCGTCGGCTGGAACTGCGTACCGGGCGCGGGGTGTGGGCGCAGCTCGACCTCGGCCCCGGGCGCGGTGCCGACCCTGCCGACCGGAGCGCGCTGATCCACCGGGTCACGGCCGGCCCTGCCGGCCGATGCGCGCTGAGCCACCGGGTCGCGGCCGGCCGAGGTGCAAGCCGTGGGTCAGGGCGGGCCGGCCGGCGCTGAGTCGCCGGGTCAGGGACGCCAGCCGGTCTGCGCCGCCCACTCCTCGGCCCGCAGGTGCTCCTCGTCGAACCAGGGGTCGGTCAACGTACCCCCGGTCGCGGTGTCCGGGGCGACGTCCACCAACTCCCGCTTGAGCTGCAGATAGGCGGCCCGCTCGTCCGGGTCGGCGCGCAGGTGGTCCCGCATCAGCAGCGCGTACCGCCAGCCCGGCGAGCCGGCCACGCGCAGGTGCAGGTTGACCGGGCGGCCCGGGTCGGCGCTGCCGTGCAGCCGCTTCGCCCACCGGTCGCTGCCGGACGGCCGCGGCGTGTCCCAGCACTCGTCGGGCAGGCGCGGGAACCCGGCGGCGGCGAGCCGCTCCGCGAGGGGCCCGTCCGCCTCGGCCAGCGACGTCACGGTGAGCTGGACGTCGATCACGTCCGCGGCGGCGAGACCCGCCACGGCGGTCGACCCGATGTGGTCGACCCGCGGGTCGGCGGGGGCGACCGCGTGCCGGATCCGGGCGGCCAGCCGGGCGTACTGCTGCGGCCAGGTCGGGTCCGGCCCGGTGAGCGCGGCCGGGTCCGGTCGCACCGCCCGCTGCTCGCGCAGGTTCCGCTCGTAGGGCACCAGCCGGTGGTGCCACAACTCGTCCACCGCGGCGTGCAGCTCGGCCAGCGTGCCGTCGTTGGGCAGCAGCACGTCGGCCGCCGCCTGCCGGCGGGCGTCGTCGGCCTGCGCGGCGATCCGCCGCTCGGCCTCCGCGCGGTCCATGCCCCGGTCGCGGGTCAGCCGGGCCAACCGGGTGGTCACCGCCGTCTGCACCACCACCACCAGGTGGTACGTCGGCGCGAGCCCCACCTCGACCAGCAGCGGTACGTCGTTGACCACCACGGCGTCCGCAGGCGCGGCGGCGGCCAGCTCGGCCGTACGCGCCCGCACCCGCGGATGGGTGATCGCCTCCAGCCGGCGGCGCGCCGACTCGTCGCCGAAGACCACCGCACCCAGCGCCGCCCGGTCGAGCGCCCCGTCGGCGTCCAGTACGCGGGTGGAGAAGGCGGCGACGATCTCCGCCAGCCCTTCGGAGCCGGGGGCGACCACCTCGCGGGCGATCCGGTCGGCGTCGATCACCACCGCCCCCAGCGCGGCGAGCCGCGCCGACACGGCGCTCTTGCCGGACCCGATGCCACCGGTCAGTCCCACCATCAGCACCGGACCAGTCAACCCGATCACCCACCCCCGACCAAACCCCACCCCCACCCCCGCCCACACCCACGTGATCATCTGCACTTCCCGGCACCGACACGCCGGCCAGGAGTGCCGGGAACGTCAGAGGATCTCGTCGAGCCGCGACCTCGACCGGGAGGGGGGCGACGCGGCGGGGCGACGCGTGACGGCGTGGCGACGGCCCGGGCGCCGGGTGCGGTACAGCGCAGAGTGGACCGGAGGGCGGGGTGTGCCGGCCGATGTCGACCATGTCGCTCGGGGAACGGCGAGGGCCCCGCCCCCGACGACCCGGTGGAACCGGATCGTGGGGGCGGGGCCCGTCGTCAGTGACCTCTCCAGGTCTGCCGCGTCGTCAGACGCGCCGCGCCGGAGGTGTCGCAGCGGTCACTTGCCGCCGGCGAGCTTCTCCCGCAGAGCGGCGAGCGCCTCGTCGGTGGCCAGGGTGCCGGCCGGCTCCTCGGCCTGCCGGCTCGGGGCCGACGAGCTGGTCGAGGTGGTGGTGCCACCGGTCGACACGGCCGGAGCCGGGTTGGCAGCGGCCTCGGCGTCGGCGGCCCGGGAGGTCTGCACCTGCTTGGTGTGGGCCTCCCAGCGCTGACGGGCCTCGGCGTACTGGTTCTCCCAGGTCTCGCGCTGCTTGTCGTACCCCTCGAGCCACTCGCCCGTCTCCGGGTCGAAGCCCTCCGGGTAGATGTAGTTGCCCTCGGCGTCGTACGTCGCGGCCATGCCGTAGAGGGTCGGGTCGAAGTGCTCCTCGCCCTCGACGAAGCCCTCGTTGGCCTGCTTGAGCGACAGCGAGATCCGGCGGCGCTCCAGGTCGATGTCGATGACCTTGACCATGACCTCGGAGCCGACCTGGACGACCTGCTCCGGGATCTCCACGTGGCGCTCGGCCAGCTCGGAGATGTGGACCAGGCCCTCGATGCCGTCGTCCACCCGGACGAAGGCGCCGAACGGCACCAGCTTGGTGACCTTACCCGGCACGATCTGCTGGATCGCGTGGGTGCGGGCGAACTGCCGCCACGGGTCCTCCTGGGTCGCCTTCAGCGACAGCGAGACCCGCTCGCGGTCCAGGTCGACGTCCAGGACCTCGACCTCGACCTCCTGGCCCACCTCGACGACCTCGGACGGGTGGTCGATGTGCTTCCAGGAGAGCTCGGAGACGTGCACCAGACCGTCCACGCCGCCGAGGTCGACGAAGGCGCCGAAGTTGACGATCGAGGACACGACGCCCTTGCGGACCTGGCCCTTCTGCAGCTTGTTGAGGAACTCGGTGCGCACCTCGGACTGCGTCTGCTCCAGCCACGCCCGGCGGGACAGCACCACGTTGTTGCGGTTCTTGTCCAGCTCGATGATCTTGGCCTCGAGCTCGCGGCCGACGTACGGCTGCAGGTCACGCACCCGCCGCATCTCGACGAGCGAGGCGGGCAGGAAGCCGCGCAGCCCGATGTCGAGGATGAGACCACCCTTGACGACCTCGATGACCGAGCCGCGGACGACACCGTCCTCGTCCTTGATCTTCTCGATCGTGCCCCAGGCCCGCTCGTACTGCGCCCGCTTCTTGGAGAGGATCAGACGACCCTCCTTGTCCTCCTTCTGGAGGACCAGGGCCTCGATGTGGTCACCGACCGAGACGACCTCGGCGGGGTCCACGTCGTGCTTGATCGACAACTCCCGAGAGGGAATGACGCCCTCGGTCTTGTAGCCGATGTCGAGCAGGACCTCGTCCCGATCGACCTTGACGACGGTGCCTTCGACAATGTCGCCGTCGTTGAAGTACTTGATGGTCTCGTCGATCGCGGCGAGGAAAGCCTCCTCGGAACCGAGATCGTCGTGGGTGACCCGGGTGGCGCTCGAGGGGGCCTCGATGCTGCTCGTCATGTGGGCGGTTGCTCCGGTCGGATGGGTTGTCACAGCAGGCGTGGTGTCGCAGTGACCATTTCGCGCCAACGGATCCGCCGCCGGGACACACCGAACGATCGCCAAGTGAAGATCATTAGTGGCTCCGGTGACCGCGCACCTGCTCCCTGCCGAGGCACACGATCCGCGAGCGCATCGTCTAGCCTACCCGCTGCATTACCACAGCGTGCAAGGCCTCCCGTCCTGTCGCACCCGCGCCAGCTGCGAAAGAGGAGATTTCGCGCGGTAAGGGGCGGTCGCTGTCTCGTCCGTCACACCAGCCCCATCCGTACCATCGGCCGGCCCGGCCGCCGCGACGCGCCGGGCCGGTCGGTGACGGCGCCGAGGCGACCGGGGCCTAGCGTTACCGGGTGGATGACGACAGGGTGACCCGGCGCCGGGTGGGCGACGGCGAGGTGCGGCGGGCCAACCGCGGCTGGTGGGACGGCGACGCCGACGACTACCAGGCCGAACACGGCGCCTTCCTGGGCGACGTGGACTTCGTCTGGTGCCCGGAGGGGCTGCGCGAGGCCGACGCCCACCTGCTCGGCGACGTCGGCGGCCGCCGGGTCCTGGAACTCGGCTGCGGTGCCGCGTCCGCCGCCCGCTGGCTGGCCGCGCAGGGTGCCCGGCCGGTCGCCCTGGACCTCTCCGCCGGCATGTTGCGGCACGCCGCGCGCGCCGCCGCCAGCACCGGGGTACGCGTGCCGCTGGTGCAGGCCGACGCGCTCGCCCTGCCCTTCGCCGACGCGGCGTTCGACATCGTCTGCACCGCGTTCGGCGCGATCCCCTTCGTCGACGACTCGGCCGCGGTGATGCGGGAGGTGGCCCGGGTGCTGCGCCCCGGCGGTCGGTGGGTCTTCTCGGTGACCCACCCGATGCGCTGGGTCTTCCTGGACGACCCCGGCGAGGGCGGCCTGACCGCCGTCCACTCCTACTTCGACCGCTCCCCGTACGTCGAGCAGGACGAGCACGGGGTGGCCACGTACGTCGAGCAGCACCGCACCCTCGGCGACCGGATCCGGGAACTGGTCGGGGCCGGGTTCCGCCTGCTGGACCTGGTGGAACCCGAGTGGCCCGAAGGGCACCAGGGGATCTGGGGCCAGTGGAGCCCGCTGCGCGGCCGGCTCTTCCCCGGCACCGCCATCTTCGTCGCCGAGAAGCCGGCCTGACGCACCCGTCGCACGCGCTGTGCGCCCGGCCGAGCCCGAGCGGCGAGCGGCAGTACGAGCTGGTCGCCGAGAGCGCCGAGCTGATCGAGCTCACCGAACCGTTCGAGATCAAGCTGCCCGTCGGGGAGATCACCCCCTGAGCCGTCCGGCGTTTCCGGGCAGGCGCGCCGGGTACCCGGACGGCATGGCCGAGAAGGAGTTCCGAACGGGCGACCACGTCTCCTGGGCCAGCCACAGCGGCCGGGCGTACGGCGTGGTCACGGGAAAGATCACCGAGCGGACCCACGTCCGCGGGCACGCGGTGAACGCGTCCCCGGAGGACCCGCAGTACCGGATCCGCAACGACGACTCGGGTCGGGACGTGGCCCACCGCCCGGAGGTAATGCGCCGTGAAGAACGATGACGAGCAGGAGATCTACCGGGAGTTCACCGAGGCGGTGAACATGAGGCCCGGCGAGCTGTCGAGCTGGCTGGAGACCGACGAGTCGAAGCAGGTCGGCTGGCACAAGGGCGGGAAGTCGGGCGGCGGCGAGTCGGTCGGCCACGAGTCGGGCCGGCGGATCATCGACCTGCTGCGCCGCAAGCGCGCCGAACTCTCCGCGGCCGACTACCAGCACATGCGCAAGGTCGTCGGGTACGTGCACCGGCACATGGCGCAGCGCCCCTCCGGCGACGTCCGGGACACCAAGTGGCGCTGGTCGCTGATGAACTGGGGGCACGACCCGCTCAAGGGCTGACCGCGCCTGACACCCGGCACTGGCAACCCATCGCCCCGACGAGGGCGCCGATCAGTGGTCGGCGCTGTTCCAGTCGCGGCCCTCGCCGACGGAGACCTCCAGCGGCACCGACAGCGGGTACGCCTCACCCATCTCCTTGCGGACCAGCGCCTCCAGGGTCTCCCGCTCGCCGGGGGCGACCTCGAAGACCAACTCGTCGTGCACCTGGAGCAGCATCCGGGACCGCAGCCCGGCGTCGCGCAGCGCGGTGTCCACGTGCAGCATGGCGACCTTGATGATGTCGGCGGCGGAGCCCTGGATCGGGGCGTTCAGGGCCATCCGCTCGGCCATCTCCCGGCGCTGCCGGTTGTCGCTGACCAGGTCGGGCAGGTAGCGCCGGCGCCCCAGGATGGTGGAGGTGTAGCCGTCCTGCCGGGCCCGGGCCACCACCTCGTGCAGGTAGTCGCGGACGCCGCCGAAGCCGGTGAAGTAGTTCTCCATCAGGCCGCGGGCCTCCTCGGCGGTGATGCCGAGCTGCTGGGACAGGCCGAAGGCGCTCAGCCCGTACGCCAGGCCGTAGTTCATCGCCTTGATCTTGCGGCGCTGGTCGGCGGTGACCTGGTCGACCGGGACGGCGAAGACCGACGAGGCGGTGGCGGCGTGGAAGTCGTGACCGGAGTTGAACGCCTCGATCAGCGCGTCGTCCGACGACAGGTGCGCCATGATCCGCATCTCGATCTGGCTGTAGTCGGCGGTGAGGAGGCATTCGTAGCCCTCTCCCACCACGAACGCCCGGCGGATCCGCCGCCCCTCCTCGGTGCGGATGGGGATGTTCTGCAGGTTGGGTTCGGTGGACGAGAGCCGGCCGGTGGCCGCCACCGTCTGGTTGAACGTGGTGTGGATCCGGCCGTCGTCGGAGACCGACTTGAGCAGCCCGTCGACGGTGGACTTGAGCTTCGCCACGTCCCGGTGCCGCAGCAGGTGCTCCAGCACCTGGTGCGGCTGCTGCGCGTAGAGCCACTGGAGCGCGTCGGCGTCGGTGGTGTAACCCGTCTTGATCTTCTTGGTCTTGGGCAGCCCCAGCTCGCCGAAGAGGATCTCCTGGAGCTGCTTGGGCGAGCCGAGGTTGAACTCCCGGCCGACGGCCGCGTACGCGCCCTGGGCGGCGGCCTTCACCTCGGCGGCGAAGTGCGCCTCCAGCTCGGACAGGTAGTCGGTGTCGGCGGCGATGCCGGTGCGCTCCATGGTCGCCAGCACCCGCATCAGCGGCAGCTCCACGCCGGCCATCAGCCGGGCGGACTGCTCGCCGTCGCGGGACAGCTCGGCGTCGATCGCGTCGGCCAGGTCGAGGGTGGCCC
The DNA here is from genome assembly GCF_022747945.1 of Micromonospora sp. R77. Taxonomy (NCBI): domain Bacteria; kingdom Bacillati; phylum Actinomycetota; class Actinomycetes; order Micromonosporales; family Micromonosporaceae; genus Micromonospora; species Micromonospora sp. R77. The sequence goes on from NZ_JALDST010000001.1 coordinate 822,891, forward strand.
GGGCCTGGAGCATCAGGTTCTGCTCGGCCTCGCCGTCGACGCCGAGCCCGTCGAGGGTGAGCTGGCCGGTCTCCGGCGCGTCGACCCGCAGCTCCCGGTGCAGGTAGCGCAGCGCCAGGTCGGTCAGGTCGTAGGAACGCTGGTCGGGGCGGGCCAGGTAGGCGGCGATCTGGGTGTCGCGGGCGATGCCGGCCAGCTGCCAGCCGTGCGCGGCGAAGGCCAGCACGGCGGGCTTGCTGTCGTGCAGCACCTTGGGCCGCTCGGCGTCGGCCAGCCAACCGGCCAGCGCGGACTCGTCGGTCGCGTCGAGGGTGGCCGGGTCGAACCAGGCCGCCGCACCGGCGGCGGTGGCCAGCGCCATCCCGGTCACCGTGGCGGTGTGCCGCCGGTTGGGGCCGGTGTCCAGCTTCACGGCCAGCCCGACCGGGGTGCCGGCCGGGGCGTGCGTCTCCAGCCAGCCGGCGAGCGCGCCGGGCTCGGTGAGCTTCTCGCCGGCCAGGTCGAAGCCGGCCTCGGCCTCCGGCTCGACGGCCTCCAGGTACTGGTAGAGCCGGTCGCGCAGGATGCGGAACTGGAGGGTGTCGAAGACCTGGTGCACGGCCTCCCGGTCCCAGCCCTGCCAGCGGGCGTCCTCGGGGCGGATCGGCAGCTCCAGGTCGGAGACCAGGCAGTTGATCTCGTAGTTGCGGATCACGTCGGCGAGCCGCTCGCGCAGGCTGTCGCCGGCCTTGCCCTTGATCTCGTCGGCCCGGGCGATGACGCCGTCCACCCCGCCGTACGTGTTGATCCACTTCGCGGCGGTCTTCGGGCCGACCCCGGGGATGCCGGGCAGGTTGTCGCTGGTCTCGCCGACCAGGGCGGCCAGGTCGCGGTAGCGCTGCGGGCCGACGCCGTACTTCGCCTCGATCGCGGCCGGGTCCATCCGGGCCAGGTCGGAGACGCCCTTGCGCGGGTAGAGCACGGTGACGTCGTCGCCGACGAGCTGGAACGCGTCCCGGTCGCCGGTGCTGATCAGCACCTGCATGCCCTGGTCGCGGGCCTGGCAGGCGAGGGTGGCGATGACGTCGTCGGCCTCGTAGCCCTCGGCCTCCACCACCGGGATGCGCAGCGCGGCGAGGACCTCCTTGACCAGGCTGACCTGGCCCTTGAAGTCGGTCGGGGTCTCGCTGCGGCCGGCCTTGTACTCCGCGTACTTCTCGGTGCGGAAGGAGCGGCGGGAGACGTCGAACGCGACCACGATGTGGGTGGGCTGCTCGTCGCGCAGCACGTTGATCAGCATCGAGGTGAAGCCGTAGACCGCGTTGGTCGGCTGCCCGGTCGTGGTGGAGAAGTTCTCCACCGGCAGGGCGAAGAAGGCCCGGTATGCCAGGGAGTGTCCGTCGACGAGGAGCAGGCGCGGCGTCGTAGCTGTCACGGCAGCGACTCTAGTCCGTACGCCCGACATCCCTGAGCCGGCGGCACCGCGTCGCCGCCGGAAAGCGACGGCCGGGAGCAAACGCGGCGGCCGGCCGCCCCGCGAGGGGACGACCGGCCGCCGACGGTACGACCTCAGGCCACGCCGAGGTACGCCTCCTTGACCGCCGGGTCGTGCAGCAGGTCCTGGCCGGAGCCCTTCTTGACGATCCGACCGGTCTCCAGCACGTAGCCCCGGTGGGCGCGGGAGAGCGCCTGCTGGGCGTTCTGCTCCACCAGCAGGATCGTGGTGCCCTGCTCGTTGATCCGGGTGATGATCTCGAAGATCTGCTGGATCAGCTTGGGGGCCAGCCCCATCGACGGCTCGTCGAGCAGCAGCAGCCGCGGCCGGGCCATCAGCGCCCGCCCGACCGCCAGCATCTGCTGCTCACCGCCGGAGAGCGTGCCGCCGGCCTGCTTGCGCCGCTCGGCCAGCCGGGGGAAGAGGTCCATGACCATCTTCATGTCCTCGGCGACGCCGCCCTTGTCCCGGCGGGTGTACGCCCCCATCTCCAGGTTCTCCAGCACCGTCATGCCGGGGAAGACACCCCGACCCTCGGGCGCCTGCCCGATGCCCCGGGCGACCCGCAGGTCGGCGCGCATCCGGGTGACGTCGGTGCCGTCGAAGACGATCGAGCCCTGGGCCACCGGGCGCAGCCCGGAGATCGCCCGCATGGTGGTGGTCTTGCCGGCGCCGTTCGCGCCGATCAGCGCCACCACCTCGCCCTCGTCGACCGTCAGGCTGATCCCGTGCAGCGCCTGGATCCGCCCGTACAGCAGGGTCAGGTCCTTGATCTCAAGCAGCATCGGTCGGCACCCCCAGGTAGGCCGCGATCACCTTCGGGTCCTCACGGACCTCGGCCGGCAGTCCCTCGGCGATCTTCTTGCCGAACTCCAGCACCACGATCCGATCGGTCACACCCATGACGAGTCGCATGTCGTGCTCGATCAGCAGCACCGTCGTGCCGTTGTCCCGGATCTTACGGATCAGACCGTTCAGCTCCTCCTTCTCCGCCGGGGTGAAGCCGGCGGCCGGCTCGTCCAGGCAGAGCAGGGTCGGCTTGGTGGCCAACGCCCGGGCGATCTCCAGCCGGCGCTGCTCGCCGTACGAGAGGTTGCGGGCCAGGTCCCCGGCGCGGCGTTCGATGCCGACGAAGCGCAGCAGCGCGTACGCCTCCTCCCGGCCCTCCCGCTCCTCCCGCCAGTGCCGCGGCAGCCGCAGCATGGCGGCGATCACGCTGGTCTTGTGGTGGGCGTCCGCGCCCACCATCACGTTCTCCAGCGCGGTCATCTCCGGGAAGAGCCGGATGTTCTGGAAGGTCCGGGCGATGCCGGCCTTGGTGATCCAGGACCGGCGCTTGCCGTTGGTGCGCTGCCCCTGGAACCGGATCTCGCCCTCGGTGGGCCGGTAGACACCCGTCATCGCGTTGAAGCAGGTCGTCTTGCCGGCGCCGTTCGGGCCGATCAGGCCGAGGATCTCGCCCTTGTAGAGGGTGAAGGCGACGTTGTCGAGGGCCACCACACCGCCGAAGCGGAGGGTGACGTTGTCGACCTCCAGCAGCGGCTCCCGCCCGGCCGGGGCGGTCTCGCCCGGGGTGGGCTCGACCGGCCGGTCGTCGCCCTTCGCGGGCGGCACGCCGACGGTGCTGCGACCGTCGTCGGCGATGTCCCGCTCGCTGGTCTCGTCCCGCTCGCTGTGCATCTGCGGCTCACTCATTGGGCACCGTCTCCTGGGGAACCGCTTCCTTGCGCCGGTCGGCGATCTCCGCCGCCCGCCGCCGGTTGGGCACCATACCCTGCGGCCGGAAGATCATCATGACGATGACGACGAGGCCGAAGACCAGGATCCGGTACTCGGCGGCGTCGAACTCCACCCCGATCAGGTCGCCGACACCACGCAGCCACTCCGGCAGGTACCAGGTGATCGCACCGCCGACGATGGCGCCCTTGATGTTGCCGGCCCCGCCGAGGATGACCGCGGCGAGCACCAGGATCGAACTCTCCAGCACGAACTGGTCGGAGTTGATGAACGTCTGTTTGCCGGCGAAGACCGCACCGGTCAGGCCCGCCACGGCCGCGCCGATCGCGAACGCCCACAGCTTGTACTTGAACGTCGGCACGCCCATGATCTCGGCGGCGTCCTCGTCCTCCCGGATCGCCACCCAGGCCCGGCCGACCCGGCTGTTGGCCAGGTTCCGGATCAGCAGCAGCACGATGAGGATCAGGGTGAGCATCAGCCAGTAGTAGGGCCGCGCGTCGACCACCCCGAAGAGCGCCTTGCCGTCCGAGCCCTTGCCCGGCGGGTGCGGGATGGCGGGGATGCCCCGCTGGCCCTGCAGCAGGCCGTCCTGGCGGGCCGCGTACAACCGGATCATCTCGGCGAAGCCGAGCGTCACGATGGCCAGGTAGTCGCCGCGCAGCCGCAGCGTCGGGCCACCGAGGATCACGCCGGAGACCATCGCCACCATGACCGCGATCGGCACCGCGGCCAGCCACGGCCAGTTCGTGCCGAACCGGCTCTCCGGCGACGTCAACAACGCCACCGTGTACGCGCCCAGCGCGTAGAAGCCGAAGTAGCCGAGGTCGAGCAGGCCGGCGAAGCCGACCACCACGTTGAGCCCGACGGCCAGCAGCACGAACACCGCGGTGTCGAAGAGCACGCCGGCGAAGTCCGAACGGGTGGTGTAGAAGGCGAAGTAGTCGCTGCCGATCGGGAAGCCGAGGTATTCGTAGAACCACTTGTTGGGCAGGATGTAGAGCAGCACGATCAGCGCCGCGATGGCCGCCCACCGCACCTGCTTCGGCATCGCCGCCCAGCGCCCCTTGAGCGCGGAGCCGCGCTTGTTGTCCACGGTGGCGGTCATGCGCGCGCCCTCCCGAGAGATTCGCCGAGCAGACCGGTCGGCCGGAACATCAGCAGCACGATCAGCAGCACGAAGCCGGTGAAGTCCTTCCACTCGCCGCCGAACAGGCCGGCCGCGTAGTTCTCCACCACGCCGAGCAGCAGGCCGCCGAGCAGCGCGCCACGCAGGTTGCCGATGCCGCCGAGCACCGCGGCCGAGAAGGCCTTGAGCCCGAGCAGGAAGCCGACGTTGAACTTGGTGAAGCCGAACCGCAGGTCCCACAGCAGCGCGCCGACGCCGGCCATCAGGCCGCCGAGCACGAAGACCAGCAGGATGACCCGGTTCTTGTTGACGCCCATCAGGGCGGCGGTGTCCGCGTCCTGCGCCACGGCCCGGATGCCCCGGCCGAGCCGGCTGCGGTTCACGAACTGGTCCAACGCGATCATCATGATCAGCGTGACGGCGAGGATGAGCAGCTGGAGGTTGGTGACACCGGCGCCGAAGACCGAGAAGACGGTCTTCTGCGGAATCAGGTCCGGCATACCGAACGGCGCCCGGCTGGTGCCGATGCCGAACGACTCGGCGAGCACGAAGGACGCGCCGATCGCGGTGATGAGGAAGGCCAGCGGCGGCGCGTTGCGGCGGCGCAGCGGCCGGTAGGCGACCAGCTCGACCGTGACCGCGGTGAGCGCGGAGGCGGCCATCGCGACCACCAGACCGGCGACGACGGCCAGGATCAGCGGACCGAGCGCCGGGGCGGGCGAGTTCTGGTCGTAGCCGAGGGCCTGCCAGGTCCACAGGGCGGTGAAGGTACCGACCATGAAGACCTCGGAGTGGGCGAAGTTGATCAGACGCAGTACGCCGTACACCAGGGTGTAGCCGAGGGCGACGAGCGCGTAGATCGCGCCCTGTTCCAGCCCGGTGATGGTCAGCGCCGGGAAGTTCCCGAACAGCTCATCGAAGTTCAAGTGGGGGCTCCAACTGTGCGGCCAAGCGGTGCGGCCGGGAGAAGACACTCCCGGCCGCACCCACCTGGTGTCCCGTGGCGGGACCGGAGAAGAACCGGTCAGGCCTTCGGGATCTCGATGTCGGGGACGACCTTGCCCGCGTTCACCTTGAACGCCCAGACGATGACCTGGGCCGGGTCCAGCTCGCCGGTGGACTCGAACTTGTAGGTCACGCCGGTGGCGGCACCGGTGCCGTTGTAGGAGTTGATGAAGCTCAGCAGGTCGGCGCGGGAGGTCTTGCCGGCCTTGATGCCCTCCAGCATGATCTTGGTGATGTCGTACGACACGTCGGCGTAGGTGCCCGGCTCGGCGTTCTCGAAGGCCGCCTTGTAGTCGGTCACGAAGGTGCCCTTGGCCGCGGTGGCCGGGGCGCACGGGCAGGTCAGGATGGTGCCCTCGGCGACCTGCTCGCCGGCAACCTTGATGAAGTTGGCGTCGTTGACACCGTCACCGGCGACCATCGTGCCCTTCCAGCCCGCACCCTTGAGCTGCTTGAGCAGCAGGCCGGCCTCGGTGTAGTAACCACCGAAGAAGAGGACCGTCGCGCCGCTGCTCTGGATCTTGGTGACCACGGCGGAGAAGTTGGTCTGCTTGACCTGGATCTTGTCCTGGCCGGCCGGGGTGCCGACGACCTTCTTGACCTCGTCCACCAGGCCCGCGCCGTACGCCGACTGGTCGTCGACGAGGTAGACCTTCTCGGCCTTCAGCACGTTCTTGATGTAGCGACCAGCGGCCGGGCCCTGCGAGGTGTCGTTGCCGACGCCCCGGTGGAAGATCTTCCAGTTCTTGGTGCTCAGGCTCGGACGGGTCGCCGACGGGGTGATGATCGGCAGACCGGCCTCGTCGAAGATCGGGTCGGCGACCTCGGACTCACCGGAGAACGCCGGGCCGATGATGCCGACGACCTTGCTGTCGCCGACGGCCTGCTGGGCCAGGGCGGGAGCCTTCGCCGGGTCACCCTGCGAGTCGTACTCGCTCAGGTTGACCTTGCAGTCGGCGTTGTCCTTGTTGTACTGGTCGATGGCCAGCTTGGTGCCGTTGCGCATGTGGATACCGAGACCCGCGGCGTCGCCGGTCAGCGGGCCGAAGAAGCCGATCTTCAGGTCGCAGGCGGCCTTGCCCCCGCCGCCGGCCTCACTACCGCTGTCGGCCTTGCAGGCCGCGCCACTGAAAACGAGCGCGCCGATGGCCACGCCACCAAGCACCCGAGCGAGCTTCTGCCTCACGGCTCGTACCCTCCTCCGTCCGAAGGCCCGGACCACCCACCGCGAATTGGACCTTGCGAAGGGAATGGCCGGACCGACCGCGATCCCGGTCTGGGCCGGGACGTTATCCCACCTGTGGGGCACGCCGTAAGGCCTGGAAGGTCGGGTTGACCGAACCGTTACGTTGAGTGGTCGGATTCACAGATGTGCTGTAACACACGCGCCCGATGAAGGGGAAAACCGGACATCCGACACCCGTCGGAAACACGCTGGTGGGAGGGTCAGCCGGGACTCCACGGCCCGTCCGCCCACCACACCCCGGCCCCCGCCGAGTCGTCCACCAGCAGTAACACCGAGGCACCCGCGCCGGCCACCGCCACCGTCCGGTCGCTGCCCGCCGGCACCGCCACCGGCACCGCCACCGGCGACCAGGCCACCCCGTCCCGGGAGAACCAGCCCGCGCCGGTCGCGTCGCCCGCCACCACCGCGAACGCCCCGCCGGCCACCGCCGCCAGCGACCACACCCGACCCGGCCGGTCCGTACCCGACCCACCGAACCCGCCGCCCGCCCGACCCGTCCCGCCGTCGACCAGCCAGGCACCCAACCCGTCACCCCGGCGACCCACCGCCACCGCGCGCTCCCCCACCCCGACCACCCGCTGCAGGTCCGCGTCGGTCCCGGCCGCCGGCAGCACCGCCCGCCGCCAGGTCAGACCGTCCGTCGAGCGCCACACCGCCGGATCCGTTCCGGTACGCCCCGACGACCGCACCGAGCCCACCAGGAGCCACCCCGACCCGGTCGCCACGCCGTCGGCCACCCACGGCCGCCCCGCCGCGTCGGCGGCCAGCCCCGGCACCCCGCTCACCAGGCGGAAGTCCGACCCGTCCGCGGCGACCCAGGCCGCGCCGCCGGTGGACCGGTTACCCGAGACCAGCCAACCCCGCGGGCCGCCCGCGATCCGGCCCACGTTCACCGCGTCGGGGCCCCCGAACACCTCGAACTCGGCCGGCACCTCCACCAGCGACCCGTCGGCGACCTGCCGCCAGGTGCTGATCCGCGGATTGCCGTGCACCCCACCGCTGCGGCCACCCACCGCCGCCAGCCGGCCGTCCCGGCAACCCGCCGCGGTCAGCACGTTCTCCCCGCCGTACGGGCTGCGCGGCACCGGACGCAGCGCCGTCCAGGCGGAGCCGTCGGCGCTGGTCCAGGCCGCCGGGCGGGGCACCCCGGCGGCGTCGGCCACCGCGCCCACCACGAACCACCGGCCGGCGCAGGCCGTCGCGTCCCGCAGCAGCAACCGGCCCGGCGCACCGGGCGGCACGGGCAGGGTCACCGACCGCCAGGCCGGGCGGACCGGCTCCGGCGACGTCGGCCCGGCGTGGCCGGACGCCCGGCACCCGGCGGGCAGCAGGACCACCAGGCCGAGAACCGCCAGAGCACGCCGGGCACGCATGCCGAGGATCGTATCGACCGGGGACGACACGTGGCGTCCACCGACGAACCGGGCTCCCGACACCGCCCCGCCCCGGCGCCGTCCGAACGCGGCGACCGGTGCGCCACGCCGCCGACATCGCGGTATCCCGGGTCGAGGCCGTGCGCCATGTCGCCGACACGGCGGTGCCAGGCAAGGGCGGCTGTCGGGCCTGGTTGGTCGGCGCGGGTCAGGCGGTGGGCTGGGCGACCTCGCCGCCGGCGGTCTCCGCGAGGATCCGCTCGGCGACCTCCTTCATGGTCATCCGGTGGTCCATCGCGGTGCGCTGGATCCACTTGAACGCCTGCGGCTCGGTCATCCCGTAGGTGGTCATCAGCGCGCCCTTGGCCCGCTCCACCGTCTTGCGGATCTCCAGCCGGTCGGTCAGGCCGGCGACCTCGGCCTCCAGCGCGGCGATCTCCGAGTAGCGCGACAGCGCGATCTCCACCGCCGGCACCAGGTCGCTCTTCTGGAACGGCTTGACCAGGTAGGCCATCGCGCCGGCCGCCCGCGCGCGCTCCACCAGGTCCCGCTGGCTGAACGCGGTCAGGATGATCACCGGGGCGATCCGGGCACCGGCGATCCGCTCGGCGGCGGCGAGCCCGTCCATGATCGGCATCTTGATGTCGAGGATGACCAGGTCGGGCTTCAGCTCCTCGGCCAGCCGGACGGCGGTCTCGCCGTCACCGGCCTCGCCGACGACCTCGTAGCCCTCCTCGACCAGCATCTCGGCCAGGTCCAGCCGGATCAGCGCCTCGTCCTCCGCGATCAGTACGCGCCTGCGCTCAGCATCCGTCTCGGCCACGAGCCACTCCCACCATCGATCTCGGCACGGCTACCACCCATGCTCCCGCATGAGCCTAGTCGGGTACAGTTAGCGGCACTCGCCGGGATGGTGGAAGGGTATACACGGAAGTCTCAAACACTTCTGCCCGAAAGGGCTTGCGGGTTCGAATCCCGCTCCCGGTACTTTTGTCATACACGTGTTCGATGATGCTCGTGTGCATCCTCCCGAAATGCGGGCGTGGACCCGCGCTCTCCGCGCCGAGGGCCACAGCATCCGGTCGGTAGCCCGCAGTCTCTCGTTGCCCTACGCCACGGTCTGGCACTGGTGCGTCGACCGGCCGGAGCCGGCCGTGGTCGGCACCGCTCTCCGCTGCTTCCGCTGCTCACCGGACGTCGCCCAGCCGACAGACCCCGGTGCTTACTCCTACCTGCTCGGTCTCTATCTCGGCGACGGGCACCTTGCCGTGACCCCGAAGGTGCCCGTTCTCCGGATCGCCTGCACCAACATCTATCCGGACCTCGTCGACGCATGCGCCCGCGCGATGCTCGCAACCCTCGCCCTCAAGGTGCAGCGGATCCCGAAAAGAGGCTGCGTCTCCGTGGAGAGCAGCGGCCGGCACTGGCCGTGCCTGCTTCCCCAGCACGGACCCGGAAAGAAGCACGACCGCCCGATCGTCCTGGCCGACTGGCAACGGGAGATCGTCGAGGTACACCCGGGCCACTTCCTGCGCGGACTCTTCCACTCCGACGGCTGTCGCGTCGCGAACCGGGTCACCGTGCGCGGCAAGGCCTACGTCTACCCGCGCTACATGTTCGCCAACGAGTCCACCGACATCATGGGGCTGTGCCAGTGGGCCCTCGACCTGCTCGACATCTCCTGGAAGATGAACCGCCGCAATTCGCTCTCCGTCGCCCGGCGGGAGGCGGTCGAAGCGCTCGACCGGCATGTCGGCCCCAAGTCCTGACCGACGGACCTCGGCTCCGCCGGCCCCAACTCATGATCGGCGGCGTGAGCGCGCACCGGGAGGACCGCCGGACGCCCAACTCCACCGGCCCCGGTTCTGACCGACGGTCGGCCCGCGCTCAGGCGAGTCGGGCGAGCGCCTGCTCCAGGTCGGCGCGCAGGTCCTCCGGGTCCTCCAGCCCGACGGAGATCCGCAGCAGCCCGCCGCCGGGCTTGGCCTCCCCCTCGACCGGGCGGTGGGTCAGCGAGGCCGGGTGCTGGATGAGCGTGTCGACGCCGCCGAGCGACACCGCGTGGGTGATCAGCTGGCAGGCGCCGGCGACCGCCGCCGCGGCGGGCGCGCCGCCGCGTACCTCGAAGGCGAGCAGGCTTCCGGTGCCGGACATCTGGCGGCCGACCAGCCCGGCCGGGTCGTGCGCCGAGGGGTGGTGGACGCGCGCGACGGCGGGGTGCCCGGCGAGCCAGGCGACGAGTTTCTCCGCGCCGGCCTGCTGGGCGCGGACCCGCAACGGCAGGGTCTGTAGCCCGCGGTGCAGGAGGTAGGCGCCGAGCGGGTGGAGGATCGCGCCGGTGACGGCGCGGACCTGGCGCAGTCGGGCGGCCCAGCCGGCGTCGCAGGCGACGACGCCGGCGAGCACGTCGCCGTGGCCGCCGATGCTCTTGGTGGCGCTGTGCAGCACGAGGGCGGCGCCGTGCCGGGCGGGCTGCTGGAGTACGGGGGTGGCGACGGTGTTGTCGACCAGGAGTGGGACGTCGCCGGCGGCGCGGGCGAGGGCGGCGATGTCGACGAGGTCGAGGGTGGGGTTGGCCGGGGTCTCGACGATGACGAGCGCGGTGTCGGGGCGGATCGCGGTGGCGACCTCGTCGGGGCGGGCCCAGGTGACCTCGGTGCCGAGCAGGCCGGTGGCGAGGACGTGGTCGGTGCCGCCGTAGAGGGGGCGGACGGCGACGAGGTGCCGTTTCCCGTCGCGGGTGGCGGCGAGCAGCGTGGCGGTGAGGGCGGCCATGCCGCTGGCGAAGGCGACGGCGTCGGTGGTGCCTTCGAGTTCGGCGAGGGCGGTCTCGAAGCGGGCGACGGTGGGGTTCCAGAGGCGCTGGTAGACGGCGCTGCCGCCGGGCGCGAGGGTGCCGCCGGTGGCGAGCAGTTCGTACGCGTCGCCGCCGTCGTCGACCGAGGGCAGCGGGTTGGTGGTGGAGAGGTCGATGGGCGGCACGTGGACGCCCAGGGCGGCGAGGTCGTCGCGCCCGGCGTGCACGGCCCTGGTGTCCACTGCGGTCATGGCGGAAGCGTCGAACATCAGCACTGATAGGGGCAATAGATTCGCAGAAGATTCTGTGTTTACCTCTTCCAACGCTGTGAAGTTCGGTGAATGATGTTCCCATGCCGCCCGCACCGAATGATGTACGGCCCTTCGCGGCCCTGGACGACGTCGACCGCGCGATCCTGACGGAGTTGGCCGCCGACGGTCGGCTGCCGAACAACGCGCTGGCCGAGCGGGTGGGGGTGGCGCCGTCGACGTGTCTGACGCGTACCCGGGCGTTGCGCGAGTGCGGGGCGATCCGCGGGATCCACGCGGAGGTCGACCCGGCGGCGGTGGGGTTGCCGCTGCAGGCGCTGGTCTCGGTGCGGTTGACGGCGCACGAGCGGGCGGCGGTGGACGCGTTCCGGGCCCGGTCGGTCCGGCTGCCGGGGGTGGTGTCGGTGTTCCACGTGGCCGGGGCGGAGGACTACGTGCTGCACGTGCGGGCGGCGTCGGGCGACGCGCTGCGGGACTTCGTGCTGGACCAGCTGGCGGTGGATCCGGCGGTGGGGCACACCCAGACCAGCCTGATCTTCGAGCAGGCGCGCGGGGTGGGCTGACCTGTTAACCGGGGGCCCCTGCTCTACCGCAGGCGTTAACAGGGGGCCCCTCCTTCTGGTGTGACGTAACCGGCGAGGGGAACAATTCCGGCGGGCGGGGAGTTGGCGAACGGTGTGACAGACGTACCGTTGGCTGTTCTTGATCTTGCCCCGGTGGCCGCGGGCGCGAGCGCCGGTGAGGCGCTGCGGCACACCACCGAGCTGGCCCGTCGCACCGAGGAGCTGGGCTATCGCCGCTTCTGGGTGGCCGAGCACCACAACATGCCGGCGATCGCGAGTTCCGCGCCGGCGGTGCTGCTGGCGCACCTGGCCGCGAACACGAGCACGATCCGGCTGGGCTCCGGCGGGGTGATGCTGCCCAACCACGCGCCGCTGGTGGTGGCCGAGCAGTTCGGCACCCTGGAGGCGCTGCACCCGGGCCGGATCGACCTCGGCATCGGCCGGGCGCCCGGCACCGACCAGGTGACCGCGCTGGCGCTGCGCCGCACCATGGAAGGGCTGTCGGCCGAGGGGTTCCCCCGGGAGCTGGCGGACCTGATGAACTACTTCAGCGGCGAGCAGCCGGGGCCGATCACGGCCACCCCGGGGCGTGGCCAGCAGCCGGCGATCTGGCTGCTGGGCTCCAGCGGGTTCAGCGCGCAGCTGGCCGGGCTGCTCGGGCTGCCGTTCTCGTTCGCGCACCACTTCAGCGCGCAGAACACGATCCCGGCGTTGGCGCTCTACCGGCAGCACTTCCGGCCGTCGCAGTGGCTGGACCGGCCGTACGCGATGGTCGCGGTGAACGCGGTCTGCGCGGAGACCGACGAGCGGGCGCACTGGCTGGCCGGTCCGGCCGGGTTGTCCTTCCTCAAGCTGCGGTCGGGGCGGCCCGAGCCCCTCGCGACGCCCGAGGAGGCGGCGGCCTACCCGTACACGGAGCTGGAGCGGGAGTTCGTCGCGCAGCGCCGGGAGGGGCAGGCGACCGGTTCGCCGGAGACGGTGGCCCGGCAGCTCGGCGAGCTGGTGGCGCGGACCGGCGCGGACGAGCTGATGCTGACCACGATGGTGTACGACGTGGCCGACCGGGTCCGCTCGTTCGAGCTGATCGCCGAGAAGGTGGCCGGCGGCCTGTCCCGGGCAGTCTGAAACACGCTCTTCACGATGGCGTCACCGCACCGTCGCGTGGTGCGCCTACCTTGGTGACCGGTGGTGGTACGGCACTCCCCGATCGGGACGGGTCGGGGGTGCTGCGGTGTGGTGCACCGGGTCGCCGGCCGAGCGGATTCCGCGGCCGGCGACCCGGTGCCTGCGTTTCCGGCTCCGGTGTCCGGGCCGGTCAGCGCAGGTAGATGTGCGGGGCGGGCGGGGTGGCCATTCCGTCGCCGAGGAAGAAGCCGGCGTGCGGCGGCTGGTTGTACGCGGTGTTCTGCCAGGCGATCGAGACCCGGTACTGCGGGTCGTGCATCAGCGTCGGGAGGCGCAGTGTGGTCGGCGTGGGCGTGCTGTAGATCCGCAGCGCGGAGCTGTCGCCGGTGCGCCAGACCACTTCCTCCCGCCAGTCGCCGAGGATGTCGCCGGAGAGCGCCGGGGTGGACTTGGTGCCGTTGTTGGCGGACACGCCGCTGCCGGTGAGCAGCCGCGTCTCGCCGGCGGTGCCGTACTTGTCGATCTTCGTGCCGTCGAGCAGTTCCCGGACCGGGTCGCCGTCCCACCAGGCGAGGAAGTTCGCCGACGACGGCTTGCGCCCGATGTTCTCGCCCCGGGTGTTGCGCAGCCCGTCCACCGCGGAGGACCAGGACTCGGCGCCAGGGCTGCCGGCCCAGACGTCGTCGGAGACGCCCCGGCCGTTGTCGCCGTTCGGCGCGGTCTGCCAGAGCAGCTGCCCGGTGCGGGCGTCGGACATCCACGAGCTGGGCTTGCTGCCGTCCTCGTCGACCTTGAAGACCTCCAGCCCGGCGCGGGACGGGTCGAGGTCGCCGACGTGCAGCGCGTCGCCGTGCCCGTTGCCGGTGGAGTAGCGCAGCGTGCCGTTGTCGTCGATGGTGGCGGCCCCGTACACGATCTCCTGGCGGCCGTCGTTGTCGACGTCGGCGACGGAGAGCTGGTGGTTGCCCTGGCCCGCGGCGGCGCCGTTGCCGCTGGTGTTGGAGTCGAAGGTCCAGCGCTTGGTGAGGGTGCCGTTGCGGAAGTCCCAGGCGGCGACGACCGCGCGGGTGTAGTAGCCGCGCGCCATGATCAGTGAGGGGCGCTGCCCGTCGAGGTAGGCGGTGCCGGCGAGGAACCGGTCGACCCGGTTGCCGTACGAGTCGCCCCAGGAGGAGACGGTGCCGCGCGGCGGGTCGTAGGTGACGGTGGAGACGGCGGCGCCGGTGCGGCCGTCGAACATGGTCAGGAACTCCGGGCCGGAGAGCACGTAGCCGCTGGAGTTGCGGTAGTCGGCCGACGACGAGCCGATCACCTGGCCGGTGCCGGAGCGGGTGCCGTCGGCGGTCTTCATGGCCACCTCGGCGTCGCCGTCACCGTCGTAGTCGTACACCTGGAACTGGGTGTAGTGGGCGCCCGCGCGGATGTTGCGGCCCAGGTCGATGCGCCACAGCCGGGTGCCGGTGAGGGTGTACGCGTCGACGTAGACGTTGCCGGTGTAGCCGGACTGCGAGTTGTCCTTGCTGTTGGACGGGTCCCACTTGAGCACGAACTCGTAGCGGCCGTCACCGTCGAGGTCGCCGACGCTGGCATCGTTGGCCGAGTAGGTGTAGGCCTCCCCGCTGGGGGTGGTGCCGCCGGGCGGGGCCTGGATCGGCACGTCCAGGTAGCCGTTCGCGAACTGGAGCGCGGGGGCGGACGCCGCCTGCTCCGCGCCGTTCACCACGGCCCGCACGGTGTACGCCGAGCCGGCCGCCGCGCCGCTGTCGAGGTAGCTGGTGGCCCCGGTGATCGGACTGCCGTTGACCTTGGTGGAGCCGCGGTAGAGGTTGAAGGACACGCCGCTGGTCTCGGTGCCGAGCAGCCGCCAGGAGACCAGGTTCCCGGTGCCGGAGCGGACGCTGATCAGGCCCCGGTCGAGCTTCTCCAGCTGCTTCGCGCCGGCGGGCGGGGTGGTGCCGGTCGGGGTCGGCGTCGGGCCGGTGGAGGTGGGTGGGGTGCTGGTGGGGGTGGTCGTCCCGGTGCAGGCGGTGCCGTTGAGGGTGAAGCTCGCCGGGGCGGGGTTGCTGACGTCGTTCCAGCCGGCGTTGAAGCCGAAGTTGGCGGTGCCGCCGGTGCCGATGGTCGCGTTGTAGCCGGCGTCGCGGGCGGTGACCTGGGCGCCGGACTGGGTGACCGTGGCGTTCCACGCCTGGGTGACCTGCTGGCCGGCGGTCCACGACCAGCCGAGGGTCCAGCCGTTGACCGGGTCGCCGAGGTTGGTGACGGTGACGTCGGCGCCGAAGCCGCCGGCCCAGGAGTTGGTGATCCGGTAGTCGACGCGGCAGCCGGCGGCGGCCGCGCTGGCGGTGACGGTGGTGAGGGCGCCGGCCACGAGGGTGGCAGCTGCTGCCGCGCCGAGCAGCACGGTACGGCGGCGCATGGGGGTGGAATGCACGGGCTGGCCTCCGGGGAGGTCGGACGCGCGACGGGCCGAGCCGTCGACCTGCCCTGGGCCGACGGAGCTCCTCGTCACGCTGCGATGTGATCGACGTCCATGATTAGGCTCCGCGCCCGCCGATCGTAGGACAACGTTTTCCCGGAGCACAACCAGCCCCGGCGTTGATCCGCGCCGGGCCACCTGATCGACTCGGGGCATGGCTGAGCACATGGATCCCGAGCAGTTCCGGCGGGCCGGTTACGCGGTGGTCGACTGGATCGCGGACTACTGGACGACGCTCGGGCAGCGCCCGGTGACGTCGCAGGACCCGCCCGGCGCGGTGGCCGCCGCCCTGCCGGCCGGGCCCACCCCGCACGGCGAGCCGGTCGAGGCGGTGCTGGCCGACCTGGACCGGGTGATCGCGCCGGGGCTGACCCACTGGCAGCACCCGGGTTTCTTCGGCTATTTCCCGGCGAACACCTCCGGCCCGAGTGTGCTGGGTGACCTGGTCAGCGCCGGCCTCGGGGTGCAGGGCATGCTCTGGGCCACCGGTCCGGCCTGCACCGAGCTGGAGACGGTGCTGCTGGACTGGCTGGCGGAGCTGCTGGACCTGCCGCAGCGGTTCCGGTCCACCGGTCGCGGCGGTGGGGTGATCCAGGATTCGGCGTCCTCGGCGACGCTGGTGGCGACGCTGGTGGCGCTGCACCGGGCCAGCGGAGGCCGGTGGCGGGAGTCCGGGGTGGACCGGCGCTACCGTGCCTACACCTCGACCCAGGGCCACTCGTCGATCGAGAAGGCGGCCCGGATCGCCGGGCTCGGCGCGGACGGGGTCCGCCCGGTCGAGGTGGACCCGCAGACCCAGGCGATGCGTCCCGAGGCGCTGCGCGCGGCGATCGAGGCCGACCGGGCCGCCGGTGTGGTGCCGGCCATCGTGGTGGCCACCATCGGCACCACCTCCACCACCGCCATCGACCCGCTGCCGGAGATCGGTGCGATCTGCGCCGAGTACGGGATCTGGCTGCACGTCGACGCCGCGTACGCCGGGTCGGCCGCGGTCTGCCCGGAGCTGCGCTGGACGCACGAAGGACTGGAGCACGCCGACTCGTACTGCTTCGACCCGCACAAGTGGCTGCTCACCGGCTTCGACTGCGACGCGTTCTGGGTGGCCGACTCCGGCGAACTGATCGAGGCACTGACCGTGCTGCCGGAATACCTGCGCAACGCCGCCAGCGACTCCGGTGCGGTGATCGACTACCGGGACTGGCAGGTGCCGCTGGGTCGACGGTTCCGGGCGCTCAAGCTCTGGTTCGTGCTGCGCTGGTACGGCGTGGAGGGCCTGCGGGCGCACATCCGCTCCGGGGTGTCCCTGGCCGACCGCTTCGCCGCCCGGGTCGAGGCCGACGACCGGTTCGAGCTGACCGCCGCGCACCCGTTCTCGCTGGTCTGTTTCCGGCTGCGGGCGGGCGACGAGGTGAACGCCGAACTGCTGCGGCGGGTCAACGCCAGCGGCCGGGTGCACCTGACGCACACCCGGATCGAGGGCCGGTACGCGCTCCGCCTCGCGGTCGGCTCCCCGCTGTCCACCGAGAAGCACGTGGACGAGGCCTGGGACCTGCTCGCCGCGGCCGCCGACGACCTACTCACCCGCTGACCGGGGCCGGTCAGCCCTCGACGGCTGCGGCCAGCGGCCGGGTCTGCTCCGGCCCGGCCGGCGGCGTCGCGGTGTCGGCGGTGGCGAGCAGCGCGGCCTCCGCGAGGGCCCGGGCCCGGCGGGTACGACGCAGCGCCCGCACCGCCAGCACGATCGCGACCACCCAGCCGGCGGCGAGCAGCCCGTAGACGACGGCGGGCACCGCACCGCCGACCTCACCGGCGCGCAGCAGGGTACGGGCGTTGCTCAGCACGATCACGCCACCGATGGTGGCGCCGAGCAGTTGGGCGGGGACGATCCGCACCAGCCAGGCGGCGATCGGCGCGGCCACCAGGCCACCGATCAGCAGCGCCGCGACGGTCGGCAGCAGGAAGCCCTCGGAGCCGAGGCCGATCAGGAAGCCGATGCTGGCCGCGCCGGCCACCACGAACTCGGCGGTGTCCACCGAACCGATCACCTTGCGGGGCTCCATCCGGCCGGAGACCAGCAGCGCCGGGGTGGCGACCGGACCCCATCCGCCGCCGCCGGTGGCGTCGACGAAGCCGGCGACCAGGCCGAGCGGGCCGAGGAACCGCGCCCGCAGCGGGCCGGCCGCGCGGTTGGCCCGCAGCGGCCGGGAGAAGCGCACCAGCAGGTACGCGCCGAGGGTGAACAGGATCGCCGCCATCCACGGGGCGGCCGACTCGGTGGAGATCGAGCTGAGGAAGGTGGCCCCGGCGAAAGCGCCGATCGCGCCCGGTACGGCGATCCGGCCGACCACCCGCCAGTCGACGTTGCCGAACCGCCAGTGCGAGACCCCGGCGGCGAGCGTGGTGCCGATCTCCGCCAGGTGCACCGAGGCGGAGGCGGCGGCCGGCGCCACCCCGGCGAAGAGCAGCAGGGTGGACGAGGTCAGCCCGTACGCCATGCCCAGCGCGCCGTCGACCAGCTGCGCGGCGAGCCCGACCAGAGCGAGGATCAGCAGCTTGCGCACGAGCGCCCCCTGTCTTTTCGGCATCTCCTATCAACTTGGTCGACAATGCGGTACGGGAGCCGCTCCGGTCAAGTCCCCTATCGGCTAGTGGGACGCGCCGGACGGCGCGGACCGCGCGACGGAAGGGCCGGCGTCGGAAGGCCGGGCGAGGCAGGGCGGCCGCGCTAGAGCGGGCGGTCAGCTCCAGGCGCGCGGGTCGGCGGCCAGCTCGTTGACCCGGGCGGGCAACTCGCCGCCCGCCACGTCGCCGATGGTGACCAGCTCCAGGATCTCCCGTTCACTGGCCCGCAGCGCGATCCAGACGTCCTGCAGGGCGCGCGCGGCGCCCTGGTAACCGAGCTGCTCCGGCCGCTGGCCGCGGACGTGCGCCAACGGCCCGTCGATCACCCGGATGACCTCGGCCAGGGAGATCTCCCCGGCCGGTCGGGCCAGCCAGTAGCCGCCCTCCGGGCCGCGCTGGGCGTGCACGATGCCACCCCGACGCAGCTGGAGCAGGATGCTCTCCAGGAACTTCGGCGGGATGTCCTGGGCCCGGGCGATCTGCTCGGCGGTGACCGGCCGGCTGCGCCCGGTCGCTCCCCCGTCGGTGACCGAGGCCAGTTCGGCGGCCGCGCGGAGCGCGTAGTCGACCCGGGCGGAGAGACGCATGCCGGTCAGGTTAGCCCGCTGATCGGCCGGCCAGGTCGCCGACCCTCAGCCGAACGGCCACGGAACGCCCGACCCGCCGGTCAGTCCTCCACCCGGCGCAGCAGCCCCTCCTGGACGGCGCTGGCGATGTGCCGGCCGTCGGCGGTGAACATCCGGCCGGCGGCCAGTCCCCGCCCGCCGGACGCCGACGGGCTCCAGCAGTCGTAGAGGAACCACTCGTCGGCCCGGAACGGCCGGTGGAACCACAGGGCGTGGTCGAGGCTCGCCCCCACCACTCCCCCGGGCCCCCACACCTCGCCGTGCACCGACAGCACCGAGTCGAGCAGGGTCAGGTCCGAGGCGTACGTGAGGGCGCAGGCGTGCAGCAGCTGGTCGTCGGGGAGCTTGCCGTCGATCCGCATCCAGACCCGCTGCTGCGGCTCGGCGGGCCGGTCGCCGGGGCGTACCCAGCCGGGCTCGCCGACGTAGCGGACGTCGATCGGGCGCGGGATCTGGCCCCAGATGCCCAACCGCTCCGGATAGCGGGCCAGCCGGTCGGTCATGGTCGGCACGCCCTCCGGCCCGGGCACGTCCGGCGGGCTGGGGGCCTGGTGGTCCAGCCCTTCCTCGTACCGCTGGAAGGACGCCGACATGAAGAAGATCGGCTTGCCGTGCTGGAGCGCCACCGAACGGCGCACCGAGAACGACCGGCCGTCCCGGACGTTCTCCACCTCGTAGGCGATCGGCTCGGCGGGGTCGCCGGGGCGGACGAAGTAGCCGTGCAACGAGTGCACGAAGCGCTCCGGGTCGACGGTGCGGCCGGCGGCGACCAGCGCCTGACCGGCGACCTGGCCGCCGTACACCCGCTGCGGACCGACCGGGGGACTCATCCCCCGGAAGGTCATCTCGCCGGTGTGCTCCAGGTCGAGCACCTCCAGGAGCTGGTCCACCGCGGCCTGGCCCGTGGCCACCCCGCCGTCCGTCACTGCACCGTCTCCGTTCGCGACTGCGGGGCTCGCAGAACCGGCTCGCTCCTCGCGCTCACTGCAAGGCCCGGGCGGAGGCCGCGTCGACCAGCGAGCCGAGCTGGTGCACCCGCAGGGTGTTGGTGGAGCCGGGGGTGCCGGGCGGGCTGCCGGCGACGATGACCACGTAGTCGCCGGGGTTGGCCCGGTTGAGGCCGAGCAGCGCCTGGTCGACCTGGCGGAACATGTCGTCGGTGTGCTCGACGAACGGCATCAGGAAGGTCTCCACGCCCCAGCAGAGGGCGAGCTGGTTGCGCACCTCGGGGACCGGGGTGAAGGCCAGCAGCGGCAGGTCGCAGTGCAGCCGGGCGAGCCGCTTGACGGTGTCGCCGGTCTGCGAGAAGGCGACCATGGCCTTCGCGCCGATGGCCCGGGCGATCGAGGAGGCCGCGACGGTGAGGGCGCCGCCGTGCGTACGCGGGTCGTGCTGCAGCCGCGGCACGCCGATCGAACCCGCCTCGGTGGTGGTGATGATCTTCGCCATGGTGCTGACGGTGAGCACCGGGTACTTGCCGACGCTGGTCTCGCCGGAGAGCATCACCGCGTCCGCGCCGTCGAGCACCGCGTTGGCCACGTCGGACGCCTCGGCGCGGGTCGGCCGGGAGTTCTCGATCATGGAGTCGAGCATCTGGGTGGCCACGATGACCGGCTTGGCGTTCTCCCGGCACAGCTGCACGGCACGCTTCTGCACCAGCGGCACCTGGTCGAGCGGCAGCTCCACGCCGAGGTCGCCCCGGGCGACCATGACGCCGTCGAAGGCGAGCACGATCGCCTCGAGGTGGTCGACCGCCTCGGGCTTCTCGACCTTGGCCAGCACCGGCCGGCGGACGCCCTCCTCGTCCATGATCGCGTGGACGAGCTTGATGTCCTCGGCCGAGCGGACGAAGGAGAGCGCGATCAGGTCGACGCCCAGGCCGAGGGCGAAGCGCAGGTCCTCGGCGTCCTTGTCGGACATCGCCGGGACGCTGACCGCCACGTTGGGCAGCGAGACGCCCTTGTTGTTGGAGACCGGACCGCCCTCGGTGACCAGGCAGCGGATGTCGTTGCCGGTGACGTCGCTGACCTCGACGGCGACCCGGCCGTCGTCGATCAGCAGCCGGTCACCCGGCTTCACCTCCTGCGGCAGCTTGCGGTAGGTGCAGGAGACGCGGTCCTTGGTGCCGAGGATCTCGTCGCTGGTGATCACCACGGAGTCGCCGGTGCGCCACTCGTGCGGACCGTCGGCGAACTTCCCGAGCCGGATCTTGGGGCCCTGCAGGTCGGCCAGGATGGCGACCGGGTGGCCGGCCGTGTCGGCCGCCTCGCGGACCAGCCGGTAGACCGACTCGTGATCTTCGTGGCTGCCGTGGCTGAAGTTGAGCCTCGCCACGTTCATACCCGCCTCGACGAGCCCCCGGATGCGCTCCGGCGACGAGGTGGCGGGACCAAGAGTGCAGACGATCTTCGCGCGGCGTGTCACGCCCATCAGGCTAGTCTCTCCTCCGGGTCGGCCTGGCGGTCGACCCCTTTCGGACTGCGGAACAATTGTCCAACGACGCGCGATGACCGCGCAGCGGGCGGACGGAACCGCACCGGAACGTCGTGTGTGGCGGGCATCGGCGACCGCGCGGCGGAAATCGTACCGCCCGGTCTCCAGACGCGCCGGAGTGCTCCCGCGGACCATGCGTCGCGTCGATCGACCGGGGGCGGGACTGCCGGCCGGCGGGGTGCGGCGTGGACCGGGTCAGCTCTGCGTCTTGGCGAGCGGGAACTCCAGCGAGCCGGCCGGGCAGAGGAAGGTCAGCACGTCGACCCGGTAGAGCCCGGCCTGCACGGCCGGGTCGGCCTCCATCACGCTGCGTACGTCGTCCACCGAGCCGGTACGGGCCAGCCCGAACCCGATGGGTGGGTCGGGCTCGCGGGCCGGGCCGTCGACCGAGCCGTCGATCAGGATGACGCCGCGCCGCTGGAGCGCCTGCATGTGGTGGAGGTGTTCGGCCTGGAGCCGCTGCACCGTCTCCTCGGGCAGGGCCCGACCGGACGGCCCGGGATAGAGCACGATGCACTCGTACGTGTCGAGCGCGAAGTCGACCTGCGGCGTGCCCGTCATGGTGCCCCCTCCCCACGTACGCCCAGCGTCGCACGGCCCGTGGCGGCGCACCGGCTGCTCCGCGCAACTATCCCCCGGTGCCGTTCCGGTCTTCGACCTGCTGCGCCGTTCGTCTGGGCCGGTCGGCGACCGCCAAGATCGACACGGGCCGGGCCGGCTCGACGCTGGTACTTTCCGGTTGGTGAGGAGAAGGACGGCGAGCGGAGGTCCGAGCGTGAGCACGACCCCGTCCGCCGGGACTCCACCGGACGGCACCCGGTGGCAGGCGGTCTTCGCGACCGGCGGGGAGATGGGCGCGGCGATCGCCGCCCACGACTGGTCGACCACCCCGCTCGGCCCGGTGCAGGAGTGGCCGCCGAGCCTGCGTACGGCGGTGGCGATCGCCCTGCACTCGCGCTTCCCGATCCTGTTGTGGTGGGGCGACGAGCTGGTGATGCTCTACAACGACGCCTACCTGCCGATCCTGGGGGCGTCGAAACGGAACGCCCTGGGCCGCGCCGGCGCGCAGGTGTGGCCGGAGGTGTGGGACGTCATCGGGCCGATGCTGGTCGACGTGCTGGCCGGGCGGGGCGCCACCTGGAACCAGGACCAGTTGCTGCTGCTCGACCGGAACGGCTTCCTCGAGGAGTGCTACTTCACCTTCTCCTACAGCCCGATCGTCGACGAGTCGGGCACGCCGGGCGGGGTGTTCACGGCGGTCACCGAGACCACCGACCGGGTCGTCGGCGACCGGCGGCTGCGGCTGCTCGGCGCCCTCGCGGCCGGGCTGGCCGATTCCGCCGAGCCGGACGAGGTGGGCCGGCGGGCCGTGAAGATCATCGGCGATCATCCGGACGTGCCGTTCGTCCGGCTGTTCGTCGTCGAGGCCGCCGGGTTGCGGCAGGTCGCCGGGAACGGGGACGTCGCACCGGCCGGGGTCGAGGAGTCCTGGCCGCTGGCCGAGGCGCTGGCCGGCGGGGAGACCCGGTTGCTGCCGTTCGACCCGAGCGCCGACCCGGAGCGTCCGGGCACGCCGATGGTGGCGCTGGTGCCCGTGCCGGAGCCCGGTGGCGCCGCCCCCACCTCGGTGCTCGTCGTCGGCCTGAATCCGCGCCGTCCGGTCGACGCCGACTACCGCTCCTTCGTGGAGCTGCTGGCCGGGCACATCGGCACCGCGCTGGCCGGCGCGACGGCCTACCAGGCGGAGCACCGGCGGGCGGAGGCGCTGGCCGAGCTGGACGCCGCGAAGTCCGCCTTCTTCGCCAACGTCAGCCACGAGCTGCGTACCCCGCTCACCCTGATCGCCGGGCCGGTACGCGACGCGCTCACCGACCCGGCCCAGCCGCTGCCGGCGACGCTGCGCCGCCGGCTGGAGCTGGTGGACCGCAACGCGGCCCGGCTGCGCCGGCTGGTCGACAGCGTGCTGGACTTCAGCCGGATCGAGGCGGGTCGGCTGTCGCCGGACCGGGTCGCGGTGGACCTGAGCCGGTTCACCCGGGACCTGGCCGCCGCCTTCGCCCCGGCCGCCGAACGGGCCGGCGTCGGCTTCGAGGTGGCGTGCGACCGGCTGCCCCGGCCGGCGTACCTGGACCGGCTGATGTGGGAGAAGATCGTCCTCAACCTGCTCTCCAACGCCCTCAAGGCGACGGTCGCCGGGACGATCCGGCTGGCGTTGGCCGACGAGGACGGGCGGGTGCGGCTCACCGTCTCCGACACCGGAGTGGGCATCCCCGCCGACGAGGTGCCCCAGCTCTTCCAGCGGTTCCGCCGGGTCGCCCGCCCGGCCGGGCGCTCCGCCGAGGGCACCGGGATCGGGCTGGCGCTGGTCCGCGAGCTGGTCACCCTGCACGGTGGGGAGATCGACGCGGCGAGCGCCGAGGGGGCGGGCAGCACCTTCACCGTCCGGATCCCGTACGGCGAGGCAGCCGACGGGACGGCCGGGGCACCGACGACCGCTGCGCCGACGACCGCCGCGACGCTCGCCGCGGAGCTGTCCGGCCCGGCCGGCGCCGGCGAGATGACCGGCCCGCGCGACGCGCCGCTGGTGCTGGTCGTCGACGACAACGCGGACCTGCGGTCGTACGTCTCGGAACTGCTCGCCCCGCACTTCCGGGTCCGGGCCGTCGCCGACGGGCGGGCCGCCCTGGCGTCGCTCGCCGCCGAGCTGCCCGACCTGGTGCTGGCGGACGTGATGATGCCGCGCCTGGACGGCTTCGGCCTGCTCGCCGGGGTGCGCGCCGACCCGCGCACCGCCCACCTGCCGGTGGTGCTGCTGTCGGCCCGGGCCGGCCCGGAGGCGGCCGTGGAGGGGCTCACGGCCGGCGCGGACGACTACCTGGTCAAGCCCTTCTCGGCGGACGAGCTGCTGGCCCGGGTGCGGGCCAACCTGGACCGGGCCCGGGCCCGGCTGCGCCAGGGCGAACTGGCCGCCCAGGTGGTGGAGTCGATCTCCGACGGGGTCTGGGTGGCCGACCCCGACGGGGTGATCTTCCAGGTCGACGGGACGTTCGAACGGCTCACCGGGTACGGCCAGGCCGGTGCCCCCTACCGGCCGCCGTACCCGTGGTGGCCCGACCCCGCCGCGTACCCGCAGGAGCGGGCGCTGCTCGACCGGGCCCTGGTGCACCTGCTCGACGAGCACGTCGGCGGCTACGAGGTGCCGTTCCAGCACCCGGACGGCCGGCTGTACTGGGTGTCGGTGTCCGCCACCGAGGTGCCGGATCCGGAGAACGACCGGGTGCTGCTGGTCGGCACGGTCCGGGACGTGACCGCCGAGCACGAGGTGACGCAGCGGCACCGGGCCGCCGCCGCCCTGGTCGACCGGCTGGGCGGGGCGACCGACGAGGCGGCGGTCCTCACGCTGACCGCGGACGCCCTCGGCCGGGCGTTCGACGGGACGGCCTGGCTGGCCCGGCGGGACGACACCGGGGCGGCGTACGCCGGCACCGGCCGGGTAGCCGGGCTGGACCCGGCGGTGGCGGCCCGGCTGACCGGCGCGGAGCCGGACGGGCCGGCCCCGGACGCGGAGGTGCCGGGGATCGGTGGCCGGCTTCGCACCGCCAACCGGGAATGGGTGTACTGGGTACAGTTCCTCGCCCCTCGGCCGGTCCCCGCGGACGAGCGGATGCTCGGCGGGCTGCTCGTCGCGGCCGGCAGCCAGGCGCTGCAACGGGTGGAGACGGTCGGGCTCCAGGACGCGACGGTGGAGGGGCTGCGCGACGCGGTCCGCGAGGCCACCGAGCGGGAACGGGCCTGGCGGGCGGAGGCCACCGCCCGGGTCGAGCAGCAGCGCGCGGAGGAGTCGGCCCGGCGTACGGCGGCGGTCAGCCAGGCCCTGCTGGACAGCGCCCCGGTCGGGTTCGGGCTGGTCGACACCGAGCTGCGCTACCTGCAGGTGAACCCGGCGATGGCGGCGATCAACCGGCTGCCCGCCGCCGACCACATCGGCCGGCGGCCGAGCGAGTGCCTGCCGTTCTACGAGCCGCGGATGGAGGAGCTGCCGCGCCGCGCGCTGGCGCACGGGCCGATCGTCGGGGTGGAGTTCACCGTCGAGGCGGAGCCTCCGGCGACCGGCCGCCAGCACCTGGTCGCCAGTTACTTCCCGATCCGGATCGCCGACACCGACGAGCTGGCGGGGCTCGGTTTCACCGTCGTCGACGT
Organism: Micromonospora sp. R77; assembly: GCF_022747945.1. Classification (NCBI taxonomy): domain Bacteria; kingdom Bacillati; phylum Actinomycetota; class Actinomycetes; order Micromonosporales; family Micromonosporaceae; genus Micromonospora; species Micromonospora sp. R77. The sequence goes on from NZ_JALDST010000001.1 coordinate 848,026, forward strand.
CACCGAACGCACCCGCCTGCTGGAGGCGCTCGGCACGGAACGGGCCCGGTTCGAACAGCTCGCCGCCACCGACGTCCTCGCCGTCTTCGGCGGTGTCGGTGAGCGGATCACCGAGGCGAACGAGGCGTTCCTGGCGATGCTCGGCTACACCGGCGAGGACCTGGCGCGGGGGCGGTTGACCTGGCCGGGGCTCACTCCCCCGGGTTGGGAGGAGCCGGACCGGCGGGCGCTGGTCGAGTTGGCGGAGACCGGCCGGGCGCGGTCCTACGCCAAGGAGTACCGGCACGTCGACGGGCGCCGGGTGCCGGTGCAGATCGGCGTGGTGGCCCTGGAGCGGGAGCCACTGCGCTGGCTGGCGTACGCGACGGACCTCACCACCGAGCGCGCCACCCAGGCCGAGCTGCGGCTCTTCCAGGCCCTGGTGGAGCGCTCCGGCGACTTCATCGCGGTGGCCGCCCCCGACGGCCGGGCGGTCTACGTCAACCCGGCCGGGCGGGCGCTGGTCGGGCTCGACGGGTCCGGCGGCGTGGACGGGCTGGCGCTGGTCGACTTCGCCGCCCCGGACGCCCGCCAGGTGTGGCGCAACGAGCTGATCCCGGCCGCACTGACCCGGGGCCACCACCGGGCGGAGAGCCGGCTGGTCCGGCTGGACACCGGCGAGCAGGTGGAGGTGGACCACCAGACGTTCACGGTGACCACCGGCGAGGACCGGGAGACCACCGCCTTCGTGGCGACCGTGGCCCGGGACATCAGCGAACGACAGCGGACACTGCGGCAGGCGGAGGCGCTGGCCCGGTTGGCCGGTGGGCTCAGCTCGGCGCGCGGCCGGTCGGCCATCGTCGACGCGGTGACCACGCTCGCGCCGGCGGTGGTCGACGCCGCCCTGCTGCGGGTGGCGATCGCTCCGCCGGGGGGGACCGTGCTGGAGGTGGCCGGCGGGTACGCGCCCCCCGGTGAGCTGCTGGTGGACGCCGACGAGCCGCTGGCCCGGGCGGTCCGGGACAACGCGGTGCTGCCGCTCGCCGAGGCGGACGGCACCAGTGGCGTCTGCCTGCCGCTGCGGTACGGCGACGGGGGCGCGCTCGGCGCCCTGGAGGTGCGCTGGGACCGGCCGGTGACCGACAACGAGGCGTTGCGCAACCTGCTGGACGCGGTGGCCGGGCTGTGCAGCCAGGCGTTGCAGCGGGCCGAGCTGACCGGGTCGGCGCAGGCGATGGCCGACTTCGCGGCCCGGCTGAGCGTGGCCCGGTCCACGGTGGAGGCGATCGACGTCATCCTGACCGCCGCGCCGGTGGCGCTCGGCGCCGCGCTGCCCGGCCTGGCGATGCACGACGAGGGTCGCCGGATCCGGCTCTGGTACAACGACGAGGTGCCCGCCGGGCTGGCCGCCACCTTCGCGGACCTGACCGTCGACGACCCGCGGCCGGTGGCGTACGCGCTGCGGGCCGGTGAGCGGGTGATCCTGCGGAACCGGGGCGAGTTCGCCGAGCGGTTCCCCGGCCTGCCCGACCCGGTGGGCGGGCACGGCCTGGTGACCACGGTGGCGCTGCCGTTGTTCGACGCGCAGCGGCGGCCGATCGCCGCGCTGGGCTTCGGCTGGTGGCGGGAGCGGCCGTTGCGCGAGGGCGACCTGGCGCTGCTGGACACCATCGCCGATCTGTGCGAGCAGACCCTGGAGCGGGTCCGGCTGGCCGCCGCCGAGCACAACCTGGTGACCCGGCTGGCCGGGCGGCTGCGCAGCTCGACCCTGACCACGCCGAGTGGGCTGGAGTTGGCCACCCGCTACCAGCCGGCGATGAGCGGCCTGCACCTGGGCGGCGACTGGTACGACCTGGTCGGGCTCGGCGACGACCGGCTCGCCGTGGTGCTCGGCGACGTGGTCGGGCACCGGGTGGAGGCGGCGGCCGACATGGCGCAGCTGCGCACCATGCTGAACACGCTGATCCGGCTGGGCGTACCGCTGGAGGAGGTCTTCGTCCGGCTGACCGAGCTGCTCGGTTTCGGCTTCCTGGGCACCTGCCTGGTGCTGGTGGTCGATCCGGCGGCCGGCGTGGCGCACGTCGCCCGGGCCGGTCACCCGCATCCGGTGCTGCTGCGCCGGGGCGGGGCGCCGGAGCCGGTCAGCACGGTCAACGCGATGCCGCTGGGCATGGTGCAGGAGCCGATGACGATCGCCACGGTCCCGTTCGGCCCGGGCGACCTGCTGGTGGCGTACACGGACGGGCTGGTGGAGCGGCGCGACCGCTACTACGACGAAGGGGTGGCGGCGCTGCACCGGGCGCTGGTCGGGGTGCGCGACGAGCCGGTGGAGGCGATCGCCGACGCGCTGCTGCGTGACCTGTCCGGTTCCGAGGACGACCAGGCGCTGGTGGTGCTCCGGCACGTCGGCTGAGCGTGTCCGCACGCACAATCGCCGTCGGCGACGTTGAAGGCGGCGATCCGGGGGAAATGCAGCGGGTCGGTGGCTAGATTTGCCGCAGACGACGACGCACAGGAGGACCGCCATGGCGACCAGTGCCAGCAGCACCCAGCCCGCGAAGGCGTCGGGTACGTACCGGATCGGCGGCGACCTGCAGGTCGACCGGCTGGGTTACGGGGCGATGCAGCTCACCGGGCCCGGGGTCTGGGGCGACCCGAAGGATCCGGCGGAGGCCGTCCGGGTGCTGCGCCGGGCGTACGAGCTGGGCGTCACGTTCATCGACACCGCCGACTCGTACGGGCCGTTCGTCTCCGAGATGCTGATCAAGGAGGCGCTGCACCCGTACGCCGACGACCTGGTCATCGCGACGAAGGCCGGGCTGACCCGCTCGGGCCCGGGCGACTGGCGGCCGGTGGGCCGCCCGGAATACCTGCGCCAGCAGTGCGAGCTGAGCCTGCGTCACCTGGGCCTGGAGGCCATCGGGCTCTATCAGCTGCACCGGATCGACGAGCAGGTGCCGCTGGCGGACCAGCTCGGTGAGCTGGCCCTGCTCAAGCAGGAGGGCAAGATCCGACACATCGGGCTGTCCGAGGTGACGGTGGAGCAGATCGAGGCGGCCCGGAAGATCACCCCGATCGTCTCGGTGCAGAACCTCTACAACCTGGCCGACCGCAGCGCCGAGGACGTGCTCGACTACTGCGCCCGCGACGACCTGGCGTTCATCCCGTGGTTCCCGATCGCCACCGGCAACCTGGCGAAGCCGGGCGGCCCGCTGGACGCGATCTCCACCGACCACGGCGCGACGCCCGCGCAGCTCGCGCTGGCCTGGCTGTTGCGCCGGTCGCCGGTCATGCTGCCCATCCCGGGTACGTCCTCGGTGGCGCACCTGGAGGAGAACGTGGCCGCCGCCGAGGTGCAGCTCACCGACGACGAGTTCGAGGCCCTCGCCAAGGCCGCCTGACCTCGCGTACGCCGGACGGCCGGCCGCCCCCGGTGGGGTGGCCGGCCGTCGGTGCGTGGTCTAGACGGCGAAGCAGTTGGGGCGGACGGTGGCGTCGGCGAGCACCTGCCGGACCGCCGAGTAGGTGGTGCCGTCGAGGACGAGGCCGAGGTGGCCGACGACCCGCAGCGGGCACCACGCCTGGATGAGCACGTTGGTCGCGCCGTCGGCGAGGACCGCGTTGTCGACCGGGCGGACCAGCTCGTCCTGCCAGGTCCGGATGGTGCTCCAGCGCACCGTTCCGGGGGTGTCGTCGCCGCCGTTCAGGTCGCCGAGGAAGCTGGACCCGATGGACATCTGCTGGCAGGCGGGGATGCCGGCGCAGCTGCCCAGGCCGACGAACTTGAGGATGTTGGCGACGTAGGTGCCGTACTGCGGGCTGCCGAGGCTGAGGTAGTGGTCGACCTTGGCCCCGCCGCCGAGGAACTTGACGTACCAGCGGGAGACGAGGCCGCCCTCGGAGTGGGTGACCAGGTCCACCTTGGCCGCGCCGGTGCTGGCCCGGACCTGGTCCACGTAGGACGACAGCGCCTTGGCGGACTCGCGGATGTCGCCGAAGCCGAGGTTGGGCAGTTGGTAGATCCAGACCCGGTAGCCGTCGGCGCGCAGCCGGGCGGCGATCGGCTCGTAGGCGATGGAGACGCCGATCAGGCCGCCGACGACGATGACGGGGTTGGCGTCCGCGGCGGCGGCGAGTGCCGTGTCGGCGGTGGCGGCGGCGTCGGGCGGGGCGGCGGTGCTGGTGGCGGTGCGGTCGGCGGTGCGGTCGGCGGCCTGGGCGGCGGTGGCCGGTACGAGCAGGGCGGCGACGACGCCGGTGGCGGCGAGGATCGTTCGGAGCAGCATGGCTGCACCTCCGGTGGGAGGTACCCGGGGGGCCCGGGACGGGGCGGGTGGGGGATCCGATCGATCGGTGGCACGATCATGCGTGGTGCGTTTCACACCCGTCAATGAAAAGTTACGCGCGGGTAACAAGAAGTCGCGCGGTATGCGTCTTCCGGCATACCGGGCGGACGGCGCGGGGCCGGGCGCGTCCCCGCCCGACCCCCGCGCTGACCTGCGACTCAGGCCGCCCCGTCGGCCCCGTTCCCGCCCGCCTCGCGCAGCGCCCGGGTGGCCTGCGCCAGCAGCGCCGCCGGATCGGTCCGGCCGTTGACCTGGAGTTCCACCTCGCCGTCGGCGCTCTGCACCCGGATGCTCACCTCGGTACGCTGCTGATCCACCCAGCTCTGCACCAGGTTGAACAGTCCGGGCAGCAGGCCCTGCGCCACCACCGCGATGATCACCGCGTCGCTGAAGCCGGGGCGACCGCCGGTGGCGGCCGGGTCCCGCACCGTGGCCCGGAACTCCGGCCGTCGGTGCAGCCAGGGCAGCAGCCCGACCTGGACCGGTCGGGTGACGCGGGGGGTCAGCACCAGCCGGACGGGCCGGCCGGGGGACGGATCGGTCACTCGGTTCTCCACTCACTCGTCGCCGGGCAGGAAGGTCAGCGTGCCGTCGACCACCGACAGCACCCCGCTGACGCCGAAGGTCTCGTCGTCGGTGAACGGCGTGCTGCCACCGAAGTAGTCGGTGGTGGTGCCGGTCGCCCGGGCCGACCCCTGGGCGTCGTAGGGCGTCGCCACCCGGGCCGTGGTGGGCCCGGTCAGGGTCAGCTCGATCGTCGGGTACTCGGTGATCTTCCAGGCGATCTTCTTCACCGTGCTGCCGTTGTAGTAGCGGAACGGGCAGCCCTCCGGCGCGGCGACCCGCTTCGCGGCGCAGCCGTCCAGGTAGCGCCGCACGCTCTCCTCCGCGGTCCGCCGGGCGTCCGGCGTGAGCGTCGGGACCAGCTCCGCGCTCCCCACGCTCTCCTGCCCGGGTACGACCACCACCGGCTGCGCCGGCGTCTCGCTGAGCGCGTTGCGCCGACCGTCCACCGTGTACGCCCCGGGCAGCAGCGGCACGCTGACGCCCGCGTCCCCGCCGGCCGGCACCGCAACCCCGTTGACGGTCAGACCGGGCTGCCCGTCGGGGAGCTGGAACGTCGCGGGCCCGGCGACGATGCGCCACTCGTGGAACAGCCCGAGGGTCGCCGACTCCTGGCGTTCCAGCGGCAGCTCGGCATCGAGCCGCCGGCCGGCCAGCTGGAAGGAGACCTTGGCGACGGCCTTGTCGCCGGTGCGGTCGATCGACCGCACGTCCACGTCGGTGGGTGGCTGGTAGCCCTTCGCCTCGACCATCCGGGCGAGCAGGTCGTCCGCCCCGGCCGCCGCCCGGGCACCCGGGGTGAGCTGTTCCAGCGCGGCCCGCGCGTCGTGGTCGGCGAGCGCCTCGAAGTAGCTGTCGACCACCGCCCCGGGGCGGAACAGCGCCCACTGCGCCACCCCGAGCACCCCGGTGCCGACGCAGCAGACCAGCATCACCACGCCCGCCACCAGCCAGGACCGCGGGGTGCCGAGCCCGCCGGGCGGGCCGAACAGCTGCGCGGCGGTGACCGGGGCGACCGGCTCACCGGCGTCGGCCGGGTCGTCGGCGTGGGCCCGGTCGTCGGCGTGCACCGGGTCCGGGGCGGCGGCCAGCCGGTCCAGCCGGTCCAGCCGCAGCTCCGACGGGGGGTGGGTGGCGCAGACCGCCTCGTCCCAGCCGCTGCGACCGCTCTCGAACGACTTGCGCCGCTCCAGCATGTCCCGCATGCCCCGGGTGTGCCCGGCGAGTACGGCACCGGCGTCGGCGCGGTACTCGGCGGCGCGGACGTCCCGGGAGTGCAGCGGCAGCACCACGTACTTCATGGTGAGCAGCACCGGCCAGAATACGACGAACACCACGAAGTTGGTGGCCGGGTGCGGGAAGGTCCGCATCAGCCAGGTGGGCACCGCGTGCACCAGCACCAGCGGCAGCGCGACGCCCCGGACGAAGGCGCTGGTCACCTCGTCCCCGGTGCGCCAGTGCACCAGCTCGTGGCTGAGCAGCGCGGCGACGTCCTCGTCGGACTCGGTGAGCAGGCTGGTGGTGACCACCACGTGCCGGGCGTACGCGCGGGCGTTGGTCAGCACCGGGTCGTCCTCGATGAGCAGCCGGGGCACGCCCGGCAGGCCGAGGCGGCGCGCGCACTCGTGCAGGATCGGCCGGAGCCGCTCGGCCTCGCGGCGGCTGAGCCGGCGCGCCCCGGAGACGGCGAGCAGCCGGGGCTCCAGCAGCACCCGGTAGAGGGTGTAGAGCACGCCGGTCAGCACGGCGGCGGCGACCACTCCGGCGAGGCCGGTCAGCAGGTTGGCCGGTTCGTCGAAGGCGTCCCGCCAGGGCAGCACGAGCACGGCCAGGATGCCGCCCAGGAAGCCCGCGACGAAGAAGAGGAAGCCGCCGACGAGACCGCCGGACCGGTTCAGGAAGGCGTCGAGCAGCGCGCCGACCAGGGGCGCGTCGCGCAGCTCGGGCGGGACGGCGTCGCTGAGCCGGGTGCCGCCGAGGAAGAGGCCGGTGCCGCCCAGGAGGAGCCCGCCCCAGACCGCCGCGAGCAGCGCGACCGGCAGGTAGAACCAGGTGGCCACGAACGCGCCCAGCACGCCCCGCCAGTCCCGCAGGATGCCGGCGCGCAGCCACACCCAGGCGTTCGGATAGCCGGGGGGACGGTCCGCGAAGCCGGTGCGGCTGCCGTGGTGCGGCGGGTCGCCGACGTGGGCGTCCGGATCGGCGGCCGGGCCGGGTCCGGGCTGCGGTTCCTCGACCGCCGGTCGCACCTGCGGATCGGGGTGCGGATCGCTCACGGAGGGCTCCTCGGCTCGGTCGCCGCCCGGCGGTGGACGGCACGGTGCACGGGCACGGCGAATCGGACGGGCGGCGGTGCCGACCGTCGGAGAACGTGCGCAGGGAACGGGGGTCGAACTCCGGTTCACCGAATTCGACGTCGGGGGACATTACCGTCAGCGAATGGATCACGCCAGTGCGTTCCGGCCCGTGGCCGGTTTGCCGGAGGCAGATCCGCTGGTGCGGGGCGGACTGTCGGATAACCGTCTCGCCGCGCGGGCCGCAGGGGGCATGCCGTCGGCGGCCCCGGACCTCACCCCGGCAGGCCGGTACGGATCGGCAGGCGGACTGCCCGGCATGCGCCCGGGCGGCCGTCAGGACGCCTGGCGTGCGGGCCGTTCGTCAGGACGCGTGCGCGCCCGGCCGGTCGCAGGACGCCAGGCGGACGGGGCGGTCGTCAGGACGCCTGGCGGACGGGCCGGTCGGCCAGCCAGACGTCGGCCAGGTCGCCGAGGGGCACGCCGAGGGCCTGACTGAGGCAGACCACGGTGCCGAACGCCGGTGCGGGCAGCCGGCCCGCCTCGATCTTGCGCAGCGTCTCCGGGGAGATGCCGGCCGCCAGGGCCACCTCGGTGAGGCTGCGGCCGGCCCGCGCGGCGCGGAGGGCGACGCCGAGGCGCTGACCTGCGGCGATCTGCGCGGGGGTGAGTGGTTGGCGCACCATGCCAGCAGGATAGCCCGTCGGCGCCGCTCGGCGGACGTGGTATAAAAATACCGCATCGGAGAGGGAGGCTGTCATGATCGAACTGAAGTCCACCGAGGAGATCGACCGGATGGCGGTGGCCGGCCGGTTCGTCGGTGAACTGCTCGCCGAGCTGACCGGGGTCGCCGCCGTCGGCGTCAACCTGATGGACCTGGAACATCACGCCCGCCGCCGGATCGCCGAGCGTGGCGCCGAATCCTGCTACTGGGACTACGCCCCGTCGTTCGGCCGCGGCCCGTTCCGCAACGTGCTCTGCCTGTCGGTCAACGACGCGGTGCTGCACGGCCTGCCGCACGACTACGTGCTGCGCGACGGTGATCTGCTCAGCATCGACATGGCGGTCGGCATCGACGGCTGGGTCGCCGACTCCGCACTGTCGGTCGTCGTCGGCACCCCCGACCCGGCCGACCTGAAGCTGATCGAGGCCACCGAGGTCGCCCTGGCCGCCGCCATCGCCGCCGCCCAGCCCGGCGGCCGGCTCGGCGACATCTCCGCCGCGATCGGCGAGGTCGCCCACTCCTACGGCTACGGCGTCAACGCCGAGTTCGGCGGCCACGGCATCGGCCGCACCATGCACGAGGACCCGCACGTGTCCAACTCCGGGCGCACCGGCCGGGGCATGAAACTCCACCCCGGCCTCACCATCGCCATCGAGCCGTGGTTCTGCCGGACCACCGACAAGATCCGGGTGGACGAGGACGGCTGGACGATCCGCTCCGCCGACGGCTCCCGCACCGCCCACTCCGAACACACCGTCGCCATCACGGCCGCCGGCCCGCAGGTGCTGACCGGCCGCCCGGGCTCGGCCGACGGGCAACCCACCGCCGCCTGAGTCGGCCCTCCCGGCCGGCCCACGCCGTGGTCGAGCAGGCGCGGCGCGGGTCGGTGGCGGGTCAACTGCCCAGGGCCTGCACCTTGGCGATGGTCTCCTGGACGTGCTGCTTCGCGGGTTCGCCGCCCTGCACGGCCTGGTTGAGCGCCTGCCGGTAGCCGTCGATCACCCCGATCAGCGGTCCCGCCGCGACCCCTTCGAGGGCCCCGGCGACCAGTGCCCGCGCCTCGGCGGCGTCCTGCGCGGCGGCGGCCGTCTTGGCCTTCGCCTCGTCCAGCTTCTGGGCCGCCGCCGCCAGCCTCGCGATGATCTGCGCCGCGCTCACGCGCCCTCCCCCGGTCGTCCACTCCGGCCAGAGCAGGCCGACGCAGAGATCCTGACACGGAACGGCACCGGCGGGCACCTGTCAGTCGGGGTCGAGCAGGGCGACGAGGCGGCGTACGGCCGGGTTGGTGGTGTCGTGCCGCCAGGCCAGGGCGATGTCGACGGTCGGGACGGGGGCGGTGAAGCGACGCAGGCGTACCCCGGGCACCTTCAGGGCGCGGGCGCGGCCGGCCGGCACGGCCGCGACCACGTCGCCACCGGCCACCGCGCGCAGCAACTGCTCGTCGTCGGGCTCCTGCCGGACCAGGTGGAACCCGCCGTCGGGCCAGACCTGGGCGATGGTCCGGTCGAACATGCCGGGGCCGTTCTCCCGGGGCCACATCACCGCGGGCAGGCCGACCACCTCGGTCCGGTGCACCCGCCGCCGGCCGGCGGCGAGCGGGTGCCCCGCCGGCACCGCCAGCAGCAGTTCCTCGGCGTCGACGGTCCGGCAGGTCAGGCCGGGCTCCGGCACCGGCGGGCGGACGAAGGCCACGTCCAGGCGGCCGGCGAGCAGCCCGGCGACGTTCGGCGCGGTCCAGCCCGTCTCGGCGACCAGCTCCACCTCCGGATGCCGCTCCCGGAAGCGGGCGACCAGCGCGTCGACCCGACCACCCCGGGCCGAGCGGGTGTACGCGAGCCGCAGCCGACCCCCGCGTCCACCGACCAGGTCGCGGATCCGGGCGGTGGCGGCGTCCACGTCGGCGAGCAGCCGGCGGGCCTCGGCGGCGACCTGCTCCCCCACCCCGGTCAGCGCGCAGCCGTGGCTGTCGCGGTGCAGCAGCGGCACCCCGAGCTGCCGTTCCAGCGCCCGGATCTGCTGGCTGAGCGCCGGTTGGGCGATCCGCAGCCGGGCGGCGGCGCGGGTGAAGTGCAGTTCCTCGGCGAGCACCACGAAGTACCGCCACCGGCGCAGGTCGTCCCGGCCGGGATCGGACGCAGCCATGCGGCGAGCATAAGCCCGGCTTATCGCCACCGACGGATTCCGTCTTGGACGCCGGCCGCCCGGCGGCGACACGCTCGGAGTCCGGCCGCCCGCTCCGGGGCGGCCCCGGAGGTGGGGAGACCGGCGATGCGCAGACGAGCGGACGTGCTGGTGGTGGGGGGCGGAATCATCGGGCTGACGGCGGCGGTGCGGCTGCGGGAACGGGGTGCCCGGGTCGACCTGCTCGCCGCCGACGACCCGGCGGAGACCGTGTCGGCGGTGGCCGCCGCGGTCTGGTATCCCACCCACACCGAGGCGGACCCCCGGGTGCTGCGCTGGGCCACCGACACCCACACCGAGCTGACCCGGCAGGCGGCGGCCGGCGTGCCCGGGGTGGTGGCCCGACCGACCCGGATGCTGCTGCGCCGCCCGTGGGACGGCCCGCCGTGGTGGGCGGCGGCGACCGGCGACCTGACCGTCCGACCCGGCGAGGCACCCTGGGCGGCCGAGCTGCGGTTCACCGCGCCCACCGTGGAGATGCTGCCCTACCTGGGCTGGCTGCGGGACCGGTTCACCAGCGCCGGTGGCCGGGTGCTGCGTGACCGGCTGGCCCGGCTCACCGACGGCTTCGCGCTGGCCCGGACGGTGGTCAACGCCACCGGCCTGGCCGCCGGCCGGCTCGCCGACGACCCGGCCGTGCACCCGGTACGCGGACAGCTCGTGCTGGTCGCCAACCCGGGCCTGACCACCTCGGTCCGCGACGAGGAGAACCCGGCGGGCATCACCTACGTGCACCCGCGCCGGCACGACGTGGTGCTCGGCGGCACCTTCGAGGCCGGCGAGTGGGACACCCGACCCGATCCGGGCGTGTCGGCGGCGATCCGGGCCCGCTGCGTGGCGCTGGTGCCGGAGCTGGCCGACGCGCCGGTGCGCGGCGAGCGGGTCGGACTGCGGCCGGCCCGGCACGGCGGGCTCCCGGGTCGAGGCGGTGGCCGGGGACGCGCCGGGGCGGCGGCTGGTGCACGCGTACGGGCACGGGGGCGCGGGCGTCACGCTGGCCTGGGGCTGCGCCGACGAGGTGGCGATGCTCGCGCTCGACGGGGCGAGTCTCGATCGCTGATCGTCGTCCGGGACTGTCAGCCGCACCGTGCGGGCCCACGGCTTCGCCCGTAGGCACCTCCCGCAGTCGGTCATGAGGGTAGGTCACTCGAAGAGGTGCCGATGGCTGCTGCTCCAACGGATCCGTGCAGCTACCTCGTCAAGGACGCCGGAATCCTGCCATGCCGCCTGCGGTTGCCGCCCTTCGGCCGCCAATCGCCCGGCCCGCTGCCACACGGCCCGCTGCTGGGCGATGACCTCGTCGACGAGACCGGTGGTCGTCGCGAGCCCGTACGCCTCGGCGAATCGCTCGATCCGCTGCCGCCGGTTCGGCGGGGTGGAATACCGCAACGACTGGAGGCAGGCGCTGTCGTCCCGGAACGGTGCCACGTACTCCAAGGCGTAGGCGACATCGTGAATGGGCGGGGCCGGCCAGGCGTAGTCCCAATCCAGGATGCCCACGGGCTGGGTGCCCCGCCACACCAGGTTCCACGGCCCGAAGTCACCGTGACACACCAACTCGCCCGCACCCATGGTGCCGGCGCAGGCAGCCCACCCGGCCTCCGCAGTGGGACGGAAGCCCCGCACCGCCTCGTGGTAGTCCCGCAGGAGACGTGCCATCGCCACCAGGCCAGCGTCCTCGACGACCTTCGCCCACGCGGCACCACCGGACTCACCCTCGATGTAGGTGAGCACCTCGCGACCCTCGGCATCGATGCCGAGCAGCCGGGGAGCGTACGGGAAACCCACGCTCTCCAGATGCCGCAGCAGCTCATGGATGGTCGGCGACCAGGGGTGCAGAGGACGGCGCACGGTGTCACCCACGCGTACGACCCGGCGATGCGGATCGTCCTGAAGGACCTCATGATCCGTCATGTTCGGGACGATACGGGATGGCGGCCGGCCCTTTCCCCGCGGCGACGCATGCCCTCGGGCTCAGCCGGCACAGGATCGGCCGGACGATCTGCGGGCTCGCAGCGACCTGAAGGAGCCGCCGCTCCGACGAGGGAGCGGGTCAGGGGCGCCGGCCGGGCAGCCGGGTGACGAAGGTCCGCCAGGCGTCGGGGGTGAAGGTCAGGGCCGGGCCGGTCGGGTCCTTGGAGTCGCGGACCCCGACCACCCCGGGCAGGTTGTCGGCGACCTCGACACAGTTGCCGCCGTTGCCGCTGCTGCGGCTGCTCTTGCGCCACCGCGCGCCGATCAACTCCATGTCTGCGCCACTTCCCCGAGAAGGTCGACTGACTGCCGGTGGGAGAGCGCCTCGCCGCGCACGTTCTCCCACGCCGTCATCATGGCCGCGAGGTCGTCGGGATCGCTAGCCACTTGCCCCTGCAACTGATTGTCCAGATAGCCGGCGACCCGGTGGTCCGGCAGGGTCGCGATCACGAACGGCCCGTTCAGTCCGGCGTAGACGCCCACGGTGGACGGCACGACGTGGACCCGGATGTGCGGCTCGGCGCAGGCGTCCACCAGGGCCTTTACCTGCTCACGCATGGTGTCCCGACCACCCACCGGCCGGCGCAGCACCCCCTCGTCGACGACGGCGGTGAACTGCGGCGGATCGTCCCGGCGCAACACGCCCTGCCGGGCGAGGCGGGCGGCAAGGTGACGCTCCACATCACCGCGCGGAATCAGGCCACCTCCGTCAAGCACGGCCCGCGCATACGCCTCGGTCTGAAGCAGGCCCGGCAGTACCAGCGGCTCAAAGGACCGCAGCGACACCGCCTCGCGCTCGATCTCCTGCCAGGGACGGAACCAGACCGGCTCACGACGTCTCGAAGTGTCCGGCCAGATGTCCGACACGTCCCGCCGCAGCACCTCGGCCGCCGACACCCGGTGCCGTCCGTGCGGGATCCGCCCCTCGCTGAGCCACCGCCCCACGGTCTTCGGGTCCACCCCCACCCGCTCCGCGAGGGCCTCTGTGGTGAGCCCGGTCTCGTGCAGCGCCACCCGTAACGCGTCGTTCACGGCTCCTCCGTGGGATGTCTGAAATATCCGCCGACCATATCGCTACGCGGTGTATCTGACCAGTGACAGGCGGAAATCTTGCCCACAGAGGACGGCGCGGCCGGTGGAGGCGGAGCCCGGCGGTCGCGTCCTGTCGGGGGCCGCCCCGGACGCTCACCCCGGGCGGCCCCTCCCGACCACTGACGAACAGGGGGACGCGGTGCCCGAGACGACCCGGCGAATCAGGGCCGGTGAGCTGCTGCTGCTGACCCGCGAGGCGTCCCCGCAGTTCACCGTCCCGATCCGGGTCCGGGTCGTGCGCGAACTGACCGACCGGCACCCGCCCTACGGCTGGACGTGGATCGAGGTCTACCAGCTCGGCCGGGCGGGTCAGGCGGTCGCCAAGCGGGAACTGTTCGTCCTCCGTGACGGCCTGCGCCGGCTGCCCGATCCCACCCCGAGCGCGCCGGCCCGCAGGCGGGCGGGAGCCACCCGGTGACGGCCCTCCCCCAACGCCGCGAGCACACCGCCCTGCCGCCGACCTGGCTGTGCCGCGCCTGCGCACACCCGTGGCCGTGCGGGCCGGCGCGGCTGTCCCTGTTGCGCGAGTACGGCCACGACCGGGTGGGCCTGCTGGTCCATCTGGCGTCGCTGATGACGGTCGCCCGGGAGCACCTGGCCGACCTCGACCAGGGCACCGCTCCGCGCCTGAAGGACCGCTTCCTGGGCTGGGTCCGGGCCGCCACATAGCCGAATCCGCCGGGCGATCGACTTCCGTTGCGGAGATCTTGGAAGGAAACGGTCCCCTGAGGGCCCGAAGTTTCCAAGATCCAGGAAGAGTGCCCCCCACGGTCAGCGGAGGAGGCGGAAAGCCAGAAGGTAGGCGCAGTAGAGGGTCGGGGAGAGCAGGGCGCAGAGCACGAAGCCGAGCGGGACGTACCGGGGCGTCGGCACGGGACCGTCGATCACCGGGCTGCCCCAGCGGCCGAGGATCAGATAGCCGGCGAGGAACCCGGCGACCGGCACGCCGGTGCACATCGCGGCGAGCACCAGGCCCAGGCCGAGCGCCTGGGTCGCCGGGGAGACCGCCGCGAAGAGCAGCAGCACGCCGCCCGCGAGGGCGCAGGCCGCGTACACGGCGACCGCCCGGGCCTGCGGCGACCAGGTGGGCAGCAGCGCGGGCCGGTGCGCGAGCGCCTCGGCCTGCTGCCCGTGCCGGTCGGCGGAGTCGGCGAGCTGCCCGGCCGCCGCCAGCTCCCCGCCGGGTCGTCCGCCCGGTCATCCGGGGGTACGGCGGGTGCGGCGGGCCGCTCGGTGGCGTCGACGCCGATGGCCCGGCCGAGCTGGTCGAGGCGCTGGCCCTGGGCGGTGAGCCGCTGACCGAGCTGCTCGACGGCGGTGTGCAGGGTGCGGCGGCGTTCCGTCTCGGCGGCGACGGCCTGCTCCCCGCCGCGCCGCCGGGTGGAGAGCTCCCGGGCGACGGCCGCGTACTCGTCGAATCCGGCCACCGTCACTCCTGCTCGTCCGGGTCGTCAACGAAGGGCACGATCAGGCTGGTCCGCTGCTCGTGCCGGTCCACCAGCAGGGCGCGGCCGGCGCGCGGGGTGTAGCTCAGGTCGTGCACGCCCAGGTGCAGGCCGAGGTCGTTGCCGGGCACGTTCAGCGCGACCAGGCAGGCCACGTCGTCGCGGTGCTGGGTGCCGCCGAGGTCCTCGCCGAGCCGGCGCAGCCCGCGCCACCAGCCGAGCAGGTGCACCCCGTGCCCGGGGCCCAGCCGCAGCAGGGCCCGCAGGTCGTCGTGCCCGGAACGGAAGGTGACCGGGTCGGCGGCGGCCAGGGTGGCGGAGGCCGCGTCCACCCCGAAGACCACCAGATAGGTCCGGTCCTCGGCGTCCACGTTCGGGGTGGCGAGCAGGGGGATGCGGTCGCGCAGGGCGGCGGCGTCGAGGCGTTCGACCCGGTGGCCGGCGGCGGCCAGGGTCATCGCCAGGTCGTCGGCGCGGCCGACCGTGCCGGGGGCGAGCGGGGCGAGCAGGAACCGGGCGGTGCCCTTGACGTGCTGCCGGGCCAGGGCGAGGGTGGCCGCCCGCAGCACGCCGACGCCGGAGTCGTCCGTGCCGACCACGGCGAGGTGCCGGCCGGGGTGGCGTCCAGGCGGAACCCGGCGGGGCTGCCGGCCACGTCGACCGTCCGGCCGACCAGCGCGAGCGGCGGGTCGGTGCCGGGCCGCAGCGCGGTCCAGGTCGGATCGTCGGCCAGCCGGGGCGTCTCGTACCCCCGGAAGACGGTGGGGGGTCGCGCGCCCGCCGGCCGGGCCGCCCACAGGTCGTGGCGCAGCGTCGCCAGGTCCTTGGCGGCGGCGTGCGCGTCGGGGAAGCGGACCTCGGTGTTCGCGCCGGCCACCCCGCCTGCGGTGTTCACGACGGCGGCACCGACCGTGAGGGTCTTCGCGGCGTCGTTGAGCGGGTCCAGCACGCCGCTGCCGCCGGGCAGCGCGATCCGCAGCGGGAACTGGCCGAAGATCGCCTCGGCCCGGCCGTAGAGGGCCTCGATGCCGGTGGTGCTCTGGCTGGCCAGCACCAGGTGCAGGCCGTACGAGCGGCCCTTGCGGGCCAACTCCTCCAGCAGGTCGACGGCCTGCCGGGCGAGCGCGTCGTTGCCGGCCAGCAGCACGTGGAACTCGTCGACCACGGTGACGACCCGGGGCGGCCGGGCGTTCGGGGGCAGGTCGGCGAGCTTGGTGACGCCGTGCCGCTTGAGCAGGCCGGCCCGCCGGGTCAGCTCCTCGCGCAGGTCACGCAGCACGGCCACGCCGTACTCCCGGTCGGACTCGATGCCGACGGCGCGGGCGTGCGGCAACCAGGACGGGTCACGCTCGGTGGGGACGAACTCGGTGAAGCTCACCCCCTCCTTGAAGTCGAGCAGGTGCAGCTGGAGTTCGGTGGGGGCATAGCGGGCGGCGAGGCCGTAGAGCACGTCGAGCAGCAGCACCGTCTTGCCGGCCCCGGTCCGGCCGCCGACCAGCCAGTGCGGGGTGGCGTCGTCGAAGGCGACGCTGACGGATTGCCGTCCGGACCGGCCGAGGACGGTACGCAGGCCGGTGGCCGACGACTCGGTCCAGTGCCGCTCGGGCAGCAGGTCGGCGAAGCGCACCGCCTCGGCCCGTCGGGTGGCGGCGGCGAGGCGGGCACCGAGGGCGGCGACCGTGCCGGCGGGCGGGTCGACGGCGAGCACGACGGCGGCGGCCAGCCCGCTGCCGTCGACGCTGAACGGCTGCCCGGGCGGGTCGCCGACCAGCGCGTACTGCTCGTTGAGGCGCAGCTGGGTGGTGGCGCCCAGCGGCGGCGCGCCCGCCGGACCGGCCGGCGGGTGACCGGCGAGCAGGACGCAGACCGCCGCGGCCGGGCCGGCGTGGGTGAGCGCGGCCAGCCGGGCCAGCTCCTGGGCGGCGGGGCCGACGCGGCCACGATCAGCAGCAGCTCCTGACCGGCCGCACCGGCGTGCTGGGCGGTACGGGCGTGCCGTTCCGCCTCGTCCAGCAGCGCCGCACCTCGGCGGCGGTGGTGGCCGCCGGGGCGAGCACGCCGGCGTCCAGCAGTGGGCGCAACGGCAGGAAGGCGGCCCCGAAGGCAGCCGGGTCGATCCCGGCGACCCGGACCGTGCCGGCCGGCGCGGCGGCGAGCAGCGCGACGACCAGCGCGCGCAGCAGCTCACCGACCCGGGGGTCGCGGGCGTCGACGTCCACCGCGAGGTGGGTGCCACCGGCCAGCGGCACCAGCACCGGGAACCCGCCGTCCAGGGTGGTCGCCTCGCCGATCCGCACCGGCACCGGAGCGGCGGTCAGGTCGGCGGTGCCGGCGCTGCCGGCCAGCTCGGTGCCGAGCCGGGCCAGCCGGGCCACCAGCTCGGGACTGCCCGGGGCGGTCGGACCGGCGGCGGCGAGCGCCTGCCGGGCCCGCTGCCAGCGCCGCAGCGCCCGCGGTGCGCGGCGACCGCCTGCCCGTACGCCGTCGCGAGCCTGCCCACCCTCTGCCCCTCCGACGCCCCGGACCGATCGGAGGAACCCTAACGGACGCGTACCGGATGGGCACAGCGCGCGAGCCCACGCACCCGGACCGGCACCGCGCGGGCGGCTGCACGGAGCGTTGGTCCACTGTTCACCTCGGCGCCGTCGACCGCGTGGTCCGCCGTTCCCCCGGGACGGCTTGCCTGCAGGTGGAACGACCCGAGTGAAACAGGAAGGCGACGACGTGACCTCCTCCCCCTTCTCCCGCCGCTCCCTGCTGCGCGGCGGCGCGGCCGGTGGCCTCGGCATCGTGGTGGCCGGCAACCTGGAGGCCATCGCCGGACCGGCAGCGGCCCGGGCCGCGACCCGGCCGGCGGTCGGCTACGGCGAGCTCGTCCCGGACCCGGCCGGCCTGCTGGCCCTGCCGCCGGGCTTCTCGTACACGATCGTGGCGCAGGCCGGCGCGACGCTGCTGGAGTCCGGGCAGCCGACGCCGAGCGACGCCGACGGCACCGGCTGCTTCCGCAGCCCGCACGGCTCGGTGCTGGTCAACAACCACGAGATCGGCGGCAGCGAGCCGTACGGCGTGCCGGCGCTGGCCGGGCTGACCTACGACCCGGGTGCCCGGGGCGGCACCACCACCATCGAGGTGGACCAGCACGGCCGGCGGCTGCGCGAGTACGTCAGCGTGGCCGGCACGCACAACAACTGCGCCGGCGGCATCACCCCGTGGGGCACCTGGCTGACCTGCGAGGAGACCGAGCAGAAGGCCGGCGGGAAATACCTCAAGGACCACGGGTACGTCTTCGAGGTCGACCCGCACGACCGGGCCGCCAACCAGAACCCGGTGCCGCTGAAGTTCCTCGGCCGCTACTCCCACGAGGCGGTGGCGGTCGACCCGTACACCCACTCGATCTTCCTCACCGAGGACGCCAGCGGGCCGCACGGCCTGTACTTCCGGTGGACGCCGCCGGCCGGTTTCCGGGCCGGCAAGGGCGCGCTGCGCGCCCTGGCGGAGCGCCCCGACGGCGACACCGTGGGCAGCCTCCAGGCGATGAGCTGCTACCTCGGCGGCCGGCACGTCGCCGACCTCTCCGAGGCCACCACGCCGGGCACCCGCTACCGGGTGCAGTGGGTGGACGTGCCGGACCGGGACGCGAAGACCGTCTCGGTGCGCAAGCAGTTCACCGACGAGCAGGTGACCCGCAGCCGCAAGCTGGAGGGCGCCTGGTGGGCCGACGGCGGCGCCTACTTCGTGGCCAGCTTCGCCCGCACCGACGACGGCAGCGTCAACGAGCACGACGGTCAGGTCTGGTTCTACGACCCGCGCACCGAGACGATCACCCTGAAGACCATCTTCGGGGTGAACGCCGACCCGGACGCCGACGCCGGCAACTTCGACGGGCCGGACAACATCACCGTCTCCCCGTACGGCGGGGTGATCCTGGCCGAGGACGGCGAGGGGGTGTCGCACCTGGTCGGGGTGACCGCGCAGGGCAAGGCGTACCCGCTGGCCCGGAACGAGATCAACGAAAGCGAGTTCACCGGCCCGACGTTCAGCGCGGACGGGACGATCCTCTTCGCCAACATCCAGGACCCGGGGTACGTCTTCGCCATCACCGGCCCGTGGGGGCGGCCGAGCAACGCCCACGTGTCCTGACCCGACGCGCGCGACGGCCGGCACCCCGGGTGGGGGGTGCCGGCCGTCGGCGTACGTCAGCCGATCGCGTCGGTCAGCGCCTTGAGGTAGCCGTACCGGTAGCCGTCGGCGTCCGGGTGGTACGCCTCGACGACCCCGCTGACGTCGTGGATCCACGGGTCGGCGGCGCAGACCCCGTGCCCGGCGAAGGCGGAGCGGGTGTCCACGAAGGTCGCGCCGGCCGCGCCGGCCCGGGTGGCGGTGACCGAGGCGAGCAGGTCGGCGGCTTCGTTGAGGATGGTCCGCTTGTAGGTGCTCATGGCCAGCAGGCCGCACCAGTTCGTCTCGAACAGCCGGGGGTAGCCGAGCACCACCAGCCGGGCGTTCGGGGCCCGGTTCCGGATCGCGGCGTAGGTGGCGCCGAGCCGGCCGGGCAGCGTGCCGGTGGCGAAGCTCTTCGCGTTGTTCACCGCGGTGGTGCAGGTCGACGTGCTGCCGAAGCGGCAGCTGCTGATCACGTCGGCGAAGCCGGCGTCGTTGCCGCCGATGGTGATGGTGACCAGGGTGGTGGTGCTGCTGAGCGAGTTGACCTGGCTGTTGATGACATCGGCGGTGACCGCGCCGCCGCAGGCCGGGAAGCGGAAGCTGGTGACCGCGTGGGCGGCGGCCCACAGCGGCGCGTACGACTTCTGGCTGCGCAGGCAGGTGGAGAGGTCGTACGGGCCGGCGCCGACGCCGGAGGAGTAGGAGTCGCCGAGCGCGACGTAGTTGACGGTGGCCGCCTGGGCGACGCCGGGGATTCCGACGGCGCCGAGGGCGGCGGCGAGGACGGCGACCAGCGCGGTGCGGGCGCGACGGAACATGACGGGACCTCCACGGAACAGGGGTGGTGGAGCCCTTCGACCGCGCGCGTGGCCTGGGGTGGGGTGGCGTTACTGGCCGGTAATGCTATCGAAACATCGACACAAAATGAATAGTGCGATCGCCGCGCACGGACAGACATGTTCACATCTGTCGATTAGGTTGGCCGGTGCCCCACACCACGATGGAGGGAGTCCACCTCGTGCGACGCGTCCTGACCGCGGCCATCGCCGCGCTGACCGTCACCACCGCCGGCACCGTCGCCACCGGCGCCTCGGCCACGCCGCCGCCCCACCGGGCCCGCGCCGGCCGGCACCCGCCTCGGCCACCGGCACCCCCGGCAGCCCCGGGCTGGGCGACAGCTACTTCGCCGACTACGGCAACGGCGGCTACGACGTCGACCACTACGACATTCGGCTGCGCTACGAGCCGGCCACCGACCGGCTCAGCGGCACCACCACCATCCTGGCGCGGGCCACCCAGGCGCTGTCCCGGTTCGACCTCGACTTCCTCCTCGACGTGGAGTCCGTCCGGGTCAACGGCTGGCCGGCGAGCTTCCACCGGGAGGGCGTCCACGAACTCGTGGTGGACCCGGCCCGGCCGATCGCCGACGGGCAGCCGCTCACCGTCGTGGTGAAGTACAGCGGCATTCCGTCGCAGGTGAGCACGCCGGGCTTCACCTCCTGGACCCGCGTCGCCGACGGGGCGCTCGCGGTCAACGAGCCGGAGTCGGCCTGGTGGTGGTTCCCCAGCAACGACCACCCGAAGGACAAGGCGACCTGGGACGTCTCCGTCTCGGTGCCCACCGGCGTCGAAGTGATCAGCAACGGCGTGCAGCCCCGCCCGCCGCTGGCCGAGGCCGGCAACCGCACCCGGTGGAGCTGGCGCAGCACCAAGCCGGGCGCCACCTACCAGGCGTTCATCGCCATCGGGCAGTACGACATCGTCACCGACACCGCGCCGAACGGGCAGCCGGTGGTCAACGCGTACAGCACCACGCTGGGCGAGCGCCTACCGGCCGCCCGGGCCAGCATCGAGCGCACCGCCGAGATCGTCGACTGGGAGAGCGGCCTGTTCGGGCCGTACCCGTTCGAGGCGCAGGGCGGGGTGGCCGGCCCGATCGACGGCTTCGGCTTCGCCCTGGAGACGCAGACCCGCCCGGTCTTCGGGCAGAGCTTCTGGCGGCGCGGCGCGAACCCGTACGTGGTGGTGCACGAGAACGCCCACCAGTGGTTCGGTGACTCGGTGTCGGTGGCGGACTGGAGCGCCATCTGGCTGAACGAGGGCTTCGCCTCGTACGCCGAGTGGCTCTGGTCGGAGGAGCAGGGCGAGGGCACCGCCCAGGAACTCTTCGACTTCACCTACGCCGACTATCCGGCCGACGACGAGTTCTGGCAGGTGCTGCCGGGTGACCCGGGCGCCGACCGGGTCTTCGACGCGGCCGTCTACGACCGGGGCGCGATGGCGCTGCACCAGCTCCGGCTGGCCGTCGGTGACGACGCCTTCTTCCGGATCCTGCGCGACTGGACCGCCGGGCACCGCTACGGCAACGGCACCATCGCCCAGTTCCGGGCGCTCGCCGAGGCCGTCTCGGGGAAGGACCTGGACGCGGTCTTCACCACCTGGCTGTTCACCGCCGGGCGGCCGGAGCTGGCCACCGCCACGGCCCGGGCCGCCGCACCGGCCCAGCCGAAGTCCTGGACGAAGATCCGCCAGTCGCACCAGCCGCTGGCGCACTGAACGGTCGGTCGGTCGCCCGCCCCGGCTTCCGGGGACGGGCGACCGGCCCGCCCGCTGAGCGACCGGCCAGCCCTGGCCCAGCGTCCGGGCAGTCCCTGGAACCGCCCGGCCCTTCGTCGGCCGGGCCATTGCTGACCTGAGGTCGCCGGCCTCCGCCGGCGCGGCGTCCGCTCGGCACTCTCCGACGCGCCCCTGCACGAGGGGCAACCGTCCGCCCAGCGCCGCTACCGCTTTGATGTCGTCAATGAATCACTCCGGCACGACGTCGCAGCCGTCTGCACTGACACCGGGCGAGCCGGGCCGGCGCGGCGCAGAGTCAGCCGGGCCGGCGCGGCACAACGAAGGCCGGGCGGACGCCCACCCCCGGTTCACGGCGGGGCGGGAGTAGCGCTCGCAGTTGTCCACCGGGGCGCCGTCACCCGCGATTCATTGACGTCATCAAACTCGTAGGCGCCGCACCGACCGGGCGGGCGGCCACCCACCAGGGCCGACAGCCGACCAGGGGTGCCCGAACAAGGGCACCCCTGGTCCGCGACGTCGGGCCGACGAGGCCTGGTCGGCGAGGCATCGTCGACGATGCGCTGTCGGCCCGGGGGCGCTGGCCGGGTAAGCGGGCCAGCGGGCGGGGCGACGATCGGGTCAGCGGGCGGCGAGGGGCTGGCGGGCCGGGTCGACCGGGGCGGGCAGCGTGCCCACCCCGCCCAGGTAGGCGTGGATCGCGGCCGCCGCCGCGCGGCCCTCGGCGATCGCCCAGACGATCAGCGACGCGCCCCGATGCATGTCACCGGCGACGAAGACGCCGTCCGCGTCGGTCTGCCAGTCGGGCCGGGCGTCGACCGCGCCCCGCGCGTTGCGGGTGACCCCGAACTGCGCCAGCAGCGGCTGCTCCTCGGTGCCCTCGAACCCGATCGCCAGCAGCACCAGGTCCGCCGGCAGCTCCCGCTCGGAGCCGGGCAGCGCGGTGACGATCCGCCGGCCGTCCCGCTTCTCCACGGTCACCTCGGCGATCCGGACCCCCTTGACCTGGCCGGTACCGTCGTCGACGAACTCCTGCACCGCCACGGCGAAGACCCGCTCGCCGCCCTCCTCGTGCGCCGGATAGTTCCGCAGCACCCACGGCCAGGTCGGCCACGGGTCCCGCTCGGCGTCCCGGCTCTCCGGCGGCTCCGGATAGAGGTCGAGCTGGTGCACGCCGGCCGCGCCCTGCCGGTGGGCCACACCGAGGCAGTCGGCGGCGGTGTCGCCACCGCCGATGATCACCACGTGCTTGCCGGCCGCGTCGATCGGGGTGCCGTCGGGCAGCACCGCGAGCGCCGGCCGACCCTGGCCGGCCGCCGCGACCACCCGGTTGGCCGCCACCAGGTGCGACATCGCCTGGTGTACGCCGCGCAGCTCGCGGCCGGGCGTCTCCGGGGTGTCCCGGCCCTGCAACGCGCCGCAGGCCAGCAGCACCGCGTCGTGCCGGGCCCGCAGCTCGTCGGCGGTCACGTCGACGCCCACGTCCACCCCGGTGCGGAACTGCACGCCCTCGGCGGTGAGCTGCGCCAACCGGGTGTCGATGTGCTGCTTCTCCAGCTTGAAGTCCGGGATGCCGTACCGGAGCAGGCCACCGATCGCGTCGTCGCGCTCGTACACGGTGACGGCGTGACCGGCGCGGGCGAGCTGCTGCGCGGCGGCGAGCCCGGCGGGCCCGGAGCCGACCACGGCGACCGACCGGCCGGTCGGCGCCGGCACCGGGCGGGCCGCAGCCCGCCCCGGGCCACCGCCGCGTTCGCGATCTCCACCTCGACCTGCTTGATGGTCACCGGCTGCTGACCGCCCAGGCCCAGCACGCACGCCGCCTCGCAGGGCGCCGGGCAGAGCCGGCCGGTGAACTCGGGGAAGTTGTTGGTGGCGTGCAGCGACTCCACCGCGGCGTCCCAGTTGCCGGTACGGACCAGGTCGTTCCAGTCCGGGATGCGGTTACCCAGCGGACAGCCCTCGTGGCAGAACGGGATGCCGCAGTCCATGCAGCGGGTGGCCTGCTCGCGGATCAGCTCCTCACCGGCCGGCGGATAGACCTCCCGCCAGTCGGTGATCCGCACCGGCACCGGACGGCGCGCGGGCAGCCGCCGGTCGTAGCGCAGGAAACCGTTCGGGTCAGGCACGAGCAACCTCCTGGGCCGCCACCCGCGTGACGGGCGGCACGGACGGGGTCAGCGCGGTCATCACCGCGTCGTCGACGTCACGGCCGGCGGCTTCGGCGGCCCGCATGATCTCCAGCACCCGGCGGTAGTCCCGGGGCACCACGGCGGTGAACTCCTCCACCGCCTCCGGCCAGCGCTTCAACAGCTCCTCGGCGACCGCCGAGTCGGTCTCGGCGAAGTGCCGCTGCACCAGCTCGTGCAGCCGGTCCCGTTCCTCGTCCCGCAGCGGGGTCAGGTCGACCAGCTCGGTGTTCACCCGACGCCGGTCGAGCCGCCAGACGAACGCGGTGCCGCCGGACATGCCCGCGGCGAAGTTGCGCCCCGTCTCGCCCAGCACCACCACCGTGCCGCCGGTCATGTACTCGCAGCCGTGGTCGCCGACGCCCTCGACCACCGCGACCGCGCCGGAGTTGCGCACCGCGAACCGCTCGCCCACCCGGCCGCGCAGGAAGACCTCGCCGGCCGTGGCCCCGTACAGGATGGTGTTGCCGGCGATGATCTGGTCCTCGGCCCGCTCCCCCGCCCCGGCCGCGGACGCGGCGAACGGTGCGGCGGCGTCCGGACGGACGACGAGCCGGCCGCCGGAGAGGCCCTTGCCGACGTAGTCGTTGGCGTCGCCGTGCAGCCGCAGGGTCACCCCGTGCGGCAGGAACGCGCCGAAGGACTGGCCGGCGGTGCCGCGCAGCAGGAACTCGATCGTGTCGGTGGGCAGGCCGGTGCCGCCGAAGCGGCGGGTCACCTCGCCGCCGAGCATCGCGCCCACGCTGCGGTGCTCGTTGCGCACCGCCACCTCCACCCGGACCGGTGTGCCGTCCCGCAGCGCCGGCTCGGCCAGCGCGATCAGCTCGTTGTCCAGGGCCAGCTCCAGGCCGTGGTCCTGGGCCCGGATGCCGCGCCGCGCGGCGTCCGCCGGCAGCTCCGGCAGCTGGAGTACGGGCGCCAGGTCCAGCCCGTGCCCCTTCCAGTGGTCGATGGCCGGGGCGAGGTCGAGCAGCTCGGTCTGCCCGATCGCCTCCTCGATCGACCGGAAGCCCAGCTCGGCGAGGTAGCCGCGGACCTCCTCGGCGAGGAAGAGGAAGAAGTTCTCCACGAACTCCGGCTTGCCGGTGAACCGCTCGCGCAGCACCGGGTTCTGGGTGGCGATGCCGACCGGACAGGTGTCCAGGTGGCAGACCCGCATCATCACGCAGCCCTCGACGATCAGCGGCGCGGTGGCGAAGCCGAACTCCTCGGCCCCGAGCAGCGCCGCGATCAGCACGTCCCGGCCGGTCTTGAGCTGACCGTCGACCTGCACGGTGACCCGGTCGCGGAGCTTGTTGAGCAGCAGCGTCTGCTGCGCCTCGGCCAGGCCCAGCTCCCACGGGGTGCCGGCGTGCTTGAGCGAGTTCAGCGGGGACGCGCCGGTGCCGCCGTCGTGGCCGGAGATCAGGATGACGTCGGCCTTGAGCTTGGCGACGCCCGCCGCGACGGTGCCCACGCCGACCTCGCTGACCAGCTTGACGTGCACCCGGGCGGCCGGGTTCACGCACTTCAGGTCGTGCACGAGCTGGGCGAGGTCCTCGATGGAATAGATGTCGTGGTGCGGCGGCGGCGAGATCAGGCCGACGCCGGGGGTGGCGTGCCGGGTCCGGGCGATCCACGGCCAGACCTTGTTGCCGGGCAGCTGACCGCCCTCGCCGGGCTTCGCGCCCTGCGCCATCTTGATCTGGAGGTCGTCGGCGTTGACCAGGTATTCGCTGGTCACGCCGAACCGGCCGCTGGCGATCTGCTTGACCGCGGAGCGACGCGCCGGGTCGTGCAGGCGCTCGACGTCCTCGCCGCCCTCGCCGGTGTTGGACTTGCCGCCGAGGCGGTTCATCGCGATGGCGAGGGTCTCGTGCGCCTCCGCCGAGATCGACCCGTACGACATGGCGCCGGTGGCGAACCGCTTGACGATCTCGGTGGCCGGCTCCACCTCCTCCAGCGGCACCGCCGGCCGCACCCCGGTACGCAGCCGGAACAGCCCGCGCAGCGAGCCGGCCTGCGCGGCCAGCTCGTCGACCTTGGCGGTGTACTGCCGGAACACGTCGTACTGGCGGCTGCGGGTGGCGTGCTGGAGCAGGAAGACCGTCTCCGGGTTGAACAGGTGCAGCTCGCCCTCGCGCCGCCACTGGTATTCCCCGCCGACCTCCAGCCGGTCCGAGGTCTGGGTGCCGGGGGCGGGCCAGGCCAGCGCGTGCCGGGCGGCCACCTCGGCGTGGATCTCGGCCAGCCCGATCCCGCCGATCTTGCTGGGGGTGCCCCGGAAGTAGCGCTCGACCAGCCGGGTGTCCAGCCCGACCGCCTCGAAGACCTGCGCCCCGCAGTACGACGAGACCGTCGAGATGCCCATCTTCGACATGATCTTCAGGACGCCCTTGCCGAGCGCCTTGACCAGGTTGCGGACCGCCTTGCGCGGCTCCACGCCCACCAGCGCGCCCGTGGAGATCATGTCCTCCACCGACTCGAAGGCCAGGTACGGGTTGACCGCCGCCGCGCCGTAGCCGATCAGGACCGCCGCGTGGTGCACCTCCCGGCAGTCACCGGACTCCACCACCAGCGCCACCTGGGTCCGGGTCTGCTCCCGGACCAGGTGCTGGTGCACCGCCGCGGTGAGCAGCAGCGACGGGATCGGGGCCAGGTCGGCGTTGGAGTCCCGGTCCGACAGCACCAGGATCCGGACGCCGTCCTCGATCGCCTCGGAGACGTGCCGGCAGATCTCGGTCAGCCGGGCCTTGATGCCGGCCCCGCCGTCGCGGACCCGGTAGAGACCGGAGACCCGGACCGCCTTGAAGCCGGGCAGGTCACCGTCCTCGTCGATGGAGAGGATCTTGGCCAGCTCGTCGTTGTCGATCACCGGATGGGGCAGCACGATCTGCCGGCAGCTCGCCGCGCCCGGGTCCAGCAGGTTGCCCTCCGGGCCGATGGTCGACGCCAGGCTGGTCACCAGCTCCTCCCGGATGGCGTCCAGCGGCGGGTTGGTGACCTGGGCGAAGAGCTGGTGGAAGTAGTCGTAGAGCAGCCGCGGCCGGGTCGACAGCGCGGCGATCGGGGTGTCCGTACCCATCGAGCCGATCGGCTCCGCACCGACCCGCGCCATCGGCGCGAGCAGGATCTTCAGCTCCTCCTCGGTGTAACCGAAGGTCTGCTGGCGGCGGCGGACCGAGTCGTGGGTGTAGACGATGTGCTCGCGCGGCGGCAGGTCGTCCAGCTCGATCAGGCCGGCGTGCAGCCACTCGTCGTACGGCTGCGCGGCGGCCAGCTCGGCCTTGATCTCGTCGTCCGAGACGATCCGGCCGTTGACCGTGTCGACCAGGAACATCTTCCCCGGCTGGAGCCGGCCCTTGGCGACCACGCCGGCCGGGTCGAGGTCGAGCACGCCCGCCTCGCTGCCCAGCACGACCAGACCGTCGGCGGTACGCCACCAGCGGCCGGGGCGCAGGCCGTTGCGGTCCAGCACCGCGCCGACGATCTCGCCGTCGGTGAAGGCGACCGAGGCCGGGCCGTCCCACGGCTCCATCAGGCTGGCGTGGAAGCGGTAGAAGGCGCGCTTGTCCGCGCGCATGTCCGGGTCGTTCTCCCACGCCTCCGGGATCATCATCAGCACCGCGTGCGGCAGGCTCCGCCCGGCCAGGTGCAGCAGTTCGAGAACCTCGTCGAAGTTCGCCGAGTCCGAGGCGCCCGGGGTGCAGACCGGGAACACCCGGCGGATGTTGCCGGGCAGGTTCGGGCTGCGCAGCAGCGCCTCGCGGGCCTGCATCCAGTTCCGGTTGCCCCGGATCGTGTTGATCTCGCCGTTGTGCGCGATGAACCGGTACGGGTGGGCCAGCGGCCAGGACGGGAAGGTGTTGGTGGAGAACCGCGAGTGCACCAGGGCGATCGCGCTGACCACCCGGGAGTCGGTCAGCTCCGGGTAGTACGCGGGGAGCTGGTCGGGGGTGAGCATGCCCTTCCAGACCATGGTCCGCCCGGACAGCGACGGGAAGTATGCCGGCACGCCCCGCTCGGCGGTCTCCCGCTCGGCCTGCTTGCGGACGCAGAACGCCACCCGGTCCAGGTCGAGCCCGGTCAGCGGGGAGCCGGCGGGACCGGCCGGCGAACCGGTGAGCCGGTGCGCGGCGAGGAAGAGCTGCCGGACCCGGGGCATCGCCGCCAGCGCGGTCTCGCCCAGCCCGCTCGGGTCGGTCGGGACGTCCCGCCAACCCAGCACGTCGGCGCCCTCGACCAGGGCGTACTTCTCCACCACCCGGCGGGCGCGCGCCTCGGCGGCGTCGTCGTCGGGGAGGAAGACCAGACCGGTGGCGTACTGGCCGGCGGGCGGGAGCGGGAAGTCCACCACGGCGCGCAGGAACGCGTCCGGCACCTGGATCATGATGCCGGCGCCGTCACCGGTGTTGTGCTCCGCGCCCCGGGCGCCCCGGTGGTCCAGCCGGCAGAGCGCGCCGAGCCCGTTCGCGACGACCTCGTGCGACCGGCGCCCGTGCAGGTCGGCCACGAAGGCCACGCCGCACGCGTCGTGCTCCTGGGCGGGGTCGTAGAGCCCGCTCGCGGGCGGGGCCGACTGCGGGCTGCTGAGAGGGTACGGAAAGGCCACCGGGCCTCCTGTCGTCACTCAGGTTGGATCATGGTCGGGACGACGTCGGCCCTCGTGGGTTTATTGAGTCTACGTTAGGGCTTACCGCGCAAGGCCAGTTCGGATTGATCACACTTCCAGCATCTGGGACGTGTAGTCTCGCGCGGTGGATGTCGTACGCGCCGAGCTGGTCGACCGGTTGGAGCGGTTCTACGACGCGGTGCCCCGCGACGGTGCGCGGACCGAGGAATACGGCGGGGTGGTGCTGTTCGTCCGCGACGGTGC
This sequence comes from Micromonospora sp. R77, assembly GCF_022747945.1. NCBI lineage: Bacteria > Bacillati > Actinomycetota > Actinomycetes > Micromonosporales > Micromonosporaceae > Micromonospora > Micromonospora sp. R77. The sequence continues at coordinate 876,407 of NZ_JALDST010000001.1, forward strand.
GGGATGGCCGTTCTATGCCCGGCCGCGACCGGGCGCCTCCGCCCCGCCGTCGCTGGCCGACGTGACCACGGTACGCGCCCGCCAGCGGGAGCTGGGCCTGCCCGAGGCGTTCGAGTGGGTGCACGAGGTCACTCCCGACCTGCTCGCGGTGGCCCGCTCCGCCGGGCTGAGCGTGCTGGAGGCGCCCCTGATGGTGCTCGACCCGGCGCACCTGCCCGACCCGACGGCGCTCAGCGACGTACCGGTGCGGGTGCTCGACCCGGCCGCGCCCGGCTTCGCCGCCGACGTGGCGCTCCGCCGGGCCGTCGCGGCGGTCGGCTTCTCGCACGGCGGCACCGCCCGCGGCGAGGCCGGGCCGGCGGAACGGGACGCGGCGGTGGCCCGGCTCGACGTCGCCGCCCTCACCGAGGAGAGCGTCCGGATCGCCGACGGCCGGCGGGTCTCGGTGCTCGCGGAGACGGCCGAGGAGGGGGCGCTGGCCAGCGGGATGGCGATGCGCGTCGACGACGTCGCCGAGATCGCCGGGGTGGCCACCCTGCCGGTGGCCCGCCGCCGAGGGCTCGGCGCGGCGGTCACCGCCACCCTCGCCCACGAGCTGCGGGCGGCCGGCACCGACCTGGTCTTCCTCTCCGCCGGCAGCGAGGAGATCGCCCGGGTCTACCTGCGGGTCGGGTTCCGCCGGGTCGGCACCGCCTGCATCGCCGAGCCGGCCGCCGTCATCGGCCTGACCGCCCGGCGCCGCCTGCCTGCCGGCCACCACCGACCGCGCGGACCGCTACCGGCCCACCGACCGCTGCCGGCGGTTCGGGGGCTGCCGGCAACTCCAGGCCGGCGGCTGCCACTGGGCGGCGGCGGAGGCGGCGGTGTTGCGCAGCCGAGGGCTGATCGTGCCCAGGGCCGCGTCGCGGGCGCGCAGCGCGAGCCGCCCCCGGGTCTGCAGGACCGCCGACATCCGGCGGGTCTGCCGGACCACGGTCGCCGCGCGGGGCCGGCGCAGCCGGTCGTACGACGCGACCGCGTCGGGCAGCCGGGACTCCCTCAGCAGCGAGGCGAGGGTCGCCGCGTCCTCGAAGGCGAGGCACGCGCCCTGCCCGAGGTGCGGTGGCATGGCGTGCGCGGCGTCACCGAGCAGCACCACCCCGCCCGGCCCGACCGGGAAACCGTACGCCCGGGGCAGCGGGCGCAGCTCGCGGATCTCCTGCTGCACCAGGTCGGCCGGGTCGGTGGCGTCGAGCAGCTCGGCGATCGGCGCGGGCCAGCCGGCGAACCAGCGCTTGAGCAGGGTGAGCTGGGTCTCCGGCGGCTCCGGCCGGGGCGCGCCGGCAGCGGTGGCCACCCAGTAGATGCCGCCCCGGCTGGAGCCGCCGGCGGTGCCGCGCTCGCCCAGCGAGGCGGCCACGAACCGGTAGCCGGCACCCAGCGTCTCCCCGCCCACCGGCTGATCGGCGGGGAGCCTCGGCGCCTGGTACCAGGGGATCACCGCCCGCCAGGCGGCGCACCCGGAGCTGACCACGGTCGCCTCGGGGGCGAGCTGCCGGCGGATCTCGCTGTCGGTGCCGTCGGCGGCGACCACCAGGTCCGCCTCGATGGTGCGGCGGCCGTCACCCACGGCGGGGCGTTCCCCGGAGACCGCCCGCACGGTCCGCACGGCCACCCCGGTACGCAGTTCCACCCGGTCGCCGAGCCCGGCGATCAACGCGTCGTGCAGGTCCTCCCGGTGCACCACCACGGGCATCCGTTCGGCGGGCGTGGGACGCGGCTGCACCAGCCACTGCCCGTCGGGACGGCGGATCCCGCCGTCGGGCAGCTCGGTGGCGATCGCGTCCAGCCCGGCACCGAGGCCGAGGGCGCGCAGCGCGCGTACCCCGTTGGGCCAGAGCACGACGGCGGTCGGCTCCGGGCGGACCCGGTCGGCCCGCTCCAGGAGCGTGACCTGCCAGCCCGAGCGGGCCAGCGCGCCGGCTACCGCCAGGCCACCGAGGCCGGCGCCGACCACCACCGCGGTACGCATGACTCCCCGCTCAGCTGTCCCGGTCGGCGGGGCCGGCACCCGTGGCGCCGGCCCGGTCGGCGGGTGCGCCGCTCGTGTCGGCGCGGGCGGCGGGTGCGCCGGTGGTGTCGGCGCGGGCGGCCGGCTCCTCGTCCTCCGAGGTCCCGGCCCGGGTGGCCTCGGTGTCCGCCGTCCCGGCCCGCGTCGCCTCGACCTCGCCGGCCTCGACCTCACCGGGGGCGGTTTCGGCGGGGGCGGTTTCGGCGGGGACCTCGCCGGTCTCCTGGTAGGCGCGGAACTGTTCCTCGCTGACCACCCGGTAGCCCTCCGGGGCCACCGTGGCCGGGCCGGGCTCGCGGGCGGAGAGGTCGACCTGGGACACGTCGCCACCGGCGGGCGGGACCGGGGTCGCCGGCACGCCGATCGGGACCAGGTACTCCCGGGGCCCGCGGACCCGGAGGAAGTAGATCAACGCGCCGAGGAAGACCAGCCCGGCGGTCCAGACGTTGATCCGCAGGCCGAGCACGTGGGTGGCCTCGTCGGTACGCATCAGCTCGATCCAGAACCGGCCGGCGGTGTAGCCCATCACGTAGAGCGCGAAAGCGCGGCCCCGGCCGAGCCGCAGCTTCCGGTCCAGGACGAGGACCAGTGCGGCGACGCCGACGTTCCAGAGCGCCTCGTAGAGGAAGGTCGGGTGATAGAGCCCCGGCTGCAGGATCGGGTTGCCGGCCTCGTCGCGGAGCGCGTGCCCGGGGTTGTCCGGGTCCATGACGTGCACCTCGAGCCCCCACGGGAGGGTGGTCCGACCGCCGTAGAGCTCGTTGTTGAACCAGTTGCCGAACCGGCCCACCGCCTGGGCCAGCGGCAGGCCCGGAGCCAGGGCGTCGGCCACCACGGTCAGCGGGATGCCGAGCTGCCGGGCGGCGATCCAGGCACCGATGGCGCCACCGGCGACCGCGCCCCAGATGCCGAGCCCGCCCTCCCAGATGGCGAACGCCTTGAGCGGCTGACCGCCGTCGCCGAAGTATTTGTCCGGCGAGGTGATCACGTGGTAGAGCCGCGCGCCGACGATCCCGGTGGGCACCGCCCAGACCGCGATGTCGAGCACCGCGCCCGGGGCCACACCCCGCTGGCGCAGCCGGCGTTCGGTCACCACGCAGGCCACCACGATGCCGGCGACGATGCAGAGCGCGTACGCCCGCAGCGGGACCGGACCGAGCTGCCATACGGCGGTGCTGGGGCTGGGCAGGGCCGCCAGTGGGGTCATCGGGGCGAGGGTCACGGGTCTACACGCTACCGGGGCGGACCACTCTCGCGGCACCCCGGTCCGCGGTCTTCGCACCGGTCCGAGGCCCCGCAGGTCGCCGCGGTCCGGAACGTCCACGCGGAGACCTCCGCCGGCACCCGCCCGCCCGACGCCCGCCCCTGTGGCGCCCGCTCCCCGCTGCGGCGGTGAACTGCCACGGCACCACCTCCCGCACGGATCACGGTGGCACGCCGCGCCGACGTGGCCGGTGAACACCGAGCGCCGCTGTCTCGGGGCCGCCGTGCAATCGCTACGAACTTGATGACATGAATGAATCACCGTACCCTCGGCCGGACTTGCCACTTCTTCCCGGAACAGTGGCCACCGCGGCACGGCATACCACGCTTTCCCGGAAACAGTGGCCACGGCCGACGCCGGGCCCACGCTTGCCCAGAAAAAGTGGCCACCGACGGCATCGCCCCGAAGCCTGTACCGAAAACGGCGGCCATGGCCGGCGGTGCCCCCCAGCCCTCCCAGCGAACCTGCGCGGATCCGGGGCGGGCATGGCTCACCCCGAACCGAATATGTCATCAGGTTCGTAGTGTCCGGCGGACGGGACACCCATCGTTGGCGCGGTGGACGCGGGCGGACGCCGGCACCCCGGCCGGCCGAACGGGCGGCCGGCCGGCCGGGGAGCCGGCCCAACGGGGGCCGTGGTGGTCGGTCCGGGACGGTCAGCGGACGGGGTTGCGGACGCCCTCGGCCAGCTCGGCGCTGAGCGCGCGCAGGGCGGCCAGGCCGGCGGCCTGGTCGCCGGCGTCGAGCAGGCAGCGGATCAGGGCGCTGCCGACGATGACGCCGTCGGCGTACCCGGCCACGGTGCCGGCCTGGGCGCCGGTGCCGACGCCGAGGCCGACGCCGACCGGCAGGTCGGTGACCTCACGCAGCCGGGAGACCAGCACCGGAGCGGCGTCGGAGGTCTGCGACCGGGCGCCGGTGACGCCCATGATCGCGGTGGCGTAGACGAAGCCCCGGCAGTGCTCGACGGTCATCCGCAGCCGGGCGTCGGTGGAGGACGGGGAGACCAGGAAGGTCCGGTCCAGGCCGTACGCCTCGGAGGCGGCCAGCCACTCGTCCGCCTCCTCCGGGATCAGGTCCGGGGTGATCAGCCCGGTGCCCCCGGCGGCGGCCAGGTCACGGGCGAACGCGTCGACGCCGTACTGCTCGATCGGGTTCCAGTAGGTCATGGTGACCACCTGGGCACCGGTGGCCGCGACGGCCTCGATGATGCGCAGCGTGTCCGCGGTCCGGACACCGCCGGCCAGGGCGATGTCGCTGGCCTTCTGGATGACCGGTCCGTCCATCACCGGGTCGGAGTAGGGGATCTCCACCTCGATGACGTCCACCCCGGCCTCGACCATGGCGGTCATCGCGGCGATGCTGCCCTCGACGGTGGGGAAACCGGCCGGCATGCAGCCGACCAGCACGGCCCGCCCGTCGGCGCGGGCCTTGTCGAAGGCGACCCCGATCCGACTCACGCTGTCACTCCTTGTCGAGGATGCCGAAGTACTCGCCGGCGGTGTGCACGTCCTTGTCGCCCCGACCGGAGAGGTTGACCACGATGACCGGCTCCCGGCCCAGCTCGGCGGCGAGCGTCGGGGCGATCTTCAGCGCGCCGGCGAGCGCGTGCGCGCTCTCGATCGCCGGGATGATCCCCTCGGTGCGGCAGAGCAGCTCGAACGCGGCCATCGCCTCGGTGTCGGTCACCGGCGTGTAGGTGGCCCGGCCGCTGTCGTGCAGCCAGGCGTGCTCCGGGCCGACGCCCGGGTAGTCCAGGCCGGCCGAGATCGAGTGCGACTCGATGGTCTGGCCGTCGGCGTTCTGCAGCACGTACGTCCGGGTGCCGTGCAGCACGCCGGAGGTGCCGCCGGTGATGCTGGCCGCGTGCCGGCCGGTCTCGACGCCCTCGCCACCGGCCTCGAAGCCGTACAGCCGGACGTCGGCATCGTCCACGAACGCGTGGAAGATGCCGAGCGCGTTGGAGCCGCCGCCGACGCAGGCCGCGACCGCGTCCGGCAGCGCGCCGGTGAGGTCCAGGCACTGCTGGCGGGCCTCCTCGCCGATGCCGCGCACGAAGTCCCGGACCATCTCCGGGAACGGGTGCGGCCCGGCGGCGGTGCCGATCAGGTAGTGGGTGTCGTCGACGTTGGCGACCCAGTCCCGCATCGCCTCGTTCATCGCGTCCTTGAGGGTCCGCGAACCGGTGGTCACCGGGACGACGGTGGCGCCGAGCATCCGCATCCGGGCCACGTTGAGCGCCTGCCGCTCGGTGTCCACCTCGCCCATGTAGACCACGCAGTCGAGGTCGAACAGCGCGGCGGCGGTGGCGGTGGCCACGCCGTGCTGCCCGGCGCCGGTCTCCGCGATCACCCGCTTCTTGCCCATCCGCCGGGTCAGCAGGGCCTGGCCCAGCACGTTGCGCACCTTGTGCGCGCCGGTGTGGTTCAGGTCCTCCCGCTTGAGCAGGATCCGGGCGCCCGCCTTCGCGGAGAACCGCTCGGCGGTGTAGAGCAGCGACGGGGTGCCGGCGTAGTCGCGCAGCAGGGCGCCGAACTCGGCGAGGAAGCCCTCGTCGGTCATCGCCTTGCGGTACGCCGCGTCCAGCTCGTCGAGCGCCGCGACCAGCGCCTCCGGGACGAAACGGCCACCGAAGCGGCCGAAGTGACCGGCGGCGTCGGGAAGCTGGCCGGCCGGGGCCGACGCGTTGGCGCTCATCGCGAAATCCTCTCGCTGCTGCGGTGCCGGCGCGGGATCAGCGCACCGGACGGGGCGTCGCCGGGTGGTTCCCGGCGTTGACCAGCTCGGCGACCGCCTCGCGGGGGCTCTTCTGGGTGACCAGGCCCTCCCCCACCAGCACGGCGTCGGCGCCGGCGGAGGCGTAGCGGATCAGGTCGTGCGGGCCGCGCACGCCGGACTCGGCGATCTTGACGACGCTGCTGGGCAGGCCGGGCGCGATCCGCTCGAACACCGAGCGGTCGACCTCAAGGGTACGCAGGTCACGGGCATTGACCCCGATCACCTGCGCGCCGGCCTCCAGGGCCCGGTCGGCCTCCTCCTCGGTGTGCACCTCGACCAGCGCGGTCATGCCCAGCGACTCGATCCGCTCCAGCAGCCCGACCAGCGCGTTCTGCTCCAGCGCGGCGACGATCAGCAGCACCAGGTCGGCGCCGTGGGCGCGGGCCTCGTGCACCTGGTAGCTGGAGACCACGAAGTCCTTGCGCAGCACCGGCACCTTCACCGCGGCGCGGACGGCCGCCAGGTCGTCCAGCGAGCCGCCGAACCAGCGGCCCTCGGTGAGCACGCTGATCGCGCGTGCGCCACCGGCGGCGTACTCCCCGGCCAGGTCGGCGGGGTCGGCGATCTCGGCCAACCGTCCCCGGGACGGCGACGAGCGCTTCACCTCCGCGATCACGGCCACGCCGGGCCGCCGCAGGGCCGCGTACGCGTCCAACGGTGGCGGCGCGGCGGCGGCCAGCTCGCGGATCCGCTCCAGCGGGACCTGCTCCTGGCGCCGGGCCACATCCTCGCGGACGCCGGCCAGAATCTCGTCGAGCACGCTTGCGGACGACGCCGATCCGGCTCCGTCCCCCTCCGCGTGCGCATGCTCAGCAGTCACCAACGGACTCCCCTCTCCGGGTGTCATGGGCCGATGCTAGGTGGCGCCACCTGGCCTCAAGTGCCGGGGGTATGGCGCTCCTCACGAGATGGGCTGTGGCATGATGGCCGACTTGCGGTGAACGAAATGTCACGGAGCGCGACCCTGCCCATCGAGCGGCGTCACCTCCGCCCGGCGGGCACCGCCCCGCGTCACATCGACTGCCGCCCATACCTCATCTCACCACGCCCGCGCGCCCGGCGCTGGACACCGCTGTCCGATCGACGGTGTGACCAAGCTCAAGGCCGAACGGCCCTCCCCAGGTCGCACCCCGCGTCGGACAGTTGACCTGCGCTTCATCACGGCGAAACGCGAGCCCGGCACCATTTTTCTCGGGCAGACTCGACGAGGCGCCTGCCGACCCTTCGCCCACGATCCACTGCGGGGTGACCATGAGCACCAACAGCCCGAACCAGAGCATCGGACTCACCACCATCTCCCGGACCGTCGCGTCGCTCGCGGTCGGCATGGTGGACACCCTCGAACGCGCCGTCGTCGGCGACGGCCGGGCGCGCACCGCCCGCGGCAACGCCTGGGAGGCGGTCTGCGCCGACCGGGCCCGCGCCGAGCAGCGCGCCGAACTGGAGCGCCTGGTCGCCGAGCTGGCCGCCGCCCATGGCCGCCGCCCGGGACCGCCGCGAGGCGCGTACCGGCCAGCCGGTCAGCTGACCGTCGGGTCCTCGCCCCGGTCCAGCGCGTCCCAGGCGTCCCGGGTGCCCCCGCCCGACCGCCGGGCCCGACGTCGTGGGCTGCGCCCCAGCCGTCGCCGGCCGCTCGTAGCGGGCACCCATCGCCGGCCAGCCGCCGCCACGCAGCGCGGTGAGCAGGCCACCGGCCGCGGCGACCAGCCCACCCAGCAGGCAGAGCGCCGGCCACTGCCGGCTCACCGAGCCGCCGAAGTCGGCGGTGAGGCCGTACCCGCCGCCGGCCGCCACGGCCAGCCCGAGCAGGGTCAGCAGGCCGCCGAGCAACCGCCGGAGCCGGCCCCGGGTGGCGAGTACCGCGCCGCCGCCGGCGAGCGCGACCAGCGCCAGCGGGAAGAGCCAGGGCAGCAGGTCGGTGCCGGTGCGCAGCTGCCGCGACGGCGGCAACGCGCGCGCGGGATCAGCTCCACCGACCAGGTCCTGGTTGCCGCCCAGCAGGCCAGGCCCGCACCGGCCAGGCAGCACAGCACGGCGTACGTCAGCTCGCGCCGCCCTGCCCGGACGGTGCCGCCCCGGCGGGGGCCTCCGGGGCCGGTGGCCCGGCGGCCGAGGCGGCCGGCGACTGCGGCTCGACAGGCCGCGTCGGGTCGGCGGCCGGGTCGGGTCGGCGGGTGGGGTCGGGTCGGCGGGTGGGGTCGGGTCGGCGGGTGGGGTCGGGTCGCTCATCGGGCCGGCCGCAGGGTCTCGGCGGCGGCGATGGCGGCGAGCACCGCGGCGGCCTTGTTCCGGGTCTCCTGGTCCTCGGCGGCCGGATCAGAATCGGCCACCACCCCCGCCCCGGCCTGCACGTAGGCCCGCCCGTCGCGGATCAGCGCGGTCCGGATCGCGATCGCCATGTCCAGGTCGCCGCCGAAGCCGAAGTAGCCGACGGTGCCGCCGTACAGGCCGCGCCGGACCGGCTCCAACTCCTCGATGATCTCCATGGCCCGGACCTTGGGCGCGCCGGAGAGGGTGCCGGCCGGGAAGGTGGCGGCGAGCGCGTCGAAGGCGGTGCGGTCCGCCCGCAGCTCGCCGACCACCGTCGAGACGATGTGCATGACGTGGCTGTACCGCTCGATGGTGGCGAACTCCGGCACCTCGACCGTGCCGGGGCGGCAGACCCGGCCCAGGTCGTTGCGGCCCAGGTCGACCAGCATCACGTGCTCGGCGCGCTCCTTCGGGTCGCTGAGCAGCTCGGCGGCGAGGCGGGCGTCGGCGGCCGGGGTGCCGCCCCGGGGGCGGGTCCCGGCGATCGGGTGCAGCAGCGCGCGGCGTCGGCCGTCGGCGGTGGTGCTCACCTTCAGGTGCGCCTCCGGCGAGGAGCCGACGATGTCGAAGCCGTCGAAGCGCAGCAGGTACATGTACGGGCTGGGGTTGGTGGTGCGCAGCACCCGGTAGACGTCGAGCGGGTCGGCGTGGGTCGGGCGTTCGAAGCGCTGGGCGAGCACGATCTGGAAGCACTCGCCGGCCCGGATGGCCTCCTTGGCCGCCTCGACCGCCTTCGGGTAGCCGCCGTCGGGGGTCCGGCAGCTCACCTCGCCGACCGCCGGCCGGTCGACCGTGGAGATCATGGGCGGAATCGGTCGGGACAGTGCGGTGGTCATCGCGTCCAGCCGCCCCACCGCGTGGTGGTACGCCGCCGCGACCAGCGCGTCCCGCCCCGGTGCGTCGGGCGGGGGCAGGACCGCGTTGGCGACCAGGATCGCCGAGCCGTCGTAGTGGTCGAGCACCACCAGGTCGGTGGCGAGCATCATGCCCAGCTCGGGGACGCCGAGGTCGTCCTCGGTCAGCTCGGGCAGGCGCTCGAAGCGGCGGATGAGGTCGTACCCCAGGAAGCCCACCATGCCGCCGGTCAGCGGCGGCATGCCGCTGGCCGGGTCCCAGGCCGGGCCGGCCAGCGCGGCGACCGTCTCGCGCAGCACCCGGACCGGGTCGCCGTCGGCCGGCACCCCGGCGGGCGGCTCACCGGTCCAGAGCGCGGCGCCGTCGCGCTCGGTCAGCGTGGCGCTGCTGCGGACGCCGATGAAGGAGTAGCGGGACCAGGCCATGCCGGCCGAACCCACGCCCTGCTCGGCCGACTCCAGCAGGAAGGTGCCCGGCCCACCGGCGAGCTTGCGGTAGACGCCGACCGGGGTCTCCGCGTCGGCGAGCAGCCGGCGGGTGACCGGGACGACCCGCCACCGGGCCGCCAGCTCGGTGAACGCGCCCTGGTCGGGGCTGACCGTGCCGTCGGTCATGACGTCGCCTCCGGCGAGGTGACCGGCAGTTCGGTGAAGAAGCAGGTCCGGTTGCCGGTGTGGCAGGCCGCCCCGACCTGGTCGACGCTGACCAGCAGCGCGTCCCCGTCGCAGTCGAGGGCGACCGACCGGACGTGCTGGTGGTGACCGGAGGTGGCGCCCTTGACCCAGTACTCCTGGCGGCTGCGCGACCAGTAGGTGGCCCGGCCGGTGGTCAGGGTGCGGTGCAGCGCCTCGTCGTCCATCCAGGCGACCATCAGCACCTCGCCCGAGTCGTGCTGCCGCACCACCGCGGCCACCAGGCCGTCGGGGGTACGGCGCAGCCGGGCGGCGATCGCCGGGTCGAGCCGGGACGGGCGGACCGGGCCGGGGGCCGGAGGCTCGGCGGAGCTGGCGGGGGCGCCGGTCAGCGGCGCGTCGGATGGGGGCACAGTCAGCCATTCTCCCGTACGCGGGGTGGGCACCGGCGACGTGTCCCGACCGGCGGGCGTGCAGCGCTGCACCGACCGGGTGAGCTGGGCCAGGTAGCGGTCGAGCCGGCCGTCGAGCAGCGCCTCGGCCAGGTCGGTGCCGACCGTCTCGGCGAGCTGGCCGGCGTACGGGCGGATCAGCGGGACGGTCCCGGTGACCAGCCGGGCGGCGGCGGCCGCCACCTGGCCGGTGGAGCCGGGGCGCAGCCCGAGGCAGAGCAGCATGTCGTCGCGGTATCCGGGCGGGGCGACCGGCAGGTCCAGGGCGGCCGCGAAGGCGGCCCGGCGGGAGACCACCCGGACGGACGGGTTGGCCAGCCGCAGCACCGACGGGCAGAGCCGGGCCAGGTCGGCGGCGGCCAGCCGGACCCCGAGCGGGTCGTCGGCCCAGCGGGCCCCGGCGACCTTGCCGAGGGTGGCGATCAGCTCCTCCAGCCGGGGCTCGTCCGCCGGCTGACAGAGCACCGGCAGGTCGATCCGGCGGCGCCACTCCGGCACGGCCCAGATCAGCCGGGCGGGCGCGGTCACCGGCAGCCCGAACGCCCAGTCCGCCGGCTCGCCCAGCCGGTGCACCCAGGACCGAATGTCCCGGGCGGCCACCGAGACGTGCACCAGCCGGCCCTCGAACTCGGCGAGGAAGGCCCGGCGGGCGGCGTAGGGGCGGCCGGGCGCCCCGGCGGACGGTGTGGTCGGCGACCGGCCCGCCGCCCCGGGTGCCGGGGCGGCGGGTGGTTCGTCGGTGGCGACCAGCACGTCGAGGTCCACGTCGCTGTGTTCGGTGGCGCCCCGGCGGGCGTGGCTGCCGCGCAGCATGATCCCGACGACGGGACGATCGGCGGCCTGCCGCAGGCGGGCGGCCCAGTCGTCGAGGAAACCGGTCTCGGGCAACGGAGCGGGACCCACCGCGCCATCGTGCCGGATGCCCGTTCTCAAGCGCAATGACCGTTGGCGGACCGGGTGTCCGATGCAAAGGCTAGTGCCCGACGGTTCGCATTCCTGCCTCGGTGTACCTTTCCCCGGCCACCGCCTCGGCCGGCACCGCCTCCCGCAGCCGGGCGAGCTGCCCCGGGTCCAGGGTGATGTCGGCCGCCGCCGCGTTCTCCTCCAGGTAGCGCACCCGCTTGGTGCCGGGGATCGGGAGGACGTCGTCGCCCTGGGCCAGCAGCCAGGCGAGCGCCGCCTGGGCCGGCGTGCAGCCGATCTCCGCCGCGACCGCGCGTACCGCCTCGACCAGCCGCAGGTTGGCGTCCAGGTTGCCGTCGGCGAACCTGGGCACGTTCCGGCGCCAGTCGTCGTCGGCGAGCTGCTCGCGGCTGGTGATCGCCCCGGTGAGCAGCCCCCGGCCCACCGGCGAGTACGCCACCAGACAGACGCCCAGCTCCCGGCAGGTGGCCAGCATCTCGCCCTCGACGTCCCGGCTGAACAGCGAGTACTCCATCTGGACGGCGGCGATCGGGTGCACCGCGTGGGCGGCCCGCAGGGTCGCCGGGTTGACCTCGGAGAGGCCGATCAGGCGCACCTTGCCGGCCGTCACGAGGTCGGCCAGGGCACCGACGGTCTCCTCGATCGGCGTGGCCGGGTTGCGCCGGTGCAGGTAGTACAGGTCGATGGTGTCGACCCCGAGCCGGCCGAGCGAGGCGTCGCAGGCCTCCCGGGCCCAGGCGGCGCTGCTGTCCACGTAAGCGCCCGGGGTGCCGGTGCCGCCGAAGCGGTCGCCGGTGCTGCGGTTGCCGAACTTGGTGGCCAGGAAGACCTCGTCCCGGCGGGCCTTGACGACCGGGCCCAGCAGCCGCTCGTTGGCGCCGAAGCCGTACATGTCGGCGGTGTCCAGGTGGTTGACGCCCAGGTCGAGGGCCCGGTGCAGGGTCCGCGTCGACTCGGCGTCGTCACCGGTGCCGTACGCGAAGCTCATCCCCATGCAGCCCAGGCCGATCGCCGAGACCTCCGGGCCGGTCGCGCCCACTCGTCGTCGGATCATGCCCGCTCCTCCTCCGCCCTGCGATACACGTCGATCTTGTAGTCGAGCACTTCGAGGTCCCCCTCCAGTTCGGCGATCCGGGCCAGCACCCGGGCCCGGTGCGCCTCGAAGAGCGCCCGCCGGGCGCCGATCGTCCGGTCGCCCTGCCGGGCCAGCTCGGCGTAGCGGCGCATGTCCCGCACCGGCATCCCGGTCCGGCGCAGCCGGGTGAGCAGCACCAGCCAGTTGACGTCGCCCTCGGTGTAGCGCCGCCGGCCGGCCGAGTCCCGCCCGACGGGGGCGACCAGCCCCTCCTGCTCGTACCAGCGCAGCGTGTAGGTGGTCAGGCCGACCCGCTCCGCGGCCTCACCGACGGTGAGGCTCATCTCCCGCGTGCTGATGTCCACGCGTCCAGGCTTCCAGTTCGAGGGCACTCGAAGTCAACCGTTGCGCGCGGACGAATAACTCATCTACCGTTGAGTTCAACAGGTGATGAGTTTTCTGGGAGGCGGGACGATGGAGGACGCGACACTGGTCCGCGACCTGGTCGTCGACCGGGGCCGACGGCGGGTGCTGCACGGCATCAGCTGCGCGGTACCGCGCGGCGCGGTCACCGGGCTGCTCGGCCCGAGCGGCAGCGGCAAGACCACCCTGATGCGGGCGATCGTGGGCGTGCAGACGGTCACCTCGGGCACGGTCACCGTGCTCGGCCGGCCCGCCGGCCACCCGGAGCTGCGCCACCGGGTCGGCTACCTGACCCAGGCCCCCAGCGTCTACGCCGACCTGACGGTCCGGGAGAACGCCCGCTACTTCGCCGCCCTGCACGGGCGTCGCCCCGCCGACGCCGACCGGGCGGTCGCCGACGTCGGGCTCGCCACGGCGGCCGGCCAGCTCGTCGGCACCCTCTCCGGCGGCCAGCGCAGCCGGGCGTCGCTGGCCTGTGCGCTGGTCGGCGAGCCGGAACTGGTCGTCCTCGACGAGCCGACCGTGGGCCAGGACCCGGTGCTGCGGGCCGAGCTGTGGGCCCGGTTCCACCAACTGGCCGCCGCCGGGACGACCCTGCTGGTCTCCAGCCACGTGATGGACGAGGCGGCCCGCTGCGACCGGCTGCTGCTGATCCGGGACGGGCGCCTCATCGCCGACGACACCCCCGACGCCATTCGGGCCGCCACCGCCGTCGACGACCTGGAGCAGGCGTTCCTGCGGCTGATCCGGGCGAACGAGGCGGCCGAGCGGCCCGTCGGCCAGGAGGAGGACCGGTGAACCCCCGCATCCTCGCCGCGACCAACGGGCGCATCCTGCGCCAGCTGCGGCACGACAAGCGGACCGTCGCGCTGCTCGTGGTGGTGCCGACCGTGCTGCTCACCCTGGTCTACTTCATGTACGTCGACCAGCCCACCCCGCCCGGGCAGCCCACCGTCTTCGACCGGGTGGCCCTGATCATGCTGGGCTTCTTCCCGTTCATCATCATGTTCCTGGTGACCAGCATCGCCATGCTGCGGGAACGCACCAGCGGCACGCTGGAACGGCTGCTCACCACCCCGCTGGGCAAGCTCGACCTGCTCTTCGGGTACGGCATCGCGTTCGGGCTGGCCGGGGCGGTGCAGGCGAGCATCGCCACCGTGGTGGCGTACCGGGTGTTCGACCTGGACACCGCCGGCAGCAGCTGGCTGGTCGTGCTGATCGCGGCGGTCAACGCCGTGCTGGCCGTGGCGCTCGGGCTGCTGTGCAGCGCCTTCGCCCGTACCGAGTTCCAGGCCGTCCAGTTCATGCCGGTCGTGGTCCTGCCCCAGCTGCTGCTCTGCGGGCTCTTCGTGCCCCGGGGCGAGATGGCCGGCTGGCTCCAGGCGATCAGCGACGTGCTGCCCCTGTCGTACGCGGTCGAGGCGCTGCAGGAGGTCGGCGCGCACCCGGACCCGACCGGGACGATGTGGCGCGACGTGGCGATCGTGGCCGGGGCGGCGGTGGCGGCGCTGGTGCTCGCCGCGGCCACCCTGCGCCGGCGCAGCGGATGAGGGCGCGACGGACCGGCCGCCGGCCCGGCAACCCGGACACCCGCGAGTCGATCCTCGCGGCGGCGCGGACCGCCTTCGCCGAGCGCGGCTTCGACGCCGCCTCGATCCGGGTGATCGCCACCGCCGCCGGGGTGGACCCGGCCCTGGTGCACCACTACTTCGGCACCAAGGAGGAGCTGTTCCGGGCCACCGTCGAGATCCCCGTCGACCCGGCCGAGCTGCTGCCGGGCGTGCTGGCCGGCGGGCCGGACGGGGTCGGGGAACGGCTGGTCCGCACCTTCCTCGGGGTGTGGGACTCCCCGGCCGGCGCGGCGGCGGTCGCCCTGCTCCGCTCGGCGGTGAACAACGAGTGGAGCGCCCGGCTGCTGCGCGAGTTCCTGGTCACCCAGGTGCTGCGCCGGGTCCTCGACCGGCTCGACCTCGACCCGGCCGAGCTGCCGCTGCGCGGCGCGCTGGTCGGCACCCAGCTCGCCGGCCTGGCCATGATGCGCTACGTGATCCGGTTGGAACCCGTCGCCTCCGCCGACCCGGAGACCCTGGTCGCGGCGATCGGCCCGACCGTGCAGCGCTACCTGACCGGTCCGCTGCCGGCCTGACCGCCGGCCGGGCCGGTCCCGGGCCGACCGGCGGCCGGGTCGGTCCCGGGCCGACCGCCGGTCAGCGGGTCTGCTCCAGCCAGGAGGCGTAGAGCAGGGCGTAGACCGAATCGGGATCGCGGAGCAGCTCGTCGTGCGGGCCGCGCTGCACGATCCGGCCCCGGTCCACCACGATCACCTCGTCGGCGGCCTGCGCGGTGGAGAGCCGGTGGGCGATGGCGAGCGTGGTCCGGCCCCGGGTGACCGCGTCCAGGGTGCGCTGCAGGCGTACCTCGGTGGCCGGGTCGACGGCGCTGGTCGCCTCGTCGAGCACCAGCAGGTCCGGGTCGGCGACGTACGCCCGGGCGAGCGCCACCAACTGCCGCTCCCCCACGCTCAGCGCCTCGCCCCGCTCACCGACCGGGGTGTTCAGCCCGGACGGCAGGCCGTCCAGCCAGTCGGCCAGCCCCAGCTCGGTGAAGGCCGCGGTGAGCTGCGCGTCGGTCAGCCCGGGCCGGGCGAAGCGGACGTTCTGGCCGACCGTGGCGTCGAAGAGGAAGCCGTCCTGCGGCACCATCACCACCCGGGAGCGCAGCGACTCGAAGCGCACCTCGCGCAGCGGCACCCCGGAGAGCAGCACGTCGCCGGAGGTCGGGTCCATCAGCCGGGTGAGCAGCTTGGCGAAGGTGGTCTTGCCGCTGCCGGTCTCGCCGACCACCGCGACCCGGCTCTTCGCCGGGATCTCCAGCTCCACGTCGTGCAGCACCGGCGGGCCGCCCGGATAGGCGAAGGTGACGTGATCGAAGCGGATGTCCAGCGGGCCCGGCGGCAGTTCCCGCCCCTGCTCGCCCGGGTCGGCCACGTCGGGGGCGACGTCCAGCACGTCGAGCACCCGGCGCCAGCCGGCGATCGCGTTCTGCGCCTCGTTGAGCACCTCGGTGGCGATCTGCACCGGCTGGATGAAGAGGGTGACCAGGAACAGGAACGCGGTGAGCTGGCCGATGGAGAGGGTGCGGTCCGCCCCCAGGTTGACGCCGACCACGACCACCCCGGCCAGCGCCAGACCGGCCGCCAGCTCCCCCACCGAGCTGCCGACGATGCTGATCCGGATGGCCCGCTGCTGCGCCTGCCGCTGCGCCTCGATGGCCGTGTCCAGCCGCCGGGCGGTCCGCCCGGCGATGCCGTACGCCCGGATCACCGGCGCCCCCACCACACTCTCCCCGATGGTGCCGAGCAGGGTGCCCATCCGCTGCCGGACCACGCCGTACGCGGCGGCCAGCCGGCGCTGGAGCAGCCGGATCACCAGCAGCGCCGGGGCGAACGCGCCGAGCACCACCAGGGTCAACTGCCAGGAGTACGCCAGCATGACGGCGGTGGTCACCACCAGCTGGCCGAGGTTGACGATGAGGATCACGCCGCCCCACTGGAGGAACTGGGTGATCTGGTCGACGTCGCTGGTGACCCGGGAGACCAGCGAACCGCGCCGCTCGGACTGCTGGTGCAGCATCGACAGGTCGTGCACGTGCCGGAACGCGCGGGTGCGTACCCCGGCGAGAGCCGTTTCGCTGACCGTGAACAGCCGGCGCATCATCAGGTAACCGCAGGTGGTGGTGACCACCAGCACGGCGGCGGTGGCGACGACCGTCGACCAGACCACGCCCAGGTCGAGGCCGCCGACGATGCCGTGGTCGATGCCCCGCTGCACGGCCACCGGCACGGCCACCCGGCCGACCATGTAGACCAGCGCCAGACCGATCGTGCCGGCCAGCCCGGTCTTCAGCTCCGGGGAGAGCGCCAACCCCCGCCGCAGCGTCCGCCAGGTCGACTCGGCCGCCTGCTCCGCCTCGGTGGTGGTCGTCACCGGTCCGACCTTTCGTTCGCGGCTGCGGGGCTCCGCTCCGCTGCACTCCTCGCGCTCACCGGTCAACCTCGACTTCCAGGCCGGAGGTCAGCGGTGTGACCTCGTCGTACGGGCGGGTCTGCTCGCGCTCCTGCTCGGCCTGCTCGTAGGCGGTGACCAGGTCGGCGTAGCCGGGGACGGTGGCGAGCAGCTCGGTGTGGGTGCCCCGGGCGACCACCCGGCCGTGCTCGACGTAGATCACCTCGTCGGCGAGGGCGATGGTGGCCCGCCGGTAGGCGACCACCAGGATCGACGCGGCGGCGCCGCCCTGCGCCGGGGCGCGCAGGCCGGCCAGGATGGCCGCCTCGACGCGCGGGTCGACGGCGCTGGTGGCGTCGTCCAGCACCAGCAGGCGGGGCCGGCCGGCGAGCGCCCGGGCCAGGGTGAGCCGCTGCCGCTGGCCGCCGGAGAGCGAGGTGCCGCGCTCGCCGACCATGGTGTCCAGCCCCTCGGGCAGCGCGGCGACGAAACCGTCCGCCTCGGCCAGCCGCAGCGCCGCCCACACCTCCTCGTCGCCGACGCCGGCCCGGTCCAGGGCGATGTTGGCCCGGACCGTGTCGTCGAAGACGAACGGCACCTGGGCCACCAGCGCGATGGTCGAGGCGAGCGAGGCGGCGGTGAGGTGGCGGACGTCGACGCCGTCCAGGGTGACCGTCCCGGAGTCGGGGTCGACCAGCCGGACGGCGAGCGAGGCGATGGTGGACTTACCGGCGCCGGTCGGCCCGACCAGGGCGACGGTCTTCCCGGCCGGCACGGTGAAGCCGACCTCGCCGAGCACCTGGGCGCCGGGCAGGTGCGCCTCGGCCGGCTCGTACGAGAAGTGCACGTCGTGGAAGGCGAGCGTGGCCGGCCGCGGCTCGGCCGGGTCGAGCGTGACCTCGCCGTACGGCATCTCGCCGGTGGCGTCGAGCACCCGGCGCACCCGGTCCCAGCCGGCGACGCTGCGCGGCAGCTCGGCCAGCACCCAGCCGATGGCCCGGACCGGGAAGGCCAGCACGGTGAAGAGGAAGGCGACGCTGACCAGCTCGGTGACGGTGATCGCGCCCTGGCGCAGCCGGAACGCGCCCACCACCAGCACGGCCAGGGTGCCGAGGCTGGGCAGGGTCTCCAGCATCGGGTCGAAGACGCCGCGCAGCTTGCCGACGGCGATCAACGCGTCGCGCAGCTCACCGGCGCGGGATGCGAACCGGGCGGTCTCCTGGGACTCCCGGCCCATGGTCTTGACCACCAGCGCGCCGTCGAAGCTCTCGTGCGCGATCCCGCTGACCTCGGCCCGCAGCCGCTGCGCGCGCGCCTGGCGGGGGGCCATCCGGCGGGAGTAGACCACGTTGAGCGCGAAGAGCGCGGGGAAGACGGCCAGTCCGACCAGCGCCAGCGCCCAGTCGGTGAGGAAGAGCGAGACGACCGCGCCGACCAGCATGACCAACGTGCCGACCGCGAACGGCAGCGGCGCGATCGGGTACCAGGCGGCCTCCACGTCGGAGTTGGCGTTGGACAGCAGCGTGCCGGTGGCGTTGCGGTGGTGCCAGGCCAGCGGCAGGTCCAGGTAGCGGCGGGTGACCCGGCGGCGGTAGGCGGCCTGGAGCCGGAACTGCATGTAACCCGCGCCGAGCCGGCGGCCGAAGATGCCGACCACGCGCAGCACGCTGATCCCGAACAGCGCCGCCGCGGCGAGCGCGAGCACGCCGGCGCCGACCTGGCCGCGCTCGACGGCCGGCACCACGACGTCGCCGACCACCCGGCCGACCACGAACGCGCTGGCGATCACCATGAGGCCGAAGAGCACGCTCCCCGTCACCGCGACCGCGAAGATCCGCGGTTGTTCCCGGATGGCCCGGCCGAGCACCCGCAGCCCTCGGCCGAGGACGTCCCGACTTGTCCCGCTCGCCACGCAGTTCCCCCGCCGTAAGTCGCCGTTGTGTCCCCTCATCCTTACCGGTCGACGCCCGCTCCGCCGACCCGGAACGCGTATGTCCGCCGTCACGTCGCCGCCGCCCGTGCGCGTCGCCCACCGTCCACGGTCCACCGGCACGTCGCCCGCCGCCCACCGGGATCGTGCTCGATCCGGCACGCGGTGGTGTCGCACCGCGCCGGAGGCCACCCGATCCGGGACCGAGCGGCCTGCGAGACCGGCCCCGGGCGTCAGGGGAGGCGCGCGGGGGTGGGCGCGCCTACCATCGAGCCATGCCGCGGTACGCCCGGTCGGAGCGCGAGGCGCTCGCCGACCTGATGCTGGAACTGGGACCGGACGCGCCGACGCTCAATGACGGGTGGACGACCCGTGATCTGGCGGCGCACCTGCTCGTACGGGAGCGTCGCCCGGACGCCGCCGGGGGCATCCTGCTGCCGCCGCTGCGCCGGTACGGCGAGGCGGTGCGCCGCCGGGTGGCCGCCGGCCCGTACGCGGAGCTGGTGGCCCGGGTGCGCCGGCCGCCGGTGTGGAGTCCGCTGAGCAACCCGCTCACCGACGAGCTGGTCAACACGATGGAGTTCTTCATCCATCACGAGGACGTCCGCCGGGCCCGGCCCGGCTGGCTGCCGCGCGACCTGCCGGCGGGGTTGCAGGCGGCGCTGTGGAAGCGCACCGCGCTGCTGGCCCGGATGGCGTTGCGCCGCTTCCCGGCGGACCTGCTGGTGCAGGCGCCCGGGTACGGCGAGTTGGGCGTCGGCCGGGGCGGTGAGCGGCTGCGGGTGGTCGGGGCACCGGGCGAGCTGACGCTGTTCCTCTCCGGCCGGCAGCGGGTGGCCCGGGTGCAGCTCGACGGGCCGGGCGCGCTCGCCGAGCGGTTGCGGACCGCGGGTCTGGGCATCTGAACCGGTGGCCGAAATCGGTCGGAGGAAGAAGTGAAACATCCTCCACCCAGTGATGTATGCCGATATCGAGTGCCGTAACCTACTGCCCGCCGCCCCACCCGGGGGCGGCGTGACAGGGGGCGCCCATGCGGAGCTTCGCGGTCTCGGCGCTGCACGAACCCCCCTTCCCGGCCCGCCGCCACCCCGACACGGACCGGGTCGCCGGGAGAGCCTGGCCTGGGCCCGGGCGCTGGGCCTGGTCACCGGCGCGCAGCCGGAGCGCCGGCTGCGCCGGGCCGCCGCCGCCGAGTTGGCCGGGCGGACCTGCCCGGAGGGCCGGTCGAGCGGCTGCGGCTGCTCACCGACCTGATCGGCTGGCTGTTCGTGGTGGACGACGCGTGCGACGACGACGGTCTCGGCACCACGCCGGCCCGGCTGGGGCCGACCGTCGCGGGCCTGCTCGACGTGCTGGACCGGCCCGGCGCGCCGGGCCCGCCCCCGGCCGGGGCACTCGCCGCCGGGCTGGACGACATCTGTCGCCGGGTCCGTGCCTGCGGCTGCCCGACGCTGCTGCTGCGCCTGGTGAGCCAGCTGCGGGAATACCTGCTCGGGCTGCTCTGGGAGGCGGGTTACCGGGAGCACCACCGGGTCCCGACGGTCGCCGAGTACGTCCAGCTGCGCCGGCACACCGGCGGGGTGCGGCCGGCGTTCACCCTGACCGACCTGGCGCACGACGGGCCACCCCGGGTGGGCCGGCACGCCGAGCCGGCGCTGGTGGCCCTGGACCTGCTGGCGGCGGACCTGGTCTGCTGGTGCAACGACATCTTCTCCTTCGGCAAGGAGCACCGGGCCGGGACGGACCCGCTGAACCTGGTCACCTCGATCGCCCGGGAGTCCGCGGCCGGTGAGACGGTGGCGCTGCGGGCGGCGGCGGCCCGGTTCAACGCCGCGCTGGCCGCGTACGTGGCGGGCGACGCCGCGCTCGACGGCGACCCGGAGGCCGGCCCCTACCTGGCCACCCGGCGCAACTGGATCCGGGGCACCTACGACTGGTCGCTCCGCGCCGCCCGGTACGCCTGAGGACCGCACCACCCGTCGGGACGGGACCGACGGCACTAGCCGATGCCCGGGTGCAGGCAATACTCTTCGGTAACCGCAAAACGACGTGACCCCCGTCACGCCTCCACCCTCGAAGGCGGCTACAGCGATGGCTCTCGATGTACCGTACCGTTCCATCCCCGACATGTTCCTCAAGCGCGTCGCGGCGACCCCCGGCCGCGACGCGTTCGCCCACCCGGCCCCGGACGACTCCGGCCCGGTCTGGCTGACGTGGGAACAGGTCGGGCAGCGCGCGAAGGCGGTCGCCGCCGGACTGCACGGGCTCGGCGTCGGCCTGGAGGATCCGGTGGCGATCCTGGCCAACACCCGGCTCGACTGGGTGATCGCCGACTTCGGCATCATGTGCGCCGGCGGTGCCACCACCACCGTCTATCCGACCACCGAGCCCGAGGACGCGACCTACATCATCGCCGACTCCGGTTCCCGGGTGCTCTTCGCCGAGAACCCGGCCCAGGCGGCGAAGATCGCCGGCGCCGACCTGCCGGCGCTGACCCACGTGGTGCTCTTCGACGGCGCCCCCGACCCGGACGCGGCGGTCCCCCAACTCACCCTCGCCGAGCTGGAGGAGCGCGGGACGCGGGCGCTGGCGGCCGAGCCGGACCTGGTCGACATGCTGGTCGCCGGGGTCGGGCCGGAACACCTGGCCACGCTGATCTACACCTCGGGCACCACCGGTCGGCCCAAGGGCGTCGAGCTGCTGCACGGCGGCTGGTGCTGGGAGGGCGTCGCGCAGGCCGAGGTGGGGCTGCTGCGCGACAACGACCTGCAATACCTGTGGCTGCCGCTGTCCCACTCGTTCGGCAAGACGCTGCTCTGCGGTGCCACCCACGTCGGCCTGCCGACGTACGTCGACGGTCGGGTGGAGAAGCTGGTCGAGCTGCTGGCCGTGGTGCGGCCGACGCTGATGTGCGGCGCGCCCCGGGTCTTCGAGAAGGTCTACAACAAGGCGGTCACCACCGCCCGGGACGCCGGCGGCGCCAAGGCGAAGATCTTCGCCTGGGGCGTCCGGGTCGGCACCGAGAAGGTCGCGCTGGAGCAGGCCGGCAAGCCGGTCCCGGCCGGCCTGAAGCTGAAGTACGCGCTGGCGGAGAAGCTGGTCTTCAGCAAGCTCCAGGCCCGCCTCGGCGGACGGATCCGGGTGCTGGTCTCCGGCGCGGCCCCGCTGAGCAAGGAGATCGCCACCTTCTTCGCCGCCGCCAACCTGCCCATCTCCGAGGGGTACGGCCTCACCGAGACCAGCGCCGGCAACTTCGTCAACCGGCCGCACGCGCTGCGGATCGGCAGCGTCGGCCAGGCGATGGGCGACCTGGAGTGCCGGATCGACACCGACGGGGAGATCCTGGTCCGCGGCCGGCCGGTGATGCGTGGCTACCACAACCTGCCCGAGGAGACCGCCGCCGCGTTCACCGAGGACGGCTTCTTCCGTACCGGGGACATCGGCAGCCTCGACGACCAGGGCTTCCTGCGGATCACCGACCGGAAGAAGGACCTGGTCAAGACCTCCGGCGGGAAGTACATCGCGCCGTCGCACATCGAGGGCATGTTCAAGGCCATCTGCCCGTACACCTCGCAGGCGATCGTGATCGGACAGGCCCGCAACTACTGCACCATGCTGGTCACCCTCGACCCGGACGCGATCACCGGCTGGGCGGCCGGCGGGCCGCTGGAGGGCCGGCCGTACGCCGAGATCGTCGCCTCGCCCGAGGCGCAGGCCATGGTCGAGGAGTACGTGGCCGAGCTCAACGGCCGGCTCAACCGCTGGGAGACGATCAAGAAGGTCACCATCCTGCCCCGCGACCTGACCATCGAGCACGGCGAGGTCACCCCCTCGCTCAAGATCAAGCGCCGGGGCGTGGAGAGCAACTTCGCGGCCGAGATCGACAAGATGTACGCCGGCAGCCTCGCCGAGCTGTGACACCGCCCGACCGACGGCCGCGTCCCACTCCGGGGCGCGGCCGTCGGGGTGCCGCCGCGCCCCGGCCGGCGGTCGGGACGCCGCCGGGTGCAGCCGGCCGGTCAGAGGTGACGCTGCCGCCACCGGCTCTGGTCCGCCTCCACGGCGAGCTGCTCCTCCAGGGCGAGCTGTCGCACCTGCCGCCGCCGGCCGTCCTCGCTGAGCGTCTCGGCCACCACCGCGGCCAGGCAGAGCACCGCCAGCAGGGCCAGCGCCACCAGCTCCGGCAGCCGGGCGGCCACCGGGGCGACCAGCGCGAGCAGCAGGACGGCCAGCAGCAGCGGCCGGTGCAGGACCCGCAGCGCGCGGAGCGCGCAGCCGACCAGGCTGAGCAGATAGAGCCCGACGCCGCCGTAGAGAACCGTGATCCAGAAGCCGCCCAGCGGCACGCCCCAGGGCGGTGAGTCCGGTGCCGCCGCCTCGGCCAGCAGGTCCTTGATGCCGAGCGCGAAGAAGATGATCCCGGCGATCATCGGCAGGTGCAGCCAGGTGTAGACGTCCCGGGCCAGCCGGGCCCGGGCGGCCGGCTCGCGGGTGTGGTGCAGGACCTGCTCGACGGCGAACGCCAGGGTGTCGAAGTACGCCCACCAGAGCACCGCGGTGACCGCGATGCCGAGCACGGCGGCGACCACCACCGGGCCGGTCAGCGGCAGCCCGCTGATGAACTTCGGGCCGATCCCCAGCGCGATGATCGACTCACCGAGCGCGACCAGCACCATCAGCGCGTGCCGTTCCGCCCAGTGCCCGGCCGAGACGACCGCCCAGTACCCGCCGCCGAGCGTCATGCCGCCCCCGTACTCGACGGCCAGGGCGGCGCTCCAGAGCGCCAGCTGCAGGGCGATCGCGGTCGGCCGGTCGGCGATCCGCTGCGGCACGGTCCCGGCGGTGGCCAGCAGCGCGGTCGCGGCCACCGCCAGGGCGGCGAGCAGCAGCCACCGGCGCAGCCCGGCCGGATCGCCGCGGGCCACCCAGCCGAAGATCGCGAGTTGCCCGGCGCGGACCAGGAAGTAGCAGGTGGCGAAGGTCAGTGGGCCGTTCAGCCCGCCGGGCCGGTCCACGAACGCGCCCGGCATGCTCAGCGACAGCAGGAAGGTGGCCGCCACGGTGACGAAGCCGACCACCGGGAGGATCCCCTGGTCGGCACGGACCGCGTTGCCGAGGCCGGCGAAGCCCGTCCAGCACCACCAGAGCAGGGCCAGCACCAGCAGGCAGCGGAACAGGTTGACCGGGGTGGGGCGGCTGGCGGTGAGGCTGGTGACGGTGAGGAACGCGAAGACGAAGACCAGGTCGTAGAAGAGTTCCAGCCGGGTGGTCCGGGACCCGGCCCCACCCGGCCGCACCCCCTGCGACCACCGGGCCGCACCGCCACCGTTGCCCACCCGCGCAGTCTCCCAGCCGGACCCCCGCTGTCAGGGCGGATCGGCCCGGCCGCCGCCCGCAGGGATCAGCCCGGGTGCGCCGGCCCGGCCCCGTGCTCGGCGAGGAACTCCTCGCGCAGCGCCCGCCGGGCCGCGCCGAAGAGCACCACCTCGGTGCCGACCATCCCCACGCAGACCAGCGCGAGCAGGCCGAGGGCCGCCAGGGCCGGCAGGTGGTCGGCCACCGGCAGCAGCACCACCAGCAGCACCATCGCCGCCACCCGGGGCCAGTTGACCGAGCCCATGTTGCGCAGCCGGAAGCCGAGGTGGCCGAGGAGATAGAGGATCACCCCGCCGTAGAGGGCGAGCAGGCCCAGCCCGTGCAGCGGGTCGGCGAGGGTGTGGTGGGTGCCGTCCCCGACGTACGCCAGGACCTTCTTGAAGCCCAGCGCGAGCAGGATGATTCCGGCGACCATCGGCAGGTGCAGGTAGGTGTAGGAGTCCCGGCCCAGCGCGGCCCGTTCGGCGCCCTCGGCGCGGGCCAGCACCCGCTCCGCGGCGATCGCCACCACGTCGAAGTACGCCCACCACAGCGCGGCGGCGACCGCCACGCCGAGGAAGGAGGCCACGATGATCGGCCAGGAGATCGGCAGCGCGGTGACCCCGACGCCGATCGCGACCAGCGACTCACCGAGCGCCACGATGATGATCAGGCCGTGCCGTTCGGTCCAGTGCGCGGCCGAGAAGATCCGCCAGCCGCGCGCCCCGATCGCCATGATGCCGCCGTAGTCGATCGCCAGGGCGAGCACCCAGAGCAGGGTACGGAGCGCGACGACACGTCGCGGGTCGTCGCTGAGCTGCTGCGGCAGCAACGCGGCGGTGAAGAGCAGGGTGGCCCCGCCGAGCATCGGCCAGGTGGCGCGGGCCACCTGTCGGCGCAGGCCCTCGTCGTCCCGGGCGGCGTGCCGGTAGAGGACCAGGTGCAGCACCCGGACCACCAGGTAGCAGGCGGCGAAGACCACCGGGCCGGGCAGCCCGCCGCGCAGGTCGACGAAGGCCTCGGGAATGGTCACCGCGACGACGAACATGGTGGCCATGACCGCGAAGAGGACCACCCGCACCACGCCCTCGTCGGCCCGTACGGTGTTGCCCAGCCAGGCGTAGCAGCACCAGCTCCACCAGAGCAGGGCCAGCACCAGCAGGCCCCGCCCCAGCCCGGACCAGGTGAGGTCGCCCGCCATCAACGCGGTCACCTGGGTGAGCGCATAGACGAAGACCAGGTCGAAGAAGAGCTCCAACGAGGTGACCGTGGAGCCCTCGGTCATCACCCGCATGCGCGGCGTGCGCCGCGTCCTGTCCGTCACGGCGGACAGTCTTCCAGCCGGCGTCCGGCGGCGACTCCTCCGGTCGTCCGGCGTGCCGGTCCCACCCGTCAGGCGATGACCGACGGCTCCCGCCACTGCGGGCGGCCCGCACGGTCCAGGTCGTAGCGGACCGCGGCGAGCCGGCCGACGGCCTCCGCCAGGTCCGCCGCGGGCAGCGTGAAGGGCAGTCGCAGGAAGCGCTCCAGGGTGCCGTCCAGGCCGAACCGGGGCCCGGGTGCCAGTCGTACGCCGGTCTCCTCGGCGGCGCGGGCCAGCGCGCTGGAGATCGGCCCGTCCAGCTCGACCCAGAGGGTGACGCCGCCCCGCGGCGCGGTGACCCGCCAGTCCGGCAACCGCTGGGCCAGCGCCTCGATCAGCGCGTCGCGCTGGGTGGCGAGCTGGGTGCGGCGGGCGGCCACGATGGCCGGGGCGTCGGCCAGCAGGTGCACCGCGACGAGCTGGTCCAGCACCGGGCTGGCCATGTCGACGCCGACCCGGGCGGCGGCGAGCCGCTGCACCTGGGGGGCGGAGGCGCGTACCCAGCCGATCCGCAGGCCGCCCCAGAAGGGCTTGCTCATCCCGCCGATGCTGATCACCCGGGAGTGCCGGTCGAAGGTGGCGACCGGCGGCGGCAGCTCGGTGCCGTCCAGTGGCAGGTCGACGAAGGACTCGTCGATCACCAGGTCGGTGCCGGCGGCGTGGGCCGCGCCGACCAGCCGCTCGCGCAGCTCGGTGGGCATCAGGTGACCGGTCGGGTTCTGGAACTCGGGGATCAGGTAGGCCAGCTTCGGCCGGCCCTGCCGGATGCTGCCCAGCAGCAGGTCGGCGTCCCAGCCGGTGCCGTCGGCGGCCAGGCCGTGGGTGGTGACCCGGGCCCGGCGGGCGGCGAGCGCCGCCAGGGCGTTGGGGTACGTCGGCGACTCGACCAGCACGCCGCCGCCGGGCGACAGCGCCAGGCGCAGCACCAGGTCCAAGGCGTGCTGGGTGCCGCTGGTCACCATGATCTGCTCGGGACTGGTCGGCAACCCCCGGGCCGTGTACGACCGGGCCACCGCCTCGCGCAGCTCGATGATCCCGGTCGGGTGGTAGCCGGCCCCGCCCAGGTAGCGCGGCAGGTCCTCGATGGCGGCCCGGGCGGCCGGGACGAGTTGCGGCGGGGCGGCCAGCGCGGCGACCCCGAGGTCGATCATGTCCCGGTCGTCCTGCGGGGTCCAGAGGCCGGTGCTGGCCATCCGGTGGTTGCCGGGCAGCATCGTCCAGCTGCCGGCGCCCCGCCGGCTGGCCAGGTGGCCGCTCTCCCGCAGCTCCCGGTACGCAGCGGTGACCGTGGTCCGGCTGATCCGCAGCGCCTCCGCCAGCTCCCGCTCGGCCGGCAGGCGTACCCCCAGCGGGAGCCGGCCGTCGGCGAGCAGCCCCCGGACCGCGGCCGCGAGCGCGGCGTAGTCCGGGCTGCGCCGCCGGCCGGGCAGGGCGTGCCACTGGCCGAGCAGCCGCGCCAGTTGAGCGCCACGCACCTGGCTCGTCATGGCCACCCCTCCGGAATTGGCTTTAAGTATCGCTGAGATTGGCACCTAGGGTGGCACGCATGGCACCGATTGGCAATCTCCGGTACCGGCCAGTCCGCCGGTTGACCCAGCTCTACACCGGCCTCGCTCTCTACGGCGTCAGCATGGCGCTGATGATCCGCTCCGGGCTCGGCCTCGACCCGTGGGACGTGTTCCACCAGGGGCTGGCCCGGCAGACCGGGCTGTCCTTCGGCACCGTCACCATCGCCGTCGGCGCCGTCGTGCTGCTGCTCTGGATCCCGCTGCGCCAACGCCCGGGGCTCGGCACGATCAGCAACGTCCTGGTGATCGGCCTGGTGGTCGACGCCACCCTGGCCCTGCTGCCGGCCGGCGGGCCGTGGCCGCTGCGGGCCGGGCTGCTGGTCGTCGGCATCGTCGCCAACGGCGCCGCCACCGGGCTCTACCTCGGTGCCCGCCTCGGCCCCGGCCCCCGCGACGGCCTGATGACCGGCTACGTGGCCCGCCGCCCCGGCCGCTCGGTACGCCTCGTCCGTACCGTCATCGAGGTCACCGTGCTGGCGCTCGGCTGGCTGCTCGGCGGCACCGTCGGCCTCGGCACGGTCGTGTACGCGCTCACCATCGGGCCGCTGGCCCAGTTCTTCATCCCGC
This sequence comes from Micromonospora sp. R77, assembly GCF_022747945.1. Taxonomy (NCBI): domain Bacteria; kingdom Bacillati; phylum Actinomycetota; class Actinomycetes; order Micromonosporales; family Micromonosporaceae; genus Micromonospora; species Micromonospora sp. R77. Next base: position 903,957 of record NZ_JALDST010000001.1, read on the forward strand.
TCTTCGCGGTGCCGCCGCGCCCGAGCCGGAGCCGGAGCCGGAGCCGACCGCGCTCCGCCCCACCGCCGGGGCCACCGAGACCGCCTGACGCCCGGCCACCCGGCCGCCCCGCCGCCTGCCGACCGCGCCCCTGTCCAGGGCCCGGCCACCGAGACCACCCGGCCCTGACTACCCGGCCGCCTCGCCGCCTGCCGACCGCGCTCCTGCCCACCCCCGCCCGCCGTGACCGCCCACCGGCCCACCAGATCGTGCTCGATCCTGGAGGTAGTGGCCTCCGCCGGCCGAGGAGGCCACTACCTCCAGGATCGAGTGCCGGGCCGGGCGGATCGCGCGGGCGGGGAGCGGCCGGGAGGGGTGGGGCGGTCCGGCGCGGGCGCGGTCGGTCGGGGTGGGCGGGGATGGTGACCGTGGGCGTGCCGGCCGCCACCGACCGGGATCGGCCCCACGGGCCGTGAGCTGCGGTGACGCCTGATCGCAAAAGTAGGTGTTTTCTCTGCGGCCGGGGGCGGGCATCATTCGTGCATGGGGGAGAACGGATGGCGCCGCACCGACGCCTGGATCTTCGTCTCACTGGTCATCGCGAGCGGTGCCGGACGGCACCGCCGGGCGGCCTCGACCCGGCGCCCCGAGGGGGTGCGGCTGACTGACGTGCTCTCCACCGCCGACCACCTCAACCGGAGCATCCCCGAACGGCACGAGGTGGAGACCGCCGTGCGGCGCCTCGTCGGCGCCGGTCTGGTCAGCGTCTCCGACGGCTGGTTCCGGATCACCCCGGAGGGCGAACAGCTCTGGCGCAGCCGGCCGAGCGCCGGCCTGGCAACCACCGTGGACACCGTGCAGGGGGTGCTCAGCCGCCGGCACGAGCCGGGCACCGCCGAGTGGAGCCTCGCCGAGGACGACCACGCCGCCGCCGTGCAGGAGTACGTGGTCCGGTCGATCCCGTCCCCGCGCCGCTCCCCCGAGGGCCAATCCGGCCGCGACTGACCCGCCCCGGCGGTCCTTCTGCGGGGCCGGGCCCTGAGGCCGGACGCCGAAACCGCCTGCTGGGCCCCGATCCCGAACGACCGGCCCGCCTTGTCACCCTTGGTGCCGGGCAGTCGGACGAGACGGCGGACGCCCAACCAGCCCCCGGTCGGGTTCTGGGGCGTCGACGGACTGGCGGGCCCCCGATACCTGGCGACCGGACCGCCCGCCGGGGCGGTCCTGGTGCCGGGCGGTCGGCCGGGCCGGTGTCAGCGAACGGGGTGGCCGGCGACGCGCAGGGCGTCCTTGACCTCGCCCACGGTCAGCTCGCCGAAGTGGAAGACGCTCGCCGCCAGCACCGCGTCCGCGCCCGCGCCGATCGCCGGTGGGAAGTGCGCCACCTGACCGGCGCCGCCGCTGGCGATCACCGGCACGTCGACCACCGCGCGGACCGCCTCGATCAGCGCCAGGTCGAAGCCGGCCTTGGTGCCGTCCGCGTCCATCGAGTTGAGCAGGATCTCCCCCGCGCCCAGCTCGGCGCCGCGCGCCGCCCACTCGACGGCGTCGATGCCGGTGCCCCGGCGACCGCCGTGGGTGGTCACCTCGAAGCCGCTCGGCGTGGTGCCGGCCGGGGCCCGTCGTACGTCGAGGGAGAGGACGAGAACCTGCCGGCCGAACCGGTCGGCGATCTCGGCGATCAGCTCCGGGCGGGCGATCGCGGCGGTGTTCACCCCGACCTTGTCCGCCCCGGCGCGCAGCAGCGTGTCGACGTCGGCCACCTGGCGGACGCCGCCACCGACGGTGAGCGGGATGAAGACCGACTCGGCGGTGCGGCGGACCACGTCGAGCATGGTGCCGCGGTCGCTGGAGGAGGCGGTGACGTCGAGGAAGGTCAGCTCGTCGGCGCCGGCCCGGTCGTACGCCGCCGCCAGCTCCACCGGGTCACCGGCGTCCCGCAGGTCGAGGAAGTTGACCCCCTTGACCACGCGCCCGGCGTCCACGTCCAGACACGGGATCACCCGTACCGCCACCGTCATGCCGCGAGCCTATCCAACGCCGACGCGGCGGTGACCGACCTGTGAGGCCGGCCACCGCCGCGGCGGGTGGATGGTCAGACGCGGACGAGCATCTTGCCCAGGTTCTCGCCGCGCAGCAGGCCCAGGAACGCCTCCGGGGCGTTCTCGATGCCGTCGATCACGGTCTCGTCGTACGACAGCTTGCCGTCGCGCAGCCAGCCGGCCATGTCGGCGACGAACTGGTCGCGCAGGTGGCCGTGGTCGCCGACCAGGAAGCCGCGCAGGGTGAGCCGCTTGCCGATGACCAGCGCCAGGTTGCGCGGCGCGGCCGGCGGCTCGGTGGAGTTGTACTGCGCGATCATGCCGCAGATGGCGGCCCGGCCGTGCAGGTTCATCGCCCCGATGGCGGCCTCCAGGTGCTCACCGCCGACGTTGTCGAAGTAGACGTCGACGCCGTCCGGTGCGGCGGCCTTCAGCGAGTCCTTCACGGGGCCGTCGTGGTAGTCGAAGGCGGCGTCGAAGCCGAGCCCCTCCAGCCGCTCCACCTTGGCCTTGGAGCCGGCGCTGCCGACCACCCGGGCCGCGCCCCTGAGCTTGGCGATCTGGCCGACCATGCTGCCGACCGCGCCGGCCGCGCCGGAGACGAAGACCGTCTCCCCGGGCTTCATCGCGGCCACGTCGAGCAGCCCGGCGTACGCGGTGAGGCCGGTCATGCCGAGCACGCTCAGGTAGGCGCTCACCGGGGCGAGGGTCGGGTCGACCTTGCGGGCGGCCTTGGCGTCGACCAGCGCGTACTCGCGCCAGCCGAGGCCGTGCAGCACGGTGTCGCCGACGGCGATCCCGTCCGCCTCGCTCGCCACCACCTCGCCGATCGCGCCGCCGTCGAGCGGGGCGTCGAGCGCGAACGGCGGCACGTACGACTTCACGTCGTTCATCCGGCCCCGCATGTACGGGTCGACCGACATGAACTGGTTGCGGACCACGATCTGGCCGGGGCCCGGGGTGGGCACCTCGGTCTCCACGAGGCGGAAGTTGTCGGCGGTGGGCCAGCCCTGCGGGCGGGAGGCCAGGTGGATCTCACGGTTGGTGCTCATGCGCTGTCGTCCTTTCGTACGCGATGGTCGGGGTCGGTGGGCGGCGGTCAGGCCGCGGCGGCCTCGCGGACGGTGAGGGCGACCTCGATGTTGCCACGGGTCGCGTTGGAGTAGGGGCAGACCTGGTGAGCCTGGGCCACCAGCTGCTCGGCGGCGGCGCGTTCGATCCCCGGCAGGTCCACCACGAGGGCGACGGTCAGGCCGAAGCCGCCGCTGCCGTTCGGCCCGATGCCGACCTGCGCGTCGACGACGGAGCCGGTGACGTCGGCCTTGGCCTTGCGGGCCACCAGCCGCAGCGCGGAGTGGAAGCAGGCCGCGTAGCCGGCGGCGAAGAGCTGCTCCGGGTTGGCCGCGCCACCCGTGCCGCCCATCTCCTTCGGGATCGCCAGGTCCAGGTCGAGGGTGCCGTCGGAGGTGCGGACGTGCCCGTCCCGGCCGTCGCCGGTGGCCTGCGCGGACGCGGTGTAGAGGACCTGCATGGTGGTCACTGCTCCTTCTGTCGGTGGATCGTCTCGGTGACCCGGGTGAGGGTGTCGCGCAGGCCGACCAGCTCGGTCTCGGTGAGGCCGGTGGCGCGGGCGACCCGCAGCGGCACCTCGTCCATCCGCTGCCGCAGGGCGGCACCGTCGGCGGTGAGCCCCACCTCCACCCGTCGCTCGTCGCGCGCGGCGCGGGTCCGGACCACCAGGCCCGCCGCCTCCAGCCGCTTGAGCAGCGGGGAGAGCGTGCCGGAGTCCAGCCGCAGCGCGGCACCCAGCTCGGAGACCGAGGGGGCGTCGTCGCCGCGCTCCCAGAGCACCAGCAGCACCAGGTACTGCGGGTAGGTCAGGCCGAACTCGTCGAGGATGGGCCGGTAGACGTCGGTGACGGCGCGCGACGCCGCATAGAGGGCGAAGCACACCTGCCGCCGCAGCACCAGATCATCGGTCACGTCCAAAACCGTAGCGCGCGATTAAGTTGTGCACAACCGACCGGGCCCACGATGTGGCCGCACCCACATCCCCGACATGACCCATCGCCAGCGACCCAGGGCGTCCGATGATCCACACAAATTCACGGAAAGAGTGGCCACTCCTCATGGAATGGCCACTCTTTCCGTGAAAAAGGCCGCCGAGCGCGAAGCGGGGTGGGGTGGTCAGGGGGCGGGGAGCCAGGCTTCCAACTCGACCTCGACCAGGTGCTCCGGGTCGAGCAGGCCGGCCACCACCACCATGGTCGCCGCCGGGCGGACCGCGCCGAACACGGCGTTGTGCGCCCGGCCCACCTCGTCGGCGTACAACCGGTCGGTCACGTACATCCGGGTGCGGACCACGTCGGTGGGCTCCGCGCCCACCTCGGCGAGGGCGGCCAGGCCGATCCGCAACGCCTGCGCGGTCTGCGCCGCGGCGTCCCCGACGTGCACCACCCGGCCGTCGACCGTCGACGTGCACCCCGCCGTCCAAGCCAACTGACCGGCCCGGACCACCCGCGAGTAGCCGTACAGCGCCTCCCACGGGCCGCCCGAGCCGAGCCGGGTGACGACCCCGTCGTCCCCCGCCACCGTCGTCACGAGGCGGTCCGCAACGTCTCCAGCGCCTCGGCCACGGTGAACGCGCCGGCGTAGAGCGCCTTTCCGGCGATCACACCCTCCACGCCGAGCGGCTCCAGGGTCGCCAGGGCGCGCAGGTCGTCCAGCGTCGAGACGCCCCCCGAGGCGATCACCGGGGCGGAGGTCCGGGCACAGACCTCGCGCAGCAGGTCCAGGTTCGGCCCGCGCATCGTGCCGTCCTTGGTGATGTCGGTCACCACGTAGCGGGTGGCGCCCGCCTTGTCCAGGCGCTCCAGCACCTCGAACAGGTCACCGCCGTCGCGGGTCCAGCCGCGCGCCGACAGGGTACGACCGCGCACGTCCAGGCCGATCGCCACCCGGTCGCCGTACTCGCCGCAGACCCGGTCGCACCACTCCGGGTTCTCCAGCGCGGCGGTGCCGATGTTCACCCGCGCCGCCCCGGTGCCCAGCGCGGCGTGCAGCGACTCGTCGTCCCGGATGCCGCCGGAGAGCTCCACCTTCACGTCGAGCCGGCGGACCACCTCGGCGAGCAGGTGCGCGTTCGTGCCCCGGCCGAACGCGGCGTCCAGGTCCACCAGGTGGATCCACTCCGCCCCGTCGGACTGCCACGCCAGCGCGGCCTCCACCGGGTCGCCGTACCCGGTCTCGCTGCCGGCGGCGCCCTGCACCAGTCGGACGGCCTGACCGTCGGCGACGTCCACGGCGGGCAACAGGGTGAGGCTCACAGGTCTTCTCCTCGCATCAGGTACGACGGTCCAGGGCGATCACCACGATCGCCGGCAGGACCAGCAGCAACAACACGACCAACGCCAACCGCAGCGCCAGGTCGTCGACGAAACTCCAGATACCGACCAGCGCCGCCCCGGTGAACAGCACGATCGCCGCCCGCTCCCGGCGGGTGTGCCGGGCCAGCCGGCCGTTCCGGCCGCGCCGCAGCTTCGGCGTCAACCGGCGTACGACGGCCCGCCGTCGCTCCCGACGGGCCACCCGGCGGCGGCGGACGGCGCGCTCCCGCTCCAGCTCGGCCTGGCGGGCCTCGCGGCGGCGGGCCCGCTCCTTGCTCACCGCGCGCCCACAGCCCGGCGCCCGGCTCGCCGCACCGGCCCGCTCCGCGCGCGCTCGCCGAGCGGCCCCGGGCCCGCGCCCCCGGCGCGCTCCGACCGCTCACAGGCCGGCGAGCCAGTTGCGCAGCAGCGTGGCGCCGGTGTCGGCGGACTTCTCCGGGTGGAACTGGGCCGCCGACAGCGGCCCCCGCTCCACGGCGGCCACGAAGTCGGTCCCGTGGTGGGCGGTGGTCACCCGGGCGCCCGCCGCGACGAGCCCGGCCACGTCGTTCACGCCGTAGGAGTGGACGAAGTAGAAGCGGCTGTCGGCGGGCAGCCCGGCGAAGAGCACCGAGCCGGCCGGCGCCTCGACGGTGTTCCAGCCCATGTGCGGCAGCCGCCGGGCGGGCAGCTTCGTCACCCCGCCGGGCAGCAGCCCGAGCCCCTTGGTCACCACGCCGTGCTCGTCACCGTGCGCGAAGAGCACCTGCATGCCGACGCAGATGCCGAGCACCGGCCGGCCGTCGGCCACCCGCTCGGCGATGACCGGACCGGCGCCCAGCGCCTCGATCCCCGCCATGCAGGCGGCGAACGCGCCCACGCCCGGCACCACCAGGCCCTCCGCCTCGGCGGCGGCGGCCAGATCGTCGGTCACCGTGACGTCCGCGCCGACCCGCTCCAGGGCACGCTCCGCCGAGCGCAGGTTGCCCGACCCGTAGTCGAGCACCACGATCCGCTTGGCCATCTCATCCCCTCCCGGGCAGCAGCCAGAGCAGGCCGCCGACGGTGGCCAGGACGGCCAGCACTCCGGCGATCACCACCGCGACGCGGGGCGCGCCCTGCTTGTGCAGGGACCACGCCCCACCCACCAGGACGCCGCCCACGATCAGCAGCACCGTACCCATCAGAGGGCGCCCTTGGTGCTGGGGATCGCGCCCGCGTTGCGGGGGTCGATCGAGGTGGCCTCGCGCAGGGCGCGGGAGACGGCCTTGAACTGGGCCTCCACCACGTGGTGGGCGTCGGGGTGGCCGCCGGGGCGGGCCGCCCGCAGCACGTCCACGTGCAGCGTGATCCGGGCCGCCTGACCGAAGGACTCCCAGATGTGCCGGGTCATGCTGGTCGGATAGACCGGACCGATGTACGGCGCGAGCGCCGGCTCGTCGTGCACCACGTACGGCCGCCCGGAGAGGTCGACGGCGGCCCGGACCAGCACCTCGTCCATCGGGACGGTGGCCGAGCCGTACCGCCGGATGCCGGCCTTGTCGCCCAGCGCCTGGTCGAACGCGGCGCCCAGCGCGAGCGCGGTGTCCTCCATCGTGTGGTGCGCGTCGATCTCCAGGTCACCCACGGTGCGGACGGTCAGGTCGAAGCCGCCGTGCCGGGCGATCTGGTGGAGCATGTGGTCGTAGAAGCCGACGCCGGTGGTGATCTCGGCCTGGCCCGTGCCGTCGAGGTCGATCTCGACGAGGACCTTGGTCTCCTTGGTGATCCGCTCCACCCGGGCGGTCCGACTCATGAGAGCTTCTCCATTGCAGAAAGGAAGGCGTCGGTCTCGGTGGGGGTGCCGGCGGTGACCCGCAGCCAGCCGGGCAGGCCGACGTCGCGGACCAGCACCCCGTGCTCCAGCAGGGTGCGCCAGGCGGCGGCCTGGTCGCCGGCTCCGGGTCCGGGCACGGCGTCAGACGCGCCGCGCCGGAGTTGTCGGTCGCCGGCGACCTGGAAGAGCACGAAGTTGGCGTCGCTGTCGGCCACCCGGTGGCCCCGGGCGCGCAGCTCGGCGACGATCCGGTCGCGCTGCTGCATGATCGCGGCGACCGTGCCGAGCAGGTCGTCCCGGTGGGCCAGCGCCGCGCGGGCGGCGGCCTGGGTGAGCGCGGAGAGGTGGTAGGGCAGCCGGACGAGCTGCACCGCCGCCACCACCGCCGGGTCGGCCGCCAGATAGCCCAGCCGGCCACCGGCGAAGCCGAACGCCTTGCTCATCGTCCGGGTGACCACCAGCCGCGGGTGGCCGGGGAGCACTGCCAGGGCGCTGACCGTGCCGGGCCGGGCGAACTCGGCGTACGCCTCGTCGACGACCACCATGCCGGGCGCCTCGTCGAGCACGGCGGCGACCACGGCCGGGTCCAGCGCCGTGCCGGTGGGGTTGTTCGGCGAGCAGAGAAAGACCACGTCGGGCCGGTGCTCGCGGACCTGGGCCACCGCCTCGTCGGCGGTCAGCCCGAAGTCGACGCCGCGCCGGGCGGGGATCCAGCCGGTGCCGGTGCCGAGCGCCAGCAGCGGGTGCATCGAGTACGCCGGGACGAAGCCGAGCGCGGTGCGCCCCGGGCCGCCGAACGCCTGGAGCAGCTGCTGCTGGATCTCGTTGGAGCCGTTGGCCGCCCACACCTGGTCGACGGTGAGCCCGTGCCCCAGATAGGCGGCCAGGTCGGCGCGGAGCGCCACGGCGTCCCGGTCCGGATAGCGGTTGAGGTCGCGCAGCTCGGCCGCGAGGGCCTTGCCGATGGCGTCCACCACCGGCTCGGGCACCGGGTAGGAGTTCTCGTTGGTGTTCAGCCGTACCGCCACGTCGAGCTGCGGCGCCCCGTACGGCGTGAGGCCGCGCAGGTCGTCGCGGAGCGGCAGGTCGTCCATCGTGGTCACGGGGTCCCCTCCCCCGCGAAGCGGACGCTGACCGCCTGGCCGTGCGCCGGCAGGTCCTCCACGGTCGCCAGGGTGACCACGTGCGGCGCGACGTCGCGCAGCGCGTCCTGGGTGTATTCGACCAGGTGGACGCCGCGCAGGAAGGACTGCACGGAGAGCCCCGAGGAGTGCCGGGCGCAGCCGCCGGTGGGCAGCACGTGGTTGGAGCCGGCGCAGTAGTCGCCCAGCGACACCGGCGACCAGGCGCCGACGAAGATCGCCCCGGCGTTGCGCACCCGCAGCGCCCAGTCCCGGGCGTCCACGGTCTGGATCTCCAGGTGCTCGGCCGCGTACGCGTCGACCACCCGCAGCCCGGCCTCGAGGTCGTCGACGAGCACGATGCCGCTCTGCTCGCCGGTGAGCGCGGTGGTGACCCGCTCGACGTGCCTGGTGGCCGGCACCTGCCGGGCCAGTTCCCGCTCGACCGCGTCGGCCAGGGCCACCGACGGGGTGACCAGCACGCTGGCCGCGAGCGGGTCGTGCTCGGCCTGGCTGATCAGGTCGGCGGCGACGTGCGCCGGGTCGGCGGTGTCGTCGGCCAGGATGGCGATCTCGGTCGGGCCGGCCTCGGCGTCGATGCCGACCACGCCGCGCAGCAGCCGCTTGGCGGCGGTGACCCAGATGTTGCCCGGGCCGGTGATCATGTCGACCGGGTCGCAGCGGTCGACGCCGTCGGGGTCGACGGTCGACCCGTACGCCAGCATCGCGACCGCCTGGGCACCGCCGACGGCGTAGACCTCGTCGACACCGAGCAGCGCGCACGCGGCGAGGACCCGCTGGTCGGGCAGGCCGCCGTTCTCCTGCTGCGGCGGGCTGACCACGACCAGGGAGCGGACGCCGGCCGCCTGGGCGGGCACCACGTTCATCACCACGGTCGACGGATACATCGCCAGACCACCGGGGACGTAGAGGCCGACCCGGTCGACCGGCACCCAGCGCTCGGTGACCGTGCCACCGGGCACGACCTGGGTGGTGTGGTCGGTGCGCCGCTGGTCGGCGTGCACCTTGCGGGCCCGGGTGATCGACTCCAGCAGCGCGGCGCGGACCTGCGGGTCCAGGGTCCCCTCGGCCTCCTTGATCGCGTCGGCCGGCACCCGCAGGTGCTCCGGGGAGATGCCGTCGAACCGCTCGCTGGCCTCGCGGATCGCCGGGTAACCATGCTCCCGGACCGCCTCCACGAGGGGACGGATCCTCTCGACCGCCACGGAGACGTCGAGCTGGGCACGGGGCAGCAGGCGGCGCGGGTCGCGCTCGCCGCCGCGCAGGTCGATCCGAGTCAACACCCCTGCGAGTCTAGGCGGCCCGCTCCGGGGCGACCCGCGCCGCCCGGGAGGCGGGACGGTGAGCCGGGACACGCCGTCGTGGCGAGATCGGGCTAGGCTCGTTCCGTGACTGTGCGGCTGCCGGTGTTCCCGCTCGGAACGGTGCTCTTCCCGGGACTGGTGCTGCCGCTGCACATCTTCGAGGAGCGCTACCGCGAACTGGTGCGCCACCTGCTCGCCCGACCCGAGGGGGCGCCCCGCGAGTTCGGCGTGGTGGCCATCCGGGCCGGCTGGGAGGTGGCCGCGGCCGGGCCGCCGGAGCGACCGGGGCTGGGCGGCGGCGAGGTGACCCTGCACGAGGTGGGGTGCACCGCCGAGCTGCGGCAGGTCACCGAGCTGGACGACGGCGGGTTCGACATCGTCACGGTGGGGCGGCGCCGGTTCCGGGTGGTCGAGGTCGACGACTCCGCCGCGCCCTACCTGACCGCCGAGGTGGAGTGGCTGCCCGAGTCGACCGGGCCGGACGAGGTGGCCGACCTGCTCGCCGCCCGGGTGATCTCGGTCTTCCGGCAATATCTCGGGCTGATCCGGCCCGACCCGGAGGAGGTCTCCGAGCAGCTGCCGGAGGATCCCACGGTGCTGTCGCACCTGGTCGCCGCGACGGCCGCGCTGACCGTCGCGGACCGGCAGCGGCTGCTCGCCGTCGACGACACCGCCGGCCGGCTCCGGGCCGAGCTACGGCTGCTCAACCGCGAGGCGGCGCTGCTGCGTCAGGTCCGGGCGGTTCCGGTGCCGCTGACCGAGCTGGCCGGTCCGCCGGCCCCCAACTGACCTCGCCGGCACCGAGCCCACCCGCACCGAGCCCGCCGGCACCGAGCCCAACCGCCTCGACCGGCGGCCAGGCCGCGTCGAGATCGGGCTCCGGCCGCAGCGACGGCCACCGGGACCAGCCGGCCAGCAGGGTGTACGTCACCGCCACGCCGAAGGCCGGCAGCAGCAGGTTGCCGTGCGGCACCGGCAGCACGCCGAGGAGCCAGTCCACGCCGCCGGCCCGCAGGTCGGCCGGCTTGGTGAAGGCCCGCCCGTCCGGCGCGGTCTCCAGCAGCCGGTGGTACGTCGCGAGCCCGATCCGCCGACCCAACTGCCAGGCGACCACCGCCGCGCCGAGTGCGCCCAGGACCCCGGCGACCAGCCAGACCGGGCCCCGCCGGCGACGCAGCAGGAACCACAGGGCGAGCCCGGCGAGCACCCCGAAACCGAGCCCGAGCAGGCTGAACCACCCGTCGGCGGCGATCGGCTGCTCCGGCTGGGTGGTGCCGTAGATCGCCCCCTCGGGGGTCTTCACCACCGGGGTGTCCGGGGCGACGGCCGCCCAGAGCAGCCCCCAGCGGCGCGCCCAGCACGGTCAGCAGCAGCGCGACGCCCACGGCGAGCCCGAGCGCCCGGCGTATCCCCCGGGCGGGCCGCGCGGGTGACCGGGGTGGCGTACGGCGGGGGCGGCGGGGCGTCGCCGCGCGGCGGCTCGGCGGGCCCGCCGGGCTGGTCGGCGGGACGCTCGGGGTCGGAGGTGTCCGGGCTCACCCGATGATCCTCTCAGGCCGGGCGGCGGCGCGGGGTGCCGGTGCCGGTCACCGGGCGAACGGCTCCAGCATCACCGCGGCGGCCTTCAGCCACGCCGCCCGGGTCTCCGGCTGGAGCTGGTGGTACTCGATCGACGAACCGGTCTCCAGCGCCGCGTCGTACGGCACCACGGCCACGGCGCGGGTCCGGGTGGCGAAGTGCCGCTCCAGGTCGTCCTGGAGCGACGAGCGGCCCGGCGTCGGGCAGGAGATCAGGGTGACCGCGTTGTCGGCCAGCTCCCCCATCCCCACCTCGTGCAGCAGGTCGAGCATCCAGTCGGCGCTGAACGCGGCGTCCTCGCGGGGCACGGTGGTGACCACGAGCTGGTCGGCGGCCTGCATCACGGTGCGCCAGTTCGGGCTCTCCACGTTGTTGCCGGTGTCCACGCAGACCACGTCGTGGGTACGCCGCAGCAGCTCCAGCACCCGCTTGACGGTGAACTGGTCCAGCCGCTGCGCGAAGCGCGGGCTCTCCTCCCCAGCCAGCACGTCGTACGAGCCGTCGGAGGCGTGCCGCAGGTAGTCGTCGAGGTGCTCCAGCAGGGGTGCGCCCTCCAGGATCTCGATCTGCGCGAGGTCGGAGATCAGGTGCCGGATGGTCCGGGCGTGCCGGGCGCTGCCGGCGCGCAGCCCGAGGGTGCCGCGCAGCTCGTTGTCGTCCCAGGCGAGCACGCCCCGCCCGCGCACGCTGCCCACCGTGGCGGCGGCCAGCACGGTGGCGGTGGTCTTGTGCACGCCGCCCTTCGGGTTGGCGAAGGCGAGCACCCGTGGGGTGCCCAGCTCCCGGCGGAGCACCCCGGCGGCCCGCTCCTGCTCGGTCTCCGGGGCCGGCGCCTCGCCACTCCACCCGGGCCGGCTCGCTGCGCACCGGATAGCCGTCGGAGATCGCCGGTGGTTGGACGCCGGCACCGGCTCCACGGCCGGCCGGTACGTCGGGACGGGCTCCGCCGCCGGGAGCGCGGGCTCCGCCGCCGGATAGCTCGGTGGCCGGTAGCCGCTGTCGAGCAGCGGGGCGTAGCGGGACTCCGGGGGCGGTGCCTCGTGCCGGTAGCCGTTGTCCAGCACCGCGTAGCGGGACTCGACGGAGGCGGTGCCCTCGGCGCGGCTCGGGCACGGAGCGACCCACCGCCGGTTCGGCCCGGTGCGGCGGGTCCGCCCGGTACGCCGGATCGGTCCGGTACGCCGGCTCGGCGCGGGGTGCGGGCAGCGGGTCGACCCGGGAGCCGGGCTGCCGGTCGGCCCGGTAGCCGGTGTCGGTGCCGTAGGCCGGGTCGACGCCGTACCCGGGCTCGGCGCCGTACGTCGACGCGGTGCCGTAGGCCGGCTCGGCACCGTAGCTCGGCTCGGCCTGGTAGCCGGGCTCGGCCGGGTAGCCGGGCTCGGCCGGGTAGCCGGGCTCGGCGCGGCAGCCGGGTTCGAGGGTGTGACGGGTCGAGCCGGTAGGCGGGCTCGACCCGGTAGCTCGCCTCCACCCGGTAGGCGGCCTGCGTCGTACGTCAGGTCGGCGGGACGGGCGGTCGCGGACGCGCGGCCGGACCACGCCGTGCCGCCGCCGCGTCGAGGCAGCGGCTCGACGGCCGCGCTCTCCTCGGCGCGGTGGTCCGCCTCGGCCTGCTCCGCGCTCCGGCCACCGAGCCGGGCCTGGTCGAGCAGCGCCCGCCACCGCGGTGCCGGCTCAGCCTGCCGACCCCAGCCGGTTTCGCTGCCATCCAAGGCTCGCCCTCCCAGACCCATCGATATCCGCCTGACAGGCTACGAACGAAACCCTATTCGGACCACACCCGTCTGCGCACATCCGTAGGTGGCCATCTTCACCGCCGTACCGGAGTTTTTTCCGTCCCGCCCACGTCCGGCGAGGTCGGCGCGGGTGCGCCGGACGATACGCCGTCACCCGGGCGCGGTGAGGAACCGCTCACCGAGGGTGCGGCTTCCGACGAATCGCCCACCGGCGGCGGGGTGGTCAGGTCGTCGTCGGCGGGTGGGCGGGCCACGTCCCGCTGCTCCGGCAGCGGCGGGGTGAGCACCGTCCGGTCCAGGCGCACCAGCTCCGGCCGGGTCGACGGCCCGCACGTCGAGCCGCGCCGCCAGGGCCCGCAGCCGCGCCGCCGGGCCCCGGACCAGCGCCGCATAGACGCAGGCGCAGGCCGTCCGGTAGGCCGCCGCCTCGGCGGCGGAGACCTGCGCGCCGCTGGCGTACACCCGGCGCAGGTCCGGGTCCGCGGCGGCGGCCGGGGCGGCGGCGCGGGCCCGGTAGTCGGCGGCCTCCCGGTCCTTGCGGTCGGCGACCTGCGCCATTCCCGCGACCACGTCGCCGGGGAGCCGCAGCGCCGCGATCCGGACGAGCTCGGTCTGCCGGCCGGGCAGTGGCACCCGGGCGACGACCGCCGAGACCGGCAGTCCGTCGAGCGCCACGGCCGTCTGCTGCGGGGTGAGGTAGGTCGAGAAGGAGACCAACGCGTACCACCCGGCTGGCCGGCGGTGACGGACCGGCCAGTGCGGCCAGCTCGACGGCGGCGGCGTCCAGGTAGTCGGGGATCGGGTCGCCGGCGGCCACCCCCACCCGGGTGACCTCGCCGACGGTCCGGTCGACCGCCGGCCCGCGCCGCCCGGTCCACGCGGCGGCGAGCAGGACCGCCGCCGCGCAGAGCAGGGCGACCCAGGTCAGCGTGGCCGACCGGGACCGGCCGGGGCGCGCCGGCTCGTCGGTGGACACGGCGTCTCCTGCTCGTCGCTCGCGGTCAGTCGCGGAGGATCTCCAGCGCGCGGGCCAGGTCCTCCGGGTAGTCGCTGACGAAGGTGACCTGATCGCCGGTACGCGGGTGCGCGAAGCTCAGTGACCGGGCGTGCAGCCACTGCCGGCTCAGCCCGAGCCGCGCCGACAGGGTCGGGTCGGCGCCGTAGGTCAGGTCGCCGACGCACGGGTGGCGCAGGGTCGAGAAGTGCACCCGGATCTGGTGGGTACGCCCCGTCTCCAGCCGCACGTCGAGCAGGCTCGCCGAGCGGAACGCCTCGAGCGTGTCGTAGTGGGTGATGCTCGGCTTGCCGCCGGTGACCACCGCCCAGCGGTAGTCGTGGTGCGGGTGCCGGTCGATCGGCGCGTCGATGGTGCCGCGCAGCGGGTCGGGGTGGCCCTGCACCACCGCGTGGTAGCGCTTCTCCACCTCGCGGTACTTGAAGGCCCGCTTCAGCGCGGTGTACGCCTGCTCGCTCTTGGCCACCGCCATGATCCCGGTGGTGCCGACGTCGAGCCGGTGCACCACGCCCTGCCGCTCGGCGGCGCCGCTGGTGGAGATCCGGTGGCCGATGGCGGCCAGCGCGCCGATCACGGTCGGGCCGGTCCAGCCGGGGCTGGGGTGCGCGGCCACGCCGACCGGCTTGTCCACCACCACGATGTCGTCGTCGGCATAGACCACGTTCAGGCCGGGCACCGCCTGCGGCACCACGGTCGGCGGGGCGACCGGGGCGGGCAGGGTCACCTCCAGCCAGGAGCCGGCCTTCACCTTGTACGAGTTGGCCCGCGCGATCCCGTCGACCAGCGCGTCACCGGCGTCGACCAGGGTCGCCGCGGCGGTGCGGGAGAGCCCGAAGAGCCGGGACACGGCCTGGTCCAGCCGCATGCCGTCGAGGCCGTCCGGGACGGGCAGGGAACGCTGGTCGCCGCCCGCGGCGAAGGCGGCCGTCATGCCCGCCCCCGCTGCTCGCTGCCGGCGGCGGCGTCGGTGCTGTCCGGCGTGCCGTCGGGCGCGGCGCCGGCCCGGCGGCCGTCGCGCTGCCGGCCGGTCAGCTCCAGGATCACGGCCAGGGTGACCCCGCAGACCAGGGCGCTGTCGGCCAGGTTGAACACCGGCCACACCTGCCCGTACGGGTCGAAGAGGCTGATCATGTCGACCACGTGGCCGACGAAGTGGCCGGGCGCGCGGAAGATCCGGTCGGTGAGGTTGCCGAGCGCCCCGCCCAGCACCAGGCCCAGTGAGACCGCCCAGGGCACCGAGCGCAGCCGCAGCGCCATCCAACCGATCCAGCCGATCACGCCGATGGTGATCAGCGGGAAGATCCAGGTGTGGCCGGAGCCGATGCTCCACGCCGCGCCGCTGTTGCGGGTGAGCGTGAGATAGACGGTGCCGCCGAGCAGCGACACCGGACCCCGACCGGTCAGGGACGACAGCGCGAGCTGCTTGGTGCCCAGGTCGGCCAGGAGGGCGACCAGGGCGACGCCGAGGAGGACCCCGACCGCGGTACGCCGGGGCGTGCCGCCACCCGGCTCAGCGGTGCCGGATCCGGCGGGCGGTGCTGCGGTCATCTGCTCCCCATCGACGCTCTCGGCGGTGATCTGTCACCGTCTGGACGAGCCGCCGGGGAGCGGGCTCAGCGCCGCTCCTCCAGCTGCTTGCAGGTCACGCAGAGGGTGGCCGACGGGAAGGCGGCGAGCCGCTCCACCGGGATGGGGTTGCCGCACCGCTCGCACCAGCCGTAACCACCCTCGTCGAGCCGCTCCAGGGCGCGCTCGACCTGCGTGATCCGTTCCAGGATGCTGTTGGCGAGTGAGATCTCCTGCTCGCGCTCGAACGTCTTGGTGCCCGTGTCGGCCTGGTCGTCCCCGGCCGAGTCGGTCAGCCGGTCACGCTGCAGCTCGGTGATCTCGCTCAGCGTCTGATCGTACTCGGCGCGCAACTCGTCGCGCCGGGCCGCCAGCGCCGCCCGGATCTTCTCGGTCTCCGCCGCGCTGCGGGTGGCCTTCGCCACCGGCTTGCGGCCGGCGGTCCTGGTGTCGGCTGGCTTCGCCATCGTCAGCTCCCTCGGCCGCGAGTTCCGCGGCGATCGGCGTGCCTGGGCAGGGACCGCCGGCACGGCGTCCCCCATGTACGGAACGGGCGCACGCCGATCACGGCCGTGCACTCCGGAGGGTGGCAAGAATACGGAACGTACAGGCGTCCGACAATGTGCCGCACCGTAGCACCGTGCTTCCACCCCGAACAGCCACCAATCGGGGCAAAGGGAACGCTAGCAGATCATTCGTCCCGATCTTCGCCGTACTCGCCAAACCAGCGGGCCAGCCGGCCCCGCCGGCTCACCGCCCGCAACCGCCGCTCCGCCTCGTCGCGTACCTCCGCGGTGGCCACGATCAGCAGGCTGTCGCCGACCTTCAGCCGGGTGTCCGGCCCGGGCACGAAACCCGTCCCGTCCCGCAGGACGAGGGTCACCGAGGCGCCCACCGGCAGCCGCAACTCGTCCACGTGCACCCCGCCGAGCCGGGAGCCCGGCGGCACCTCCAGCTGGAGCAGGTCCGCCCGCATCCGCTCCAGCGGGGCGGTCTCCACCCGGATCTCGGCCGCCTCGGCCGGTGCGGTCACCCCCAGCCGCCGGGCCACCGGAGCGAGCGTGCCCGCCTGGAGCAGGGTGAAGATCACCACGAGTACGAAGACCGCGTCGAAGAGCCCCTCCGCACCGGCCACCCGCTGCGACAGCGGGATGGTGGCCAGCACGATCGGCACCGCCCCGCGCAGCCCGGCCCAGGACAGGAAGGCCTGCTCGCGCAGGGCGAACCGGAACGGCAGGGCGGAGACCGCCACCGACAGCGGTCGGGCGGCCAGCACCAGGGCCAGCCCGGCGACCACCGCGGGGAGCACCGCGGTGGGCAGCCGGCCCGGTGCGGCCAGCAGCCCGAGCAGCACGAAGAGGCCGATCTGGGCCAGCCAGGCCAGCCCGTCGGCGAAGCCGAGGATCGCCTGCCGGTGCGGCAGCCGGGCGTTGCCGAGCAGCACCCCGGCGACATAGACGGCGAGGAAGCCCGAGGCGTGCAGCACCGCCCCGGCCGCGTACGCCAGCACGGTGAAGCCGACCACCGCGATCGGATAGAGCCCCGCCGAGGGCAACGCCGCCCGGCGCAGCGCGTACCGGCCGGCGATGCCGGCGGCCACCCCGACGGCGGCCCCGACGCCCAGCTCGTAGCCGACCAGGGGGATCTCGTACCACCAGGGATGGGTGGCCGCGCCGGAGCGGGACAGCAGCACCACCACGATGACCACCGGGGCGTCGTTCATCCCCGACTCGGCCTCCAGGGTGGCCACCAGGCGGGGCGGCAGGCGCAGCCGTCGCAGGGTGGCGAAGACGGCCGCCGCGTCGGTGGAGGAGAGCACCGCGCCATAGAGCAGCGCCAGCCGCCAGTCCAGCCCCAGCAGCAGGTGCACCGCCAGGCCGACCACCAGGATGCTCACCACCACGCCGGCCGTGGAGAGCGCGGCGGCCAGCCCGAGCACCGGGCGCAGCGTGCTCCACCGGGCGCTCAGACCCCCCTCCGCGATGATCACGATGAGCGCGCAGAACCCCAGCATCCGGGTCAGCTCGACGTCGTCGAAGCGGATGCCCAGCCCGGCCTCGCCGATCGCCACCCCGAGGGCGAGATAGACCAGGAGACTCGGGACGCCGAGCCGGGTGGAGAAGCGCACCGCGCCGACCGCCACCAGCAGGACCGCCGCGCCGAGCAGCAGCGCCAGATCCAGGCCCGGGGTCATCCGCGGCCGGCCCGGTCAGGGTTCACGCGGCCGATCCGTCGCGCAGCCGGCGCAGCACGTCGGGCAGCTCCGCGGCGGCGCGCTCGACCAGGAAGAGCTTGTCCCGGCTGGCCGCGCCGGCCCGCAGCGACACCGCCGCCGGCCGGACGCCCAGCGCGTCGGCGAGGGCCCGGCGGGCCGCCTCGGTGGCCCGGCCGTCGACCGCCGGGGCGTGCACGGCGATGACCAGCGCCGGACCGTGCGGGCCGTCGAAGCGACCACCGACCCGGGCCCGGGCGGCACCCGGCTTCACCCGTACGGCGACGGTGAGCGTGTCGTCCATCCGCGCCGCTGCTCAGTTCGGACGCGCGTCGGCGAGCAGGGCGGTGTCCGGGGCGCAGTGGCCGCACGGCGTGAAGCCCAGCTCCACCGCCTCGGCGACGGGCAGCGCCTCGTCGTCGCGCCCGACCAGGTGCGGGCAGCCGGCCAGGTGGTAGCGGGCCCGCCCGTCGACCACCCGCACCTCGGCGTGCAGCCGGGCCACCCGGGCCGCGTCGGCCGGCGGCACCCGCTGGACGGGCGGCTCGCCATCGAACGGGTCGGCCCCGGACCGGTCGCCGTCGAACCGGTCATCGTCGAACCGGTCGCCGTCGAACCGGTCATCGTCGAACCGGTCGCCGTCGAACCGGTCACGGTCGAACCGGTCACCGTCGAACCGGTCGCCGTCGAACCGGCCGGCGGTGAACGGGTCGGTGGGAAACGCCTCGGCGGCGAACGGGGCACGCGGGACCGGCGGGGCGTAGGGGTCGGTGGCCGACGGACCGGGTGGTTGCCGCCACCCGGTCTCGTCGGAGTGGACCGTCGGAGGAACGTGCTGGACCGGGAACTCCGGCTCCACGAGCGGTGGCCCGTACGCGGACCGGCCACCGGACGGGAAACCCGTGCGGGACCGGCCACCGGGCTCGGTGACCCGTTCCGTCGCCGCCGCCCGTGCGGCGGCGGCCTGGCGGGCACCGACGACGAGGGCGACGGCGGCCAGCAGGCTCGCCGCGAGAGAGGTGATCAGCAGGGGGCTGGAGCCACCGACCAGCCCCGTCACCAGGAGCACGACGGCGACGAGGATGAGCAGAATGCTGGCGACTATCACGGCTCACCCCCGCCGCGTCGGTTCAGATGGCGCGGCCGGCGGCCGTCCGCAGGGACGACCGCCAACCGCGATCAGCGACCGGACTCGAGCGAGCCCGAGCGACCGCCGCCGTACGAGCCGGCGAGGCTGGCCGCGGCGAGGCCGTTGCTGCCACCGGCGGCACGGGTGCCCTCGGCGCGGTTGACCTCGGCCTCCAGGCCCTGGGCCCGGCCGTCGAGGTCACGCAGCTGGCTCTCCAGGTAGGCCTTGAGCCGGGTGCGGTACTCCCGCTCGAACTGCTTGAGCTCCTCGATGTGCTTCTGCAGCGCGGTGCGCTTGGCGTCCAGGCCGCCCATGGCCTCCTGGTGCCGCTGGCGAGCGTCGCGCTCCAGCGCGTCGGCCTTGGCGCGGGCCTCGCGGGTGACCTCCTCGGCCTTGGTGCGGGCCTCGGAGAGCAGCTGGTCGGCCTCGCGACGGGCGTCGGAGACGTGGTCGTCGGCGGTGCGCTGGGCCATCATGAGCACCCGCAGCGCCTGCTGCTCGCCGTCCCCACCGGTGGCCGGGCCACCCTGGGAACGGACCTGCTCCAGCTCGGCCTGCATCGCCCGGGCGGCCTGCTCGGCGGCCGCCTTGTCGCGCTGCACCCGGTCCAGCTGGGCCTTGACGTCGTTGAGCTCCGCCGCGAGACGGGCGTCGCCGCCGGGGCCGGCGGGAGCGCCACCCCGACCGCCGCGCTCCACCTGGGCGCGCAGCTCGTTGTTCTCCTCGATCAGACGGGCAAGCTCGCGCTCGACCTCGTCCAGGAAGGCGTCGACCTCCTCCTCGTCATACCCCCGCTTGCCGATCGGCGGCTTTTTGAAGGCGACGTTATGGACGTCAGCCGGGGTCAGCGGCATCGAAACTCCTCGGGTCAGTTGCGGCCGCGCAGGTGCCGGTCATCAGGAGAACCTGAAGATCAGCGGCTCTAACACAAACCTCATCAGCACGAACAGGATAACCAGGAGCACAAGGGAGGCCAGGTCGACGCTCACGGTACCAATTCGCAGTGGTGGGATCACACGCCTCAACGTCTTGAGAGGCGGATCAGTGACGCTCCACACGGATTCCAGTCCCGCTGACGCTCCTCGGCCCGGCTGCCAGCGGCGACCGTACTGCAGGACGGCGCTGAGGACAAACCGGGCGAGCAGGGCAATCAGGAAGAGATAGACGATCAGGTACAGCACTTGGAACACGATCGACAACACGGCAGGCGACGTCCCTCGGTCGGGCGGACTAGCTCAGGCTGAAAAAGCCACCCTCAGCGATCTTGGCCTTGTCCTCCGCGGTGACCTGGACATTGGCCGGCGAGAGCAGGAACACCCGGTTGGTCACGCGCTCGATCGTACCGCGCAGGCCGAACGCGAGCCCGGCGGCGAAGTCGACCAGTCGCCGGGCGTCGGCCTCGTCCATCTCGGTGAGGTTGATGATCACCGGCACGCCGTCGCGGAAGTGCTCCCCGATGGTCCGGGCCTCGCGGTAGGTGGTCGGGTGCAGCGTGGTGATCTGGTAGCGCTGCTCGTCCTCCGCGGGCGCCGACCGCTCCCGCGGCGGGGCCTGCGGCGCCAGGGCGAGGTTGTCCCGGGTGTGGTAGGTCAGCGCACCGGAGGTCTCCCCCGCGCCGGTCCGGGTGATCGACCGTACGCTCGCCCGCTCCGAGCGCTCGGCGCGCTCCGCCCGCTCGACGTCCCGGTCGGCCTCGGCCGCCCGGCCGGTGGCCCGCTCGGACAGGCGACCGCGGTCACCGACCCGGGACCGTGGCGCCGGCGGCTCCTCGGTCTCGTCGTCGTCCTCGTCGGCGAACTCCTCGGCGTACCGGCTCGACCGGTACCGCGACTCGCGGTAAGCCGGCTTGTCGTAGCCACCGTCCTCGTAGGCCCGCTCGTCGTCCTCTTCGACCAGACCGAGCCAGACCCCCGCCTTGCGCAGTGCACCCATCCCGCGCCCTTCCGTCCGCCGTGCGGCACGCGCCCCCGTGCCGTGTCGCTTGATCACTAATGGACACGGTGCCCATCGGACCGGGACGGCAATCCCTTCGGCGCGCGATTCGCGGTCCGCTCGCCGTGGCCCCCGACACCGGGACGCCGTTCCTGAACGACACAGATGTAATTTGCTTCTTCCGCGGCCAGGCTACCGCAGCGTGGGACGCATTCCGAGCAACGCGCTGCCGACGCGGACATGTGTCGCGCCGTACCCGATCGCGGCCTCCAGGTCGCCGCTCATCCCGGCGGAGAGCGCGGTGGCGTCGGGATGGTCCGCCCGGAACCGGGCCGCCACCTCGGCCAGCCGGGCGAAGGCCCGCTCCGGTTCCCAGCCCAACGGGGCCACCGCCATCAACCCGCCCAGCCGCAGCGCCCCGCGCCGGCCACCGCCGCCGCCACCGCGCCGAGCCCCGGTCGGGGTCGGCGGAGTCCGGCAGGGCGCCGCCCCTGGCCGGGTCGCTGTCGATGCTGACCTGCACCAGCACGTCCAGCGGCCGGTCCCGGCCGGCCGCCGCGGCGGCGTCGAGCGCCCCGGCGAGCCGCACGCTGTCGACCGACTGGACCACGTCGGCGTAACGCACCACCGAGCGGCACTTGTTGCGCTGCAACTGGCCGATGAAGTGCCAGCGCGGGGTCATCCCGGCCGCGGCCACCTCGGCGGCCTTCGGGGCCGCCTCCTGGTCGCGGTTCTCCCCCACGTCGGCGACGCCGAGCCCGGCCAGGGCGACGACGTCACCGGCCGGGTACGTCTTGGTGACCGCGATCATGGTGACCTCGGCCTCGTCCCGGCCGGCGGCGGTGCAGGCGTCGGCGATCCGGGCCCGCACCCGGGCCAGCCCGTCGGCCAGCTCGGCGCGCCGGTCGGGCCGGACCGTGGCTGCGGTGTCGGACATCGGCGGCGCTCAGGATCCGTTCTTGAGGAAGTCCGGCACGTCGACGTCGTCGAAGAGCACCCGGCGCGGCGACTGCTGCGGCGCCGGCATGGTGGCCGGCGGGGTGACCGGGGTGCTCGGCTGCGCCGGCTGGTTCTGGTTGGACTTGCGGGTCGGCTCGGCCGCCTTGTAGGCCGGCGTGCCGCCGTCGAAGCCCGCCGCGATCACCGTCACCCGCACCTCGTCGCCGAGCGCGTCGTCGATGACCGCGCCGAAGATGATGTTCGCGTCCGGGTGGGCCGCGTCGGTGACCAGCTGGGCCGCGTCGTTGATCTCGAACAGGCCCAGGTCGGAGCCGCCGGCGATGGAGAGCAGCACGCCGCGCGCGCCGTCCATGCTCTGCTCCAGCAGCGGGCTGGAGATGGCCGCCTCGGCCGCCTCGACCGCGCGGTTCTCGCCCCGGGCGCTGCCGATGCCCATCAGCGCGCTGCCCGCGCCGCTCATCACGCTCTTCACGTCGGCGAAGTCCAGGTTGATCAGACCCGGGGTGGTGATCAGGTCGGTGATGCCCTGGACACCGGAGAGGAGCACCTGGTCCGCGGTGCGGAAGGCGTCCATCATGGAAATGTTGCGGTCACCGAGCGCCAGCAGCCGGTCGTTCGGGATCACGATCAGCGTGTCGCACTGGTTGCGCAGCTCGTCTATGCCGGACTCGGCCTGCACCTGGCGGCGCTTGCCCTCGAAGGAGAACGGCCGGGTGACCACGCCGATGGTGAGCGCGCCGAGCTTACGGGCGATGTTCGCCACCACGGGCGCGCCACCGGTGCCGGTGCCGCCGCCCTCGCCGCAGGTGACGAAGACCATGTCGGCGCCCTTGAGCACCTCCTCGATCTCGTCGCGGTGGTCCTCGGCGGCGTTCTTGCCGACGTCCGGGTTGGCGCCGGCGCCGAGGCCCCGGGTCAGCTCCCGCCCGACGTCGAGCTTCACGTCGGCGTCGCTCATCAGCAGCGCCTGCGCGTCGGTGTTGATCGCGATGAACTCGACGCCCTTGAGCCCAACCTCGATCATCCGGTTGACGGCGTTGACGCCGCCACCCCCGATGCCGACGACCTTGATGACCGCCAGGTAGTTGTGCGGAGGTGTCATCTCCGGTCCTTTCCCTTCGAGATTGGCATGGGCCGACCCCACACGGCTTGGCCAGACCAGCGGTCGACACGTTTCCAGCGAGGTTACGGGCGGAAACCCTAACCCTCTACTAGAGGCTTACAGTTATGTCAACCACTGATCCTCTTCGGGGCAACGTAAGCGCCTCCACGCCGAGAGCCAAGGACCCTTTCGGCGTGTCGCCCCGTGGAGCGGGCCGGGTCACCTCCGCTGAGCGGTCGGTCACTGGAAGGTGACCACGTCCGGGGCGCTCACGTCGATCCGGTCGGCCCGGCGACCGAGCAGCGCGGTGGCCACCCGGGACTTCTCCGCACCCCGGGTGGCGTCCCCCCAGACGATCTCCCGGTCACCGCGCAGCCGGAGCGTGATCCGGGCCAGCCCGGCCACGTCCACCGCCACCAGCTGGGCGCGCAGCTGCGGGGTGAGCGCGGCGAGCACCGTCAGCCCGGCCCGGGTGCCCGGATCGTCCGGCCCGGGGCGGCCCACCCGGATCACCGGCAGGGCGTCCGGCACCCGGTCCAGGGTCCGGAAGACCACCCCCGACCGGTCGACGACGGCGTACCGCTCGCCCTGCGGGACCGCCGCCACGGCGGTCCGCTCCACCACCCGGATCACCAGGGCGCTCGGCCAGTCCCGGGACACCGAGGCGTGCTCCACCGCCGGCAGGGCGCCGATCCGCCGCGCGGTGGCGGCCAGGTCCACCCGGGCCAGCGGCGCGTCGTCGGGCACCGCCGCCGCGTCGCGGACCTCCACCTCGGTGACCAGCTCCGCGCCGACCACCCGGACCTCCCGCACCCCGAACAGGCCGGTGCCCAGCACCGTCCAGGCGACCAGCCCGGCCAGCGCCAGCACCCCGGCGGCCACCGCCCAGGGCAGGGCCGCACGCATCCGCCGCTGCCGCGCCCGGGCCATGAACCGCCGGGTCGACGGCGGCACCGCGTCGGTGTTCGCCCGGACCAGCTGCCAGCGGCGTACCGGTTCGCGCCGGCCGCGCCGCCGTCCGCGCCCGGGGTACGGCCGCGCGCCGGACCGGGGCTCATCCGGCCGCGGTCGCCGCGCCGTCCGGGCCCACGGCGGTGCCCAGGGCCGGCACCCCGGCACCGGTACGGGCCAGCAGGGCGTCGAGCAGCTGGTCACCCATCAGCGAGATCGGCGGGGCGCCCATGGTGACCACCACGTCGCCCGGTCGGGCCCGCCGGGCCACCTCGACCGGCGCCGCCTCCCAGGAGTCCACGAAGACCTTGCGGTCGGCCGGCAGCGGCACCGCCGCCAGCAGCGCGGCCGACCCCTCGCCCGGCTGGCGCAGCTCGCCCGGTCCGAAGACCTCCAGCAGCACCAGCTCGTCGGCGATGCCGAGCGCCGCGGCGATCTCCGCCTGGAGGTCCCGGGTGCGGTACAGCCGGTACGGCTGGAAGACCACGATCAACCGGCCCTCGCCGGCCACCTCGCGGAGCGTCTGCAGGGCCAGGGTCATCGAGGTGGGGTGGTACGCGTACTCGTCGTAGACCAGCACGTCGTCCGCGACGCCCTTACGCTCGAAGCGCCGCCGTACGCCGGGGAACGCGGCCAGCGCGGCCTCCGCCGCCTCCACCGGCAGGCCCAGCAGGTAGGCGGTGAGCACCGCCGAGGCGCTGTTGAGGCCCATGTGCCGCCCCGGCACCGGCAGCCGGATCTCGCCCAGCGACCGGCCGTCGATCTCGGCCAGGTAGCGCACCCCACGCGCCGAGGAGGCCATCTCGCTCAGCCGCAGGTCGGCGTCGGGCGCCTCGCCGTACGTCCAGACCCGGCGCCCCTCGGCCCGCAGCGTCTCGGCCAGCCGCCGCCCGCCCGCGTCGTCGGCGCAGGTGATGATGAACCCCTCCGGGTCGGTGAGCCGGGCGAACTCGGCGAAGGCCGCCTCAAGGTTCGCCAGGTCGCCGTAGGTGTTGAGGTGGTCCGCCTCGATGTTCGTGACGATCGAGACGTACGGGCGGTAGATGAGGAAGGACCGGTCGCTCTCGTCCGCCTCGACCACGAAGTGCTCGCCGGTGCCGTGGTGCGCGCCCGAGCCCACCTCGGAGATCTCCCCGCCGATCACGAAGGACGGGTCGACGCCGGCCTGCTGGAGCACCATGGTGACCATCGAGGTGGTGGTGGTCTTGCCGTGGGTGCCGGCGACCGCCACGGTGCGCCGGCCGGTCATCGCCGCGGCGAGGGCCTCGGAGCGGTGCAGCACCCGCAGGCCGCGCCGGCGCGCCTCCACCATCTCCAGGTGGTCCTGCGGGATCGCCGAGGAATAGACCACGGTGTCCACCCCGTCGAGGTTGCTCGCCTCGTGGCTCATGTGGACGGTGCCGCCGAGCGCCCGCAGGCCGGCCAGGGACGGCCACTCCCGCAGCTCGCTGCCGGAGACCGGCAGCCCCCGGGTGAGGAAGAGCCGGGCCAGGCCGCTCATGCCGACCCCGCCCACCCCGATCAGGTGGATCCGGCCCAGGTCCTCCGCGGTCATCGTGCCGGCGGGGGTGAACTGCGCGGTGTTCATGACAGGTACCTTCCGGTCGCGACGGCGCGCATCAGCGGGCCACCGCCTCATAGACGAACTGCAGCAGGGCCTCGTCGCCGTCCCGCCGCCCGTACGCGGCTGCGGCGGCGCCCATCGCGCCGAGCCGGTGCGGGTCCCGGATCAGCGGGATCACCGTCCGCTCCAGCCAGGCCGGGGTCAGCTCGGCGTCGTCGACGAGCACCCCGCCCCCGGCCTCCACCACGGGCAGCGCGTTGCGCTTCTGCTCCTGGTTGCTGTGCGGGTAGGGGACGTAGATGGTGGGCAGCCCGATCGCCGCCACCTCCGCGCAGGTCATCGCCCCGCCCCGGGCCAGCATCAGGTCGGCGGCGGCGTAGCCCAGCTCCATCTCGGACAGGTAGGGCAGCGCCACGTAGGGCACCGGCAGGTCGGTGGGGACCGGCACCGGCTCGTTGCGCGCACCCATCACGTGCAGCACCTGCACGCCGTTGCGGGCCAGCTCCTTGGCCGCGCCGGAGACCGCCAGGTTGATCGAGCGGGCGCCCTGCGAGCCGCCGGCCACGAAGAGCACCGGCAGGTCGGGGCGGAGCCCGAAGTGGGCCCGGGCGGCGTTGCGCATGGCGTTGCGGTCCAGGCCGGAGATGCCCCGGCGCAGCGGCACCCCGACCACCCGGGCGTCGCGCAGCGCCTCGGCCTGGGCCGGCTGGTGCGGGAAGCCGACCGCGACGTTCTTCGTGAACTTCATCCCCATCCGGTTCGCCACGCCCGGGGGCACGTTCACCTCGTGGATGACGATCGGCAGCTCACGCCGCCAGGCGGCCAGGTAGCCGGGGACGGAGACGTACCCGCCGAAGCCGACCACGACGTCGGCGGCGACCTCGTCGATCACCTTGCCCGCCGCGCGGGCCGCCTTGTACATCCGGTCCGGGGTGCGGACCAGGCTCATGTTCACCGAGCGGGGCAGCTGGTAGGCCGGGATCTGCCGCAGGTCGTAGCCGGCCGGCGGGATCAGCTCGTTCTCCAGGCCCTTCGGGGTGCCGAGGCAGGTGATCCGGACGCCCGGGTCGTGTCGGCGCAGGCAGTCGGCGAAGGCGAGCAGCGGGTAGATGTGGCCACCCGTGCCCCCTCCGCAGAGCACCACCGAACGCAGCGGACCCATCAGCGTCTCCTCTCGCTCGCCGCGCCGGACCGCGCCCGGCCGGGCCGAAGCTGCGGGCCGCGGCCTGGTCGTCGGACCGCCGCGCGCCGGGACCGGGGTACGGACCCACGGTCCGCCGGAGGCGTCGCCGGTCGGCGGCGCCGGCCGGGAAGCGGCGGCAACGGGGCCCACACTAGTCGGACCCACCGGGCCGGTGGACGGGCATGCAGGGCTCGGGCCGCGTCGGGCTCGGCGCGGGCGAAGGAGGCGAGCATGCCGATCGCCGCGAGGGTCACCACCAGGGCGCTGCCGCCGTCGGAGATGAACGGCAGCGGCACGCCGGTCAGCGGCAGCAGGCCGGTGACCCCACCGATGTTGATCACGGCCTGGCCGACCAGCCAGGCGGTGACGCCGGCCGCGGCGAGCCGGCGGAACGGGTCCTCCACCCGCCGGGCGATCCGCAACCCGGTGTACGCCAGCACGGCGAACAGCACGATCACCACCGTGCAGCCCACCACGCCCAACTCCTCGGCGATCACCGCGAAGATGAAGTCGTTGTGCGCCTCGGGCAGCCAGCCGAACTTGAAGCTGCTCTTGCCCAGCCCGACGCCGAACCAGCCGCCCTGCTCGACCGCGTAGCGGGCCTGGACGAGCTGGTAGCAGCCCGGGATCTGCTCGCTGAAGCAGGTCTTCGGGTCGGGCGGGTCGAGGAACACGGTGAGCCGGCCCAGCCGGTAGTTGTCCGCGTCCCGCGAGCCGGAGCCGGCACCGAGCGAGGCGGCGGCGACCAGCAGGCCGACCCCGGCCAGGCCGACCGCGGAGAGCGCGGCGAAGACCTGGAGCCGGACGCCGGCCGCCCAGAGCATCCCGACCACCAGCGCCAGCAGGCAGAGCATGCTGCCCAGGTCGTTGTAGCCGACCAGCACGAAGAGCAGGCCGACCACCGGGAAGAGCGGGGTGGCCAACTCCTTCCACCAGCCCAGCGCGGCGCCCTTGCGGGCCAGCACGTGCGCGCCCCACAGCACCAGCGCGAACTTGGCCACCTCGACCGGCTGCACCGAGACCGGGCCGAGATAGAGCCAGAGCAGCTTGGCCCGGAGCGGACCGATGGACTCGACCCCGAACAGCGCGTTCAGCGCGACCAGCAGGTTGAGCAGCAGCAGCAGCGCCACCGCCGCCCCGAGCACCGGCCGGCTCAGCGACCGGAAGCTGCGTACGGGCAGCCGCTGGCAGGCCCAGAACGCCAGGATGCCGATCACCGCGAAGATGGTCTGCTTCACCAGGGACGCGGTGGCGTCCCCCTCCTCGGCGAAGTCCTTCACGCTGGTCGCCGAGAAGACCATGGTCAGGCCGATCAGCAGCAGCAGGCCCGCGCTGGAGAGCAGCAGGTAGTAGGAGGCGAGCGGGCGGGCCAGCAGGCCGCGCAGTGCCGCCAGCCCGCCGGCCGCGTCCAGCCCGAGCGGCACTCCGGGCGGGTCGGCCGTCCGGGTCGCCGCGGGTGGTCGTCTGGCCGGTGTGTCGCTGGTGACCTCGATGATTCGTTCCTCCCCCACCCGCCCATCATCGCGGCTCGGCCGGCCCGCCCGTGGCGCAACCGCCCGGTCGGCGTGTCGCACCGGCGAAAAGGAGGGGCTCCCTGCTATCACAGGGAGCCCCTCCGCGACCGGTGCGGCCCGGCGATCAGGTGACCGCGGCGAGGAACTCGCTGTAGAACAGGCCCAGGGCGATCGCCACGCCGATGCCGGCGATGATCCAGAACCGGACCACGATGTTGACCTCGCTCCAGCCGGCCAGCTCGAAGTGGTGCTGCAGCGGCGACATCCGGAACACCCGCTTGCCGGTGGTCCGGAAGGAGATGATCTGGATCACCACGGACATCGTGATGATCACGAAGAGCCCGCCGAGGATCGGCAGCAGCAGAATGGTCCGGGTGGACATCGCCATGCCGGCGATCAGGCCGCCCAGGCCCAGCGCGCCGGTGTCACCCATGAAGATCCGGGCCGGCGAGGTGTTCCACCACAGGAAGCCGACACAGGCCCCGGCCGCCGCCCCGGCGATCAGCGCGATCTCCAGCGGGTCCCGGACGGTGTAGCAGTATTCCCCGGCGGGGTAGTTCGGGTCCGCGCACCAGTGCCGGTACTGCCAGAACGCGATCAGCGCGTACGCCGCGAGGACCATCACCGAGGCGCCGGTGGCCAGGCCGTCCAGACCGTCGGTGAGGTTCACCCCGTTGGTCGCCGCCATCACCACCATGATGATCACGATGATCGCGCCGATCTTGCCGATCTCCAGCGCCGGGATGTCCCGGATGAAGCTCAGCGTGGTGCTGCCCACCGTCTCGGTGTTGGTGGCGGTGCCACTCGGGTCCGTCATCGTGCTCGGGAAATAGAGCGCCACGACGCCGAAGAGGGCACCGACCAGGATCTGCCCGGCCAGCTTGCCCCGCTTGTTCAGGCCACCGCTGTGCCGCTTGCGGACCTTGAGGAAGTCGTCGATGAAGCCGACCGCCCCGGAGAAGACCATCAGCCCCAGCAGCACCAGCGCCGTGATGGTCGGCTCCACCTGGGCGATCTGCGCGTCCGGCAGGGTGGTCAGGGCCAGGTGACCGGCGACGTACGCGATCACCGTGGCCAGGATGAAGACCACGCCGCCCATCGTCGGCGTGCCCTTCTTGCCCTGGTGCATGGCCGGGCCCTCGGCCCGGATCGGCTGGCCGGCCTTGAGCCGGGTGAACACCTTGATCGCGAGCGGGGTGGCCAGCAACGAGACCAGGAACGCGACCCCGATGGCGACGATGACCGCCCTCACCGGGAGACCTCCCCGGCGGCCGGGCGCAGTGCGTCGACCACCTCCCAGGTGCGGTACCGGGAGCCCTTCACCAGCACCACGTCACCCGGACGTAGCTCGCTCCGCAGCACCTCGACGGCCGCCGCCTGATCGGTGAGCAGCACCGACTCTCCTCCCCAGTCACTTACCGCTGTCGCGCCCTCGTGGATCGGCGCCGCCGGCTCACCCACCACGAGCAGCCGGTCGATGTCCAGCTCGGCCGCGAGCCGGCCGACCTGCTGGTGCCCTTCGCGCTCGAACGCGCCCAACTCGGCCATGTAGCCGAGCACCGCGAACGTGCGCCCCGCACCCCGCAGGGCGGCCAGCGCGCGCAGCGCGACCGCCATCGAGGCCGGGTTGGCGTTGTACGAGTCGTCGATCACCGTGACCCCGTCGGGCCGGGCGAAGACGTCCATCCGGCGGGTGGAGACCAGCCCCAGCTCGCCCAGCGCCACGGCCAGCTCGGCCGGCGGCATGCCCAGCTCGCGGGCCACCGCCGCGGCGGCGAGCGAGTTCGACACCTGGTGCCGCCCGGTGAGCCCGAGCCGGACCGGCGCGTTGCCCTCCGGCGTCACCAGGGTGTACGCCGGCCGACCCCGCTCGTCCAGCGTGACGTCCACCGCCCGCACGTCGGCGTGCGGCGCCTCGCCGTACCGGACCACCCGGGCCACCGTGCGCGACGCCATCGCGTCGACCAGCGGGTCGTCGGCGTTGAGCACGGCCAGCCCGTCGGCGGGCAGCGCCTCGACCAGCTCCCCCTTGGCCAGCGCGATGGTCTCCACCGAGCCGAACTCGCCCAGGTGCGCCACCCCGACGTTGAGCACCACCGAGATCCGGGGCGGCACCACGTCGCAGAGGTAGCGCACGTGCCCCACCCCCCGGGCGCCCTTCTCCATCACCAGGTAGCGCGTCTCCGGCGTCGCCTGCAACGCCGTGTACGGGTGACCCAGCTCGTTGTTGAACGAGCCGGGCGGCGCCACGGTCGGGCCGAGCCGCACGGTGAGCTGGGCGATCAGGTCCTTGGTGGTGGTCTTGCCGGACGAGCCGGTCAACCCGATCACGGTCAGTCCGGGCAGCCGGTCGACGACCGCGCGGGCCAGCTTCCCCATCGCGTCGAGGGCGTCGGCGACCAGCACCATCGGCACGCCGGGCACCTCGCGGGTGCCGAGCACCGCCACCGCGCCCGCCTCGACCGCACCGGCCGCGTAGTCGTGGCCGTCGACCTGCTCCCCGGGGAACGCCACGAAGAGCGCCCCCGGGCCGACCTTGCGGGAGTCGAACTCCACGGTGCCGGTGACCCGGGCCTGCGGGTCGGCGGCGACCAGCCGCCCGTCGACCGCGGCGGCCACCTCGGCCAGGCTGAGCGGGATCACCGCTGACCCGCCCGGTCGGCGAAGCGGGCGCGCAGCGCCTCGGCCAGCTCCACCCGGTCGTCGAACGGGTGCACCTCGCCGGCCACCTCCTGGCCGCGTTCGTGCCCCTTGCCGAGCACCGCCACCACGTCACCGGGTTCGGCCAGCCGG
Source organism: Micromonospora sp. R77 (assembly GCF_022747945.1). NCBI lineage: Bacteria > Bacillati > Actinomycetota > Actinomycetes > Micromonosporales > Micromonosporaceae > Micromonospora > Micromonospora sp. R77. Next base: position 934,840 of record NZ_JALDST010000001.1, read on the forward strand.
ACCGCCTCGGCGATGGCGGCCCGCCGGCCGTCCACCTCGACGATCCGGGCCGGCGTGCCGGCCGCGTACGCCCCGGCGAGCACCTCCGCGCGGATCGCGGCCGGGTCCTCCGTCCGCGGGTTGTCGTCGGTCACCAGCACCACGTCGGCTCCCTCCGCGGCGGCCCCGCCCATCACCGGCCGCTTGCCCCGGTCCCGGTCGCCGCCCGCACCGATCACGCAGATCAGCCGGCCGGCGCTGAGTTCGCGCAGCGCACGCAGCGCGGCCACGATGGCGTCCGGCTTGTGCGCGTAGTCGACCACGCCGCGCACCGGCGCGTCGCTGCTGACCAGCTCCAGCCGGCCGGGCACCCCGCCGCAGGCGGCCACCCCGGTGGCGGCGGTGGTCGGGTCCACCCCGACCGCGACCAGCGCGGCGATCGCCAGCAGCGCGTTGGCGACGTTGTGCCGGCCGGGCAGCGCCACGCCGGCCGGCACGACCAGCCCGTCGGGGCCGTGCGCGGTGAACCGCTGGGCGTAGCCCTCGCCGTCGACGTCGGTGGCGTACCAGGTGGCGGTCGGGTCACCGGCCGCCGAGTAGCTGACCGTGGCGGGCTTGAACAGCGGGCGCAGCGCCGGGTCGTCGTGGTTGAGCACCTCGACCGCGCAGCGCCCGTCGAACAGCTGCGCCTTGGCCGCGAAGTAGTCGGCCGAGTCGGCGTGGAAGTCCAGGTGGTCGGAGCCGAAGTTGGTGTAGCCGCCGACCGCGAAGCTGACTCCGCCGACCCGCCCCATCGCCAGGGCGTGGCTGGAGACCTCCATGACCACGGCGGTGACCCCGCGCTCCCGGGCGGCGGCGAGCATGGCGTGCAGGTCGGTGGCCTCGGGGGTGGTCCGGACGCTGTCCACCACCAGGTCGCCGAGGCGGGTCTCCACGGTGCCGATCAGGCCGGTGGTGTGCCCGGCGGCACGCAGCCCGGACTCGACCAGGTAGGCGGTGGAGGTCTTGCCGGCGGTGCCGGTCACCCCGAGCACGGTCAGCCCGGTGGTCGGGTCGCCGTAGACGGCGGAGGCGACGGCGCCGAGCACCGCGCGCGGGTCGCCCACCACCAGCACCGGCAGGCCGGCCCCGGCGGCCAGCTCCGCGCCGGCCGGATCGGTCAGCACGGCCACCGCGCCGGCCTCGGCCGCGCCGGCGGCGAACTCCGCCGTGCCGGCGGGCACCGGGCAGGGCGGCGTACAGGTCGCCGGGGTGGACCTCCTGGCTGGCGTGGGTCACCCCGGTCACGGCCAGGTCGGCGGCGCCGTCGGGCGGGGCCGTGCCGAGTCGCCCGGCGAGGTCGCCGAGCCGGACGGGATTCACGGTACGGGGACGTGGATTGCCGGGCACGGCGTCAGACCCTACCCGGTCGTCCGGTTCCGACCGTACAGCCGCCCCGGTGGTTCGTCGCCACTCACCGATGATGTCCCGTCCTTCCCGGTCAGCGCGGAAAGACCTCGAACTTCGGGGACCGGTCGGTGGCCGACGGCGGCACCCGGTAGTGCCGCAGTGTGTAGCCCATGATCTCGCGGAAGGCCGGTGCGGCGACCGCGCCGCCCTCCCCGCCGGGGCTCCACACGAAGACCGCGACCACGTACCTCGGCTCCTCCGCCGGGGCCATCCCGATGAACGAGCCCACCTCGCCGGGCTGGAGCTTGCCGTCGAGGTAGCGCAGGCCGGTGCCGGTCTTGCCGGCGACCCGGTAGCCGGGGACCGCGGCGGCCAGGCCGGTGGCCCGCCCGTCGGGGCCGTCGACCGTGGTGACCGCCTCCAGCATGGTGCGCAGCGCCGCCGCGTTCTGCGGGCTGAGCACCGAGCGGGTCTTCGGGGCCGGACCGGGCGTCTTCTTCCCGTCCGCGCCGATGACCTCCTTGATGAGGTGCGGCTGCACGTACGTGCCGTCGTTGGCGATGGCGGCGTACGCGGCGGCCATCTGCAACGGGGTGGCGTCCACGCTGTGCCCGATGGGCACCGACCCGTACGCCGAGCCGCTCCACTGGTCGGCGGGGAGCAGCCGCCCGGACGCCTCGCCCGGCATGCCCTCGCCGGTGGGCTGCCCCAGCCCGAACCGCTTCTGGTAGTCGATCAGCCGGTCCTTGCCCAGCTTCTCGGCGATCTCGATGGTGCCGACGTTGGACGAGAAGGCCAGCATCCCGGGGATGCTCATCTTCTGGCCGTTCGCCGGGTGGGTGTCCCGGAAGGTCACGCCGCCCCTGGTGATCGTGTTGGCCACCGGGAACGCGGTGTCCGGGGTGATCACACCCTCCTGGAGGGCCGCGCCGTAGGTGATCGCCTTGTGGATCGAACCCGGGTCGACCACGAAGCTGGTGGCCGCGTCCTCCCGGTCGGTGGGCTTGCTGCCCGCCGGGTCCGCCGCGTCGTAGGTGGGGTTGCTCGCCTGGGCCAGCACCTCGCCCTGCATGTCGAGCACCACGGCGGCCCCGATGCTGCCCCTGGTCTGCGCCATCTGTTCGGTGAGGATGCGCTGGGTGCGGTACTGCAGGTCCAGGTCGAGGGTGAGCGCGATCGAGCTGCCCGGCTTGGGCTGGACGGTCACGCTGTAGCCGCCGGGGATCGGTGCGGCCAGGTCACCCTGGCCGACCTCGTAGGTCTTCCGGCCGGGCTTGCCCTGGAGCACGTTGTCGTACTTGGCCTCCAGCCCTTCCAGCCCGGTCATGTCGTCGCTGACGAAGCCGAGCAGGTTGGCGGCCAGGTCACCGCCGGGAACCTCGCGCCGCTCGTCGCGGTGGGTGCCGATGCCGGGCAGGTCCAGCGCCATGATCTGCTTCGCCCGGTCGATGTCGACGCCGCGGGCCAGGTACTGGAACTGCGACTCCCCGCCGCCGGGCAGCTTGCGCCGCTTCATCTTGTCGGCCAGGTCGGAGGTGGGGACGCCGAGCAGCGGCGAGAGCCGCCGGGCGGTGTCCAGCCGGACGGACTCCTCGATCTGGGTGGGGTCGGCGAAGACGTACCGCGCCTCGACGCTGTGCGCCAGCGGGGCGCCGGTCCGGTCGTAGATCGCGCCGCGCGGCGCGGGCAGCTCCACCACGGCGACCCGGTTGCCGAGGCCGCCGTCGGCGTACGCCGGGGTGTTCACGGTCTGCAGGAAGACCAGCCGGATGCCGATGGTGGCGAAGAGCGCCAGGGCGAGCAGGGTGCCCAGGCGCAGCCGGCGGCGCGGGTCGGCGAGCTTCGGCGGGCGGCGCGGCTTGCGCGACGGCCGCCGGGCGGCCGGCCGCTCGGGGCGGCGCGGTCCGGGCGGCGGCGCGGCGCCGGCGGCTCGTCGTCGTCGAAGGGTTCCCGGCCGGGCCGGGCGGTGACGGTCCGGACCACGCCGGAGCGGCCGCCGCCCGCGGTCTCCCGCCGGCCGGCGCGGCCGGCGCCGGCGCGACCGCCGTCGAGCACCTGCAACGCCGGCCGGAACGGGTCGCCGGAGCGGGTGCTGCGCGGGGTACGCCGCTGCTCGGCACCCGCGCCGGTCCCGGTGCGGGCGGCCCCGCCGCCCTCCCGGACGGTGCGCCCCCGAGGGCGTACGCGCGGGCGTCGGAGATGCCCCCCACGCCGGGCTCGCCGGTGCGCGGCTCGGCCCCCGACCGCCCCGCGACGAGCGGCGCCGGGACCCCGTGGGGTCCCGGCGCGGGTCATCCGATCTGGGCGGCACCGGCTCAGCCTCCGTTGCCCTGCGGGCTGGTGATCGCCGGCTGACCGGTGGCCGGGTGCGGCACGCCGATCATCTTGCCGTCGGGCAGCCGGATGTACGCCGGGTCGTCGGACTCGACCAGCCCCAGCTTGCGGGCGTTGGCGGTCAGGTTGCCCGGCGCCTTCTGCTCGGCGATCTCCTTCTCCAGCTGCTGCTGGTCCACGTCGAGCTTGGCCTGCTGCTGCTGGAGCTTCTCCAGCCGGAACGCGTTCTCATTGATCTTGGTGTTGACCGCCAGGATGCCGAGCACCCCGCCGACCACCAGGAACAGGATCAGCCCGACGAACGGCGCGCGCGGCACGGAGACCGGCGGCGGCGGGCGACCCGCAGGCGCGGCGACGCCGCCTCGGTCGTCCGGGTCCGCTCGGCCGGCCGCAGCGCGGCGCTGCCCTGGGTCGGGAACTCGCGCGCCCCCCGGGCGCGAGTCTCCTCCCGGCGGTCGAGCCGGTCGGCTCCCGCCGTCGTGTTCCGCCGCGCCGCGGTCCGGCCCCCCGACCGCGGTGCGCGCTGCCCGACGGCGCCCCGGCCGTCGTGCTTGTCAACGTTCATGTCCCCTCCCCCTCTTCGTCCGTCCCGTTGTCCCCCGGGGCCGCCCGTGGATCCGTCCCGGATCCCGGTGACCCCGTCCCCGGTTGGTGCATCGCCTTCACCCGGCGCCGGTACCGTTCGCGGTCGGTACGCCCCTGCCGGGTCGCCTCCGGGTCGAGCCGTTCCGCTGCCCGCAGCCGCACCGAAGCGGCCCGCGGGTTCGCGGCGACCTCCGCCTCCCCGGGAAGCTCGGCGCCCCGGCTGAGCAGCCGGAACGTCGGGCCCGTCCCGGGGAGCTCGACCGGGAGGTCGACCGGGCCCTTACTGCGGACCCGGTCGGCGAGCGCCTGCTTGGTGAGCCGGTCCTCCAGCGAGTGGTAGGACAGGACCACCATGCGGCCGCCCACGGTGAGCTTGTCCAGAGCGGCCGGCAGCGCTGTCTCCAGCGCTGCCAGTTCTCTGTTTACCTCGATCCGTAAAGCCTGAAACGTTCTCTTGGCCGGGTGTCCCCCGGTTCGTCGGGCTGGTGCCGGAATGCTCTCCCTGACCAGCTCCGCCAGCCGCGCCGACGAGGTGATCCGGCCCCGCTCCCGCTCCCGGAGGATCGCCGAGGCGATCCGGCCGGCGAACTTCTCCTCGCCGTAGACCCGCAGCACCCGGGCCAGGTCCGGATGGGAGTAGGTGTTGACCACCTCCTCGGCGGTCACCCCCCGGGTCTGGTCCATCCGCATGTCCAGCGGCGCGTCCTGCGCATAGGCGAACCCGCGGTCGGGCGCGTCCAGTTGCAGGGACGAGACCCCCAGGTCGAACAGGATCCCGTCGATCGCCGGATAGCCGAGCCGCTCCAGCACCTCGGGCAGTTCGTCGTAGACGGCGTGCTCCAGGTGGATCCGGTCGGCGAACCGGGCCAACCGGATCCGCGCGTGGGCGAGCGCCTCGGTGTCCCGGTCCAGACCGATCAGCACCGTGTCCGGGTGCGCCTGCAGGACCGCCTCGGCGTGCCCGGCCAGCCCCAGCGTCGCGTCGACGTGGACGGTGCGTCCGTTCCGACCCAGCGCGGGGGCCAGCAACTCGAGACACCGCTCGAGCAGCACCGGCACGTGCGTGCCGCGTAGCTCCCCCATGTCGACCCCCACTGGTTGAAACCCGCTTCCGTCCCTGGTGCGTCCGTTGTCGTCGCGACGCCTCGTCATACCGCCAGATCCCCATCCGCTCCCGCCCGCCGGAGGCCGCGGCCCCCCGATACGGATCGTGCGCCTGGCACCGGGGAAGGGGTGCCAGGAACTCGAAAGCGGCTGGAGATCTCGCAGTACGCCGGGCGTCGCCACGCCCTACAGACCGCCGGGCAGCACCCCCTCGGTGATGTCGGCGAAGTCGTCTTCGCTCTCCTCGAGGTAGGCCTCCCAGGCCGCCCTGTCCCAGATCTCCACCCGGCTGCTCGCGCCGATCACGACCAGATCGCGGTCGAGCGCGGCGTACGAGCGCAGGTGCGCCGGGATCGTCACCCGGCCCTGCTTGTCCGGCACCTCGTCGTGCGCGCTGGCGAAGAAGACCCGGTTGTAGGCCCGGGCCGCCTTGTGCGTCATCGGCTGCGCGCGCAACTGCTCCGCGATGCGCTGGAACTCGGGCATCGGGAAGACGTAGAGGCAGCGCTCCTGCCCTTTGGTGATCACGACACCCCCCGCCAGCTCGTCCCGGAACTTCGCCGGAAGGATCAACCGGCCCTTTTCGTCCAGGCGTGGGGTGTGGGTGCCGAGGAACATCGGCCCAACCCCCTCGCCCTGAGCGGCGTTCGCGGCGCCGCTGACCCCCCGGGCCGGTGTGGCCCTCCCGGCCTCACCATCGGGCCCCACTCTACTCCACTTCCCTCCACCTGCAACCGAAAACGCCCGCGTGGCGCGCCGTGTCGCCGAGCAAAAGAGCACGTCAACGGGGGTGGAGCGGAGTGGAGGGGGTGGCGTGCCCCCGGCGGCCGTCCGCTACCCGACATAGATCGACTCCGTCCGGCGGAACGGCCGCCGACCGGACGCCCGGGAGTGCCCGGCCGAACGGATCGTCGTCGGCGGCGATCTGGCGGGGTCCCGGGTCCGGTAACCTCGCTCGCGTGACGGACGCGAAGATGCCCCTGCGGGCAAAGGTGGCCAGCTCGGTGTCGCGGACCGCCGCGGCGCTGTCGCGGGCCGCGGGTCGGGGCGACGGCTCGGTGATCGGCGGGTGGATCGGGCTCAAGATCGACCCGGACCTGCTGGCCCACCTGTCGGCCGGCCGCGCCATCGCGCTGGTGTCCGGCACCAACGGCAAGACCACCACCACCCGGCTGACCACCGCCGCCGTCGGCGTGCTCGGCCGGGTCGCCACCAACTCCTTCGGCGCCAACATGCCCACCGGCCACACCTCGGCGCTGGCCAAGGCCGGCAGCACCCCGTACGCCGTGCTCGAGGTCGACGAGCACTACCTGGCCCAGGTGCTGGAGGCCACCGAGCCGCACGTGGTGGCGCTGCTCAACCTCTCCCGGGACCAGCTCGACCGCGCCAAGGAGGTCGCCATGATGGCGCAGCTCTGGCGCGCCGCGCTGGTCCGGCACGCCGACGTACGGGTGATCGCGAACGCCGACGACCCGATGGTGGTCTGGGCGGCCACCCCGCCGGCCGACCCGGCGCAGGGCCACGTCCCGCCGCACGTGACCTGGTTCAGCGCCGGCCAGCGCTGGCACGACGACTCCTGGGTCTGCCCGGAGTGCGGCTCCACCATCGCCCGCAAGGACGACCAGTGGTGGTGCACCGGCTGTCCGCTGCGCCGGCCCGAGCCGCAGTGGACCGTCGAGGACGACGGGGTGCTCGACCCGACCGGTGCCTGGCACAAGGTGCGGCTCCAGCTCCCCGGCAAGGTCAACCTCGGCAACGCGGCCACCGCGCTGGCCGTCGCCGCCGAGTTCGGCGTACGCCCGGTGGACGCGGTCTCCCGGCTCGGCTCGGTCACCTCGGTCGCCGGCCGCTACGCGCAGGTCGACCGGGACGGCCGCAACATCCGGCTGCTGCTGGCCAAGAACCCGGCCAGCTGGCTGGAGGCGTTCGACATGGCGGACGAGGCGCCGACCCTGCTCTCCATCAACGCGCGGGACCCCGACGGGCTGGACACCTCCTGGCTCTTCGACGTCGACTTCGCCCCGCTGCGCGGCCGGCAGGTGCTGATCACCGGCGACCGGGCGTACGACCTGGCCGTCCGGCTCGACGTCAACGACGTGCCGTTCCAGCACGTCCGGAGCTTCGCCGAGGCGATCCGGGCGGTCCCGCCGGGCCGGCTGGAAGTCATCGCCAACTACACCGCCTTCCAGGACATCCGAGCGGAGCTGGACCGTGTCAACTGAGAGCCTGCGCATCGTCTGGATCTATCCCGACCTGCTGTCCACCTACGGCGACCGGGGCAACATGCTGATCCTGGCCCGCCGGGCCCAGCTGCGCGGCATGCCGGTCGAGGTGCTGGAGGTCCGCTCCGACCAGCGGCTGCCGGCCACCGCCGACATCTATCTGATCGGCGGCGGCGAGGACGGCCCGCAGGCGCTCGGCGCGCAGCGGTTGATCGCCGACGGCGGCCTGCACCGCGCGGTGGCCCAGGGCTCGGTGGTGTTCGGGGTGTGCGCCGGCTACCAGCTGCTCGGCACCTCCTTCTTCGCCAAGGGCACCGAGTGCGCCGGGCTGGGGCTGCTCGACCTGCGCTCCGACCGGGGGCCCAGCCGGGCCGTCGGCGAGTTGGCCGGTGAGATCGACCCGCGGCTGGGCGTGCCGGCGCTGACCGGCTTCGAGAACCACGGCGGCCGGACCCACCTCGGCCCCGAAGTCGCCCCGCTGGCCCGGGTCACCGCCGGCGTCGGCAACGACGGCGCCACCGAGGGCGCCTGGCGCGGCAAGCTGCTCGGCACCTATTCGCACGGGCCGGCCCTGGCCCGCAACCCTGCCCTGGCGGACCTGCTGCTGCGCTGGGCCACCGGCGTCCACCAACTGCCCGCGCTGGACGACACCTGGGCCGAGCGGCTCCGCTCGGAACGCCGCGCCGCGGTGGCCGCCGCCGCCCGACCGTGACCGGCGCCGCCCGAGCGCGGCGGCGACCGGATCTCCGCCGGCTCGTCCGGTTGCTCGGCGCAGGCGTCCGCGCGGCGGTTCGTCCTGCTGCTGGCCCTGCTCGCCGGGTTCGCGGTGCTGCTGCTCCTGGTGCCCCGGCCGGACCCGGCGCAGCTGCCCCGGCTGGCCGACTCGCTCGGCGGGTACGCCCCGCCGGCCGCCATCGTCGCCGGGGCACTGCTGCTGGTGGCGCTGGTGCCGCGGACCTTCGTCACGCTCGCCGCCGGGGCGATCTTCGGTCCCCTGGAGGGGGCCGCGTACGCCCTCGGCGCGGCGTTGCTGGCCGCGGCGATCGGTTTCACCGTCGGCCGGCTGCTGGGCCGGGACTTCGTCGCCGAACGGGTACGGGGTCGGCTGGCCCGGCTGGACGGCTGGTTCGCCCGGCAGAGCGTGCTCGGGGTGATCACCGTACGGCTGCTGCCGATCGCCGGCTTCGGCCTGGTCAGCTACGGCTACGGCACCACCGGTGCCCGGCTGCTGCCGTTTCTCGCCGGCAGTGTGATCGCGTCCGCGCCGACCGCCTTCGGCTATGCCGCGATCGGCGCGGCGGTCAGCACCCCCGGCCACGTCAACTGGTACGCCGCCGCCCCGGCCGGCCTCGGCCTGATCGCCAGCGTGGTGATCATCGCCCGTTGGTGGCGGGCCGAGCGGCAGCGCCGGCTCGGGCCGAGCTGATGAACGCCGAGGACCGGCTGCCCGGCGGGTTCATCGCCGAAGTGGTCCGGATCGGCGACACGGTCCGCCGCACTCCCCCGACGGACGCCGACTTCGTCGGTGCGTTGCTGCGGCACCTGGCCGTGTCGGCGCCCGGGGTGGCACCGGCGTACCTCGGAACGGACGAGCGGGGCCGCCAGGTGCTGGCCCACGTGGCCGGCCGGGTGCCCTGGCGGGACCGGGAGGAGGACGCCTTCTTCTCCGATGCCGCCCTGGCCGGGCTGGCCCGGCTGGTCCGTACCCTGCACGACGCCTGCGCCGGCACCGCCCTGGCCGGCGGCGCGGAGACCGTCTGCCACCGCGACCTGTCGCCGAAGAACACGGTGTACCGCGCCACGCCGGCCGGGCTGCTTCCGGTCACCCTGCTGGACTGGGACCTGGCCGGACCGGGCCGCCGGATCGAGGACGTCGCCTTCGCCGGCTGGCACTGGGCCACCCTCGGCGGCGACGCTGACCCGGCGGAGCTGGGCCGCCGCTGCCGGCTGCTCTGCGACGGCTACGACGCGGCCGGTGATCCGCCGCTGTGCCGGGCCGGTCTGCTCGACGTCATGCTCGACCAGATCGAGGGCACCTGGCGCGGCATCGCCGCCGGCGCGGAGCGGGACGCGCCCGGCATGCGCCGGCTCCGCGCGGCCGGCGTGGTCGAGGTGGTGCGCGGCTGGCAGGACTGGCTGATCCGGTGTCGTCCGGCGGTGGAGGCGTCCCTCGGCGCCCGCTGAGGGGGTTGCCGGGCGCCGGTCAGCGGGACGGTGCGACCAGGCCCGCGTCGAAGGCGGCGATCACCAGGTGCACCCGGTCCCGGGCGTCCAGCTTGGTGAAGAGGCGGGCCACGTGCGCCTTCGCGGTGGCTGGGCTGATCACCAACTCGGCGGCGATCTCCGCGTTGGACAGTCCCCGCCCGACCAGGGTCAACACCTCCCGCTCCCGGTCGGTCACCCCGGGCAGCCCACGCGGTCGGGGCAGCGGGTCGGGTCGGCGGGCGAACTCGGCGATGAGTCGCCGGGTCACACCGGGCGCGATCAGCGCGTCCCCGGCCGCCACCACCCGCACCGCGCCCAGGATCTCCTCCAGCGCCATGTCCTTGACCAGGAAGCCGCTCGCCCCGGCCCGCAGCGCCGCGTGCACGTGCTCGTCGTCGTCGAAGGTGGTGAGCACCAGCACCCGGGTCGGGCCACCGGCCGCGGTGATCGCCCGGGTCGCCGCGATCCCGTCGGTGCCCGGCATCCGCAGGTCCATCAGCACCACGTCGGGGGCGACCTCGCGGACCAGCCGGACCGCCTCGGCGCCCGTGCCCGCCTCACCGACGACCGTCAGGTCCCGCGCGTCCGCGATGAGCACCCGCAGTCCGGCGCGGACCAGGGGCTGGTCGTCGACGAGCAGCACCCGGACGCTCACGCGCCGGCTCCCGGCGCCGGGAGCCAGGCGGTGACCCGGAAGCCGCCCTCGGGCCGGGGCGCGGCGGCGAACCGGCCACCGAGCAGGATCACCCGCTCCCGCATCCCGACGATGCCGTGCCCGGTGCCGCCGAGCGGGCCGCCCCGCCCGTCGTCCACCACCTCGATGCGTACCCCCTGCGGCCGGTGCTCGACGGTCACCCGGCAGTGGTCGGTCGCCGCGTGCCGGACCACGTTGGTCAGCCCCTCCTGCACGATCCGGTACGCCACCAGCTGTACGTCGTCCGGCAGCGGACCGGGCTCGCCGTCCCGACGCAGGTCCACCCGTACCCCGGCGTCGCCGGCCGCGGTGACCAGTCGGTCCAGGTCGACCAGGCCCGGTGTGGGGTCGAGGGACGCCGCCGCGCCCTCCGGCCGGCGCAGCGCGCCCAGGGCACGCCGCAGCCCGGTCAGCGTCTCCCGGCTGGTCCGCTCGATGACGGCGAGCGCCACCCGGGCCTGTCCCGGCTGGGTGTCGATGACCCGGACGCCGACGCCGGCCTGGATGGCGATCACACCGATGCTGTGCGCCACCAGATCGTGCAGTTCCCGGGCGATGCGCAGCCGCTCGGCGGTGACCGCCTCGGCGGCGGCGTGTGCGCGCAGCGCCTCGGCGTGCCGGCGCCGGGACCGGCGTGAGTCGCCGGCCAGCCAGGCGGCGACCACCGCGAGCACCGAGACGGTGGCCCGGCCCACCGGGTCGGTCGCCAGGCTGACGAAGCTGGCCGCCACCTGGACGACGAGCACCGCACCGGCCGCGACGATCGAGATCCGGCGCGGGTTACGTGCCGCGACCAGCCCCAGCATCAGGTCGATGACGAGGAACTGGAGATACCAGATGCCGGCGAGGTAGCCGTTCTCCCAGGAGCTGGTCGTGATGGTCACGAGGGACGATCCGGCGAGCATCAGCCCCAGGGCGAGCAGCGGACGGCGCCCGAGCAGGCCGGCGGGCAGGAGCACCACCAGGGCGGGCGCGAGGTAACGGAACGGGATGCCGGGCCCGGTGCCGCCCAGGGTGGGCAGGTACAGCCCGGCGGCGCCGTCGGCGAGGCTCGGGGTGAAGAGCACGACGACCGGCAGCAGTGCGACGCCGGCCCAGATCAGGACCGTCCGCGCCCGCCGGGCGGCGGGACGCGGAGCAGGGGCGATGACCTCCATGGGGAACACGGTAGCCAGCGCCACCGGGGCGGTCATCGGCTGACGGGCGTACGCCCGGGGGCGGGTCCCCACCGGCCGGATGTGGTCGTCGGCAGGATGAACCGCCGCCCGGCCTGCGGAATCGTCACCGCCATGATCGAGCTGAGGGACCTCACCAAACGATACGGCCGGACCACGGCCGTCGACCGGCTGACCCTGACCGTGCGACCCGGACATGTGACCGGGTTCCTCGGGCCCAACGGCGCCGGCAAGTCCACCACGCTGCGGCTGATCCTCGGCCTGCACCGCCCCACCGGCGGCACGACGCTGGTGCAGGGGCATCCGTTCGCCGAGAGCCCGCGCGGCCTGCACCTCGTCGGCGCGCTGCTCGACGCCGGCGACGTCCACGGCGGGCGCAGCGCCCGGGCCCACCTGTCCGCGCTGGCCCGCAGCAACCGCATCCCCCGCCGCCGGGTCGACGAGACGCTGCGCGAGGTCGGGCTGGCCGCCGCCGCCGAGCGCCGCATCGGCGGCTTCTCGCTCGGCATGAAGCAGCGCCTCGGTATCGCCGCCGCACTGCTCGGCGACCCGCCCGTGCTGCTCTTCGACGAACCGTTCAACGGCCTCGACCCGGAGGGAGTGCGCTGGGTGCGTGGGCTGTTTCACCGGCTGGCCGGCGAGGGGCGCACCGTGCTGGTCTCCAGCCACCTGATGAGCGAGATGGAGCAGACCGCCGACCACCTCGTCGTGATCGGCCGGGGGGAGCTGGTGGCCGACGAGAGCCTCGCCGGCTTCGCGGCCCGCAGCGCCCGGCCGCACCTCGTCGTGCGTACCCCCGATCCGGGGCGGCTGGCGACGACGGCGCGGGCAGCCGGCGGCCAGGTGACGGTCGACGGCGACGCCCTCACCGTGACCGGCCTGACCGCCACCGAACTGGGCGAGCTGGCGTCCGCCCACCGGATCCCGCTGCACGAACTGGCCACCCGAACCGCATCCCTGGAGGAGGCGTTCATGGACCTGACCGCCGACCGCGTCGAATACCTGGCAGGAGACCACCGATGACCCCCGTACCCGCATCCGCGACCCGGTCCGCCGCTCCGCTCATCGGGCCGAGGGCCCGCTTCCGGGACCTGGTCGCCGCCGAGTGGATCAAGCTCTGGTCGTTGCGTTCCACGTACGGGTCGCTCGCCCTCATCGCGGTCTCCGCCGTGCTGTTCAGCGCCCGCGCCGCCCTCGCCGACCAGTACAACTGGCCGGACTACTCCCCCGAGCGGCGGGCCGCGTTCGACCCGATCCATGACGCCTTTCCCGAGGAGGGTTGGCTCTTCATCATCCTGGCGGCCGGCGCCGTCGGCGCGCTGATGATCGCCGGGGAGTACGCCAGCGGCCAGATCCGGACCACCTTCGCCGCGGTGCCGGCCCGCCGCGCGGTGGTCGCCGCCAAGGTGGTGGTGCTGGGGGCCGTCATGCTCGTCGTCGGCGTGCTGGCCGCGGCGGCGTCGTTCTGGCTCTCCCAGGCGATCCTCGCCGACCGGCAGGCCGGCGCGTCGATCGGCGAGCCCCAGGCGCTGCGGGCCGTCGTGGCGTCGGCGCTGCTACTCCCGGTCTGCGCGCTCATCGGGTTCGGGGTCGGTGCGCTGGTCCGGCACACCGCGCCGGCGATCGTGATCACCGCGACGCTGCTGCTGTTGGCGCCGATGGCATTCGACATCTCCAACCGGTGGACGGCGGTGGCCCACAACGCGCTGCCGGTGCCCGCCTGGGAACGCCTGGTCGGCAACCCGTACGTACTGCCGAACCTGCACGTGGCGACGGTCGCCGGCTCCTGGACGGTGTTCGCCGTCTGGCCGCTGGTCGCCGCGCTGCTCGCGACGGTCGTCGTCCACCGCCGCGAGCCCTGACCCCGGGTACACCGGAGGCGCGCCCCGGACCTGGGACGCGCCTCCGCGGTGGACCGTCAGGCGACGACCGAGACCATCCGGCCCTTCACCACGATGACCTTGCGGGGCTCCTTGCCGGCCAGCGAACCCGCGACCGCCTCCAGCGCGGCCGACCGGACGTCGTCCTCGGCCGCGTCGGCGGCCACCTCGATCCGGCCCCGGACCTTGCCGTTGACCTGCACCGGATAGGTCACCGTCTCGGCGACCAGCAGCGCCGGATCGGCGGTCGGGAAGTCCGCGTACGCCAGGGAGCTGTCGTGGCCCAGTCGCCGCCACAGTTCCTCGGCGACGTGCGGGGCAAACGGCGCCACCATCAGCACCAGCGGCTCGGCCACCTCGCGCGGCGTCTCCGCCAGCCGGGTCAGCCCGTTGGTCAGCTCGATCAGCTTGGCGATCGCGGTGTTGAACCGGATCCCGTCCATGTCGCCGCGGACGCCGTCGATGACCTTGTGCAGCAGCCGGCGGGTCGCCTCGTCGGCCGGCGCGTCGGTCACCCGCAGGTCACCGGTCTGCTCGTCGATCACGGCCCGCCAGACCCGCTGCAGGAACCGGTACGACCCGACGACCGCCCGGGTGTCCCAGGGGCGGGAGACCTCCAGCGGTCCCATCGACATCTCGTACACCCGGAAGGTGTCCGCGCCGTAGGCGGCGCACATCTCGTCCGGGGTGACGACGTTCTTCAGGGACTTGCCCATCTTGCCGTACTCGCGGGTGACCTCCTGCTCGCCGTGGAACCAGCGGCCGTCGACCTCGACGACCTCCTCGGCCGGCACCGGCGCGCGCCGGGCGTCGCGGAACGCGTACGCCTGGATCATGCCCTGGTTGAACAGCTTGCGGAACGGCTCGAACGACGAGACGTGCCCCAGATCGAACAGCACCTTGTGCCAGAACCGCGCGTACAGCAGGTGCAGCACGGCGTGCTCGGCGCCGCCGACGTACAGGTCGGTGCCACCGCAGTCGCCGGGGCGCTGCGGCCCCATCCAGTACGCCTCGTTCGCCGGGTCGACGAAACGCTCGGCGTTGGTCGGGTCCAGGTAGCGCAGCTCGTACCAGCAGGAGCCGGCCCACTGCGGCATCACGTTGGTCTCCCGGGTGTAGCGCTTCGGCCCGTCACCCAGGTCCAGCTCCACCTCCACCCAGTCGCGCCGGCGGGACAGCGGGGTCTCCGGGTTGCTGTCGGCGTCCTCCGGGTCGAACGTCTTCGGCGAGAAGTCGTCCACCTCGGGCAGCTCGACCGGCAGCATCGACTCGGGCAGCGCGATCGGCGCGCCGGTGGAGTCGTACACGATCGGGAACGGCTCGCCCCAGTAGCGCTGCCGGCTGAACAGCCAGTCGCGCAGCCGCCAGGTGACCGCGCCGGTGCCGTGCCCGTTGGCCTCCAGCCACTCGATGACCCGGGCCTTGGCGTCGGCCATGCCCAGGCCGTTCAGGTCCAGGCCGCGGTCGGGCGCGGCGCTGTTGATCATCGGACCGGTGCCGGTGTACGCCCCGCCGGTGAAGCCCTCCGGCGGCTGCACGGTCCGCACCACGGGCAGCTCGTAGACCTCGGCGAAGGCGTGGTCGCGCTCGTCCTCGGCCGGCACCGCCATGATCGCGCCGGTGCCGTAGCCGGCCAGCACGTAGTCGGCGATGAAGATCGGGACGCGTCCGCCGGTGACCGGGTTGGTCGCGTACGCGCCGACGAAGACGCCGGTCTTCTCCTTGCTGTCCGCCTGCCGCTCCACGTCCGTCTTCGCCGCGGCGGCCTTCCGGTACGCCTCGACGGCGGCCCGCGGGTTGGCGTGCCCACCGGTCCAGGCGTCCTTCGTCCCGGCCGGCCAGGCGGCCGGCACCAGCACGTCGACCAGCTCGTGCTCGGGGGCCAGCACCATGTACGTGGCGCCGAAGATGGTGTCCGGCCGGGTCGTGAACACCCGTACCGGGGCGGCGTCGGTCGGGAAGTCGATGTGCGCGCCGCTGGACCGCCCGATCCAGTTGCGCTGCATCAGCTTGATCGGCTCCGGCCAGTCCAGCGTGTCCAGGTCGTCCAGCAGCCGATCGCCGTACGCGGTGATCCGCATCATCCACTGCTTCAGGTTGCGCTTGAAGACCGGGAAGTTGCCCCGCTCGGAGCGGCCGTCGGCGGTGACCTCCTCGTTGGCCAGCACGGTGCCCAGCCCCGGGCACCAGTTCACCGGTGCCTCGGAGACGTACGCCAGCCGGTGGTCGTCGACGACCTGCCGGCGCTCGGCCACGGTCAGCTCGGCCCAGCGGCGGCCGTCCGGGGTGGGCCGGGTGCCCCCCTCGAACTCGGCGACCAGGTCGGCGATCGGCCGGGCCTTGCGGGCCTCCGGGTCGTACCAGGAGTTGAAGACCTGCAGGAAGATCCACTGCGTCCAGCGGTAGAAGTCGGTGTCGATGGTCGCCACCGAGCGCCGCTCGTCGTGGCCCAGCCCCAGCCGGCGCAGCTGCGCCCGGTACCGCTCGATGTTCGCCACGGTGGTGGTGCGCGGGTGGGTGCCGGTTTGCACCGCGTACTGCTCGGCGGGCAGCCCGAACGCGTCGAAGCCCATCGCGTGCAGCACGTTCCGCCCGGCCATCCGCTGGTAGCGGGCGTAGCAGTCGGTGCCGATGTAGCCCAGCGGGTGGCCGACGTGCAGGCCCGCGCCGGAGGGGTAGGGGAACATGTCCAGCACGTACAGCTTCTCGGCGCCGGCCCGGGGGTGGCCCGGGTCGGCCAGCGGCCCGGTCGGGTTCGGCGCGTGGAAGGTGCCCTCCCGCTCCCAGGCGTCCTGCCACCGGTGCTCGATCTCGTCGGCCAGCGCTGCGGTGTACCGGTAGGGGGGGATGTCGCTCGCCGGTGCGGCTGCCTCACTCATGGCGTCTCCTCGGCGCGGTGATGAAAAAGAAGGTGGGGAGTCTGCTTCCGGGCACAAAAAAGCCCCTCGCGCAGGAGGGGCCGCCGTGCTGTCGCGCGTTCAGCGCATCAGCACGGCTCGGTAAGAAGCAGGAAGACTCCGGCCATGACGGGGAGTGTACCCCGCCGTACGGGCGGCCACCTCCCGCGTCCCCCGTCCGGCGCATATTTGGGGCGTAAGCGACCGACTACCTGCGGGGGTCGGCGTCGACGACAAACATGGTTAGCCTGAGAACCACTGAGATTTCTGCGGCAGACGAGGCTCGCACGTCGCGAACCCAACGGCGGGTCCAGGTGCTCTATACAGAGCTGCCGTCATGGCGACGAGGAGGAGGCCCGTGACACAACAGACCTGGGACGAGGTGGGCGGTCTGCTGCCGCACGACGAGTTCCGCGCCGCCAGCGAGGCCATCGTGGCCAACATCGAGCGGGTCATCGAGGGCAAGACGGCCACCGTCCGGCTCGCCCTGGCCGTCCTGCTCGCCGAGGGCCACCTGCTCATCGAGGACGTGCCCGGCGTCGGCAAGACCAAGCTGGCCAAGGCCCTCGCCCGCTCCATCGACTGCTCGGTCCGCCGCATCCAGTTCACCCCCGACCTGCTGCCCAGCGACGTCACCGGGGTCAGCGTCTACAACCAGGAGACGCACGACTTCGAGTTCCGTCCCGGCGCGGTCTTCGCCAACCTGGTCGTCGGCGACGAGATCAACCGGGCCTCGCCGAAGACCCAGTCGGCGCTGCTGGAGTGCATGGAGGAACGACAGGTCACCGTCGACGGGGTGACCTACCAGTTGCAGACCCCGTTCATGGTGATCGCGACGCAGAACCCGATCGAGATGGAGGGGACCTACCCGCTGCCGGAGGCGCAGCGCGACCGGTTCACCGCCCGGATCGCGATGGGCTACCCGGACGTCTCGGCCGAGCTGGCCATGCTGGACGGCCACGGCGCCACCGACCCGCTGCACGAGCTGCGCCCGGTCTCCGACGCGGCGACCGTCCGCCAGCTCATCGGCCACGTCCGGCAGGTGCACGTCGCCGACGCCGTCAAGCAGTACGCCATCGACCTGGTCACCGCCACCCGGGAGGCTCCCGACCTGCGCCTCGGCGCGTCCCCGCGGGCCACCCTCCAGCTGCTGCGCACCGCCCGGGCGGTCGCCGCCCTGGAGGGCCGCGACTACGTGCTGCCCGACGACCTCCAGGCGCTGGCGGTGCCGGTGCTCGCGCACCGGATCATCCCGACCGCCGACGCCCAGCTCGCCCGGCGCACCACCGACGCGATCGTCTCCGAGTTGGTGCACCGGCTCCCGTTGCCGAACGACCGCAAGCGCTCCCCCTACGACACCCGGCCCGGCGGCGGCAACGGCCGCGGGCCGTTCGAGCCACGGAGGCCGTGACGTGCGTGCCGGGCTGCGCGGGCTGACCACCCGCGGCCGCTCCTTCCTGGCGGCCGCGGTCGCCGCCGCGGTCTCCGCCGGCATCCTCGGCGAGAAGGACCTGCTGCGGGTCGCCGTCCTGCTGGCCGTGCTGCCGCTGCTCGCCGCGGCGTACGTGGGACGCAGCCGCTACAAGCTCGCCTGCAACCGCTCGCTGGAGCCGCACCGGGTGCCGGTCGGCGCCAGTTCCCGGGTGGTGCTGCGGCTGCAGAACCTGTCCCGGCTGCCCACCGGCACCCTGCTGCTGGAGGACCGGCTGCCGTACGCGCTGGGCAGCCGGCCCCGGGTGGTGCTGGAACGGCTCGGCGCGCACCAGGCCAGCTCGGTGGCGTACACGGTGCGGGCCGACGTGCGCGGCCGGTACGAGGTGGGCCCCCTGGTGGTCCGCCTCACCGACCCGTTCGGGCTCTGCGAGCTCAGCCGCGCCTTTCCCAGCACCGACCACCTCACCGTCATCCCGCAGGTCACCCCCCTGCCCTCGGTCCGCCTCCCCGGGGAGTACGCGGGCAGCGGCGACAGCCGGGCCCGTTCGGTGGCGGTGCACGGCGAGGACGACGCGGCCACCCGGGAGTACCGGATGGGCGACGACCTGCGGCGGGTGCACTGGAAGTCCACGGCGCGCACCGGTGAGCTGATGGTGCGCCGCGAGGAGCAGCCGTGGGAGAGCCGCGCGACGGTGGTCCTGGACACCCGGGCGTACGGCCACCGGGGCGACGGCCCGACGGCGAGCTTCGAGTGGGCGGTCTCCGCCGCGGCCAGCATCGCGGTGCACCTGCGTCAGGCCGGTTACAAGCTGCGCCTGGTCACCGGCTCCGGGGCGGACGTGGACGCCACCGAGGCCGGCGGTGAGGGTCTGCTCCTCGACCACCTCGCCGACGTCCGGTTGGACACCAACGGTGAGATCGGCACGTTGGTGCAGCGGGTCCGGCAGCGGTCCGACGGCGGCCTGGTCATCGCCCTGTTCGGCGCGTTGAACACCGCCGAGGCCGAGCTGCTGGCCGGGCTGCGCGGCAACGGCGCCACCTGCGTGGGCTTCCTGCTGGACAGCTCCTCCTGGCTGAACCTCCCGGAGAAGGCCCGGGCCGAGGCGGACCGCCTGCACGACACCGCCGCGCTCGCCCTGCTGCAGAGCGGCTGGCGGGTGATCGGGGTCGACCACGGCGGCCGGCTGCCGGCGCTGTGGCCGCAGGCGGCCCGCGGGTCGCAGGGCTTCGCGCTGCGTGCCGCGCTCGCCGAGACCGTCGCCGGGGGCATGCGATGACCGAAAGGGTGACCCCGTGACCGCAGCTCGCAACCTCGGCTTCGTCGCCGCCGCGGCGACCCTGCTGGCGGCGGCGCCGCTGTCGGCCATCTTCCAGCGCTGGACGTGGCTGGTCGAGGCGGCGATCGCGGTGGCCGTGGTGGCCGGCGCGGCGGCGCTGAGCCGGCTGGTCCGCAGCCCTCTGTGGGGTCAGGTGCTGGCCATGCTGGCCGGGCTGCTGCTGGCCCTGACCTGGATCTTCCCGAGCGGCGGCGAACTGCTCGCGTTCCTGCCCACCCCGGGCACGTTCGCCCACTTCGGGGAGCTGCTCGGCCAGTCGCTGCAGGACATGCGGACGTACGGGGTGAAGGTGCCCGACGTCACCTCGCTGCTGTTCCTGGCCGTGCTCGGGATCGGTGCGGTGGCGGTGCTGGTCGACGTGCTGAGCGTGGGGCTGCGCCGGCCGGCGCTGGCCGGACTGCCGATGCTGGCGATCTACTCGGTGCCGGTGGCGATCTACGTGGACAGTGTCCCGGCGGTGCCGTTCGTGGTGGGCGCAGCCGGCTACCTCTGGCTGCTGGTGACCGACAACGTGGACCGGGTCCGCCGGTTCGGCCGCCGGTTCACCGGGGAGGGCCGCGACGTCGACGTCTGGGAGGCCTCCCCGTTGGCGGCGGCGGGCCGGCGGCTGGCCGTGGTCGGCGTGGCGGTGGCGGTGGCGCTGCCGCTGGCGGTGCCGGGGATGACCGGCGGCCTGTTGGACACCGTCGGGGCCGGGGCGGGGGCCGGCAACGGGCGGCCGGGCCTGGGCGGCAGCCCGGGGCGGATCGACCTGTTCGCCGCGTTGAGCGGCCAGTTGAACCAGTCCGAGGTGGCCGACCTGGTCAAGGTCAGGACGACCGAGCGGAACCCGTTCTACCTGCGCTTCGGGGTCGCCGACGAGCTGCGGCCGGACGGTTTCCGGACCCGGGTGCCCAGCGGCCGGTCGGCCCGTGACCTGCCCGACCCGACGGACCAGGGCGCCCGGGGGGTGGACCGGCAGCGCTACCGGGCGACGGTGGAGGTGACGAAGAACCTCAACATGCCGCTGCTGCCGGTCTATGCCGAGCCGGTGAAGACCGACGGCCTGAACGGCAAGTGGCTGTACGACCCGAAGCTGCAGCTGGTCTTCTCCAACCGGGAGAATTCGCGGGGCAAGCGGTACTCGTTCGACTACGTCCGCTCGACGTACAGCCCGGCGGCGTTGCGCGCGGCACCCTCGCTCGCCGCCGACGACCCGTTGCTGCGCCAGCAGGTCTGGACGCCGACGGTGCCGGAGGTCGACCGGCTGGTCAGCCGACTGGTCCGCGGCAAGCAGAACGACTACGACAAGGTCCGGGCGATCTACGACTACTTCTCGGTGGAGAACGGCTTCTCGTACTCGCTCTCCACCCGGGGCGGGACCAGCGGCGAGGACATCACCGACTTCCTCACCAGCAAGGTGGGCTTCTGCCAGCAGTACGCCGCCGCGATGGCCTGGCTGGTCCGGCAGGCCGGCATCCCGGCCCGGGTGGCGTTCGGCTTCACCAACGGCGCCGGCGCCGACGACGGCACGTACGTGCTGACCAACCGGAACCTGCACGCCTGGACCGAGGTCTACTTCGGCCAGATCGGTTGGGTGCCGTTCGACGCCACCCCGGCGAGCAGCGTGGCGGGTTCGGTCCGGTCGTCCTGGGCGCCGGACACCGACGCGCCGGAGGAGAACCTTCCCGTCCCGGGCAGCAGCAGCGCACCCGACGGGGTGGGCCCGTCGGCCGGTCCGGACGGCCCGGACGCCGCCGACCGGGACACCGACACCGGCCTGAGCCTGGCCGGCAGCGATCCCGCCGAGCGGGACCGGTCTGGCCGTGGTGGACGGCCGGGGCGCTGGCGCCTGCTCGCGCTGCTGGCCGTGCCGGCGCTGCGCCGGGCGGCCCGCGTCGCCGGCGGGGCAGCCGCGCCGCGCCGAAGGCCACCGTGGTGGACACGGAACCGGGCACGCCGGGCGCGGTCCGGGAGGTGTCGGTCGGTGTCACCGCCGACCGGGCCCGGGCGGACGCCCACGCCGCCTGGGACGAGCTGCTCGACACGTTGGTGGACTTCCGCGTCCGGGTCGACCGGACGGAGACGCCCCGGGCGACGGCGGAGCGGCTGGTCCGGGAGACGCTGACCGGGGACGTCGACGCCGGCGGCGCGGTGCGGTTGCTCGGTCGGGCCGAGGAGCGGGCCCGCTACGCCCGCGATCCGCTCGGTGGTGAGGAACTGCCCCCGGCCCTGCGTGCGGTACGCGGCGCACTGGCCGGCCGGGCGGACCGGCGTACCCGACTGCTGGCAGCGGTGCTGCCGCCGTCGGTGCTGTTGCGCTGGCGCAGCGGGCTGGCCGACACGTCGACGGGCCTGGTCACCACCGCCGGTCGGCTCCGTCGCCACCTGCTGCGCTGGAGTCCACGGCGGATCCTGGCCGGCCGTCCGGCCCGCTGACCCGCGCGACGCCCGTCCGCCGGCCCACCCGGCGGGCGGGCGTCCGCGTGGGCCGAGGGCCCGGGCTGACCGGAGCGCAGGTGGACTGAAAGGAGCCGGGTGGACCGGGCGCACGGACGGACCGTCCGGTGGGTGAGCGGGTGGACCTGATCGAGGAGCACCTGCGCCGCCGGAGGACCCGGGTGGGGAGTCAGGACATGGCGACGCGGCCACGCGTACCGGAACGAATTCCGGCGGCGCGTCGCCGCGTCACCCGGCTCAGGGACGGAACGTGGTCAGCGGTGCCCCTCCGGGCGCTGCCGCCAGCGATCCTCCATCCGGTCGAGGAACGACCCCCGCCGACCCGCGCGACCACGGGGACGGCGACGGCTGGTCGTGCCACCGACCACGTGCAGGTCGGGTGACTGGGACCGGCGGTGCGACTGCACCGCATAGCCCAGCGAGGCCAGCATGACGACGAAACCCGCCACCGCCAGCGGTGGCGTCTTGATCACGGCACCGTAGATCAACAGGGCCAGACCAGCAATGACCACGGCGGCAGCGACGAGCAGGCGACGCCGCGCGTGGAAACGCGGGTCGCTGGCGCGAACGGCCGAGGCGAACTTGGGATCCTCGGCAAGCGACCGCTCGATCTGCTCGAACAGCCGCTGCTCGTGCTCCGAGAGCGGCACGGCACTCCTCCCCGGTCACGTTGGTCGGCCCGGTCGGACCGACAGACCGTGGCAGCCAACCGGCTGCTTACCCGCAAGTCTACGAGGGGGCTCGCGCGTCGGAAAGCGGGACGACCTATGGCCGGGCCGGATTTTCGTCTCGGCGCGGATCACGCCGCCCGAGCAGACTGGCCGGACCTATGACGGACCGCCCGAATCGGGCAGCGGCGGCGTCCGCGGCCGCTTCCGCTTCCCGCCACCCGCGCTCGGGCGCGCCGAGGGTGAGCTGGCGTGGCGTCCGGTCGGCGGCGGCGAGCCCTTCGGCGCGTACGCCGACGAGCCGGATCGGCTCGGTCGTGTCGAGAACGGTCCAGAGCGCCCAGGCAGTGTCGAAGATCTCCCGGGCGGTGTCGGTGGGCACGGAGAGGGTGCGGGACCGGCTGACCGTGCGGAAGTCGGCCAGCCGGACCTTGAGCGACACCGTCCGCCCCACCTGGCCGGCCCGGCGCAGCCGGACGCCGACCTTCTCGGCGAGGCCCAGCAGCGCCCGGCGGATCTCCCCCGGGTCCCGCACGTCGACGTCGAAGGTCACCTCGGCGCCGATCGACTTCTCGGCGTGTTCCGGGGTGACCCGCCGCGGGTCCCGCCCCCAGGCCAGCTCGTGCAGGTGCTGCGCGGCGGCGTCGCCGACCGCCCGGCGGAGCAGGCCGACGGGCGCCTCGGCCAGGTCGCCGACGGTGTTCAGCCCCATCCGGCGCAGCGTCTCGGCCGACCGCTCCCCCACCCCCCACAGCGCCGCCACCGGCAGCGGGTGCAGGAAGTCGAGCACCCGGTCGACGGGCACCACCAGCAGCCCGTCGGGTTTGGCGCGGGTGGAGCCCAGTTTCGCCACGAACTTGCTCGGCGCCACCCCCACCGAGCAGGTCAGGCGCTGCTCCTCGGCGACCCGGCGGCGGATCAGCCGGGCGATCTCCGCCGGTGGGCCGAAGAGGCGGCGCGCACCGGACACGTCGAGGAAGGCCTCGTCCAGGGAGAGCGGCTCGACCAGCGGGGTGACGTCCCGGAAGATCTGCATCACCGCCCGGGAGGCCGCCGAGTACTGACCGAAGTCGGTCGGCAGGTAGACCGCGTGCGGGCAGAGCGCCCGGGCCCGCGCCGTGGGCATGGCGCTGCGGACGCCGTACCGGCGGGCCTCGTAGCTGGCGGAGCTGACCACGCCGCGGGGGCCGATGCCACCGACCACCACGGGCTTGCCGCGCAGCTCGGGCCGGCGCCGCACCTCGACGGAGGCGAAGAAGGCGTCCATGTCGACGTGCAGGATCGGGCAGTCGGTGTCGTCGGCGTCCGGCCCGAAGCGCGGATCACCGTCACCCCGGGGCAACGACTGGCTGCGGCCCATCCCCGCAGGCTAGCCGCCGGGTCCGACAGGTTGCCCGTCAGCCGCTGACGACCAGCAGCGGGATGGTCATCTCGGTCGCGGTGTCCGACCCGTGGTACGCGACCAGCCGCGACTCCATCGGATGCTCGGAGCGGGTGGCCACCACCGCGTGGGTGCCCCGGCAGACCACCACCACGTCGCCGATCCGGCGCAGGTGCTCCTCGGGCACCGGCCCGAACCAGCCGGCCGCCACCAGTTCGTCCCGGGTGGTGACCCGGGCGGCGTCGCCCAGCACCGCCGACCAGGCGGCCACCACGTCGGCGGTGGCGCCCGGCGCGACGTGCAGGTAGCGGACCCGGGGCTCACCGGCGAGCACCCGCACCCCGGCCCGCAGGCGCGGGTCGGTGTCGAAGTCGACGCGGTGCGCGGCGGGCACGTCGAGCTGGCCGTGGTCGGCGGTGACCAGCAGCGCGGCGTCGGGCGGCAGCCCGTCGACCAGCCGGGCGAGCAGCCCGTCCACCTCGGCGGCGGCGAGCCGCCAGGGGCCTGAGTCGACGCCGCTGAGGTGGCCGTGCCGGTCCAGGTCGGGGTGGTAGCCGGAGACCAGGGTGGGCCCGGCGCCGGCGGCCAGGGCGGTGAGCATCCGGGTGGCGAGGGCGTCGACGTCGGCGGCGCCCCGGTAGTCGCCGCCGCGGTTGGCGGCGAGGGTGAGGCCGCTGCCGGCGTACTCGGGGCGGCTGACCACGGTCACCGCCACCCCGGCGGCGCGGGCCCGCTCGTACTGGGTGGGGATGGGTTGCCAGGCCAGCGGGTCCGGGTCACCGGTCCACTCGATGTGGCTGAGCACCCGGTCGGTGTCGGGGACGCGGACCTTGAACCCGAGCACGCCGTGGCCACCGGGGGCGCTGCCGGTGCCGAGGGTGACCAGGCTGGTCGGGGTGGTGGAGGGGAAGCCGGAGGTGAGCGGGACGCCGACGGTCGCGGCGAGACCCGCGAGGGTCGGGGCGTACGGGGCGGCGGTGGGGATCTGGTGCCAGCCGAGCCCGTCGACCAGCAGCACGGCGATCCGGCGTACCCCGGCCAGCCGGGGGCGCAGGCCGAGCAGGTCGACCGCGCCGGGCACGCCGAGCACCGCGAGGGCGCTGGGCAGCACGTCGGCGAGGCTGCCGCCGCCGTAGCGCGGGGCGACCGGGCGAGCGGCCCCACCACCGTTGCCGGTCATGCCGGCCGGCGGGCGAACAGGTGCAGCTGGGCGGCGAGGTCCCGATGGTACGGCGACCACCCGGCCAGGGCCCGCTCCAGCTCGACCAGGGCGGCCGGCTGGCCGTCCGCCACCGCGGCGGGCAGCAGGTCGGCGAGGACGCGCACCCGTGGATCTCCTCGACGGCGAGCCCGGCGGTGGCCAGCAGCGCGGCGGCGTCGTCGGCGTCGTAGCGGCGGCGCAGGGTGTCCCGCGGAACCGGCGCTGCCGTGCGGGTCGGCGGCGAGCGCGGCGGCGGTGTCGAGGTGGCCGTTCATGGCCCGACCGAGCACGGCGGCGGCCCGGCCGGCGACCAGGACGCTGGCCGCGCCGCCGGGTCGCAGCGCGGCGGCGAGGGCGGCCACCACCGGGGCGGGGTCGTCGACGACCTCCAGCACGGAGTGCAGAGCACCAGGTCGACGGTGGCCGCCTCCACCAGCCCGGCGAGCGCGTCGCCGTCGCCCTGCAGGGCGCGTACCCGGTCGGCGACCCCGGCCTCGGCGGCCCGGCGGGTCAGCGCGGCGAGCGCGTCGGGGCTGGCGTCGACCACGGTGACCCGGTGGCCGGCCTCGGCGAGCGGGACGGCGAATCCGCCGGTGCCGCCGCCGACGTCGAGCACGGTGAGCCGGTCGCCGGCCCGGCGGTCCAGCTCGGCCGCGAGAACCGACCAGATCACGGCGGTACGGGGGGTCAGCGTTCGGGTCTGCTCCACGCCGACGAGCCTAGTCACCCGCGCGGTTCCGATCAGAAGTCGCCGCCCCCGGCGGGATCCTCCTCGGCGCGGGACCGCTGGGCGTTGGCCACCGGACCGTCGGTCACCTCGTACTCGCGGGTCTCCGCGTCGTGGGTCGGCGACCAGCCGGCAGCCAGCCGGGTCCGCCGGGTGTTCGCCACGCCACCGATGTATGCGCTGTTCAGGGTCATCGTTCAATCCCCCATGCCGGGCGGGCCACTCTGCCCGCGCGTGTCGGAAGTCTCCCGCTTCCCGGGGCGGGAAACCGTAATGCGGATCACTGGGCTCAGCGGAAGTCCCGGGAAGCCGGCGTGACCGGCGGCGTGATCGCGTCCAGCCGGTCGGCGGTGAGGCTGGTGACCCCCTCGTACCGCTGCAACCGGCCCCGCACCACCAGTGCCGCGCTGGTGCGGGCGACTCGACGGTAGCGCTGCCAGAGGCCCGGGGAGCAAGTGACGTTGAGCATGCCGGTCTCGTCCTCCAGGTTGAGGAAGGTGACCCCGCCCGCGGTCGCCGGTCGCTGCCGGTGGGTGACGATCCCGCCGACCCGGATCCGCCGGCCGGGCTCCACCCGGCCGAGCCGGGCGATCGGCACGGCACCCAGCGCGTCGAGCCGCTCGCGGAGGAACCGGGCCGGATGCGTCTCCGGTGACAGCCCGGTCGCCCAGACGTCGGCGACGAGCTTGTCGACCTCCTCCATGCCGGGCAGGGTGGGCGGGCTCACGCCGGTCACCGTGCCGGGCAGCCGGTCCGGCCGTTCCTGGGCCGCCGCGCCCGCGGCCCACAGCGCCTGCCGCCGGGTCAGCCCGAAACAGGCAAAGGCGTCCGCGGTGGCCAGCGCCTCCAGCTGCGCGGCGGTCAGCCCGGCCCGCCGGGCCAGGTCCGGCAGGTCCGCGTACGGCCCGTGCGCCGCCCGCTCCGCCTCGATCCGCTCGGCCACCGGAGCGCCGAGAGTACGCACGGCGCCCAGCCCGAGCCGGACCGCCGGACCGCCCAGCCCCCAGGCGTGCGGTGGCTCCCCCGGCTGACTCCCCCATCGGGTCTGCGGGGTGGCTTCCAGCACCGCCGACGCGCCGCTGGCGTTGATGTCCGGGCGGCGTACCTCGACGCCGTGCCGGCGGGCGTCGTCGACCAGGGTCTGCGGCGAGTAGAAGCCCATGGGCTGGGCGTTGAGCAGCGCGGCCAGGAACGGCGCCGGGTGGTAGCGCTTGAGCCAGGAACTTGCGTAGACCAGGTAGGCGAAACTCATCGCGTGGCTCTCCGGGAAACCGTAGCTGGCGAACGCGGTGAGCTTGCGATAGACGTCGTCGGCCAGCTCCCCGGTGATGCCCCGCTCGGCCATCCCGGCGTACAACCGGTCGGCGATCTGCGCCATCCGCTCCACCGACCGCTTCGCGCCCATCGCCCGGCGCAGCTGGTCGGCGCCGGCCGCGTCGAACCCGGCCAGATCGATGGCGAGCTGCATCAGCTGCTCCTGGAACAGCGGCACGCCGAGGGTCTTCTCCAGCGCGTTGCGCATCAGCGGGTGGGCGTACGTCACCGGCTCCTGGCCGTTCTTGCGCCGGATGAACGGGTGCACCGAGCCGCCCTGGATCGGGCCGGGCCGGATCAGCGCCACCTCCACCACCAGGTCGTAGAACTCGCGCGGCTTCAGCCGGGGCAGGGTGGCCATCTGGGCGCGGCTCTCCACCTGGAACACCCCGACCGAGTCGGCCCGGCAGAGCATGTCGTAGACCTCGGGGTCGTCCAGGGTCATGTCGCCCAGGTCCAGGGTCGTCCCGATCATGTCGTAGCCGTAGTGCAGCGCGGAGAGCATGCCGAGGCCGAGCAGGTCGAACTTGACCAGCCCGACGGCGGCGCAGTCGTCCTTGTCCCACTGGAGCACGCTGCGGCCGGGCATCCGCCCCCACTCCACCGGGCAGACCTCGATCACCGGGCGGTCGCAGATCACCATGCCGCCGGAGTGGATGCCCAGGTGCCGGGGGAAGGTCTGCAGCTCGTTGGCGTACGCGACGACCTGCTCGGGGATGTCCTCGACGTCGACGGCGGCGACCGAGCCCCAGCGGTCGATCTGCCTGCTCCAGGCGTCCTGCTGGCCCGGGGAGAAGCCGAACGCCTTCGCCACGTCCCGCACCGCCGACCGGGGACGGTAGGAGATGACGTTGGCGACCTGGGCGGTGTGCTCCCGGCCGTACCGGGCGTAGACGTGCTGGATCACCTCCTCCCGGCGGTCGGACTCGATGTCCACGTCGATGTCGGGCGGCCCGTCCCGCTCCGGGGCGAGGAAGCGTTCGAAGAGCAGCCGGTGCCGGACCGCGTCCACGTTGGTGATCCGCAGCGCGTAGCAGACCGCCGAGTTGGCCGCCGAGCCCCGCCCCTGGCAGTAGATGTCCTGCGCGCGGCAGAAGCTGACGATGTCGTAGACCACCAGGAAGTAGCCGGGGAAGCCCAGCTCGTCGATCATCCGCAGCTCGTGCTCCAGCTGCCCGTACGCCTCCGGGTGCGCCTCGGCCGGCCCGTACCGTTCGTGCGCGCCGGCCAACGTCAGGTGCCGCAGCCAGCTCATCTCGGTGTGCCCCGACGGCACCGGGTACGCCGGCAGCTTCGGCGCGACCAGTTGCAGGTCGAAGGCGAGTTCCGCGCCGAACTCGGCGGCCCGCGCCACCGCTCCCGGGTACGCCCCGAACCGGGCCGCCATCTCCGCACCGCTGCGCAGGTGCGCGGTGGCCGCGGCCGGCAGCCACCCGTCGATCTCGTCCAGGCTGCGCCGGGCCCGGACGGCGGCCAGCGTGGTGGCCAGCCGGCGTCGGCCGGGGGTGGCGTAGTGCACGTTGTTGGTGGCCACCGTGGGCAGCCCGGCGGCGGCGGCCAACTCGGCGAGGGCGTCGTTCCGGTCGGCGTCGACCGGGTGCCCGTGGTCGGTCAGCTCCACCGCGACCGTGTCCGCGCCGAACAGGGCGGTGAGCCGGTCCAGCTCCCGGGCCGCCGCGTCGACGCCCTCGGTGAGCAGCGCCCCCGGCACGTGCCCCTTGCGGCAGCCGGTCAGCACCAGCACGTGGTCCTTCAGCTCCTGGGCGACCTCCTCCAGCTCGCCGTAGACCGGGCGGCCCTTCTCGCCGCCGCGCAGCTGGGCGCGGGAGATGGTGGTGGCGAGCCGGGCGTACCCCTCGTGGCCGTGGGCGAGCACCAGCAGGTGCCGGCCCAGCGGGTCGGGCTCGCCGTTCTGCGGGCCGGGCAGCCCGAGGGAGAGCTCCGCACCGAAGATCGTCGGCAGGTGCAGCGCACGGGCCGCCTCGGCGAACCGGACCACCCCGTAGAAGCCGTCGTGGTCGGTGACGGCGAGTGCGGTGAGCCCCAGCCGGGCGGCCTCCTCGGCCAACTCCTCCGGGTGGCTGGCCCCGTCGAGGAAGCTGAAGTTGGTGTGCGCGTGCAACTCCGCGTAGGGCACGGTGTCGTCGGGTCGGGACAGCTCGGACGCCTCGGGCGGCTCGTAGTGCTGCCGCTTGCGGCTCCACGCCGGGGAGTCACCGCCGTCGGCGTCGACCGCGAGCGGATCCACCACGTGCAGGTGCCGCTCGCCCCCCGACCGCCCGTCCCGACCGCCGCCACTTCCACCGCCGCGCCCGGAGAGCACCCGCTCCAGCTCCGACCAGGGCAGCTTCGGGTTGTGGAAGCTCACCGGTCCGCTCCTCGTGCGGCCGGTGTCAGCGCCGGTGCGGGACGGTGGGTGTCCGTTCGTCGCCTACGAACTTGATGGCAAAGATGAATCAGAGGGCTGGAGTCCCTGGCCGACTCGTCGGAGGTCGTCAGCGATCCATATTTGTCATCAAGTTCGTAGCGTCCGTCGGGCCGGGTCCGCCGCAGCCGACCCGACCGGCGCCCAGCCGCGGACCGGCACCCGGTCCGGGACCGGCGCCCAGCCACAGACCGGCGCCCAGCCATGGACCAGCGCCCAGCCATGGACCGGCGCTCAGTCATAGATCGCCTCCACCAGCCACTGGCCGCCCTCGACCGCCAGCAGCAGGGCGGCGCCGTCGGCCAGGCTGACCTGGAACCGGGCCCGCCGTCGCGCCTCGGCCGGCGCCCACCAGCGCTCCTCCACCGGCCACGGGCCGACCCACCCGACGATCTCCGCCGGCCGGCCGCCGACGACCAGCCGGGCGGGCGGGGCGCTCACCGCCAGGCGCGCGCTGACCACGACCGGCTCGCCGGTGGCGTCCCGCACGGTCGCGGCGAGCGGCGTGGGCAGCACCACGGCCGGCGCGGGCGGCGGCAGCCGACCCGGCCACGGCGGTACGGCCACGCCGCCACCCACCCGGCCGCCACCCACCCGACCGCCACCCACCCGACCGCCACCCACTCGGCCGGCGCCGGCCCGCTCCCTGCCGACCGACGGACCGGCCATCCCGGCCGTCCTGGTCGACCGGCCACCCACCGTCGGCATGACCCGCCGCAACGACCGCACGCCCAGCGTCGGCCCGGTCAGCGACAGCCCGGTCAGCGACAGCCCGGTCAGCGACAGCCCGGTCAGCGCCGGCCCGACCGGCAGCGTCCCGGCCGGCCGCGCCGACGGATCGGTCAGTGCCGTCGATCCGCCCCACCCGGCCGACGGAACGACCGGCGTCAGCCCGACCGGCCAGGTCCAGGGACCGGTCACCATCGCCGGCCCCCCGAATCGCCGGCTCACCAGGCAGGGGCGACCGGCCAGGTAGGGGCGCCGGGCCAGACAACGACGGCGGGTCGGGCAGGGGCGGCGGGCCGGGGCGGGCGGGCAGGCGTTCGTCGCCCCACGGCACCAGACGCACCTGGTCGGCCGGGGACCGGCCGCCGCCGAGCACGGCGGTCAACACGGCCTCGGGGCCGAGGATGCCCTGCACCCGGCTCAGCGCGCGATGCGCCCGCTCCCGCTCCTCGCCGGTCTCCCCCCACAATCCCGGTTGCAGGCCGGCCTGGGCGAGCACCCCGTCGGGGATCAGCCGCAGTCGGATGATCCCGGCGGTGGGCCGGGCCGGTCGGGCGCCGGCCCGACGGTTGCCGCCGGAGAGCCAGCCGTCCAGCTGCCAGCGCACCCGGTCGGCGATGGCGGCGGCGGTGAGCAGGCCGTCGTGTCGCCAGACCCGGTGCAGCTCCTGACCATGCGCGGTGACCGCCTCGATGCCGAGCCGGGTACAGGCCAGCCCGTGCGCGGCGAGTCGCTCGTGCAGCTGCTCGGCCAGGACCCGGGCGGCGAAGGCCGCGGCGTCGACCCGCTCGATCGGCTCGTCGTGGTCGGCGGTGACGACCAGGTCGGCCGGGGGGTGCCGGACGGCGAGCGGCCGGTGGTCCCGACCGGCGGCGAGCCGGTGCGCGAGGGCCCCGTCGAAGCCGAACCGGGCCAGCACGTCACCGGCCGGCAGCGCGGCGAAGTCCCCGAGCGTGCGGATCCCCAGCCGGCGCAGCAGGTCGGCCAGGGCGGGCCGGCCGAGCGCCTCGACCGGCAGGGCGGCCAGGAAGCCGGGCGTCCCACCCGGCGGCACCACCCGGCCGTCGCGGGCGGCCAGTCCGGCGGCGAAGACCCCGTCGGCGATGCCGACCTGGCTCTCCACCGCGCAGGTCTGGGCGACGTGTTCGACGATCCGTTCGGCCGCCGCCTCCTCGCCCCCCAGGTAGCGGCTCGGACCGCGGGCGGCCAGCGCGCAGGCCCCCGGCCGGACCACCTCGACCCCGGCGGCCACCTCCTCCACGGCGGCGACCACCGGCTCGAAGGCCCGGGCATCCCGGCCGGGATCGTGCTCGACGACGGTGAGCTGCGGGCAGCGGCCCTGCGCCTCCCGCTTGCGCAGCCCCCGGCGCACCCCTCGGCGCGGGCCCGCTCCGAACAGGCGACCACCCGGTTGGCGTGCAGTACGGCGACCGGATCGGTGGCGGGCACCCCGTCGACGATCTCGGCGGCGAGCACCGGCCAGTCCGGGCACCAGAGCAGCAGCGTCCGCAGCGGCGCGACGGTCATGCCGGCCCCACCAGGGTGAGCGCGCCACGGCGGACGGGGCGACGACGGCGGCCCGGGTGGCGGCGGCGACCCCGGTCGCCCGGGGGATGATCCGGGTGAGCCCGTCGCCGGGCAGCCACACCTTGATCTCCTTCGGCCGGGCGGCCGCCCCGCGTCCGCGCGCCGAGACGGTGACCTCCCGGCGGCGCAGCCGCCCCGGCCGGCCCCCAGCCCCTCCCAGACGCCCCGGACCACCTGCAGCGTGACGTCGGCCGTCCCACCGGCCGTACGGGACGAGCACGCTGCCCCGCTGTCGGGCGCGGGCGGCCAGCCGGTCGGCGACCGAGGCGGAGACCGTGGCCGGGACGGCGGTGACCACCACGTCCACCCCGTCGATGAGGGCGGCGACGACGGTGGGCCACTCGGGTCCGGGGTGCGGCACCAGGGCGAGCCGGTCCAGGGCGATGCCGGCCTCGGCCGCCGCCCCGGCGCCGAAGGTGGGCACGCCGACCACGGCGCACCACGAGCCGGCCCGGGACGCCTCGGCGAGCAGCGCGAGCAGCAGCGAGGTGCCGCCACTGCGGCGGGGCTGCCCGGCACCGACCGCGATGGTGCTGCCGCGCCGCAGGCCGCGGTTGGGCAGCAGGCCGGTCAGCTCCGGCAGGACCGGCAGCACCCGGTGGCCACCCGCCGGATCGGGTGCGCTCGCCGGACGTACCAGCCCGGCCAGTGCGGCGGAACCGACCACCATGCGGCCCGCCATCGGACCTACCCCCCGTCGTGTGTCGTCACGGGACTGAGCCCCGTGCTGTGCCGTGTCGCTGTGCAGCTGCAAGTGGTGCCGGGTCCCCGGACCCGTGGTGTGTCGTCCCGGGAACCGGGCCCACGTCGCGGAACCGGAGGCGGCGCGTCCGGCCCGGCGGGCTTCCCACCGGCGGGCCGGACGCGCCGGGTCAGGCGGCCAACCCGTCCAGTGCCGGCTGGTGGGCCAGGCCGAGCAGGGCCTCCACCACCGTCACGAACTGTTCGGCGGCGCGGAGCAGGTCGTCGGCCTCCCGGGCGGTGACCACCCGGGGGATACCGGCCTCGGCGGCGGCCCGCTTGCCGGCGCCGGCGGCGAAGTAGCGCGCCCACTCGTCGAGCTCGGGGGCGACGGCGCAGAGCAGCACCCAGACGCTGGTGATCCGGTTGCGCCGGGTGGGGGCCGGGCGGGCGCGGGCGGCGAGCAGGGCGGCGGCGGCGCGCAGCGCGGCGAGGTGGGCGGCGGCGTAGCGGAGGCCGTCGGGGCGGGTCTGGGCGGCCTCGGTCAGCCCGTGCCGAGCCACGGCGAGCAGCTGGGCGGGGGTGCGGTGCGGCAGCACGTGCGCCGGCACCGTCGGTGCCTGAGCCGGACTGGTCGGCATGGGACTGTCTCCTCCACTGACCGAGGCGGGCGCGCCGCCCGGCGGATCGGATCCGCCGGTGCGAGGCGCCCGGGGCGGGTGGTGCGGAGGAAGACGCACCGGGTGGGGGCCGGCCGGGTGTGGATGCTTCCCCACACCACACCCGGCCGGCGTACCGGCGGGTCCGTCGCCCGCCGCCCGGGGGTCGTGGGCGGCGGGCGACGATCCTGCCTGACGGGGCCGGACTCGCGACTGTCCGGCGCCCGGTGCGGTCCGCGGAACCGCACCTTGCCGGGATCCGGTGCCGCGAAACACCCGCACCCGGCGGTTGGAACGAGCGTACGACTCAATCGAACACTCGTTCTAACTACCCCGACAGTACACCTCCCCCCCGACGAAAATGCAACGTGTGACGCGCCGGGACACGCCGGAGGTGAACCGGATTCCCAGCCGGCGCACAGCAGCGGCAAAGGTGTCCCGGAGGTGGTCGCCCCAGGGTTTACCCATGAACGTCAGCCGTACCGAAACGACCGTCCGGTGACCGCCGCCGTCGCCGACCGGCGGACCACCCGGCGGCCCCTCCCGGCGGCGCCCGGCTGGTGGGCCGATGTCGCGGGCAGCGCGGCCGTGCTCAGCCTGCTGGTCGTCACCGCGCTCTGGACCGCGGACCGGGGGGTGCAGGAGCTGGTCGGTGGCCTCGCCACCGGCCTCACCTCGCTCGGCCGCCTCGCCGGCCTGCTCAGCGCCGACCTGATGCTGATCCAGGTGGTGCTGATGGCCCGGGTGCCGCTGATCGAGCGGCGCTTCGGCCAGGACCGGATCGCCCGCTGGCACCGGCTCGCCGGCTTCACCTCCTTCCACCTGCTCCTGGCCCACGTGGTGCTCACCACCCTCGGGTACGCCGGCACCGCCCGGCAGAACGTGCTCGCCGAGACCTGGGACCTGGTCGTCTCGTACCCCGGGATGCTGCTGGCCACCGCGGCGCTGGCGCTGCTGGTGCTGGTCGTGGTGACCTCGGTCCGGGCGGCCCGGCGCCGGCTGCGCTACGAGTCCTGGCACCTGCTGCACCTGTACGCCTACCTCGGCATCGCCCTGGCGCTGCCGCACCAGCTCTGGACCGGGGCCGACTTCCTCGCCTCCGCCGCCGCCCGCGCCTACTGGTGGACGGTCTACCTGCTGGCCCTGGCCAGCGTGCTGGTCTACCGACTGGGCCTGCCGGCCTGGCGTTCGCTGCGGCACCGGGTCGAGGTGGCCGCGGTGGTCCCGGAGGCCCCCGGCGTCACCTCGGTCTGGCTGCGCGGGCGGCACCTGCACCGGCTGCCCGCCCGGGCCGGGCAGTTCCTGCTCTGGCGGTTCCTGGACGGCCCCGGCTGGTCCCGGGCGCACCCGTACTCGCTGTCGGCACCGCCGAGCGGGGACCTGATGCGGATCACCGTCAAGGACCTCGGCGACGACAGCTCCCGGGTGGCCACCCTGCGCCCCGGCACGAAGGTGCTGATCGAAGGGCCGTACGGGCGGCTGACCGGGGAGCACTGGCGCGGCGGCGGGATCACCATGCTCGCCTGCGGCGTCGGGATCACCCCGCTGCTGGCGCTGCTCTGGGAGCTGCCGTACGCGCCGGGCGAGGCGGTGCTGCTCTACCGCGCGCGTACCGAACAGGAGCTGGCCTTCGGCGCGGAGCTGGACCGGCTCGCGGCGGAACGCGGCGTGGTGGTGCACCGGCTGGTCGGCCCCCGGGCCCGGCGGCCCGCCTGGCTGCCGACGTACGCCGAGGGGCTGTCCGACGCGGACGCCCTGCGCCGGCTCTCCCCCGGCGTCGCCGGGCACGACGTCTTCCTCTGCGGCCCGGACGGCTGGGTCGATGCCGCCCGCGCCGCGACCCGCGCGGCCGGGGTGCCCGACGCGCACACCCATCACGAACGTTTCGCCTGGTGACAGGCGCGAAGGGAGGATCCGTGCGACGGATCACCGTCTGGCTGCTCTCCACCGTGGCCGCCCTGGTCCTGCTGTTCAGCTACAAGACCAGCACGATGGGCCCCGGCGGGGAGAGCAGCGCCATCGCCTCCGGCACCGGCTCCGGCGGCACGGGCACCGGCTCGTGGAGCGGGACCGACGCCGGCTCCGGCTCCACCGGCTCGGGCTCCACCGGCTCCGATTCCGGTTCCGGCTCCACCGGCGGCGACTCGGGCGGGTCGTCGAACGGGACCGCCACCGGGTCGGTGGCGCAGACCCGGTGGGGGCCGGTGCAGGTGAAGATCACCGTCTCCGGCGGGAAGATCACCGACGTCGCCGCGGTGCAGGTGCCCGACGGCAACCACCGGGACCAGGAGATCAACGACTACGCGGTGCCGATCCTGCGGCAGGAGGCCCTGGCGGCGCAGAGCGCGCAGATCGACACGGTCTCCGGGGCCACCGTCACCAGCGACGGCTACCGGGAGTCGCTGCAGGCCGCGATCGACGCGGCGCACCTGAAATGAGGCCGACCGGGGAACTCGACCGCCGGGCCTGGGTGGTGCAGGTGATGGGGCTGCCGGTCAGCGTGCACCTGCGCGGCCCCGAGGTGCGTACCGACGCGGTGGCGGAGCGGGTGGAGCGGGTCTTCGCCGAGCTGCGCGAGGTCGACGCGGTGTTCAGCACGTACCGGGCGGAGAGCGTGCTCGGTCGGCTTGGCGGGGCGCCGCCCGGCCCGGCCGCCACCGCCGACCCGCTGGTGCGCGAGGTGGTGACGCTCTGCGAGACGGCCCGCGCGCGGACCGCCGGCTGGTTCGACGCGCGCCGGCTGCCACTGCCGCTGGGCGGCACCGGCTTCGACCCGTCCGGGCTGGTCAAGGGGTGGGCGGTGGAGCGGGCCGCGCGGCACCTGGCGGACCTGCCCGAGCACGACCTCTGCCTCAACGCCGGCGGGGACGTGCTGCTGCGTACCGTGCCGGGACGGCCGGCCTGGCGGATCGGCGTCGAGGACCCCGCCGGGCCCGAACGGCTGCTCGACGTGGTCGAGCTGGCGCGCGGCGCGGTCGCCACGTCGGGCACCGCGCGGCGCGGCGCGCACATCACCGACCCCCGGCCGGTCGGCCGGCCGAGGCCGTCCGGTCGGTCACCGTGGTCGGCCCCGAGCTGCTCTGGGCCGACGTGTACGCCACGGCGGCGGTCGCCCGCGGCGCCGACGCCCTCGACTGGCTGGCCACCCTGACCGGCTACGCCGCCCTCCTGGTGGACGCCACCGGCCGGCCCCGGGCGACCCCGACCTGGCCCGGCTCCCGCCGCCGCCACGCGGATCATGGAGTCGTGGTCCCTCACAAAACTCGCTGACCGGGCGTACCAGGCGCCACCACTCCATGATCCACACAGCTGGGCGGGGGCAGCGGATCGACGTGCGTCCGGGGCAGACTGGCCGGCATGGGTGACATGAGCGATCCGAAGAAGGTGCTGCGGCACTACCTCCAGGCGTGCCGGGACGACCTGATCTGGAAGCTCGACGGGCTGAGCGAACGCGAGGTCCGACTGCCCCGCACCTCGACCGGCACCAACCTGCTGGGCATCGTCAAGCACTGCCTCAACGTCGAGGCCGGCTACTTCGGGCCCACCTTCGGGCGCGAGTTCCCGACCCCCGACGAGCTGCTCCCCCTGTCCGCGTACGACGAGGACCCGCAGGCCGACTGGTACGCGCGGGAGGACGAGACGAAGGACGGGCTGATCGACCTCTACCGTCGGGTCGGGGCCTTCGCCGACGAGACGATCGACCTGCTGCCGCTCGACGCCCCGGGGCGGGTGTCGTGGTGGCGGCCGGGCGCGCAGGACGTGACCCTGCACGGGGTGATCGCGCACGTCCTGTTCGACCTGGCCCGGCACGCGGGGCACGCCGACATCCTGCGCGAGCAGCACGACGGGGCGGTCGGCCTGCGGCGGGAGAACTCGAACCTCCCCGACCAGGACTGGCCGGCGTACGTGGCGAAGCTGACCGCGCTCGCCGACCGGTTCGCCTGACCGGGCGGGACACGGCGTGGGTGGGTGGGAACCGGACGGGCGCGGCGGGGAGAATGGGGGCATGCAGCCACACCCGAACGTGCAGGCGGTGCAGCGGGCGCTCGACGACGCGGGCGCACGGGACGGCTCCGCCGACGCCAGCCAGGTACGCCTGCTGCCCGAGGCGGTGCACACCGCCGCCGCGGCGGCCGAGGCGCTCGGCGTCCAGGTCGGCGCCATCGCCAACTCGCTGATCTTCGACGCGGACGACGCGCCGCTGCTGGTGCTCACCTCCGGCGCGCACCGGGTGGACACCGCCGGCCTCGCCGCCGCCCTCGGGGTCACCCACCTGCGCCGGGCCAGCCCCGAGTTCGTCCGGGAACACACCGGCCAGGTCATCGGCGGGGTCGCCCCGGTCGGTCACCCCCGACCGCTGCGCACGCTGGTCGACACCGCCCTCGCGGCGTACGACGAGGTGTGGGCGGCCGGCGGGGTGCCGCAGGCGGTCTTCCCGACCACGTACGCGGAGCTGCTGCGGATCACCGCCGGGACCCCGGCCGACGTGGCGTGAGCGACGTACCCGACCTGGTCACGCTGCACGTGTGGCGGATCCCCCGGACGGCGGTGCCCCGGGCGCTGGCCCGGATGGCCCTGCACCCGCGCCGGCTGCGGCACACCCGGGGCGTACGGTTCGGCAAGCTGCTCGGCACCGGGACCGGCACCGGCTTCGGTCCCGGCGACGCCGACCTGACCCGGTGGGCCGCCCTGGTGGCCTGGGACTCCCCCGCCGCGGCGGCCGGCTTCGACGCCTCCCCGGTGGGCCGCTCCTGGGCCCGGATCGCCCACGCGTCCGCCCGGGTCGAGCTGCGCCCGCTGACCAGCCGCGGCGAGTGGTCCGGCCGGCGGCCCTTCGGCGATCCGCCCGGTGGTCGGGTCGACGGGCCGGTGCTCGCGCTGACCCGGGCCCGGCTGCGGCCCCGCCGGGCGGTCACCTTCTGGCGGGCCATCCCGCCGGTCGCCGCCGCCCTGCACGCCGCCCCCGGCCTGCTCGCCCGGTTCGGCGTCGGCGAGGCCCCGCTGGGCTGGCAGGGCACGGTGAGCGTGTGGCGGGATCCGGCGGACCTCGTCGCGTTCGCGTACCGTCACCCCGAGCACCGCGCCGCCATCGCCCGCACCCCCACCGAGGGGTGGTACGCGGAGGAACTCTTCGCGCGGTTCGAGGTGCGCGACGTGGTCGGCGACCGGACGGTGCTGGGATGGGTCGCCGACGGCGACGCGGACGAGGCGAGAGGACACGCATGAGGTTGGTGCGGTGGACGCCGGACGATCTGGTCCGGCGGCTGGACGACGTGGTGGCCGTCTACGGCGAGGCGATGGGTTACCGCGCCGACCTGCTGGAGGCCCGGCGCGGCTACATCGCCACCCACGTCCGCCGCCCCGGCTTCCGGGCCGTCGCCAGCCTCACCTCCTCCGGCCAGCTGGCCGGCTTCGGGTACGGCTATCTCGGCGCCCCCGGGCAGTGGTGGCACGACCAGGTGCACCGGGCGCTCGACGGCACCGCCCGGCGGCGCTGGCTGACCGACTGCTTCGAGGTGGTGGAGCTGCACGTCCGGCCGCCCGCGCAGGGGCACGGCCTCGGCGCCGGCCAGCTGCGCGCCCTGCTCGGCCTGGCGGAGGGGACGACCACCCTGCTCTCCACGCCGGAGGCCGACGAGCAGCAGTCCCGGGCGTGGCGGCTCTACCGCCGGTTCGGCTTCGTCGACGTGCTGCGGCACTTCCACTTCCCCGGCGACGAACGCCCGTTCGGCGTGCTCGGTCGCGACCTGCCGCTGCCCCCGCCCGCCCCGCGAGCGTCCGCCCCGGAACCGGCCGCGCCGTGATCCGACGGCGACTGCCCTGGGCGCTGCTGGCCGTCCTGATCCTCGCCCAGATCTGCTACCCGCTCACCACCGGCGCCACCCGGGCCGGGCTCACCGTGGCCACCGTCGTCCTCGGCTACCTGCTCTCGGTCGGGCACGCGCTGGTCACCCGGGGCGTGCGGGCGGCGGGGGCGCTGGTCGCGGTGGCCACCGGGGGTGGCTTCGCGATCGAGGCGCTCGGGGTGGCCACCGGCTTCCCGTTCGGCAGCTACGACTACTCCGGCGAGCTGGGACCGAAGCTCGCCGGGGTGCCGTTGATCATCCCGCTGGCCTGGACCTGGATGGCCTGGCCGGCCTGGCTGGCCGCGGTCCGGCTCACCTCCGGGCCGGCCGGGGAGCGGCGGGCAGTCGGGTGGGTGGACCGGCTCGGCCGGGTCGCGCTCGGCGCGGTCGGGCTGGCCGCCTGGGACCTCTTCCTCGACCCGCAGATGGTGGCGGAGGGCTACTGGCGGTGGCGGGACGCCGTACCGGCGCTGCCCGGCCTGCCCGGCATCCCGGTCAGCAACTACCTCGGCTGGCTGCTCTTCGCGGTGCTGCTGATGAGCGCACTGCGTCCCCTCGCCGGCCCGGCCGTGGACACCGTCGACGGGCGGGACGCGCCGATGTTCGCGCTCTACCTGTGGACGTACCTCTCCAGCGTGCTGGCGCACGCGGTCTTCCTGCGGCTGCCCGCCTCGGCGGTCTGGGGCGCGGTCGGCATGGCGGTCACCGCCGTACCGCTGGCGGTCGTGCTGCTGCGGGCCCGCCGGGACGACGCGGGTCGGCCCGCGCCGCACCGCACACCGCGCCCCGGCGTCGACGCCACCGCATGACCGCCCTGCTCGCCCTGCTGGTCGCGCTGGTCGCGCTCACCGGCCACACCTGGGTCAACGCCACCCGCTGGCTGCGCCGCCCCGGCGCCGGCCCGGTGCAGGTGACCGAGCGGGTGGCGGTGCTGCCCGCTGCGCGACGAGGCCGACCGGGTCACCCCGTGCCTGCGCTCGCTGCTCGCCCAGCAGGGGGTCCGCGACCTGCGGATCGTGGTGCTCGACGACGGTTCCACCGACGGGACGGCCGACGTGGTGCGCGCGGTGGCCGGCGACGACCCGCGGCTCACCCTGCTCACCGGGGTCGCCCCGCCGCCCGGCTGGCTGGGCAAGCCACACGCCTGCTGGCAGCTCGCCACGCGCACCGACCCGGCCGTCGGCGTGCTGGCCTTCGTCGACGCCGACGTGGTGCTCACCCCGTACGCCGTCGCGGCGGCGGTGACCGAACTGCGCGCGGCCGGGGCGACGCTGCTGTCGCCGTACCCGAGGATCCTGGTGCGGACGGCGGCCGACCGGCTGGTGCAGCCGCTGCTGCAGTGGTTGTGGCTGACCTTCCTGCCGCTGCGCGCGATGGAGCGCTCGCCACGGCCCTCCCTGGCGGCGGCCGGCGGGCAGTTCCTGCTCGTCGACCGGGCCGGCTACCTGCGGGCCGGCGGGCACGCCTCGGTCGCCGACAAGGTCCTGGAGGACATCGAGCTGGCCCGCGCGGTCAAGCGCTCCGGGGGCCGGATCGCCCTGGCCGACGGGTCGGCGCTGGCCGCCTGTCGGATGTACGAGACGTGGCCGCAGCTGCGCGACGGCTACACCAAGTCGCTCTGGGCCTCCTTCGGGCACCCGGTCGCCGCCGCCGTGGTGGTGACCCTGCTGCTCCTGCTCTGGACCGCTCCCCCGCTGGTCGCCGTGGGGGCGCTGGCGGCGGGCGCGCCGACGGTCGCCGGGGTGGCGTTCCTCGGCTACCTGCTGGGCGTCGCCGGACGGGTGGTCAGCGCCCGGGCCACCGGCGGGCGGGCCTGGCCCGACGCGCTGGCCCACCCCGTGTCGGTCGTGGTCCTCGGTTGGCTGACCCTGCGGTCGTACCATCTGCGGAAGCGGCGGCGCCTGTCCTGGCGCGGCCGCCCGGTCAGCTAGGAGGACGTGGCATGGCGCGGATCGTGGTCATCGGCGCCGGCGTGGGCGGGTTGGCCACCGCCGCCCGGCTGGCCGTCACCGGGCATGAGGTCACCGTCTTCGAACGCGCCGACACCGTCGGCGGCAAGCTCGGCCGGTACGTCCACGACACGCCGGACGGGGCGTACCACTTCGACACCGGGCCGAGCCTGCTCACCCTGCCCCAGGTGTTCCACGACCTGTTCGAGGCGACCGGCGCGAAGCTCGACGAGTACCTCGACCTGACGCCGCTGGACCCGATCGTCCGGCACGTCTTCCCCGGCGGCGGGCCCACCCTCGACTCCTGCGCCGACCCGGCCGAGTTCGCCGCCCGGATCGGTGCCACCCTCGGCGACCGGTCCGCCGCCGACTGGCAGCGGCTGTGGCGCCGCGCCGCCCGGGTGTGGGAGGCCTCGCACCGGGACATCCTGCGCCGCCCCATCGACTCCCCCCGGGACCTGGCCGCCCTGGCCTGGCGGCTCGGCGACCTCGCCGCCATCGGCCCCGGCCGCACCCTGCGCGGGCTGGGCCGCAGCCACCTGTCCGACCCCCGGCTGCGGATGCTGCTCGACCGGTACGCCACCTACACCGGCGCCGACCCGCGCCGCGCCCCGGCCGCCCTGGTCGCGGTCCCCTACGCCGAACTGGCGTACGGCGGCTGGTACCTGCGCGGCGGGCTGGGCACCCTCGCCGACGCGCTGCTGTCGCGCTGCCTGGACCTGGGCGTGGTCGTGCAGACCGGCACCACGGTCACCCGGATCGACGCCACGGGCGGCCGGGTGCACGGGGTACGCCTCGCCGGCGTCGCCGCGCCGGTCCCCGCCGACGCGGTGGTGGCCAACGTCGACGCGCTCACCCTCTACCGGGACCTGCTGCCCAGCCCTCGCCGGCTGGCCGGCCTCGGCGACCGCAGCCTGGCCGGCTTCGTGTTGCTGCTGGGCGTACGCGGCGACACCGGGCTGGCCCACCACAACGTCTTCTTCCCCCGCGACTACGACGCCGAGTTCGACGCGGTCTTCGGCGACCCGGGGCGGGGGATCCGGGCCCGGCCGGCGCTCGACCCGACCGTCTTCGTCACCGTCGCCGACGACCCGTCGGTCCGCCCGGACGGCCACGAGGCGTGGTTCGTGCTGGTGAACGCCGCCCGTCACGGCACCGCCGCCGGGGCGGTGGACTGGCGCCGGCCGGGGTTGGCCGAGGCGTACGCCGACCGGATCCTCGACGTGCTCGCCGAGCGCGGGGTGGACGTCCGGGACCGGCTGGTGTTCCGGGAGATCCGTACCCCGGCCGACCTGGACGCGGCGACCGGCGCCCCCGGCGGGGCGATCTACGGCACCGCGGGTGGCCTGCTCCGCCCGGCCAACCGGGGCCCGGCGGCCGGGCTGTGGCTGGTCGGCGGCTCCGGCCACCCCGGCGGCGGCCTCCCCATGGTCACCCTCTCCGCCGAGATCGTCGCCCAGGACATCGGCCCCGCCTGGTGACCTGACCGCCGCCCCAACCACCCTCCGACACGAAAAGAGGCCCCTCCCGCCCCGGAGGAGGGGCCTTTTTCACGGAAAGAGTGGCCTCCGAGACCCAGGGGGCCACTCTTTCCGTGAAACTGCGCGTCCGGCTGAGCGGTCAGCCGGCGTCGAGGAGGGCGCGGCGGACGGCGGAGAGGAGCTGGCCGAGGCCGAAGCCGGCCAGCAGGACCCAGACGGTGGTGGCCATGGTGATCGTGCCGGCGGTCAGGTCGGTGTCGATCAGGCCGGCGAGCCCGGCGACCAGCAGGCCGACCAGGGCCACGCTGACCCGGGTGGGGCGCTCCCCCACGGTCACCGTGCCGATCTCCCGCATCCCCGCGGCGACCGCCCGGGCACGGACGTACTCGTGCAGCCAGGACAGGCCACCGGCGGCGGCGACCAGCGCGCCCGGCGCACCGAGCAGCCAGAACGCGGTCAGCCAGGCGGCCTCGCCGAGCCGGTCGGCGACCGAGTCGTAGACGTAGCCGAGGCGGGTGGTCCGGTTGGTGGCCACCGCCACCGCGCCGTCGACGCTGTCGGCCACCGCGGCGAGCAGCACGAAGAGCGCGCCGAGGACCGGCCCGTCCCCCGGCCGGCCGACCAGCAGCGGTACGCAGAAGCAGAGCAGCACCCCGACCACGGTGACGGCGGTCGGGCCGACCCGGAGCCGGCCCAGCACGAAACCGACGTGGTAGGCGAAACGCAGCCAGGCGCGTACCACCGGGGCGGCGGCCCGCGGGTCGAACCCGCCGTGCAGTCGCGCCCACGCCGTCGCGTACTGGTCCCAGTTCAGCTGTGTGCCCACCACGGGAACAACCGTAGAAGGGCGGTGCGGGTGTCGGCGGGACGGGTGGTCACACCCGCGCGTCGGCCTGCAGGTGCTGCCAGACCTCCCGGGTCGCGGTGGACCGGTTGAGGGTGATGAAGTGGATCCCCGGCACTCCCTCGTCGAGCAGCTTGGCGCACATCTCGCTGGCCTGCTCGATGCCGAGCCGCCGGACCGCCTCCGGGTCGTCGGCCACCTGGGCGAACCGCGCGGCCAGGGCGGGCGGGAACGGCGCCCCGGAAAGCTGCACGGACCGCTCGATGGTGCCGATCTGGGTCACCGGCATCACCCCGGCCAGGATCGGGGTGTCGCAGCCGGCCGCCGCGACCCGGTCCCGCAGCCGCAGGTAGTCGTCGGCGTCGAAGAACATCTGGGTGATCGCGAACTCGGCCCCCGCCCGGCACTTGCGGACGAAGTGCGCGGTGTCGGTGGCCACGTCCGCCGAGCGCGGATGCTTGTACGGGAAGGCGGCCACCCCGACGCTGAAGTCACCGGCGTCCCGGACCAGCCGGACCAGGTCCTCGGCGTAGTGCACGCCCTCCGGGTGCGGCACCCACTCGCCGCCCGGGTTGCCCGGCGGGTCGCCCCGCACGGCGAGCACGTTGCGCACCCCGACGCCGGCCAGCCGGCCGATGACGTGCCGCAGCTCGGCGACCGAGTGGTTGACGGCGGTCAGGTGCGCCATCGGCAGCAGGGTCGTCTCGGTGGCGATCCGCTCGGTGACCGCGACCGTGGTGTCCCGGGTCGAGCCGCCGGCACCGTAGGTGATCGAGACGAACGAGGGGCGCAAGGACTCCAGCTCGCGGATCGCCTGCCAGAGCAGCCGCTCGCCCTGGGCCGTCTTGGGCGGGAAGAACTCGAACGAGAAGGTCGGCCGGCGGTCGCGGATCAGCTCCCCGATTGCCGGTTGGGGATTGGGGAGAACCGAGGGGAGACCGAGCGCCACGCACCGACTCTAGCGGGCATCGCGCGCGGCACCCATGAGCTTCCCAGCCGGCGGGCACGCGGAGCGTCGTACCCCGGGGGTAGAACGGTGCCAGCGCGGCGGGCGGCCGACGGCCGGTCCCGGGGGCCCGCGCGGGGGTCAGCACGTTCCGGCGACGCGCCGGTCGGTCCAGCCGGACGGCCGCGTCGTCGCCCGCGCCGAGCCCTCCCGGAGGACCGATGACCCCGTTCCCGCCATCCGGCCCGCGCCTGCTCGGGCCGTTCCTGGCCGAGCTGCGACTGGCCCGCGGCTGGAGCCAGCAGCGGATCGCCGCCGAGCTCTGCGCCGCCTCCGGGGTGCCCACCCTGACCCGGCACGAGGTCTCCCGGTGGGA
The DNA here is from genome assembly GCF_022747945.1 of Micromonospora sp. R77. Classification (NCBI taxonomy): domain Bacteria; kingdom Bacillati; phylum Actinomycetota; class Actinomycetes; order Micromonosporales; family Micromonosporaceae; genus Micromonospora; species Micromonospora sp. R77. Next base: position 979,325 of record NZ_JALDST010000001.1, read on the forward strand.
ACGGCAGCTGCGGCTGCCCGGCGACTTCTGGCTGGGCTGGCTCGCCGTCGTGCTCGGCGTGCCCGGCGAGCTGCTCACCGACGCGGCGGCCCGCAGCCGCCGGTGGGGTGCTCCGGCGGGAGGGCCGGTCGGCGTCCGGTCCCGCCCCGGGCGGCCTTGCTCGCCCTGGCGCACCGCTGGCTGGCCGATCCGTCCGGCGTCCCGCTCGGTGGCCCGCCGTGGTGTCCCCTGCCGGGCCCGGACGGGGCGGACCCGGACGGCACCGGTCCCCGGCCCGGTCCGGCCCGCCCGGCGGCCGAGGAGGTGGCCGAGCTGCGCCGGTGGGACGACCTCTCGGGCGGCGCGGACCTGGCCGGCCACGGCCTGCGCCGGCTGCGCCGGACCGCCCGGGCGGTCACCGTCGCCGGGCCGGCGGCCGCCGGCGGCTGCTGCCCGTCCTCGCCGAGGCGGCCCAGCTCAGCGGCTGGCTGAGCGCCGACGCCGGTGACCCGGCCGGCGGGCTGGACGCCTACCGGCTGGCGCTGCGGGCGGCCGGCGTGCCGGTGACCGGGCGCTGGCCGGACACGTGCTCGGCTCGGCCAGCCACCTGCTCGCCGGCGTCGGCGACGTCGAGGGTGCGCTGACCCTCGCCCGGACCGGGTACGCCGGCTCGCGCGGCGTCGCCTCGCCCGGGCTGCGGGCGCTGCTGCTGCACCGGGTGGCCCTGGCGGCCGCGCTGGGCGGACGACGACGTGCCGCCCGGCAGGCGCTGACCGCGGCCGGGCGGCTCGGCGCACCGGTCCCGGAGCGGGAACCGACCTGGCTCTACTGGCTCGACGACGCGGAGCTGGCCGCGATGACCGGCCGCACGCTGGTCGCGCTCGACCGGCCGGGGCCGCCGTGCCGTTGCTCGACCCGGTCGCCCGGGGCGGGGCCGCCCGCGCCGCGCGGCCGTCTACGGCGGCTGGCTGGCCCGTGGCCTGCTCCAGCTCGGCGAGGTCGAGCAGGCCTGCGCGGTGGCCGGCGACGCGCTGCTCGACGCCGTCCGGTCGGGCTCACCCCGGGCGGCCGGCCAGCTCACCGAGGTACGCCGCCGGCTCGCCGCGCACCACGACGAGCCCGCGGTACGCCGGTACGGCGCGCTGCTCACCGCCGCCCGTCCCTGGCTGCCGGTCGGGGTGAACCGCCCGACCCGACCGGCCCGTCGGCAGGGGCCCGGACGGACAGCACGCGCGGCGCGCCGACCCGGCGACACGACGCGACCAACGGGGACCGGCTAGCGTCGGGGCGTGACCCACGCTGCTCCCGTCTCCCCCGTCGACCGCGCCGGCCTGCGCCAGCGGATCGACAAGGCCCTCACCGAGTTCCTCGCCGGCCAGCGCGGCTGGATGGCCGACGTCGACGACGCGCTCGCGCCGGTCGCCGAGGCGATCGAGGCCTTCGTGCTCGGCGGCGGGAAGCGTCTGCGCCCCGCCTTCGCGTACTGGGGTTACCGGGGCGCCGGCGGGGTGGACACGGACCAGGTGGTGACGACCCTCGCGGCGCTGGAGTTCGTCCAGGCCAGTGCCCTGATCCACGATGACCTGATGGACCGCTCGGACACCCGGCGCGGTGAGCCGGCGGTGCACCGGCGGTTCGCCGCCCGGCACCGCGCCGCCGGCTGGGGCGGCGACCCGGACGGGTTCGGCGACGCGGCCGCGATCCTCCTCGGCGACCTCTGCCTGGTCTGGTCCGACGAGCTGCTGCACTCCGCCGGCCTCGACCCGGGCACGGTGGCCCGGGCCCGGCCGGTCTTCGACGAGATGCGGACCGAGGTGACCGTCGGGCAGTACCTGGACGTGCTGACCCAGGCCACCGGCGACACCTCGCTGGAGCGGGCCGGCAAGGTGGCCCGCTACAAGTCGGCGAAGTACACGGTCGAGCGGCCGCTGCTGCTCGGTGCGGCGCTGGCCGACGCGCCAGCCGAGGTGCGGGCGGCGTACTCGGCGTACGGGCTGCCGCTGGGTGAGGCGTTCCAGCTCCGCGACGACGTGCTGGGCGTCTTCGGCGACCCGGCGCAGACCGGCAAGCCGGCCGGCGACGACCTGCGCGAGGGCAAGCGGACGTACCTGGTGGCGGCGACGTGGGAGGCGCTCGACGGGGCCGGCCGGGACGTGCTGCTGGGCGGGCTCGGCGATCCGGGGCTGGACGCGGCCGGGGTGGACCGGCTGCGGGAGCTGATCCGCGGCAGCGGGGCGCTGGACCGTACCGAGCAGCGGATCGGCACGCTCACCGAGAGCGCACTGGCCGCCCTCACCACGGTCGACCTGGACACCGAGGCCCGGCAGGCGCTGGTGGACCTGGCCATCGCCGCCACCCGCCGCGCCGACTGACCAGCCCGGTCCCGGCCGGGTCGGTCCCGTCCGACCCGGCCGATCACGGGGTTGGCGGCGTTCCCGAACGCGGGACACGCCGCCAACCCCATGATCACCGCTGGGAGCGGGGTGGGACGGGTGGGACGGGTCAGAAACCGAGGGCCTGGGCGCGGCGCTTGACCTCGCGGGCGAGGTCGCCGCCGAGGGCGACGGCCGGGGTGCCGGGGAGGCTCGGGTCCTCCTCGTACAGCCAGCGCAGCGCGGCCTCGTCGTCGTAGCCGGCGTCGGCGAGCAGGTTGAGCACGCCGGGCAGGTGCTTGCGCACGGTCTGGTTGGCCACCAGGTCGGCCGGGATCCGGCGGACGCCGTCGCGGCGTACCGCGATCACCTCGCGGTCCCGGATCATCTGGTGGACCTTGCTGATCGACAGGTCGAGCCGCTCGGCGACGTCCGGCAGGGTCAGCCAGGCGGCCGGGTCGGCGGGTCCGGGCAGGTCCGCGCCGGTGGCGGCCTGGTCGGCGGGTACGGAATCGGTCACCCGACCAGCCTGCCACGTACGGTGGGCGGGCCCGGCAACGGCACCCCCACCGGTCGGCCCGCCGGTCCGGACGGCCGGACGAGCGCGGCGGGACGGAACAGGTCGCACCCCATCTGTAGCATCCTGTTCAACCTTCACCCTCTGGACACATAGACTGCCTGCCGATGGACACACAGGTCGCCGACACGTTGCTGGGCTCGCTGATCGACGGGCGCTACCGCATCCGCGGTCGCGTGGCGCGTGGCGGCATGGCGACCGTGTACACCGCCACCGACGAGCGCCTCGAGCGCACCGTGGCGGTCAAGATCATTCATCCGACCCAGGCACCCGAGGCCCGCGCCCGGATGGCCGGTTTCGTGGAGCGGTTCACCGACGAGGCGAAGACCATCGCCCGGTTGACCCACCCGAACGTGGTCGCGGTCTACGACCAGGGAACCCACGACGGCCTGCCCTACCTGGTGATGGAGTACGTCCGCGGTCGCACCCTGCGCGACGTGCTCACCGAGCGGCGCCGGCTCGACCCGGACGAGGCGCTCGCGATCGCCGAGCAGATGCTCGCCGCGATCGCCGCCGCGCACCGCGCCGGCCTGGTGCACCGGGACGTCAAGCCGGAGAACGTACTGGTCGCCGAGGCACCCACCGGCGGCATGACCAGCCTGGTCGACAGCGTGGTCAAGGTGGCCGACTTCGGGCTGGCCCGGGCGGTCGAGGCGAGCTCCGAGGAGGAGAACGGCAACCAGCTGATGGCGACCGTGGCGTACGTCGCTCCGGAGTTGGTCACCGAGGGCCGCGCGGACGCCCGCACCGACGTCTACTCGGCCGGCATCGTGCTGTTCGAGATGCTCACCGGCCGGGTGCCCTACGACGGGGACCGGCCGGTGGACGTGGCCTGGCAGCACGTCGACCGGGACGTGCCGGCGCCCTCCACGCTGGTGCCCGCGCTGCCGAGGTCGCTGGACGACCTGGTCGGCCGGGCCACCCGGCGGGACCCGGGCGCCCGGCCCGCCGACGCCGGCGCGCTGCTGGCGCAGGTGCAGGTGGCCCGCGACGAACTGGGCGCCGCCAACTCGCACACCGCCGTGCTGCGCCGGGTCGGCGACGCCACCGCGGTGGCCGAGCCCACCATGGTGGTGTCCGCCGTGCGTCCCGTCGAGCGGCCTGCCTGGGCCCGGCTGCCGGAGGGTGACGGGCAGCGTCCGCACCGCCGCCGGGCCGGTGGGGAGGACGCCGGCCTCGGCACCCGGCTGGCCGGTCTGCGTACCCGGGTGATGGGCTCGCCCCGCGGCCGGCTGGCGGTCGCCGCGGCGGCCGTGGCGCTCGGCCTGGTGGCCGCGCTCGGCGGCTGGTGGTTCGGGGTGGGCCGCTACACGGTCGCCCCGCAACTGGTGAGCCTGACCAAGGCCGACGCCGAGGCGCGGGCGGCGCGGGCCGGTTTCACCCTGACCTACGCCGATCCCCGGTACGACGAGAAGACGCCCAAGGACACCGTGCTCGGCCAGCAGCCGGCGTCGGCGGCTCGGATCGTCAAGGGCGGCACGATCACCCTCACCCTCTCCCTCGGCCCGGAGCGGCTGCCCGTGCCGGACGTGGTGGGCAAGGACTTCGAGCTGGCCCAGGCCGAGTTGACCGACGCGAAGCTGGTGGCGGCGAAGGGCGCGGCGCGCTACGACGACAACCTGCCCGCGGGCGTGGTGCTGGGCACCGACCCGAAGGTGGGCACGTCGGTCAAGCCGGGCACGAAGATCACCCTGGTGCTGAGCAAGGGCCGGGCGCCGATCACCGTGCCGAACCTGGTCGGCAAGAACGTCGCCGAGGCGCGGGCGACGCTGGCGCAGCTCGGCCTGACCCCGGTCGAGACGTACAAGGACTCGGACAAGCCGAAGGACGAGGTCCTCGGCCAGAGCCCTGCCGACGGCACCGGGGTCGAGAAGGGCACCCAGGTCAAGCTGGAACTCAGCAAGGGTCCGGCGCAGGTGGTCGTCCCCCGGGTCGTCGACCTGCCGTGTCAGCAGGCCAAGCAGACGCTGGAGAGCCAGGGCTTCCCGGTGACCATCCAGCTCAACCCCAACGGGGTGGCCCGCTTCCAGAACCCGGGCGAGAACTCGCAGGTGCCGCCGGGCACCCCGGTCACCCTGACCTGCCTGTGACCGGGCAGCAGCGGCGGGTCGGCTCGCACACGCCCACCTCGGGCGGCCTGGCCAGGGCGGTCCTGCCGTACGTCGAGGCGACCGGCTCCGAGGTGGTGCAGGTCTACGTCTCCAACTCGCGGGGCTGGGCGCTGCCCCCGGGCGATCCGGCCCAGGACGCGCTGTTCCGGGACGGCTGCGGCGAGCGGGACGTGCCGGTCTACATCCACGCGTCGCTGCTGGTGAACCTCGGCTCCCCCACCCCGGACACGGTCGAGCGGTCGGCGGAGACCCTCGCGCACGCGCTGCGCCGGGGCGCGGCCATCGGCGCCCGGGGCGTGGTCTTCCACGCCGGCAGCGCCGTCGACGCGGGCCACGCCGACGCGGCGATGCGGCAGCTGCGGGAGGTGCTGCTGCCGCTGCTGGACGGCGCGGCGGCCACCGGCGGGCCGATGCTGCTGGTCGAGCCGAGTGCCGGCGGGGGCCGGTCACTGGCCTCCCGGGTGGAGCAGCTCGGCCCCTACCTGGACGCGGTGGACCGGCACCCCGGGCTCGGGGTCTGCTTCGACACCTGCCACGCCTGGGCGGCCGGGCACGACCTGGCCGCCGAGGGCGGCATGACGGCGACCCTGGACACCCTGGTGGCGACCGTCGGGCCGGGCCGGCTGCACCTGGTGCACGCCAACGACTCGAAGGACCTGTGCGGCTCCACCCGGGACCGGCACGAGAACATCGGCAAGGGCACCATCGGCGAGCCGGCCTTCGCCGAACTGATGCGCCACCCCGCCACGGCAGGAATCCCGATCGTGGTGGAGACCCCCACGGAGAAGCACGTCGGCCACGCCGCCGACATAGCCACCCTCAAACGCCTCCACCCCTGACCCACCCCGCCCACCCCCGGCCCCCGGCCCCCGAATGTTGATCAAGAGGTTTGCGTCACCCAGGCCGCGCAGCCTGACGCAAACCTCTTGATCGACAAGGCGAGGGGCAGCGGGAGCGCCGGGGGGTCAGGCGCGGAGGAGGTGGGTGAGGGTGGTGGCGGCGCGGTCGATCGCGGCGTCGTCGACGTCCAGGTGGGTGACCATCCGGGCGGTACGCGGGCCGAGCACCGAGATCAGCACCCCCTCGGCGCGGGCGGCGGATGCGAGGGCCCTCGCGTCCAGCGGATGCTTGGCCAGGTCCAGCGGCACGATGTTCGTCCGGACCGGCGTGCCGAGCACCCCGAACGGGGCCACCGCCTCGGCCAGCCGGGCCGCCTTCGCGTGGTCCTCGGCGAGCCGTTCGACGTGGTGGTCCAGGGCGTACCGGCCGGCGGCGGCGAGGACGCCGACCTGCCGCATGCCGCCGCCCATCCGCTTGCGGACGAACCGGGCCCGGGCGATCTTCTCGGCGCTGCCGACGACGAGCGAGCCGACCGGCGCGCCGAGCCCCTTGGAGAGGCAGACCGACAGCGTGTCGAAGAGCGCGCCGTAATCCGCCAGGGGCACCCCGTCGGCGACGTGGGCGTGCCAGATCCGCGCGCCGTCGCAGTGCAGGGCCAGGCCGTTGTCGTCGGCGACCCGGCGCAGGTCGCGCAGGGTCGCCAGCGGGATCACCCCGCCACCGCCCCGGTTGTGGGTCTGCTCCACCGCGATGGCCCGGGTCGGCACCGCGAAGTAGCCGTCGGGCCGCACCATGCCGGCGACCACGTCGGGGTCGATCTCCGCGCCGACCGCCGGCCACGTCCGCGACGAGATTCCGCCGTACGCGGCCGCCGCGCCGATCTCGTACGTGACGACGTGCGCGTCGGCGTCGCAGAGCAGCTCGTCACCGGCCGGCACGACGAGTTGGAGGGCGATCTGGTTGGCCATCGAGCCGGTCGGGGCGAAGAGCGCCGCCTCGTGCCCGAAGAGCGCGGCGACTTCGGCCTCCAGCGCGGCGACGGTGGGATCCTCACCGTAGACGTCGTCGCCGACCTCGGCGGTGGCCATCGCCTCCCGCATCCCGGCCGTCGGCCGGGTCACCGTGTCCGACCGGAGATCGACAACCTCAGCCACTGTCATCTCGTCGGCTGCCGACCGCGGGGCTCGCAGAACCGGCTCACTCCTCGCGTCAGCCACGGAGCATCTCGGCCACGAGGAAGGCCAGCTCCAGCGACTGCTGGGTGTTCAGCCGCGGGTCGCAGGCGGTCTCGTACCGGTCGGGCAGGTCGAGGTCCTCGATGCCCTGGGCGCCACCGAGGCACTCGGTGACGTCCTCCCCGGTCAGCTCGACGTGCAGGCCGCCCGGGTGGGTCTCCAGGCCGCGGTGCACCTCGAAGTAGCCGAGCACCTCGTCGACGATCCGGTCGAAGTGCCGGGTCTTGTAGCCGTTGGAGGACTCGTGGGTGTTGCCGTGCATCGGGTCGCACTGCCAGACCACCTTGGCGCCCGCCGCGGTGACCTTGGCGACGATCGGCGGCAGGGCGTCCCGGACCTTGTGGTTGCCCATCCGGCTGATCAGGGTGAGCCGGCCGGGGACGTTGTCCGGGTTGAGCTTCTCGCAGAGCTCGATCGCCTCGTCCGGGGTGGTGGTCGGGCCGAGCTTCACCCCGATCGGGTTGGCGATCCGGGAGATGTAGTCGATGTGCGCGCCGTCGATCTGCCGGGTCCGCTCGCCGATCCAGAGGAAGTGGCCGGAGAGGCCGTACGCCCGCTCGCCGGAGACCCGGGTGAGGGCGCGGTCGTACTCCAGGGCGAGGGCCTCGTGGGAGCAGTAGAGGGTGACGGTGCGCAGCGCCTCCTCCTCGGTCATCCCGCAGGCCCGGATGAACGCGAGCGCCCGGTCGATCTCGCGGGCGATCGCCTCGTAGCGCTCGCCGGCCGGGGAGTTCTTGACGAAGCCCTTGTTCCAGTCGTGCACGGCGTGCAGGTCGGCCAGGCCACCACCGAGGTAGGCGCGGAGCATGTTCATCGCGGCGGCCGAGTTGGCGTACGCCCGGATCATGCGCTGCGGGTCGGCGACCCGCGCCTCCGGCGTGGCCTCCAGCCCGTTGATCAGGTCCCCGCGGTACGCGGGCAGGCCGCGCGCGTCGGTCGGCAGCGACCGGGGCTTGGTGTACTGGCCGGCGACCCGGGCCACCTTGACCACCGGCAGCGACGCGCCGTAGGTCAGCACGATGGCCATCTGGAGCAGGGTCCGGGCGTTGGCCAGCAGGTGGCTCTCGGTGTTGTCGGCGAAGGTCTCCGCGCAGTCACCACCCTGGAGCAGGAACGCCTTGCCCTCGCAGACCAGCGCGAGCCGCTGCCGGAGCTGGTCGACCTCGTAGGGGGCGACCACCGACGGCACGGTGTCGAGGACCTTGCAGACCTCGGCGACCGCGGTCTGGTCCGGCCAGGGCGGGGTCTGCGCGCGCGGGAGGTCCCGCCACCGGTCCAGGCCGAGGGCGGCGTCCTCGGCGGAGTCGACGGTCGGTCGGCTGGTCTGCAGCCCCGGGCTACCCACGGCGGGGTGACTCAACTGGTGCCACTCATGGCGCATGACAGAAAGCGTACGGCGACGGTGCGACCGCCCGATCGCCGAGGGGGATGGTTCCGGCAGATGGGAGACGACCGACACACCCGGGAGCGGGTCAGCCGCTGGCGGTCGGCGTGGGCGTGCTGCCGCCCGGCGCCTCACCGGCGATGCACCAGTCGGCACCGCTGCGGGTGACGGTGAACAGCAGGGCACGGGCGGTCTGTCGGGCGCCGACGGCGACCGTGACGGAGGTGCTGACCTCCTGCCCGCGTGCACCGGAGCGGACGTCGGTGATGGTGGCCCCGCGCACCGTGAAGTGGTCGGCGAAGTCGCCGTTCGGGCCGGTGGCGTTGGCGTCGAAGGCGGTCTGCAGGGGCGCGCAGAGCTGGCTGCGACCGGCGGCCACGTCCTTGGCGGTCATCGCGTCGAGGTACGCCTGCACCCGCTCGCGGGACTTCGCGGCGGCCTCCTCGGCGGGGGCCCGCGCCGCGCCGGTGGCCGGGGTGCCCGCCTTGTCGTCGTCCCCGCAGCCGGCCAGGGCGAACGGCAGGAGCGCCAGCGCGGCGACCGCGACGGCCGTGCTGCGCGGCGGCTGGCTCATCGGTCGTCCCATGAGCGGCGAGTGTGTCACACCGCCGGCGGACCGGGCAGGGGCCCCCGGCCGGTGCCCGCGCAGCCGGGCGGGGAGGGACCGGTGCGTGGTCCCTCCCCGCCGTGTGGGTGGTGCGTCGGCGCTCGGCTCAGCCGAGTCCGCCCTTGATGGCGCCGATCAGCTCGCCGTTGCTGGTGTCACCGGAGAGCTCCCAGAAGAAGGCGCCACCGAGGCCCTGGTTCTTCGCGTACGTCATCTTTCCGCCGATGGTGGACGGGGTGTCGTAGCTCCACCAGTTGCTGCCGCACTTGGCGTACGCGGTGCCGGCGACGGTGCCGGTGGCCGGGCAGCTGTTCTTGAGCACCTTGTAGTCCTCGATGCCCTGCTCGTAGGTGCCCGGGGCGGGGCCGGTGGCGGTGCCACCAGGGGTCGCCTGGGTCACCCCGGTCCAGCCCCGGCCGTAGAAGCCGATGCCGAGCAGCAGCTTGTTCGCCGGGACGCCCTTGGCCTTGAGCTTCTGGATCGCCGCGTCGGACCAGAAGCCCTGCTGCGGGATGCCGGTGTACGAGGTGAGCGGCGAGTGCGGCGCGGTGGGACCCTGGGCGGCCCAGGCGCCGAAGTAGTCGTAGGTCATCGGCATCAGCCAGTTCAGGTTCGACGCGGCACCGGCGTAGTCGGTGGCGTCGATCTTGCCGCCGGTGCTGCCGTCGGCGGTGATCGCCGCGGTGACCAGGAAGCTCGCGCCGAACTTGGCGCGCAGCGCCCCGATCACGTTCTTGAAGGCGTTCGGGCCGCTGGTGTCGCACTGGAGGCCGCAGGCGTTCGGGTACTCCCAGTCGATGTCGATGCCGTCGAAGACGTCCGCCCAGCGCGGGTCCTTGATCAGCGCGTAGCAGGAGTCGGCGAACGCGGCCGGGTTCTGCGCGGCCTGGGTGAAGCCGGCCGACCAGGTCCAGCCACCGAAGGACCAGATCACCTTCAGGTTGGGGTACATCTTCTTGAGCTTGCGGAGCTGGTTGAAGTTGCCGCGCAGCGGCTGGTCCCAGGTGTCGGCCACCCCGTCGACGCTGTCCGCCGCGGTGTACGCCTTGTCGTAGTCGGCGTAGCTGTCACCGATGCTGCACCGGCCGCCGGTGGTGTTGCCGAAGGCGTAGAGCAGGTGGGTCATCTTCGCCGCCGACCCGCTGGTGTGCACATTCTTCACGTGGTAGTTGCGGCCGTAGACGCCCCACTCGGTGAAGTAGCCGACGACCTTCTTGTCCCCGCTCGGCGGCGGCGGGGTGGTGGTGGGCGGCGTGGTGGGTGAGGTGGTCGGCGAGACCGTGGGCGACACGGTCGGCGAGGCGGTGGGCGAGGTGGTCGGCGAGGGCGCGGTGGTGGTCGGGGTGCCGCCGCCGGCGCAGGACGCGCCGTTGACGGTGCAGTTCAGCGGCGCGGCGTACGGGCCGGTGCCGTTGTAGCCCCAGCTGAAGCTGGTGCCCGGGGCGAGCGGCCCGGCCCAGCTCTTCTTGACCGCGACGTAGTGGTTGCCGCTGCTGGTGACGTCGGCGTCCCAGGAACTGCTGATGGTGGTGCCGGACGGCAGGTCGAACTCGATGCGCCAGGTGTCGACGCTGGCGCTGGTGCCGTTGGTGACGGTCACCTTCGCCTCGTGACCGGTCCCCCAGTCCTGCGCCTTGGCGAACGTGGCGGTCACGGTGCCGGCGGCGGACGCGGTGGTCATCGGCACCGCCGCGACCGCCAGCGCGACCACGGCACCGGCCCAGAGGGCCCGGCGGAGCGATCTCTTCATGTGGCGTCTCCCCAAACAGTTAGGAAACTTTCCAGATTGATTGCTGAGACGCTACTCACGGCGTCATCACTTAGTCAAGATGTGCATCCGTCGATTTCTCCGGCTGCCGCCGACCCGCCGCTCCCGGCGCGTAGCCTCGCCCCATGAGCGTTTTCGACATCGAGATCGACGCCCTCTCGGGCGGTCCCGCGGACCTCGCGCGCTACCGCGGCCGGGCGCTGCTGGTGGTCAACGTCGCCTCCCGCTGCGGCCTGACCCCGCAGTACGCCCTCCTGCAGGCCCTGGCCGAGGAGTACGCCGACCGCGGCCTGACCGTGCTCGGGGTGCCGTGCAACCAGTTCGGCGGCCAGGAGCCCGGCACGGCCGACGAGATCAGCGACTTCTGCCAGGTCAACTATGGCGTGACCTTCCCGCTGACGGAGAAGGTGGACGTCAACGGGCCGGACCGGCACCCGCTCTACACGGCCCTGGTGTCCACCCCGGACGCCGACGGGCACACCGGGGACATCCGGTGGAACTTCGAGAAGTTCCTGGTCGCGCCCGACGGCACGGTGGCGGCCCGGTTCGCCCCGACGGTCGCCCCGGACGACCCGCAGCTGCGCGCCGCGGTCGAGAAGGTCCTGCCGGCCTGACCGACGGGCCGGGACGGAACAGGGACGGGCCCGGGGCGTCGCCGCGCCCCGGGCCCGTCGGCCGGTCTCCGGTCAGCCGCAGCGCTGACCGTTGAGGGTGAAGGCGGTCGGCGCCGGGTTGCTGCCGGTCCAGGTGCCGTTGAAGCCGATGCTGGTGGTGGCGCCGGGGGCGAGCCGGCCGTTGTAGCTGAGGTTCTCCGCGGTGACGCCCACCCCGCTCTGCTTCCAGGTCGCCGACCAGCCCTGGCCGACCTGCTGCCCGGCGGTCGGGAAGTCGAAGCCGAGCTTCCAGCCGTCGATCGCGGTGCTGCCGGTGTTCTTGATCGTCACGGTGGCGGTGAAGCCGCCCGGCCAGCTGTTCGCCGCGTAGCTCACCGCGCAGCCGCCGGTCGGGGTGGTCGCCGGCGCGGTCCGCACGACCACGCCGGGCGAGGCCGCCGAGACGTTGCCCGCCGCGTCCCGCGCGGTCACCACGAAGGTGTACGAGGTGTCCGCCGTGAGCCCGGTGACGGTGTACGCGGTGCCGGTGGCGCTGCCGACCTTCACCGGGCCCGAGGCGTCCACGCGGTGCACGTCGTACCCGGTGACGCCGACGTTGTCGGTGGCCGGCGCCCAGCTCAGTGCCACGCTGTCGCTGGTGACCGTGCCGACCGTCGGCTTACCGGGGGCGGTGGGCGCCTGGGTGTCACCGGGCGTGGTGCCGCGCGGCAGCACCAGGTGGGTGATCGAGTTGGCCGGGAAGGTGGCGGTGAAGCCGGTGGCGGTCACCGGCTGGTCGGCCTGCCGGACGACGCCGGCCAGGTTCGCCGCGCTGTAGCGGTAGACCTGGGCCGTGCCGGCCGACGCTCCGGTGAGCGCGACCGGGCTGGTCAGGTCGTCACCGGACTTGTTGACGACGACCAGGGTGAGCGCCTTGTCGCTGGCGCGCTCGGCCGCGTACACGGCGAGCTTCTCCTGGTCGGCGCTGGTGGCCCGGACGGAGGTCTCGCCGAACGCGCCGCCGGCGCCGTCGTAGTTGCGGTAGATCCGGAAGGCGTTAGCGACCGGCTGGTCGGACTTCGGCGCGGTCCACAGGTTGGCCAGGTCCAGGCCCTCCCGGCCGAAGATGCCGAGCACGTCCGCCTCGGCCAGCGCCCCGTTCATCGACCCGTACGCGCCCCAGTTGTACTCGGTCATCGCGATCTTCGTGCCCGGGTAGTGCTGGTCGACCAGCTCGCGCATCCGGGGGATGAACCGGACCGGCTTGTTGATCCAGCTCTCGTCCACGTAGGTCGGGTCCCAGAGCTGCCGGGTGGAGCGCAGCCGCAGCGCCTGGGTGGTCGCGTCGCCGGCCGCGTCGCCGAACACGCCGGACTGCTGCGGGTAGAGGTGGATGTCGAAGTAGTCCAGGATGCGGGTGCCGTGCTGCTGCTCGTAGGCGCGCATCTGGTCCAGGTACCACGGGCCGAGGTCCTGGCCGCCGTGCGCCGCCTTGTCCGGCGGGTTCGACCAGCACCCGGTACGCGAGCAGGTGTCCTGGTCCAGGCCGGAGTAGAAGATCGAGTTGAGCCCCCAGCCGACCGGGCCGAGGGTCTTCGCCTGCGGGTCGGCGGCCTTGATCGCCGCGGCGTACTGGTAGGTGCGGTCGCGCAGTTCGTCGTAGCCGAGGCCGGTCGGCCGGACGTCCCGGTGGGTGGAGTGCCACAGGTCCGGCTCGTTGTCCAGGTTGTAGAACTGGACACCACCGTTCGCCGCCGAGCCGAACTGTCCCTTGAGGTGGGTCATCCAGTCGGTGACGTACTCCGGGCCGACCGCGACGCTGGTGTCCTTCGGGTCGTTGCCGGTCACCAGGCTGCCGTCCGGCTTCTTCCCGTTGCCGCAGTCGGGCGACCACGGGTCGGTGGACTGCTGGGCGCCGTACTTGGCGACGCTGAAGGCACAGGCCTTCGCCCGATCCTTGGCCACCCAGCCGATCATCGGCACGGTCATGATCGTCGCGGTGCCGGTGGCCTTGTTCTCGGCCACGAACCGGTCGGTCTCCGAGCCCTTGGGCAGGCTCGCCGGGTCAGGGTTGTCGTTGGGGATGTTCTCGAAGTACCAGTCACCGGCCCGGTTGCTGGTGTCGGCACGGAAGTTGTAGCGGGTGGTGGCGTTGCCGCCGTAGCGGTCCACCGGCAGCCGGAGGTCCCGGGCCAGGGCCTCGTCGGCGAAGTTCATGCCGTAGATGTAGGGGCTGATCTGGTGCCGACCCGTGGTGGCGTCGACGGTCAGGGCCGGTCCGGGGCCGGCGGCCAGGGCGGGTGCGGGCAGGGCCAGGCCGCCGAGCGCGACGACCAGGGTGACCGGGAGCAGTGCTGTGGTGGGACGCACGAGCTTTCCTCTCGGGGTTGATCGGAGCTCGCCGATGGGAGCGCTTCCACAGGATCACGCTTTCCCGCACTCCGGTCAATCCCGTCCGGCCCCACCCGGACCCCGTCGACACGCTTCGATCACCGCTGTTCAGGCGGTTTGCGCCGGAGGATTTTTTTTGCGGCCACGCGGACGGGCCGCGCCGACCCGCAGGTCGACGCGGCCCGGAGCCGGCCGACGGTCAGCCGGCGGCGTTGCGGAAGACCGGGTAGTAGCCACCGGACTGCCCGGCGGCGGTCGGGTGGTAGGAGATGCCGATGTTCAGGTAGTTCAGCGCGTGCAGCCACTTGGTGCCGTAGCTGCACAGCTGGTGACCGACGAAGATCGACCGGACGTCGGCGAAGGTGAAGCCGGCCGAGCCGGCGGCGGTCCGGGTGATGTCGTCCACCAGGTTGATGCCCTCGTTGATCTTCGCGCGGGAGGTCGCGCTGAGCCCGGCGCAGAGCGTGCCGAGCTGGTAGAAGACCGGGTAGCCGACGACCACGACCCGCGCGGAGGGCGACCGGGAGCGGATCCCGTTGTAGACGTTCGCGAGCCGGGTGGCCAGGAAGCTGCGGGCGTTGTTCTCCGCCGTCTGCACGGCGGCCACGCACGCGGTCTCCCCCTGCAGCACGCAGGTGGTCATGATGCTGGCGAAGCCGACGTCGTTGCCGCCGATGGTGACGCTGACCAGGGTGGTGGTCGAGGAGAGCGCGGAGAGCTGGTTGTTGATGACGTCGCTGGTGGTCGCCCCGGAGCACGCCACCGAGCGGTAGGAGGCGGGCTTGATGTTGGCGTTGTAGAGCGCCGGATAGGCGTTGGTGCTGCGCTGGCAGGAACCACTCTCGGTGGTGTAGCTGTCCGCGCCGACACCGGAGGCGTACGAGTCGCCGAGGGCGACGTAGCGGTCGGTGGCGGCGGCCTGGGCGGGCACGGCGAACGCCAGCATGGCGCCGAGGGACGTGGCCAGACTCAGGCCGAGGGTAGCAAGACGGGATCTCCGCACGTCGCACTCCTGGGGGTGGGAGGAGGTGGTGGTGGGAGATTGATATCAATAGATCACCAGCGCGCGGAAGATCATCGATTCGCAGGGACCGCTGATAGACGCGTATGGATACAAATCATTGCCGACCCAGAGCTATGGTTTGAAGGTTATTGCCCGGAAATGATCAACACTTGGCCGATCGACCGGCTAGGCTCCCGCCCATGCGGTTGGTGACGGGGGACGACATCACGACGGCCGAGCGACGCCTCGACGGGCGGGTGGTCCGTACCCCGTTGCTGGCGGCGCCGCTGCTCGGCGAGGAACTGGGCCTACGGGTCGCGGTCAAGGCGGAGAACCTCCAGCACACCGGCAGCTTCAAGACCCGCGGGGCCACCAACGCGCTGCTCGCCCGTGCCGAGCGCGCCGGCCTGCCGGCCGGGCTGGTGGCCTTCTCCGCGGGCAACCACGCGATCGCGGTGGCCTTCGTCGGCCGGTCCTTCGGCCTGCCCACCGTGGTCTGCATGCCGCCCGGCGCCGTGCCGGGCAAGGTGGCGGAGGTCCGTCGTCTCGGTGCCGAGGCGGTGTTCACCGACGACCTGCTGGCCACGGCGCAGGCCGTCGCGGGCGAGCGGGGCTACCACCTGCTGCCACCCTTCGACGACCCGGACGTCATCGCCGGACAGGCCACCATCGGCCGCGAACTGCTCGCCGACGGGCCGGCCCCGGCGGTGGTGCTGGTGCCGGTCGGCGGTGGCGGCCTGATCAGCGGCATCGCGGCGGCCGTGAAGGAGACCTCCCCCGGCACCCGGATCATCGGCGTGGAGCCCGACGGCGCGAACGCCGTGTCGTACGCGTTGCGCACCGGCACGGCCACCCCGCCGGTCCGGCCGGCCTCGGTCGCCGACGGCCTGGCGGCCCCGTTCGCCGGGCGGCACACGCTGGCCCACATCCGGGCGCTGGTCGACGACGTGGTGGAGGTGCCGGAGGACTCCATCCTGCCCGCCTGGTCGGACCTGATCCGCGCGACGAAGCTGCTGGTCGAGCCGGCCGCCGCGGTGACCCTGGCCGCGCTGCGTGCGGGCCTGGTCGAGGTGTCACCCGGCGACCGGGTCGTCCTGGTCCTCAGCGGCGGAAACGTCGACCCGGCCCGACTCGCCACCCTCCGCTGAGGAGCCCCCGGCCCCGCCCCGGCCGGGCGGTGGACGGGTCCCTCGCCGGTGCCGCCCGGCCGGCCCGCCCGACCGGGCCCTCCGGACGCTACGAACCTGATGGCAGCGATGAATCACCCGTCGAGCGGGTGCGGCGGCGTGGTCAGACCGGGCGGCGCCCGGCGAAGCCGCACTCCGGCCGGTGGTACCAGCGCACGTCGGAGTCGCCCTCGAGCCAGCACCAGAGCACCGGGCGACCGTCGCGCTCCCCGGGGAAGTCCAGCAGCACCGGAGCGATCCCCTTCACCTGGATCCCGTGTCTGTGCAACTCGTCCACGACAGCGTGCAGCCGGGCCTCGAGGGCCTTCACCTCGGCCAGCCCGCCGAGCACGCTGACCCCGTGGTCGGCCAGGTCGACCCGCAGCTCGGCCAGGTCGGCCCGGAGCCGGATCAGCTCGTCGACGCGCGGGCGCAGGGTGGCCACCAGATGGCGCGCCTGGGCGAGAGTGAACACGCGGCCAGTATGCGGCACCGAGATGTCCCCGCCCGCGCCGCCGCCCCACCCCCGGGATCGTGCTCGATCCTGCATCCAGTGGAATCGCGGCTGCCCGGAGGCCACTCGATCCCGGGTCGAGCCCGATCCGGCAAGGGTCGGGCCGGTGTGGGTCAGTCGGCCTGGGCGGCGATCTCGCGGGCGCGGTCGCGGGCGGCCTCCAGCGCCGCCAGCATCGCCGCACGTACGCCGTGGTTCTCCAGCTCGCGGATGGCGGAGATGGTGGTGCCGGCCGGCGAGGTGACCGCCTCGCGGAGCTTGACCGGGTGCTCGCCGGAGTCGCGCAGCATGACCGCCGAGCCGATCGCGGTCTGCACGATCAGCTCGTGGGCCACCTGGCGGGGCAGGCCGAGCAGGATGCCCGCGTCGATCATCGCCTCGACCAGCAGGTAGAAGTAGGCCGGGCCGGAACCCGAGAGGGCGGTCACCGCGTCCTGCTGGGACTCGGGCACCCGGATGGTGGCGCCCAGCGGGGTGAACATCTCCTCGGCCAGCGCCAGGTGTTCGCCGGTGGCGTACGCGCCGGCCGAGATGGCACTCATCGCCTCGTCGACCAGCGACGGGGTGTTGGTCATCACCCGGACCACCGGGGTGCCCTCGGGCAGCCGCCGGTTGAAGAAGCTCGTCGGCAGGCCGGCGCAGAGCGAGATGACCAGCTTGTCCGGCGGCACCTTGGGGCCGATCTCGTCGAGCAGCGCCCCCGCGTCCTGCGGCTTGACGGAGACGGCGAGCACCGCCGCCTCGGCCACGGCGGTGAGGTTGTCCACCACCCGGACGCCGTACCGGGCGGTCAGTTCCTCGGCCCGGCTCGGCCGGCGGGCCGTGGCGAGCAGTCGCTCCACCGGCCAGCCCGAGCGCAGCAGCCCGGAGAGCATCAGCTCGCCGATCTTGCCCGCGCCGATCACCGCGACCGTGTGCACCCCGGGTGCCATGACGCCGTACCCCTCTCGGTCTCGCGGTGCGGCGCGGCGCTCCGCTGCGGAGCGCCGCGCCGCCTGCCCGTCGATCAGCTGCCGAAGAAGACCTCGGCCTCTTCGTACCGCTCCAGCGGGACGGTCTTCAGCTCGGCCGTGGCCTCGGCGAGCGGGACCCGGACGATGTCCGTGCTCTGCATCGCGACCATCTTGCCCCAGTCGCCCTCGTGCGCCGCGTCGATGGCCTGGAGGCCGAGCCGGGTGGCGAGCACCCGGTCGAAGGCGGTCGGCGTGCCACCGCGCTGGATGTGGCCCAGCACCACGGTGCGCGCCTCCTTGCCGGTCTTCGCCTCCAGCTGCTCGGCGAGCCACTGGCCGATGCCGCCGAGGCGGACGTGGCCGAAGGAGTCGAGCTCCTGGTTGTGCAGGACCATCTGGCCGTCGAGCGGCTGGGCGCCCTCGGCGACCACGACGATCGGGGCGTACTGGTGCTGGAAGCGCTTCTCGACGTACCCGGCGACCTGCTCGACGTCGAACTGCCGCTCGGGCAGCAGGATGACGTTGGCGCCGCCGGCCAGGCCGGCGTGCAGGGCGATCCAGCCGGCGTGCCGGCCCATCACCTCGACGACCAGGGTGCGGTGGTGGCTCTCGGCGGTGGTGTGCAGCCGGTCGATGGCCTCCATCGCGATGTTGACCGCGGTGTCGAAGCCGAAGGTGTAGTCGGTGGCGCCGAGGTCGTTGTCGATGGTCTTCGGCACGCCGACCACGTTGACGCCCAGCTCGTGGAGCTTGGTGGCCACCCCGAGGGTGTCCTCGCCGCCGATCGCGATCAGGGCGTCCACGCCCTGCGCGGCCAGGTTCTCCTTGATCCGCTCCACGCCGTTCTCGATCTTGAACGGGTTGGTGCGGGACGAGCCGAGGATGGTGCCGCCGCGCGGCAGGATGCCGCGGACCTCCGCGATGCCCAACGGCTTCGACAGACCCTCCAGCGGGCCCTTCCAGCCGTCCTGGAAGCCCACGAACTCGTGACCGTAGGTGGCGACGCCCTTGCGGACCACCGCCCGGATTACCGCGTTGAGACCTGGGCAGTCGCCGCCGCCGGTGAGCACGCCGATACGCATGATCCGCTCATCCTCCTGGAACATCAGGTAAAGCCCGGATAAGCCCCAGGATATGTGTCAGAACAGACCATCGGCGCCGTTGCCGGCCCGGGGCGGGCCGTCACTGCGAACTGTAGTCGGCGCGGGTGTCCGCCCACAGCGCGCCCCGGCCCGTCCCGAGCGTCGGACGAAGCTACCGGTCAGTAGCTGACCTCGTGGTTCTCCCCCGCCTGCGGCGGCTTCCCGGTCACCGCCGCCTTGGCGAAGCCGAGCAGGTTGACCACCGTGCTGTTCGGCGAGTCCCAGTACTCGGCGGAGCTGGCGTGCACCTTGATCAGGGTGATGCCGGGGGTGTCCAGGCCGTCCGGGAACCAGGTCTTCAGCAGCGGGTTCCACAACTGTTCGGCGCGCGCCCGGTCCCAGCCCTCCTGGGCCGTACCGGCCACCGACACCCAGGCGTGGTGCCGCTGGTCCGAGAAGCCGACGTTGACCTGGGGGTTCACCCGGATCTGGCGGACCTTGGCGGAATCGGCGAAGGCGAAGAACCACAGGTCGCCGTCGAAGTCGGCGGCCTGCAGACCCATCGGCCGGCTGACCAGTCGACCGTCCACGCCGGTGGTGGTCAGCAGGCAGATCCGGGCGTCCCGGATCAGCTCGGTCACCCGGGCCCGTGCCTCGGCGGCACTGCTCGGTTCGTTGCTCATGGCGGCACTCCCCCTCGGATCGGTTCGATGCCGAACCGTGCCCTGGGCAGAACCGGTCAAACCTGAACGAGACCGCTTTCCGGCCCGGTCACCGGGCGGTCATCGCCCGCCACCGGGCCAGGTTGTGCCGGGCGTCGACCAGGGCGTCGTGGCGCTCGGCCTCGGCATCCGGCAGCTTCGGCCGCCCCCGGTCGTCCCAGAGCTGCCGCAGCTCCTTGGTGAACCGGGGGATCTCCCGGGGCAGCGCCGTCATCGGCCCCCAGAGCTGGGCGAGCACCACGTGGTCGTACGCGGCGTACCAGGCCCAGAGTTCGATCTGCTCACCCGGGCGGTCCCGGACCGGTTCCAGGAGGAACTCGTGCAGCTCGTCCCGGATCCGCTCGCGGGAGCGCCAGGCCCGGTCGGCCGGGGAGGGCAGCTTGTCCAGGACGTTGCGGCGCACCCAGGGCACGGCCCGGGAGTCGTCGAACTCGGTGGAGACCGCGTAGAACTCGCGGCCGTACTCGTCGACGACACCGATCGAGACGAGGTCGACGATCCGGCCGTCCTCGATGAACTCGCAGTCGTAGAAGTAGCGGTAGACCATCCCGGTCATCCTCGTCCACCACCGGCGCCGGCCCGTCGGCGGGGGCCGCGTCGAGGTCGGGGCACTGCTGCGCCGCAGCTCGGCAGGGTCACGGAAGTGTCTCCAGGGGTGTACAGCACGCAACCGGGCCGTCATGATCTGATGTGTACCGCTACCGGACGCCGAACCGGTTCAGAACCTCGTACCGGGGGCTGTCAGGTTCACCCGGCTGCGAGTGTTGGTCCTTGACCGGGGAGGGGTTGGGCCGTGGAGATGCGCCTTCCGGAGCCGGGTGACGCGCTCACTGGCGTGGAGATGTTCGCCGGGCTCGAACCGGAGGTGCGGCAGCGGGTCATCGCCGCGGCGGTGCCGCGCACCTACCGCAAGGGTCAGCTGCTCTTCGTCGAGAACGACCCCGGCGAGTCGCTGATCGTGCTGCGCCGGGGGGCGGTCGCCGTCTTCCGTACCGCGCCGACGGGCGAGCGGGCGGTGCTGTCGGTGATCCGCCCGCCGGACGTGCTGGGCGAGGTCTCCCTGCTGGACGCCTCCACCCGGTCCGCCTCCGCCGAGGCGATCGAGGACTGCGCGGCGCTCGCGCTCTCCCGCCCGGCGTTCATGGAGCTGGTGCACTCCAACCCGCGCATCCTCGACGCGGTGATGCGCTCGCTGGGCGGCCTGATCCGCCGGCTCACCGAGCAGAACGCCGACCACGTCTTCCTCGACCTGCCCGGCCGGGTGGCCAAGACGCTGGTCCGGCTCGCCGGCGAGAGCCAGGCCCCGATGATCACCATCGAGCTCAACCAGAGCCAGCTCGCCGAGATGGCCGGCGGCTCCCGGCAGAGCGTCAACCAGGCGATCGGGTCCTTCGCCAGCCGTGGCTGGCTGCGTACCGAGGGGCGCCGGATCGTGGTGACCGACGTGGCCGCGCTGCGCCGCCGCGCCGGCATGAACGACCGCTGAGACGTACGCGAAAGGGGCCGGGCGCAGCGCGCGCCCGGCCCCTTTCGCGTCTTCCCGGCTCAGACCCCGGAGCTGCCCGGGCCCGCCCAGGAGGTGGTGCTGCCCGGGCCGGCCCACTCGGTGGTGTCCTTGCCGCCGCCGGACCCCTCGCTGACGATCCCGTCGGCCTGGAGGGCGGCGAGGGTGGCCGCGTCCACGTCGACCGACTCCCCCGCGGAGTGGTTGACGCCGTCCGCGTCGGTCCAGTCGCTCTCCAGCTTGACGTACACCATGGCGTATCCCCCTTGATCGCTGTCGCTCTCGGCGACCTGAATCTAGCGCTCCCGACCGGCCGGATGACTGTCCACAAGCCAACAGCCCGGTACCCGACAGCAGTCCCAGCGGCGATACTCGCGGTGGACGTCGCGGGGGGCGCGACGCGCGGCCGGTGCACCGGCCGGCACAACCACCAGTGGAGGGTGTCATCTCCGCGCAGTGTGACCGGTGTGGACGTACCGCCGCCGACGGCGACCGTTTCTGCGGGGGCTGCGGGGCGGAGCTGGGTGCCGTCTGCCCGCACTGCCTGCGACCGATCGCCGCCGACGTGGCGTTCTGCACCTCGTGCGGGACGCCCCGGGCCGGCGGCAAGCAGCCGGTCGCGGTCGGCCAGGAGGACCGCCGCCGGGTCAGCGTGCTCTTCGTCGACCTGATCGACTTCACGCCGTACGTGGAGCGGGCCGACCCGGAGCAGGTCCGGGGCATGCAGACCGGCTTCTTCTCCGCCGCCCGCCGGGTCGTCGGACAGTACGGCGGCGTGGTCGAGAAGTACATCGGCGACGCGGTGATGGCGCTCTTCGGCGCCCCCGTCGCCACCGAGACCGACGCGCTGCGCTGCGTACGGGCCGGCCTGGAGCTGCAGCGGGTGCTCACCCGGTTCGCGCCCAGCGGCACCGACGAGCTGCGCTTCCGGGTCGGCGTGGCCACCGGCGAGGCGCTGGTCGACGTGGCCGCCGCCCGGGACGGCGGGCAGGCCATCGTGGCCGGCGACGTGGTGAACACGGCCTCCCGGATGCAGTCCGTGGCCCCGCCCGGCGGGGTGCTGGTCTGCGGCATCACGCACGCGCTGACCAAGGAGGCCATCCGCTACTCGGAGCAGCCGCCGGTCACCCTGCGCGGGCGCTCCTCGCCGACCGAGGTGTGGCTCGCGCTCGCCCCGGTCCGCCGGCAGCCGACCGACCGGGAGCCGGACACCACCCCGCTGATCGACCGGGAACACGAGCTGGGGCTGCTGGTCAACGCCCTGCACCGGTCGCTGCGGGACCGCATCCCGCAGGTGGTGACGGTCTTCGGGCGGGCCGGCATCGGCAAGAGCCGGCTGGTCCGCGAGCTGTACCGGCACGCCGGACGGCTGGTCGACGAGCCGCTGAGCTGGCGTACCGGGCGGTGCCCGCCGTTCGGGGAGAACGTCACCTTCGCCGCGCTGGCCGACGTGGTGAAGACCGAGGCCGGCATCCTGGACACCGACCCGGCGGCGACCGCCGCGCAACGGCTCTCCTCGGCGGTCGCCGAACTGGTGGGCCCGGGCGAGCGGGAGCGGATCGTCGACGCGCTGCGCCCGCTGGTCGGGCTGACCGGCACCACCCTGCCCGCCGAGGAGGCCGAGTCGGCGTGGCGGCGGTTCCTGCTGGCGCTGGCCGCGCGCCGCCCGACCGTGCTGGTCTTCGAGGACCTGCACTGGGCCGACGACGCGATGCTGCGCTTCGTCGAACTGCTCGGCGCCGCCGCGCGGGACGTGCCGCTGCTGCTGCTCTGCACCGCCCGGCCGGAGCTGGTGGACCGGGACCCGAGCTGGGCCGGGACGATCACCGGGTCGGTCACCATCACGCTGCCGCCGCTGCGGGACACCGGCATCGCCTCGCTGTACGCGCACATGTTCGGCCAGGCGGCGTTCTCCGCCGACATGCTCACCCCGCTGGTCGAGGTGGCCGGCGGCAACCCGCTCTACGCCCACGAGTACGTGCGGATGCTCATCGAGCAGGGCGCGCTGCGCCAGTCGGGGCGCGGCTGGTCGCTGGAGAAGCACCTCGACCTGCCGATGCCGGAGAGCGTGCACGCGGTCATCGCCAACCGGGTCGACCTGCTCGACGCCAAGGACCGCGCGGTGCTGCTGGCCGCCTCGGTGGTGGGGGTGCAGTTCTGGCCGGGCGCGGTGGGGGCGGCGCTGGGCCAGCCGGTGGAGTCGGTGGAGCGGTCGCTACGCCGGCTGGAGCAGCGGGACTTCGTGCACGAACAGGCCGCCTCGACGATGGCCGGGCAACCGGAGTACCGGTTCCGGCACGTGCTGGTCCGGGACGTCTGCTATCAGCGGCTGCCGCGCACCGAGCGGGTGGCCCGGCACGAGCGGACGGCGGACTGGCTGGACGCGCTGTCGGCCAGCCGGGACACCGACCTGGCCGAGGTGCTCGCCCACCACCGCTGGGCGGCGCACGAGATCGCCCGGACGCTCGGCATGGACACCCAGCGCTACGCGGGCCCGGCGCGGGCCGCGCTGCACCGGGCCGCCCGCCGGGCGTACGCCCTGCACGGGCTGGACGCGGCGGCGGCGCACGCGGGCCGGGCGCTCGGCCTGGCCGACGAGACCGACCCGGTGGGCCGGCTCCAGCTGGAGCTGCTGAGCACGGAGATCTCGTTCTACCGGGACGGCAACGCGTTCCTGTCCGGCGGCGGCCCCGAGCAGCTGCACACCCTGGCCGACCGGTTGCTGGCCCACGGCGACGACGCCTGCGCGGCGCGGGCCTGGACGCTGCTCGGCCAGGCCGCCTGGCTGCGCACCGACCGGGGTACGGCGGTGGCCTGCCTGGACCGGGCGGTGGCGCTGTTCGATCCGCTGCCGGACAGCGCCCAGAAGGCGGACGCGCACGCCGAGCTGGGCCGGCTGCACATGCTCAACTACGAGCGGGACTCGGCGGTCGCCGCGGCCGAGACGGCCGCCGAGATCGGTGAGCGGCTGGGCCTGTCGGAGACCCGCACCAACGCCCGGATCACCGCGGCCACCGCCCGCTACCAGGCGGGCGACCGGATCGGCCTGGACGAGCTGCACGCGCTGGTCGAGTACAGCCGGGCACAGCAGTTGCTCGCGCTGCCCCGGGCGGTGCAGAACCTGGCGTACGCGGTCCGCGAGGAGGGTGACTGGCTGCGCTCCGACGCGCTGCTCTCGGCGGCGCCGGCCCGTACGGCGAGCGGACAGACGCTGACCACCAGCTATTCGGCCGAGGCGATGCGGGCCTGGTTCGACGGGGACTTCGGCCGGCTGGTCGCCGCCGCCGACGCCTTCGTGGACACCCCGACCGGCGGCTGGGACATGCAGGTGCGGGGGCTGCGGTCCTGCCTCCTGGTGCTGCGCGGGCAGCCGGCGCCCCCGGCTCCCCGGACCGCGCCCCGGGAGGACGGCGAGCGGTGGACGAGCCGCCCCGGCACCTCGACGACGTGGCGGCGGCGCTGGACGACGCCCGGCGCAGCGGCTTCCACCGGCCGCGCTGGACGATGCTCGGCATGGCGGCGCTCTGCCGGGCGTTGCAGGGCCGGTCGGCCGAGGCGGCGACGCTGATCGAGGAGCTGGCCGACTCCTGGTCCACGGTCCCCGCCCTGGCCAGCGGCGAGTGGATCGCCGCGGCGGCGTACGCGGCGAGCCTCGCCGGCCGGGACGCGGCGGTGCGGGTGCGCGCGATGCTGGACCGGGTCGGGCATCGGACACCCTGGTCGGAGGCGGCGTTGCGGACGGTGACCGGCGCGGTGGCCGCAGCCGACGGGGACCACCGGCGGGCCGGGGAGCTGCACCTCGCGGGCGCGGAGATCTACGCCCGGATCCCGGACGTGACGGACCGGATGCTGGCGCTGGCCCTGGCGGCGGCGGAGCTGACCCGGGCCGGCGACCCGAGGGCGGCCGACGGTCCGCTGGTCGAGGTGCGGGCCTTCGCCGAACGCAACGAGGCACCCGGGCTGCTCGCGCTGGCCGGTCGCCCGGTGGCCGACACCGGTCCCGCGGTGGCCTGCTGAGCCGGGCGTCCCGCGGTGGCCTGCGGGGGCGGGGCTCAGACGGGCACCGGTTCGGCCGGGACGGTGGGCGGCTGGTTCTTGACCTTCTGCGCGTACATGTCGACGTACTCGCGGCCGGAGAGCTCCATCAGCTCGTACATGATCTCGTCGGTGACCGCGCGTTCGACGAACCGGTCGCCGGCCAGGCCGGCGTAGCGGGAGAAGTCCAGCGGCCTGCCGAACCGGATCCGCACCCGGCCGAGGTTGGGCACGATCTGGCCGGTCGGCTGGATCTCGTCGGAGTTGAGCATCGCGGTGGGCACCACCAGGGCGCCGCTTTCCAGGGCGAGCCGGGCCACGCCGGTCTTGCCGCGGTAGAGCCGCCCGTCGGGCGAGCGGGTGCCCTCCGGGTAGATCCCGGCGATGCCGCCGGCCCGCAGCACCCGCAGTTGGGTGTCGAGCGCCGCGCGGGCCGCCTGCCCGCCGGAGCGGTCGACCGGGATGGTGCCGGAGCCGACGAAGAACGCCTTGGTCAGCCAGCCTTTGATGCCTCTACCGGTGAAGTATTCCGCTTTGGCGATGAAAGTGACTTTTCGCTTGACGATCAGCGGCACGAAGATCGAATCCGAGAACGAGAGGTGGTTGCTCGCCAGGATCACCGGGCCGGTGTCCGGCACGTTCTCCAGCCCCTCGACCTGCGGGCGGAAGATCAGCCTCAGCAGCGGGCCGAGGATGATGTACTTCATCAGCCAGTACAGCACCGGTGTCCTTCCAGGCAGGGGCGGCGACAGCACCTCCGCCGAGGGGCCGGCCCGGGCCACCGGGACCCGCCGGGAGTGGGCCCGGGGCGCCGCCGGCGGGCGGGACTGTCGGGCATGAGCCTACGAAGCGGGAGCGGCACGCCACAACGCACTCCCGGAACCGGCCTCCGACGTGTCACGATTCAGGGCACGGCGTACGGGGCGCCGAACGACCGCACCGCCAGGTGCGACGAGGAGGGTGTCCGGTGACAGCGGGTGGGCCTCGCCGGGGACGGCGGGACAACGGGCTCGACGCGAGCGAGTACGCCGTCGCGGGCGACGTCGATCCGCGCGTCGGTGAGCACCTGCTCGACGTGCTCGCCGCCGGCGGCATCGCCGCCTACCTCCAGCCCTCGGCCGATCTCAACCCGGTCACCCGCACCACCACCGTGCCGGCCCGCCCGGTCGACCGGCTCTACGTCGACCGCTCGCACCTGACCACCGCCCGGGACTACCTCACCCAGCTCACCGACGAGGGCGACACCGAGCCGGCGCGCGCCGACGAGCCGGACATCGAGGCCGAGTGGGCCCGGATCGTCGCCGGCTTCCACACCGCCCCGGCGGCCGGCAGCCACCCGTGGCCCGCCGCCGAGGACATCGACGAGCCCGACCCGAGCGAGCCGGCCGGCGGGACGCTGCCCCGCGGCGGGGCCGACGAGACCGCCGGCCCGACCGCCACCGACGTGCGCCGCCTGCCGTACGCGGCGGACATCTCCGGGATCTCGGTCGGTCCGGGTCGCCCGGACGAGCCGTCGCTCCTGGACGGTCTGGACACCTTCGGCGCCGGGCTGCCCGGCGACACCGAGGAGCACTACACCCCGCCACCGCCGCCACCGCTGCCCCGCGTCTCGAAGTACGCGGCGGTCGGCGTGCTTGCCATCATGACCGGCTTCGTGCTCTTCCTCTATCCGTCGCTGCTGCCGGTCGACCCGCCGGTGGTGACGCTGCTCGGCTTCACCGGCATCCTGGCCGGTTTCGTGATGCTGGTCTGGCGGCTGCGCCCCGGCGACACCGAGGACCACGACCCGGACGACGGCGCGGTCGTCTGACCCCGCCGCCCGGACCGGCGTGCCCGCATGCCGGGACGCGCGCCGCCCCGGACCGGGGGCGTAACAGTGGTGTAACTTACTGTCAGTAGGAATACCGCTGTACGTCACTTCCCCCACTGACTGCCCGGTTGTTCCCTGCTCGTGGCGGTCGGTCTCTGCTGATCGGAATGCCCGAGATGCGACAGAGTTCCCTCGTGGTGGTGGCCAACCGCCTCCCCATCGACGACAGTGTGGCGCCCGACGGCGCCTGCGAGTGGCGACGCAGCCCGGGCGGGCTGGTCAGCGCCCTGCATCCCCTGCTGCGGCACACCACGGCGACCTGGGTCGGGTGGGCCGGTGGCACCGGTCCGGCACCCAGCTTCCCCGACCTCGACGGCGTCCGGATGCACAGCGTGCCGCTGTCCGCCGAGGACCTGCGCGACCACTACGAGGGGTTCGCCAACGCGACCCTCTGGCCGCTCTACCACGACGCCGTCGAACAGCCCGAATACCACCGCCGCTGGTGGGAGGCGTACCAGCGGGTCAACCAGCGGTTCGCCGAGGCCGCCGCCGAGGTCGCCGAGCCGGGGGCCCTGGTCTGGGTGCAGGACTACCACCTCCAGCTCGTCCCCGGCCTGCTCCGCGCGCTCCGCCCCGACCTGCGGATCGGCTTCTTCCTGCACGTGCCGTTCCCGCCGCCCGAGCTGTTCATGCAGCTCCCCCGCCGGGCCGAGCTGCTGCGCGGGATGATCGGGGCCGACCTGATCGGCTTCCAACGGGCCCAGGCCGCGCACAACTTCGCCCAGCTGGTGACCAAGGTGCTGGGCCTGCCGGCCACCGACCGGCGGATCACCGTGGACGACCGGCAGGTCCGGGTGGGTGCCTTCCCGGTCTCCATCGACACCGCCGAGATGGCGGCGCTCGCCGCCCGACCCGACGTCGCCGACCGGGCCCGCCGGCTGCGCCAGGACCTCGGCGACCCCGAGCACGTCATCCTCAGCGTCGACCGGATGGACTACACCAAGGGCATCGAGCAGCGCCTGAAGGCCTACAGCGAGCTGCTCGCCAGCGGCGACGTCAAGGTCCGCGACACGGTGCTGGTGCAGATGGCGGTGCCCAGCCGGGAACGGGTCGGTCAGTACCAGATCCTCCGGGACCGGGTGGAACGCGAGGTCGGCCGGATCAACGGCGAGTTCGGCCGGGTCGGCGAGCCGGCGATCCACTACCTCACCCAGACCTTCGACCGGGCCGAACTGGCCGCCCTCTACCGGATCGCCGACGTGATGGCGGTGACCCCGCTGCGGGACGGGATGAACCTGGTCGCCAAGGAGTACGTCGCCGCCCGCGTCGACGACGGCGGGGCGCTGCTGCTCAGCGAGTTCGCCGGGGCCGCCGCCGAACTGTCCCAGGCGTACCTGGTCAACCCGCACGACCTGGAGGGGCTCAAGCAGGAACTGCTGGCGGCGCTGCGGGCCGAGCCGGCGGACGTCCGCAACCGGATGCGGGCGATGCGGGAGCACCTGCACCGCAACGACATCCACGCCTGGGCCCGCTCCTACCTGAGCGCGCTCGACGAGAGCGGCTCACTGCTCACCCGGGTCGCCGGCACGGACTGACGCCCGTCGCCGGTCAGCCACCGGCCGGGGTGGGCTCCTTCTCCAGCCAGTCCAGGATGGCGTCGATCGGCTCCCGCCAGCGGGCGTCCAGCATCAGGTCGTGTCCCATGCCGGGGAAGAGCAACGGGGCGGCGCCGTACCGGCCGGCGGCCCGGGCCAACGCGGCCGGTGGCACCACCCGGTCGTCCGGGCTGCCCAGCACCAGCACCGGCGGCCGGCCCACAGCCGGCTCCGGCTCCCCGCCGGTGAGCAGCTGCCACTGGGCCCGCCGCCCGGCCCGGCCCAGCCGGGAGACGTACCGGCGGGCCTCGCCGTCGGGCAGCTCCCGGCTGAACAGCTGCCGGCGGTTCAGCCGTAACGGCCCACCGAAGACCGCCGGCAGGGTGCCGCCCGGGTTGCGCCGCAGCGCCGCGCCGAACGTCCCCCAGCCGCCGAGCACCGGGGCCACCAGCACCGCCGCCCGGGCCGGGTAGCGGGACAGGGCGTGCGAGACCACCAGGGCGCCGGCGCCGTGCCCCACCAGCACCGCCCGCCGCGGCAGGCCCGCCGCCGCCTGGACCACGTCATGGGTGTACGACCGCAGCGTCGCCTCCGGCGCCGGCTCGCTGCCGCCGTGCCCGCGCAGGCTCAGCGCGTACGCCGGGAAGCCGCGCGACGCGGCGTGCTCCAGCCAGTGCTCGGCGAACGCCCACGCCCCGTGCCCGAACCCGGGTACGAACAGCAGCGGCGGTCGCCCCGCCTCCAGCTCCGGGACCGCGCCGAGCACCTCCCGGCGGGCCGCCCGCTCCGGCCGGGCCCACTCCCATGCCCGAACCACCCGCATCCGTTCGGTCACTGGGCCTTCCTTTCGTTCGCGACTGCGGGGCTCCGCTGCGCTGCACTCCTCGCGCTCACCGGTCTTTCTCCAGGTCGGTGAGGGCGCGTTCGAGGGCGCGCAGGTAGTCGGCGTGGCCGACCTCGAACCAGTGCCGGGTGCTGTCCTTGACCGCGCCGGAGTAGCGCTCGCCCAGGCCGGCGACGACCTTCCGGTCGAACCCGGCAGCCCGGTCCGGTCGGCTGGCCCGCAGCCGCAGCAGCCGGGCGAAGAGCACGCTCTGCCAGTGCGAGATGGTGAAGATGCCGGAGTCCGGCTGCACCAGGCCGACCACCGCCAGGGTGGGGTGCCCGGCGGCGAACGCGTTGAGCCAGAGCCGGGGCCGGCCGACCCCCTCGTCGTCGCCGAGCACCTTCGCCTCGAGGAACTCGAAGCGGGGCAGGTAGCCGGTGGCGAAGACGACCAGCTCCGGGTCGATCTCCCGGCCGTCGGTCAGCTCCACCGTCTTGGCGTGGAACCGGGCCACCTCCCCGACCGGGGCGATCTCGCCGTGCCCGACGTAGTAGACGAGCTGGCTGTTGGCGATCGGGTGGGTCTCGTAGACCCGGTGGTCCGGTTTCGGCAGGCCGAACCGGGTCAGGTCGCCGACGGTCAGCCGGAGGGTCCAGTGGTAGAGCCACTGCCGTACCCGCAGCGGGACCCGCAGCGCCAGCAGGGTGTCGTTGACCTGGTCGGCGGGGCGGCCCAGGACGTACTTCGGGGCGTACCAGTAGCCGCGGCGGGTGGAGTGCCAGCAGTGGGACGCCTGCTGGGCCGCCTCGACCGCGATGTCGCAGCCGGTGTTGCCCGCACCGACCACGAGCACCCGCTTGCCGCGCAGCTGCGCCGGGTCCTTGTAGGACGAGGCGTGCATGACCTCGCCCCGGAACTCGGCCAGCCCTTCGTAGCGGGGGAGCTTCGGCGACCAGTTGTGCCCGTTGGCGATCACCACGGCGGCGTACCGGGAGGTCCGCTCGGGGCCGTAGCCGCCGGTGCTGCGGGTGGTCACGTCCCAGCGGTCGCCCTCGACCGGCTCCACCCGGACCACCTCGGTGCCGAACCAGATGTGCTGGCGCAGGTCGAAGTGGTCGGCGTACCGCTCGAAATAGGAGAGCAGCTGGCTGTGGTGCGGGTAGTCGGGCCAGTCGTCCGGCATCGGGAAGTCGGGGAACTGGGTGAACGGCCGGGACGAGATCAGATGGGTGCTGGCGTACACCGGGCTGCGGTCGTGTCGCCAGTTCCACGCCCCGCCGACGCCGGTCTCCCGCTCGTAGCAGTCGACGCCGAAGCCGTGCTCGGTGAGGTTCTTGATCGCGGTGAGGCCGCTGGCCCCGGCACCGATGACGCAGACGGTGTCGCCCCGGTCGGAGACCGGGCGGCCGAGGTCGGTGGAGGAGGACACCGGGAATCTCCTTTGTGCGGCACGCGTGCCGGGTCGCTGCGAAATCCTGCCGACAACTCCGGCCGTTGTCCAGCCGCCCCCGCCGGATCGGGATGACCCCGGCCGGCTGTCGTGACGCTGAGCGACGCGCAGATCCGTCACGCAGCGTGCACCTCGATCCGCTGCCGGCCCGCGGCGCGTCGGCCCTTTGCTCTGCAGCCATTCACGCAGCACCCCACTGAGCTGGCATCCGTGGCGCGCAACCGTGTCGGAGCGCGGCGGCCGTGGTGACGCTCCGCGACTGCTGCGGATATGGCTGCAGAGCAAAGGCGGCCGAGGATGAGCTTCCGGCCGCGGAGAATGTGACCCTCCGTCACTCACCGCCGGGCGCGGGAAGCCCGGACCGACATGGCGCCGCACCCCGCCGCCGGCGTCACCCGTCGACCAGCGGCGGACGCTCAGTCGGCGGCGGGTAGCAGCAGGTCGACCAGGATCGGGAAGTGGTCACTGGCCTGCCGGGTCCGCGGAGTGTCCACCACGTCGTAGTCGACGACCGCGATGCGCGGATCGACGAAGAGGGCGTCGATGCGCCGACGGGGGTTCCCGCACGAGTAGGTGTGCCGGTCGGCCCGGTCCATCGCCTCCGCCGTGTCGGTCAGTCCCGCCGCGACGGTCCGCCACGCCGGCCCGTCCGGCCCCTCGTTGAGGTCGGCGCCGGCGACCACCGGCAGCGTCGCGGCGGCCAGCGTCCGCTTGAACGCCGCCGCCTGCGCCGGCCGCTCGGCCGGGTCGGTGGAGAGGTGGGAGCCGGCCAGCAGGAACCGGCTCCCGCCCACCACGCACTCGGCGTACGCGGCACCGCGCAGGTGCCGGCCGGGGGTGAGCGGGTAGCGCTCGCAGCGGGTGTCCAGCACCCGCACCCGGAGGCTGGTCAGCAGCAGGTTGCCCAGCGCGGGCAGGCCGCCGGCACCCACCACCAGGCCGAACGACTCGGCCAGGGTGGCGCTCTTCTGCCGCCACCGGAACCGGCGCGGCCCCTCCTGCACGATCACCACGTCGGGCGCGGCCGCGCGGACCACCTCGGCCAGCGCGGCCGTGTCGTCGCGCTGACTGTGGATGTTGTACGACAGCACGCGCAGCGGCACGCCGCCGGTTCCTCCGGGCGCCACGACTACAGCCGACGGGCCAGGTCGGCGGCGCCGATGACGCCGGCGGTGTTGCCCAGTTCCGCCGGGCGGACCCGGGCCACCGGGAGGCGGCTGCGCTGGGCCAGGGCGTCGGCGAACGACCGGCGGGTGGGGCCGAGCAGCAGGTCACCGGCCTCGACCACGCCGCCACCGACCACCAGGACCTGCGGGTCGAGGATCTGTGCCATGTCCGCGAGGCTGGTGCCGAGCCAGCGTCCGACCTGGGCGAACGACTCGGCGGAGACCGGATCGCCGCCCTGCGCGGCGGCGGTCACCATCGGGCCGGTGATCGCCTCGGCCTCACCGCCGGCCAGGTCCAGCAGAGCGGTCGCCCGGTGCGGCTCCTGCCGGGCGGCGGCCCGGGCGAAGCGGACCAGGGCGCTGCCGCTGGCGTACTGCTCGATGCAGCCGAGCCGGCCGCAACCGCACTGGTGGCCGTCCGGCACGGTGAGCATGTGGCCCAGCTCCGCGGCGATGCCGTGCGCGCCGCGGACCAGCTCCCCGCCGAGCACGATGCCGCCGCCCACGCCGGTGCCGATGGTGAACATGACCATCGAGTCGTCGGCGTCCCGGGCCGCGCCGTAGCGGAACTCCGCCCAGGCGGCCACGTTCCCGTCGTTCTCCACGATCACCGGCAGGCCGGTCGCGGTGCTCACGTAGTCCCGCAGCGGCTCGTCGCGCCAGGCCAGGTTGGGGGCGAAGAGCACCGTGGAGCGGCTGGCGTCGATCCAGCCCGCCGCGCCGATGCCCACCGCCTCGACGGTACGGCCGGTGGCCAGCTCGGTGA
The DNA here is from genome assembly GCF_022747945.1 of Micromonospora sp. R77. Classification (NCBI taxonomy): domain Bacteria; kingdom Bacillati; phylum Actinomycetota; class Actinomycetes; order Micromonosporales; family Micromonosporaceae; genus Micromonospora; species Micromonospora sp. R77. The sequence goes on from NZ_JALDST010000001.1 coordinate 1,011,774, forward strand.
CCAGCTCGATGATGACGTCCCGGGTCTTGGCCACGTCGTCGGCCGGGGTGTCCCGTCGAGTCTGCACGAGAACCTTGCCGGTGTCGTCCACGACACCGCCGGCCACCTTCGTGCCACCGACGTCGACTCCGATGGTCAGCGTCACCGCTGCCACTCCCCTCTGCTGTGCTGCCCGGCATCGGCCGAACCGGCCGTGCGATGCCCGGGATGTCCGGTGGTCAGGCCCCGTCGCCTGGTGCGTCCGCGTCCTCGCCCACCTCGCCGGACGCCCGCGACGCGGGCACCACGGGACGGCCGGCCGGCGACCGGATCGTCACCGGCACGTCCGGCCCGGCACCATCGGCGGGCGAAACGACGGCACCCGGATCGGTCGCGCCCTCCCCCCGGGTGGCGGCGGACCACACGTCCTGCTCGGGTGCCGGCTGAGAATCATGCCCGGTACGGGTGGCCTCGCGCCACACGTGATCTCCCCCGGCGGCTCCGGCGGTGGCCCCGGACGGCCCGGGCGGAGCGGTCGACGGGGCCGGCTCGGCGGGGGCGAACGCCCGCAGCAGACTGGCCACTCCGGCCGCCAGATCGCCCGCGCCGGTGGCGAGGCGCTCCGCGAATTCGGGACTGGGGTCGCGCAACGCCGCGATACCGCGACAGACCGGACAGACGCAGCATTCCGGTGAGCCGGTGGCGAATCCCGCACCGGCCCCGGCCCCGTCGGCGGGGCCCGGGTCCGGGCCGGCGGACCGGCCGGTCGCGGCACTGTGACCGAGGACACCCGACAAGATCCCACCGAGCGGACCCCACGGACCGGCGCCGGGTGACGCGGCGGCCAGCCGGGCGGTGCCCAGCAGCATGGCGACGAGGCGTTCGGCCTCCTCCCGGGCCGAACCCGGATCAGTCGTGCCCATGGTTCGGCTCCTCTACCGTGGCGACCGGGCGTCCGGTCGGGTCAGTCGGCCGCACCGGGTGCTTCTACCCGGCGCTTGAGCTGCTTCAACGCGGTGTCCATGATCATCTTCTCGGCCTTGCGGCGAAACATGCCGAGCATGCCCACGGAGAGCTCCACCTCCAGCGTGTACGTCACCGTGGTGCTGCCGTCCGGGTTGCCCGCCAGGTCGTACGACCCGCGCTGGGCCTTCTGCATCTTCGAGGGTTCGACGAGGTGCCACTCGATCCGGGACAGGTCCTCGGCGTACTCGTAGGCGAGCACGTACTCGTCGGCCATCACGCCGGCGTCGATGGTGAACCGGACCTGGCTGGCGTAACCGTCCTCGTACTCCTCGATCACCTCCGCCCGCCGCACCGCTTCGGTCCACTCGGGGTAGCTCGGGAAGTCACAGATGACCGCCGCCACCCGGTCCGGTGGCGCGCCGACGACGATCGACTGGGTGGAGGAGTCCGCCATGGGGGGAGGCTACCCGGCGGTGGGCCCGAGCGCGCCGCTCCACCCCCGCGACGCCCCGCCGCCCGCTCCCGACCGGTGTCCCACCCCTCGGGCGGGCAACCTGCCTCGCCCGCCCCACCCGGCCTGCGGGTAGGTTTCGACAGAGCCGACCCAGCGGGCGGCCCGGCCAGTGCGAGCACGAGGGAGTGCAGGTGCGCGAGTTCTCCGTTCCGCCGATCGTCACCGTCGGCGATGCGGCAAACCTGACCGACCCGGTCTGGGCCAACGCCGAGGCCGCTCCGGACGCGGTGCAGTTCGCCCGGGCCGACGGGACGGGCCCGACGGGCACCATCTGGACCGAGGTGACCTGCCGGCAGTTCCGCGACGAGGTCGTCGCGGTGGCCCGGGGCCTGGCCGCCGCCGGCATCTCGCCCGGCGACCGAGTCGCCCTGATGAGCCGCACCCGCTACGAGTGGACCCTGCTGGACTACGCCATCTGGGCGGCCGGCGCGGTCACCGTGCCGATCTACGAGACCTCCAGCGCGGAGCAGGCGGCCTGGATCCTGGCCGACTCCGGCGCCGTCGCCGTGATGGTCGAGAGCACCGGGCACGCCACCCTGGTGGCGGGCATCCGGGACCGGCTGCCCGAACTGCGCCACGTCTGGCAGATCGAGCTGGGCGGGGTGGCCGAGCTGATGACCGCCGGCGCGGCGGTCGACCCGGCCGACATCGAGGTGCGCCGCAAGACGGTCCGGGCCGACGACGTCGCCACCATCATCTACACCAGCGGCACCACCGGCCGGCCCAAGGGTTGCGTGCTCACCCACCGCAACATGTACGCCGACATCGCCAACGCGGTGCCGGTGCTGCCCAACCTGTTCCGTCCGGGCGCCTCGACCCTGCTCTTCCTCCCCCTCGCGCACGCCTTCGCCCGGCTCATCCAGATCGGCGTGGTGCAGGCCCGGGCCACCATGGCGCACTGCGCCGACACCAAGAACCTGGTCGGCGAGCTGCAGGACTTCAAGCCGACCTTCGTGCTCTCCGTACCCCGGGTCTTCGAGAAGGTCTACAACGGCGCCCGGCAGAAGGCCGAGGCGGACGGCAAGGGCAAGATCTTCGACCGGGCCGAGAAGGTCGCCATCGCGTACAGCGAGGCACTGGAGACCGCCGCGGGGCCGGGCCTGGCCCTGCGCACCCAGCACGCGCTCTTCGACCGGCTGGTCTACCGCAAGCTGCGCGCCGCGCTCGGCGGCCGCTGCCGCGACGCCATCTCCGGCGGCGCTCCGCTCGGCGCCCGGCTCGGGCACTTCTTCCGGGGCATCGGGGTGACCATCTGCGAGGGCTACGGCCTCACCGAGACCTCCCCCGCCGCCGCCGCGAACCTGCCGACCGGCACGAGGATCGGCAGCGTGGGCCGACCGCTGCCCGGCGTGACCATCCGGATCGAGGACGACGGCGAGGTGCTGATCTCCGGCGACATCGTCTTCCGGGGGTACTGGCACAACGACACCGCCAGCGCCGAGGCGCTCACCTCCGACGGCTGGTTCCGCACCGGCGACCTGGGGCAGCTCGACAACGACGGCTACCTCACCATCACCGGCCGCAAGAAGGAAATCATCGTCACCGCCGGCGGCAAGAACGTCGCGCCGGCCGTGCTGGAGGACCAGGTCCGGGCGCACCCGCTGGTCAGCCAGTGCCTGGTGGTCGGCGACCGGCAGCCGTTCATCGCCGCGCTGGTCACCATCGACGAGGAGGCGCTGCCGAAGTGGCTGGCCGCGCACGGCCGGCCGGAGACCACCAGCGTCGCCGAGCTGCGCGCGGACGAGACGCTGCGCGCGGAGATCCAGGGCGCGGTCGACCAGGCCAACCAGTCGGTCTCCAAGGCCGAGGCGATCAAGGTGTTCCGGATCCTGCCGCACGACTTCACCGAGGCGACCGGCGAGCTGACCCCGTCGCTCAAGGTCAAGCGGCAGGTCGTGCACAAGACCTACGCGGCGGAGATCGCCGACATCTACTCCCGCTGACTACGATCCGTCACGTGCCCCCGTCGACACCCACCCAGCCACCGACGCAATCCCTCGCCGCCGCCGCGCGGCTGGTCCTGCTCGTGCTGGTCGCCGCCCTGACCCTCTTCGCCACCCGCGACGTCGCCCAGCTCTGGTGGATCGCCCTGCTGGCCGTCGCCGGACTGCCCGCCGTCCTCGCCCCGCAGCACCGCCTGCTCGGCCCGCTCAGCCGCTTCGCCGAGGTGGTGGTGCTGGGGCTGGCCGCCAGTCAGGTCGCCGCCGACACCCACCTCACCGGGGTCACCGGCGGGCTGGGCGCGTCGGCCGTGCTGCCGTACCTGGCCGTCCCGGTGACCGTGACGGCGCTGCGCCGCCGGTTCCGCGAGGGCGCCGCCCTGCTCGCGGTCGCCGCGGCCACGCTGCTGATCAGCGCCGCGCTGACCGAGGTCGACGGCGGGCGACAGCTCGGCCAGCTCGGCTACCTGGCGGTCTGCGCCCAGTGGCTGATCCTGGCCGGCCTCGGCCTCTACACCGCCGGCACCCTGCAACGGGTGATGCGGGTGCGCAGCGAGGGCAAACCCCAGCCGTACGCGGAGGCCACCCGGCTGCTGACCCAGCTGCGCACCGTCGCCCGGCAGCTGCCCGGGGCGACCCTGGACCCGGGCGGCATCTCCGAGCACCTGCTGGAGGAGCTGCGGATGGTGGCGCAGACCGACCGCGGCGCGGTGCTCTCCGCCAGCGGCGGCGGTCGGCTGGTGGTGCTCGCCCAGATCGGCGTGGACCGGGTCGACTGGGAGACCACGCTCGACGCGGACTCGGCGATCGCCGACGCCTGGGCCAGCCAGCAGGCGCAGACCTCGTCCCGCTCGCAGGCCCGCTCCCGGCAGGCCGGTGAGGTGTCCGCGCTGATCGTGCCGCTGGTCGCCGGGGTCCGCACGGTCGGCCTGGTGGTGCTGGAGGCGGACTCCGCGCACGCGTACCCGCCGCCGGTGGTGTCCCGGGTGACCGCGCTGACCGGCCCGGCCGCGCTCCGGCTGGAGGCGGCGCTGCTCTTCGACGAGGTGCGGTCACTGGCCACCAACGAGGAGCGGCAGCGGCTGGCCCGGGAGATCCACGACGGGGTCGCCCAGGAACTGGTGATGGTCGGCTACGGCATCGACAACGCGCTGGCGTACGTCGACGAGGACCCGAAGGAGACCGCCGAGGCGCTGCGCACCCTGCGCCAGGAGGTCACCCGGGTGATCACCGAGCTGCGGTTGAGCCTGTTCGAGCTGCGCAGCGAGGTGGACCGGCACGGCGGCCTGGCCGCCGCGATCGCCGAGTACGCCCGCACGGTCGGCGCCTCCGGCGGGCTGCGGGTGCACCTGTCGCTGGACGAGTCGACCGCCCGGCTGCCCGCCGCCACCGAGGCCGAACTGCTGCGCATCGCGCAGGAGGCGGTCACCAACGCGCGCAAGCACGCCGGGGCGTCGAATCTCTGGGTCACCTGCGAGGTCGACCCGCCGTACGCGCAGATCGAAGTGTCGGATGACGGTCACGGCATCGGTGACCAGCGCCCCGAGGGGCACTACGGTCTTGCGATCATGGCCGAGAGGGCGGAACGTATCCGGGGCCGGTTGGAGATCAGGCCGCGGCAACCCAGCGGCACGACCGTGGCGGTGGTGCTCGGTTCGTCGCCCCGGCGCGATAAGGTGCGCGGCAGTGCAGCAGCAGAAGGGGAGTAACCCGAGGATGACCACAAGTCCGACACCGGCCACCCGTACCAAGGTCCTCCTTGTCGACGATCACGACCTGATCCGCAAGGGTCTGCGGCACGCCTTCGAGCGGGACCGGCAGTTCGAGGTCGTCGGCGAGGCCGCCACGGCGGCGGAGGGCGTACGCCAGGCCGGTGCGCTTCAGCCGGACGTGGTGATCATGGACCTCCGACTGCCCGACGGCAGTGGCCTGGAGGCCACCCGCGCGCTCCGCAAGTCCAGCGCGTCGATGGGCATCGTCGTGCTCACCATGTACGCGGGCGACGACCAGCTCTTCGGCGCCCTGGAGGCCGGGGCGAGCGCGTTCGTGCCGAAGACCGCGCCGGCCGACGAGGTGGTGGCCGCCGCCCGGCACGCCGCCTCCTCCCCCAGCGCCTTCACCGCGGCCGACCTGGCCGAGGCGATGAAGCGCCGGCTGGCCCCGTCCGGCCCGCAGCTCTCCCCCCGCGAGGGCCAGGTGCTGCGGCTGCTCGCCGACGGCATGAGCGTGGCGGGCATCGCCAAGCAGCTCTTCGTCAGCGAGTCGACCGCCAAGACGCACATCTCCAAGCTCTACGAGAAGCTGGGCGCCGCCAACCGGGCCCAGGCGCTGATGACCGCGCTGCGGCTCGGTCTGCTCGAGGCCCCGGACGCGCCGAAGTTCTAGCGTCCACCCGTGCCCGCCCGGAGCGGCCCGCGTCCCGACCACGGACCGGGCCGCTCCGGCGTTGCGGGGAGTTTCCGCTGCGTACGGTGAGGGGCCGAGTGCGCAGCGACGGCGGTCTTTGCAGCGCGACAACGGGCGGGCAGAATACCCGGATGGCCCTCGGGGCCGTGGACTTCACGCGCTGTTGACAAAAAGGGGCAGGGGCATGCAGCGGCCGGACTGGGCACCCGACACGATCGACGTCGAGCGTCCGAGCGCGGCCCGCATGTACGACTACTACCTCGGCGGCTCGCACAACTTCGCCGCCGACCGGGCGGCGGCCCGGGCCATGGTCGACGCGGTGCCCGAGGCGCCGCTGATGGCCCAGGCCAACCGGGCCTTCCTGCGCCGCGCGGTCCAGTTCCTCGCCGACGCCGGGATACGCCAGTTCCTCGACATCGGCTCCGGCATCCCCACCGTCGGCAACGTGCACGAGATCGCCCAGCGGATCGACCCGGAGTCGCGGGTGGTCTACGTCGACGTCGACCCGGTGGCGGTGGCGCACAGCCGGGAGATCCTCAGCGGCAACGACCGGGCCACCGTGCTCCAGGAGGACCTGCGCCGGCCGGAGGCGATCCTGCGGCACCCCGAGGTGACCGGACTGCTGGACTTCTCCCAGCCGGTCGCCGTGATGATCGTGGCGGTGCTGCACTTCATCCCGTACGCGGACCAGCCGGCGGAGATCCTGCGGACGCTGCGGAGGTCACTCGTGCCCGGCAGCCACCTGGTGATGTCGCAGGCCTGCGACGAGGGCCGCGTCGAGACCGGTGAGCGGGCGGAGGCAGAGCGGGTCTACCGCCGCACCGACAACCAGCTCTGGATCCGCAGCCGGGCCGAGCTGGTCGCCCTCTTCGACGGTTTCACCCTGGTGGACCCGGGCGTGGTCTGGGTGCCGCAGTGGCGTCCGGAGACCCCGGACCAGGCCGAGAACGCCGAGCAGGCGGTCTTCATGGGCGGGGTCGGGCGGCTCGATGGGTGAGCCGGCGGTCGCCGTGGCCCGCACCTGCCCCGGCGCCTTCGCCCGGGCCTGGGCGAAGGCGGTCTCCGGGACGAGTTACCTGCCGATGACCCAGGCGCAGCTCGAGGCCCTGTTGCAGCGGCTCACCGAGCGGCTGGCCGGGGCGCTCCAGGCGGAGCCGTTCGACCTGCGCACCGGTCAGCAGGTCGGCGCGGAGCTGGTCGCCGCGCACATCGCCTCCGCCGAGGGCCTCGGCCGGACCATCGAGGTCATCCAGCTCCGCCTGGTCCGCGATCTCGGGCTGGTCGCCGACGACGTCGAGGACCGGATGGCCCGGCTGCTCGCCACCGTGGCCACCGGGTACGCCCGCGCCCTGCGGGACCGGACCCTGGACGAGCAGGAGGCGATCCGGCGGGCCGCGATGGTGGCCCGGGCGCAGGCCGAGCGGGCACTGCGGGACAGCGAGGCCCGGTTCCGCCACCAGGCCACCCACGATCCGCTCACCGACCTGCCCAACCGCACGCTCTTCACCGAGCGGCTCTCCGCGGCGATCGACGGGCCGGGCCGGGCCGCCGAACGGGTCGGTGTCTGCTTCCTCGACCTGGACCGGTTCAAGGTGGTCAACGACTCCCTCGGTCACCAGGTCGGCGACTCGTTGCTGGTGTCGGTGGCGCAGCGGCTGCGCGGGGCGCTCGGCGACCACCTGGTGGCCCGGCTCGGCGGGGACGAGTTCGTCATCCTGGTCGAGCGGACCGGCTGCACCGACGACGCGGTGAAGGTCGCCGAGGCGGCGCTGGCGGCGGTGAGCGAGCCGGCCCTGGTCGACGGGCACGAGCTGACCGTCTCCGCCAGCATCGGCATCGTCGAGCGGCAGGTGGCCGGCACCTCCCCCGGCGAGCTGATGCGGGCCGCCGACAGCACCCTGCACTGGGCCAAGGCAGCCGGCGGCGCGCGCTGGTCCCTCTTCGACGCCGACCGCAACCGGCGTGAGCTGGCCCGGTACGCCCTCTCCGCGGCCATCCCGGGCGCCCTCGACCGGGGCGAGTTCTTCCTCGACTACCAGCCGCTGACGTCGCTGCGGGACGGCACGCTGCTCGGTGTGGAGGCGCTCGTCCGATGGCGCCACCCGGAGCTGGGCCTGCTCCGCCCGGACAGCTTCATCGGGCTGGCCGAGGAGACCGGGCTGATCGTCCGGCTCGGCAGCTGGGTCCTCGCCGAGGCCTGCCGCGAGGCGAGCACCTGGTCGGCGGGGCGGGACGACGCCCCCTTCGTGAGCGTCAACCTGGCCGTGCGCCAGCTGCACCGGCCGGACCTGGTGCGGGAGGTACGGGGGGTGCTGGCGCGTACCGGGCTCCCGCCCGAACGGCTCCAGCTCGAGGTCACCGAGAGCACCATGATGAGCACCGTCGAGGAGCCGGTCCGCGCGTTGCGGGTGCTCAAGGACCTCGGGGTCCGCATCGCCATCGACGACTTCGGCACCGGCTACTGCAACCTCGCGTACCTGCGGGACCTGCCGGTCACCGAGCTGAAGGTGGCCGGCGAGTTCGTGGCGGGACTGCGCGCGCCGGCCGCCGACCCGGCCAGCCGGACCGACGAGCGGATCCTCGCCTCCCTGGTCTCCCTCGCGCACGCGCTGGACCTGACGGTCACCGTCGAGGGCGTGGAGACCGCCGAACAGGCCGACCGGCTCCGGGCGATCGGTTGCGACGCCGCGCAGGGCTGGCACTTCGGCCGTCCCGCCCCCGCCGCCCACCTCTTCGCCCCCCACCCCTGACCCGGGACGGGCCGAGGCGGGGTGGGGCGGGTCAGCCGGTGAGGAGGGCGGACATCCGCTCGGCCTGGGTCTCCCAGCGCCACTCACGCTCCACCCAGGCGCGGCCGGCGGCACCGAACTGCCGGGCCAGGTCCCGGTCGGCGAGGAGGGTGGCGACCCGGTCGGCGAGTTGGGCGACGTCGCGGCCGCGGACCACGTAGCCGGTCTCGCCCTCGCGGACCGCGTCCGGTGCCCCGCCGGAGTCGCCGGCCACCACGGGCAGGCCGGTGGCGCTGGCCTCCAGGTAGACGATGCCGAGACCCTCGACGTCGAGGCCGCGGTTGCGGGTGCGGCAGGGCATCGCATAGACGTCGCCGGCCGCGTAGTGGGCGGGCAGCTCCGCCGAGGGCACCGAGCCGGTGAAGACGACGTCCCGCTCGACGCCGGTCTGCCGGGCCAGCTTCTCCAGCGTCGCCCGGTAGGGCCCGCCGCCGACGATCAGCAGGGCGGCATCGGGCGCCCGCCGGCGGATCTCCGGCAGGGCCCGGATCAGCATGTCCTGGCCCTTGCGGGGCACCAGGCGGGAGACGCAGACCACCACCGGGCGGTCGGCCAGGCCGAGCCGGAGCCGGACCGCGTCGCCGGCCACGGACGGGTGATAGGTGTCCACGTCCACGCCGGGCGCGAGCCGGTGCAGTTCGGTCACCCCGTGCAGCACGCGGGCCAGCCGGACCCGGGTGTACTCCCCGAGGTAGGTGGTGACGTCCAGACCCCGGCCGATCCGGCGCAGGGCGGCCCGGGCGCCGGGCAGCGCGGCCCAGCCGACCTCGTGGCCGTGGGTCAGCGCCACCGCCCGGCGGATCCCGGCGCGGCGGCGCAGCCGGCGCGAGCAACCCCAGCGGGGCCGCCGCGCCGAACCACACGGTGTCGCAGTCGTACGCCCGGGCGAGTCCCGCCGCCCGTCGGGCGACCAGCGGGGTGGGCAGCAGCACCCGGGTGCGTTCCCGGACCACCTCGAAGGGCTGGTCGGCGTCGAACTTGTCGGCGTCCCGCCAGCTCGACGCGTAGACCACGACCGAGCCGGGTGGCTGGCGTACGGCGAGGTTGTGCACGAACGACTGGATGCCGCCCGGGCGGGGCGGGAAGTCGTTGGTGACCAGCAGCGTGCGGCTCATCGGCCGGCCTCCCTGGCGTACGCGCGGGCGGCGGCCATCCGCTCCACGGTGGACGGGTGGGACGCGGCCCAGAGGTGTTCCCACCGGGGCGGGTCGGGGTCGGCGAGGTTCACCCCGGCCAGCCGGCGCTGCATGGCCTCGAAGGTGGCCGGGTCGCCGGTGAGGGCGAGGGCGTGCGCGTCGGCCCGCGCCTCGACCCGCCGGGAGATCAGCGCCTGGACCGGAGTGGCCACCAGCCCGGCCACGGTGACCATGGCGATGAGCAGCGGAAAGGCGCGGGGCTCGGTGACGGAGTCCACCCCGGCCAGCCGCAGCAGCGGTGCCCACGAGCCGAGCAGGTAGAGCGCCACCACGGCGAGGGCCGCGCCGAGCGCCCCGGTGAGCGTGCCGGCGAGGACGTCCCGGTCCTTGGCATGCCCCAGCTCGTGCGCGACGACGCTGGTCACCTCCTCGGGAGTGGCCTCGCGCAGCAGGGTGTCGTAGACCACCACCCGTCGGGTGGGCCCCAGCCCGGAGACGTACGCGTTGACGGCCCGGGTGCGCCGGGACGCGTCGGCGACCAGCACGTCGCGGACGGGCACCCCGTCCCGGGCGGCCATGCTGGTCAGCTCGGTGCGCAGCGGACCGGGTTCCATCGGGGTGAACTTGTTGAACACCGGCTCGACGAGGACCGGCAGCACGAACGACAGCAGCACCACCAGCCCGGCGGCACCGGCCGCGCCGAACGCCCACCACCAGCGCGGCGCGATCCGGACGACGGTGTAGAAGCCGAGCAGGACGAGCGCGCCGAGGACGGCACTGAGCGCGTACGACTTGAGCAGGTCGACCGTCCAGCCGCTCCAGCCCTGGGTGCTCAGCCCGTACCGGGTGAGCACGGTCTGCCGCCAGGCGGCGAACGGCAGGGTGAACAGGTCGGCCAGGAGCAGCACGGCCAGCCCACCGAGCACCGCCCGGGCCACCCAGTGGCCGCCGAACGGGCGGCCGGCCAGCTCGACCAGGCGGGCACCGAGCGGGGTGAGCCCGAGGGCGAGGGCGACCAGCAGACCGACGGCGAGCGCGCCGTAGCCGCCGGGGCGCAGCGCCGCGTGGAACGCGCGCCCCAGGGACACCTGGTCGACGGGGAGGTCGCGCAGCGCAGCGACTGGTCGGCGCGGGGTGCCGGCGGGCACTCCACGGGATCAGCAGCGCGAACGCCACCAGCAACGCGACGGCCAGCCCGGCCAGGGTCAGCACCGCCCAGCCGCGCGGGCTCACCGCCCCGCCCCGTCGCCGCGCCGTACCCTCGTCATGCCGCTCCTCCCGCCGTGAGCGCTCATCCTGTGCCCGGCGGGGCGCGGCGGCCCGGGTGCCCGACCGCCGGTCGAGCCGCGCGGCCCCGGCGGGGCGGGCCGGACGGCCAGCGCCGGCGGCAGCACCTCCACCTCGAAGCCGGCCCGGGCGAACACCTCGATCGCGCGGGTCTCGGCGGCACCCAGGTCGGCCGCCGGGGAGCCGGTGTCGAACAGCGCGGTCACCAGGCAGCCGGAGCAGCCGTCACCCCGGATCCCGCACCTGTCGCAGTCGATGAGCATCAACGCCTCCTGACACGTCGCGGCGGAGGCGGGCGGGACACCGTCGTCGTCACCCGACCACCGTCGGTCACCAGGACGCTATGCCAGGGGTGTGACAGAACCGGACAACGAGGCAGCAGCCACCCCGAAAACGATCACAAGCCCTCAGGAGCGGGCCAGTCGGCGCAGCAGCGAGTCTGCGCCGAGTGGGTACGCGCCGTGCCGGCGTACCCCGTCGGCGACCTCCCGGTCCGACGAGACCACCACCACCGGCCGGCCGGCCGGCTCGGCCCGGACCAGCCGGCGGATCAACTCGTCCGCGGTCTCCCCCTTGCGGGAGAAGAGCACCCGCACCCCGCGCGGCGCGGGCGGCAGCCCGTGCATCCGCTCGGCGCCGTCGAAGACCACGGTGACCTCGTCGCCGGTCTGCGCCGCGATCCCGCCCAGCCCGGTGATCAGGCGCTTGCGCTGCTGCTCCAGCGACATCTCGCCGAAGCCGCGCTTGGTCACGTTGTAGCCGTCCACGACCAGGTGGGCGCGGGGCAGCGCGAGCAGCTGGTCCAGCCGGGCCGGGTCGTCGGTGTCCCGGGCGCGGGTGGCGGTGCCGGCCGGGGTGGCCGCCGGCTGGTCGGCGAACGCGTCCGCGACGAAGTCGGCGGGCAGCTTCTCCACCGGGTCCAGGGCCAGTTCCCGGCGCAACCCCACGGCGGCCTGCCCGATGGTCTCCAGCAACAGCCAGAGCCGGGCGTCGTCGACCGAGCGGGCCTCCTTGGCGCTGGCCCGGGCGACCCCGGCCGCGGCCTCCGCCTCGGCCAGCCGGGCCCGCACCCGGCGCAGCTCCGCCTCGGTGTCGGCGGTGGCCCGCGCGGCCCGGCCCCGCTCGGTGGCGACCAGTTCGGTGGCCTTGCGCTCCCGGGCCTGGGTCTCCCGCAGCGTACGACCGAGCTGCCGGTTCTCCTCGCGCAGCTGGCCCAGCTCCTCCCGGACGCGGGCCAGCTCGTCGCGGAGCTTCTCGGCCTCCACCCGGGCCACCGCGCGGTCGTGCTCGGCCCGGGTGGCCCGCTGCTCGGCCTCGCGGACCAGCTCCGCCACCACCGCGCTGTCCGCCTCGGCGCGGACCGCGGCACCGCTGGGCCTGATCTCCCGCCAGCCCGTCGGCCGGGCCAGGTAGGCCAGGGCGGCCACCTCGACCGGGTCGGCGGCGGCGGGGCGGTCCCCGCCACCACGGCGGCGCCGAGGTCACCCGAGTCGGCCAGCACCCGCGTGGTGACCCGCTGCCGGAACAGCGGGTCGGCGGTGAGCTGGGCGGCGATCGCCGGCGCGCCGAGTCGGGCCCGGCGGTTGGGGGCGAACTTCGCCACCCGGCGCAGCGGCACCGGCAGCTCGTCGGCGGGCAGGCCGGGCAGCACCGCGGCGGTCAGCGAGACGATCCGCTGCCGGACCGGCTCGGGCAGCACCGGCTCCGCCTCGGGCACGGTCGGGTCGGTTTCGGCGGGACCCTCGCTGAGCTGGGCCGTCTCGTCCTCACCAACGTCCTGCACGCCCGCCACCTGCTCCCGTTCGGGGAGGTGGTCGTCGTACGGCTCGGTGAGGGGCATGTGGCAAGTCTCCCACCGCGAGCGGGCCCACCGCCCGGTGAGTGAGCCGATCTCTCATCCTAGACCGATGGTGACCAACGGGACCGCTGAGACGGGAGTGTCGGACCCGGTCGCTAGCGTCCCGCGGGTGGCCCAACAGGAATACCTCCAGCCGGCGCTGGCCGGGCTGGACCCCACCGTCGGCGGGGTCGATCCGGCGCTCCCGCTGTATGCGACGACCTTCGTGGTGGTCGACCTGGAGACCACCGGCGGCGCCCCCGACGGCGGCGGGATCACCGAGATCGGCGCGGTGAAGGTGCGCGGCGGTGACGAGCTGGGCGTGCTGGCCACCCTGGTGAACCCGGGGGTGCCGATCCCGCCGTTCATCACCGTGCTGACCGGCATCACCCAGGCGATGCTGGTCCCGGCACCGCCGATCGAGCAGGTGCTGCCGAGCTTCCTGGAGTTCATCTCCGACGCGGTGCTGGTGGCCCACAACGCCCCCTACGACGTCGGTTTCCTCAAGGCCGCCTGCGCGAAGCACGGCTACCGCTGGCCGAACCCCCGGGTGCTGGACACCGCGGCGCTGGCCCGCCGGGTGCTCACCCGGGACGAGGTGCCCAACCGCAAGCTGGGCACCCTGGCCGCCTACTTCCGCACCGCCACCCAGCCGACCCACCGGGCGCTCGACGACGCCAAGGCCACGGTGGACGTGCTGCACGGGCTGATCGGGCGGCTCGGCGGGCACCGGGTGGACACCGTCGGCGAGGCGATCGAGTTCGCCCGGGCGGTCACCCCCACCCAGCGGCGCAAGCGGCACCTGGCCGACGGGCTGCCGAAGGTGCCCGGGGTCTACATCTTCCGGGCCGCCGACGACCGCCCGCTCTACGTCGGCACCTCCGGCGACATCGCCACCCGGGTGCGCAGCTACTTCACCGCCGGCGAGAAGCGGGCCCGGATCTCGGAGATGCTCGCCGCCGCCGAGCGGGTGGAGGCCCTCGAGTGCGCCCACTCGCTGGAGGCCGAGGTCCGCGAGCTGCGGCTGATCGCCGCGCACGCGCCGCCGTACAACCGGCGCTCGAAATACCCGGAGCGGATGGTCTGGCTCAAGCTCACCGACGGGCCGTACCCCCGGTTGTCGGTGGTCCGCAGCCTCGCCCCCGGCGACCGGGCCTACCTCGGGCCGTTCAGCTCCCGCCGGGCGGCGGAGCTGGCCGCCGCCGGCTTCCACGACGCGGTGCCGCTGCGCCAGTGCACGCACCGGCTCTCGCTGCGCACCGTGACGCCGGCCTGCGCGCTGGCCGAACTGGGTCGCTGCCCGGCGCCCTGCGAGCACCGGATCACCCCCGAGGAGTACGACCACCGCGCCGCCGCCCCCTTCCGCACCGCGACCACCAGCGACCCGCAGGTGGTGGTGGACGCGCTGCTGGCCCGGATCGAGGTGCTCGCCGGCGACCAGCGCTACGAGGAGGCGGCGGTGGTCCGGGCCCGACTCGCCGCGGTGCTGCGCGCCACCGTCCGGATGCAGCGGCTGGCCGGGCTGACGTCCATCGCCGAGCTGGCCGCCGCCCGGCCGGCCGCCCGGGGTGGCTGGGAGCTGGCCCTGGTCCGGCACGGTCGGCTGGCCGGCGCCGGGGTCTCCCCGCCGGGTGTCCACCCACGACCGACCCTCACCCTGATCCGGTCCACCGCCGAGACGGTGCCGCCGGGCCACGGTCCGGTCCCTGCGGCCTCCGCCGAGGAGTCCGAGCGCATCCTGTCCTGGTTGGAACGACCCGAGACCCGACTGCTGGAACTCTCCTCCGGCTGGGCGTCGCCGGTGACCGGTGCGGGCCGGTTCCGGGACCTGTTGACCAAGGCCGAGCGGGGCGGTTCCCACCAACTCTCGACCGAACGCTCATGACCAAGTGTCCGATCGGACTACGTCGACTCGCTTAGGCTGTTGGAGAAGTGCAGTCCTGCCCGTTTCGTGGGCCTGCTTCCGGTCGGCCCGGCACGGGGACCGTGGAGCCGGGGTGAGGAGGTGTCCCACGTGGACGTCGACGCCGGACGCGGCGCCGCCCTGGGGGGCGCCCTGCCCACCCAGCCCGGTGAGCTGCCCCTGACCCGCCGGTTGCGCTCCCTGTTCACCTGGCCCACCACCGACACCGACCCGGTCGGCCCGCTGGTCCGCGCCCACCGGGCCGTGCACGCCAGCGCCGACGCCTCGGTGCTGCGCCGGGCGTACACGATCGCGGAGAACATGCACCGCGGTCAGTTCCGCAAGAGCGGTGAGCCGTACATCACCCACCCGCTCGCGGTCGCCGAGATCTGCGCCGACCTGGGCATGGACACCATCACCCTGGTCGCCGCGCTGCTGCACGACACCGTGGAGGACACCCGCTACACCCTGCAGGCCCTGGCCGAGGACTTCGGCCACGAGGTGGCCCACCTGGTCGACGGGGTGACCAAGTTCGACAAGGCGTTCTACGGCAAGAACGCCGAGGCGGAGACCATCCGCAAGATGATCGTGGCGGCCGGCAAGGACGTCCGGGTGCTGATCATCAAGCTGGCCGACCGGCTGCACAACATGCGCACGCTCGGCGTCCGCTCCGCCGCCTCCCGGGAGCGGATCGCCCGCAAGACCCAGGAGGTGCTGGTCCCGCTCTGCGACCGGCTCGGCATCCAGACCCTCAAGCGCGAACTGGACGACGTGGTGCTGCTGCACCTGGAGCCCGACGAGCACGCCCGGATCGCCCGGCACGTGCACGACCGGCCCGGCTGGGACGCCTATCTGGACGACGTGGTGGCCAACGCCCGGGTGGCGCTGCGGCGCAGCCGGGTCGACGCGAAGGTCTCGCCCCGGCCCCGGCACCTCTACTCGATCTGGAAGGACACCGTGGCCGGCGGCTACGCCGCCCCGTACGACCTGCCCCGGATCGCGATCGTGGTGGACGGCCCGGCCACCGACTGTTACGCCGCGCTCGGTGCGGTGCACTGTCTGTGGCGGCCGGTGCCCGGCCGGTTCAAGGACTTCATCGCCTCGCCGAAGAACAACCTCTACCGGTCGCTGCACACCACCGTCCGGGGCCCGCAGGACCGCACCGTGGAGGTGCTGATCCGGACCGAGGAGATGCACCGCGCCGCGGAGTACGGCGTCGCCGGGCACTACCGCTTCCCCCGCTCCGCCGGGCGCTCCGCCGACCGGGACGAGGAGCTGGCCTGGCTGCGCCGGGTGCTCGACTGGGAGCAGGACACCGTCGACCCGGCGCAGTTCCTGGAGTCGCTGCGCTGCGACCTGGCCGAGGCGCAGATCCAGGTGGTCGCCGACGGCCGGCAGGTCGTCCTCCCGGCCGGGGCCACCCCCGTCGACCTGGCGTACGAGTTGGGCACGGAGCGGGGTGACCACTGCCTGGCGGCCCGGATCAACGGCCGACTGGCGCCGCTCTCCTCCGAACTCGACGAGGGCGACGTGGTGGAGATCTTCACCGAGTCCGACGCGGAGAGCGGCTTCGAGGCCGACGCCGCCCCTCGGGGCCCGCGCCGGGAGTGGCTGGGCTTCGTCAAGTCCCCGCACGCCCAGAAGCAGATCAACCGCTGGTTCGCCGAGCACACCGAGCCCGGCATCTCGATCGCCGACAAGGTACGCCTCGGCCGGGCCACCATCGGTCTGGCCCTGCGCCAGCACAACCGGGGTCTGGCCAGTGACCTGCCGCTGCTGCGGCTGTCGGAGGAGCTGGGCTATCCCGACCTGGAGACGCTGCTGGTGGCGGTCTTCGACCGGGCCGTCGAGCCGGACACCGTCGTCCGTCAGCTGATCGACCTGGTCGACCACCGGCAGTAGCCGAACGCCACCCGGACGGACGGGCCGGCGCGCCACTAGCCTGGAGGCATGATCCCTCGCGCACGTGCCACCGGGCGGGCCATCGGCTACCGGTTCTTCTACCGCCTTCCCGTCCCGGTACGCCGCCGACTGGTCCGGCTGGCCGTGCCGAAGTACATCGTCGGGGCGGTCACCCTGGTCCGGGACACCGAGGCCGAAGGCGCGGGTCGCCTGCTGCTGCTGCGCCAGCCGCCGGGTCACAGCTGGACCCTCCCGGCCGGCCTGCTGCAACGGGGTGAGTCGCCGGTGGTGGGCGCGGCCCGGGAGCTGTTCGAGGAGACCGGCATCCGGCTCGACCCCGAGCGGCTCCGACCGGCGGTGCCGAACGCCGTGGTGCACGCCAAGGGCTGGGTGGACATGGTCTTCGAGGTGGAACTGCCGGCGTCGACGACCGAGCTGGAGGTCGACGGCGCGGAGGTGCTGGAGGCGG
Organism: Micromonospora sp. R77; assembly: GCF_022747945.1. Classification (NCBI taxonomy): domain Bacteria; kingdom Bacillati; phylum Actinomycetota; class Actinomycetes; order Micromonosporales; family Micromonosporaceae; genus Micromonospora; species Micromonospora sp. R77. The sequence goes on from NZ_JALDST010000001.1 coordinate 1,028,902, forward strand.
TCTGGCACCCGCTGGACGACCTGCCCCGGTTGGCCCGGGCCACCGCCGGGCTGCTCGGCCGCTACGGCATCGGCCCGCAGGCCGGGCAGGTCCCGCCGACCACCCCGCCGGGAGCGTGACCGACCCTCGGCCGGTCCCCGGCCGCACCGCCACCGGCCGGACAGGATCGAGCGGGACCACCGGACCGGGCGGAGCCACGAGCGCGGGCGGGACCGCCGGACCGGACGGGAGCACGGGACCGGGCTGGCGTACCGCGGTGGAGGTGTGTGCGGTGGTGCTCGCCGCGGGCGAGGGCACCCGGCTGCGACCGTTGACCGCGCGGCTGCCCAAGGCGCTCTGCCCGGTCGGCAACGTGCCGCTGCTCGACCGGGCCCTGGACCGGCTGGCCGGACTCGGGCTCACCGGTCCGGAGCGGGTCGCGGTGAACGCGTGCTATCTGGGCGAGCAGGTGGTGGCGCACGTCGGGCCCCGGGCCCACCTGTCGGTCGAGCCGGGCGACCCGCTGGGCACCGCCGGCGGCCTGGGCAACCTGCGGGACTGGATCGCCGGCCGGGGCGTGCTGGTCGGCAACGCCGACGCCTACCTGGCCGACCCGCAGGCCCCGCCCGGCCCCGACATCGCCGCGCTGCTGGACGGGTGGGACGGGCGGAGCGTACGCCTGCTCGGGCAACCGGCCGACGACCCGGCCGCGCCCGGCACCTTCGCCGGCCACCGGTTCGTCGGGTTCTCGCTGCTGCCGTGGCGGCTGGTCCGGGACCTGCCGGCGACCTTCGGCGACCTGGTCCGGGCGGTGTGGCGGCCGGCCGAGGCGGCCGGCGCGCTGGCGGTGGTCGGCTATCCCGGCACCTTCTACGACACCGGCACGCCGGCCGACTACCTGGCGGCGAACCTGCACGCCGCGGGCGCCGGCAGCCTGGTCGAGGCGTCGGCGACGGTCACCGGTCGGATCCGCCGGTCGGTGGTCGGGGCGGGTGCGACGGTGGCCGGCGAGGTGACCCGGACGGTGGTCTGGCCGGGCGCCACGGTGGGCCCCGGCGAGCGGCTCACCGACGCCGTCCGGGCCGGGGTCGACCTGACCGTGCCGGCCCGGCCGGATCGACGAGCCGGGGACGGCGTGACCGCGACAACCTCTAGCATGAGCGACGACGCCGACGAACGGAGAAATGTCCCGTGATCACCGCGATCGTGCTGATCGACTGCGCCACCGACTCCATCCCCGAGGTGGCCGAGACCCTGGCCAACCTCCCCGGCGTCAGCGAGGTCTACTCGGTCGCCGGGCACGTCGACCTGATCGCCATGGTCCGGGTCCGCGAGTTCGAGCAGATCGCCCAGGTCATCGCCGGCAGCATCTCCAAGGTGCCGGGGGTGCTGAACACCGAGTCGCACATCGCCTTCCGGGCCTACTCCCAGCACGACCTGGAGGAGGCCTTCGCCATCGGGCTGGCCAGCGCCGACTGACCCGGCTCTACCCGCCGACTGACCCGGCCGTACGCGCCGGTGGCCGGCCCGCCCGGGAGGGCGGACCGGCCACCGCCGGTGTGCCGACGTCAGCTCTGGCTCGGGGCCGGCGTCTCCGTGGTGCCCGGGGCCGGCGACTCGGTGCCGCCCGGAGCCGGGGACTCGGTGCCACCCGGGGCCGGCGTCGTGCTGCCGCCCGGGGCGGGCGTACCGCTGGCGCTGGTCTGCGGGACCGGGACGCCCAGGGTCTGGGCGAGGGCCACCAGCGCGTCGTAGTGCGCCTGGAGCACCGGCAGGGCGTCCTGCGCCAGCTGGATCACCGACTGCTCGGAACCCTGCGAGATCTCGGTCTGGGTGGCCTGGATGGCCTGCACGTGACCGGCCAACTCGGCGGTCACCCACGCCTTGTCGAACTCGGCGCCGCTGAGCTTGTTCAGCTTGTCGATCACCTTCTGCTGGTCGGCGGTTGGCTGCTTCGGCAGCTGCACGTTCAGCTGCTGAGCGGTGCTCTGCACCGACTGGTCCAGCTGGGTGTGGTCGGTCACGAACTGCTTACCCAGCTCCTTGACCTGCTGGTTCTGGCCCTTCTGCTGGGCCAGGTTGCCGCTGACGATCTCCGCCAGGTTCACCTGGTGCACCGCCTGCAGGTACTGGGTGTCCTGCGTCGACGGCTGGGCCGCCGCCTGCGCGGCCGCAGCCGGCGCCAGCCCGACGAGCACGAGCGCCGCCAGCAGACCCAGGCGTTTGATTCCCAACATGCTTTCCCCCCCTTGAGACGTTGGACCGCACGGATACCCGGCTGACCGGGGTTATTCCTGCGATTCCACCCGTCCGGGGGGACGGACCGGCAGGTCGACCGGGACGGCGCACCCGTCCGCCGGGTGCCGCGTCCCGTCTCGTACCGGGCGCGCGGGTCGTCCGCCGACAGCACCGGCGTACGGAAAAGGCCGTGGCGCCCGCCGGAGATCCGACGGGCGCCACGGTCAGGTGTTCCGGGTCGGTCAGCGGCGGCTCTCGCCGCTGACGATCTCCTCCCGCTCCGGGCGGGGCTCGACCGGCGGGTGCCCCGGCGAGACCGGCGCCTCGGCCGGCCGTTCGATCGGGTAGAAGAAGCCCCGGATGGCGGGCCCGAGGGCACCGAGCCGGTTCATCTTCTTCGGTACGACCCAGCCGACGTAGTCCAGCGCCGGGGCGTGCCCGTCGTGCCCGTCGGCCGCGCTGAGCGGCTGGTGGACCTCGACGAACCGGCCGTCCGGCAGCCGCTTGATGATGCCGGTCTCCACGCCGTGGGCCAGCACCTCACGGTCGTGCTGCTGCAGACCGAGGCAGAGGCGGTAGGCCACGTAGTAGGCCAGCGGCGGGACGACCAGCAGGCCGACCCGACCCGCCCAGGTCATCGCGTTGAGGCTGATGTGGAACTTGTCGGCGATCACGTCGTTGCCGCCGGAGAGGGTCAGCACGATGTAGAAGGCCACCGCCATGGCACCGACCGCGGTCCGGGCCGGTACGTCCCGGGGCCGCTGGAGCAGGTTGTGGTGCCGGTAGTCCTTGAGGCGACGGGCCTCCAGGAACGGGTAGAACAGGGAGAGCCCGACCAGGATGCCCGGCAGCACGACCGTCGGCCAGAACAGCGGCGGGATGACGTACCCGTCGCCGATCGGGATGTCGATCTGCCACGCCGGCATGAGTCGGGTCGAGCCGTCGAGGAACATGACGTACCAGTCGGGCTGGCTGGCGGCCGAGACCACCCACGCCTCGTACGGGCCGAAGTACCAGATCGGGTTGATCTGGAAGAGGCCACCCATCAGCGCGATCACGCCGAAGACGACCATGAAGAAGCCGCCCTGCTTGAGCGCGTAGCGCGGGAACATCCGCTCGCCGACCACGTTCTCGTTGGTCCGGCCGGGGCCGGGCCACTGGGTGTGCTTCTGCTTGAAGACCAGGCCCAGGTGGGCGCTGATCAGCGCCACGAGCAGGCCCGGGATGAGCAGCACGTGGGCGATGAAGAAGCGGCTGATGATGATCTCGCCGGGGAACTCCCCGCCGAAGATCGACGAGGTGACCCAGGAGCCGATCACCGGGATGGAGAGCATGATGCCGGAGGCGATCCGCAGGCCGGTGCCGGAGAGGCCGTCGTCCGGGAGCGAGTAGCCGGTGAAGCCGGCGAGGAAGCCGACCCAGAACAGCAGCGAGCCGATGATCCAGTTCGTCTCCCGCGGCTTGCGGAACGCGCCGGTGAAGAAGACCCGGAGCATGTGCACCACGATCGCGGCCATGAACAGCAGCGCCGCCCAGTGGTGCATCTGCCGCATGATCAGACCACCCCGGACGTCGAACGACAGGTCCAGGCTGGAGGCGTACGCGGCCGACATCGGCGTGCCCCGCAGCGGGGCATAGCTGCCGTTGTAGACGACCTCGGTCATCGCCGGCTCGTAGAAGAAGGTCAGGAAGACACCGGTCAGCAGCAGCACGACGAACGAGAAGAGCGCGATCTCGCCGAGCAGGAAGGACCAGTGGTCAGGGAAGACCTTGTTGAGCAGCTTGCGCAGCGGGGTGGCCACCTGGAAGCGGTCGTCCACCGCTCCGGCGGTCTTGGCCGGCACCGCTGCTACGTCGAACTTTCGGCGCTTCATGGCCGCTCCCAGAAGTCGGGACCGATGGTTTCGGTGTAGTCGGACTTCGCGACGAAGAAGCCCTCTTCGTCCACCTCGATCGGCAGCTGCGGGAGCCGCCGGCTCGCCGGTCCGAAGACCGGGCGCGCGTTGTCGGTGATGAGGAACTGCGACTGGTGACACGGGCAGAGCAGCCGGTTGGTCTGCTGCTCGTAAAGACTAGCCGGGCAGCCCGCGTGGGTGCAGATCTTGGAGAACGCCGCGTAGTTGCCCCACATGTAGTCACCGTGGCCGACCCGGGAGTTGGCCTCCCGGGACGCCTGCGCGTCGTCCTCGCGCAGGTGGATCAGGAGCGTCGGGGAGTCGGCGTGCTTGTTGCTCACGCCCTCCTCGATCCCGGGGAAGACGGTGAGCTGGCCGCCCGCGCTGACGTCCGCCGGACGGATCGGTCGGCCGTCCTCGCGGACCAGCCGGATCCGCTCGCCGCCCTCGGCGGGCGCGAAGCCGGTGGTGAACATCTGGTTGTTCTTGTGCGGGTCGGAGATCAGGCCACCGACCAGCGGGGCCGCGGCCACCGCGCCGACCGGCGCGAGACCGGCCAGCAGCGAGATGCCGAGCAGCGGCCGGCGCCGGACGCCCATCTCGTCGGCGAGGAAGAGCATCGTCTCGCCGGTGATCTTGCGGTCCTCGGGCGAACCGGGCTGGTCGTGCCGGTCCTGGATCGAGACCTCCTTGGGCAGCAGCTTCTTGCCCCAGGTGAGGATGCCGAAGCCGATGCCCAGCAGCGCCAGGCCGAGGGTCAGGCCGAGCAGCGGGGTGTAGTACTTGTCGCCACCCCGGCCGGCCTCCCACTTCCACGGCCACCAGATGTAGACCACCAGGAACGCGGTCGCGGCCAGGCCGGTCAGCAGGAACATCGCGGCGACCAGCCGGGTGATCCGGCGCTCCGCCTTGGTGCCCGGGACGACCTGCGGCTCGTAGTGGACGATCTCGATGTCGTCCCGCCGCGCGCCCTCCTGCATGATCTCGAACCGGGAGAGCCGGGGGTCGTTCACGTCGAGCGGCTCCCGGCCCTGCTGGGCCTGGTGCTCGGTGTGCGTGCTCATGCCGTCACCTCGCTACGGGCGGTGCCGGCGGCCGGCACCACAGCACTGAAACCAATGATCCGTCCGGTCACGACTTGCCCGCAATCCACAGGCTCGCGAAGACCAGCGCCACGATGCCGACCAGGAAGATCGCCAGACCCTCGGTCGACGGGCCGTACCGGCCCAGGTTGAAACCACCCTGGTCCTGGGTGTTCTTCAGGTTCTCCTGGATGTAGGCGATGATCTCCGCCTTCTGCTCCGGCCGCAGCTGGTTGTCGCCGAAGACCGGCATGTTCTGCGGGCCGCTCAGCATGGCGGCGTAGATCTGCCGGTCGCTCGCCGGGCGCAGGCTCGGGGCGTACTTGCCGGAGGAGAGGGCGCCGCCGCCACCGCCGAAGGCGTGGCACTGCGAGCAGTTGATCCGGAACAGCTCACCACCGGCGGAGACGTTCGCGCCCTGGTGCAGGTCGTTGCCCGCGGGGACCTGCGGGCCGCCGCCGAGCTCCTGGATGTACTGACCGAGCTGACGCACCTGCTCGTCGGTGAACTGCGGCGGCTTCCGCATGGCCTGGGCTTCCTGCCGGGCCATCGGCATCCGGCCGCTGCCCACCTGGAACTCGACCGAGGCGGAGCCGACGCCGATCAGGCTCGGGCCGCGCCCCTCGATGCCCTGGGCGTTGCGACCGTGACAGGTCACACAGCTCACGTCGAACAGCGCCTTGCCCTCACCGGCGGCGGCGCTCAGCGGCGGGTTGTCCTGCGCCTGCGCGCCGGGGGCGAAGACGGTGTAGGCGCCACCGGCCAGCATCAGCGCGGCGAACAGCCGGACCGCGGCGCCCAGCCGGCGGCGGCCCCTGCTGCGCGCCACGGGCCGCCCGCGCAACAGCGCGAGCAGACCGCGTCGGCGGTCGTTGTCAGAAGTCATGACCTGTGTCCTTAACCGGGTTGGACCTTGTCTCAGGGGACGGAGCAGCGGCGCTGTTCGTGACGCGCCAAGATCACTGAAGCCAGTAGATCATGGCGTAGAGCCCGATCCACACGACGTCGACGAAGTGCCAGTAGTAGGACACGACGATGGCCGACGTGGCCTGCGCCGGGGTGAACCGGCCCATGGTTGTGCGGATCATGAAGATGATGAACGCGATGAGACCGCCGGTCACGTGCAGACCGTGGAAGCCGGTGGTCAGGTAGAACATCGACCCGTACCCGTCTTCGTTGATCTTGACGCCCTCGTGCACCAGGTTGCGGTACTCGTTCGCCTGACCGAGCACGAAGATCAGACCCATCACGAAGGTGATCGTGAACCAACGCCGCAGGGCGTGGACGTCGCCCTTCTCGGCCGCGAAGACACCGAGCTGGCAGGTCACCGAGGACAACACCAGGATCACCGTGAAGGTGGTCGCGTAGGGGATGTTGAGAACCTCGGTGTGCTTCTCCCACTGCTCCGGCGCCGCCGCGCGGATCGAGAAGTACATCGCGAACAGCGCCGCGAAGAACATGAGTTCGCTGGAGAGCCACACGATCGTCCCGACGCTGACCATGTTGGGACGCGTCAGGGAGTGGATCCGGCTCTTGTCAATGGCTGGGGCCGCAGTCACGCGGTCATTATTGCCCTTGACCGGGGCCGGCGATCAGCGGGGTGGCAAACCAGCGCCCTTCGTGGCCCGATCGGGGTGGTCCGGTTCGCCTGGCATACGCTGAAAAGCGTGCTGCACGTCGATCCGATCTTCGCCGCGACCTCGGCCGCGCCGCCGAGTCTGGCGGCGGCAGGCGAGGCGCTCCCGCCCCCCTTCACCCTGGCCCGGGTGTTCACCGAGACCCGGCTGGACAGCTGGCTCGCCCTCGGGCTCGTCGTGGCCGCCGGCCTCTACCTGTACGGCGTGCACCGGCTGCGCCTGCGCGGGGACCACTGGCCGGTGCTGCGCACGGTCAGCTTCCTCGGCCCCGGTCTGGGCGGTGTCGCGGCGGTCACGGTCAGCGGGCTGGGCGCGTACGACACCGTGCTGCTGTCGGTGCACATGGTCCAGCACATGGTGCTGTCGATGATCGCGCCGATCTTCCTGGCGCTGGGTGCCCCGGTGACCCTCGCCCTGCGTACCCTGCCGGCCCGGGGGCGGCGGCGGCTGCTGGCGGTCGTGCACAGCCGGATCGCGCGGATCTACAGCTTCCCGCTGGTGGCGTTCGCCATCTTCGTGGTGAACCCGTTCGCGCTCTACTTCACCGACCTCTACCACTTCACGCTGCAGCACGAGTGGGCGCACGAACTGGTGCACGCGCACTTCATCATGACCGGCTGCGTGTTCTTCTGGCCGCTGGTCGGCCTGGACCCGCTGCCCGGCCGCTGGCCGTACCCGGCCCGGGCCCTGCTGATGGTGCTCTCCGTGCCGTTCCACACCGTGCTCGGTCTCACCATCATGCAGAGCACCACGCTCTTCGGCGGCGACTGGTACCCGGCACTGAACCTGACCTGGTCCGACCCGTGGAACGACCAGAAGGTCGCCGGCGGCGTCCTGTGGGCCGGCGGCGAGTTCGTCAGCGTCACCATGCTGGCCGTGCTGGTGCTGCAGTGGATCAAGCAGTCGGAGCGCGAGGCCCGCCGGACGGACCGCGAGCTGGACCGCCAGGAGGCCCGCCAGCGCGCCGCGGAATCACCCGCCTGAGCCCACCGCCGGGGTACGCGGGGCGGCTCATCCCGCGGAATGTGATGCCCGCTACGATCAGCGGGCAGCTACGAAGGTGGGAGTCAAGCCAGTGAGCGATCGTCTGTGCACCGTCCTGCTCTACAGCGACGACCCGCAGGTCCGGGACCGGATGCGGCTGGCCGTCGGCACCCGACCGGCGCCCGGCCTGGAGATCGAGTTCGTCGAGGCCGCCGACTACGCCGAGTGCGTCCGCCTGGTCGACGACTACGAGATCGACCTGCTCCTGCTCGACGGTGAGGCCTCCCCGGGCGGCGGCCTCGGCATCGCCCGGCAGATCAAGGACGACCGCGCCGACGCCCCACCCACCTGCCTGGTGATCGCCCGGGCGGCGGACCGCTGGCTGGCCGCGTACGCCCAAGTCGACGCCACCCTGATGCACCCGCTCGACCCGGTGACGACCGGCACCACCGTCGCCGAGGTGCTCCGGCGTACGCCCGCCGCCGCCTGACCCGTCTCCCCCGGCGCCACGGCATCGCCGCCGTGGCGCCGCCGCCGTTCCACATCCCCATCCGCACGCTCGGGAGGCCCACCATGGGCGAACGGACCTGGCCGCTGCTGCTCAACGCGCTGCTGCGTGGCGACGAACTCTCCACCGCCGACACGGCGTGGGCGATGGACGAGATCATGACCGGCGCGGCCAGCCCGGCGCAGGTGGCCGCCTTCGCGGTGGCGCTGCGCGCCAAGGGCGAGACGCCGGCCGAACTGGCCGGCCTGGTCGAGGCGATGCTCGGCCGGTCGGTCGAGGTGCAGCTGCCCGAGGAGCTGCGCCGCACCGCGCTGGACGTGGTCGGCACCGGCGGTGACCTCGCCCACACGGTGAACATCTCCACCATGACCGCCCTCGTGGTGGCCGGTGCCGGGGTCCGCGTCGTGAAGCACGGCAACCGGGCCGCCTCCTCCCTCTGCGGCACCGCCGACCTGCTCGAACACTTCGGCATCCCGCTGGACCTGGGCCCCGAGCAGGTGGCCCGCTGCGTCGCGGAGGCCGGCATCGGTTTCTGCTTCGCCGCCCGGTTCCACCCGGGAATGCGGCACGCCGGCCCGGTCCGCCGGGAGATCGGGGTGCCCACCGCGTTCAACTTCCTCGGTCCGCTCACCAATCCCGCCCGCCCCCGGGCCGGCGCGGTCGGCTGCTTCGACCTGCGGATGGCCCCGGTGATGGCCGCCGTCTTCGCCGCCCGCGGCGACTCGGTGATCGTGCTGCGCGGCGAGGACGGGCTCGACGAGTTCACCACGGCGGCACCGACCCGGGTCTGGGTGGCGCAGCAGGGCACCGTGAGAGAGGCCCTGCTGGACGCGGCCGACCTCGGGGTACCCCGGGCCACCCTGGCCGACCTGCGGGGCGGGGACGCGGCGTACAACGCCGGGGTGGCCCGCCGGCTGCTGGCCGGTGAGCCCGGTCCGGTCCGGGACGCCGTGCTGATCAACGCCGCCGCCGCGCTGGCCACCCAGGGCCCCCTCGACGGCGACCTGCCCGAGGCGCTGCGGGCCGGGATGACCCGGGCCGCCGAGTCCATCGACTCCGGAGCCGCCGCCCGCACCCTCGACCGCTGGCTCCAGGTCGCCACCTCCCTCTGACCCCCACCCCCTCGCCCCCCTCGCCCGCCTCGCCCCCGCCTCGCGCGCCGATCATGGACTGGTGGTGCCCGGAACGCGTACTTCGCGAAATAGGTGAGGGGCCACAACTTCATGATCGACCGGCTGGTCAGGGGCGACGGTGGTGGGGCCGGGCGTGATTGTCGGGGGTGGCTGGTAGCAAGGCGGTGACCGTGGTGGGGGCGGTCCGGGAGTGTCGGACCGGCGTGCCAAACTACACGGGAGTAATTTCCGTTTTCCGCCGATGGCGGCCCTGCCCGTCGGCGGGCACCGGAGCGAGAGGAGACGCCCGTGTCGGACCGCGAGCTCTACTGCGACACCTGCGAGGGCGTTCAGCTGTTCGAGGTTCCGCCCTGCGTCGACGACCACGGCGTCGACTGCCCCGAGCTGGTCTGCACCGGGTGCGGCGCGGCGGTGCTGATCGCCACCTTCGCCTTCCGCGCCCCGCGCCTGGCCCGCCGCAGCCGGCCGTCGACCCACCGCCGCGCCGCCTGAGGCAGCGCCCGCGCGCCACCGGCCACCACCGCGCAGTCTGATCCACCGCACGACGAAGGCCCGCCTCCCCCAGGGATGCGGGCCTCCGTCAGGTGGGGCTCAGTGCTCGGCGGTGCGCCGGGTGCCGCTGTAGTACTCGAAGAGCAGGCCGCAGGCGGCGAAGATGACCGCGACCAGGCCGAGGCCCAGCAGCCAGAACTGCCAGTACACCAGGCCGAGGCCGGCGAGCGCGGCGGAGAGCGCCAGGCCGAACGGCCAGTAGCTGCCCGGGCTGAAGAAGCCGATCTCGCCGGCGCCGTCGGCGATCTCACCGTCCGCCCGGTCCTCCGGGCGGAGGTCGATCCGGCGGGACACGAACCAGAAGAAGCCGCCGCACATCGAGCAGAGCAGGAACGACAGCAGCAGGGCCACCGTGCCGACCCACTCGACCCGGCCGGACTCACCCGCGGTCCAGGTGCCGTAGAGGATCGTCGCGCCCAGCAGGAAGGTCGCGATGATCAGGAAGATTCGCCACTCGGTCTTCATGCCCGTCCCCTCAGCTTCCCGCGCCGGCGGTGGCGCTGTCCGGGTTGAAGTTGGCCGTGTTGCGGCGCGTGTTGAACGGCTGGGTGGTCTCGGCGTACGGGTTCTCGCCGATCGCGGTGAGCGCTTCCTGCGTCGACTTGCCGGCCTTCTTCGCCGCGAGGAACTGCTCGTACTTCTCCGGGGAGACGACGCGCAGCTCGAAGTTCATGAAGGCGTGGTAGCTGCCGCAGAGCTCGGCGCAGCGGCCGACGTACGCGCCCTCCTGGTCGAGGCTGGAGACCTCGAAGACGTTGCGGACGTTGCCCGGCATGACGTCCCGCTTGAACAGCAGCTCCGGCACCCAGAAGGAGTGGATGACGTCGCGGCTCTGCTCCTCGAACCGGATCGACTTGCCGGTCGGCAGCACGAGCACCGGGATGACCTCGCTGGTGCCCAGCGTGGAGGCGACGGTGTTGGCGTCGCGTCCCTGGCCGTCGCGGTAGTTGAACTGCCAGTTCCACTTGAAGGCGACGACCTCGACGGTGATGTCGGGGTTCTTCGTCGTCTTGTCCACGCCGGTCTGCACGATCGCCGTGTAGTAGAAGAGCACGGAGACGATCAGGATCGGCGCGATGGTGTAGAGGAACTCCATCGGCATGTTGTAGCGGGTCTGCACCGGCAGCTCGTTGCCGCGCTTCCGGTAGCGGACCACGCACCAGAAGATCAGGCCCCAGACGAACACGCCGACCGCGAGCGCCGCGATGCAGGAGGCGATCCACAGGTCGTACATCCGGTGCGACTCGGGGGTGATGCCCCCCTGCGGCCAACCGAAGCCGCCGAACGTCTTGCCGACATCGCAGCCGGTGAGCAGAACCAGCAGCGCCGCTCCGCCGAGACCGAGCCCGGCGAGCCGACCAGCACCACGCCGCCGGCGCCCACCGGCTCCTGGGGAAGCGCTGTGCCGTACGGCCGACGGCCGTACCTCCGAACTCCTTGCGACCACCTGGTCCTGCCTCCCTAGCGCGCCGCGGTGGTTGTTTCCATGAACACCGACGGCAAAGGCGTCACCGACGGTCGCAGATTACTCGACCATGAGCGGCCGGACCGTGGTGGGGTCACTCTCCGCCTCCATCGGGGGGATCTCGGGCATACCGACGCGATACCGTCTGACCCCATGAGCGCGCCCCCGGTCTACCTCGACGCGGCCACCGCCGCGCCGCTGCATCCGGTCGCCCGGCAGGCCCTGCTGGCCGCCCTGGAGGACGGCTGGGCCGACCCCGGCAAGCTCTACGGCCAGGCCCGCCGGGCCCGCCAGCTGCTCGACGCCGCCCGCGAGGCCACCGCGCAGACCCTCGGCGTCCGCGCCGACGAGGTCTCCTTCACGCCCAGCGGTACGACCGCGGCGCACGCCGCCGTGCTCGGTGGCCTGACCGGCCGGCGGCGGGCAGGTACGACCCTCGTGCACTCCGCGATCGAGCACTCCGCCGTGCTGCACGCCGCCGAGCGGCACGTGGCCGGCGGCGGTACGGCGGTGTCGGTGCCGGTGGACCGGTCCGGTCGACTCGACCTGGACGCCTGGTCGGCGGCGGTGTCGGCACCCGGGGTGGCCCTCGCCACGCTGATCGGGGCCAGTCACGAGGTGGGGACCGTCCAGCCGGTGCCCGCCGCGGCGGCGGACTGCGTCGACGCGGGCGTACCGCTGCACGTGGACGCGGCGCAGCTGGTCGGCCGGGTACCGGTGCCGGCCGGCTGGTCGGTGCTGACCGCCAGCGCGCACAAGTGGGGCGGGCCGCCCGGTGTCGGGCTGCTGGTGGTGCGCAAGGGCACCCGCTGGGAGTCGCCCTATCCGGCCGACGAACGGGAGTCGGGGCGTACCCCGGGGGTGGTGAACCTGCCGGCGGTCGTGGCGGCGGCGGCGAGCCTGCGCGCGGCGGCGGCCGACGCGGCGGCCGAGGCGGCCCGGTTGGCGCCGCTGGTGGACCGGATCCGGGCCCGGGTGGCGGCCGAGGTGCCGGACGTGGAGGTGGTCGGCGACCCGGTCGACCGGCTCCCCCACCTGGTCACCTTCTCCTGCCTCTACGTGGACGGCGAGGCGCTGCTGCACGCGCTGGACCGGCGCGGTTTCGCCGTCTCCTCCGGCTCCTCCTGCACCTCGTCGACGCTGCAGCCGTCACACGTGCTGGCGGCGATGGGGGTGCTGTCGCACGGCAACGTACGGGTGTCGCTGCACCGGGAGACCACCGCGGCGGACGTCGAGCGTTTCCTCGCCGAACTGCCGGGGATCGTCGCCGGGCTGCGGGCGGAGGCCGGGGTGTTGGGCCTGTGAGCGCGAGGAGTGAGCCGCCTCTGCGAGCCCCGCAGTCGCGAACGAAGGTGGAGCCGTGAGCGCGAGGAGTGAGCCGCCTCTGCGAGCCCCGCAGTCGCGAACGAAGGTGGAGCCGTGAGCGAGCCCGACGAGGTGCTGGACTGCCGGGGTCAACGCTGCCCGCTGCCCGTGATCAATCTCGCTCGCCGGCTGCCGGAGCTCCCGGTCGGCGCGGTGGTCCGGGTGCTCGCCGACGACCCGGCGGCGGCGGTGGACATCCCCGCCTGGTGCCGGCTGCGCGGCCAGGAGTTCCTCGCCGCCGCACCCGACGTGCCGGCCTATGACGTCCGCCGGGTGCGGTGAACCGGGCCCGGGGTGGTCCCGGGCCCGGCGCGGCGGTCAGGGCAGCAGGTGCGGCCGGACCTCGTCGGCGGCCACGTCGCCGTACGACTCGGCGAGGCGCTTGACGAACAGGTCGCGGCGGACCTCGTACTCCTGGCCGCCGAAGTTCTCCAGCACCAGGGTGGCGAGCAGGCAGCCGACCTGGGCGGCCCGCTCCAGGTCGACGCCCCAGTTGAGGGCGGCGAAGAAGCCGGCCCGGAAGCCGTCGCCGACACCGGTCGGGTCGGTGGCCTGGATCTCCCGCGCGATCGGCACCCGGATGGTGGCGAAGCCCCGCCCGGCGATCTCCACACCCTGCTTGCCCAGCGTGGTGACCCGGACCTTGACCCGGTCCAGCAGCTGCTCGTCGGTGAGGCCGGCCTTGCTCTGCAGCAGCGACTTCTCGTACTCGTTGGTCATCAGGTAGTCGGCGCCGTCGATCAGACCGATCACGTCCGTGCCGTCCATCCGGGCGAGCTGCTGGGACGGGTCGGCCACGAAGGCGAAGCCGCGGTCGCGGCACTCCGCGGAGTGCCGGATCATCGCGGCCGGGTCGTTGGCGCTGACCAGGACCAGGTCCAGGCCGCCGAGCCGCTGGGCGACGGGGGCCAGCTCGATGTTGCGCGCCTCGCTCATCGCCCCCGCGTAGAAGGAGGCGATCTGGCACATGTCGGTGTCGGTGGTGCAGACGAACCGGGCGGTGTGCGCGACCTCGCTGACGTGCACCGAGTCGCAGTCGACGCCGTGCCGCTCCAGCCAGGACCGGTAGTCGGCGAAGTCCGCGCCGACCGCGCCGAGCAGCACCGGGCGCAGCCCCAGCTGGGCCATGCCGAAGGCGATGTTGGCGGCCGTGCCGCCGCGCCGGAGCACCAGCTCGTCGACGAGGAAGGAGAGCGAGACCTTGTCCAGCTGGTCGGCGATGAGCTGGTCGGCGAAGCGACCGGGGAAGCTCATCAGGTGGTCGGTCGCGATCGAGCCGGTCACGGCGATCTTCATGTCAACCCTCGTGGTCGGGAGCACGGCGCGGGTCAGCCTACCGGTCCGGGACACCGCGCGGCCGTCGGTCGGTCGACCGGTGCACATCCGGGCGTCACTCTAGGGAAACCCCCACCCGACAAAAAGGCGGAACCACCCGGGAAGGGTGGTTCCGCCTTTCCGATCAGCTTTCCGACGTCGGCCGGGCGAGCGGTCGACTCAGCTGAACGAGTCGCCGCAGGCGCAGGAGTTGCCGGCGTTCGGGTTGTCGATGGTGAAGCCCTGGGCGTCGATCCGGTCGGCGAAGTCGATCGTCGCGCCGGCCAGGTAGGGGGCGCTCATCCGGTCGACGACGACCTCGACACCGCCGAAGTCGGTCACGACGTCACCGTCGAGCGACCGCTCGTCGAAGAAGAGCTGGTACCGCAGGCCGGAGCAGCCGCCCGGCTGCACCGCGACCCGGAGCCGCAGGTCGTCGCGGCCCTCCTGCTCGATCAGGGCCTTGACCTTCTGCGCCGCGACGTCGGTGAGGACGACGGAAGTAGGGGCCTTGGCCTCGGTCGACTCGGTCTGCGCTGGCGTGGTCACGTGGAAATCTCCCTGCGCGGTATGGGTCCGGACGCACTGGCCAACGTCGCTCGTCGCCCAGTGATTCCCGGTGTGGTCCGGTTCCGATCGTACGCCGCCCCGGCCGGGGTCACCTCCGGTGGCGTGGTCCGCGCCCGGTGAGCCGCGCCGCAGGCCGGGCCCGCTCAGCGGCTCCACTGCCGGGCCAGCCGGGCACCGAGCGCCCGCAGCCCCTCGGCGGGCCGGCCCATCGCCGCCTCGATCCCGCCGCGCTCCTCGCCGCCGAAGTGCTCCACCAGGCTGCACGCCTCGGTCACGCCGGCGGCGGCGGCCTCCGCCGGCCGGTGCTCACCCGTCCCGCCAGCACCACGCAGGGCACCCCCGGTCCCGGGCGGCCCCGGCCACCCCGGCCACCACCTTGCCGCGCAGCGACTGGTGGTCGAAGGAGCCCTCCCCGGTGATCACCAGGTCGGCGCGGTCCAGCGCGACGTCCAGCCCGATGGCCCGGTGACCAGGCCGATGCCGGACTCGCAGCGCCCGCCCAGCGCCAGGATCGCCGCCCCAGCCCACCGGCCGCCCCGCCGCCGGGCAGCGCGCCGAGGCCGGGCGGGCAGCCGGGCAGGTCCTTCTCCAGCACCGCCGCCCAGCGTTCCAGCGCGGCGTCCAGCAGCAGCACGTCGGCGCGGTCCGCGCCCTTCTGCAGGCCGTAGACGCTGCTGGCGCCGTGCAGGCCGAGCAGCGGGTTGTCCACGTCGGTGGCGGCGACCAGGTCCGCGCCGCGCAGCCGGGGCACGCCGTCCAGCGTCGCGGTGGCGGCCAGCGCCGCTCCCCCGTACGGCAGGGCCCGGCCGGCCTCGTCCAGCGGCGTGACGCCGAGCGCGGTCAGCATGCCGGCGCCCCGTCGTTGGTGGCGGAGCCGCCCAGCCCGACCACCACCCGCCGCGCCCCGGCCTCCACGGCGGCGGCCACCAGCAGCCCCAGCCCGTACGAGGTGGTGGCCTTCGGGTCGCGCTCGGCGGCGGTGAGCAGGTGCAGGCCGCACGCCTGGGCGCTCTCCAGGTAGGCGGTGCCGTCGTCGGTGACCAGGATCTCACCGGCGGCGGGCCGGCCGAGCGGGTCCAGGGTCGGCACCGGCAGCCGCCGTCCGCCGAGCGCCTCGGCGAGCACAGCGACGAAGCCCGGTCCACCGTCGGCGAGGGGCCGGATCAGCAGTTCGTCACCGGCGGCGACGCTCCGCCAGCCCTCGGCGACCGCGGCGGCCACCTCCTGGGCCGGCAGCGTGCCGGCGAACTTGTCGGGGCAGAGCAGCACGCGCATGCCGAGCAGTGTGGCAGGCCACACCGGCGGACGGTGCGCGCCCGCCACGCTGTGGGACCATGGGAGGCGTGACTTCGACCTGGGCTGAGCCCGCCAACACCGCCACTGCGCTGCTGCTCCTCGGCCGCGGCAGCGACCCCGCCACCGAGCGTGGCGTGGAGTGTCCGGGTGACCTCCCCGCGCCGAGCGACCCCGACCTGGTGGCCCGCGCGGCGGCGGCCAAGGCCGCGCTCGGGGAGAAGGTGTTCGTGCTGGGACACCACTACCAGCGCGACGAGGTGATCCAGTTCGCCGACGTGACCGGCGACTCGTTCAAGCTGGCCCGCGAGGCGGCGGCCCGCCCCGACGCGGAGTACATCGTCTTCTGCGGTGTGCACTTCATGGCCGAGAGCGCCGACATCCTCACCTCGGACGCGCAGCGGGTGATCCTGCCCGACCTGGCCGCCGGCTGCTCGATGGCCGACATGGCGGTGCTGTCGCAGGTCGAGACCGCCTGGGACGTGCTCACCGAGCTGGGCATCGCGGCCGACACCGTCCCGGTGACGTACATGAACTCCTCGGCGGACATCAAGGGTTTCGTCGGCCGCAACGGCGGCGTGGTCTGCACCTCGTCGAACGCCGAGCGCGCGCTGGACTGGGCGTTCGAGCAGGGGTCGAAGGTGTTCTTCCTGCCCGACCAGCACCTGGGCCGCAACACGGCGGTGCTGGAGATGGGCTTCTCGCTCGACGACTGCGTGCTCTGGGACCCGCACAAGCCGAACGGCGGGCTCACCCCGGAGCAGCTGCGCGACGCGAAGATGATCCTCTGGCGCGGGCACTGCTCGGTGCACGGCCGCTTCACCCTGGACAGCGTCAACGACGTGCGGGAGCGGGTGCCGGGGGTCAACGTGCTGGTCCACCCGGAGTGCCGGCACGAGGTGGTCACCGCCGCCGACCAGGTGGGCTCCACCGAATACATCATCAGGACCATCGAGGCGGCCCCGGCCGGTTCGGCCTGGGCGGTCGGCACCGAGCTCAACCTCGTCCGCCGGCTGGCGCTCGCCCACCCGGACAAGCAGATCATGTTCCTCGACAAGGCCGTCTGCTATTGCTCGACGATGAACCGGATCGACCTGCCGCACCTGGTCTGGGCGCTGGAGGAGCTGGTCGCCGGGCGGGTGGTCAACCAGATCACGGTGGACCCGCAGACCGCGCACCACGCCCGGGTGGCCCTGGACCAGATGCTCGCCCTGCCGGGCGCGTGATCACCGTCGGTCACGTCGCTGGCACGGAAACGTACCGGACACCCCGGTTCGTGCCGTCGCTGGCGATGTGACCGATTCCATTTTCGTCACGGAGGGCTATGCTGCCGGGGCGAACGACAACACGCGAGCCGTTTTCGACAGGCCGCGTTCCGGGTAGCGATGAAGATCGTGCGCCCCACTCATCTACACGGCAGTACCAACGCGCTGGAGGTTGCGTTGACCGACGACGTCCTGGTCGTACACGGAGGCACTCCGCTCGAAGGGCGGATCCGCGTCCGCGGCGCGAAGAACCTCGTGTCCAAGGCGATGGTCGCCACCCTGTTGGGCGACTCCCCCAGCCGGCTGTTCGACGTGCCGAAGATCCGCGACGTCGAGGTGGTCCGGGGCCTCCTCGGCCTGCACGGGGTCAAGGTGACCGACGGCGGCGAGGACGGTGAGCTGGTCTTCGACCCCACCAACGTCGAGAGCGCCAGCACCGACCAGATCAACGTGCACGCCGGTTCCAGCCGCATCCCGATCCTGTTCTGCGGCCCGCTGCTGCACCGGCTCGGGCACGCCTTCATCCCGGACCTGGGCGGGTGCCACATCGGGCCGCGCCCGATCGACTTCCACCTCCAGGCGCTGCGCGAGTTCGGCGCGACCGTGGAGAAGACCCCGGAGGGGCTGCACCTGTCGGCGCCGAACGGGCTGCACGGCACCAAGTTCGCCCTGCCGTACCCGAGCGTGGGCGCCACCGAGCAGGTGCTGCTCACCGCGGTGATGGCCGAGGGCGTCACCGAGCTGCGCAACGCCGCTGTGGAGCCGGAGATCATCGACCTGATCTGCATCCTGCAGAAGATGGGCGCGATCATCAAGGTGCACACCGACCGGGTGATCGAGATCCAGGGTGTGAAGAAGCTGCACGGCTATTCGCACCGGCCGATCCCGGACCGGATCGAGGCGGCCAGCTGGGCGGCGGCGGCGCTGGCCACCCGGGGCCACGTCGAGGTGCTCGGCGCGCAGCAGGCCGACATGATGACCTTCCTGAACATCTTCCGTTCCGTCGGCGGCGAGTACGAGGTCACCGACGCCCGCCCGCCGAAGCTCGGCGACCCGGGCCAGGAGGGCGGCATCCGGTTCTGGCACCCGGGCGGCGAGCTGAACGCCGTGGCGCTGGAGACCGACGTGCACCCCGGCTTCATGACCGACTGGCAGCAGCCCCTGGTGGTGGCGCTGACCCAGGCCCGGGGCCTGTCGATCGTCCACGAGACGGTCTACGAGCAGCGGCTCGGCTACACCGAGGCGCTGAACAGCATGGGCGCCAACATCCAGGTCTACCGGGACTGCCTCGGCGGCACCCCGTGCCGCTTCGGCCGGCGCAACTTCAAGCACTCGGCGGTGATCGCCGGGCCGAGCAAGCTGCACGCGGCCGACCTGGTCATCCCGGACCTGCGGGCCGGGTTCAGCCACCTGATCGCGGCGCTCGCCGCCGAGGGCACCTCCCGGGTGTACGGCGTCGACCTGATCAACCGGGGCTACGAGGACTTCGAGGCGAAGCTCGCCGACCTGGGCGCGCACACCGAGCGTCCGTAACGTCACACGACCCGCAGCCGGGCCCGGTGCACCGCGATGTGCACCGGGCCCGGCTGTTTGGCTACCCTTCACGCGTGCCGTCGCTGTTTCGTCGTAAGCCCGCCGACCTCGTCGAGGAGTCCGTCACCACGGTGACGACCGACGAGGGGTCCGCCGCCGCCCGCCCCCGGGGCTACACCCCGAGCAAGAAGGAGTTGGGCCGGGTCACGCCGAAGCGGCCCACCGCCGGTCGGCGTCCGGGCACGCCGTCCGCGCCGCTGACCAAGGAGGAGGCGCGGGAGCAGCGCCGGATCGCCCGCGCCGAGGCGGCGGCGGAGTTCCGTCGCGAGGGCGGCCCGCGGGACCGCGGCCCGGAGCGGCTGCTGGCCCGCAACGTGGTCGACTCCCGGCGTACGGTGGGCACCTGGTTCTTCGGTGGGGCGCTGATCGTGCTGGTCGGCTCGAACCAGGCCATGCCGCCGATCGTCCGGCTGGTCTCCAACCTGCTGTGGGGCGCGCTGGCGCTCGGCGTGGTGATCGACTCGGTGCTGATCTCCCGCAAGATCAAGAAGCTGGTGCGGGAACGCTTCCCGAAGAGCGACCAGAAGCTGGGCTCGCTCTACCTGTACGCGATCATGCGGTCGATCACCTTCCGCCGGATGCGCGCCCCGGCCCCCCAGGTGGAGATCGGCGACAAGATCTGACCGCCCCGGGTCGACGGGGCCGCGCGGGAAGGTGCGGCTGCCGTCAGCGTGCGGCGGCGTCGACGAGGGCCTGCAGGAGTCGCGACGGGTCCTCGGCGATGCGGTTGCAGGTGTAGAGCCACCACTGGTCACCGAAGACGACGTACTCCCGGGTCGGACGACGGGCGGCGCGGAGCCGCTCGAGATGCTCCCCGCCGATGCCGTACAGGGTCTCGAACTCGTAGCCGTCCGACCCGCTCGCGGCGGCGAACCGTTCGATCTCGTCGAGCAGGGCCCGGTCGTGGGTCGCGATGGAAGCCGGGTGGCCGGAGGCGAGCAGCGCCCGCGCGTACGTGAGGTACGCCTCGCGCAGGCCGTCGCTGTCCCGCGGGTGGGCGATCTCCTCGGCAGCGGGGTACGCCCCCTTCACCAGCCGGATGCGCCCCGGCAGGTCGAGCAGTCGCGGCAGGTCGGCGCGGGTGCGGTGCAACCGGGCCTGGACGGTGACGCCGACATGGGTGAAGCGCCGGCAGAGGCGACGGTGCAGGCGCAGGATCGCGTCCGTGCGATCGGTGCCCTCCATCGAGATGATCATCTCCTGGCCGTGCTCGGCGGTCGCCTCGGCGATCCGGACCGCCTGCGCGTAACCGAGTTCCTCGTCGACGACCAGGCCGATGTGCGAGAGGTCGAGGGAGATCGAACTGCGGGCGCCCGCCGCGGCGAGCCGGGTGGCGAGATCGAGGAAGACGTCCGCCTCCCGGACGGCCTCGTCGGCACTGCGGCAGCTCTCCCCCATGTAGTCCACCGTCGCGGCGTCGCCACGCCGGTTGACCTGCGCCACGATGAGCAGGGCGTCGCCGACGCGGTCACCGGCGACGTACCGCCGGGCGACCCGACGGGCCACCGCCCGCAGGGCGGGATCGTCGGCGACGCGCCGCTTGAGATCCTCGTCGAGAGCGA
Source organism: Micromonospora sp. R77 (assembly GCF_022747945.1). Classification (NCBI taxonomy): domain Bacteria; kingdom Bacillati; phylum Actinomycetota; class Actinomycetes; order Micromonosporales; family Micromonosporaceae; genus Micromonospora; species Micromonospora sp. R77. The sequence continues at coordinate 1,049,337 of NZ_JALDST010000001.1, forward strand.
GCTCGCGCAGCACCTCCGCGGTCCTGCCCGAGAGCCCCACCGCAGCTTCACCTGTTACAGCCATGCACGCCATGTTGCCTTTGAGTGTCACAAAACTCAAGAGGCTCCGGCCGGCGTCAGGAGGCGCCCGCCGCCTCCACCGGGGTGCGGTAGAGGCGGGCGACGACGTCCTCGATGTCGGGTTCGACGATCGAGATGTCGCGCAGGGTGGCCAGCCCGGCCAGGGCACCGACCACCTCGGCGACACCCGCCGACTCCAGCGCGAAGACCAGCCGGTGTCCGTCGGCCTCCACCCGCTCCAGCGGGGCGCCCGGCAGCACCGGCGGCGCGGCCAGCACGGTGTCCAGTTCGGCGACGACCAGCCGGCGGGAGCCGTACCGGCTGTGCAGGGCGGCGATCGAGCCGTCGTGCACCACCCGGCCGTGGTCCATCACCACGAGGCGGTGGCACAGCCGCTGGATGTCGGCCAGGTCGTGGGTGGTGAGCACGAGCGTGGTGTCGCCGGCCCGGCCCAGCTCGGCCAGGAAGCCCCGGACCGCCTGCTTGCTCACCACGTCCAGCCCGATGGTCGGCTCGTCCAGGAAGAGCACCTCCGGGCCGTGCAGCAGGGCGGCGGTCAACTCGCCGCGCATCCGCTGGCCGAGCGAGAGCTGCCGGACCGGGGTGTCCAGGAACTCGTCCAGGTCGAGCAGGCCCCGGCAGCGGCGCAGCCGGGCCGCGTGCTCGCCGGCCGGCACCCGGTAGACGTGCCGGAGCAGGTCGAACGAGTCCCGCAGCGGCAGGTCCCACCACAGCTGCGAGCGTTGGCCGAAGACCACCCCGATGCGCAGCGCCAGCCGGGTGCGCTCGGCCACCGGCCGCAGCCCGCAGACCCGGGCCTGTCCCGCCGAGGGCATCAGCACTCCGGTCAGCATCTTCAGCGTGGTCGACTTGCCGGCGCCGTTCGGGCCGATGTAGCCCAGCATCTCGCCGCGCTCCACCCGCAGGTCGATGCCGTCGACCGCGGTGACCGTCCGCTTCTCCCGGCGCAGCGGGCCGGCCTTCACCCGGACGGTGAACTCCTTGCGCAGCCCGCTCATCTCGATGACGCTCATGACCCCGTACTCCGGTAGTGGCGGATGCCGACGCGCCAGGCCGCGGCGGCGAGGGCGGCGGCGACCAGCGCGACGCCCGGCGCGGCCCAACCCACCCAGGCCGGCAGGCCGAGCGGGTCGGCCCGGCCGAGCAGCGCCAGCGCCGGGTGGTAGCTGACGAAGGCGAACCCCAGCCCGTACGCGAAGAGCGCCCGGAACCAGCCGCCGTAGACGGTGATCGGGTACGAGGTGAAGTCGCGCCCGCCGTAGGTGACCGCGTTGGCCAGCTCGCCGGAGTCGACCCAGTAGAACGACACGGTGGCGGTGGCCACGAAGACCGAGCCGAAGAAGACCACGCCGGCGGCCGGGGCGACCACCAGCAGCGCCAGCCGCCCCGGGGTCCAGTGGATGCCCGCCGAGCCGACCGCCACCAGCAGCACGACCAGGCCGAAGGCCGCCCGGGACACCTTGCGCAGCGGCAGGTCCATCAGCAGCAGCTGGGGCAGCGCGGCCAGCGGGCGGACCAGCACGGCGTCGAAGAGGCCGGTACGGACGTACCGGGGCAGCCGCTCGATGTTGCCGACCAGCAGGTCGGCGGTGGCGAACGCGAAGGCGGAGAGGCCCACCATCACCAGCGCCTCGCGGAGCGTGAAGCCGCCGAGTTCCCGGGTGACCCCGAACAACACCAGGATGGTCACCACGTCGAAGACGGTGCCGCCGACGTTGCCGATCAGGTCCACCACGAAGGACACCCGGTAGCTGGCCTGTGACCGCGCCTGCGCCCCCAGCATCGCCCGGTACGCGCCCCACGCCCCCGGCCGTCGGCCGGTCCCCGTGCCGGGCTCCGTGACCGCCACCCGGTCAGCCACCCTGCACCACCATCCGGCGTTCCGCCCGGCGCTGCACCAGCCGGCAGGCGGCCAGCAGCAGCACCGCCCAGCCCACCTGGAGGCCGACCAGCCCGACCTGGACCGGGGTGGCCTGCCGCTCCACCAGCACGTCGAGCGGGGTCTGGAACAGGCTCGGGAACGGGGTGCCGTAGCGCAGCGACAGCTCCAGCCAGTCGGGCAGGAAGCCCAACGGGAAGTAGAGTCCGGCGAGCACACCGGAGCAGAGCGTCCAGAGGATCATCGGACCGCGCACGTCCTGGAGCCAGTACGCGGTGGCGTTGACCAGGAAGCGGCAGGCGAAGCAGACCACGATCGCGGTCAGCACGGAGAGCACGAAGAGCGGCAGGGTGGTCCAGCGCCGGGGCAGGTGGACCTCGAAGAAGAGCGGCCCGACCAACAGCGGCGGCACCAGCCGGGCGACCGAGGCCCACCCGGCGCGACCCAGGTCGGCGGCGAGGTAGCTGGTCACCGGGTGCACCGGCCGGAGCAGGTCGCTGGCGATCTCACCGGTGCGGATCCGGTCGGCCAGCTCGGTCCAGCCCCAGAGCAGGATCACCGCGAGCAGGCCCTGGCCGGCCCAGACGAAGGTGGCGAGCTGGGCGCGGTCGTACCCGCCGGCGGTGCCGGCCGCGCCGGCCACCGCGAGGAAGACGTAGCAGTGCAGGAAGCCGAAGACCGAGTTCGTCACCGCTCCGGCCACGGCCGCCTGCCGGTAGGTGGCGTGCCGCCGGAATCCCGATGCAGCTATAGCACCAAATGTCCGAAACCATGAGGTAACGTGTGAGCCGGTGGTCGGTGCCACAGTGGCGGTGACCGAGCCCACGCCGCTACCCTCCTTGCGCAGCCCTGACGTGCCGGACCGGGCGACTCTACCGGCGCGCGGGGCGCCCAGCGCGACAATTTTCCGACGAGGTGACATCGCCGTGAGCGAGCGACGCGAGCCGGCCCGGGGCCGCACCGCGCGAGCGGCGACAGGGTCCCGGAGATGAGTGGCGGCTACGACCGCTGGCGCGACCCGGCCGAACCGTCCTGGGCGGCCGAACCGACCACCGAATGGCGTCCACAGTTCCCGGGGCAGCGCTATCCGGGCGACATCGGCATCGAGTACCTGACCCCGCCCCCGCCGCGTGGCCGGGCCGCCGTGGTGGGCCGCGCCGAGGTACGCCCGGTCAGCCCCGCGCCGGACGAGGCGTACCCGGTCAGCCCGGCGACCGGCGACCCGCGCGGGACCTGGCCGGTCAGCCCGGCGACCGGCGGTTACGCCGACGATCGGGACCGGCGGCCCCGCAGCGGCCCGGCGGAACCCGACCCCGGCCGGTACGACCACCGCGCACCCGAGTGGACCGTGGAGCGGAACGGCGGGAGCTGGCACGGCGAGCGCGAACGGCCACACCCGGTACGCCCCGACGCCGGCCGGTGGACGCCCGACGCCGTTCCGCAGCGACCCGTATCCCCCGCCGCTGAGCCCGGCTGGCTGCGCCGAGCCCGACGAGTTCCCGCACCGCCCGGCCGCCTGCCCGGCCGCCGGTCCGGACCCGGCGGCCTGGTCGGAACGGCAGTGGAGCCGGCCGCCGGGCGACGGCCGGACGGACGGCCCGACGGACCGCCGGGAGCCCGGAGTCGACGGCCGGCCCGCACGGCCGGCCGCAGCCGACCCGCGTCGCGACGGTCCGCCCCACCGGCCCGGCACTCCCGATCCGCGCCGCGCCACCGACCCTCGCCGTGACGCCGACCCTCGCCGTGAGGCCGACCCTCGCCGTGAGGCCGGCCCGGAACCGCGCCGGACGATCGACCGGGACCCGCGTCGGGACGCGGCGGCCCGCGCCGACACCTACCAGGGACCGGGCCCCGCCCCGAGCCCGGCGGCCTGCGCTGGCCGGCCGACCCGCGCCAGCCGGAACCGGTCCGGGGGCCCGGTTACCGCAGCCAGCCCCGACCCGGTGAGGTCCCACCCGGTCACCGGCCGGAGGACCGTCGACCCGACGACCCGCGCCGGTTCGGGCCGGACGCGCGGCCGGCGGAGCAGCGCGCCTGCACCGAGCCGGGCTTCCACCCCGACGAGCGGCACCGGCCCGACGAGCGGTCCCGTCCCGACCAGTGGCACCGCCCCGACGACCGTCCCCGGCCCGACGAGCGGTACCGGCCGTCCACCGGGCCGGTCGTCCGGCCCGGTCCCGAGGCCCGACCCGACCGTCCGACGCAGCCCACGACCGCCGGTCGGGACGAGTGGCGGGCCGGCCGGCCGAGCAACGGCCCGACGGCAGGTCCGGCCACCCGGCCGACCCGGCCGCTGCCCGCCACCCCGACGGCCGGCGCCCGGAAGGCGAGCGGACCGGGTTCCGAGCCGACGAGCGGTACCGGCCCGAGGAGCGGCCGACCGGGCGGGCCCGGCCCGACCAGTGGCAGGACCACCCGGGCGACGGCCGGCGTCCCCGTACCGGACCCGACGGCTGGGTCCGGCCCGAGGACCAGCGGCACCGGCCGGCCGCCCCGGTCCCGCCGCGACACGACGACGACCGACGGCCGCCCGTCGAGCCCGCCGCACGGACCCGACCCGACGAGCGCCCGGCCGCGCCGACCTCGGGCGGGCCGCGTACCCGTCGCCGGACCAGCCCGGGACCGCCCGACCGGGCCGGTGCCGCCGGAGGAGCGGACACCTCCGCCGGTCTCCGCGCCGCCCGCCGCCGGGCTGCGCGTGGAGTTCCGCACGCCGCCCACTCCACCGGCCGGGACCGACCGGGCCCAGGTACGACCGGTGGTCGGCCCGATCGAGGGCCGGCCCGTTCGACCGCACCGGGCGGGACCACGGGGACGGCCCCGGTCGGCCGGTGCCGCGTCCCCGACAGCCCGTCCGGCCGCCGCGCCACCCCGCACGCCTCCGTACCGTCGGCTCCCGCCACCCCGGCGGAGCCCGGCCGCACGGCCCGTCCCGTCTCCGGGCCACCGGCCGACGCGGCCGCCGCTCCGTCGGCGCCGGCCGTCCCCGTCGCCCGACCGGGATCGGACGTCCCCGTCGCCGGGTCGAGGCCGGACCTTTCCGTGGCCGGGTCGGGGGCCGGTCGGCCCGCCGCCCCGGCCCGTTCCGGATTCGTCGGCCATCCAGGGTCCGGTGCCACCGGTCGCCCCGTCGGCACCGCGGGAGTCGGTGCCCGTCTCCGCGCCGCCGGCCGCCTCGTCTCCGCGCCGCCGGCCCCCGCGCCGCAGCAGGCCGTGGCGCCTACCGCGCCGGTCTCCGCACCGCCCGGACCACAACAGGCCGCGCCACCGGCCGGACCAGCGTCGACGCCACCGGTCCCCGCGCCGCCGCCCGCCGCGGCACCGGCCACGCCGCCCGTCGCACCGGACTCCGCACCGCCCGCACCGCAGCAGGTCGCGCCACCGGCAGCGCCCGAGTCGGCGCCGCCGGCAGTCCCCGTGCCGGCGGCCCCGGTGTCCGCACCGCCGGCACCGCAGGCGTCCGTGCCAGCGGTCGCGCCGGACTCCGCACCGCCGGCTCCGGCGGCCGGGGACGACCGGCCGTCCTCGGTCACGGACGCACCGGCCACGGTGGACCCGGAAGCTGGCCCGGCCCCACCACCACGCACACGGTCGACGCGACCGGCAACGGCGCGGTACGCCCCCGGCCCGCCGTCGGGCAGCGTGACGGCACGCCGGAGAACACCGGGGACGGCCCGGCCACCCCGCCGAGCGGTCGCCGGGCCGAGGCAGCGGTGCCGTGGTTCCTGCCGAGCCGGCCCGTACCGGCCGTCGACGAGACACCCGCGCCGCGGCCCGTCGCCGACGAGGCGCCCGCGGAACGGCCCGGTGTCGTACCGGTCTCCGCACCGCCCGCCGCGCGTCCCGCGCCACCCGCGTACCGGCCGGTGTCCGCGCCGCCGGCCGCGTCGGGTGGACCGTCCCCCGCTGCCGCGCCGGCGCTCCCGCGTACCGGCCGCCCGCCGGGCCGCCGGAGGTCGTGTCGCGGCCCACCTCGGCACCCGCCCGGCCGGTGTCCGCGCCACCCGCTCAGCCCGGTACGGGACCGGACGGGTCGGCGCACCCGGTGTCCGCACCGCCGGCCCGGCCCGTCTCCGCGCCCCCGGCAGTGGACTCACCGACGCACCCGGGGTCGGCGGCACCCGACCGACCCGTCTCCGCGCCGCCGGCAGCGGATCAGTCGACGCACCCGGTCCCCGCCGCGCCGGCACCCGCCGGCGTCGAGGAGGAGGCCCGACCGGTGTCGGGACCACCGGCAACGGACCGGCGCGAGCCGGCGGACCACCCCGCAGCCCCGGCACCCACCGACGTGCAGGAGACGACCCCATCCGCACCGGTGCCACCGGCAACCGACCGGGGCGAGCCGGCGGACCACCCCACCCCGGCCGGATCACCGACCCCCGCCGCCGGCACCGGAGCGGCGACCGCGACCGGCACCGGCACGCCCCTCGACGCCGAGCGGCCGGAGCAGGAGCCCGACGCCCAGCCGCCGGACGAGCGGCAAGCCGCACCGGAAGAGCGGCGAGCGGCACCGTCGGGCGAACGGCGGGAGACGCCGGACGAGCGGCAGGCGACGGCGGAGGAGCGGCGGGAGGCGCCGGAGGAGCGGCGGGAGGCGCCGCCGGTGGATCCCGAACAGGCGCTGGCCGCCTTCCGGTGGCGGCTGCACCCGGGGACGCTGCGCGAGGAGATCGCCGAACCGGCGGAGCTGCGGACCGTCCGGGACGGGCTGACCGCCAAGCTGGGCGTGGCGCTGGACAACCGCAGCCGGGCCCGGCTGCTCAGCCTGCGGGCGGTGGCCTCGCGGATCCTGGGCGACCTGGACGACGCCGTCGCCGACGGTCGGCTCGCCCTGACGTACGCGGAAGCCACCGGTGAGTTGCGGCGGACCGCGCTGGCGCGGGCCCGCCTGGCGGAGGTGCTGCGCTGGCGCGGCGAACACACGGAGGCCGATCGGCTCTTCGCGGAGGCCAACTCCGCGGAGCTGCCCGACCGGCTGCGCGCGGTGCTGCACGAGCACGCCGGCCGGTCCTGCTATGACCAGGGCCGGTTGATCGAGGCGTGTCAGCACTTCGAGTCGGCCCTCGACCTGCGCCAGGGCGCCGACGCGGAGCTGGCGGCGCGGACGGCGGTGGCGTTGGACGCGGTCCGGGAACGGGCCACCGTGGACGGCTTCGGCCCCCGGCCGCGCAATCGGGACGAGCTGCTGGGCGGCGAACGGTCACCGGCGCCGACCTTCGACGAGGAGTCGGAACGCTGGGGGTACGCCGACGCCGACGGCCACCTGGTGATCCCCTGCGACTACGCCGAGGTGCAGCCGTTCCGGGAGGGGATGGCCTGGGTACGCCGGCCGGAGGCGTCCCGCTGGGCGCTGGTCGACACGTCGGGGGCGACGCTGATCGCGGCGAACAACGGCTATCGGGCGGTCGGCTCGTTCGCCGAGGGTCTGGCCTGGGTCTCGATGGACGGCAAGGGCAACTGGATGGCGGTCGACCCGACCAACATCGTGAAGGTCCCGCCGGGCTTCGAGGAGGTCCGCCCGTTCGCCGGCGGGGTGGCGGTGGTCCGCCGGGACGGCGGCTGGGGTGCGGTGGACCGCGCCGGTCGGCTCGTCGTGCCGCCCCGCTACCAGGCTTTCCGCACTCGGATGGCGGACGGGCGGTCGGTGGACGGTTTCACCGAGGAAGGGCTGGCCGTGGTGGAGCTGGCCGGCCGCCGGGGAGTGGTGGACCGGACCGGCCGGGTGCTGGTGGAGCCGGCCCATCCGACCCTGGTGATCCACCCGGTCGCGTTCCTGGTGGCCACGGCGGCGGGCCGGTGGGGGGCGTTGGACCGGCGGGGCGAGCCGCTGCTCGACCCGGTGCATCCGGGCCGGGCCGAGGTGGTGGCGGAGCTCGATCGGCTGCTCACCGACGCCACCCCGGTCCTCTGACCGCCCCTGGCCCGCCGGGGCCGCACAGGGCCGCGCGGGGCCGCGCCGCAGGGGCGACCGTGATCGGGCCGGGCTAGGGTCGGAGCATGGAATTCCGACACCTGGGCCGCTCCGGCCTGATGGTCAGTGAGATCTCGTACGGCAACTGGATCACCCACGGTTCGCAGGTCGAGGAGGACGCGGCGACCGCCTGCGTGCGGGCCGCCCTGGACAGCGGCATCACCACCTTCGACACCGCCGACGTCTACGCGGGCACGAAGGCCGAGTCGGTCCTCGGCCGGGCCCTGAAGGGCGAGCGCCGCGAGGGGCTGGAGATCTTCACGAAGGTCTACTGGCCGACCGGACCGGGCCGCAACGACCGGGGCCTCTCCCGCAAGCACATCATGGAGTCGATCGACGGCTCGCTGCGCCGGCTGCAGACCGACCACGTGGACCTCTACCAGGCCCACCGGTACGACTACAGCACGCCGCTGGAGGAGACGATGGAGGCGTTCGCCGACGTGGTGCGCGCCGGCAAGGCGCACTACATCGGCGTCTCGGAGTGGAAGGCGTCGCAGATCCGCGAGGCCCACGCGCTCGCCCGGGAGCTGCGCATCCCGCTCGTGTCCAACCAGCCGCAGTACTCGATGCTGTGGCGGGTCATCGAGACCGAGGTCGTGCCGACCAGCGAGGAGCTGGGCGTCAGCCAGATCGTCTGGTCGCCGATGGCCCAGGGCGTGCTGTCGGGCAAGTACCTGCCCGGCCAGCCGCCGCCGGCCGGTTCCCGGGCCACCGACGACAAGGCCGGCGCGAACTTCATCGCCGCCTGGCTCAACGACGAGGTGCTGACCCGGGTGCAGCGGCTCAAGCCCCTCGCCGAGCAGGCCGGGCTGACCATGCCGCAGCTCGCCGTCGCCTGGGTGCTGCAGAACCCGAACGTGGCCTCCGCGATCGTCGGGGCGTCCCGGCCCGAGCAGGTGCACGACAACGTCAAGGCGGCCGGCGTGAAGCTCGACGCCGACCTGCTCAAGGCGATCGACGAGATCGTCGAGCCAGTCACCGAGCGGGACGCGGCGAAGACCGAGAGCCCGGCCGAGCGGCCGTGACGCTCCCCCGGGCCGGCGCGGCCTCCGCGTCGGCCCGGGCCCCTTTCCGGGTACGCCGGACCGACGCGCTCCCGGCGCTGCGCGCCGGCTGCCGGCGCCCGGTCGGCCCCGCCACCGACCACCGGTCGGCCCGATCGCCGTTCGGTCCGGCCGGGCCGGCCGGCGGTCAGCCCTGCCAGAAGCGGATCAGGTCCAGCCCGCGCAGATAGAGCCCGGGCGGCAGCCCGAGCAGGTCGGCGAGCCAGAAGACCGCGCCGAAGAACCAGCCGTTGATCCGCGGGTTCCACAGCAGCGCGAAGAGCAGGATGAAGCCCCACGGGGCCATCAGGTCATAGCCGCGCCGCCACTGCGGGTTCAGCCACGGCTGGATCATGTTGCCGCCGTCCAGGCCCGGCACCGGCAGCAGGTTGAGCACGCTGGCGGTGAGCTGGAGGAACGTCAGCAGTGCGACCCCGGCCCAGAACTCCGGCGAGCCGCCGGTGCCGAAGCCGACCCGCAGCGCGGCCACCAGCAGCAGGGTGAACAGCACGTTGGTGGCCGGGCCGGCGAGGCTGACCAGGGTGTGCCGCAGCCGGCCGGGGATGGCGTGCCGGTCCACCCAGACCGCGCCGCCGGGCAGGCCGATGCCACCGAGCAGCACCACCACCACGGGCAGCACGATGGACAGCAGCGGGTGGGTGTACTTGAACGGGTTGAGGGTCAGGTAGCCCCGGTGCGCGATGTCGCGGTCACCGGCCCGGAACGCGACCACCGCGTGGGCGTACTCGTGCAGGCAGAGCGAGACCAGCCAGCCGGAGACGACGAATCCGAACACGTCGAACCGGACGTTGCCGTAGCCCTGCCAGGCCATCACGCCGCTGGTCACGAGGAGCGCGACCAGGGCGAGGAAGACCGGGCTCGGCCGGAACGCCGCCCGGGGCACGCCCAGCACGAGGGGCTCGCCCGGGCGGTCGTAGCCCATCACTCGGCCGGGGGCTGCAGGCTCATCCGGTACTCCACCCGGTCGTCCTCGACGAGCGCGACGGTGGTGACGCCGGACGTGGCGAGTTCGCGCCAGGTCTGACCGATCCACGACTCGGCATCCGCCTGGCTGCTGAACGACTCGGCCGGCCCGTCCACCGACTCGCCGTTCGTGCCCTCGTACCGCCAGCTCCACGCCATGCCGCGTCTCCCCTCGCCGCCGTCGTCCCCTCGGGACGCGAACCCCCGCAAGCGTAGTCGGCCGGCTGCGCGACGGCCCGGCCCCACCGCCTCCGGCGGGCCGCCGGGTGGGTCAACGGCCGCCGCCCCGGCCGGTACGGTGACGCGGTGCTGACTCCAGGAGTGCTGCTGCACGACCGCTATCTGCTCGGCGAGCGCATCGCGACCGGTGGCATGGGCGCCGTCTGGCGGTGCACCGACACCCTGCTCGACCGGCCGGTCGCGGTGAAGGTGCTGCTGCCCGCGCTGGTCGCCGACCCGGAGTTCACCACCCGTTTCCGGGCCGAGGCGCGGATGCTGGCCGCGCTGCGGCACCCCGGCATCGTGCAGGTGCACGACGTCGGTTCGGCGACGCTGCCCGACGGCAGCCGGGTGAGCTACCTGGTGATGGAGTACGTCGACGGCGAGCCGCTGGTGACCCGGGTCCGGCGGACGGGGCGGCTCGACCCGGCCGCCACCATGTCGGTGGTGGCGCAGGCCGCCCGCGCGCTGCACGCCGCGCACGTCGCCGGGATCGTGCACCGGGACGTCAAGCCCGGCAACCTGCTGGTCGAGCGGGACGGCAGCGTGGTGCTGGTGGACTTCGGCATCGCCCGGTCCGGCACGACGGCCGGGATCACCGCCGCGCACACGGTGCTCGGCACCGCGTCGTACATGTCGCCGGAGCAGGCCGGCGGGCAGCCGGTCTCGCCGGCCACCGACGTCTACGCGCTCGGTGCGGTGGCCTACTACTGTCTGTCCGGCCGGCCCCCGTTCGAGGGGGAGAACCCGCTGCAGGTGGCGCTGCGGCAGGTGCAGGACGAGCCGGCCCCGCTCCCGCCGGGCACCCCGCCGGCCGTGGCGGAGGTCGTCCGCCGGGCGCTGGCGAAGAGCCCCGGCGACCGGTACGCGAGCGCCGCCGCATTAAGCGGACGCCGCCGAGGACGCCCGGGACGCGACCCCGGTGGTGCTGCCGGCGCCCACCGACCCGGCCGGAGCCGGCGGACGGCCGCTCGGGGTGGGGACGGCAGTTCGCGCTCGCCGCGGGCGGCGTCGTCGTGCTGCTCTCGCTGGGCGCCACCGCCGCCCTGGCGACCCTGTACTCCCCGGTGGCCGACGACCCGCCGCAGCGACAGGCCGCGCCGACCGGTGCGTCGACGTCCGCCGCGCCGGGACCGGCCTGACCGTCGGCCACCACGCGGTCGGCGGCGCCGACGCCGGGTCGTACCGGGCGGGCCGGTCGGTCGCCGTCGGTGGCTCCGGTGGCGGACCCGACGGCCACCGCGTCGGCGACCCGGACCGGCCGGCGGTGCGGTGTCGGCGTCGCCCACGCCGACCGCCACCGGCGGTGCTGACCCGAACCCGTACGCGGCGACGCGAGTGTGCGGCGGCAACACCGGGTGATCGACTCGGCGGCGCTGACCGTCGGCGGGGTCCGGCAGGGCCGGGTGTACCTGCTCTGGAACGGCGGCAACGGGCGCAACTGCGTGGTCACCCTGAAGGAGAAGAACGTCGGCCAGGCCACCGCCGTGTCGGCGTACCTGGAGAAGTGCGGGGGAAGGCCCGCGACACCGAGAGCAGGTCCTACGCGTACTACGCGGGGCCAGTCCGGGCGGTCGCCAGGGCGTGTGCGGTGGGGCGGCGCGACCGGCGGGGCGAGCTACGCCGGCGTTCGAGCACTGCGGCTGACCCGCCGGAGGTCGCCGCCGGGTGCCAGGCGGCGTCCGGGCCGGCGGGCGGCGGTCCGCCGGACGGCCTTAAGGTACGGGCATGTCCGTAGACGGGTGGGGCCGCTCCTGGTGCTCGGCGGTATCCGGTCCGGCAAGTCCGAGTTCGCGGAATCGCTGGTCGCCGACGCTCCCACGGTCCGCTACCTGGCGACCGCCCCCGCGGGCGACCCGGACGACACCGAGTGGGCGAACCGGCTGGCGCACCGCGCCCGGCGGCGGGAGCTGGACACCGAGGAGACCGCCGGGGACCCGCGCCGGCTGGCCGACGTGATCGCCGGTGCCGCGCCGACACGGTCCTCGTCGACGACCTGGGTGGCTGGGTGTCCGTGCTGCTCGACCCGGCCCACCAGCCCGGCCGACGACACACCGCCGGTGGACGAGCTGGCGGCGGCGGTGCGGTCGAGCGCCGCCCGGCTGGTGCTGGTCAGCCCGGAGGTCGGGCTCTCGCTGGTGCCGACCACCCCGCTGGGCCGCGCCTTCACCGACGCGCTGGGCGCGACGAACCGCGCGGTCGCCGACGCCTGCGACGCGGTGGTGCTGGTGGTCGCCGGCCAGCCGTCGTGGTTGAAGCCCGCCGCGCCCGACCGGTCGAAGCGCGCCGGTCCCGGCCGGCCCCGGCCAGGCCGGCGCCGGTGCGACCCGGCGCTGATCAGTTCGGCACCGGTCAGGCCGGTCCCGGTCAGGCCGGCGCGCCGGCCGAGCGGCGCTGCCGGAGGTGCTGACGCCGAGCGTGGCGCCGCGACCGGCGAGCGGAGCGCGCCAGCCGCCGCCTGGGCGGCGCCGACCGTGGCGCTGCCGATGGTCAGCACCGGCCTGGTCATCCGGCCGGCATGGAACTGCCGATGCCGACGACTACGCCGGCCCGCTGGCCGTGGAGCGGCTCGCCACGCTGGACGTACCGGGTGCCGGGCTCGGGCTGCTGGACCGGGTGGTCGGCTTCGCCGCCGCCACCCAGGGCACCGCCACCCCACCCGTGGGCCTCGGTCAGGTGCTGCTGCTGCACGGCGACCACACCGGCGGCGCGGCGGCCGGAACGGCACCCGGCGAGTCGGCCCGCCGGGCCCGGCAGGCCGCGCCGGTCGGGGTGTCCTGGCCCGGCTGGCCGCCGAGAACGGCGCCAGCCTCCAGGTGGTGGACGCCCCGACCGCCGCCCCGATCGAGGACGGGCCGGCGCTGACCGCCGACGAGGTGGAGGCGGCCCTGCGCCAAGGGCTGGCGGCTGGCCGAGGCGGCCGCCGAGGCGGGCGTACAACTGCTGGTGCTGGCGGCGTGCGGGCGGGCACGGAGGCCGCCGCCGCGGCGGTGCTCGCGGCGACCGCCAGGACGAACCGCCAGCGGTGCTCGGCCGGGTGGTGAGCGGGGCCGGCGAGGTCGACGACGTGGCCTGGATGGCCGGTAACGGTCCGCGACGCCCTGCACCGGACCCGACGCTCGCCGCGCGACGCCAAGGACGTGCTGGCCGAACTGGGCGGCGGCGACGTGGCGGTGGCCACCGGCGTGCTGCTCGGCGCGACCGCCCGCCGGCTGCCGGTGCTGGTGGACAGGCCGGTCAGGGTGGCCGCCGGCATGGTCAGCCAGGATCTGGCCGGGCAGGCCCGGCACTGGTGCCTGCTGCCCGACCACGGTGGGCGGCAGCCGTCCAGTTGGCCGCCGACGTGCTCGGCCTGACCCCGCTGCTGGACTGCGGCTCGACCTGGGCGAGGGGGCCGCCGCGCTGTACTGCCTGTTGCGCTCGGCGCTGGCCCTGGCCGCCCACGTTGCCGTGCACCCGACGCTCGGCGGCGACGCGGGCGAGGACGCCGCCGACTTCGCCGAACCCGAGCCGGCCGGCCCCGGCCCGGCGACCACCCGCGGACTTCGCCGGGCGAACCCGCAGGCCCCGGTCCCGCCACCACCGGGTCGGACGAGGCGGTGCCGGACGCACCGGCTGGCGTGCCGGCTGAGTCGCGGCTCGCCGACGGCGTCCGGCCTGGCGAATACCGCCGCCGCTGCCGCTGCGCGGTCAGGTGGACCGGGCCGCGGCGGGCCGGGCGATGGCGTTCGCCCCGGCCGTGGGCGCGCTGCTCGGCACGCTGCTGGGCAGGGTGCTGCTGACCGCCGCTCTCGCCCCACCGCTGGTCGCCGCCGGCGTCACCGTCGCCCTCGGTGCGCTGGTCACCCGGGGGCTGCACCTGGACGGGCTGGCCGACACCGTGGACGCGCTGGGGTCGTACCGGCGGGGGGCGGCGGCGCTGGAGATCGCCGGGAAGAAGCCGGACGTCGGCCCGTTCGGGAGCTGGTCGCGCTGGTGGTCGTACTCCTGCTCCAGGCCGGGGTGCTCGCGGAGCTGGCCGGGCGGGGGGTGGGCGGCGGCGCTCGCGGGCGTGGTCGCGGCGACCGCCGCCGGTCGGCTCGGCGTCACGGTGGCCTGCCGGCGCGGGGTGCCGGCCGCCCGCCCGGAGGGGCTGGAGCGCGCTGGTCGCCGGGACGGTCGGGCCAGTCGCGCTGGTCACCGGCACGGCCGTCGTCGCGCTGCTGGCGGTGCCCGCCGTGCCGGACCGCCCGTGGCAGGGGCCGGTCGTCGTGCTGGCCGCGCTCGCCGTCGCGGTCGGGCTGCTACGGCACGGGGTACGCCGGCTCGGCGGGATCACCGGTGACGTGCTCGGGGCCACCGTGGAGGTCGTCACCACGCTGGTCTACCTGGGGTTGGTGCTGTCCGGCTGAGCGCGGCCCGCCCGGCCGGGTAGCGTTCTGGGGGGACAGCACCGGCGCGGTCGATGGGGGACGGCATGCTCATCACGGACGACTTCCTGCCCGTACCGGTCCCGGAGTCGTTGGATGCCACCTATCTGGTGCCGATCGCCGGGCTGCCCCGGGTCAGCGCGAAGACCGCCGTGGCGGGCCTCGCCGGCCGGCTGGCCGAGCCGGTGTACGGGCTGGCGAAGCAGATGTTGGACAGTCCGCTGATGAGCGTGGACACCCGGCCGATCGAGGAGTTCCCGGAACTCCCGCCGGACCTGCTCACCGCGTTCGGGGCGACCGAGGCGCAGCTGGCCCGGCTGGCCGCCGCCACCCACCTGGTGGTGGTGCAGGCGGAATACCGGCCCGGCTGGCCGCCCGCGCACGAGTGGGCCGCCCGGGCGGTCGCCGCGGCGGTGGCCGAGACGGTCGACGGCGACGTGGTGGACGTCTTCGGTCTCCAGTTCCTCGACCCGGCGACCGCGCTGCGCTCGCTCCCTGACGAGCAGGGCCGGATCCGGCTGGTCGACTGGGTGCTGGTGCCCTATTCGTCGGACGCCGACGGGCTCTGGTTTACCACCAAGGGCCTGCGCCGGTTCGGGCTGCTGGAGCTGCAGACCCAGGGCGTGCCGGACCACCTGACCCGGGCCTGGGGCGCGGTGATGACCGGCGCCGCCCGGCGGCTGCTGCGGGACTGGACCGACGGGCTGGCGGGCGAGGAGGTGCCGGCGTTCGTGCAGCTGCCGGTGCTGGCCACGGTGACCGGCCACGACATCGCGGTGGCGTACGGCAACCCGGAGCAGCACGGGGCGACGGCACCGGTGCTGCTGCGGCTGGAGCTGGACCCGGCGACCGACCCGGACGCCGACTCGTTCCTCAGCCTCCGCCCGCCGGCCGGGCACACCGGGCCGGACGGGCGCTACTTCGCCGCCGCCTGCGCCACCCTCTTCGCCGGCATCCAGCCCGACGTCCGGTACGCCCGACCCGGCGACGCGATGAGCAGGGCGATCGCCACCGCCCGGGCCGGACTGGGCGACATCCGGGCCCGGTTCCTGGCCGGCCGGCTGCCCGCCGAGACCCAGCTCGTGGTGAAGTACGGCCTGCCCGGCGACGAGGGCCCCGAGTTCGTCTGGGCCGGTGTCACCTCCTGGGACACCCCGGAGCGGATCGTCGGCGCCAGCGCCAGCGACGCCGCCACCGACCCCTCCGTCCGGATCGGCGCCCCCGTCGTGGTCGAGACGACCGACGTAGTCGACTGGGCCCTCCTGGACGGCACCGGCGTCCTGGAGGGCGGCTGGACCCAAGCCGTCCTCGACGCCGGCGAACCCCCCACCCCCGCCTGACCCCCACCCCACCCGCGTCGCCCGCCCCACCCCATCTCTGGGTTGATCATGGGGTTGGCGGCGCTGTGGATCTCCTCCACTGCCGCCAACCTCATGATCAACGCCAGCAGAGCAGGGGGGGGACGGGGGGCGGGGGGTTACTTGACGGAGGGGTTGAGGAAGGGGGGGCGGGTGAGGCGCAGTTGGGCGCGGCGGCCGCGGATGTCGACCTCGATGACCTCGTCGTCGGCCAGCTTGGGGGCGGTGTCGACGAGGGCGAGGGCGATGCCGTGCTTGAGGGTGGGGCTGAACGTGCCGCTGGTGACGGTGCCGACCCGGGTGTCGCCGACGTACAGGGCCATGCCGGGGCGCGGGATGGCCCGGTCGACCGCCACCAGGCCGCGGAGCGTACGCCGGGGGCCGGCGGCCTTCTCGGCGAGCAGCGCGTCCCGACCCCAGAAGGCCGGCTTGTCCCAGCCGACGGCCCAGCCGGAGCGGCCCTGCACCGGGGTGATCTCCAGCGACAGGTCCTGCCCGTGCAGCGGGTAGCCCATCTCGGTGCGCAGCGTGTCCCGGGCGGCCAGCCCGCAGGCCCGCAGGTCGAACGACTCCCCCGCGGCGAAGAGGGCGTCCCACACCGCGACCGCGTGCTCGGCCGCCACGACCAGCTCGTAGCCCAGTTCGCCGGTGTAGCCGGTGCGGCAGACCGTCAGTTCCGTCCCGTGCAGGGTGGCGGTGGAGAAGCTCATGTACTCGTGCCCGGTGGGCAGGCCGAGCGCGCCGAGCAGCTCCGCCGAGCGGGGGCCCTGCACGGCGAGGACGGCGTACCGCTCGTGCTGGTCGGTGACCGTGACGCCGGTCGGCGCGGCGGCACGCAGCCGACGGACCACCTCGGCGGTGTTCGCCGCGTTGGGGATGAGGAAGACGTGATCGTCGGCGTGCAGGTAGGCGATGATGTCGTCCACCACGCCACCGCTCGCGTCGTCGCAGCAGAGCGTGTACTGCGCCTTGCCGGGAGCGATCCGACCCAGGTCGTTGGTCAGGCAGGCGTTGACGAAGTCCGCCGCGCCCGGCCCGGTGACCCGGGCCTTGCCCAGGTGGGACACGTCGAAGACGCCCACTCCGGTACGGACGGCCGTGTGCTCCTTGAGCACGCCGCCACCGGCGTACTCCAACGGCATCTCCCAGCCCCCGAAGGGGGCGAACTTGGCGCCGAGAGCGGTGTGCCGCTCGTGCAGCGGGGAACGGCGCAGCCGGTTCGCGGCAGCGGCGGAGGTCACCTCGGTCATGGGTGGCAACTTACCGGTGCCTGAACGGCTGGTTAGCATCGGCGGGACCCGTCGGGACGATCGGCGGGCACACCCGACGTCCGGCGGGTAGGTTGCCGCCGGAGACCTTCATCGCCGGTACGCGACGACGCGCCCGGCCCGGCCCGCCCGGAGTAGCTCACGTGACATCGCCCAGCACCACCCTCAGCCTGGTCGACACCGACCCCGCCGAACTCACCGTCGACGCCATCGTGATCGGCCTGCACAGCCAGCCGACCGAGCAGGACGCCACCCCGGCCGCCTCGCTGCTGCTGGCCAGCGGCGCCGAGAGCATCGCCGCCGCCTTCGACGGCAAGCTGACCGAGACGTTGGCACTGCTCGGCGCGACCGGTGGCCCCGGCGAGGTGATCAAGCTGGCCACGCTGGGCACGGTCACCGCCCCGCTGGTCGTCGCGGTCGGGCTCGGCGCGGAGCCGACCGGTGCCGCCCCGGCACCGGAGGTGCTGCGGCGGGCCGCCGGCTCGGCCGTCCGCGCCCTGGCCGGCGCGCCCCGGGTGGCGCTGGCCCTGCCGCTGCCGGACGACGCCGACGCCCTGGCCGCGCTGCGCGCGGTCGCCGAGGGCGCGCTGCTCGGCGGCTACCGCTTCGCCGGCTACAAGACCAGGCCGCAGCCGACCCGGCGGGAGCCGGTGGCCGAGGTGCTGGTCGCCGTGCCGGACGCGGCCGACACGACCGCCCAGGCGGAGATCACCCGGGCCCAGGCGGTGGCCGGCGCGGTGCGGCTCAGCCGGGACTGGGTGAACACCGCCCCGAACGAGCTGCGCCCGCCGTCGTTCGCCGACGCCGTGGCGTCCGCCGCCCGCGAGGCGGGCCTCGGCGTCGAGGTGCTCGACGAGGCGGCCTTGCAGGCCGGCGGGTACGGCGGCATCATGGCCGTCGGCCAGGGCTCGGAGGCCCCGCCGCGGCTGGTCAAGCTGACCTGGACGCCCGAGGGCGGGGGCAACGGCAAGCGGGTCGCGCTGGTCGGCAAGGGCATCACCTTCGACACCGGGGGCATCTCCATCAAGCCGCCGCAGGGCATGTGGGAGATGAAGTCCGACATGGCCGGCGCGGCGGCGGTCGGCGCGGCGATGCTGGCGATCGCCGCACTCAAGCCGGCCGTGGCGGTGACCGGCTACCTGCCGATGGCGGAGAACATGCCGTCCGGCACCAGCTACCGCCCCGGTGACGTGATCACCATGTACAACGGCAAGAAGGTGGAGGTGCTCAACACCGACGCCGAGGGCCGGATGATCCTCGCCGACGCCATCGCCCTGGCCTGCGAGGAGGGCACCGACTACCTGTTCGAGACCTCCACCCTGACCGGCGGCCAGGTCGTCGCGCTGGGCAAGCGGATCGCCGGCGTGATGGGCAGCCCGGAGCTCTGCGAGCGGGTCCGGGTGGCCGGCGACGCGGTCGGCGAGCCGGCCTGGCCGATGCCGCTGCCGGACGAGGTCCGCAAGGGCATGGACTCCGACGTGGCGGACATCTCGCAGACCAACGCCGGCATGGACCGGGCCGGTCACATGCTCCAGGGTGGCGTGTTCCTGCGCGAGTTCGTCACCGACGAGGTGGACTGGGCGCACCTCGACATCGCCGGCCCCGGCTACCACTCGGGTGAGCCCACCGGCTACTGGACCAAGGGCGGCACCGGCGTCCCGGTCCGCACCCTGGTCCACCTGGTCGAGGACATCGCCACCAACGGCTGACCCCGCCCCACAGGCCCGACGCCCGCAGCAAATTCACGGAAAGAGTGGCCATTCCACGTGGAATGGCCACTCTTTCCGTGAAAGACGTCCCCTTGAGCGCAATGAGGGGGGAGGGGGGCGGCGCGCGGTGAGGGGTGGGGGTGGGGGTGGGGGTGGGGGGTCAGTAGAGGTCGGGGCGGCGTTTGCGGCGTTCGTTGTAGTCGCGCATGCGTTGCGGGTAGCCCATCAGGCGGACGTCGTAGATCGGGATGGCCAGCTTGTGGGCGAAGCGGCGGGCGCCCTCGGGGCCGTCGATGCGGCGGCGGGTCCACTCGCCGTCGTCGGCGATCAGCATGACCGTGGTCTCGGTGACGGTGGTCCGGGGTTCGAGGTACGCCTCCACCCCGCGCCGGGTCCGGACGAAGTTCTCCAGGTGGTCGAGGGCGGCGCGGTCGACGGACCGGTCGCGGCTCACCGCACCCGGCTGCCTGCGTCGTCGGAACAGACCCACCGACCCGTCTCCCCCCGTGCGCCGTCAATCGAAGACGGTGCCAAGCGTACGTGTCGTCGACGTGTCGTTGGGCACCTCACTACGCGCTCCGGCCGGGGTGGTGACAAGATGACCGAGGTGGGGTGTGCCTGTTACTCCGCCGTAACCCCCGAAGCAGCGACGCGACCTGGGAGTTGGACGTGAGCGAGCCGAACGACGCAACCTTCGACATCGTCATTCTCGGAGGTGGCAGCGGCGGCTACGCGGCGGCGCTGCGTGCCGCCCAGCTGGACCTCTCCGTCGCGCTGATCGAGAAGGGCAAGCTCGGGGGCACCTGCCTGCACAACGGCTGCATCCCGACCAAGGCGCTGCTGCACGCCGCCGAGATCGCCGACCAGACCCGCGAGTCGGAGCAGTTCGGCGTCAAGGCCGAGCTGGTCGGCATCGACATGGCCGGCGTCAACTCGTACAAGGACGGCGTGATCGCCCGGCTCTACAAGGGCCTGCAGGGCATGCTCAAGAGCAACAAGGCGATCACCATCGTCGAGGGCCACGGCAAGCTGGTCGGCAAGAACGTGGTCGAGGTGGACGGCAAGCGCTACACCGGCCGCAACGTCATCCTGGCCTCCGGCTCGTACGCGAAGAGCCTGCCCGGCCTGGAGGTGGACGGCGAGCGGATCATCACCAGCGACCACGCGCTGACCCTGGACCGGGTCCCGTCGTCGGTGATCGTGCTCGGCGGCGGCGTGATCGGCGTCGAGTTCGCCAGCGTCTGGAAGTCCTTCGGGGTGGACGTGACCATCGTCGAGGCGCTGCCCCGGCTGGTCGCCGCCGAGGACGAGGAGTCGTCCAAGGCGCTGGAGCGGGCGTTCCGCAAGCGGAAGATCAACTTCAAGGTGGGCAAGCCGTTCGAGAAGGTCGAGAAGACCGAGAACGGCGTGAAGATCACCATTCAGGGCGGCGACACCGTCGAGGCGGAGCTGCTGCTGGTCGCCGTGGGCCGGGGCCCGAACACCGCCAACCTCGGTTACGAGGAGCAGGGCGTCAAGATGGACCGCGGCTACGTGCTGACCGACGAGCGGCTGCGCACCAGCGTGCCGAACGTCTACGCGGTCGGCGACATCGTGCCGGGCCTGCAGCTCGCGCACCGCGGCTTCCAGCAGGGCATCTTCGTCGCCGAGGAGATCGCCGGCCAGAACCCGGCCGTGATCGACGAGGCCGGCATCCCGCGGGTCACCTACTCCGACCCGGAGCTGGCGTCGGTCGGCCTGACCGAGGCGAAGGCCAAGGAGCAGTACGGCGACAAGGTCAAGACGTACAACTACAACCTGGGTGGCAACGGCAAGAGCCAGATCCTCAAGACCGCCGGCCACGTGAAGCTGGTCCGCGTCGAGGACGGCCCGGTGGTGGGTGTGCACATGGTCGGCGCCCGGGTGGGTGAGCTGATCGGCGAGGCGCAGCTCATCTACAACTGGGAGGCGTACCCGGCCGAGGTGGCGCAGCTCGTGCACGCCCACCCGACCCAGAACGAGGCCCTGGGCGAGGCGCACCTGGCCCTCGCCGGCAAGCCGCTGCACGCGCACGCCTGACCACGACAACCCGCGGCGTCCGGCGACGGGCGAAGATCCCACCAGGGGAATGAAGGAGTCTGGAGAACATGCCGGTATCGGTCACCATGCCCCGGCTCGGCGAGAGCGTCACCGAGGGCACCGTCACGCGCTGGCTCAAGCAGGAGGGCGACACCGTCGAGGTCGACGAGCCGCTGCTCGAGGTGTCGACCGACAAGGTCGACACCGAGATCCCGTCGCCTGCGGCGGGCGTGCTGAGCCGGATCGTCGTCGGTGAGGACGAGACCGCCGAGGTCGGCAGCGAGCTGGCCGTCATCGCGGGTGAGGGCGAGTCGGCCGGCGAGGCCGCCCCGCAGCAGCAGGAGGAGGCCCCGGCCGAGCAGGCCGAGGAGGCCGCCGCCGAGCCGCAGGCCGAGGCGGAGCAGCCGGCCGTCGAGGAGCCGGCGGCCGAGGCCGCCCCGGCGCCGTCGGGCGAGGGCACCCCGGTGAAGATGCCGGCCCTGGGTGAGAGCGTCACCGAGGGTACGGTCACCCGCTGGCTCAAGCAGGTCGGCGAGACCGTCGAGGTGGACGAGCCGCTGCTGGAGGTCTCCACCGACAAGGTCGACACGGAGATCCCGTCGCCGGTGGCCGGCACCCTGCTGGAGATCAAGGTCGCCGAGGACGAGACCGCCGACGTCGGCGCCGACCTGGCGATCATCGGTGCGGCCGGTGCCGCACCGGCCCAGCCGAAGGCGGAGCCCAAGCCGGAGCCGAAGGCCGAGGCCAAGCCGGAGCCGAAGGCCGAGGCCAAGCCGGAGCCGAAGGCCGAGGCCAAGCCGGAGCCCAAGGTCGAGGAGCCGACCCCGGGCATGTCGTACAACGAGCCGGCCGCGGAGGCGGAGACCGCCGCCCAGCCGGCCAAGGCGGAGCAGGCGGCCCAGCCCGCCGCGCCGACGCCGACCCCGCAGCGCCCCTCCGCCCCCGTGCAGGGTGGCGGCGAGGAGGCGGCCGGCTACGTGACCCCGCTGGTGCGCAAGCTGGCCGGCGAGCACGGGGTGGACCTGTCCTCGATCACCGGCACCGGGGTCGGCGGCCGGATCCGCAAGCAGGACGTGCTGGAGGCGGCCGAGAAGGCGAAGGCCGCCAAGGCCGCGCCGGCCTGGCCGCGCCGCCGGCCGCCGCCGCGGGCGCTCCGGCCAAGCCGGCCGCGAAGCCGCAGCCGAGCGGCAAGCGGGGCACCACGGAGAAGCTGCCGCGGATCCGGGCGACCATCGCCAAGCGGATGCAGCAGTCGCTGCACGAGATGGCGCAGCTCACCACGGTGGTCGAGGTGGACGTCACCAAGATCGCCAAGCTGCGGGCGCAGGCCAAGGACTCGTTCCTGGCCAAGCACGGCGTGAAGCTCTCCTTCCTGCCGTTCTTCGCCCTGGCGGCCATCGAGGCGCTGCAGGCGTACCCGATCGTGAACGCGAGCATGGACCTGGACGCGGGCACGATCACCTACCCCGACGCCGAGCACCTCGGCATCGCGGTGGACACCGAGCGTGGGCTGATGGTGCCGGTCATCCACGGTGCCGGTGACCTCAACCTGGGCGGCATCGCCAAGCGGATCGCCGACCTGGCCGAGCGCACCCGGACCAACAAGATCAGCCCGGACGAGATCGCCGGGGCGACGTTCACGCTGACCAACACCGGCAGCCGGGGCGCCCTCTTCGACACCCCGATCGTGCCGTCGCCGCAGTCGGCGATGCTCGGCACGGGTGCCGTGGTGAAGCGTCCGGTCGTGGTCAACGACCCGGAGCTGGGCGAGGTCGTCGCGGTCCGCTCGATGATCTACCTGGCCCTCTCCTACGACCACCGGCTGATCGACGGCGCCGACGCCGCCCGTTTCCTGGTCGCGGTCAAGGAGCGGCTGGAGGCCGGCAACTTCGAGGCCGAGCTGGGGCTGTGACCCGCTAGCAGGACCCGGAAGGGGGCGTACGGCTCACGCCGTACGCCCCCTTCGTCGTTCACGGGCGGCACCGCCGGTCGCCCTGGGAGACTCGGCCCATGCGCGGCGGTTGGAGGCGACACGTCGGGCCAACCGTCGAGGTCGCGCCCGGTGCCCGTGCGGACCGGTTCGAGATCCTCTTCGATCTGGTCTACGTCTTCTCGTTCTTCATCATCAGCCGCGCCGCCACGGCGGAGCTGACCGGCCGGGGCCTGCTGCACGCCATGCTGCTGCTGGCGGTGCTCTGGTGGTGCTGGGTCATCCACAGCGTGGTCGCCAACCGGGTCCGGCTCGGTGAGGGTTTCGTACCCGCGGTGGTCGTGGTCGTCATCATCGCGGTCTTCGCCTTCGCGCTGGCGAGCCCGCGGGCGTTCCGCGACTCCCCGGAGGGGCTGTCGGGGCCGCTCGTGGTGGCGTGCAGCTACCTGGTGATCCGCCTGGTGCTGATGGCCCTGTACGTGTACGCCGTGCGCGACGAGCCGAGCCGGATCCGTCGGCTCGGACCGTTCGTGCTGGAGCTGGCGTTCAGCGTCTCGCTGCTCTTCGCGGCGGCGTTGGTGCCACCCCGGGTCACCGACCCGGAGACGGCGGCACTGGTCCGTGACGGCCTCTGGGTCGTCCTGGTGGTCTTCCAGTACGCCACCCCGCTCGTTGCCGGCACCGCGAGCTGGACGGTGAGCTCGGCAGAGCACTGGACCGAGCGGTACGACCTCATCCTCATGATCGCCCTCGGTGAGTCGCTCATCTCGGTGGGCATCGGCAGCAACGTGATCGGTCTCCCGATCACCTGGCCGACGCTGGTCGCGGCGGCGCTGGGCATCGTGGGTATCGCCGCCCTGTGGTGGGCGCACTTCGACCTGGTGGCACCCGCCGCACGGCTGGCCATGCACGGCACGCGCGGCGATGCCCGGACCCGGCTGGCGCGGGACGCGTACGGGCACCTCTACCTCATCATGCTGGCCGGGATCGTGATCTTCGCCCTGGGCGGCGAGGAGCTGATGCACCAGGTGAGCGGCCCGCAGTTCCGGCTCGGCGATCCGCTGCACGGGACGGGAGCTCTCCTGCTGTACGGCGGGACGGTCTGTTTTCTGGTCGGCGACCTGCTCTTCCAGCTCCGTGTGCTGCACACCGTGACCTGGACCCGGGTGGGCGCCATCGTCGCGCTGACCGGGCTCGGGGCGCTCTCCGTACACCTGCCGTTGTTCGCCGCTTTCGGGCTGTTGATCGGGGTGGAGCTGGTCATGATGGCGGTCGAGATGGTCGTGCTCGCGTCCTCCCGGGAAGCGCTGCGCGAAGGGGTGCTCGAGGAACGGCTCGCCCGCGAGCGGTTCGAGACCGCCTGGCGCCAGCGGCGTTTCCACGACCAGCCCGACGACCGGCGCGGCTAGCCGGACGCGGCGCTCGACCGGCTCGCCGTCGCCCGGGCGACCCGTGAGCGCCCGGCACCGGCTGCCCGGATTCGAGCCCCGCACGGAACGGACGCTGACAGACTCGGACGGTGAAGGGCGGCAGGTGGCGTGGACGGCTCGGGCCGGCGGTCGCGGTCTCCCCGGGCACCCGGGTGGGGCGGTTCGAGATCTTCTTCGACCTGGTCTTCGTCTTCTCGTTCTTCATCATCACCCGGGCCACCGCACTGAACCCGAGTGGCGCCTCGCTGCTGCACGCCCTGCTGGTGCTGGCCGTGCTCTGGTGGTCGTGGGTGATGCACAGCGTGGTCGCCACCCGGGTCCGGTTGGGCGAGGGCTTCGTCCCGGTCCTGATGACCATCGCGATGGCCGGGCTGTTCACGTTCGCCCTGTCGCTGCCGCAGGCGTTCCGGGACCCGCGTGGCAATGCCGCCGGCCCGATGGTGGCGGCGATCAGCTACACCGCCATCCGGATCATCCACCTGTCGCTCTACCTGCACGTGGTACGGGACAGCCCGGTCGAGCGCCGGCAGCTGATGCGGTTCGCGCCGGAGGTGGTGGGGAGCACCCTGCTGCTGCTCGCCGCCGCGCTGATCCCGCCGAAGCTCGACGGCCTGGCCTCGGCGGGGGCGGTCCGGGACGGGCTGTGGGCCACCGTCGTGGTGCTGCAGTACGGCACCGGCCTCCTCGCCGGCACCTGGGGCTGGGGCGTCGCCTCCGCCGAGCACTGGACCGAGCGGTACGACCTGATCCTGATCATCGCGCTGGGTGAGTCGGTCATCTCCGTCGGTGTGGGGAGCAACCTGCTCGGGCAGCCGCCGACCTGGCCCGCGGTCACCGCGGCGGTGCTCGGCATCTTCTTCACCGCCGCCCTGTGGTGGGTGCACTACGACGTGATCGGGCCGGCGGCCCGGATCGCCCTGCACGCGGCGAAGAACGGCCCCCGGGTGGCCATGGCCCGGGACGCGTACGCCTACCTCTACCTGCCGATGATCGCCGGCATCATCCTGTTCGCGCTGGGCGCCGAGGCACTCGTGCACCAGGTCGCCGCTCCGGCCGTCCCCCTCCACGAGCCGGCCCACCGCTCCGCGGAGGCGCTGCTGTACGGCGGGGTGATCTGCTATCTGTGCGGCAACATGCTGTTCCAGCTACGGACCCTGCACACCCTGTCCTGGACCCGGGTCGGCACGGTGCTCCTGCTAGCCGGGTGCATCCCGGTCGCCGGTGCGGTGCCGGCGCTGGTCAGCCTGGGTCTGCTGACCGCGATCTGCGTGGGACTGGTGGCCGCCGAGGTGATGGTCTTCGGCGAGTCGCGGCAGGCGCTGCGGGCGCTGGTCTTCGAGGAACGGGCCACGCACGAGGCGCAGGAGGCCGCGTACCGGGCCCGCTGGCACGAGCCGGCGTCCGACGAGCCGTCCACCTGAGCGGGACGCCGCGCTGAACCGGGACGCCGTACGGTGCGTGTCGGGAACCGGCGGCCGGCACGCGGGCGCCGGACAGGACGGAGCGGACCATGACCACGGGGACGATCGACGCCGCGGCGGCGGGCAGTTGGCGACTGGGTGACCGGACGGTACACCGGCTCGGCTTCGGCGCGATGCGGCTGACCACGAACGCCGACGGCGGCCCCAGCGACCGGGACCGGGCGATCGCGGTGCTGCGCCGCGCGGTCGAGCTGGGGGTCAACCACATCGACACGGCGGCGTTCTACTTCTCGGCGCTGCGCTCGGCCAACGAGCTGATCAACACGGCGCTGTCGCCGTACCCGGACGATCTGGTGATCGTGACCAAGGTCGGGCCGGGGAAGGACCCGTCCGGCGAGTGGCTGCCGATGGCCCGGCCCGACCAGCTGCGCGGCCAGGTCGAGGAGAACCTGCGCCAGCTCGGCCGGGACCACCTCGACGTGGTCAACCTCCGGGTGTACGGTCCGGAACCGCTCGCCGAGCACTTCGGCGCGCTCGCCGAGCTGCGCGACGCCGGCCTGATCCGGCACCTGGGCGTCTCGGCGATCCGCCCGCACCAGCTCGCCGAGGCGCAGGCGATCGCCCCGGTGGTCTGCGTGCAGAACTCCTACGGCCTGGGTTACCGGGCGGGCCAGGACGAGCTGGTGCGGGACTGCGCGGCGCAGGGCATCGCCTTCGTGCCGTTCTTCTCGCTCGCCACCAGCGGGCGGGAGGCGGGCGCGAGCGGCGTGGAACCGGAGGAGGTGCGGGCCGTCGCCCGGGAGCACGGGCTGACCCCGGCGCAGGTCCGGCTGGCCTGGCTCCTCCAGCGCGGGCCGAACGTGCTGGCCATCCCGGGCACCGGCAACCCCGAGCACCTCGCCCAGAACGTGGCCGCCGGCGGGCTGCGCCTCTCCCCCACCGACCTCGCCCGCCTCGACGCCGTGCACCGGGCCGGCTGAGCAGTTCGGCCGTCGGCAGAAGCGGGCGGTACGGGGTCGCGCGGCCGGTGGGCGAGGGCGCAGGGTGGGCTGATGGCGATCTTCTCCGTACAGGCCAACCCGACCGATGCGCGGAGCTGGCTCGACCTGGCCCGACGGGTCGAGGCGGCCGGTTTCGACGCCCTGCTCGCCGGTGACCATCCCGGGCACGGCGCGTCGCCGTTCGTGGCGCTGGCCGCCGCCGCGGCGGTGACCTCGACGCTGGGTCTCGGCTCGTACGTCGCCCACGCGGGGGTGCGGGAGCCGATCCTGCTCGCCACCGACGTGGCCACCCTGGACCTGCTCTCCGGGGGTCGGGCCCGGCTCGGCCTCGGCGCCGGCCACACCCCCGCCGAGTGGCGGGCCGTGGGGCGGGAGCGGCCCGACGTCGCCGCCCGGGTACGCCGCTGCGTGGCCGTCGCCGAGGCCGTCCGGGACCTGCTCGCCGGCCACGAGGTCACCGTGGACACCCCGGAGCTGGTCGCCCGGTCGGCCCGGCTGACCCAGCCGCCCGTCGGGCCTCGGGTGCCGCTCACCATGGGTACGGCCAACTCGACGCTGCTGCGCTGGGCCGGCGCGTACGCCGACGTGGTGGGGTTGACCGGCTTCGGTCGTACCCTCGCCGACGGCCACGCCCACGACGTGCGGTGGCGGGCCGACCAGCTCGACGCGCAGCTCGCGCACGTCGCGGCCGGGGCCACCGGGCGGGCCGAGGCACCCGCGCTGGAGGCCCTGGTGCAGCACGTGGCGGTGACCGACGACGCGGAGGCCGCCGCCGCGGCGACCGCCGCCGACACCGGCCTGACCGTCGCCGAACTCCTCGCCACCCCGTTCGTGCTGATCGGGACCCCCGACGAGATCGTCGCGGCGGTCGCGGCGCACCGCCGCCGGTGGGGCGTGACCCGCTTCGTCGTGCGGGCCGACGCGGTCGGGCCGCTGGGCCCGCTGCTGCCCCGCCTGGCCGGGGCGCGCTGACCGGCGGCCGGCCGGACGGGGCAACGAAACCGGTCGATCGTACGTACGATCCGACCGGTGATGGACGAACGTTTCGCGCTGCCGCCCACGGCGGACGAGCGGGCGCTGCTGACGACTTTCCTCGACTATCAGCGGCACGCGCTGGAGCGCAAGTGCGCCGGCCTCACCGACGAGCAGTTACGCCTCCGGCCGGTGCCCTCGTCCCACCTCTCGCTGCTCGGCCTGGTGCGTCACCTGGCCACCGTCGAGCGGTGGTACTTCCAGGCGGTGATCGCCGACGCCTTCCCCGGTGACCTGTTCGACCGCACGGACGACTGGGACGAGACCTTCGACGACGTGGACCGGGCCACCGGCGAGGAGACGTTCGCGCTCTGGCGGGCGGAGGTCGAGGTGTCCCGGCGGATCGCCGCGGACCGTCCGCTGGCGGCGGTCGGCCGCCCGTTCGCCGGCCGGCACCGCCCGCTGCGCTGGGTGTTCCACCACCTGATCGACGAGTACGCGCGGCACCTCGGCCACGCCGACATCCTGCGCGAGGCGATCGACGGTCAGACCGGGGAGTGACGCGTGGTCGTCCCGCCCGGATGACGGTCGCGCTTGACGTGGAGTGCACTCGAGGTTGAAGAGTGGTCCCATGACGACGACACGACGACTGGGTCGCAGCGGCATCGAGGTCAGCGCGATCGGCATGGGCTGCTGGGCGATCGGCGGGCCGCTCTGGGCGGGCACCCAGCCGCTCGGCTGGGGCGAGGTGGACGACGACGAGTCCGTCCGGACGATCCACCGGGCACTCGAGCTCGGGGCGACCCTCTTCGACACGTCCAGCAACTACGGGGCGGGGCACAGCGAACGGGTCCTCGGGCGGGCCCTCGCCGGCCGCCGTGACCGCGCGGTGATCGCCACCAAGTTCGGTTACCCCACCGACGAGGCCACCCGGCAGGCCACCGGCGAGGACGCCAGCCCGGCGTACGCGCGGCGCAGCCTGGAGGGCTCGCTGCGCCGGCTCGACACCGACCACGTCGACCTGTACCAGCTGCACGTCAACGCGCTGCCGGTGCCGCAGGCCCTGGACCTGGTCGAGACCCTGGAGGCCCTGGTCGCCGAGGGCAAGATCCGGGCGTACGGCTGGAGCACCGACGACCCCGCCTCGGCGCGGGCGTTCGCCACGGCCGGACCGCACTGCGCGGCGATCCAGCACGACCAGTCGGTGCTGCGGGACAACGCGGAGATGCTGGCGGTCTGCGACGAGTTCGACCTGGCCAGCCTCAACCGGGGGCCGCTCGCGATGGGCCTGCTCACCGCCAAGTACCAGAGCGCGCCGGCCGCCCGCAGCGGCGACGACGTACGCGGGGTCGCCCCGGAGTGGCTGCCCTGGTTCACCGACGGGCTCCCGCGCGCCGAGTGGGCGGACCGGGTGGGCCGGGTGCGGGAGGCGCTGACGGTCGACGGTCGACGGTCGTACCCTCGCCCAGGGCGCGCTGGGCTGGCTGCTGGCGCGCAGCCCCCGGACCCTGCCCATCCCCGGCTGCCGCACGGTCGCCCAGGCCGAGGAGAACCTCGGCACCCTGGCGTACGGCCCGGTGCCCGACGCCGCCTTCGCCGAGGTGGAGCGGCTGCTCGCCGACCTGCGCACCGCCCCGGCCGACGCCTGACGCATCGTCGGGCCGGCTCACCGTCGGGCGTTCACGAAGGCGACGATCTCGTCGAGGCCCGGCCGGTAGCCGTCGCTGGTGTCCACCTCCAGTTCGGGGACGTCGAGCCGTACCCGGTCGTAGCTGTCGTGGCCGGCGGCATGCCGATGCGGCTCGTCCCCGTGGGTGTCGGTGTGCGCGCGGCGGGTCGGGCTCTCGTGCCAGCGCTGCCGGATCCGCTCCCGGGCGACCGCGGCCGGCACTCGGCAGTGGACGATCCGGAGGTCGGCGAGCCCGACCAGGGGCCGCAGGTGGGGGCGCCAGAGCCGGTCCTGGAAGGCCGCCTCGGCCACCGTGGTGACCCCTGCGGACAGCAGCAGTTCCAGCACCCGGAAGAAGGTCGGCAACGTCCGGCGGCTCAACTCGTCGCTCGGCGCGGCGGTGAAGTCACCGGCCGCGTGGACCATGCCCTCCTTGATCTCGTCTCGGCAGATCGCCGGACAGCCGATCCTCCGGGCGAGTCGGTGGGCGAGCACGGTCTTGCCCGCGCCGGGCGGACCGCTGACGACGACGAGCTTCGGTCGACTCCGCACCATGTCCTTCATAGCCCCTGTCGTGAGGTAACGGCCGACCTCACGGACGTTCGGGCCCGCGAGAGGGCCCTGGGGCCCTGGGGCTGCGGGCGGGGTCACTACTGGCCGAAGGTGTCGCGCAGGTTGCCGTTGATCAGTTGGTTGATCCGCTTGCGCAGGTGACCGAGCAGCGACGGGTCGGGCAGCGGCTCGTCGACCAGCAGCGTCCAGCACAGCTCGGTGCCGGCCAGGCCGTCGGAGGCCAGCTCGAACCGGACCAGGGCGTCCGGGCGTCGCGGCCACAACGACGACCAGACCACCAGGTTCGGGTACGCGGTCTCCACGAGCCGCGGACGCTGTTCGTCGTCCAGCAGTCGGAGCCAGGGACGCATCGGGTCACGGTCGGGGCGGGTCAGCGCCGCGAAGACGACGTGGGGCGGGGGCGGTTGGTTGCGCGTCCGTCGACCGGCTTCGAGCATCGTTCAGCACCGACAGGCCGGCGTCACGACCTGCCCTCCCCCCGCGCCAACCGCTCGGCGACGAATGCGCCGACGCCGCGCCCGCCTTCCCGGCCCTGCGTCCGCAGGACGAGGATCGCCGGGCGCGACCGCCTGCGACACGCCGTGCTCTTCCCTGAGCTGCGCGGTCGACGGCAGCTTGCGTCCCGGCGCGAACTCGCCCGACTCGATCCGCACGCGGCGGTCATCGGCGAGCTGCGTTCACTTCGCTGTGGCGGCATCCACACTCCCAGGTCTGCACCGGCCATTCGACCATGAGCTGGCTGTCCTGAGGAACCACCCGGCCGACCACCTCACCCGGGCAGTCGGCCGGCGTCCCGGCCGGCGGCCTGCCGGCGGTGGGCTCCGTGAACAGGCCCGGGGTGGGTGGCGGGTTCCGGCCGCCCCCTGCGCGCACGCCGCCCCCGCCCGCCTCGGTGCCGTACCCGATCGAGGAGGCGACCCTCTGTGCGGTCAGCGACCGACGAACGGTGGACGCCATGGAGAAGGTGCCCGGCGCAGCCCGCGACGGACGCCGCGCCGCAGCCGCAGCCCCAGCCCCAGCCCCAGCCCCAGCCCCAGCCCCAGCCCCAGCCCCAGCCCCAGCCCCAAGATCATGCTCGATGCAGGAAGTAGTGGGGTCGAAGGGCGTCCGATGCCACTCGATCCAGGATCAAGTGGGCGCTCGGGCAGACAGCTCCATGATCGACGCGTGCGGAGGTGCGCGATTCATTTACGTCATCAGACTCGTAGCGGCCGTGCAGGTAGCCCCGCCGCACGGGCCACCGCTCGTGGGGACCGATTCGACGCAATGCATCCAAGTCGGGGTCCGTGACCGAAGATGGGAGCATGCGGATCCTCATGGCCGGCGCGTCCGGCTTCCTCGGCACCCGGCTGGTCGACCGGCTCACCGCCGACGGGCACCAGGTGACCCGGCTGGTCCGGCGACCGGCGCGTACCCCGGACGAGCGGCAGTGGAATCCCTCCGCCGCCCAGCTCGACCCGGCCGTGGTGGCCGACGCGGACGCGGTGGTCAACATGGCCGGTGCGGGCGTCGGCGACAAGCGGTGGAACGACGACTACCGGAAGCTGATCCGGTCCAGCCGGGTCGACACCACCACCACCCTGGCGGTCACCATCGCCGGGCTGCCCGCCGCGGACCGCCCGAAGGCGCTGCTCAACTCGTCGGCCGTCGGCTGGTACGGCAACACCGGCGACCGGGTGGTGGAGGAGGACGCCCCGGCGGGCGAGGGCTTCCTGGCCGACGTGTGCCGGGTGTGGGAGGCGGCGACCCGGCCCGCCGAGGACGCCGGCGTACGGGTGGTGCGGCTGCGTACCGGGCTGCCGCTGCACCGCGACGGTGGCCTGCTCAAGCCGCAGCTGCTGCCGTTCAAGCTGGGCATCGCCGGGAAGCTGGGCAGCGGCCGGCAGTGGCTGCCCTGGATCTCGCTGCGGGACTGGCTGGACGCGACGCTGTTCCTGCTGGACCGGGAGGACGTCGCCGGCCCGGTCAACCTGGTCGGCCCCCACCCGGTCACCAACGCCGAGTTCACCAGGGAGCTGGCCCGCCAGCTGCACCGCCCGGCGATCATGCCGATCCCGGCGCTCGCCCTCAAGGTGGCCCTCGGCGGCTTCGCGCAGGAGGCCCTGACCAGCACCCGCGTCCTGCCCGGTGTGCTGCCCAGGGCCGGCTTCGGCTTCACCCATCCCGACCTGCCGAGCGCCCTGCACGCCGCCCTGACGCAGTGACGGCGCTCAGCAGCCGATGACCCAGTAGCTCGGGCCGGTCTGCTTGAGGGCGGTCGTGTAGAAGGTGTTGTAGAGGCCCATCCGCTGGTTGCTGCCGAGCGCGTACGCGTAGCCGCCGGACTGGTAGGCGCGGCCGGCGGCCACGTGCGCGTAGTTGCTGGCGGTGACGCAGACCGGCGAGGCCGTCGGGGTCGGCGTCGGCGAGGCGGTCGGGCTGGGCGTGGCGGTGGCCGTGGCGGTGGCGGTCGGGCCGGGCGTCACGCCGCCGTCGAGACCGAAGAAGAGCGCGTCCCGGTAGGTCGAGCAGATGGTGTCCAGGAAGTACGCGGCGGCCGTCCCGCACTGGTCGGTCGCCGAACCCGGGTCGACCGGGGTGCCGTGCCCCATCCCGGAGACCCGGTAGAGACGGACCGCGTCGTTGCCGTACACCTCGAGGCTGGTGCCGCCGGGCAGCGACGCCGTGCTGGTCGGGGTCTGCGGGACGCCGAGCACGTCGGTCCACTGGTCGCGGGACTCGGCGGCGTTGGCCACCGCCACCGTGTAGTCGCTGGTGCCGTGCCAGATCGCCACCCGCGGCCGGCGGCCGGCATAGCCGGAGTACGCGCCGCGGACCAGGTCGCCCCACTGCGCGGGCGTCCTGTCCACCCCGGGGTTCATGCAGGAGTACGCGCTGGTGCTGCTCGTCGCGCAGCGGTAGGGCAGCCCGGCGATGACCGAGCCGGCGGCGAAGACGTCTGGGTAGGTGGCCAGCATGACGGCGCTCATCGCGGCACCGGCCGAGAGGCCGCTGACATAGATCCGGCCCGGGTCGACGGCGTAGTTCGACTTCGCGTAGTCGACCATCTGCTTGATCGACAGGGCCTCGCCCTGGCCGCGCGTGGTGTCCCCGGTCTCGAACCAGTTGAAGCAGGAGCTGGAGTTGTTGGCCGACGACTGCTGGGGCACGAGCAGCGCGAACTTCCACAGGTCGGCGTACTTGCGCCAGCCGGAGTTGGTGAAGTAGCCGGTGGCGTCCTGGGTGCAGCCGTGCAGCAGGACCACGGCGGGCGCGTTCGCCGGCAGGCCGTCCGGGCGGTACGCGTACATGGCGAGGTTGCCGGGGTTGGAGCCGAAGCCGGTGACCTGGGTCAGGGTGGCGGCCTGCGCGGGTACGGCCACGGTCAGCACCGCGGCGGCGGCCAGCACGATCCCGGCGGCCACCCCGGCGAGCCGGGTGAGGATGGACGGAGAGCGGCGCACGTGGACCTCCTGAGTGAAATGTGAACTGGGTCACCCCCGAGTTGCCGTGACGTTACGTCGATGTTTCGGGCGGCCGACATGGCGAGGACAACCACATTTGTCGATGCGGCAATATGGCCGGTCCCGCCGTGGCGAGGTGAGGTTTCGTGTCTGACCGGTGGTGCCCGGTCCGATTGGTAACGTCCGCTGCGTGCCGACCTCCCCGTCCGTGGTCACTGACCCGTCGCCCACGTCGCCCCCCGCCACCCGGGACCGCCGGGCCGACCTGATCGTGGTGCTGGTCGCGCTCGCCCTGGCCTGGTGGGTGACCAGCGGGATGTGGCGGGACCCGGGCACCCGGATGATCACCGTCAACTCCAGCGACCAGGCGCTCTTCGAGTGGCTGCTCGCCTTCGGCGGGCACACCCTCACCCACGGGCAGAACCCGCTCTTCACCCACCTGATCAACGTGCCGGACGGGGTGAACCTCGCCGTCAACACCTCGGTCACCGTGTACGCGTGGGTCTTCGCGCCGCTGACGTACCTGATCGGGCCGCCCGCGACGTTCCTGGTGATCCTCACCCTCAACCTCGCCGCCACCGCGGTCGCCTGGTACTGGCTGCTCAGCCGGCACCTGGTCCGCAGCCCGCTGGCCGCCGGGGTGGGCGCACTGTTCATCGGCTACTGCCCGGCGATGGTGTCGCACGCCAACGCCCACCTGAACTGGACCGCCGGCTGGCTGGTGCCGCTGCTGATCCAGGGCGTGTTCGCACTGCGCCGGCCCGGCAACGCGGTCCGCGGCGGGGTGCTGCTCGGCCTGCTGGTGGCGGTCGCCTTCTCGATCGCCGCCGAGGGACTCTTCTTCACCGCCCTCGCGCTCGCCCTGTTCCTGCTGTTCCTGGCCCTGCACCCGGCCCGGCGGGCCGAGGTCCGCGCCGCGCTGCCGGGCTTCCTGCGCGGGCTCGGCGTCACCGCGCTGGTCGCCGGGGTGCTGCTGGCGTACCCGCTCTGGCTGCACTTCGCCGGGCCGCAGCGCTTCCACGGCACCGGCTTCGACCCCGGCGTGCACTCCGAGGACATCGCCGCGTACGGGTCGTACCCGCGCCGGTCGCTGGCCGGGTGGGCCGGGTTGGGCACCTCGCTGGCGCCCAACCCGACCGAGGAGAACAGCTTCTTCGGCATCCCGCTGCTGCTGCTCGCCGTCGCCTGCTTCGGATATCTCTGGCGGCGG
Source organism: Micromonospora sp. R77 (assembly GCF_022747945.1). Lineage (NCBI taxonomy): Bacteria > Bacillati > Actinomycetota > Actinomycetes > Micromonosporales > Micromonosporaceae > Micromonospora > Micromonospora sp. R77. The sequence goes on from NZ_JALDST010000001.1 coordinate 1,083,965, forward strand.
GCCGACCGGGCGTTCCGGGCCACCCTCGCCGCGCTGGGCGTGACCGCCGTGGTCTTCGCGGTGCTCTCCTGGGGACCGCAGGCCAAGTGGAACGGCCGGCGCACCGACCAGCTCCTGCCGTTCGGGGTGCTGGACAACCTGCCGGTGGTCAACGCGGCGCTGCCGTCCCGGCTGGCGCTGGTGGTGGCGCCGGTGATCGGGCTGCTGCTGGCGTACACGGTCGACCGGCTGCGCGCCCGGCCACCCCGGCACCGCGCCACCGCGGCGGCCTGGACGGCCGGCTTCGCCGTGGCGCTGCTGCCGCTGCTGCCCGCCCCGCTGCTGACCGGCGAGCGGGAGCCGATCCCGGCGTTCATCACCGCCGGCACCTGGCAGCGGTACGTCTCCCCCGGCGGGGTGCTGACCCCGCTGCCGCTGACCCTCGACGTCACGCCCGACGGCCAGCGCTGGCAGGCGTACGCGCTGGCCCACCGACAGGGCGAGTTCCGGATCCCGGCCGGGTTCTTCCTCGGCCCCGGCGGCCCGGACGGCCGGGGCCGGATCGGGCCGGTGCCGCGCACCTTCGACACGCTGATGGACCAGGCCGGGCGGACCGGGCTCGTGCCGATCATCACCGAGGGCAGCGTCCGGGAGTCCCTGGCCGACCTGCACTACTGGCACGTCGAGGTGGTGGTGCTGGCCGACCGGGTGCACGGCGCCAAGTACGACCTCGACGAGGACGCCCTGCGCCGGACGGCCACCGCGCTGCTCGGACCGCCGCAGCGGGTCGACGACGTCTGGCTGTGGAAGGTGCCCGCCTGACGCGACGAGGCTCACGGGGGTCACCGGCCGTCGACGGGACTAGGCTGGACGGGTGACCGTGACGACTTCCGGACCGACCGCCGTCCGTGCCGGGCTGCTCGACTACCAGGCCGCCTGGGACGAGCAGCGCCGGCTGCACGAGGCTGTGGTGGCCGGCGAGCAGCCCGACACCGTGCTGCTGCTGGAGCACCCGAGCGTCTACACCGCCGGCAAGCGCACCGAGCCGTGGGACCGCCCGATGGACGGCACCCCGGTGGTCGACGTCGACCGCGGCGGCAAGATCACCTGGCACGGCCCGGGGCAGCTCGTGGGCTACCCGATCCTCACCCTGCCCGACCCGGTGGACGTGGTCGCCTACGTCCGCCGGGTGGAGGAGCTGCTGATCGACGTCTGCGCCGAGTTCGGGCTGGCCGCCGGCCGGGTCGAGGGGCGCAGCGGCGTCTGGGTGCCGGCGGACGACCGGGGCCCGGCCCGCAAGGTCGCCGCCATCGGCATCCGGGTCGCCCGGGGCGTCACCCTGCACGGCTTCTCGATCAACTGTGACTGCGACCTGACGTACTTCGACCGGATCGTGCCGTGCGGCATCCGGGACGCGGGCGTCACCTCGCTCACCGCGGAGCTGGGCCGCCCCGTCACCGTCGCCGACGTGCTGCCGGTCGTCGAGCGGCGCCTGTCGACCCTCGTCACCGGCTGAGGTCCGGGTGCGGATCGATCTCGTCACCCTCGTCGTCGCCGACTACGACCCGGCCATCGCCTTCTTCACCGAGGTACTCGGGTTCGAACTCGCCGAGGACTCCCCCTCGCTGACCAACGACGGCCGGCCGAAGCGCTGGGTGGTGGTCCGGCCGCCCGGCGGCGGGACCGGGCTGCTGCTGGCCCGCGCCGACGGTGAGCGGCAGGAGGCCGCCGTCGGTGACCAGACCCACGGACGGGTCGGCTTCTTCCTCCAGGTCGACGACTTCGACGCGACCCACCAGCGGATGGTCGACGCGGGCGTCGAGTTCGTCCGCCCGCCGCGCACCGAGGCGTACGGCCGGGTGGCGGTCTTCCGCGACATCGCCGGCAACCCCTGGGACCTGCTCGGCCCCGCCTGACCCGTCACCACCGCGCCGGCACCGGATTTGACCGGCCGCGCCCGGGGCAGGTTGGGTGCTGTCGAGAACCACCGCCCACGGAAGGACCCCCGATGACCGACGTGCTGTCGACGCAGCAGCAGATCGCCGCCGAGCTCCAGGTCGCGGCGAGCTTCGACGCGGCGAGCGAGATCGAACGGCGGGTCGTCTTCCTGGCCGACCGCCTCGTGGACACCGGACTGCGGGCGCTGGTCCTCGGCATCAGCGGCGGGGTGGACTCGACCACCGCCGGCCGGCTCTGCCAGCTCGCCGTCGAACGGGCCCGCGCCGCCGGCCACGACGCGGTCTTCGTCGCCATGCGGCTGCCGTACGGGGTGCAGGCCGACGAGCACCACGCCCAGGCAGCGCTGGCGTTCATCCGGGCCGACCGGGTGCTCACCGTCGACGTCAAGCCGGCCGGCGACGCCGCCCTCGACGCGTTGGAGGCGGGCGGGCTGACCTTCCGCGACGCCGGGCAGCGCGACTTCGTGCACGGCAACATCAAGGCCCGGCAGCGGATGATCGCCCAGTACGCGGTCGCCGGGGCGATGAACGGGCTGGTCGTCGGCACCGACCACGCCGCCGAGGCGGCCACCGGCTTCTTCACCAAGCACGGCGACGGCGCGGCGGACCTGGTGCCGCTGACCGGGCTGACCAAGCGCCGCGTACGGGCGATCGCCGCCGCGCTCGGCGCCCCCGCCGAGCTGGTCGGCAAGGCACCGACGGCGGACCTGGAGAGCCTCGCCCCGGGCAAGCTCGACGAAGACGCGCTCGGCCTGACGTACGAGCAGATCGACGACTACCTGGAGGGCCGGCCAGTCCCGGCGGAGGTCGAGGCGGCCCTGGTGGCCCGCTACCGGGCCACCGAGCACAAGCGGCAACTGCCGATCGCCCCGGCCTGACCGGTCCGCCGCCGCCGACCGGGTACGGGCCCGGAGGGCCGGACCGGTGGGCTCACCGGTAGGTGTCCTCGTGGGACTTGCGGTAGTCGACGATCGCGTCGAGCCGTCCGGCACCGGCGTGGCTCACCCAGGCCGGGTTGCCCAGCAGGATCCGGCCGAGCGCGACGAGGTCGAACTCGCCGGCCGCCACCCGCCCGACCAGGCCGGAGACCGACTCGGGGCCGGTGGACCGCAGGAAGTCGCGGGTGAGGCCGACCGAGCCCACCGTGATCGTCGGCAGGCCGGTGAGCCGCTTGGCCCAGCCGGCGAGGTTCAGCGCGGAACCGGGAAACGCCGGCTCCCAGAACCGCCGCTGGGACGCGTGCAGCGCGCTCGCGCCGGCCTCCGCGAGCGCGCCGAGAATCGCGTCCAACTCGCCGGGGTCCTGCGCGATCCGGGCGTCGAACCGCCGCTCCTTGAACTGCGAGAACCGCACGATCACCGGTCGGTCCGCGGGGAAGGTGGTCCGCACGGCACGCACCACCGCCGCCGGGAACGCCGCCCGCCGCACCGGCGAGCCGCCGAACGCGTCCGTACGCCGGTTGGTGAACGGCCAGAGGAACTCGTCCAGCAGATAGCCGTGCGCGGCGTGGATCTCGACCGCGTCGAACCCGGCCCGGGCCGCCACCCGGGCCGCCTCGGCGTACGCCGCCAGCAGCTCGTCGATGTCGGCGAGCGTCATCGCGTGGCTCACCGGCCGCCCCGGCTCCCGGACTGCTGACGGCGTCCACGCCGGCCGCCCGTCGACCGGTTCGCGCAGGCTGCCGAGGTGCCACAACTGCGCCGCGATCCGACCGCCCACGGCGTGGACCTCGTCGACCACCCGCCGCCAGCCCGTCTCGGCGACGCCGGCGGTCATCCGCGGCACCGCGTCCTCGTGGCCCGCCGTGGGATGGCCGACCAGCACCCCCTCGGTGACGATGAGCCCGATCCCGTGTTCGGCGCGACGGCGGTAGTAGCCGGCGACATCGGGGGTCGGCACACCGCCCGGCGAGTGGGCCCGCGTCATCGGCGCCATGACGAACCGGGAGGACAGGGGCAGACCGGCGAACGTAACCGGCTCCAGCAGCGGTGCCACCGGCACGTCGACATGTGGGGAGAGTGCGCAGGGTGCGGTCATGCCCTCACGCTAGGAGCTGACACCGGTGTCAGGGGCAAGCCCGCGGCGGCACCGGTTCTCAGGCCGCTGCGCGCGGTTCGCCGGTCGGTTCCTCGACCGTCAGGTCGCCGATGACGCGCTCCAGCGCCGACACCGTGGCGGCGAGCTGAGCCATCTCCGCGACGATCCGCTCGCGCTCCTCGCGGAGCCGGTCGGTCAGCCACGACGTACGGATGTCCGGGTTCGTCATGCAGGGCAGCAGTTCGTACATCCGCTTGCTGCTCAGGCCCGCGTCGAACAGCCGCTGGATCAGCCGGACCCGCTCGACCGCCGCCTCCGCGAAGAGTCGCTGACCGCTCGCCGTACGCCTCGACACCAGCAGTCCCTGCTGTTCGTAGTACCGGATCGAGCGGGCGCTCACCCCGGTCCGGCCCGCCAGCTCCCCGATTCGCATCATGCCCCCGCCCTGACACCCGTGGCGTCACCTCCACCCGAATCTATGCCGTCCCCGGGTCGTGCGGAAGCCGGCCGCGAACGGGCGGCTTCCGCACGTCACCCCGACGCGTCAGGGCGTCAGCCGGTGCAGGTCGCGGGGGAAGGCGGTGACCTCGCGGACGTTCGCCGCGCCGGTCAGCCGGGCGACGAAGCGTTCCAGCCCGATGGCGAAGCCGCTAACAGCCGCCCAGGGTTCCTGTAACCGGATTTCCGGAGGTGGCGGTGTCCGGTGTCACAACATCCGCGGGGTGACGCCCGTCGCCCGCGGTTCATCGACGGCCACCGTCGGGCGTAGGCTCGGTTTTGTGACGATCGAGGACTCCGCGCCGACGACGACGCAGGCCACCCGCACCGCGACGGCCGCCCCCGAGGGGCGACGGCTGCTGCGGATCGAGGCGCGCAACGCCGAGACGCCGATCGAGCGCAAACCGCCATGGATCAAGGTCAAGGCCAAGATGGGCCCGGAGTACACCGAGCTGCGCGGACTGGTCTCGCGCGAAGGGCTGCACACGGTGTGCCAGGAGGCCGGCTGCCCCAACATCTACGAATGCTGGGAGGACCGGGAGGCCACCTTCCTCATCGGCGGTGACCAGTGCACCCGGCGCTGCGACTTCTGCCAGATCGACACCGGCAAGCCGGCCGAGTTCGACGCCGACGAGCCGCGCCGGGTCGCCGACTCGGTCGCCGCGATGGGGCTGCGCTACGCCACCATCACCGGCGTCGCCCGCGACGACCTGCCGGACGGCGGCGCCTGGCTCTATGCCGAGACGGTCCGGCAGATCCACGCCCTGGGCTCCGGCTGCGGCGTCGAGCTGCTGATCCCCGACTTCAACGCCGTGCCCGAGCAGCTCGCCGAGGTCTTCGGGTCGCGTCCCGAGGTGCTCGCGCACAACGTCGAGACCGTGCCGCGGATCTTCAAGCGGATCCGCCCGGCGTTCCGCTACGAGCGCTCCCTCGACGTGATCCGGCAGGCCCGCGCCGACGGCCTGGTCACCAAGAGCAACCTGATCCTGGGCATGGGCGAGGAGCGGGCCGAGGTGTCCCAGGCGCTGCGCGACCTGCACTCCGCCGGCTGCGAGCTGATCACCATCACGCAGTACCTGCGCCCCTCCCCCCGGCACCACCCGGTCACCCGCTGGGTCAAGCCGGAGGAGTTCGTCGAGCTGCGCGAGGAGGCCGAGGAGATCGGCTTCGCCGGCGTGATGAGCGGGCCGCTGGTCCGCTCGTCGTACCGCGCCGGCCGCCTCTACCAGCAGGCCCTCGCCGCCCGCGAAGAGGTCCCCGCCGCCGGCTGAGGCCGGCCGTCGGGGGGACGCAGCGGGCGGGGGACGGAGCGGGCGGGGCGGGAGGGCCGGGCGCGGATCAACGTCGCGGGCGGCGACCACTAGACTCTCCGGCATGGCAAAGCCCCAGGAGAAGGTCTCGTTCGGCCAGCGGCTGAAGCAGATCGGGATGGTGTTCCAGTTCACCGCCAAGCAGGACAGGTGGTTCGCGCCGCTGACGGCGGCGGCGGTGCTGATCCCGCTCGCGCTCACCGTGGTCGCGGTGATCCTCTGGGGCTGGATCTGGCTGCCGATCGGCATCCTGTTGACGCTGCTCGCGGTGCTGATCGTGCTCAACCTGCGGTCCAACAAGGCGATGATGAACGCCGCCGAGGGACAGCCCGGCGCGGCGGCACAGATCATGGAGAGCATGCGCGGCGACTGGCGGGTCACGCCGGCCGTCAGCTCCACCACCCAGATGGACATGGTGCACCTGGTCATCGGCCGGCCCGGTGTGATCCTGCTGGCGGAGGGGAACCCGCAGCGGGTCCGCGGCCTGCTCGGCCAGGAGAAGCGGCGACTGGCCAAGGTGATCGGCTCGGCCCCGCTGCACGACTACGTGATCGGTCAGGGCGAGGGCGAGCTGCCGATCCGCAAGCTGCGGATGACCCTGATGCGGATGCCGCGCACGCTGAGCCCGAAGGACGTCAACGCCCTCGACAAGCGGCTCAAGGCGCTCACCGCCCGTCCGCAGATGCCCAAGGGCGCGATCCCGAAGAACATGCGGCCCGCGCGGGGCGCGTTCCGCCAGTCGCGGGGTCGCTGACCTCTCCGCGTACGCCGGGAGCCGGTTCCGCCACGCGGAGCCGGCTCCCGCCGTGTGTGCCTCCTCCGGTCACCCGGCCGGCGCCGCGGCGGTGACGTCGTCCAGCAGGGCGCGCAGGGCCTGTTCGGGGGTCTCCAGTTGGGGCAGGTGCCCCGTGCGGGGAAGCAGCTCGAACCGGGCGGTCGGGATGGCCGCGGCGTAGGCGCGCCCGTAGTCGACGTCGACGATCCGGTCGCTGTCGCCCCAGAGCACGAGCACCGGGACGGACACGTCGGCGAGGCGGCCGGCGAGGGTGGGGTCGCTCATCGCCCGTCCGCCGTAGACGGCGAGGGCGGCCCGGTTGCCGGCGGCGACGGCCTGCGCCGCGGGCGGCAGCGTCGTCGGGTCGAACCGGAACGGCGCGGGGTCGTGGTACGAGAGGCGGAAGACCTCGTCCATGGTGAGTGCGAAGAAGTCGGCCACGGGGTGTCCGGGGACCTCGATCCCGACGGCGTCGAGCAGGACGACCCGGCCGACCCGGGGTGAGGCGAGCAGGGCCAGTTCGGCGGCGATCCACCCGCCGAGCGAGCTGCCGACGATGGTGACGTCGTGCAGGTCGGCCTGCTCGATCAGGCCGGCGTAGAGCGCGGCCAGGTCGGCGATGCCGGTGAGCTGCTCGGGGCGGCCGGTGCCGCCGAACCCGGGGTGGGTCGGCACGAGCACCCGGGCCGGGTGGCGGTCGGCGAGCAGCGCGGCGAACCCGGTCATCGACTGGGGGCCCGCTCCACCGTGCAGGAGCAGGAACGGGGCCGCGCCGGTGCCGTACTCGTCGACGGTGACCTCGACCGGGTCCGTCCCGGGCAGGGGTACGTGGTGGGTGGTCATCGGGCTCCGTCCTGAGGGGGCTGGGCCGCCGACGGGGCGACGACCGAGGTTTCGCGAGAGTTCGCTCTCACGAACATAGCCCCCTTCCGCCGTTCGCGCGAGTACGCTCTCATGAAATCTCGCGCTCCCGGTCGGACCGGGAGCCCGGTGCAGGCACCCACCCGGATCGGAGCAGCCATGGCGCAACCGGAGCGGACCGAGACCGAGCGGATCGGCCGGGCCGAACAGAAGCGCCGGACCCGGGCGGCGCTCGTGGCCGCCTGCCGCCGACTGATCCGCTCCGGCGAACTGGTGACGATGCCGGCCGTCGCGGCCGGGGCCGGGGTCTCCGAGGCCACCGCCTACCGGCACTTCCCCGACCTGGTCTCCCTGGCGAACGAGTCCCTGGCCGGCCTCTGGCCCGACCCGGCGCAGGCGCTGGCCCCGGTGGCCGCCTCGGCGGATCCGGTGGAACGGACGGTCTTCGCCTGCGAGTTCCTGCTCCGCCGGGTGCACGCCTTCCAGGGTTCGGTCCGCGCCGTCATCGCCGCCACGATCGTCCGTCCCGGCGGCGCCGCCGCCCGGCCCGGGTTCCGGTTCGGGCTGATCGACGCCGCGCTCGATCCGGTGCTGCCCGTGGCCGGTAACCCGGCACGCGCCCGACTGACGCAGCTCAAGCAGGACCTGGCCGCCGTGGTGAGCGCCGAGGCGTTCTTCACCCTGACCGACCTGGTCGCCCTGACCCCGGACGACGCGATCGCCAGCCTCACCCGGACCGTCCGGACGGTCGTCGCGGCGGGGGTGCGCGACCTCGAGCGCCTGGCGGACGACCCGGCAGCCCGGTGAGCGCGGCGGGTCAGCGCCGGGGTGCGGAGGTGACGACCGAGCCGGTGAGGCGATCGTGCAGGCCGCGGCGGTGCTCGTCCATGATCAGCGCCGGCACGACGAGGGCGAGCAGGGCACCCCGGAGCAGGGCGCGGATCACGCCGATCCGGCCGCCGTCGGACCAGGCGACGCAGCGGATCCGGGTGACGTACATGCCGGGGGTCTGGGCGAAGAGGCCGAGGAAGAAGCCGTACTCCAGGACGAGCACCAGCACCGGGGCCCAGCCGTCGCGGACCGGGTCGGCGAAGAAGTTGGACACCAGCAGGCAGAGCACCCAGTCGACGACGAGCGCACCGAAACGGCGACCGATGCTCGGCGGGGTGAAGGTGGAGTCCGTTGCGGGTGGCGCGGGGTGCTGCGGGTTGGTCACAGCAGTCAGGGTAGCCAGCCGGGCCGGGCGGTCCGGATGCACTCTCCCCGCCAAATCGGACGAAGCACATCAATTAGCGCGACACCGTTACGGGCGGTATCGTCCGAACGGAGTACCAGCGGTGACCGAGCGGCCGGGATGACGCTCCGCGAGCAACGTAACACGGCGGAAACAGAGGAGACACCCCCGGGCAACCGCACGGTCATAGCGTCGCCAGCAGCCTAGCCACCCCGTGGACGTGCCAGGAGGACGTGTGTTCGCCAATCCCGAGGAACTCCTGCGATACCTCAAGAACGAGGACGTGAAGTTCGTCGACGTACGGTTCTGTGACCTGCCCGGCGTGATGCAGCACTTCAACCTGCCGGTCGAGTCCTTCGACGACAGCGTCTTCACCGACGGCCTCGCCTTCGACGGTTCGTCGATCCGCGGCTTCCAGTCGATCCACGAGTCGGACATGCTCCTGCTCCCGGACGTCGCCACCGCCTTCATCGACCCGTTCCGGGCGCAGAAGACCCTGGCGCTGAACTTCTTCGTCCACGACCCGTTCACCCGCGAGGCGTACTCCCGGGACCCGCGGAACGTGGCCAAGAAGGCGGAGGCGTACCTGGCAGCGAGCGGCATCGCCGACACGGCGTACTTCGGTGCCGAGGCGGAGTTCTACATCTTCGACTCGATCCGCCACGAGACCTCGACCCACCAGTCGTTCTACTACATCGACTCGATCGAGGGCGCCTGGAACACGGGCCGCGAGGAGCCGGGTGGCAACCGCGGTTACAAGACCGCCCTGAAGGGTGGCTACTTCCCGGTGCCGCCGGTGGACCACCTGGCCGACCTGCGCGACAGCATGGTCCGCCGGCTGGTGGACGCCGGGTTCACCGTGGAGCGCTCGCACCACGAGGTGGGCACCGCCGGCCAGTCGGAGATCAACTACCGGTTCTCCACGCTGCTGCACTCGGCCGACCAGCTCCAGCTCTTCAAGTACCTGATCAAGAACGAGGCCTGGGCCAACGGCAAGACCGCGACCTTCATGCCGAAGCCGCTCTTCGGGGACAACGGCTCCGGCATGCACACCCACCAGAGCCTCTGGCTCAACGGCGAGCCGCTCTTCTACGACGAGACCGGCTACGCCGGCCTGTCGGACACCGCCCGCTGGTACATCGGCGGCCTGCTGCACCACGCGCCGTCGCTGCTGGCCTTCACCAACCCGACGGTCAACTCCTACCGCCGACTGGTGCCGGGCTACGAGGCCCCGGTCAACCTGGTCTACTCGCAGCGCAACCGCTCCGCCTGCACCCGCATCCCGGTCACCGGCAGCAACGCCAAGGCCAAGCGGGTCGAGTTCCGGGTGCCGGACCCGTCCAGCAACCCCTACCTGGCCTTCTCGGCGATGATGATGGCCGGCCTGGACGGCATCAAGAACAAGATGGAGCCGCCGGCGCCGATCGACAAGGACCTGTACGACCTGCCGCCGGAGGAGTTCGGCAACGTCAAGCAGGTGCCGGGCTCGCTGCCGGAGGTGCTGGACGCGCTCGAGGCCGACCACGACTACCTGCTCGACGGCGGCGTGTTCACGCCGGACCTCATCTCCACCTGGGTGGGCTGGAAGCGCGCCAACGAGGTCGACCCGGTGCGCCTGCGCCCGACCCCGCACGAGTTCGCCATGTACTTCGACTGCTGAACCTTGTTCCGGCGCTGACCCGGACCAACAGGTCAGCCACTGATCCCGGGTACAGATCGGGTATCACCTCACGGACGGCGGTCACGCCCGGCTCACGGCCGGCGTGGCCGCCGTTTCCGTGCTGACACCCCGGCCCGGCTCCGTGAACCAACCACGATCTGGAGGTGGCCGCTGTTCTCGTCGCGCTAATCCAGGGCTTCGGATTTCCGCAACTCGGCCAGAGCGGAACTGGCACGAGGCTCCCATTGCGGGTGCCTGCTCTGCACGACTTCCCGCAGCATGATCAGCGCATTCTGCAGCCTTGCTGGATTTCCGTGCGCACCATCCCACCAATAGAACATGCCCATCCAGTAGGCCGCTTCCAGGCGATACTCGGGATGCCCCGAGTGATACGCCGTCCGAAGGTGGCGCATCCCTACATGTTTCCTGCCCTGCGTGCCGTGCAGCAGACCGAGGGCACAATGCCCGGCGGGAGCCCAGTCCACATGGCCGGCATCGATCGTGGTCTGATACGCCACGATTGCCTCGTCCAACTCCCCCAACTCCTCCAACATATGACCGAGTCGCCAGGCCGCTTCGCTCTGCGCTTCCGGATTCTGTGACTCATACGCCAGACGCGTCACCCTCAGGGCCTCTGGGCCGGGGCCATTCCGACGGTAGATCCGGTCGCCGAGCGTAACGGCCGCGATCGGAGCGTAAAGAGGATCATCGACCTGAATGGCTCGGTAGTAGTAGTCGTCGATGATCGCGGCATCCGCATCCACCGACTCGTGGACCTGGGCAAGCATCATGGCAACCTTGGCCTTGAAACCTGACTCAGCCAGGTCCATGGCGTGTTGAAGTTTGGCCAGGGCGGTGCGGTAGTTCCGACCATCAAGGTGGGCGACGCCGATGTTGAAGGCAGCCTTTGCCCGCACCTCCGGATCACCGAGCTCCTCGGCGGTGGTCCAGGCCTGGATTGCTGCGCGAGCATCCGCCTCCTCCTTTTCCCACAGCAGAGCACCGAGACTGAGCGCCGCCTGCGCGGAGTAGTGAGGTTGCGTGCACCGGATGCATTCTTCGTAGGCCTCCCTCGCCTCCTCCAGGAGGCCCATCTCCATGGCAGCTGATCCAGCGTCGTAGAGTGCCGCTGCGCGGAGCTCGGGCGGCGCAGAGGCGGCCACGCCGCGAAACGCCGCCAAGGCACCGCGTAGATCCCCGAGCTCAAATCGCTTCCTGGCGCCAGCCAGCGCTACATCGACATCGAGCGGGTGAGGGTCGGATTGAGGTGCTGATTCCTCGGCACTCTGGGCAAGTTCCACATAGTCCCGCAGAGCTCGGGTGACGTCGTCAGAATTTCCCCGGCGCTGGTTGTCCGCGGTTTCCCACGCCTCAAGGAGTGCTTGCATCTCTCCGACTGAGCCTCGGACAAAGGAAAGCAGCGTCGATGCGCGCAGTTCCATGCCAGGAAGAAGGGGATCAGAGAAGTCCCGGCTCAGTGCCGCGATCGCTTCATCTTTTTCACCTATCGACGCGTAATGACGGCCGAGTTCGAGCCAGGACATGAGCGCGTGGGTGCCGGGCCACTGCGTTGCGAGCGTCCAGTACTCGATGGCACGTTCGATGCTTCCCTCAGCTTTGCACATGCGCCCCAACAGTTCGGCCGCGGCACTCGCCTCCTCCGACGGTCCCAGGCTGACGACCGCCATCAGCGCCGCCCTCGCAGCGGATAGATCGCCCAGCTCGTACAGTGTGTTTCCGAGCAGAAACTTTGCCCGGGCAAGGTTTTCGGGGATCGTTGCCGCTTTGACCAGCGCTTCCCTCGCATAGACGAGGGCGCCGCGCTCGTACGCCGCCCGGGCGACGTGAAAGCACTCCTTCGGACTGAGGATCCCGACGAGGGCTGGCCAGAGGGAATCGGGCATCTCCCAGGTCGCCTTGCCGTCCCGCAGATGATCTGAGATAGTCCAGCAACGACGACGACGCCAGCTCCGGAAATGGATCAATGAAGGAGTATCGGGGCCGGCCTTCTGCGCCCACGCCATTCCCTCCACGAAGAGCCCGTCGGAGGCAGGGATATCACCGATCTCCGCAAGGTGGATCGGGAAGATTTGTCTCAGCTCCTCCTCCAGCACCGGTCGCGTCAAGCCGGCACGCCATAGATCGAACAGGCTGCGGACAATGGCCACCCCGGAAGGGCTCTGGAAGCGGCCTGCGTTCAGCCGAATCCACATCAGACGGGGATCCACGCCCGGCTCGGCCCTGCTCAGCTCGACGTTCCTGGCGCCAACTGTCTGCTCAATGACTTCTGGGTCATACGGCAGGGGAACGGAATACGCGCGCTGGAGCGCTGCCCTGGCGGTCGGCTTCGTGCCATGAGCGTCGAGGATGGCAGCGCACTCGTCAGCCGAGATGGTCGCTACGAGGAACGCCCTGTGGGCGAGTAATTCCAGCGTTTCGTGAGTAAGGCGGTCGAGGTCTGCGGAGGTCACGCCATCCGCCCAGATCAGCAGGCGGCCCGTCATCGTGGCGACGTCATCGGCGTGGGCAAGGGCGGCGATCGCACTCATGTCGCGCGGTACGAGCACTTTGGTCTCCGGCTCCAGCGTCTCCACGATCGCGGCCCACGCAGCTGTCGACTTGCCGGCCCCACCTTCGCCGTACACCAGCAGGAACGGATACGGGGACGACGGAGTGGCCAGCGCCACGCGCAGTTCCTCATCGAAATCGGGACGCGGCAGGTACACCCCGCCGGCCGGCGCGGGCCTGCCGGTCCAGCACTCGACCTGGTCCGCCGGAAGGACCAGGAACTGATCCAGCAACTTCCTCCGGCGAACGCCTTGCTGAGCTTTCTCCCTCTCCAATTCGGCGTGCACCAGCTGGAGGCGCCTGCTCCACTCGTCCCGATCCACCAGGCTGGCTTCCAGCTCCAGAGCTTGCTCCCCGGCGCAAACCACCAGCCCCCTGACGACATCGTCCACCAGTTCCCAGCGCGGGGCCCGCCTACCACCGCCGGCGAACAGCTCGGAGAGAGTCGCAGTACCCCATCTCCCTCTGGTCTTACCGCTGATCTTTCTCAGTGACGGCGACCCAGCGCGCAGCCTGAGTTCGCGAAGCGCCTCGGCGAACCGAGGCACTGACCACACGGTGTTCCCATCGCCCCTGACGCCAGTCGGCTCCTCGCTCATTGGCGCACTTTAGCGCCGGTCCGGCACAAGGGTGGCGTTCGGAATCCTTCGCCATTGTTCGGACTCGTTTCGCGCGCGCTGGCGGCGCGGCATATTCGTCCGGGCCGCAGCGGGTGCCACGGCCGGGTGAGACGGAGGAACCGATGAAGTTGTTCGACACCAGGACCGCGCTCGTCCTTCTCGCGATGCTTGTCGTCGCTGCGCTGGCGGCCGGTCTGACCCTGGCCGCCGGAGGCACGTGGCCGGCCGCGTTACTGGTCGGTGGAGGGAGCGCGTGGAGTGTGCTGGCCACGCTGCCGTTTGTGCTGAAGTGACGTGGGGTGCCCTGGTCGGCCGGTTACCGATCAGCTCAGCGTGGTGTTCTCGGCGCTCGCCGACCCGACCCGACAGGCGATCATCGCGGAGTTGGGCGCACGCGACGCCACGGTCACCGGGCACACCGCGCCACTGTCCGTCTCCATGCCGGCGGTGTCCCGGCTCCTGAAGGTGCTCGAGCGCGACGCGCTCATCTCGCGGTCCCGGGCGGGCAAGTGGGGCGCGAGCCACCTCGATGCCCACCTCGCTGCGGTGCAGGCCGCCGGACCGGCCGTGGCCCGGGCTGGACCGGTCAGGTACGGCGAGCGCGTACCGCCCGGACCGCGAGCAGCACCAGCAGCAGGGTCATCGCGAGCGCCCCCGGAGCCTTGGTGAACCGGGCCAGGTTGGTGCCGTCCGGGAGGGCGAGGAAGCAGACCACCGCGCAGGGCAGCACGAACCGGACCGTCCCGGACACCGTCGCCACCGCGAGCACCGCGAGGGGCCAGGTGGCGTACCAGGGGTGGAAGACGGGGGCGAGCAGGACGGTGGCGGCGAGCGCGAGACCCGCCCCGGTCAGGGCGATCCGAGGACCGGCCGCCCCGCGCGACGCCCGCCACGCCCACCACCAGAGCGCCACCAGCAGCACCGCGAGCAGCAGCAGCGCCACCAGCCGGGCCACCGGCACCGCGTCCGGCCGCCGGCCGACCAGGCCGCCCGCGTAGTCGACGACGAAGCCGACCGCGGTCGGCGGGGACGTCCACTGCGCGGAGTCACCGCTGTGCGCCAGCCCGCCCACCCAGCCCGGCCCGAGGCCGGTGGCCAGGGTGGTGACCAGCAGCGCGGCCAGCACTCCCCCGGCCAGCCAGCCGGCGGCCCGCAGCAGCGCGCCGACCGGACGGTGGCCCCGCACCGCGACCAGCGCCGCGAACGGCAGCACCACCACCGCGACCGCCTTCACCAGCACCGCCAGGCCGAGCAGCGCACCGGCCAGCAGCAACGCCCGGGGCGTGCCGGACGACCGCACCAGCACCAGGAGACCGAGCAGGAGCAGGCCGAGCAGCAGGGCGTCGTTGTGCGCCCCGCCGACCAGGTGCACGGCGACCAGTGGGCAGGCCAGCGCCAGCCAGGCCGCCCGTCGGGCCGGCACGCCGGCCGCCCGGGCCAGCCCGGGCACGCTGAGCGCGGCCAGCAGCACCCCGGCCACCGCGAGCAGGCGCAGCAGCACGACCGTGCCGACCAGGCCACCGCCGAGCAGCAAGGCCAGCCCGGCCAGCAGCACGAAGAACGGCCCGTACGGCGCCGGGGTGTCCCGCCAGATCGGCGAGACGGCGTCCGTCCAGGGACACCCGGCCGCCGCGACCCCCACCCGGTAGGGATCGGCACCCTCCACCCAGGTCCAGCCCTGGCAGGCATACGAGTAGACGTCGCGGCTGCCCAGCGGTGGCGCGGCCAGCAGCGGGAGCAGCCAGAGCCCGACGGTCCGGTAGGCCCAGCGGGTCGACGGGACGCCGTGCCGCAGCGCCCACCAGGAGCCGACCAGCAGGCTCGTGCCGAGCAGCCAGCAGCCGATGACCAGCGGCCCGTGCGGGCCCCGCCAGATGCCGACCGGGGTGCGGGCCGGTGCGTCGGGCAGCGCCCCGCCGAGCCAGCCGGCCACGGTGAGCAGGACCGCGCCGAGCAGACCGGCGTACCGGGCGGACCGGGCCCGCGCGTCGGGACCGGCCACGGCACCTCTCCTCAGTCGGCGGGAGACGGCTCGCGGGCCGCTCGGGCCGACCGTACCAACCGGACGGCCACCACGATCACCAACAGCGTCATCAGGGGTGCGCCGGGCATCTTGGTGAACCGGGCCAGACCGGTGCCGTCCGCCAGCACCAGGAACGACGAGACCAGGGCGACCAGGCTGAACCAGCCGGTCCGCCGGGCGGTCGCGGCGAGCACCGCCAGCGGCCAGGTCCAGTACCAGGGGTGGAAGAGCGGGGCCAGGGCCACCGTGGCGGCCAGCGCGAGGCCGGCGTGCCAGAGCGGTTCCCGGTGCCGCGCCCGCCACCAGAGCCAGACCAGCAGGACCGCCAACACGAGTACGCCGATCGCCCGGGTCGCCGGCAGCGCGTCGACGTGCGCGCCGAAGAGCGCCGCCACGTACCCGACGGTCTGACCGACCGCGGTGGGCGGCGAGGTCCAGGCGATGACCAGGTTGCCCTGCTCCAGGCCGGTGACCCAACCGAAGTCCAGCCCGGCGGCGAAGGTGATGCCGACCACGGTGACCACCGCGGCGGCGACCACCCACCAGCCATCGCGCAGCAGCGCCCGGAACCGGTACGGGCCGGCGATCGCGGCCAGGGCCGCGAACGGCACCACCACCAGCGCGGTCACCTTGAGCGCGGCGGCCAGCCCGAGCAGCAGCCCCGCGGCCAGCAGCGGCCCGGGACGACCCGGACGGGACGCCACCACGGCCAGGCCGGCGACGAGCAGACCCACCATCAACGCGTCGTTGTGCGCCCCACCGACCAGGTGTACGGCGACCAGCGGGGAGGCCAGCGCCAGCCAGAGCGCCCGCTCGGCGGGCACCCCGCAGCGACGGGCCAGCACCGGCAGGCACCACGCGGTCAGCGCCACCCCGGCCACCGCCAGCAGCCGGAACAGCACGATGCTGCCGATCAGCGACCCGGTCAGCTTCACCACCGCTCCGGCGAGCACCACGAAGAGCGGCCCGTAGGGCGCCGCGGTGTCCCGCCAGATGTAGGAGATGGTGTCCAGCCACGGGCAGGGCAGCGCGGAGACGCCCTGCTCGTACGGGTTGATCCCGCCGGACCAGCTGGCCCCCTGGCAGGCGTACGCGTAGGCGTCCCGGCTGCCCAGCGGCGGGACGACCAGCATCGGCAGCAGCCAGAGCGCGACGGTGACCAGCACCCAACGGGTCGACGGCGGCCCGGTGCGCAACGACCACCAGGCCCACGCCATCAGGCCGGTGCCGACCAGCCAGGCACCGATGACCAGTGGTCCGTGCGGGCCCTGCCAGATGCTGACCGGGGTGGGGCGCAGGTCGCCGTGGGGCAGCGCCCCACCGAGCCAGGCGGCCAGGGCGAGCAGGACCGAACCCGCCAGGCCGGTCCATCGCGAGAGGTGGTGAGGCACGCCGGACATGCTGCCAGTACGGTGGTCGCGGTCAGGAGGTGGGCATGCGGGGCAGTCGGGTGGTGGCGTTGGCCGCCGGTTCCGCCGCCCTGCTCGGGCTGCTCCTGCTGGTGCTCCCGCCGCTCGGCTCGGACCTGTCCGCGCAGGTGGCCCGCGCCGGGTTCTTCGCCGCGCACGGTGCCGCCCCGGTGGACCTGCGCTGGTACGGGGGCGTCCACCCGTGGGGCTACAGCCTGGTCTCCCCGCCGGTGATGGCCCTGCTGGGCGTACGCCCCACCGGGGCGGTCGCGCTGGTCGCCTCGGCCGCCGCGTTCGCCGCCCTGCTGGTGCGTACCGGGGTGCGTCGGCCGCTGCTCGGCAGCCTGGTGGGGGTGCTCACCATCGCCGGCAACCTGGTCTCCGGCCGGGTGACGTACGCCCTCGGGGTGGCCTTCGGGCTGGCCGCGCTGCTCGCCCTCACCCTGCCGACCGCTCGGCCCTCGGTGGACGGCCCGGCCGGCCGCTGGTGGTGGCGCTGGGGGCTGGCCGGGTCGGCGGCGCTGCTCGCCTCGGCGACCAGCCCGGTGGCCGGCCTCTTCGTCGGCCTGGCCGGCGCGGCCCTGCTGCTGGCCCGCCGGTACGCCGACGGCCTGGCGCTCGGCCTGCCCGCCGCGCTGCCGCTGGCGGTGACCGGGCTGCTCTTCGGCGAGGGCGGCTGGATGAACATCAGCCGCACCGACACCCTGCACGCCGTGCTGACCAGCCTCCTGGTGGCGGCGCTGGCGACGGGCCGGCCGGTACGGCTGGGTGCGCTGCTGTCGGCGGTCGGGGTGCTGGCGGCGGCGCTGGTGCACACCCCGGTCGGGTTGAACGCGACCCGCCTGGTGGTGATGTTCGCCCTGCCCGTGCTGGCCGCGACCGCCCGGCTGCCCGGGTGGGCCGACGCACGGTTGTCCCGCCGGGCCGGTGGCGCACCGCGTCGACGGCTTGCCGGTGCGGTCGCGCTGGCGGTGCTGCTGGGCGTGGTGTGCTGGTGGCAGCCGCCGGTGGTGGCCGCCGACCTGGGCAGCGGCAGCGACCCGACCAACGACCCGGCGTACTTCGCTCCGCTGCGCGCCGAGCTGGTCCGGCGAGGGCTGACCGGCCGGGTGGAGGTGCCGCCGACGCGGAACTACTGGGAGGCGGCCCGGATGGGCGAGGTGCCGCTGGCCCGGGGCTGGCTGCGCCAGGCGGACATCGACCGCAACCCGCTCTTCTTCACCACGGTCCCCGGGGCCACCGGCACCGGCGTCGCGCTGACCCCGGCCAGCTACCGGGTCTGGCTCGCCGACAACGCCGTGCAGTACGTGGCCGTGCCCGACGCCGAGCTGTCCTGGGTGGGCCGCGACGAGGCGAACCTGGTCCGGGCCGGTCTGCCCTACCTGAGCCGGGTCTGGTCGGACCGGCACTGGCAGTTGTACGCGGTCGCCGACCCGACGCCCCTGGTGGGCGCACCGGGCGAACTGGTCCGCCAGGACGGCGCGTCGGTCACCTTCCGGACGGCCGTTGCGGGCCCGGTGCCGGTCCGGGTCCGGCACGACCGCTGGCTCTCGGTCACGGGCGGGGCGACGCTCGCTCCGGCCGGCGCCTGGACCACGGTGACCGTCCCCCGCCCCGGCACCTACACCCTCGGCGGCTGAACCAGCGACGGGACGCCATGCGCCGGGGTCCGGGACCGGTTTCGTCGCGCTACGAGTTTGATGACGTATATGAATCGCGCATCCGATGACGGCCGCCCGGATCGGGGCCGGTGCGCAAGCCGGGGCCGACGTCGGGCGTAGGCCAGAGCCGGGCCAGGGCCAGAGCCGGAGCCAGAGCCGTGGCCAGGGCCAGAGCCGAGGTCAGGGCCGGGGCAGCCGTCGGACGCTGATTCATTTACGTCATCAAACTCGTAGCGGGCATTCCCCCTGCCCAGCGCGCCGGCCGAGGGCCGCACCGCCCACACCGGCCACACCGCCACCCACCCGAGCCGCCCGCCCGTCAGGTCACCCGCCCGTCAGGTCACCCGCCCGTCAGGCCGCCCGCCGTCGAGCCGCCCGGCCGACCGACGCCGACCAGCCGACCGACGCTGCTGGGCCGACAGGGCCGACAGAAACGGTGGCGGCGGGCGCGGGCGGTTGTCAGGGAGTGTCGAGGACGCGCTCCATGGCGGTGCGGGCGCGGCGGGTGGTGCGGAGGTATTCGTCGAGGAACTCGCCGGGGTCGTCGCGGCCGAGCAGCCGGACCACGCCGGCCAGCTCCACACCGTGCCGGGGCAACTGGTCGCCGGCCCGGCCCCGGATCAGCATCAGCGCGTTGCGGGCCTGCGCCGCGAGGGTCCATCCGGCGGCCATCTCGGCGGCGTCGTCCGGGTCGACCAGGCCGGCGTCCCGGGCGGCGGCGAGCGCGTCGAGGGTACGCGTGCCGCGCAGCGCGGCCAGCCGGCCGGCGTGCCGGAGCTGGAGCAGCTGCACCGCCCACTCGACGTCGGCGAGCCCGCCCCGGCCCAGCTTGGTGTGGGTGGCCGGGTCGGCGCCGCGCGGCAGCCGTTCGTTCTCCACCCGCGCCTTGATCCGGCGGATCTCCACCACCTGCTCGCGGGTCAGCCCGTCCGCCGGGTGGCGGACCGGGTCGACCATCGCCTCGAACTCGGCGCCCAGGTCGGCGTCGCCGCAGACGAACCGGGCGCGCAGCAGCGCCTGCGCCTCCCACACCTTTGACCAGCGGGCGTAGTACTGGGCGTACGCGGCGAGGCTGCGGACCAGCGGACCCTGCCGGCCCTCGGGCCGCAGGTCGGCGTCGACCCCGAGCGGCGGGTCGGGGGCGGGCACCCCGAGCAGCCGGCGCAGCTCCTCGGCGACGGCGTGCGCGGCGGCGCTGGCCGCGCCGTCGTTCGCCCCGGCCGGCGGGTCGTAGACGAAGAGCACGTCGGCGTCGGAGAGGTAGTTGGACTCGTAGCCGCCCAGCCGGCCCATCCCGATCACCGCGAAGCGCAGCCCGGGCGGGGCGGGTTGAGCGGCCCGGGCGGTCCGCAGCGCGGCGGCCAGGGTGGCGTCGGTGACGTCGGAGAGGGCGGTGCCGACCGCACGCACGTCGGCGAGGACGGGGGTCCGCTCGGGTCGCGTCCCCGGGTCGGTAGGGCGGGGCGTGAGCGGGGCCAGCGTGCCGGCCCGGCTGAGCACGTCGGCGCAGGCGAGCCGGAGCAGCTCCCGGCGGCGCAGGGCCCGGACCGCCCGGATGGCCTGCTCCGGGTCGGCGTGCCGGGTCGCGGCGGCGGCGAAGCCCTCGCAGAGCACCGCCCGGGGTCGGGGGGCCAGCTCACTGTCCTCGGCGAGCATCCGCAGCGCCTCGGGTTCCCGGGCCAGCAGGTCCGGGACGTACCGGGAGGAGGACAGCACCCGGGCCAGCCGGCGGGCCACCGGCCCCTCGTCCCGCAGCAGCCGCAGATACCAGGGGGTGCTGCCGAGCTTGTCGGACACCTGTCGGTAGTTGAGCAGCCCTCGGTCGGGTTCGGGGGCGTCGGCGAACTCGCTGAGCAGCACCGGCAGCAGGGTGCGCTGGATGGCCGCGGTGCGGCTCACCCCGCCGGTCAGCGCCTGGAGGTGACGCAGCGCGCCGGCCGGGTCGGCGAAACCGAGGATCTCCAGCCGGCGCCGGGCCGCCTCCGGGGTGAGCCGCAGCCCGTCGGCCGGCACCCGGGCCACGGACTCCAGCAGCGGCCGGTAGAGCAGCTTGGCGTGCAGCCGGCGTACCTCGGTGGCGTGGGTGACCCACTCGGCGCGGAACTCCTCGACGGCGCTGCGGCCCGGGGTGGCCGCATAGCCCAGCGCGGCGGCCAGCCAGCGCAGCGCGGCCGGCTCGGTCGGCACGGTGTGGGTGCGGCGCAGGCCCTGCAGCTGCAGCCGGTGCTCGACGCCGCGCAGGAAGCGGTAGCCGCGCAGCAGCGCCTCGCCGTCGGCGCGGCCGACGTAGCCACCGGCGACGAGGGCGCGCAGCGCGGGGATGGTGCCCGGCACCCGCAGCGACTCGTCGACCCGGCCGTGCACCAGTTGCAGCAGCTGGACGGCGAACTCGATGTCGCGCAGCCCGCCGGGGCCGCGCTTGATCTCGCGTTCCAGCTCCTTCGGCGGGACGTTGTCGATGATCCGCCGGCGCATGGCCCGCACGTCGTCGACCGCCTCCGGCCGCTCGGCCGCCGACCAGACCAGCGGCGCGAGCTGGTCGATCCACTCCCGGGCCAGGTCCAGGTCGCCGGCCGCCGGCCGGGCCTTCAGCAGGGCCTGGAACTCCCAGGTCCGGGCCCAGCGCCGGTAGTAGGCGAGGTGACTGGCGAGGGTACGCACCAGCGGCCCCCGGCTGCCCTCCGGGCGCAGTGCCGCGTCCACCGGCCAGGCGACCAGCCCGCAGACGTGGATCAGTCGGGTGGCGACCAGGGTGGCGGCGGGCAGGTCGTCGTCGGCGGCGACGACGAAGATGACGTCCACGTCGGAGACGTAGTTCAGCTCGTCACCACCGCACTTGCCCATCGCCACCACGGCCAGCCGGGGCGGGGCGGTGCCCTCGGGCAGCTCACCGACGGCGATCTCGTACGCGGCGGCGAGGGTGGCGTCGGCGAGCGCGGAGAGCGCCGCCATGGTCTGCTCCAGCCCCCGCCCGCCGGTCAGGTCGGCCGCCGCGATCCGCAGCAGCGCCAGCCGGTACGCCTGCCGGAGCACCGCCACCGGCTGGGTGGACGCGGTACGGCGGCCGGCGTCGGCCAGCTCCAGCCGGCCGTCGGCGGTCGGGGCGAGCCCGTCCGGGGCGGTGGCCAGCACCGACCACTGGTCGGGGTTGGCCACCAGGTGGTCGCCGAGGGCCGAGGACGCCCCGAGCACGGCGACCAGCCGGCGGCGCAGCCCGGGGTCGTCGTGCACCGCGTCGAGCAGCGGGGACGGGGTGTCCCGCGCGGTGGCGTCCCGGCCGGCGGTGGCGTGCCGCTCGGCCTCGACGAGGCGGTGCAGCTGGCGCAGCGCCAGGTCCGGGTCGGCGGCCCGGGAGAGCGCGGCCAGCAGTTCGGTCGCCCGCTCGTCGGTGGGTTCCTGGGTGTCCGGCCGCCACAGCCCGAGCCCGTCGGGGCCGAGCAGGTCGGCCGCGCGGGTCCCGCCCTCGCCCTCGGCGAAGCCGTACCGGGCGAGGCGGCCTCGGGTGGACCGGGTCATCTCAGTGCCCGAGCAGGGGCAGGCTGCGGCGGGGGGCGTCGTCGTCCAGCTCGCCGAGGGCGAGGGCGGCGAACCGGATGGCGAACGGCTGCCAGACCTCCTCGACGTCGGCCATCACCCGGTCGCAGGCGGCCACCACCAGCTCCTCGTCGTAGCCCAGCTCGGCCAGCAGGTCGGAGTCGCGGGCCCAGTCGGCGATCATGGCGGTGTCGCACTCGACGTGGAACTGCAGGCCCCAGGCCCGGTCGCCGAGGCGGAACGCCTGGTGCGGATAGCGGGTGGAGGCGGCCAGCAGGGTGGCGCCGCGGGGCAGCACGGTGATCTCGTCGGAGTGCCACTGGAGCACGTCCGGGATGAGCGGCACGTACCGGAAGAGCGGGTCGCCGTCGGCGGCGTCCCGCTTGCCGACCACGCCGGGGCCCACCTCGGGCCCGGAGGTGCTCCGCTCGACCTCGCCGGCGTGCGCGGTGGCCAGCAGCTGGGCGCCGAGGCAGACGGCGAGGGTGGGCAGCCGGTGCCGGACGGCCTTGCGCAGCAGCCCTTCCAGCGCGGGGAACCACGGTGCGCCGGGGGTGCCGTCGGGCCCCGGGTACGCCTGCTGGTCGCCGCCGAGCACCACCAGCGCGGCGAAGCCGGTCAGGTCGGCGGGCAGCTCCTCACCCGCGTGCGGGCGGACGACCCGCAGGTCGAGGCCCCCCTCGGTCAGCCACTCCCCCAGCCGGCGGAGGTCGTCGGTCGGGTCGTTCTCGATCACCAGCGCGGTCGCCACGACGTCGAGGCTATCCGGTACGCGGACCAACGCCTCCGAACGGCCCCGCCCGGCGCGCACTAGGCTCCCGCTGTGCCCACCGACGACTGCCTGCGCCCGCCCGTCCTGCGTCCCGGCGACACGGTCATGCTGGTGTCCCCGTCCGGTCCGACCAGCCCGGAACGGGTGGCCCGGGGCGTCGAGCTGCTCACCGGCTGGGGCCTGCGCCCGGTGCTCGCCCCGAACGCGTACGCCCGGCAGGGTTATCTGGCCGGCGGCGACGAGCTGCGCGCGGCCGACCTGAACGCGGCCTTCGCGGACCCGGCGGTACGCGGGGTGATCTGCACCCGGGGCGGCTACGGCGCGCAGCGGGTGGTGGACCTGATCGACATGGCGGCGGTCCGGCGGGACCCGAAGGTGGTCGCCGGTTTCTCCGACATCACCGCCCTGCAGTTCGCGCTCTGGCGGGGTGCCCGGCTGGCCGGCGTACACGGTCCGGGCGCGGCCTGGCGGGACGAGCGCCTGCCGCTGAGCTCGGCGGAGTCGATGCACGCCGCGCTGATGACCACCGAGCCGGTGACGGTGACCGCCGTCGCCGAGGAGGAGACGTACGCGGTGCGGGTGCCGGGCCGCGCGCAGGGCCGGCTGCTCGGCGGCAACCTGTGCCTGATCACCGCGTCGATCGGCACGCCGGACATGCCGGACCTGACCGGCGCGGTGCTGCTCGTCGAGGAAGTGCAGGAGCCGCCGTACAAGGTGGACCGGATGCTCACCCACCTGCGCCGGGCCGGCGTGCTGGACGGGCTGGCCGGGGTGGCGGTGGGCCAGTTCACCGACTGTGCCGACGGCTGGGACACAGGCGTCACCGACGTGCTCACCGAGCGCCTGTCCGACCTCGGCGTACCGGTCCTCGGCGGCCTCCCCGTCGGCCACGGCCCCGGCCAACTCACCGTCCCGGTCGGCACCCCCGCCCTCCTCGACGCCGACGCCGGCACCCTGACCGTCTCCCCGGCGGTCCGCTGACCACCGGTCAGGGGGCGAGGACCGCGACGGCGCCCGTTTCCAGGGCCGCGCAGACGGCGCCGGCGGGCGTGACGGTGATGCCGTGCGGCTCCGACCCCGGCGTGGGGAGGTCGTGGCCGGTGATCCGGCCGGCGGGGTCGACGTGGGCGATGCGGTTGGCCCCCCACTCGGTGAACCAGCAGCCGCCGGCCGGGTCGGCGACGATGGCGTGCGGGCGGGCCGCGCGGTCGGGCAGCGGGAACTCGGTGATCCGGCCGTCGACGGTGATCCGGCCGATCTGACCGGCGGCGATCTCCACGAACCAGAGCGCGCCGTCGACGCCGAGGGTGATGCCGACCGGCCCGGCCGCGTCGGTGGGCAGGGCGTGCAGCGTGACGGCGCCGTCGAGGCCGATCCGACCGACCGCGCCGGCCTGGTTGAGGGTGAACCAGCAGGCGTCGTCCGGGCCGGCGGTGACCATCGAGGGGAAGCCGCCGGAGACCGGCAGCGGGAACTCGGTGACCTGGCCGTCGACGGTGACCCGGCCGATCGTGTCGCTGTTCATCCCGGCGTACCAAAGGGCGCCGTCGGCGCCGGTGGCGAGGCCGCAGGGCCCGGTGCCGGCCGGCAGCGCGACGGAGCCGGCGGTGCCGTCGACGGTGATCCGGCCGAGCCGATGGTCACCGGAGCGGGTGTACCAGAGCGCGCCGTCCGGGCCGGTGGTGATGGTCAGCGGTGCGCTGTCCGCCGGGTCCGTGCGGTGGATCCGCACCTCGCCGTCCGGGCCCACCCGGGCGGTCCCGCCCGCGCCGACCAGGGTGAGCCACAGCGCGCCGTCCGGGCCGGTGGCGATGCCGTACGGCCGCAGGCCGGGCTCGGGCAGTGCGATCTGGTCGATGTCCGCCATGGTGCCCACCCTCGTCGGTGCCGGGCCGGGCCGCACCCGGTTTTTCAGCTCGCGCACAGGGTCACCACGGGTTGCCTCCAGCCGGTTCGGTCACAGTCGGTCACGTCAGCGCACCACCACCGACAGACCGGAGGACTGATGTCCCGCACGATGTCGAAGAAGCACCTGCTGGCCGGCCTGGCCGCCGCCGGGGTCCTCGGCGTGGGGATCGCCGCCCCCACGGTGGCGTTCGCCACCGACAGCCCCACCCCGACCCCGAGCGCCGGCAGTGACCAGGGCGCCGACCGGCAGCAGCAGCGGGCCGACCGGCAGGGCGAGTTCGCCGCGGCGCTCGCCGAGGAGCTGGGCGTACCCACCGACAAGGTGACCGCCGCCCTGGAGAAGATCCGCGAGCAGCACCGGGCCGACCGGCCGGCGCGCCCGTCCGGCGAGGACCGGCAGGCGGCGCTCAAGGAGCGGCTGGCCCAGGCGGTCAAGGACGGCAAGCTCACCCAGGAGCAGGCCGACGCGATCACCAAGGCCGTCGAGGCAGGGGTCTTCCCGGGCCCGGGCGGCCGTGGCCACCACGGCGGCCCGGAGGGTACGGGCAACTGACCTCGATGGTGCCCACCGGTCGCTCCCTCCTTCCGGCCGGTGGCACCGCGGTCCGGCCCCGGCGCGTGACGCGTCGGGGCCGGACCGGTCCATCCGGCGGCGCTGCCGGGCGGGCGGCGGTCAGCGCAGGTATGGCCCGTCCGCGCCGATCTTGCCGGGGGCCGGGTTGCCGGGCAGGCCGAGCACGTAGACGCGCAGGTTGCCCTTGCCGCTGACGGCGGCGGTGAGGGTGCCGTTGGTGACGGTCTTCACGTCCCCGGTCACCGCGTCGGTGTACGTGCCGTTCGGTATCCCGCTGAAGGTGGCCCCACCGGAGACGGTGACCAGCGCGAAGCTGTCCACCGCGCCCTGGGTGAACCGCCGCTTGTACGCCAGTGCGTTCCCGCTGACCCCCTCGGTGGAGTACTGCCCCTTCTGCAGGGCGGGTACGGCCCGGCGGATCCGGTTGAGCCGCTGCACGTGCTTGACCAGCGGCTGGTTGAGCGTGGTGGCGACCGCCCCGGTGGCCGAGCCGACCACGCCGAAGTCGGTGGCGGTGACGCTGCCGGCCAGGTGGTCGCCGTAGTAGGCCCGGCCGGTGGTGGCGAGCGGGCAGGTCGGTCCGCAGTCGATCCGGGCGCCGGCCTGGAACTCGATCTCCGAGCCGTAGTAGAGCGTCGGGACGCCCCGGAACGTCCACATCAGGCTCATGTTCTCGGCCCAGGCGTCGGTGCCGCCCGCGTACCGGGTGGCGGACTTGTTCGGCCCGTAGTCGTGGCTGTCGACGTAGACGACGTTGTAGGTGGCGTCGTTGTAGCTGTCGTCGGAGTCCTTGCCGTTGAGGAAGGCGTTCGTGGCGTCGCCGAAGTTCATGTGCATCCGCATGTCGATGACGTTCATGCCGGAGAACTTCGAGTGGTCCGGGGCGTGGTAGTCGTTGCCGCGCAGGAACGCGTTGTCGGTGGTCGGCTGGCCGTTGGGGCCGAGCAGAGACTCGTAGTCGTACTGCTCGATGGCGGCCTTCACGTCGTCCGGGCTGTACTCCTTGCGCTCCTGCCAGGTGAAGAACTGCGCGGAGTGGTTGACCGAGCCGCGGTTCCACTTGTCGTTGACGAACGCGGCGACCTCGCCGAAGACGTAGAAGTCCTTGCCCTTCGCGCCGAACCGGCTGACCGCGTGCTGCTGGATGGCGGGCAGGAAGCGGCGGTTCCAGGTGACCCGGGGGATGTGCACGGCGGTGTCGATCCGGAAGCCGTCCACCCCCATGTCGATGTACCGGTTGTACGCGTTGATCAGGTACTGCTGCACCGTCGGGTTCTCGGTGTTGAAGTCGGCCAGGTCCTCGTGCAGCCAGCAGCTGCGCGCGTCCTCGCCCTCCCAGTTGCCGATCCAGCACTGGTGGTAGCGGTCGGCGGGGAAGAGCCTGCTGGTCGGGGTGGGCCACTGGCAGTTGTAGAGGGTGTAGCCCTCCGCGCTGCGCCCACCGGTCGGGGTCCCCCAGTTGAGGCACTGGTTGCCGGTCGGGGCGGCCGAGGACCACAGGTCACCGTTGTAGGGGCGGCCCTTGGCGAGCGCGTTCTGGGCGGGGGTGAGCGCCGGGTCGGTGCCGGTGGCCTCGACCATCGGGTCGTACTCCCGGCCGGCCTGCGGTTGGTCGTAGTACCACTTCCACTGGTCGTCCCGAGTGCCGTGGACGGTGGGGACGAAGAGTCCCTTGGCACCCCAACGGGAGCTGTGGTTGTAGACCACGTCCTGGAAGATCTTGATGCCCTTGGCGTGCGCCGCGTTGATCAGGTCCTGGTAGGACGCACCGGGGCTCTCCAGGCGCGGGTCGACGCGATAGAAGTCCCAGCCGTGGTAGCCGTGGTAGTCGTAGTCGGAGCGGTTCAGCACCACCGGGGTGATCCAGATGGCGGAGAAGCCCAGCCCCTTGATGTAGTCGAGCTTGTCGACCAGCCCCTTGAAGTCGCCCCGGAACATCGGGTCGTTGTTGGCCGCGTTGCCCGACTTCACGTGCTGGCTGCCGCCCCGGTCGTTGGCGGTGTCGCCGTCGGCGAAGCGCGCCGTCATGACGAAGTAGATGCTGTCCTCGCGCGGGTCGCCGCCGAGCGGTGCCCCGCCGGCCGGGGCGGTCCCGGTGGTCGCGGAGGCCGGCGCGCTCGCCGCCGACCGGTTGCCGGCCGCGTCGAGCGCCCGCACCGTCCAGGTGTACGCCGTGCCCGGCGCGAGGTCGTACGCCACGTACGAGGTGGTGGTGCTGGTGACGGTGGTGCTCCCGCCGGTGCCCCCGGTACGGGTCAGCTCGTACCCGGTGACGCCCCGGTCGTCGGTGGCGGCCGACCAGGTCAGGGTGACCGCGAGTCCGTCGGCGCGGGCGGTCAGCCCGCCCGGCGCGGACGGTGCCGTGGTGTCCGGGCTGACCGGCGTGCACGGGTCGGCGGCGTTGGCGGTGACCTTGCCGCCGTCGACGGTGCTGCGGCCGGCACCGAGGGTGTAGTCGGTGCCGTTGTTGTTGTCCCAGGTGCCGGCGTTGTCGTTGAACGCGGCGGTCAGCCCGCCGGCGGCGCCGAGGTCGACGACCTTGCGGGCCCAGCCGGCGCAGGCGACCGTCATGGCGACGCCCGGCACGGTGGTCCAGGCGCCGCCGGTGGGCCGGTAGTGCAGGTTCGCCGCGCTCCAGCCGCGCGGCGTGAGGTGGTAGAACACCTCGGCGGTGCTGCCCGGCCCGGCCGTGGCCGACGGGCTGCCGGTCGGCGACGGAGGCGTGGTGGGTGACGGGCTACCGCTCGGTGACGGGCTCGCGGTCGGTGACGGGGTCGCGGTGGCGCAGGGGTCGCCGGAGCCGACCTTCCCGGCGGCGACGGTCACCGGGCCGGTGCCGAGCCGGTAGTTCGCGCCGTTGTTGTTGTCCCAGACGCCGGTGCCGTTGGTGAAGACGACCTGGAGGCCGGTGGCCGCGCCGAGGTCGATGGTGCGGCGGCGCCAGCCGGTGCACGCGGCATCCATGGCGACGCCCGGGACGGGTGTCCAGGCTGCGCCGTCGACGCCGTAGTGGATGTTGACCGAGCTGCCCCACGCGGCGGGGGGTTGATAGTAGACGGTGACCGTGTTGGCCGCCGCCGCTCCGGTGAGCGGCAGCAGACCCGCGGTCAGGCCGGCGGCGAGGGCGAGGGCGCCCCACCGGCGTCGGATGCTGGTCGTGGTACGCCTCATGGTGGCTCTCCTGACACCCGCACCCGCTCGACGGGCGCAAAAGGATGAAGGCGTTGCAAGAACTTGCGGCTTGCGGTGCCAGGAAGTTACCAGCTTCAATCTTCGGAAACCAGAGGTTCATCATCGACCGGTATGAGATTCCGGCGGCCCCGCCGTTGGAACCACTTGCACCTGCCGAAACACCTTGCGACCCGGTTCGGGTGCATCTCCTGCTGTCGGGGCAGCAACAGATGCACCCGGAACACGTCAGCCGGCGGCCGGCGGCGTGAAGACGCCCAGCAGGTTGCCGAACGGATCCCGCAGCCGGGCCTGCACCAGCCCGCTCGGGGTGGTGTTCGGCGGCACCACCACCGTGGCTCCCGCCGCCTCCGCGCGCCGGCAGGTCTCCGCCACATCGGCCACCTGCGCGTAGAAGATCGCGTAGTTCGGCGAGCCGGCGTCGAGGGTCCGGATCGCGCCCCCGATCCCCTGCTCGCCGCCGGCCACCGTCTGCCGGTAGGCGGGGCCCTGCGCCTCGAAGGCCCAGCCGAACAGGTCGGTGTAGAAACGCTCGGCCTCGTCGGGGCGGTCGGCGCCGATCTCGAACCAGGTCACGGGCGTGCTGGACATGCTGCCTCCTCGGAATGCGCCGGCCGGTCGGCCGGCGCCGTCAGGAGTCAGCCTCGCCGGCGTCCGCGACACCGTCCTGTCGGTGTTTCCGTAGCGTCTCGGAAGTATCAAAGTCCACAAGCGGCCGCATTCGTGCGACCAGATCAGGACGGCGGGCAGCACATCGCTGCTGAAAGCTCTTCATCTCGATAGCCGAGATCGGCTCGCGACGCAGCTCTAGCTCGTACAGGCGCACTAGCCCCTCCGCGATTGACTCGTCCAGCCAGTCAGCCGGACGTCCGCGCCCTGCCGCACCTCCCCGGGCCCCTGTCACCAGCGCGGGGGTCAACGCGGTGAATCGAATGTCGGCCTGGTCGTCCCGGCCGAGGAAGGTCAGCACGCAACGGAACACCGGCTCCTGCAGTCCCACGGTCAGGTTCAGCTCGTCGAGACGACGAAGCGTGTCGGCGACGAAGACAGCAGGCAACTCGCTGTCACAGCTCATCCGTTCCAGCAGCAGGGCGACGAGAGGTCGTTGCTCGGGATCTTCCTCGTACGAATCAAGGGTGGAGATCAGCCGTTCGTAGACCCGTAAACGCTCGGTGACGCCGCTACCCGACACCGACGCGAGTGCCACGTCGAGGAGCACCCTCGCCTCCGACCGGTCCCCGTCCGGGAACGTATAGAAGCTTTCCAGCTCGGTCCGAGGCACGACCCCGGCCCGCACCCCTTCCGACAGAAGGAAGTCAAACGGTTCTACGGCGTGCAGTACAGCCTCGACGGCCGGGTCGCACTCGAAATACGCGGTGCGATGAAGCACTTCGACATCATTGCCAGCAGGTGCGTACCAGTATCTCGCATCCGTGTCGACCGGATCGTCGACAGCCCTGAACTGCCAGCGAGGGTCGCTACGCGTCGGAGGCGACTGATCCGAGGGGCGAATCGACAGGGTCAACTCCCGCCTCCCGCTGACCCACGTCCGCGTCGGCCGCACCATCCTCAAAAGGCTCAGGTAGCCCTCCGTGGGCAGTTGCGCCCGCCACTGCAGCGCGTCCCGTCGCCAGTGATACATGGGCGCACCGGCGTCGTCGTAGAGTGCGGAACACGAAAGGTCGGCCACGCAAAGGGCAAGCACTAGCAGGTTCGCAGAGTAGGCCGCGCACCGCCCGGGCAGTGTCAACCGCGTCGGCTGGTAACCGTCGAACCGACGCGCCCGAGAAACATGCGGCGCCATCCGGAATAGCCGCTGCAGCAGGGATGTCGAGGCCTCCCGCCGCGCGCCGTCTTGGCTCGCGAGCCGTTCGGTGAGGAACCCAACCACCGGAGCGCGGCTGGTGAGCACGGCGTAGGACAGCAGGGCGTGGAGCAGGTCGTCGTCGACCGGCTCGCCGCCCCAGGACAGGCTGGTGGCCCGGTCCCGGGCCACCAGGTCCTCTACCACCTGCGCGGTGAGCCGGGCTACCAGGTACTCGCCGAAGGTGGCATGTAGAAACTCGTACGTCTCCCGCCACCGCTCGTCCGTGGCGGCCCGGGACCGGTGGACGAAGAAGAACCGCCCCAGCACCAGCTCGGCCGCAGCCAAGGGGGTCCGCAGCCCGCCGCGCTCGCTGGCTGTCCCGCCGCCGAACGGCAGCGCGGCGAGGTCGGCGTCGAGTTCGGCCGTGCTTACCCACTGCGCGCCCCGGTTGAACATCGCGAAGGCGACCACCGACAGCCGGCACAGTTCCTGCTCGATCACCCGGGCCAGTTCGTCTTCGGGTAGGCCGTCGCGCTGCTTGACCACCTCCCGGCGAGCGAAACGGCGCAACAGCCGCTCGTACAGCTCGCCCTGACGCAGCTCCCCGGCTTGGCGCAGGTCGTTGCCCTCGGCGTCGTAGAGGGCCAGCATCAGCAGCAGCAACGGCTGCTCGGCCAGCTCGCGGTGGGTCAGCACGGTTGCGCAGTCCAGCGGTCGCACGTGGAGCGCCCGGAAAGCGGCGAGGTTAGCCCGGTTCCAGGTCCGCACCCAGGTCTCAACCCGCGCGTCGTCGAAGGGCTCCAGTCGGACGGCCACCGCGCCGGGCGGTGGCTGCGCCCGGTCGGCGACGCTGCTCCGGCTGGTGACCAACACCGCTACCGGTCGACCCTGGTCGGCCTCCCGGCGCTGGAACGTGGCCACCCGCCGCAGGTAGTCGGTCTGGCTGACCCCGGTCGCCTGGAGCAATTCGTCGAAGCCGTCAAGCAGCACCACCGGCAACGCGTCACCCGCCGAACGGGCCAGCGCCGGCCAGTCCAGACGTTCACCGGTGTCGTTTCGGATCGCCTGCTCAATCTGGTCCTGGAGGTCACCCGCCGCGTACACGTCCCGCAGCACGACCCGGACGACCAGGAAGTCGGCGGCCGGTAGTTGGGCGGCGACGACCCGGGTCAGCACCGACTTGCCGGAGCCCGGCTGACCGAGCACCAGCAGCGGGGCCCGGATCGCGCCGGGCGAGGTCAGGTGAACGACGAGGGACTCCCACAGGTCATCGCGAACCGGCTGGCCGTCCCACCAGGTCTCGTCGGCGGGCCGCGCCTCCGGGCCCAGCTGGGCGATCCGGCACAACGGTGGCACGTACGCCTCGCCGAGCGTCGGCACGATCAGCCCGGCCGGTACGTCGCCGGAGCTGAGGATCGGCCGGCGCAGCTCCGCGGTGTAGGCGGCGGCGAGCGCCGCCCGCCGTTCGTCCGGCGGGCGGCCGGTGGACAGGTCAGCGAGGGCTCGGTGCAGCTCGGCCAAGCCCAACGATAGGCTGCGCACCTGCGCACGGGTGGCTTCGTGCTCATGCAGGCCGAGCCAGAGCGACACCTCGGGGAAGTCAACGGCAAGCTGGGTCAACAGGTCCCGATGCCGGGCGGCCGCCGCTTCCGGAATTGGCGACAGCTCTGTGATCTTTCGGCGCTGCGACAGAGGTAACGCCGCCCACATCTGTAGGCCCTCGAGGAAGTGCAGTAGACGGCCGGCGAGGTCCTGGTAGAAGGCGATAAGGGCGGCCCGTAGGGCCGAGTAGGGCAGATGCGGCCCGGGCACCGGCGCGGCAGCGGAGAAGAACGCGTCGGTCAGCGTCGATGGATCGACCGGACCGGCGCCGGCCAGCGACAGCTGCTCGGCCTTGATAATCCGCATCTCCCCGAGGTCGAACGGTAGATCAGCCTCGCCGAGCGCCTCGAAGAAGGCGGTCACCGCGATCACCGCGTGCGCCGCCTCCAGCCGCTGCGTCCTCCTGTACCGGGACAGCCCCGAACGTTTCTCGGAGACAGTCTGCAACAAATCCTGTCCGAGCCGCGCGAAGCCCTTCACGTCGAGTAACCCGAACAGCGGTGGCACCGGCACCATGGTCGTCAGCTTCTCGAACCGCTCGATGAAGCCGCTCTGTTTCCCGCCCAGCAGGCGTACGGCGTCGGCGTAGCTGAGCGTGTCGGGCACGCGCGTTCCTCCCCAGGGACGGCAGACCCGCCAGGGTCCCGCATCCGGACCGGGAACGCTGTCGGGTTTCAGACCAGACTCAGCGGGCGCAGCCGATCGTGCGGGATGTCGATGTCCTCGGGGCGCAGCTCCCGGGTGACCGGCTCGGACAGCGACGTCACCGAGACGATCCGATCGGTGCGGAAGCAGCGGGCCCCGTCGCGGAGCCGGCACCAGCCCCCCAGGTACCAGTGGCGGGAGTTGCCGAGGTAGCCGAGCGGCTCGACGTCCCGCGACGACACCGCGCCCGCGCGGTCCGCGTACCGCAGGCGGAGCACGCGCCGCGCGGCGACCGCGTCGGCGACGGCGGCCGGGACGGGCGTGGCCGGCCCGTCGCCGATCAGGTGCACCCGGCCGGCCAGCCGGTGCGCCTCGGCCACGTCGGCGGCCGGCATGACCGCGACCAGCTTGCGCAGCGCGGCCGGCCGCCGACGCGAACGGCGAACCGGCCAGCCGGTGCAGGCCCAGGGCGATCGCCACCGCCTCACCCGGGGTCAGGTTGACCGGCGGCAGCGTGCGCGCCCGGTCGACCACGTAGCCGCCGGTGCGGCCGGGCTCGGCCCAGATCGGCACGCCGGAGGCCTGCAACGCGCCGATGTCGCGCTCGACGGTCCGGGTGCTGACCTCGAAGCGGCGGGCCAGCCAGGCGGCGCTGCGCGGGCGCGGCGACACCGCCCGCAGCTCCTCCACCAGGGCGTAGAGACGATCCGTCCGGTTCACCCCCGAAAGCTAGAGCAGGGGTACGACAGCCGTCAGGCGATGCAGGCGCAGACGATCAGCGCGGCCCCGAAGTGGGTGGCGGCGCTGACCCGGGCCGCCGGGTGTGGCTCGTCCGCGCAGATGACCTCGCCGAGCCGACCCGGGGTGAGCAGGTCGAGCACGAAGAACGCCAGGGCCATCACCAGCAGGCCGACCAGCCCGAAGATCACCGTGGAGGCGAGCCCTTTGCCGAAGTCGTGGTAGCTGGTCAGGATCGCGGTGAAGACGATCCCGGCGATGCCGAGCTGGTTGGCGGCGAGCAGCAGGGCGGCGTTGCCGTTGCGCCGCACCCAGATCAGCTCCCGCAGCTTGCCGGGGGTGAGCAGGTCGACCAGCAGGAAGCCGGCGGCCATCAACGCCACCCCGACGACCCCGAACACCACGCTCTGCCACGCCCCGCTCAGCAGATCCTCCAGCACCGACGCCTCCCCGGCTCCACCGCCCGGCGAGGGTGCCGGGACGGTGCCGCAGACGATAGCGGGACGGTGCCAGCCCACGCCGCCCCGGCAGGGCGCGACGGGTCGACCGGTCGCGCGTCGGCGCGCCGCGCCGCCCGGGGCTGTGCCGGCGGCGGGTGGCGGACGAGAATCACCGGCATGGAACCGGCAGACAGCGCACGCAGCGCAGGGGTGGTCGCGATCTTCGACCGGGTGGCCGACACGTACGACAACGTCGGCGTGCCCTGGTTCGCACCGATCGCCGAGGGACTGGTGCGGGAGTTGGCTCCCCGGCCCGGCGAACGCGCCCTGGACGTCGGCTGCGGGCGCGGGGCGGCCCTGTTCCCGCTCGCCGAGGCGGTCGGCCCGACCGGATCGGTGACCGGCGTGGACCTGGCACCCCGGATGGTCGCGGCGGCCCGCGCGGAGGTGGCCCGGCGTGGGCTCGCCCAGGTGGACGTACGACTCATGGACGCCGCGGCACCCGACCTGCCGGCCGCCGGCTACGACCTGGTGGCGTCGTCGCTGGTGGTGTTCTTCCTGCCCGACCCGGCGGCGGCGCTGCGGGCCTGGCGGGAGCTGCTGGTGCCCGGGGGCCGGCTGGGCATCGCCACGTTCGGCGACCAGGACCCGCGCTGGCAGCAGCTGGACGCGTTCTTCCGGCCGTACCTGCCGCCGCACCTGCTCGACGCCCGTACCAGCGGCGCCGCCGGCCCGTTCGCCAGCGACGCCGGGGTGGAGGAGCTGCTGACGGCAGCCGGCTACACCCGGGTACGCACCGCGGCGCTCGACGTCGAGGCGGTCTTCACCGACCCCGAGCACTGGCACGCGTTCTCCCTGTCGCACGGCCAGCGGGCCATGTGGGAGGCCGTACCCGAGCGGGAGCGCGCGACGCTGCGCGCCACCATGACCGGGTTCGCCGAGGGGCTGCGGGGCGACGACGGGACGATCCGGCTGACCCAGCGGATGCGCTACACCCTCGCCGAACGCCCCGCCTGAGCCGGCCCCCTAGAGCGACAGGTAGCGCTGCCGCTCGTACGGGGTGACCTCGCGGCGGTACTGCTCCCACTCGGCCCGCTTGTTGCGCAGGAAGAAGTCGAAGACGTGCTCGCCGAGCACCTCGGCGACCAGCTCCGAGCCGGCCATCACGTCGATCGCCTCGGCCAGGTTCTCCGGCAGCGCCTCGTAGCCCATCGCGCGCCGCTCGGCGCTGCTCAGCGACCAGACGTCGTCCTCGGCGCCCGGGGGCAGCTCGTAGCCCTCCTCGATGCCCTTGAGGCCGGCGCCGAGCATCACCGCGAAGGCCAGGTAGGGGTTGGTCGCCGAGTCCGGCGACCGCACCTCGACCCGGGCCGAGTTCGGCTTGCCGTACGCCGGGACCCGGACCAGCGCGGACCGGTTCAGGTGACCCCAGCAGACGTACGCCGGGCTCTCGGTGATCCGGTCCGGCAGCGCCTGCGGGAAGAGCCGCTTGTAGGAGTTGACCCACTGGTTGGTGACCGCGGTGTATTCCCGGGCGTGCATCAGCAGGCCGGCGATGAACGACTTCGCCACCTTGGAGAGCTTCATCGGGTCGCCCGCGTCGTGGAAGGCGTTCCGCTCCCCCTCGAACAGCGACAGGTGGGTGTGCATGCCGCTGCCCGGCTGGTCGGTGAAGGGCTTCGGCATGAAGGTGGCCTGCACGCCGGTGGAGAGCGCCACCTCCTTCACCACGTGCCGGAAGGTCATGATGTTGTCGGCGGTGGTCAGCGCGTCGGCGTACCGCAGGTCGATCTCCTGCTGGCCGGGCGCGACCTCGTGGTGGCTGAACTCGACCGAGATGCCGATCCGTTCCAGGGCGAGCACCCCCTGCCGGCGGAAGTCCCGGGCCACCGCGTGGGTGGTGTGCTCGAAGTAGCCGCCGGTGTCCACCGGTACGGGCACCGAGCCGTCCTGCGGGCCGTTCTCCAGCAGGAAGAACTCGATCTCCGGGTGGGTGTAGAAGGTGAAGCCCTTCTCGGCCGCCTTGGAGAGCATCCGGCGCAGCACGTGCCGCGGGTCGGCCCAGGAGGGGCTGCCGTCGGGGAGCAGGATGTCGCAGAACATCCGGGCGCTCTCGCCGCTGACCCCGCCCTCGAAGGGGAAGACCTGGAAGGTGGTCGGGTCGGGCATGGCCACCATGTCGGACTCGAAGACCCGGGCGAAGCCCTCGATCGCGGAGCCGTCGAAGCCGATGCCCTCCTCGAAGGCCGCCTCCAGCTCGGCGGGCGCCACCGACACGCTCTTGAGCGTGCCCAGCACGTCGGTGAACCACAGCCGGACGAACCGGATGTCCCGCTCTTCCAGCGTACGGAGGACGAACTCCTGCTGACGGTCCACTTCCACCCCTCGCGACACTCTTGTCCGGCACCGGTCGAGCCCGTGCGGCCTGACCGCCCAGTCTCCACCGGCCTCGTTACGCCGACGTTACGCGACCCCTCGTCCCGCGTCCCGCCGTGTCCCGCCGCGCGGACCACCGGCCTCGGCACCACCGCACCACGGCGGCGGGGTGTCGCCGTCCGGCCGGGTCCGGGGCGGTCGGCTGGGGCAAGATGAGGACATGCCCACCCTGCGTCTCGCCCTGTGCCAGGTCAACCCGACGGTCGGTGACCTCGCCGGCAACGCCGACCTGGTGCGCCGCTGGGCCCGTCGGGCCGCCGACGCCGGCGCCCAGCTCGCGCTCCTCCCCGAGCTGATGCTGACCGGCTACCCGGTCGAGGACCTGGTCTTCCGCCGCTCCTTCGTGGCCGCGTCGAAGGCCGCCCTGGGGCAGCTCGCCGCCGACCTGGCCGCCGACGGGCTGGGCGACCTGCCGGTGCTGGTGGGCTATCTCGACGCGGACGGCCCGCCGCAGGTCAGCGCCGACGCCCAGCCGGGCCGGGGGGCCCGCAACGCGGCCGCCCTGCTGCACTCCGGCGGCGTGGTCTGCACCTATTTCAAGCACCACCTGCCCAACTACGGCGTCTTCGACGAGGACCGCTACTTCGTACCGGGCGACGCGCTGGTCGTGGTCCGGATCGGCGGGGTGGACGTGGCGCTGACCATCTGCGAGGACCTGTGGCAGGCCGGCGGTCCGTTCGCGGTGGCCCGGCGGGCCGGCGTGGGGCTGGTGCTGAGCATCAACGGCTCGCCGTACGAGCTGAACAAGGACGACATCCGGTTGCCGCTGGTCCGCCGCCGGGCCGCCGAGGCCGGCGCCACCATCGCGTACGTGAACATGGTCGGCGGCCAGGACGAGCTGGTCTACGACGGTGACTCGATGATCGTCGACGCGACGGGCCGGCTGCTGGCCCGGGCCCCGCAGTTCGTCGAGCACCTGCTCGTGCACGACGTGGACCTGGCGCCGGCGAAGGAGCCCGTCGAGGCGGCCGAGGAGGTCGCCGACGACATGCGGATCGTCCGCGCCAAGATCAGCGACATCCTGCCCCCGGCCCCGACCGGCGCGCTGGCCCGGGGCGGCATCATCGAGCCGGTCGCGGACGAGGCCGAGGTGTGGCAGGCGCTGGTGCTGGGGCTGCGCGACTACGTCGACAAGAACCGCTTCCCGTCGGTGGTGCTCGGCCTCTCCGGCGGCATCGACTCGGCGGTGGTGGCGGCCCTCGCGGTGGACGCGCTGGGCCCGGACCGGGTGGTCGGGGTCTCGCTGCCCAGCCAGCACTCGTCCGAGCACTCGCGGGCCGACGCGGAGGAGCTGGCCAAGCGGACCGGCCTGGACTACCGGGTCGAGCCGATCCAACCCATGGTGGACGCCTACCTGGCCAACATCGCGCTCTCCGGGGTGGCGGTGGAGAACCTCCAGGCCCGGGTCCGCGGCGTGATCCTGATGGCGCTGTCGAACCAGGAGGGCCACCTGGTCCTCACCACCGGCAACAAGAGCGAGCTGGCGGTCGGCTACTCCACGCTCTACGGCGACTCGGTCGGCGGCTACAACCCGATCAAGGACGTGTGGAAGACGCTGGTCTGGCGGCTGGCGAAGTGGCGCAACGCCGACGCGGCCCGCCGGGGCGAGACCCCCCCGATCCCGGAGAACTCGATCGGCAAGCCGCCGTCGGCGGAGCTGAGCCCCGGCCAGCTCGACAGCGACACCCTGCCGGAGTACGACGTCCTCGACCCCATCCTGATCGGCTACGTCGACGGCGACCTGGGCCGGGACGGGCTGATCGCGTCCGGGCACGACCCGGCGGTCGTGGACAAGGTGCTGCGGATGGTGGACGCCGCCGAGTACAAGCGCCGCCAGTCCGCCCCCGGCACCAAGATCTCGATCAAGGCGTTCGGCCGGGACCGGCGGCTGCCGATCACCAACCGCTGGCGCGAGCACGGCTGACGCCCGGCCCGCCGGCCCGGGAGTGAAATCCTCCACTGCGCCCTGCCGCCGCCCGGTCGTCCGGTGCGACGATCGCGACGGAACCCGGGGACCGCGAGCGCGGCCTCGAGGAAGGAGAGAGCCATGGTGGAGTCCACCCCGACCGAGGTGACCGCCCTGTACGGCGGGCCGGTCACCCGACGGGTCCGCACCCGCGACCTGATCGCCGCCAAGGAGCGTGGCGACCGCTGGGCGATGCTCACCTCGTACGACCAGTACACCGCCTCGATCTTCGACGCCGCCGGCATCCCGGTGCTGCTGGTGGGCGACTCGGCGGCGAACAACGTCTTCGGCTACGAGACCACCCTGCCGGTCACCGCCGAGGAGCTGCTGCCGCTGGTCCGCGCGGTGGTGCGGGCGACGAAGCACTCGCTGATCGTCGGCGACCTGCCCTTCGGCTCGTACGAGGAGGGGCCGACGCAGGCGCTGCGGACCGCGGTGCGGTTCATGAAGGAGGGCGGCTGTCACGCCGTCAAGCTGGAGGGTGGCCGGCGCTGCGCCGACCAGATCGCGGCCATCGTCGGGGCCGGCATCCCGGTGATGGCGCACATCGGGTTCACCCCGCAGAGCGAGCACACCCTCGGCGGCTACCGGGTGCAGGGCCGCGGCGACACCGCCGACGAGGTGATCGCCGACGCGCGGGCGGTGGCCGAGGCGGGCGCGTTCGCGGTGGTGCTGGAGATGGTGCCGGGCGAGGTGGCCAAGCGGATCACCGCCGAGCTGCCGATCCCGACGGTCGGCATCGGGGCCGGACCGGACACCGACGGCCAGGTGCTGGTGTGGCAGGACATGGCCGGCCTGCGGACCGGCAAGGCACCGCGCTTCGTGAAGCGCTACGCCGACGTGGCCGGCGTGCTGACCGACGCCACCCGCCGCTTCGCCGACGAGGTGCGCGGCGGCGAGTTCCCCGCCACCGAACACACCTTCTGACGCGTACGGTGGCCGGGCCCCTGCCGCAGCGGGGGCCCGGGCCCGTGCTCAGAGGTCGGGGCGCCGGCGCGACCGATGATCCACTATCGTCGCGTCACGTGATTCGTACTCGCGTTCTTCCCATCCTCCTGACCGGTTTCTCCCTGGTGGCGCTCGCCGCCTGTGGCGACAAGGCCACCGACTCGACGGCCGCCGCCACGCCCACCGCGTCGGCGTCGGCCACCGCCGCGGCCGCCCCCACCACCTCCGCCGCCGCGACCCCCGCAGCGGCCGCGATCGACGACAAGCAGCTCTGCGAGAACGCGAAGAAGGCCAACGCCAGCATGAAGGCCAAGCTGGTCGAGACCATGACCTCGGGCTCGACCCCGGCTCCGAGCGACTTCGCCAAGATCCTGACCGGGTTGGAGAAGGAGATGAGCGCCGTGGCTGCCACCGGCGCGCCGGACAGCGAGGTGACCGCCGGGCTGACGGCGTTCGCCAAGGAGGCCGGCAAGGCGGCCGCTGCCGCGGACCCGGCGAGCGCCGCCGACAACCCCGAATTCATGAAGGCCGGAGCGACGCTCTCCGCCGCCTGCGGGAAGGCCGGCGTCACCGTCGTCTTCTGACCGGTGAGCAGAGGCCCCTGCCGACGCCAGTCGTCGAGCAGGGGCCGCTGTCCACGCATCGGTGAGCCCGTCGCGGGCCGCGGCGGGCTCAGAGGTCGGTTACCCGGATCCCGGCGTGCGCCTTGTAACGCTTGTTGATCGCGATCAGGTTGGCGGTGAACGCCTCGATCTGGTGGGCGTTGCGCAGCCGGCCGGCATAGATGCCCCGCATGCCGGGGATCCGGGCGGCCAGCGCGCCGACCACGTCGACCAGTTCCCGGTCCTCGGTGCAGATCAGCACGTCCAGGTCGATCCGGTCGACCTCCGGGTCGGCCAGCAGCGGGGCGCTGACGTGGTTGAAGGCGGCGCAGACCCGGGAGTCGGGCAGCAGCCCGGCGGCCTGCTGCACCGCGCTGCCCTCCTCGACGTCCAGCGCGTACGGGCCCTGCTTGTCGAAGCCGAGCGGGTTCACGCAGTCCACCACGATCTTGCCGGCCAGCGGCTCCGCCAGCGCGGCGACGGTCGCGGCGTGCCCGTCCCACGGCACCGCGATGATCACCACGTCGCTGCGCCGGGCCACCTCGTCGTTGTCGGCCCCGGTGACGTCGACCCCGGCGGGCATCCCGGACAGCGCGGCGATCTCGCCGGCCGCCTCGGTGGCCCGCTCGGCGGAACGGGAGCCGATCAGCACCCGCTGCCCGGCCCGGGCGAACCGGTAGGCCAGCCCTCGGCCCTGGTCACCGGTGCCACCGATGATGCCGACGGTGAGCCCGGAGACGTCGGGCAGCGTGGTCGCGTCGTAAGCCATTCCGCCATCCTCGCAAACCCCGCCCACGCCCAGCAGCCCGAGCCACTGTGACAATCCCCCCGCCGCCCGCCGGGCCCGCTGATCTTGGGCACCTGCCGTTCGCGGGGAACGGAAACTGTCCGAGATCTCGACGGGCACCGACGCGAGGCGGGGCCGGGAGGGGTGGGGCGGGGGCGGTCAGGCGCGTTCGAAGAGGACCTTGCGCTCGGCCGGGTCGGCGGTGACCAGGCGGACCGGGACGCGCTCGCCGAGCGGCAGCTCGCCGAGGCAGCGGGCCCGGACCGGCGGCTCGTCCAGGGCGACCGTGCCACCGGGCTGACGGGCCGGTCGACCGTTCCCGGACTGCCGGGGCGGCGGGGTCGACGTTCCGCCGGACTCGCGGGGCGGCTCGGTGGTCGGGCGCGGGGTGTCGACGTCCAGCACGGCGGCGGAGAAGGTCTCCCCACCCGGTGCTCCAGCAGCACCGCCTCGGCCAGCTCGATCGCGCCCCGGGTCGCCGCCGACGCCGTCCGGTCGGTGGTCGCCATCACCTCCGGCAGCTTCGGCAGCGCCGCGCGGGCCCATTCCGGCACTTCCCGGCCCTCGTGCAGGGCCAGGCAGACCTCGGTCGCGTACCGGTCGGCGAGCCGGCGCAGCGGCGCGGTGACGTGCGCGTACGCGGCGGCGACCCCGCCGTGCTCCGGCTGTTCGGGCAGCTCCCCGTCGAAGGCCGTGTACGCGGCACCGCGCATCAGCTCGGCGGCCTGGTCGATGAAGGCCGCCGCCCGGGGCCGGGAGGCGTCCAGCCCGGCGAGCACCTCGCCGACGCTCCGGTCCGCCGGCCACTCGACGCCCAGCGGGCCGGCGGCGAGGCGCAGCCGCTCGACCGCCTCCCGCTTCGGCGGCGGCATGGTCCGCAGCAGCCCGATCCGGCCGGCGAGCATGAGGTCGGCGGCGGCCATGCCGGTGAGCAAAGAGATCTGCGCGTTGTGGTCCTCCATCGCGACCGGCCCGCGCAGCACCAGCCGCCAGCCGTCGCCGTCCGGCTCGACGTCCTGCTCGGGCAGGGGCAGGTTGATCGCGCCCCGGCGCAGTCCCCGGGCGGTGAGCAACGCCCCGATCTCGGGCAGCAGGGCGATCGGCTCGGGCAGCCGGCCGGCGTCGGCGTCGCGCTGCACGCCCACGTAGTCGAGCTTGGCGCGGCTGCGGACCCGGGCCCGCTCCAGCGTGACGCCGACCGTGTCGCCGTCGGCGGCCAGGTCGATGGTCCAGAGCACCGCCGCCCGGTCGGCGTCCGGCAGCAGGCTGGCCGCGCCCTCGCTGAGCGTGTGCGGGTGCAGCGGCACGTTGCCGTCGGGCAGATAGACGGTCTGCCCCCGGCGCCAGGTCTCCTCCTCCAGCGCGCCGCCGGGGCGGACGTGCGCGGCGACGTCGGCGATCGCGTACCGGATCCGGAAACCGCCCCCGGCCCGGCGGCTCAGGTGCATGGCCTGGTCCAGGTCGCGCGAGGTCGCCGGGTCGAGGGTGACGAACGGGACGTCGGTGCGGTCGGCGGCGGCCGGCAGCGGCGCGGCGGCCGCCTCGTCGGCCTCGCGCGCCGCGGCCGGGAAGCCCTCGGGCAGTCCCAGCTCGCGGCGCAGCGCGCCGAAGTCGATACGGGGCGCCAGTACGCGTCGGATCACCACGCGGTCAATCCTGACAGCGTGCCGCCACATCCGCTCACCGGCACGGCGGACGGCCGGTCAGCGCGTACCCACAACCCTCAGCCGGCGGCCTTCCGGGCGGCCGAGCGGGCGCTGCGGGCGCGGTGGCCCGGGCGGCGGCGGTCCGGGCCGGCGCCTTGCGGGCGGTGACCTTCTTCGCGGCGGTGGCCTTGCCGACCGGCGCCTTCTTCGCCGCCGCCTTGCGGGTGGTGGTCGACGAGGTCGCCGTCGC
The DNA here is from genome assembly GCF_022747945.1 of Micromonospora sp. R77. Lineage (NCBI taxonomy): Bacteria > Bacillati > Actinomycetota > Actinomycetes > Micromonosporales > Micromonosporaceae > Micromonospora > Micromonospora sp. R77. Next base: position 1,126,402 of record NZ_JALDST010000001.1, read on the forward strand.
CTTCTTCGCGGGGGCCTTCGTGGCCGCCGCCTTGCGCGCGGTGGGCCGGGTGGCGGAGGTGGTCTTCTTCGCCGGGGCCTTCTTCGCCGCGGTGGTCTTCTTCGCGGCCGCCGTACCCGTCTTCTTCGCCGCCGCACCCGTCCGGCTGACCGTGGCGGTGGTCTTGCGGGCGCTGGAGGTGACCTTCCGGGTCGCCGCCGTGGCCTTCGCGGGTGCCTTCTTCGCGGCCGTCGTCTTCTTCGCGGCCGTCGTCTTCTTCGCGGCCGGGCCCGTCTTCTTCGCCGCGGTCGTCTTCTTCGCGGCCGGGCCCGTCTTCTTCGCGGTGGTGGTCTTCTTCGCGGTGGTCCGGGTGGCCGGAGTCGTTCCGGCGGCGGTCTTCGTCGCCGGCGCCTTGCGGGCCGCCGCCACCACCTTCTTCGTGGCCGCCTTCTTCGCGACGGCCTGCTTCGCGGGCACCCGCCCGGCGCCGGCTCCGGAGGCGTTCGGGGACGCCTTGGTCACCGTCGCCGCCCGGCCCGTGGTCCGCTTCGCCGTGGCGGTCGTCTTCGCGGTCGTACGTTTGGCGGCCGGGCGGGTGGTGGCCTTCTGTGCTTCGGCCATCTCGGTTCCCTCCTTGGGGACATGCTCTCGCCCTCGCGGAGCACGGAGTACCTCGACGCGGGCCGTCCCGCGCCGTCTACCTGTTCTCCCCGGCCCAACGGGCGTCCTCGGCGTCCCACGCTTCGTTACGCTCCTGCACCTGCTGCAGGGCGTTCTCCGCGTCGGCGGCTGAGGCATACGGTCCGAGAACGTGCTTCGCAGGGCACACGTCGGCATCGGTCTCGACCCGGTGGTGTCGCGTGCACCAGTAGTAGTGCCCACCACTTCCGCTGTCGCTCATGAGATCACTGTGCACCGCGAAGCGCCCGGCCGCCACCGGATCGCCGAAAAGAGGTGGTCGATGCTCTCCACAGTAGACGTGCTCGGGGCGGTCGGGAGGCGGAACGGAGAAAGACGGGGCAGCCGGGAACGCACCCGGTGACGGAGAATCCCCGGGTGCGTTACGGGGGAGGAAAGTCTGCATGGCTGCGGCGTGGACTGCTGGCCGGCGTCGCGGTCGGGGTGCTCGTCGTCCTGGGGGTGCTGGCCGGGATGCCGGTGTTGCGGGAGCGGTCACAGCACCGGTTGGAACGGCAGGCCGACCGGGAGGTGACCGCCACGGCGCAGAAGGCCCGCGGTGCGTTGCTGGCCAGCCCGGCGGTTCCGGCCACGGCACTGCGGGCCGCCGCCGAGGACGTGGACGGGGTCGAGGTGCTGGCGGTCGAGGACGCGGTGCGGCACGGCGGCATCCGGCTGGTCTTCCGGGTCCGGGTGGCGAAGACCGCCGCTTCCGTCTTCGGCTGGCAGCGGACCACGGCGGTCGGCTGCTTCGCCCAGGTCGTCCGGCCGGCGACCACCCCGGCCCTGCTGGAACGGGTGCCCTGCGCCGGCTGACGCGCGCGGACCGGATCAGGCAGGTGCGGGCACCGGGTCGGCCTCGTCGGCCGGGCGCGCCGCCGCCCGGCCCGCGCCGATCGCGTACGCCAGCGCGTAGGGCGTCCAGGCCAGGTAGAGGAAGGGTTGCACCTCGGTCAGGTCGGTGATGAGGAAGACCTCCTGCCCGGTCGGCCGGGGCAGCCCGAGGGACGAGTCGGTCCAGGTGGCGAAGAGCCAGAGCGGCGCGGAGATCCGGTCGACCGTGTCGCCCTGCGCCACCCCGTCGAGCACGGTCTCCGGACCGGCCGGGATGTGCGCGACCACCACGAGCACCACGGCGAGGTCGGCGACGACGAGTGCGCCGAGCAGGCCGAGACACCAGGCGACCCGGGTCCGACCCCGGCCGGCGAGTGTGCCGGCACCCCAGAGCACCAGGAACAGGCCGGGCAGCCAGACCACCAGCCCGGGTGCCGCCCGGAGCAGGTCGTCGACGGTGTCGTTCGACGCGTACTCGATGCCGACGGCGGTCAGGGCGAGCGGGGCCACGACACCGAGCGCGACGCGCAGCGGTCCGGGCAGGGCGGTGCGGCCGGCGGCCCGGCCCGTGGCCCGGGCGAGCAGCACCGCGAGGACCACCGTCACGGTCATCAGCACCGGCACCTGCGCGTCCATGGCCCAGCTGGTCGAGGCGAGCAGCTGGTTGGTCACCAGATTCATGGCGACCGCCGCGACCAGCAGCGCCGCCACGCCGGCCAGCGGCGCGGCGAGCAGGGTGGCCGCCGTACGCCGGGCCTGGCCGGGCACGCGCGGTCGGTCCACGATCGGGCCGCCGGAGCGGCTGAGCGCGAGGCTCGCCGCGAACCGGAGCATCCGCAGCCGGTCCCGACGGGCGGCGAGGACGTGCAGCTCGGCGACCCATTCCCGGTGCAGGTCGGCGCGGAGTTCGGCGGGCCAGCGCCGCACCGCCGTGCGCAGCAGCAGCTCGGCCAGCCACCGGGTCACCACGCGGGGGCACCCGTCGGTGCGATGCCGCCGTGGGCGGGGCGACCCCCCGGGTCGAGGGCGCGCAGCTCGGCCAGGGCCTGGCGGGCGTCGCGGGCGCCCTCGGCGGTGAGCCGGTAGTAGCGCCGCGCCGGCCGACCTGCCGCGGACGGCTCCACCTCTTCCCAGTCGGCGGTGAGCCAGCCGGCCTCCCGGAGCCGGTGCAGCACCGGATAGAGGGTGCCGCTGGGCAGGCCGGTGAGCCGCATCAGGTCGAGGCCGTACTGCTCGGAGTCGGGTTCGGCGAGCAGCGCGGAGAGCACCTTCGCCACCGGAACGGTGATTCGCATCCGAGGACTATATCGGAACTCTACATAGGGGTGCTGCCCCGATCGGACGTCCGGCCCGGTTGGTGCACCGCTTGACGTTCCTCCGACCGGGGCAGCCGGGTGACGCGGCCTCGGTTACTGTCCGGCTCGTGCAGTGCTTCGCCGCCTGGCGCACCCGCTCCTGAGGGGCGGCTCGAATCCGAGCCGCGCGTTGCCCGACCTGCCGGTCAGGTCGGGCTGTTCGCCACACCCTCAGACGAAAGGCACTGACATGGATCTGCGTCCGTTCCGGCCAGCCGACCTGACGCCCCTGCTCGAACTGACCATCGCCACCTTCGGCCCGTTCTTCGAGGACTCGTTCCGGTCGATCGTGGGCGACGCCGTCATGACCAACCAGCACGGCACCTGGCGTGCGGACTACCGCGAGATGTGGGTCGGGCTGCACGACCCGGAGCAGAACAAGCACGTCGTCGTCGCCGAGGAGGGCGGGACGCTCCTCGGATTCGCCGCCTGGCAGGTGGACCCGGAGAAGCGCAGCGGTGAGATCGACATCATCGGCGTGGCGGCGGACCAGCGCCGGCACCACGTCGGCACGGCACTGTGCACCCACGCCTTCGACGCGATGAGGCGGTCCGGGGTCGAGGTCGTGTCGATCGGCACCGGAGGCGACCGGTTCCACGACTCGGCCCGGGCGTTCTACGACAGTCTCGGCATGACCGCCATGCCGTTGGTCCGCTACTACCTGGCCCTCTGACGGGCGTACCGGTTGGCCGTCGCGGGCGGCCAACCGGTGTCCCCGTCCGGAGCGGTCGAGCCTGCACCGCCGAGGCTGCACACCCCCGGACGGACGCCCGGCGGGCGGGGCGGCGCGGTGTCGGTGGGCGGTACTAGCGTCGGCGCATGGCGTCCCACCGGCTCGACCGAGACGAGGCACGGCAGCTTGCCGTCCGCGCCCAACTGCTCGACGCGCACCGGCCCACCGACCTGGTGGCGGTGGTGCACCGGTTGACGTTCCTCCAGCTGGACCCGACGGCCGCGGTGGCGCCCAGCGCCGACCTGGTCGCCTGGAGCCGGTTGGGCGCGGCATACCGGCCGAGCCACCTGACCCGGGCGCTGGAGCAGGACCGGGCGCTCTTCGAACACCGGGCCATGGTGCGGCCGATGGCCGACCTGGGGCTGCACCTCGCCGACATGGCGGCCTGGCCGCAGGAGTCCCGGCGGCGCGAGTGGCTGCGGGCCAACGACGCCTTCCGCCGCTACGTGCTGGACCTGCTGCGCGACTCCGGCCCGTTGCTCTCCCGCGACGTGGAGGACCGCAGCACCGTGCCGTGGCCGTCGACCGGCTGGACCAACAACCGCAACGTCACCCAGATGCTGGAGTTCCTCGCCGCCCGGGGCGAGATCGCCATCGCCGGCCGGATCGGCCGGCAACGCCGCTGGGACCTCGCCGAACGGGTCTACCCGGCCGGCACGCCGGTCGTTCCCGCCGACGAGGCCCGCCGGCTGCGCGACGAGCGCTGGCTGCGCGCCATGGGCATCGCCCGCCCCTCGGTGGTGGGCGACGCCGGGGAGCCGGCCGAGGTCGCCGGCGCCGCCGGCATCTGGCGGGTCGACCCGGAGGCACTCGGCCGGCCCTTCGCCGGCCGGACCGTGCTGCTCTCCCCCTTCGACCGGCTGGTCCACGACCGCAAGCGGACCCTGGAGCTCTTCGACTTCGACTACAAACTCGAGATGTACGTGCCGAAGGCAAACCGCCGCTGGGGCTACTTCGCGCTGCCGGTGCTGCACCACGACCGGCTGGTCGGCAAGGTGGATGCCACGGCCGACCGGAAGGCATCGGTGCTGCGGGTGGACGCGATCCACCGGGACGTGCCGTTCGACGCGGAGACCACGGCCGCCGTGCACGGCGAACTGGCGGCGCTGGCGAGCTGGCTCGGACTGAGCGACGTCGAGATCGCCGGCTGACCCGATCAGCCGGACGGCGCGGGCGCGGGTTACCGCGGGACTACCGGGCGTCGCGCCGACGACGCGCGCGCTCGACCTCGGCGACGTCCGACATCCAGGGACCGTGCTGGTCGAGTGCGGCGCAGCCGCCGCGGACGAAGGCGCTCACCAGGTCCCGGTATCCGCCGATCCCGTCGACCAGGCGGTACTCGACCCGGTACTCCGGATCCGACCCGGCTCCCCCGGGTCGCACCGTGGTGATCCGGGCGATGGAGTCCGCGTAGAAGTGCAGCTGGATCCCCTCACCCATCGCCTCGTCCGCGATGGTGAACACCTCGTTGTCCCCGGCCGAGCGGTCGGCGACGAACGCCCAGAACTCGGCGGAGGCGGTGCGAGGGCCGTCCCGTAGCCACTTCTTCTCGCCGCCCTTGTCGTCGGTGAACGACAGGGCCGTCTTTTTCGCACTCCCACCGAGGTCGGCGTGGTCGTCGGCAGCCTCCTCGTCGTGGTCCACCGGCGTGCTCCTGGCGCGGTCCGCGGCCTCCGAGCACATCAGGAAGCTCACCGTACGCACCGCGTCGTCGACGAGTTCGGGATACGCGCGGCGCACGGCCGCGTCGACCGTCGCCGCCATCCGATCCCAGTCGTGCTTGTCCGTGGCCCGGTTTCCCCGCCGCGGATCGAGGCCGATCCGCATCCCGGCGCACGCCTGCTCCGCGGTGGCGATCACCTGCATGACCTGGGGCAGCAGCGCGGGGTCGACCGCATCGGGCAGCCGCCTCGGCACCGTCGCGCCGTGCAGATACTGGCCCGTGTAATTCAGGATCTGAGCGTCGAGTGGCCCGAGGACTGTTCCACGCCGGGCGCGACGGCGGTCCGCATGATGCTTCTGGGCACGTTTCTCGTTCGGCGACTCCGTCGCCGAACGCATCGCCGCGCAGACCTGGCCGCGCTCAAGTAGCTGAATGTCGGCACCATGGGCGACGAGCCGGCTCCGGTCCCACTCGATACGCCGAAAGAGCGCGTCGACCTCCTCGGGCGAGGAGAGCAGGACCGGGTCCAGGAGCGCGACGGCAGCATCCTCGTCGAGCCGGCCCCGGGTTCCGGCGGCCTCGCACAGCGGAAGGACCGCACTCCACAGCAGCAGGTGCCTGGCCAGGTCCTCCTGGATCACCGCGAGGTGGGCCGCCCCGATCGGGAAGGTGAACGTGCGAGGCTCATGGTTGGCGTCGGCCCCGGCGCCGAGCATCAGCTTCAGTTCGCCGTCCTCGCGGACCACGTTCGGGATCCAGCCACTGCTACGCGTGAAAACGATGTCTCGCACAGGTCACGCCCACCGTGCACATTCGACGTCGAGGCGTGGGTCGGTACGCACCCAGACCTCGCCCTCGGCGGCCTCGGCCGGGGCGTCGACCCGGTCGAGACCGAGGAATGCGACCAGCTGGAGCAGTTCGGCTCGGTCGGCTCGGTCGTCGTCGAGATCATGCGAGTCGAAGAAGACGTAGTACTGGTCGCTCGGGTCGACGATGCCAGAATCCGCCCAGATCCGGCCTACCTCTTCGATCGCCGCTGATTCCGTCGTCATCATGGCGGCTCGGGCGGCCCCGCGGATCTCCGGTGACGCGTCGAGGTCGGCGAGGTCGGAGAACCACTGGCCGAAGTAGTCGAGGCCGGCATGTCCGTTCTCGAAGAACAGCATCGCGCTGGGAAGGTAGCGGTTGCCCCGCTCGACCCGAAGGTGTTCCCACCGAGCCTGGTCCGCGTCCATGCTCCGGGAGATCACACCGAGACGCGGCCTGAGCACCAAACTCTGCCTCGCCGACTCATCTCGGATGGTGTAGACGTCGGACTCTCGGCTCTGGAAGAACGCAGAGAACGCGACGTAGGCCTCCTGGGGGTCGCCCACCGAGACCTGCTGGTCGTTGCCGTCACCGACAGAGAAGACGAACTGCTTCGGTCCGGGAGCGTAGGGGCGGGCCATGTGCGTCCTTCGTTCATGGGTGACAGCCCCACCAGGTTAGTGGATCAGAGCGGACATGCCCGTGGCCCGCGCAACGGTGACCCGTTCACCCGGCTGGCAGCCGGGTTCGGTGTCGACACCGCCTGGCACTACGTCCGCGAAGCGATCACTCTGCTCGCCGCCGCAGCAGACGACCTGACCACGGCAGTTGAAGCGCTCACTGGACCGGGACGAAGGTGGCGGCCAACACTCGCCAGTTGCCGTCCTCACGCACCCACAGCCGGGTGTAGCGCAACCGCGCGGACATGACGACACCGCCCTGAACGGCATCCACCGCAGCGACCGTGCGGGTCACCCCCGTCTCACCGTCGTCCTGGACGTCGAGCGACTCCTCCACCAGGTTGGTGATCCGCAGGGCCCCTGAGCGGTAGCTCTCCAGGTCATCTTCCTTCGTGAAAACCGTTCCATCCGGTCCAGCGCCCACGACCCGGGGGTGCAGAAGCGCGTCGAGGGACTCGACATCGGCGGCACGCTGAGCGGCTTGGAGTTGCCGTTCCGCGGTACGGAGATCCATCCACCGATCCTCGACAGCGCCCCGTAACGAGACAAGCGGGTTCGCTCGCGGCAGAACGCCGGCCCAGCACGGCTTCACGTGTCCAGGGCGTCGAGCGCCGGCCAAAGTTGACCACCGACGACCATCAGCGCCCGGACCTAGGACAAGGTCAGAGCCTTGATCAGGCCTCTGAGCCGGTGGGCGACGGACGAGTCGACCTGTACGCCGGATTCTGTGACCGACGCACCCGAAGGCGCGTCGGCGGCGGCCATCCATCTCGGCCTGCCGTTGCCGGCAGGCTCCAGCGGCCTACCCGCAGACATCGGGCGGGCAGCCCTCGAGCGTCTGCGCCGGGTCGTCAGCTTGCGGTGACGGCCCTTGCTTGGCCTTGCTCCGGGTGGGGTTTACCGAGCCATCCCGGTCACCCGGGATGCTGGTGGGCTCTTACCCCACCGTTTCACCCTTACCGACCCATGGGTCGGCGGTCTGTTTTCTGTGGCACTGTCCCGCGGGTCACCCCGGGTTGCCGTTAACAACCACCCTGCCCTGTGGAGTCCGGACGTTCCTCGGCAACGGGCCGGAGCCCGTCGACGCGACCGCCCGGTCGACTCGTCCGTCGCGCCCTCATCCTAACGACCCGGGCCGTCCGCCCATTTCCGCCCCGGCGACGCGGCCCGGCCACACCGGAGGACCGATTCCGGTATCGGCGGCCGTATCAGGTGTGGCAACGACAGACCATCCCTCGGTGAGTCCCATTTACGGGACTCCCGTCCCCGGCTCGGTGACGGTCAGGCAGATGGCGACCCGAGCAGATGCGCCCCGATTGTCCGTGTGCAAACCTCGACTGAGCCTTTGTGCACGGGTGTCACCGCGTGTCTTAACCGGGTGGATCCTGGACGTACGCGGCGGCGCCGACGGAAACCTGGGGAGAGAACACCGTGGCGAACCTTGACGTCGCGCTGAAGAGCGCGATGAGCATCGACGGCGCGATCGGCGTCGCGCTCGTGGACCACAGCAGCGGCATGACCCTCGGCGTGGCCGGTGGGACCGGCGAGATCGACCTGACGGTCGCCGCCGCCGGCAACACCGACGTCGTACGCGCCAAGCTGCGCACCATCGAGATGCTCAACCTGAACGACGAGATCGAGGACATCCTCATCACCCTCGGCACGCAGTACCACCTGATCCGGCCGCTGACCAACCGGGCCGGCAAGGGCCTCTTCCTCTATCTGATGGTGAGCAAGAGCCGGGCCAACCTGGCGATGGCCCGCCACCAGTTGCGCGCCATCGAGGAGAGCCTGGAATTGTGAGCGGACTTCCCCACCGGGTACCGAGGGCGGCGGGCACCCTGCCGCCGCCCCGCCGCCTGCCACCGTCGCTGGCCGGGCACCCGGCCCTGCCCTATCCGGCGATCGCGCAGCAGCTGGCCGAGCTGCGGCTGCAGATCCCCGGGGTGGACGGCTGCGTCCTGGGCGGCGTGGACGGCCTGCTCATCACGCACAACATGCAGACCGACGTCGACCCGAACGAGCTGGCCGCGCTGGCCGCGACGACGTACGGGCTGGGCCGGCAGGTCGGCTCCCGGCTCGGCCAGGGCGGGTTCCAGCAGTCCACGATCCGCAACGCGGACGGCTACCTGAGCGTCTACGCGGTCAGCCGGCAGGCGTTGCTCGCCGTCGTCGGGCAGGACAGCATCAACGTGGCCCGGCTGCACCTGCACGCCCCGGCGATCACCGAACGCCTCGCCGACCTGCTGGAGGGGGTCACCCCGACCGCCGACTGACGGCCGGGACCGCACCCGCCTGCGCGGGACGGTCGGTCGGGCTAGCCTCTGGGGACCATGGACCTCTCCGACGCCGCGCTCCTGCTCGCCGCCGGTCTCGCCGCGGGCACGGTGAACGCGGTGGCCGGGGGCGGTTCGCTGATCACCTTCCCGGCGCTGATCGCGGTGGGCCTGCCGCCGGTGCCGGCGAACGTCAGCAACTCGGTCTCGGTCTTCCCGGGGTACGTCGCCAGCGTGGCGGGCAGCCGGGCGGACCTGCCGCCCGGGCGGCAACTGTGGCCGTTGCTGCCCACGGCGGTGCTCGGCACGGTGGTCGGCTGCGCGCTGCTGCTGGCCACCCCGGCGCGGGCCTTCGAGCTGGTGGTGCCGTTCCTGGTGCTCGGCGCGACCGCCGTGCTGGCGTTCCAGGATCCGCTGCGCCGGCTGGTCGGTCACCCGGCCGAGATCGGTCCGCGCCGCCGGCGGGTCACGGTGCAGGCGATGGTCGCGGTCGGCACCGTGTACGGCGGTTACTTCGGCGCGGCGCTCGGCGTCATGCTGGTCGCCGGGCTGGCCCTGGTGCTGGACGCGACGCTGGCCCGGGTGTCGGCGGTGAAGAACCTGCTCTCGGCGGTGGTGGGGCTTACCACGCTGGTGGTGTTCGCGCTCTTCGGCCCGGTGAACTGGGCGGCCGTCGCGGTGGTCGCGCCGGCCAGCCTGGTCGGCGGGTACGCGGGTGCCCGGCTGGTCCGCCGGCTGCCGCCGGTGGTGCTGAAGACCATGATCGTCGTGTTCGGCACGGTCATCGGTCTCTATCTGCTCTGGCGCGCGCTGCACTGAGCCGAACCACGCCGCGCTGAGGCACCGAACCGCCCCGGCCTGCGCCGGGGCGGTTCGGCCACCGCTCAGTACGCCTCGCCGACCGGTTCCTCCGGCGCGTGCTCGGCCTGCCGGGCGGCCCGGTTCCACACCACCCGCTCGCCGTAGCCGGCGGCCATCACGTGCCCGAAGGCGAGGTAGACCAGCACGCCGACGGCGAGCACCCCGAAGCCGACCCAGAACGGCAGGGCCAGCCCGTGCTCGGCGAGCTTGCCGGAGATGATCGGCGCCGGCGCGGCGGCACCCCAGCGGACCAGGTTGAACGCGCCGGTGGCGACCCGGCGGTCGCTGGAGCCGAGGCCCAGCGCCAGGTCGGTGAGGTTGGCGTTGGCCAGGCCCATGCAGAGGCCGGCGAGCACCAGCACCACGAGCGACATGGCGGTGCCGGTGGAGGTGGCGAAGAGGACCATGCAGATCAGCAGGCCGACGATGGCCACGCCGACGGTCTGCACGGCACCGATGCGGTGCGCCAGCCGGTGCCCGATCACCAGGATGCCGGTGGCCAGGCCGAGGCCCCAGGCGGTGAAGGCCAGCCCCAGTGGCACCACGTCGAGGTGCAGGAAGAGCGGGGTGTAGCCGAGCACCACGAAGAAGACGAAGTTGTAGGCGGCGGTGACCACGCAGAGGGTGACGAACGCGGGCTTGCGGTAGGTGGCGAAGATCTGGCCGACGCGTACCGGGGCCTGCCGGTTGGTCGGCTCGCGGAGCTTGCGGGCGGCGACGCCCAGCGCGAGCACCATGAAGACGCCGCAGACGAAGAACGGCAGCCGCCAGCTCACGTGCCCGAGCAGGCCACCCAGCAGCGGTCCGACGGCGAAGCCGAGCCCGAGCGCGGTCTCGAAGAGGCCGACCACCCATTCCCGGTCGAGGGCGAGGTTGACCAGCACCACCATGGCGGTGGCGAAGAACATCGCGTTGCCCAGCCCCCACACGCCGCGCAGCACGGAGAGCTGGACGATGTTGTTGCTGAACGAGGCCAGGATCGCGGCGACGCCGACCACCGAGACGCCGGTGATCAGCACCGGCTTGAAGCCGAACCGGCCGCTGGCCAGGGTGGCCGGGATCATGCCGACCGCCATCACCGCGATGTACGCGGTGAAGAGCAGCTCGACCTGCCAGGCGCTGACCCCGATGTCCTCGCCGATGACGGGCAGGATGGGGTCCACCACGGCGATGCCGGCGATGGCGAGGAAGGCCACCAGGGTGGTGGCGTAGATGGCACTGCGGTTGGGTTCGGATCGCCGATCCACTCCGCGCCTCCAGACAGATAGCTGTATCGTACAGGTAATTCCGTTGTATCATACAGCTATGACGGACGACCACACCCCGGAAGCGGGGCCGGATGAGATCACACTCGGCCGGATCGAGACCGAGGTGGCGCTGCTGATGCGCTTCGGCGAGGCCACCCGGCGGGCCAGCGGCACCGCCGAGCACCGGGTGCTGGACCGGGCGGCGTACGTGATCCTGCGGCACCTGGACGCGGCCGGGCCGCAGAACGTCTCCGCGCTCGCCGCGAAGCTCAACCTGGACGGCTCCACGGTCACCCGGCAGGTCTCCGCGATGCAGCGGGACGGCCTGGTCGCGCGTACCCCTGACCCGGCCGACGGGCGCGGCACCGTCATCTCCCCGACGGCCGCCGGCCTGTCCCGGATGACCGCCGTCCGGGCGGCCCGCACCCGGCTCTACGGCGAGATCCTCGGCGGCTGGTCGCCCGACGACCGGGACACCCTGGCCGAACTCCTGCAGCGCTTCAACCAGGCCCTGGAGTCCCGCCCCCGCTCCCGCTGAGCCCCCCGCCCCGCCGCGCCAACCGGATGTAAGGAGGGGCCCCCTGTTAACGCCTGGCGTTAACAGGGGGCCCCTCCTTACATCTCAGGCGACGGGCTCGCGGGCGGAGTCGGCGTCGCGGTCCGGGCCGGGGGTGACGCGCGGGTCACCCTCGTCGGCGAAGTAGTCGTCCGGCGTGGTGCGGTCCACCCCGTCGGCGACCTTCCCGGCCCGCAGGGCCAGGGTCAGTAGCGCGGCCACCACCAGGTTGACCAGCACCGCCACGATGCCGACGTAGATCGTCTTCTTGGTGTCGAAGCCGAACTCCGACAGCGGGAAGGCCGAGCCGGCGAAGTGCTTCTTGCCGGTCACCGGGTTGGCGATCTGATAGAGCATCCACATGCCCAGGCCCATGCCGGCCACCCAGCCGCCGATCAACGCCCAGCGGTGGAACCAGCGGGTGTAGAGGCCCAGCGCCACCGCCGGCAGCGTCTGCAGGATGATCACGCCGCCGATGAGCTGGAGGTCGATGGAGAACTGCGGGTCCAGGAAGATGATGAACGCCAGCGCCCCCACCTTGACCAGCAGCGACGTGATCTTCGAGACCTGCGCCTCCTGCGCCGGACTGGCGTCCCGCTTCAGGTACTCCTTGTAGATGTTGCGGGTGAACAGGTTCGCCGCCGCGATCGACATGATCGCGGCCGGCACCAGCGCGCCGATGCCGATCGCCGCGTACGCCACCCCGGCGAACCAGTCCGGGAACTGCTGGTCGAACAACAGCGGCACCACCGTGTTGCTGTCCACACTGCCCGCGGAGGCCCCCGGCAGCGGCTTCACCTTCGCCGCGATCGCCATGTAACCGAGCAGCGCGATCAGCCCGAGCAGCAGGCTGTACGCCGGCAGCGCCGACATGTTCCGCTTGATCACGTCCCGGTTCCGGCTGGCCAGCACACCGGTGACGCTGTGCGGATAGAGGAAGAGCGCCAGCGCCGACCCGAACGCCAGCGTGACGTACTGGAGTTGGTTGTTGGCGTTGAGCAGGATGCCGTCCCCGGGCGCCGGGCTGGCCTTGAACTTGGCGTCGGCGGCGTCGAAGATGCTCCCCCAGCCGCCCAGCTTCCACGGCAGGTAGATGACCGCCACCAGGATCACGATGTAGATCAGCGAGTCCTTGACGAAGGCGATCAGCGCCGGGGCGCGCAGCCCGGACTGGTAGGTGTAGGCCGCCAGGATGGCGAACGCGATGATGATCGGCAGGTGCCGGGCCAGGGCGTTGTCGCCGGTCACGCCCATCGTCTTGAGCACCGACTCGATGCCGACCAGCTGCAACGCGATGTACGGCATGGTCGCGACGATGCCGGTGATCGCCACCAGCAGCGCCAGAACCGGCGAGTCGAACCGGTTGCGGACGAAGTCCGCCGGGGTGACGTAGCCGTGCCGGTGCGACACCGACCAGAGCCGGCACAGCACCAGGAAGACCATCGGATAGATGACGATCGTGTAGGGCACCGCGAAGAAGCCCATCGCGCCCGCGCCGAACACCAGCGCCGGCACCGCCACGAAGGTGTACGCGGTGTAGAGGTCACCGCCGATCAGGAACCAGGTGATCCAGCCGCCGAAGTTGCGGCCACCCAGCCCCCACTCGTCCAGGTGCGCCATGTCCCGGGGCGCGCGCCACCGGGCCGCCACGAAACCCATGGCGCTGACCAGCAGGAAGAGGATCGTGAAGACGATGATCTCGGTCAGGTGGTCCCGCCACATCAGTGGTCACCCCGCTTCTTGGTCATCTGGTAGACCAGCGTGGTGCTGACCACGCCGAGGATGATCCAGGCCAGTTGCAGCCAGTAGAAGCGCGGGAACCCGAACAGTCGGGGTGCGTCGGCGTTGAATAAGGCCGGGATCAGCGGCACCACGATGGGGATGAAGAGCAACCAGTTCCAGGGGCTGTGGTCCTTCGCCCTGGATCGCGCCGTGGTCGGCGCCTCCGGTTCGGGTGCTGCCATGTGACACACCTCCGGGAAGTCGTAGCTGGCCAGGTAACGGCCGGAGGCTACGACCCTGTGACCCCCATCACGTTCAATGCATCGACGCCGATGCGCCGAACGGCCCCCCACCTGCGCCGAACGGCCCCACCCCCCGTCCCCTCCCCTCCACCCCCTCCCTCCTTCGGGCGCGAATACACGGAAAGAGTGGCCATTCTCGGCGGAATGGCCACTCTTTCCGTGAAAGTGCGGGGCAGAGGGAGGGGGGAGGGGGGAGGGGGGAGGGGCGGAGGGAGGAGGGAGCCCGTCAGAGGGTGGTGAGGTGGGCGGTGTCGTTGACCAGGCGGACCGCTACGCCGCCGTCGGGGTAGAGGTCGAGCAGGGAGATGCCGGCGGTGTCGAGGTAGAGGCGGTGGAGGAAGGCGTCACCGGCGGCGAGGGCGTCGCGCAGGATCAGCTTGATCGGCGAGACGTGGGAGACCACCACGACGGTCTCCCCGGGGTACGTCGTACGCAGGCGGTCGATCGCGCGGCCGGTCCGCTCGGCGACGGCGACGAACGACTCCCCCTCCGGCGGGGCGACCCGGGTGGAGGCGAGCCAGGCGTCCAGCTCACCCGCCCAACCGTCCCGCACCTCGGCGAAGGTGCGCCCCTCCCAGACCCCGAAGTCGCACTCGATCAGGTCGTCGTCGGGGCGCACCGGCGGGTTGCCGACGACCGCGGCGATCGCCTCGGCTGTCGCCGTACACCGGGACAGCGGGGAACTGACCACGGCCGCGACGGACGGCGCGAGCGCGGCCACCCGGGCGGCGGAGGCCCGGGCCTGGGCCCGGCCCCGGTCGGTCAGCGGCACGTCGCCGCGGCCGGAGTAACGCTTCTGCACGGTCCGCTCGGTCTCGCCGTGCCGGACCAGGATCAGCCGGGTGGCCTCCTCCGTCGGGCGGGGCTCCCAGGAGGCCGGCGTGGTGGCCGGGTCGGTGCCGGTGGCGCGGCCGGTGGCTGCCCGGGCGGCCACCTCGCGGGCCGCGGCGCGGGCGGCCGAGTCGGGGCCGGCCACCTCGCGCGGCGGCTCCACGATCCGGGGTGACGCGACGACGGCCCGGGCCGGGGTCTTCCCGGCGGCGGCGTCCATCGCGGCGTTGGCCAGCGCGTCGGCGTGCGTGTTGCGCTCCCGGGGGATCCAGCTGAACCGCACGTTGGCGAACCGGCCGACCAGGCCGGCCGCCTGCGCGGCCAGCGGGCGCAGGCCGGGGTGCTTGATCTGCCAGCGGCCGCACATCTGCTCGACCACCAGTTTGGAGTCCATCCGCGCCTCGACCTCGACCGCGCCCAGCTCGGCGGCGGCCTCCAGCCCGGCGATCAGGCCCCGGTACTCGGCGACGTTGTTGGTGGCGGTGCCGATCGACTCGGAGCGTTCGGCGAGCACCTCGCCGGTCGCGGAGTCCCGGACCACCGCGCCGAAGCCGGCGGGACCGGGATTGCCCCGGGACCCGCCGTCGGCCTCGATGACGACCGCGCGCACCGCCACGGCGGCTACAGGCCCGACTCGTTGGTACGCACCATGATCCGCCGGCACTCCTCGCAGCGGACCACGTCGTCCGGGGCGGCCTTGCGGATCCGGGCCAGGTCCGCGCCGGAGAGCTCCAGCCGGCAACCGCCGCAGCGGGCCCCGGTGAGCAGCGCCGCGCCGAGCCCGGTGTCCTCGCGGATCTTTTCGTAGAGGCCGACCAGGTCGGTCGGGAGGTCACCGGCGAGCGGCTGGCGGGCGGAGCGCTTGAACTCCTCCTCGCGGGCGATCTCGGCGAGGCTGTCGTCCCGGCGCTGCTCGGTGGCGGCGCGCCGCTCCCGGGCCTCGGCGATCCGCCGCTCGACCCCGTCGAGCACGCCCTGCGCGGTCTCCCGCTGCTCCATCAGCTCCAGCTCGGCGTCCTCCAGGTCGCTCTGCCGGCGGTTCAGCGAGGCCAGCTCGTGCTGGAGCGCCTCCTGCTCCCGCGCCGGGATGCCGCCGCCGGCCAGGCGGTTCTCGTCCTTGCTCTTGCGCGCCCGGACCTGCTCGACGTCCTTCTCCATCCGGGTGATGTCCCGGTCCAGGTCGTCGACGGCCACCTGAGCGCGGACCCGCTCGTCCTCCAGCGCGGAGAGTTCCCGCGCGAGGGCCTCCAGCTCGGCCCGCTCGGGCAGCGTCCGGCGGCGGTGAGCCAGCTGGGCGAGGGCGGTGTCGATCGCCTGGAGGTCGAGCAGGCGGCGCTGGACCTTCGGGTCAGCCTTCACGGGCGGGGCTCCTTGTCGTCGGGACGGGGTGCGGCGGCGTGCACGGTCCACGGGTCGGTGTCCAGGTCGGACACCACGGTCTCGACGCCCAGGGCGTCCCTCAGGTGGGCGGCCAGGTCGTCCAACCAGGGTCGTTCGGTCGCCCAGTGGGCGGCGTCCAGCAGGGCCGGGCCGCCGGCGGCGAGGTGCTCGCCGGCGGGGTGGTGGCGCAGGTCGGCGGTGAGGAACGCGTCGACCCCGGCGGCGGTCGCCTCGGCGAGGAAGCCGTCCCCCGAGCCACCGCTCACGGCGAGGGTACGAACCCTACGCCCGGGATCCCCGGCGGCGCGAACTCCCCAGGCCGTGACGGGGAGCACCGCGGCGGCCTGCCGGGTCAGCTCCGCGAGCGTCATCGGGGTGGGCAGCTCGCCGATCCGGCCGATGCCCCGCCCCTCGCCGTCGGCGGGCGAGCCGGGCCGGGGCCGGTGCAGCGGGCGCAGCCCGGTCAGCCCGAACCGGGCGGCCAGGGCGTCGGAGACACCCGGGTTCGCCACGTCGGCGTTGGTGTGGGCCACGTGCAGCGCCACGTCCGCCTTGATCAGCTGGTGGACGATCCGCCCCTTGTAGGTGGTGGCGGCGACCGAGGAGACCCCGCGCAGCAGCAGCGGGTGGTGGGCGACGATCATGTCGACTCCGGCGGCGAGCGCCTCGGCGACCGTCTCCGGCACCACGTCGACCACGCAGGCGATCCGGCGTACCGGGAGGGCGGGGTCGCCGAGCACCAGGCCGACCCGGTCCCACTCCTCCGCCCAGCCGGGCGGATAGCGGCGGTCCAGCAGGGCCACCACGTCGGCCACCGTGGGCGGTGCTGTGGTTGTCCTCACGGCCGGCCAGCTTACCGGCGCGGACCGCGAGCCACGCCGCTGGCGGTCGGCAGGGGCCCCGGACGCGTCGACGAGGGGCCCCTGCGCACCACCTCTCAGGCGACGGGGACGACGGGGGGACGCAGGCCGGTCAGCGCCGCCAGGCCGGCCGACCAGGGGAAGGCGTCCAGGTGGCGTTCGCCGGTGCCGGGCGGGTGCAGCGGGACGACGTGGTCGCCGAAGACCACCGCCACCCCCCACTCCCGGAGCCGGGCCAGGCTCGCCCGGAACACCGGGTGGGCGGCCATCGCCACGTTCGTGTACGGCACCGCCGCGATCGGTACCCCCGCGCCCTGCGCCTCGATCAGCAACCCGAGGGCGAGGGTGTCGGTGATGCCGGCGGCCCACTTGTTGACCGTGTTGAACGTGGCCGGGCAGACCAGCATCGCGTCCGCCGGGGGCAGCACGTCCGGGTCGCCCGGGTTCTTGTAGTGGCTGCGGACCGGGTGGCCGGTCTGCCGGGCCAGCGCCGTCCGGTCCACGAACTTCGCGCCGTCCGGCGTGGTGACTACGCAGACGTCCCAGTCGTCCTGCTGGGCCAGCTCCACGAGCCGACCCACCTGACGCGCCAGCGGCGAACCGCAGACGATGACATAGAGCACCCGGGCGCTCATACTCCGACTCCCATGTGCTCAGCCAACTCCGCAACGGGCGGAGGCGGCGCACCCCGTGTGCGACGGAGCACGTCCGACATCACCTCGTGGGCGATCGGCCGGCAGCGGATCTCGGACGGGGCGAGCCGGTCGCCGCGCAGCAGCATCTCCCCCGCGTTGGCGACGTCGCCGAGCTGGGCGTAGCCGCGGGCGATGTCGAGCAGGTGGTGGGCCCGCCGCTCCGGCAGCAGCGCGTTGAACGCCGGTTCGGAGATCCGGTGGTGGAGCTCCACCGCCCGCCCGCCGTCACCGAGCTCCACCGCGGCGGCGGCCCGGTGCAGCTCCAGGTTGGTCGGGCCGAACGACGTCCAGTAGT
The DNA here is from genome assembly GCF_022747945.1 of Micromonospora sp. R77. NCBI lineage: Bacteria > Bacillati > Actinomycetota > Actinomycetes > Micromonosporales > Micromonosporaceae > Micromonospora > Micromonospora sp. R77. Next base: position 1,144,156 of record NZ_JALDST010000001.1, read on the forward strand.
GGTTCTGGTCGCCACCGAGCAGGACGGCTGCCTCCTGGGCGCCGGTGAACAGGTCGTCGACCGTGGCGGAGTCACCGATCCGGGCGGCGGCCATCGCGCCCTGCAGCAGCAGCATGCCGTAGACCGAGAGCCGGCCCGGGGAGGCGTCGTTGTCGCCGCCGGGGGCGAGCCGGTTGGCGATGTTGACGTTGAGTTCCAGGGCCGGCCGGGCCCGCCCCATGGCGACCAGGGCGTTGCAGACCCGGGTGGTGGCGATGCCGGCCAGCAGTTGGTCGTCGGCCCGCTGGGCGACCGCCATCGACCGGTCGGCGGCCAGCCAGGCCAGGTCGCACTCGCCGAGCTTGCGCAGCACCGAGGAGGCGATCTGATAGACCTGCCCGAGCAGGTGGGCCGCCTCCCGGGCCTGGTCGCCGCCGTAGCCGGCGTCGCCGGCCTGGGCGTCGCGCAGCAGCTTCGGCAGGGCGCGGGTGAGCATGCCGTAGCGGCCGTACTGGTAGGTGAGCCAGGCGTGGTTGACCGCCTTGCGCATGTCGGCCAGCGGGGGCGGGTACGGCGCGGCGTCGAAGTAGGCGCTCATCGAGTCGTACCGCTCCAGCGCGGCCCGGATCTCCTGCACCTCGACCTGGTCGATGCAGTTCAACGCGTCGGTACGGCGTTCCGGGTCCTTGCCGAGCAGCAGTTGCACGTCGACCTGGAGGATGTCGGCGATCTCGTAGAGGACGGAGAACTTGTCGAGCCGGCGTACCCCGCGCTCGACCTTGTCCACCCAGCTCTTGGACTTGCCGAGCCGGTCGGCGAAGACCTGCTGGGACATCTTGCGCCGCCCGCGCCAGTACGCCACGCGTCGGCCTATGGGCAACTCGTCCATGGTCCATCCCCTCCCCGACCCGGTCGCGCTCCCCGGGTCGGTGACCGGCTCTGCCCGTAGGTCTTCAGGTTTTCGCTGGTCGCACAGTCTGTGCGTCAGCCGTACAGCCAGTCCTCGTACTTTTCGTGCAAGTTGCATGAGCCGTTCGTCAGCTCAACGAGCATGGGTTACGGCAGTGACGGCGCTCGACGTGTGACATGGGAACCGATCGATCCCGACGAGAGGAGATGGCACACATGTGGGGGAACGTCGTACCGCGCGTCACTCACCTGTCGCCCCTGGAACGGGTCCGGCTGCGTCGGGTGGCGGTGCGCTACGCCGCACACGGCTGGCAGGTCACCCCGGGCGCCTGCCTGGCCAACAGCCGTTTCGTCTGCGGTCGGGCCGGCTGCCCCACCGTCGGCTGTCATCCGGCGCTGGAGAACTGGGAGCACGCGGCCAGCACCGACCCGGCCCGGGTGGCCACCTGGTGGCGCAGCCGGCCGCACGGGGTGCTGCTGCCCACCGGGCGGGCCTTCGACGTGCTGGAGGTCCCGGCCCACCTCGGCCGGCGCGTGCTGAACGCCGTGGCCACCCACCCGGCCGGGCCGGGCGTACGCGGGCCGGTGCTGGTCACGCCCACCGGGCGGTGGATGTTCCTGGTCCGCCCCGGCGATCCGCTCCGCCCCGAGCTGGAGAACTGCTTCCACGTGGTCCGGCACGGCCCCGGCTCGTGGATCCCGGCGCCCCCGACCCGGCTGCCCGAGGGGACGGTCCGCTGGCTGGTCGCCCCGGAACAGGCCCGCTGGCAGCTGCCCGACTCGTACCTGGTGCAGAACGCGCTGATCGACGCGTTACTCGGGGCCGGGGTGCGGCTCACCTCCGACCTGCTCCCCGGCCACCTTCCGCTGCCCCGGCGCGGCTGGTGAACGACGGCAGTACGACAGCGACCCCGGCGGTGCCGCCCTCGTTGAACCGGTGACGGCGCGATCGGCGCCCGGAGCGGGGGTAGAGATGTCCAGAGACGACGCGGCACGGCACACCGACGGCACCGAACCACCCCGGCACCACCGCCGGCCCCGGCGCTGGGCCGGCACCCGTCCGTTCGGCGCCCGCCCCGGCCGCCCCCGACCCCCGTTCTCCCGCCCCGCCAACACCTACCGCCCCCCACGCTGACCCCTTGCCCCTTCCCCCTTCCGCGCCGGCCCGGCGCCCGCACCGCGCCGGTGATCATGGACGTGGCGGCACTCAGGGAGATCCACACCGCCGCCAACCCCATGATCAACTCGGCGGGGGCCGGGTGGGGTGGGGCCGGTGGTGGGGTGATTCATCTTTGCCATCAAGTTCGTAGCGAGCCCACGAGGGGCCCGCTGACCTCCGCGCCGCTCCCGGCGAGCCGGGTGCGGGTCAGTCCGTGACCGGCAGGTCGCGGGAGGACAGGAGCCGGGCATCGTCGGTGACCACGGCGTGCCGGTGGCCGGGGAGGCGGTCCAGCCAGCCGATGCCCGCCGCACCCATCGCGACGGCGGCGGTGGCGTACGCGTCGGCCACGCCCAGGTCCGCGCCGACCACGGTGACCGAGCGCAGGCCCTCGGCCGGTACGCCCCGGCGGGGATCCACCACGTGGTGGCCGCGCTCGTAGACGCCGGAGGTGGCGACCGCCAGGTCGGTGCCGGTGAGCACCAGACAGGTGGCCGCCGGGTCCCAGGGGTGCCGGACGCCGATCCGCCACGGCTCACCGGTCGCGGACCGGCCGCGTACCCGGACGTCACCGCCGGCGTTCAGGCAGTGGTTGACCGCCCCGGCCGCGCAGAGCCGGTCCGAGGCGACCTGCGCCGACCAGCCCTTGACGTAGCCCGACGGGTCGAACCGGCCGGTGGCGTACGCGTCGAAGAAGCCGTCGGTGGCGGCCCAGAGGTCGGCGCAGCGCTCCACCACCGTACGCAGGTCGGCGGAGGCGTCGGCGAGCCGCAGCTCACCCCGGTCGAAGCGGCACACCTCGCTGTCGTCCCGATAGGTGCTGAACCGCGCGTCGACCTCGTGCAGCCAGGCGAAGGTGTCGTCGGCCAACTCCCGCAGCGTGGCGGCGGGCAGGTCGTCGGCCAGGTCGAGGCTGATCGCCGTACCCATGACGGGCTCGACCCGGCGCAGGCCGGGACGGGCGGACGGACCCGGCTCGCCCACCCGGTCAGGCCTTGTCGATCGCGGCCTGGAGCGACTGCTTGTAGGCGGTGCTGGTGTAGGTGGCCCCGGAGACGGTGTTCAGGTTGGCGCTCTGCTTCGCCACCACCTCGCCGGAGCTGCCGCTGTAGCGGGCCTGCACGTCGTCGCTGCGCAGCCCGGACTGGCCGCCGAGCGGCATGCCGATGGCCGTCGCGTCCACGATCCGGGTGCCGGCGAGGGTGATCCGGACGGAGAGCGAGCCGTACTTGTAGCTCACCGTCGGGCCGGTCACCGTGCGGGTGGCGGGCTTCGGTGCGCTGGTGGTGGCCCTCGGTGCGGCCGTCGTCGCCCGGGTGGTGGTCCGCGAGCCCGGGGTCCGGCTCGCGGAGGGGCGGGTCGACGCGGTCGGGCGGGGCGCGGCGGCGGACCGGGTCGCCCCCGGGGTGGGGGTGAGCCCCGGCGTGGGCGGCAGCGCTCCCCCGGGCACCGCCGGCGCCTGGGCGGCGGGGCGGTCCTGGGCGACCTGGCTGGCCCCGGGCGAGCCCTTGAGCACCACCAGGGCGGTGGTGCTGGCGGCCAGGCCGGTGATCGCGAGGACGGCGCGACGCATGCGCAGCAGTGCCTTTCCTAGAGCTCGAAGGTGGCGAGGTGGATCTGCCGGCGGGGCACGCCGGTGCGGCGCAGCGCCCGGACCGCCTCGTCGACCAGGCCGGCCGGTCCGCACAGGTAGACGTCGCGGCGGGTCACGTCGGGCACCAGCCGGCGCAGCCCTTCGGGGCTCATCACCTGGCGGGGCCCGGGATCGTTGCGGGAGCCGATCACGTACCAGACGGAGGTCTGCCGGGCCTGCGCCAGCCAGTCCAGCTCCTGGTGCATGAGCACGTCGGCCGGGTTCCGGGCGCGGTAGATCAGGGCCGCGCCCGGCGGCAGCTCCTCCAGCATCGCCCGCAGCGGGGCGATACCGCTGCCGCCGGCGATCAGCAGCGCGCGCTCCCGGGTGCGGTGCGCGGCGGTGAACGTGCCGGAGGGGCCCTCCGCCCAGACCCGGGTGCCGGGCCGCAGGTCACGCAGGTCGGCGGTGTGCGTGCCGACCACCTTGACGGTCAGCCGCAGCCAGCGGCCGTTGGCGGCGGCGGAGAGCGAGAACGGGTGCGACTGCCACCAGCCGCCGACATTCAGGAAGCGCCACCGGAAGTACTGCCCGCCCAGCATGTCGATCTGGTTGAGCCGCCGGCCGGTCAGGTAGATCGAGATGGTGTCCGGGCTCTCCGCCACCACGTCGGCGACCTGGAGCCGGTGCCGCAGGTTGAAGTGCAGCGGCGCGAGCACCCGCCCCCAGACCAGCGCGGCCAGCACCAGCAGGTAGCCGGCGATCCAGCCGGTGCGGACCGGCCCGGGCTCGAAGAGCTGGGCGCCGTTGCTGAACTGGTGGCCGAAGCCGAGCAGCAGGGCGGCATAGCTGGTCAGGTGCAGGTGGTACCAGAGCTCGTAGGGCAGCACGGTGCGGATCGCCCGGATGCCGGTGAGCCCGACCACCAGCATGATGCCGGCGGCGACGAACGCGGAGACCATGTCCTCGTAGTTGCCGAGCAGCGAGCCGACCTCGCCGAACAGGGACTTGCGCTCCAGCCCGGCATAGCCGACCACGATCAGCGACAGGTGGGCGAGCACCGCGACGAGCAGGGTGGCGCCGAGGTCACGGTGCAGCCGGGAGAGGCGTTCCCCGCCGACCCAGCGTTCCAGCGCGCCGACCCGGCTCATCATCAGCACCTGCACCAGCAGCAGGTAGCCGGCGACCAGGCCGGTGATCCGGCCGGCGGCGGTGAGCAGGTCGGTGGTGCCGCTCAGCGAGCCGGCCGGGGTGTCGAGCCACCAGGGCAGCACCGCGGCCACCAAGCCGAGCCAGAACAGGGCGGCGAGGGCCCGCCGGCCGCCGGGCCCGCGCCGGGGCAGACCCGGCGGGGGTACGGGGGCAGCCGAACGGCCGCCGTACGGGGAGGTCGTCCCGGTACGACGGCCGGTGGCCGTGATGTCCTGGTACGTCACGCGTACAGCTTCATCGGGGTGTACTTCTGTCGCGGGAACACCTTGTCCACCTCCGCGGTCGTCAGGCCGAACCGCCCCTGAGCGACGGACCCGTAGACGTTGAACATGTTGTTGTACTCAGGTACGTCGCCCGAGTCCAGATCGTTCAACCCGTTCCACGTCCCGAGCAGGGACCCGGCGAGCTTACGCCCGGACAGGATGCTGACCACCCCACCGTGCCCGTGGTCGGTGCCGCCCCGGTTGGAGGCGACCCGGCGACCGAACTCGCTGGTCACCATGACCGTCACGTCCGCGGACCGGTCACCGAGGTCGGTGAAGAACGCGGCCAGCGCGGTGGCCAGCTCGTTGAGCTTGCGCCACAGGTTCCCGCCGTCCTGGGTGCCCTGGTTCTCGTGGGTGTCGTAGCCGCCCATGCCGACCGTGGCGACCCGGACGTTCGCGCCGCCCTTGATGAGCTGGGCGAGCTGCTGGAAGGCGGAGCCGACGCCCTCGTACTTCACCCCGGCCACCGCCTGGTACGGCTTCGCGGCGAGCTTCTGCGCGGTGGCCAGCGCGCCCATCCCCTCCAGGACCGCCTCCTCGACCGGGTGGTTGATCCCGGTGAAGAGCCCCCGGATCGCCTTCTCGGTGGCGGCCCGGTACTTGTCGTCGCCGTTGAGCCGCAGCTCACCGACGTTGTTCAGGGAGATCGCGCCGTTCACGCCGACCAGCGAGCGGGGCAGCGTGCTGCCGATGCCGACACTGCGGAAGGCGGTGCCCTTGCCGAGGGTGTCCACCAGGCTGTCCAGCCAGCCCCGGCCGCCGGTCTCGCCGGGCAGGCCGCCCAGGTTGCAGGCATCCGCGGCCTGGAAGTGGCTGCGGGACAGCCGCGGGTCGGAGACCGCCGGGACGAAGCCCAGCTGGCCGGCCTTGAGCCACTTCTCCAGCGGGGCGAAGGCGCTGGTCAGCTTGAAGCCGCGGCCCAGGGCCAGCGAGTCGTTGCCGAGCAGCAGGTCGGGGCGGCTCTTGGCCAGCACCGGGTCGCCGTCCGGGGCGACCAGGCTCAGCCCGTCCAGCCCGCCGTAGAGGAAGACGTGGATCAGGGTGCCGGTCTTGGTCGCCGCGAAGGAGGCCGAGGTGGTGACGAACTGGGCGGTGGCCAGCGCGGTGGCGGTCGCCGCCGCGCCGGCGACGAAGGTACGCCGGGTGACGCCCCGCCCGTCCTGCTGGGCCTCCTCCAGCTCCTCCAGCCGGCGGTAGCGGTCCGCCTCGGCGGCGTTCTCCGCCGCCACCAGGTCGGCCTCCGCGCGCAGCAGCGCCTCGGCCGGGTTGTCGGCCAGTCGCCGCAGGTCCGGGCATTCGGGGTGCAGGGGGTACGAGTACACAGGATTCTCCATCGAATGCCTCACCGGAGGTGGTGCTGGGGGGAAGCGAGGATCGTCCGCGCGACGGCGGCGATGGCCCCGTTGAAGGTGGCGTCGACCTTGGTGGTCGCTGAGACCCCGGCGACGCCCAGGACCAGCGCCTTCTCCTTGGCGCTGAGCTTCTGGTGCACCAGCCGAACCGCCAGCGCGTCCACGTACGCCCCGGCGGTGGCCGGCGGCCGGGCCACCAGCTTCTCCGGCTTGGGATAGGTGAACTGCTTGCGCCAGCCGCCGAGCAGGTCGCCGGCCTCGTTCCAGCCGTCGACCATGGTGCCGGCCGAGGTCCAGGCGACGTAGACGTCGGCGTAGCCGTCCGGGGTGGGCTTGCCCATCGGGTACTGGCCCAGCTCGCGCATCTTGTCCTGGATCTGCCGCAGCCCCTGCTGGTAGGGGGTGCGCCGGTCGTCGCCGGTGAACCCGGCCGACGCCTCCGGCGCCACCCCGAGGGCCCGGTACGTGGCGACCAGGTACTCCATCGGCCGGCGTACCTTCTGCCCCACTGCGGCCCAGAACTCCGACGAGCTGAACAGCGTGATCAGCAGCGGCTTGATCAGACCCTTGTTCGCCGCGTACGTCTTGGCCAGCCGGTCCACCAGTGACTTCGGCGGGGTGTCCGAGACGAACCGGGTGGCGAGGCTGCGGGCCACGTACTGGGCGGTCGACGGGTGCAGCGCGATGTAGGCGATGTACCGGTCGATCGTCGCGTCGGCGACCTTCGGGTCGGCCGAGTTGTTCGGGTGGCTGAAGCCGAGGATCTTCACCTTGCCGAGGTAGTGCCGCTCGGGGAAGAACATGTACTTCCCGTCGGCGACGCCGCGGCCGGTCTGGAGCATCGCGGCCTGCCGGACGTCCTTCTCGGTGTAGCCGCCGTCGACGCCGACCGAGTAGAGCTCCAGGTTCTCCCGGGCCAGGTTCTCGTTCACCGCGTCCTTGCGGGAGTCCACCTGGTTCAGATAGAGCAGCAGCGCCGGGTGCTTGTTCGCGGCGACCAGCATCTCCGGGTAGCTGCCGAGCGCGTGCTTGCGGATGACGTCCCGGTCGAACGAGTTGCGGTAGACCTCGCCGCCGTCGAAGTCGGCGGCGACGTGCAGGAAGTCGTTCCAGAAGTCGACCATCACCTCGAACAGCTGCCGGTCCGACCAGATCTGCCGGGCGATCGTGGCGTCGACCGTCTCCTTCTCCGGCTGGACACCGCGCTCGTTGAGCTGGTCCCGCTGGTCGCGCAGCTGCTGCGGGGTGAGCTTGAGGCTGGGCAGCTCGGCGAGCTTCAGCTCGGCCTTGGTCGGCGCGATCTTCTCCGGGTCGAGCTGCCAGCGCAGCCACGCGTCGATGCCGAGCCGCTTGATGTCGGCCAGCACCTTGGGCGTCGGACCGAAGGTGGCCCGGCTGGCCAGGTGCCGGATCGGGTCCTTGGCGAGCACCGTCTTGACGGTCACCTGGGTCTCCGCCGCCGCGGCGGCCGGGCCGGAGAAGATCCGCCCGCCGGTCGGCGAGTTCTTCTTCAGCGCCGCACCGGCCCGGGAGCCCATGTAGCTCTCGTTCTGCTCGGTGTAGGTGCGTACCGTGCTGGGCTGCTGGCCGCTGGGTCGGGCCGCGGTGCCGTCGGTGACCGTGGTGCCGGTGGCGTCACCGGTCACCGGGGCGTCGGCGAAGAGGCCACGCACCTGGGGGGTCATCGCCAGGGCGGCGCCACCGGCGACCACCGCGGCGGTGCCACCGAGCGCGGCGAGGGCCCGCCGCCGGCCGACCCGTCGGCCCGGCTCGTCGTCGTCCAGGTTGGGCAGCCCGGGGCCGGACTGCGGGTAACCGGGCTGCGGGTAGCCGGCCTGCTGCGGCTGCCCCTGCCGGCCGAAGCCGTCCGGACCCACCCACTGTGGACCCTGCGCGGGGAGCGTGCCGGTGTTGCCGGCGTACCCGCCGTGGCCCGCCTCGGTGCCGTACGGCGCGTCGGCGGTGAGGTGCTGGCGTCCGTCCCAGCCGCGGCCGGGCCGCGGTCGACGTGGTGGCACATTCTGGTCGGCCATGTACCAATCCCGTTTTCTTCGAGCGCCGACCCGGCTGCGACCGGGGGAAGGGCCAGCAGCGGCGGCGACTGTTGCGGAGGAGTTGTTACGGGAAAGTAGCCATGGGCCGGACGGGTCTCAAGGCGCGCCGACGACGCCCGCGAGGGCACTTAAGACGGTGCTCAGGGCCGGTCCCCGGTGACTGGTCCGCCCCGGTCCGGTCCCCGACGTCCGGAGCAGGGACGACGCGGCGTCGCACGGCCGGGGCGTAACGTTTGGGGGCGATGCGGCGCTGGCGCGGCCGTTCATTGCCACAGGGAAACTTAAGGCGGGGATAAGCCTGCCCTGTGCCCGCCCGGGCGGAAGATCCGATCCGCCCCGCCGGCCCCCGGCACCGCGAAAGTAGCACCAGCAGGAGCGCGTGACCGCCCCCCGTTGCGGGTATGCCGCCGAACCGCTGAAGCCGTGAGGGGAAGGCACCGCCATGCTCAGCAAAGAGGATCAGCGCAGGTTCGAGCAGATCACCCGTCAGCTGCGGGAGAGCGACCCGCAGTTCTTCGCCCGGCTCGACCAGCGCGCCCGGGCCCGTCGTGGCCGCTACCTGATGCTGTTGACCATCGTGCTGTGGGCCTCGCTGCCGGCGATGACCGTGCTGGCCGGCCGGCTGGCCGGTGCCGTCTGCGCCGTGGTGCTGGTGGCCAACGCCGGACTCATGTGGCGGTTCCGGCGGCGCTGGCTATGACCCGTCCGGCTCGGACGGGCCGAACTCCCGGTATGCCCGGCGCAGCCGCTCGACCAGGCCGGGACCGCCGATGGCCGCCCCCGGCGGGGCGAGCTGGCGCAACAGCAGCTCCGCACCGGTGGCCAGGGTCGGCGGCCGGTCGGGCAGCGGCACCGGGGCAGCCAGAACCGGTCCACCGCGTCGGCCGGGTCGGGCGCGGGCAGCGCGCCGAGCGCCCGGGCCGCGCCGGCCGCCGGGAGCTCCGGCGTGGACGGTGCCGGCCCGACGACGGCCGGCCGGTCGTCCGACGCCTCGGGGGTGCGCAGCGTACGCAGCCGGTCCAGCAGTTCGGCCCGGCTGCGGCCCCGCCAGTGCAGCAACCGGAACGGGTCGGCGTCGAACGCCTCGGCGAGCAGGTAGAAGCTGGCCGCCAGGTGCTTGCACGGGACCGCGAAGTCGGGGCAGGAGCAGTCCTGCGTCAGCTCGGCCACGCCGGCCGGGAAGAGCGGGGCACCGGCGTGGGCGAACACCTGCTCCAGCTCGGGCGGGAGGTCACCGGCGAGCAGCCGGGCGCTGAAGAACGCCTGGCCGGCCAGTTCCGCCTCGATCCGGTCCCAGACCTCGGGCGGGAACGCCGGCAACCCGATCCGCACCCGGTACGGCTCGGGCCGGGAGCCCTGCACCGCCGCGGTGACCAGCCCCGGCGTCACCTCCAGCCGCAGCACCTGGCCCCGGCGCGCGTACGCCCGGCCCCGGGTGAGCCGGGTGCCCAGCGCGAACGACTCCAGCACCTCCAGGAACCGCCGCGACCACCACGACCGGCCGATCGCGCCCCGGGTGCTGCGCGCCTTCAGCCCGCCCTCGACGCGGCGGGGCGGGCCGTACTCCGCGAAGGGGCTGCTCACTCCACCACCGCCCCGGACTCCAGCGCGAACAGCTCCCGCAGCGCCCCGGTGGACAGCTCGGTGACCCACTGCTCGCCGCTGCCCACCACCCGGGACGCCAGGCTGCGCTTGTCGGCGATCATCGCGGCCACCTTCTCCTCGACGGTGCCCGCGCAGACGAACTTGCGGACCTGCACCCGCCGGCGCTGGCCGATCCGGAACGCCCGGTCGGTGGCCTGGTCCTCGACGGCCGGGTTCCACCACCGGTCCACGTGCACCACGTGGTTGGCGGCGGTGAGGGTGAGCCCGGTACCGCCGGCCTTGAGCGACAGGACGAAGAGCGGCGGGCCGTCCGGGGACTGGAACCGGGTCACCATGGCGTCCCGGTCGGCCTTGCCCACCCCGCCGTGCAGATAGAGCACCTCCCGGCCGACCCGGGCCGACAGGTGCCCGCGCAGCATCCCGCCGAACTCGGCGTACTGGGTGAAGAGCAGGGCCTTCTCGCCCGCGGCGAGCACCTCGTCGACGATCTCCTCCAGCCGTTCCAGCTTGCCGGACCGGCCGGGCAGCGCCGAGCCGTCGCGCAGCAGCTGCGCCGGGTGGTTGCAGACCTGCTTGAGCCGGGTCATGGTGGCCAGCACCAGCCCCCGGCGCTCGATCCCGTCACTGGACTCGATCCTGGCCATCATGTCGTCGACCACGGCCCGGTAGAGGGCGGCCTGCTCGGCGGTGAGGTTGCACAGCACCTCCATCTCCAGCTTCTCCGGCAGGTCGGAGATGATCGACGCGTCGGTCTTGAGCCGGCGCAGCACGAACGGCCCGGTGATCCGGCGCAGCCGCGCGGCCACCTCCTCGTCGCCGTGCCGCTCGATCGGCTCGGCGTAGGCCTTCCGGAAGGCGGCGGCCGGGCCGAGCAGCCCCGGGTTGGCGAACTGCATGATCGACCAGAGGTCGGCGAGCCGGTTCTCCACCGGCGTACCGGTGACCGCGACCCGGTGCCGCGCGGGCAGCGACCGGACCGCCTCGGCCTGCCGGGTGGAGGCGTTCTTGATCGCCTGGGCCTCGTCCACCACCACCCGGTGCCAGTCGATCCCGGCCAGCGCGACGGCGTCGCGGGCGGCCACCGAATAGGTGGTGAGGACCAGGTCCGCGGCGTGCACGGCCGCCGCGAACTCCGCGCCGCGCGCCCGCTCGGCCCCGTGGTGCACGTGTACGCGCAACCCGGGGGCGAACTTCGCCGCCTCCCGCTGCCAGTTGCCGACCAGCGACATCGGGCAGACCAGCAGGGTCGGTCCCGCCTCGGGCGGGTCCCCGGCGAGCAGGGCCAGCAGCTGCACCGTCTTGCCCAGCCCCATGTCGTCGGCGAGCACGCCGCCCAGCCCGAGCGACTGGAGGAACGCCAGCCACGCCAGCCCCCGCCGCTGGTACGGCCGCAGCGTCCCGTGGAACCCCGGCGGCGGGTCGGCCGGGGTGAGCCGCCGTTCCGCCTCCCCGGCGAGCAGCTCACCGAGCGCCCCGTCGGCGGTCACCTCCAGCACCGGCAGCTCGTCCGGCCGGTCGCCGCCGGCCAGCCCCAGCCGGAGCAGGTCGGCCACGGTGAACTCGCCGGCCGAGCGGAGCAGCCGCAGGCCGGCGGCGAGCCGCTTCGGGTCCAGCTCGACCCAGCGCCCGCGCAGCCGGACCAGCGGGGACTTCACCTCGGCCAGGGCGGCCAGTTCCTCGGCGGTCAGCGGCTGGTCGCCGAGGGCCACCTCCCAGCGGTAGTCGACCAGGGCGTCCAGGCCGAGCGCGCTCGTGGCGGCGACGGTCCCCGGCGCGGTCCGGCTGCGCGCCCGCAGCCGCGCCCCCAGCCGCGACGAGGGACGCCGCCACCAGGACGGCAGCAGCACCCCGAAACCGGCCGCGTGCAGCACCGGCGCGCCCTCGCGGAGGAACCGGTGCGCCCCCTCCGGGTCCAGCTCCATCCCCTCCGGCGTGGCGGTACGCAGCGCGTCGTCCAGCTCCGGCCAGAGCCGGCTGGCCCGGCCCAGCTCGGCCAGCAGGGTCTCCTGCGGGGCGTCCACCGCGAGCGCGTCCAGCGTGCCGGGGGCCCGCCACACCTGGGCCGCGTCGACCAGCAGCCCCGGTTCGTCGGCCGGGTGCAGGCCGAACTCCACCCGCCACCGGCCGCCCGGTGCCACCACGGCGGTGGGATCGGCGGGCACCACCAGCAACGGCTCGTCGATCTCGTCGGGATCCGGCTCGACCAGCCGGAAGCCGGCCCGTACAGGCGCCACCGACGGCGTCCCGCTGCCACTGTTCCAGCTCGGTACGCAGCACCTCCAGCGCGGCCGGGTCGGTGGCGAACTCGCGCCGCTCACCGGTCAGCGCCCCCAGCCAGGCCGGCACCGCACCGCCCGGTCGCATTCCCCGGGTCAGGACGGTCCCGCCGAGCGCGGCCCGGGCGGCGGCGTCGGTCAGCGCGTCCAGCGCGTCGGCGACCAGCGGGCCGGGCCCGTCCACCTCGGGCGCGTCGCGCGGGGTAGCCGCGCGGGCGGCCGGGGGCAGGGCGACGGCGAGAGCGCGGGCCCAGCCGGCGTCCGTGCCGGTCAGCAGGGGCCGCCAGACGGCCCGCGCGGTCACCTTCCCGGCCAGCCGGCGACGGCGGGATCGGCGACGGCCGGCAGGAGGCGGCCCCGGCCGACCAGGTCGGCGGCGAAGTCGGCGATCCCGGCCAGGTGGCGCAGGGTGGCCCCGGGCACGGCGGGCGGTCGTCGAGGGCCCGGAGCAGGGCGAGCGCGGCGTCCGGGGCGTACACCAGGGTGGGGACGCGCCAACCGGCGAGGGTGACCGGGCCGCGCACCGAGTTCCGCGACGGCGGTCCGGACCAGCTCCGGTGAGTCCAGCGGCGAGCCGGCCCGGGTGGGCAGGGTGAGCGGGACGGTGGTCGCCTCGGCCGGCAGGTCGCCGACGACGGCGGCCAGGGTGGCGTGGTCGGCGGCGAACGGGTGGGGGCGCTCGCGCGGGCGCGCGGCCGGGCCGGCGCGGCGCCCGGGACGGCAGCGCGCTCTCCTCGGCCCAGACGGCGAGCCCGACACCGGACAGCCACACCCCGTGGATGACCAGCACACGCTCCCCCTCGTCGACGCCCGCCCCAGGATAGGCGGCGTCGGCGGGCTACCGTCGGCGCCATGTTCGATCTTCTCGTGCTCGGCGGGCTCGGCGTGGACATCCGCGCCCAGGTGCCCGGGCTCCCGCTGCCGGCCGTCGACTCGCTCCCCGTCCCCCCGATCGACCTGCGGATCGGCAACACCGGTGCCGGGGTGGCCCTGGCGGCGCACGCGCTGGGGCTGCGGGTGGCGCTGGTCGACGTGCTGGGCGCCGATCCGGCCGGTGCCGTGGTGCGGACGGCGCTGGCCCGGACGTCGGTGCACGCGGTGCTGGTCGACGCCCCGGCGGGCACCCGACGCTCGGTGAACCTGGTCGACCCGGACGGGCGGCGGATGTCGCTGTACGACCCGCGCCCCTGGCAGGGCCGGCGCCGTTCCCGGCGGCCGAGCTGGCCGCGCTGGTCGGGGAGGCGGCCCACGTCCATGTCTCGATCATGGACTGGGCGCGCGACGTCCTGCCGCAGGTGCGCGCCGCGCTCCCCGCCGGGGTGACCCTCTCCACCGACCTGCACGACTGGGACGGCGACAACCCCTATCACCGGCCCTTCGCCGAGGCCGCCGACCTGGTCTTCGTCAGCGGCGTACGGCTCGGCGACCGGGCCGCCGCGCTCGCCGCCGGGCTGGCGCCGCGCACCGTGCTGGTGACCGGCGGCGAGGCCGGTGCCGTCCTGTACGCCCCGGACGCCCCGTCGCTGGCGGTGCCCGCCGCCGTCCCGCCCGCCCCGGTGCGGGACACCAACGGCGCGGGGGACGCCTTCGTCGCCGGGGTGGTGGCCGCCCGTCGGCGCGGCGACGCGCTGCCCGACGCGGTCGGCTACGCCGCGCGGGTCGCCGCCGCCGCGATCACCCACGACGGCATGGAGTATCCGCCCGGCCTGCTGCCCCGGCCGTGAGCCGGCGCCGGGCACCCGTCAGATCGCCCCGGTCTCGCCGTCGGTGAGCTCGCGGAGGATGTCGGCGTGCCCGGCGTGCCGGGCGGTCTCCTCGATCATGTGGACCAGCACCCAGCGCAGCGACACCTCACCGAGCAGCGGGTGCGGCACCACGTGGTCGAGGTCGAACCGGGCCGCCACCTCCCGCGACCGCACGCAGGCGGCCTCGTACGCCGTGGCCAGCCCGTCGACCGTCTCCCCCTCGTCGAGGGTGAAGCCGCCCGTGCTGCCCTCCTCGGCGGTGACGTGGACCTCGCCCGGTCCGGGCGTGAAGAGCCGGGGGAACCAGTTGCCCTCCACCAGGGTCAGGTGTTTGAGCAGGCCGGCGAGGGTGGTCAGGGACGGCACCAGGCGGCGGCTCGCGTCGGCGTGCGCCAGCCCCCGCACCTTCCGCAGCACGATGCCCCGGTGGAAGTCGAGGAACGACTCCAGGACCGCTCGCTCGTCGCCCGTGCGGGCGCGGACCGGGCCGAGGGTGGGATCGATCTTGATGTCCGCCATCGGACCACCGTAACCACGGCGGCGGCCCGCCGCTGCCCCGCTATCCGCTGCGCACCCGCCGGACCCGGGGCAGGATGGGCGCATGGCATCCACGGCACAGATTCCCCTGGTGGGCGGCGAGGCCGACGGTGAGACCGTCACCGTCGAGCTGGACAGCAACGGCCGTCCGCCGCTGACCCACCACCACCTCGGCGAGCAGGGGCTGGCCGAGGCGCAGATCTACGAGCTGGAGTCCGACGACGGGCGCGGCCAGCCGTGGATCTACACCTGGCGGGGCCCGGCGGTCTGAGCGGGCTCACGCCGGGGACATGACCCGCGAGCGGATGCTCTCCAGCACGCCCCGGGTCACCTGCGAGGTGCCCCGGGCCTGCTCGCAGACCTCGGCCACCCGCCGGGCGGTGGCCTCCGCCCGCGACTCCCGCTCGTCCCACAGCCGGTCCACCTCGGCCAGCAGCGGGCCCTCCACCTCCCGCTCCACGCCACGCAGCGCCGGCACGCCGAGCCGCTGGGCCAGGTCGAAGACCTTCCCGGCGTACGGCAGCGGCAGGAACGGCGTGCCCTGCATGGCGGCGAAGATCAGGAAGTGCAGTCGCATGCCGACCGCCAGGTCGAAGTGCCGCATCAGCCCCAGCACCTGCCGGGGCGAATAGTCGCCGTGCAGGATCCGCCCCCGCTCGGCGGCGACCATGTGCGACATCACGCCGTGCGAGTGCCGGATGTCGTCGCGTTCCATCGGCACGAAGAGCACGTACGCGTCGATCCGGTGCACCAGGAAGTCGCTGATCTGGGCGAGCAGCCGGTGGTAGCCGTCCACGTCGAGGCGCTCGGCGGCCCGGCCCGGTTCCCGGACGCTCAGCCCGACCAGCCGCGTGCCGGCCGGCACGCCCTCCTCCCGCAGCCAGCTCTCCGGGAAGTCCTCGGGCTCCAACAGGAACGCCGGGTCGGCGGTGACGGTGATCGGGTTCACCAGCCCGGCCTCCTCCAGCACCATCCGGGACTCCTGGTCCCGGACGGTGACCTCGGTGGCCTCGGCGAGGGTCTCCCGCACCATGCCGCTGTCCACGCCGTCGCTGAGCGGCCCCACCCCCACCGCGTACGTCAGCAGGGGCAGCCCGCGCTCCTGCGCGACCCGGACCACCCGCAGGTAACGCCGCGCCTCCCGGTCGTAGAGGATGCCCCCTCCGCCGAGGATCAGCAGGTCCAGTTCCGCCAGCACCACCGACGAGTCGGCCCGGCTGACGCCCTCCCAGGGCACCGCCTCCACGTCCGGGTGGGCCAGCGCGGTGTGCGCGGGGTTCCGGGAGAAGACGATGATCCGGGCCCTCGGCTCCTGCTGCCGCAGGTCGGCGAGGAGACCGCTGAGGATCGCCTCGTCGCCCAGGTTGCGACCGCCGTACGAGCCGAGCACCCCGATGGTCAGTCCGGCGCCGTCCCTCATCCGTGCTCCTCCCGGGTCGCCTCCGCCGCGGTTTCCCGCTGGACCGGTGGACATACCTGGGCCCGGGTCAGCCGCTGGCCGTACCGACCAGTCGGGACACCAGGGCGGAGACCACCTGGTCGGGGTCGAACCCGGCGTCGACGGAGGTGGTGAGCAGGTCCAGCAGCAGGCCGTCGACGGCGTAGTGCAGCAGGGCGACCTCGAAGGCGCCGCCGGGCAGCCCGGCCGCGACGTGGAAGGCGACGTCGTCGGCGTATCCCCGGCGGAGCACGTCGCCGAGGGCCCGGCGCAGCTCGGGCCGGCGGGACCCTTCCAGCCGCAGCTCGAACAGCGCCCGGGTGAGGTCGGGCTCCCGGGTGGTCCGCTCGACGATGTCCCGCAGGTAGTCGGTGACCAGCGCCAACGACGGCTGGCGCGCGCCCAGCCGGGCCAGCACCGCCGGGTCCGGCGCCAGTCGGTCGAAGATCCGTTCGGCGAGGCCGGCGAGCAGCGCGGCCCGGGACGGGAAGTAGTTGGAGGCCGTGCCGGTCGGCAGGCCCGCCTCCGCGTCGACGGCGCGGTGGGTCAGCCCGCGCGCGCCGGCGGCGGCGAGCACCCGCAGCCCGGCGTCGGCGAGCAGGGTACGTCGTTCCGGGTTCCTGGCCACCCGAACACCCTAGCAATAACCACGACAGGTGTTGTAGATTGTCCCTCGACCACGACAGCCGTCGTGGTTACTCCCGGACATCGGAGCAGGTTTGCGCAAGCTCGTCTACTTCGTCGCCAGCACCCTCGACGGCTTCATCGCCGCCCCCGACGGGTCGTTCGACTTCTTCCCGCTGGCGCCGGACCCCCACCTGGTCGCCGAATGGCCCCAGACCCTCCCCACCGCCGCCCATCGGCACCTCGGCCTCGACGCGCCGCAGGGCCGGTTCGACACCGTCCTGATGGGACGCGGCACCTACGAGCCGGCCCTCGCGATCGGCGTCACCAGCCCCTACGCCCACCTCAAGCAGTACGTCTTCTCCCGTTCCCTGCCGCCGTCGGACGACCCCGGCGTCGAGATCGTCGCCGGCGACCCGACCGCCCTGGTACGCGAGCTGAAGCAGCGACCCGGTGCGGACATCTGGCTCTGCGGCGGTGGCGAGCTCGCCGGCCAACTCCTGCCCGAGGTGGACGAGCTGGTGGTCAAGCTGAACCCGATCGTCGCCGGCAGCGGCATCCCGCTCGTCACCCGGGGCTTCGACCCGCACCGCCTCGCCCTGGTCGACTCCCGGCCCCTGGCCAACGGGGTCCTGCTCCTGAGCTACGCCGCGGCCGGGCGGTGACCGGTCTGCCCGGCGGTGCGGACGGCACCGCTGGACCGGTCACCCGGGCGGCCGGACCTGGTGGGTGAGGAACGGCAGGACGGCCGCGGGCAGCGCCGGCGAGCCGACGACGTCGTAATGGGTCAGTCCCGGCAGGACGGCCAGCCGTGCGGTCGGCCGGTCGGTGCCGTCCCGGTGCCCGGCGCGGAGCAGCTCGAAGAACTCCGCCATGTGGCCGACGGGGATGGAGTCGGCGTCGGCGAAGACCAGCATCGTCGGCACGGTCAGGGCGGCGACCTGCGCCGACCAGTCGTAGTCGCGGCGCAGCAGCTCACCGGTCTTCGCCCAGAGCCGGGGCCAGTCCTGCGGGCGCGGCGCGACCCGGGTGTACAGCTCGTACGGCGGGGTGCCCCGCATCCGCTCGGCGGCCCGTTCGTCCTGGGCCGCCATCGCGGCCAGCACCTCCGGATACCAGCCGCCCCGCCGGCAGGGGGTGGAGACCAGCACCAGCCGGCGCAGCAGCTCCGGATGCCGGATCGCGGTACGCAGCGCGACGCCACCGCCCAGCGAGTAGCCCAGCAGGTCCACCTCGGGCAGGCCCAGGTGCCGCAGCAGGGCGGCGACGTCCTCGGCCATCGACTCGTAGCGCAGCGGCCGGTCCACGTCGGCGGTCCG
Source organism: Micromonospora sp. R77 (assembly GCF_022747945.1). Taxonomy (NCBI): domain Bacteria; kingdom Bacillati; phylum Actinomycetota; class Actinomycetes; order Micromonosporales; family Micromonosporaceae; genus Micromonospora; species Micromonospora sp. R77. Next base: position 1,162,204 of record NZ_JALDST010000001.1, read on the forward strand.
GCCGTGCCCCTGCAGGTCGAGCGCGACGACCTGCCGCCGGGCGGTCAGCGCGGGCAGGACCGGGGCGAACATCTCCGTCGACCCGTAGCCGCCGTGCAGCAGCACCAGCGGGCGGCCCGCGCCGTGCACCTCGTACCAGAGGCGTAGGCCGTTGACGTTCGCGTAGCTCATGTCCGTACAACGGCGCAGCGGGTGCGTTCGTGGCCGGACGACCACGAACGCACCCGGCGGCGGGGCTAGCCGGCCACGTACCGGTACAGCGTCCCCTCGTCCGAGGTCACGCTGCCGTCCCGGCGCAGGCCGGCCTTCTCCAGCACCCGGACGGACGGCGCGTTGGCCGGGTCCACGGTGGCGAACACCTCCGTCACCCCGGGCAGGGTGCGGGCGTACCCGACGAGAGCGCGGACGGCCTCGGTGGTGTAGCCCCGACAGCGCCGGGACGGCACGACGCCGTAGCCGAACTCGACCGACCCGTCGGTGGTCGGCAACTTCAGCCCGATGGCGCCCACCGTCAGGCCGGTCTCCCGTTCGATCATCAGGAAGTGTCCGTGGGGCGTCTCGGGGTGCCGGCTGATCAGCCCGGCGATCATGCGGTCGCCCTCGGCGGGATAGTCGGCCGCCCAGTGCGGGCGGCGCTCACCGGCGACGACGGCGGCAGCCTCCTCCGTCGGCCAGTGCCGCAGGACGAGACGGTCGGTGGTCAGGTCAGGAAAGGACAACGCGATCTCCAAGGTCGTGGAGCGACCCGGGTCGCGTCAGTCAGCGTGCGCGACCCGGAAAAGGGCATGGCAGGAGAAGCTCATGGCGATCCATGGCCTCACTCCCCTGCGCCCACGACGGTCGCGTGTCCGCGCCTCGGCACTCTAACCCATGATCCGGATATGCCGCGCCCCCGCCGCCTCGGGCCGACGAGGCGTGCGGGGGCGCGGCGGAGCCGGTCAGCTGACGCCGGTGACGGCCTTGACCAGGTTGATGCCGAAGTAGACGACGAAGGCCACGGCGACCGCCCACATCAGCGGGTGGATCTGCCGGGCCTTGCCCTGCGCCACCCGGATCGCCACCCAGCTGACGAAGCCGGCGCCGATGCCGTTGGTGATCGAGTAGGTGAACGGCATGAGCGTCATGGTGAGGAACGCCGGGACCGCCACGCCCACGTCGGTGAAGTCGATGTCCTTCACCTGGCGGATCATCAGCGCGCCCACGACCACCAGCGCCGGGCCGGCGGCCTCGCTGGGCACCAGCGACACCAGCGGGGTGAGTAGCAGCGCGCCGAGGAAGAGCAGACCGGTCACCACGCTGGTCAGGCCGGTACGCCCACCGTCCGCGATGCCCGACGACGACTCGACGTACGTGGTGGCCGAGGAGGCGCTGCCGGCACCACCGGCGACCGCGGCGACGCCGTCGACGAAGAGCACCTTGCCCAGCCGGGGCATGTCGGTGCCGTCCTCGGTGGCCAGGCCGGCCTGCTTGGCCAGCCCGACGGTCGTCCCCATCACGTCGAAGAAGTCGGCGAGGACCAGGGTGAACACCAGCAGCAGCGCGGTCATCACGCCGACGTGCGCGAACGCGCTGAACGACACGTTGCCCAGCAGGTGCAGGTCGGGCGCCTTCACCAGCGGGTCCGGCAGGGTCGGCACGTTGAGCTGCCAGCCGGTCGGGTTGGGCTTGCCGTCCACGAACGCCGGGCCGGGCTTGGCCAGTGCGTTGACGATCACGGCGACCACGGTGGTGGCGACGATGCCGATGAGGATGCCGGCCTTCACCTTGCGGGCCACCAGGATGCCGGTGACCAGCAGGCCGACCAGGAACACGACGGTGGTCCAGCCGCGCAGGGTGCCGTCGGCACCGAGCTGCACGGGGACGGTCGTACCGGCGGCATCCGGCACCCGGCGGACCAGGCCGCCGTCGACGAAGCCGATCAGCGCGATGAACAGGCCGATACCGGCGGCGATGGCGGCCTTGAGCTCGGCGGGGATGGCGCGGAAGACGGCCTTCCGGAAGCCGGTGAGCACCAGCACGGTGATGATCAGACCCTCGATCACCACCAGGCCCATCGCCTCGGCCCAGCTCATCTGGGACGCGACGGCGTACGCGACGAACGCGTTGAGGCCGAGTCCGGTCGCGACGGCGAACGGCACCCGGCCGACGACGCCCATCATGATCGTCATCACGGCGGCGACCAGGGCGGTCACCCCGGCGACGGGCGCGATGCCGAGCAGCTTGCCGTCGGCGTCGGGGGCGGTGCCGATGATGAGCGGGTTGAGCACGACGATGTACGCCATCGTGGCGAAGGTGGTGAGGCCGGCGAGGACCTCTCGCCGGACGGTCGAGCCCCGCCGGGTGATCTCGAAGTAGCGGTCGAGGCGACCGCGCTCGGGTTCCGCCGGGTCGACCGGGGCAGCAGGATCCTGCGTAGTCACGCTCATGGCGTGGCTCACTCCGTTCCGGGTTGGCCCGGCCGGCGTGCCGGTCGGGCGAAGGGGGTGCAGCCGTCCCGGGGCGGTTGGCCCGGAGAACGCCGGTCCGGCTGGGCTCCGCGGATCCCGCGAAGCACTACGAAGCCGCACCCCGGTCGGGGAGCGACTTCGCGCCACCACCTTACCGTCGGGTAAGGACCGCTGGTCCGCCGCTGTGCACCCGGCTCGCACCCGGGGTGGGGAAGGTCACTCCGGGGTGGGTGATCGAGGCGCTGACCGCAAAAGCCTCACTAACCCGACATTTATTCCCTAAAGTTACTGCGCAGGGAGGCAGCCGAGACCGGGGGTCCGACGTGAACACCTATCCGGCGATCGAGGACCACGGACTCATCGGTGACCTCCAGACCGCCGCCCTGGTGACCTGCGACGGGACCATCGACTGGTTCTGCGCGCCGCGCTTCGACTCGCCCAGCATCTTCGCCGCGCTGCTGGACGCCGAACGGGGCGGCTACTTCCGCATCGCGCCGGACGACGTCCCGCACGTCACCAAGCAGCTCTACCTGCCCGGCACCCCGATCCTGATCACCCGGTTCATCAGCGCCGACGGGGTCGCCGAGGTGGTGGACTTCATGCCGGTGACCGGCGAGCGGGCCACCGAGGTGCACCGCCTGGTCCGCATGGTGACCATGGTCCGGGGCACCATGCGCTTCCGGCTGGAGTGCCGGCCCCGCTTCGACTACGGGCGGGAGCGGCACGAACTGGAGCGCCACCGCAACGGGTACGTCTTCCGGGGCACCACGGCGTCGTTCACCTTCAACCCGGTCGCCCCGGTACGCCGCCTGATCGACTCCGGCGACATCCAACTGCGCGACGGCGACCTGATCGGGTACGCCACCCTGAACGAGGGTGACACCGGCGGCGTGGTGCTGGAGACCACCGCCGAGGCCGAGCCCCGGATCGTCCCGCCCGAAGAGGTGCAGGGGATGTTCGAGTGGACCCGGGACTACTGGCGGCGCTGGGTCGACCGGTCCCGGTACACGGGCCGGTGGCGGGAGATGGTGGAGCGCTCCGCCATCACGTTGAAGCTGATGACGTACGCCCCGACCGGCGCCATGATCGCCGCGCCGACCGCCTCGCTCCCGGAGCTGATCGGCGGCACCCGGAACTGGGACTACCGCTACACCTGGATCCGCGACACGTCCTTCTCCGTGCACGCGCTGCTCGGCCTCGGCTTCACCGAGGAGGTCAGCCGCTACATGGAGTGGCTCGACGAGCGGATCCGGGAGGCCGGCGACCAGCAGGACCCCCTGAAGATCATGTACCGGGTGGACGGCTCGTCGGACCTGCACGAGGAGATCCTGGAGCACCTGGAGGGTTACCACGGCTCGGCCCCGGTGCGGATCGGCAACGGGGCCGCCGACCAGCTCCAGCTCGACATCCACGGCGAGGCGCTCTATGCCATGCACCTCGCCGACGAGCAGGGCATCCGCGTCTCCCACCAGGTGTGGCGCAGCACCGTGCGGCTGGTCGACTGGCTGTGCGAGCACTGGGACCGGCCCGACGCCGGCATCTGGGAGAGCCGCCACCACCCGCGCAACTACACCTTCGGCCGGGTGATGTCCTGGGTGGCGCTGGACCGGGCCGTCCGGCTCGCCTCCCGGACCGGCCGCCCCGGTGACATCAGCCGCTGGATCGCGCAGCGCAACCAGATCTACAACCAGGTCATGGCCCGCGGCTACCACCGGGGCCGCGGCACCTTCGTGCAGGCGTACGACGAGAACGTGCTCGACGCCGCGCTGCTGGCCATGCCGTCGGTCGGCTTCGTCACCCCGACGGACCCGCTCTGGCTCGCCACCCTGGACGCGATCGAGCGGGAGCTGGTCTCCGACAGCCTGGTCCACCGGTACGACCCGGTGCACTCCCCCGACGGCCTCCCCGGCCACGAGGGCACCTTCAACATGTGCACCTTCTGGTACGTCGAGGCGCTGGCCCGCTCCGGTCGCCTCGACGACGCCCGACTCACCTTCGAGAAGATGTTCACCTTCAGCAACCATCTCGGCCTCTACGCCGAGGAGATCGCGGCCACCGGCGAGCAGATCGGCAACTATCCCCAGGCGTTCAGCCACCTGTCGCTGATCAACACGGCGCTGGCGCTGAACGACATGCTCGACGCCGAGGCCGACGCCCGCCGCCGCCGCTGACCTACCCGCTCAGTTGGCCGGTCCCCGCCTCCAGCGGGAGCGGATCCGCGTGGTGCGGTGCGACCGAGAGGTGTCCGGAGAGCGCGCGGAGGAAGTCGGGCGCGTCGAAGATCTGGCCGGCGGAGGCGACACCGGTCGTCCTCGTCCGACCGGCGAGAATGCGCTGCACCGCTTCGACCGCCAGCGGCGCGCTGATGGCGTAGATGTCCCGGCCGCTGGCGACGACGCGGCGGCGGGTGTCACCGGCGCGTACGACGACGTCGACGGTGAACGTCTGCGCGGATCGGCCGCGCCCGTCGACCGCGACCGGCGCGGGGGTGCCCGGCGCGGCCAGGTCCTCGGCCGCGTCGACCGTCATGTACGTGCGTACCTCGGGGATGGCCAGGTGGCTGGGGACGGTGACGACATCGGCCATCGTGAAGTCGCCGAGGACGGTCCGGGTGCCCAGCGGAGCGGGAAAGTCCCACTCCAGGCGGGGCAGCTCGCCCTCCCCGAGGTGGTAGTCCAGCCGACCACCGGTGTAGCGGACCCGTCGGCCGTCGCGCCGCTCGCGCGAGACGGTGCCGGAGGCGAGGGTCCCGCCCGTCGGGTGCCAGCTGCTCAGACCGTACGCCACGTGCGCCTCGTCGGCCGTCGTCCAGTCGCCCATCGCCGTGGTGACCAGCAGGTCGCCGAGTCCGCCGAAGAACGCCATCGCCGGGACGACCGCGATGCCGGCGCTCCGGGCGCGGTCGGTGAAGCGCCGGAAGGTGTCGACGTTGGCCTCGATCTCGGCCGCCACGTCGACGTACGGGATGCCGGCCCGCAGCGCGGCCTCGATCACGGGGGCGGCGGTCGAGGCGAACGGGCCGGCACAGTTGACGACCCCCGCCGCTTCCCTCAGTGCCCGGTCGAGCGAGGCCGGATCGTCGACCGACGCGACCCGGTGGTCGAGCCCCGGCTGCGCCGTCGCCAGCGCCCGGAGCCGCTCCACGTCGCGACCGAGGAGCAGCGGGACGAATCCGCGCTCGCGCAACTCCGACACCACGAACCGCCCGGTGTGTCCGTACGCGCCGAACACCGCCACGACCTGCTCCGTACCCATTCCGGTTCCCCCTCGAAAGATCGACTGAGGAGATCCTTCCCGGCGGGACGGGCCGGCGTGAGTGTCCGGAACGCCATCCCCCGTACAGTTTCGGACATGGCCACCATCGCGCTCGCCGCCACCGACGGGATGCTGCACTTCGAGCTCGCCATGGCCTGCGAGGTCTTCGTCCGCGACCCGTCCGGCCTGGCCGACCCGTGGTACGACCTCGTGGTCTGCGGTCCGGGCCCGGTCGGGGTCGGCAGGTTCCGGCTGGAACCGGACGACGGTCTGGACCGCCTCGCCCGCGCCGACACCGTGATCGTCCCGGCCGTGGCGGACATCGACGCCGAGGTGCCGCCCGACCTGCTGGACGCCGTTCGCGCGGCCCACCAGGCGGGCGCTCGGCTGGTCTCGCTCTGCACCGGCGCGTTCGTGCTCGCCGCCGCCGGGGTGCTGGACGGGCTGCGGGCGACCACGCACTGGGCGCACACCGAAGCACTGGCCGCCCGTTTCCCCCGGGTGGAGGTCGACGCGGACGTGCTCTACGTCGACAACGGCAGCGTGCTCGCCTCCGCCGGCAAAGCCGCCGCGATCGACCTGTGCCTGCACCTGATCCGCCGCGACCACGGCGCGACGGTCGCCAACGCCGTCGCCCGCCGCCTGGTGGTGCCGCCGCACCGCGCGGGCGGCCAGGCCCAGTTCGTCACCACCCCGGTGCCCGCCCGCGACGACCATCCGCTCGCCGACCTGTTCCCCTGGGCGATGGAACGGCTGGACCGCCCGCTGACCGTGGCGGACCTGGCCCGTCGGGCGAACATGAGCTCACGCAACCTGGCCCGCCACTTCAGGTCGGCAACCGGCACCAGCCCGCTGCACTGGCTGTCGACCCAGCGGATCCGCCGCGCCCAGGAGCTGCTGGAGAACACCGACCTGAGCATCGACGCCATCGCCCGGGCGGCCGGCCTGGGCACCGCGACGACGGTACGCCGGCACTTCCACCGCACCGTGGGGGTCTCGCCGGACACCTACCGCCGCACCTTCCGCAGCGCCCGGCCCGCGGCGGAGTCGTGACCACCGTCGGTCAGGAGACCGCCGCCCGCCCCGACCGGCGCAGCCAGGTCAGCCGCCGGAAGCGCCCCTGGTCGGGAGCTGTAGCGCTTGTGCCGCAGCGCGGGCTTCTCGACCAGGTGCCACGAGGCGTACGCGATCATCCCGGTGAGGGCGATGGCCAGGGTGACCAGCGCGGTGCCGTGCAACTGCCCGGCGATCCCCGACCAGAGCAGCAGGTTGACCACGGGCATGTGCCAGATGTAGACGCCGAAGCTGAGGTCACCGATCCGCTCGGTGGTGCGGCGCAGCACGGCCGGGCCGTGGTGGCCGACCCAGAAGAGCAGGTACGCCAGCGGCAGCGCGGCGGCGACGGCCACCACCGGGGCCCAGGCCGGACCGACCTGCTGACGCCCCAGGTTGGCGGCCTGGTAGAGCAGCACGGCGGCCACGGCCAGCGTCCAGTGCTGCGGCAGCCGCGACCAGACGCGAGCGGCGGCGATGCCGACGACGAAGACGGCCAGCCACGGCCAGCACGTCACCGCCAGCAGCTTCGCGTCGAGCCGCTCGGTCGTCTCGCCGCCGAGCGCGGCCAGCAGCACGGTCCCGGCGACGCCGACGGTGAAGGCGACCGTGACCATGGCCCGGAAGCCGACCCGGTGCGCCAGCCACACCAGGCCGGGCAGCAGGAGATAGAAGCTGACCTCGACCGGGATGGTCCAGAGGCTGCCGTTCACCACGCCGCTGCCGAAGCCGTGGAAGAGGGCGGGGTGATAGACCGGGAAGAGTGCCAGGTTGCTGGTCGCCCAGGCGAGAAACGGCGTGCTGTGCGCCGCGCCCAGCGGAACGACCCGCAGCGCCAGCAGCGCGACCACCATCACCGCGAGGTACGCGTAGAGCGCCGGCACGATCCGCAGGAACCGGTTACGCAGGTACTCCCGGTAGGGCCGCCCGTCGCGGCGGCACCGTTCGGCGGACGCGTACACCATGCCGCCGCTGAGGATGAAGAACGCCATCACCCCGTCGTAGAACCACAGGCCGTGACCGTGCCCGAGCCAGAGGAACCCCGTATCGAGGTGGGCGGTGGCGTGCTGGACCAGGACACACAGGGCGGCCAGCAGCCGGAGCGCGTCGAAGCAGTTCCGCCGCCGCTCGGTGCGCGGCGGCGCGCTGGGCTCGACGATCACGGCCATGTGGGTGCTTCCGTTCCAGGACTGCGCTCGACACCGGGGCGACCGGGTCAGTCCAGTACGTCACGGCACCCCGTGATCCAACGACGCCGGTCCCGGGCCGGTAGCGGGCCAGCAGGCCGCCGAGCAGCGAACACCCGCAATCGGATACCCGCCGACACCGCGACGTCGTGGAGCGCCGGTCAGGAGACCGCCGCCCGCACCAGCTCGGCGATCCGCTTCTCCACCTCCGGACTCCACTGCTTGAGCGCGTACGACACCGGCCACAGGTCGCCGTCGTCCAGGTTCGCCGCGTCCTGGAAGCCCAGGGTCGAATAGCGGTAGTTGAACTTGCCCGAGTCCTGGAAGAAGATCACGATCTTGCCGGCGGCGTTCGCGTAGGCGGGCATCCCGTACCAGGTCTTCGCCGACAGCTCGGGGGCGTTGGCGCTCACCGTCGCGTGCACGCGTTCGGCGAGCGCCCGGTCCGCAGGCGCCATCTGCGCGATCCGGTCCAGGACGGCCTGCAGCTCGTCGGCCTTCTTGGCACCCTTCTTGCCCTCGGCGCGCAGCTCGGCGGCGCGCTCCTTCATCGCGGCGCGCTCCTCGGCGCTGAAGCCCTCGGACTCGCTGGTGGCATTCTTCGCGGACATCTCGGGCCGCCTTTCGACGCTCAGGGCCCGGCGAGGTGCCGGACCTGAGAGAAACGGTAGGGCCGCCGGCACCCGCGTCGCTTCTCGATTCCTGATCGGATGCGGGTTGGCCGCAGCCTGCCGCTCGTCCGCCCCGACCGCCGCCGTCGAGCCTGCGGCGGCACTGGCCTGCCCCGGTCTTGACCTGCGAACGTCTTCGTCCGTCGTTGCTAGGACGCGAACTGCGGATAGATGCGAGCAATCAATGACGGGTCCCGCACTCCGCGCTGGAAGCTCTCCCAGGCCACCGGATCCTTGTCGGCAGGCGGGCAGTTCTGCGGATTGCGGGTGGCGGCCCGCACCAGCCCACCACCCGTGCGCTCACAGGCGAACTCCGCGTCGTCGGCGGAAAGCCCGAACTCCGCACCGAGAACACCTTCGACCTCCTCCTCGGAGGCGTTCCTGAGCATGAGTGACAGCGTGACATCTACCAGGTCAGCGACTGTCCGCCCCTGCGCCAGCGGAATCGAGAGATCCTCGGTCCACTCCATCGCAACCCCCTCAACGAGACTGGGACGGCAAGGTAGCACCCACCGCCGCGTCAATGGCGGCAATCGCGCCTACCCCGTACGCCGCCTGGTACAACGGCCTTCTCGCACACGCTCTCAGGTGGCCAAGCGCGTGTCGGCGGAGCTCTCCGGCTTCGCCTGCGGCCTGGCGGAGAGGCCCCACAGCTCGACGATCCGATCGCCCTCGAAGGCGAACATCTCCAGCATGGTCGCCGCCGAACCGTCGGCGAAGCCCACCATCTCGGTCCGGGTCGCCACTCGTCGGCCGTCCGCAACGAGCTCCTTGAGCTCCACCTTCAGGTCGGGATGCTGCTCCCACATCCGCTGCCAGGCCCGTTGCACGCACTCCCAGCCGGTGGCCTGCAACGGATGGCTGTAGAAGCCGGCGGCGAAGATGCGTTCGGCGGCCGACGCGTCCCGGCGGTTGAACGCGTCGTACATCCGCTCGGCGATCTGGCGTCCTTGATCCACGAACGCAGTATCCACCGACTGTGCGGACCCCGGCATCCCCGTCGGGAAACAAGAAAGGCAAGGAGGAGAACTCCTTGCCACTATCAACATATACCGCACTCCGGGGCTTGCGGCAAGACCCCGATCGGGGGGCAGAATCGGCGGCCGAACGCAGAATCGGCAGACCATGGGGGAATTCATGTTCGATGTGATCGTCGTCGGCGGCGGGCCGACCGGCATGATGCTGGCGAGCGAATTGCGGCTGCACGGTGTCGACGTGCTCGTACTCGAGAAGGAGCCCGAGCTGCCGCCGTACGTGCGGTCGCTGGGGCTGCACGTACGCAGCATCGAGGTGATGGATCAGCGAGGATTGCTGGAACGGTTCCTCGCGCACGGCAAGCAGTATCCGATTCACGGATTCTTCGCGGGCATCCAGAAGCCCGCTCCCACCGGATTGGACACCGCCCACGGATATGTGCTCGGCATTCCGCAGACGCTCACCGACCGGCTGCTCGCCGAGCACGCGGCCGAGGTCGGAGCCGAGATCCGGCGCGGGCGGGCCGTGGTCGGGCTGGCGCAGGACGACGACGGCGTGACCGTCCGGCTCGACGACGCCACCGCGCCGCCGCTGCGAGCCCGCTTCGTCGTCGGCTGCGACGGTGGGCGCAGCACGGTGCGCAAACTGCTCGGGGTCGGGTTCCCCGGCGAGCCGTCGAGGATCGAGACGCTGTTGGGCGAGTTGGAGGTGACGGCGTCCCAGGAGCAGATCACCGAGGTGATGACCGAGGTGCGCAAGACCGAGATCCGGTTCGGGCTCGGGCCGTCGGGCACGCCGGGGGTGTTCCGGGTGGTCGTGCCGGCCGAGGGCGTGGCCGAGGACCGTTCGGCGCCGCCGACGCTCGACGAGTTCAAGCGCCAGCTCCGCAAGTACGCCGGCACCGACTTCGGCGTGCACTCCCCCCGCTGGCTGTCGCGCTTCGGCGACGCGACCCGGCAGGCCGAGCGCTATCGGGTCGGGCGGGTGTTCCTGGCAGGGGACGCCGCGCACATCCACCCGCCGACGGGTGGGCAGGGGCTCAACCTCGGCATCCAGGACGCGTTCAACCTGGGGTGGAAGCTGGCGGCGGCGATCGACGGCTGGGCGCCGGACGACCTGCTGGACAGCTACGAGTCCGAGCGGCATCCGGTCGCCACCGACGTGCTCCACAACACCCGTGCCCAGATGCAGCTGATGACCAACGAGCCGGGGCCGCGGGCGGTTCGGCGGCTGCTGGCGGAGCTGATGGACTTCAACGACGTCAACAAGTTCCTGATCGAGAAGATCACCGCGATCGGCGTCCGGTACGACTTCGGGGAGGGCCACGCCCTGCTCGGGCGGCGGCTGGCCGACGTACCGCTGAAGCAGGGGCGGCTGTTCGAGCTGCTGCGTACCGGAAACGGGTTGTTGCTGGACCGGACGGGACGGCTCGCGGTGGACGGCTGGGCCGACCGGGTCGACCTCGTCGCCGACACCGGCGACGAGCCGGACGTGCCGGCGGTCCTGCTCCGGCCGGACGGGCACGTCGCGTGGGTCGGCGACGACCAGCAGACCCTCGAGGTCGCGCTGGCCCGGTGGTTCGGCGCCGCCCGAACGGCAGCGTGAGGGACGCGCGTCTGTGGCAGACTCCCGGCATGGCTTCACGACGAAGGGACCGTGCCGCGTAAGCGGCCTGCGGCGCTCCGCGCCGCCGAACCCGGGCGCCGACGGATGCACGAGTCCCGCGCACACCTGCCCGGGATGTCCGGCAAGATCGTCGCCGACATCGTCCGGCTGGAACGCCGGGACAGTCGGCTCCGCCCCGGTGACATCCATCGCGCCCTGCACGGTTGGACCGACACCGCGCGCGGTCCGGCCCGCCAGCTCCGGGAGGACTTCGGCGGCTGCCCCTGCGGCTGCACGTTGGACCATCGGGAGGTGTTGGACATCGCCCTGGGGGCGCTACCTCGACGGGCGGCACGGCAGCTGCGACGCGCCGTCGACGCGGCCGATGATCTCTTCCTCAGCCGGACGCTGGCCAACCCCTGGGCCGACCCCCGCGATCCGTGGTGGGAGCAGCGACTCTGACCGAGGTGACGAACGTCTGGCAGATTCCCGACGGGATCCATCAGCACGTCCTCGTCGCCTCCGGCACCCCGAACGACCTCGACCAGCTCTACGGGCTCAGCCAGCCGTCCACCACGCCAACCGCCGAACGCTGAACGCATTCCGCCGGGGCGCCTCGGCGGGCTGAGCGCGGTACTGCTGGCATCAGACGAGGCGCTGGATGCGGACCGTCGGCTGCTGGTTTCTCAGGTGGCCCAGTTTGTGCTGCCGGACCTGCTCGTCCCAGACCTCCTGGTCGTGGTCCGGGTCCGGTGGGACCCACCGGTGCGAGCCATCGCTGTAGTGGAACTTCTCGTCGCCGCGCCGGAGGATGCTCATCGGGCCCGGCCGACGAACCGGTGGTGCGGGTGGCCGGCGGGGACGTGGGCGAGGTCCCGGGCGGCGTCGACGAACTGGGCGGCCAGGTAGAGGGCCAGCGAGACCGGCACATCCGCGTACTCCGCCCGCAACTCGCACTGCCGGGTGGGGCACGGCCAGGGCAGGCCGCAGCCTCCGCAGCTCCAGACCGGCAGCACCGGGCCGTGGGTGGTCACCGGACACCACCCAGGAACCGGGCGGTGCTCGTCCGGGCCGTGCGGCTGGTCGCCCACTCCACCTGCCAGCACGGGTACGGGGCCAGCCGCGACCACCACGCCCGGCAGCCGACGCACATGCCGTCCATCCCTCGAATGTGTACGGAGAGAATCACCTGTTCATGGGCGTCCGTCACGGCGTCTCCTCGCCGGGCCAGTGGCCACGGTTGATGGGGATGCGGTGGCGGGCATGGCAGGGCAGATCGGCTCCGCAGCGACAGATCCGCCGCCAGAGCTGCCACGACCACACTGGCCGATGCCTGCGCGCGAGAGTCAGTGCAGCGGCCGAAAGGTATTCGTCATACGAGACGCGGCGCACGTACCCTCCCTCGTCGATCACGAGGGCGGCCCCTTGCCCTCGAAACTGAGAGGGACGCGACGACCAGGCGAAACCCGCACCGCCCGCCGCATCCCGTGAGCAAGAAGCTACGGTCGGTGGCGGAGCAGAACGGGTACGGTTCCTACCCCTGGATCACGACAGGAGGCCGACCTTCACCGCGAGGTCACGAGCGTCGTCGCGGGTGGAACGCGGCCCGTCGAGCAGTTCCAAGGTGATCTGACGGGCGTACCCGTTGAAGCGGATCGTCTCCGGAGCCGAGTCGTACGCCTGCCGAAGCATCGCGACGGCCGTTTCCTTGTCGTCCTTGCCGTAGTGCGCCCGCGCGACCTCGATGAGATGGCGTGCCCGGCGCGGCCTCGACGGAATCGCCGCCGAATCATGACGGCGCGCCTGCCGCAACGCCTCACCCGACTTCTGCAACTCGACCGCCACCGTCACCGCGTGAGCGCCCATGATGACCCGCGAGAACGATGTCTGCGGCTGATAGAAATCCTGCGGCAGGCGCTGCGCCACCGCGTCGGCGCGATCCCAGTACCGCCAGGCCCGCCCTTCCTCACCGGCACGAGCGGCGGTGTAGGCGGCCTCGAAGTTCAACGCACCCCACAGCGCCAGCAGGTTCGCGTTCCCGTCGGCCACCTGCGGCTCCACAGCCGACAAGACATCCAGCGTCACCGCCATCGCAGTGTCCCAGTCACCGGCGTCCCGATGCACCTGACACAGGAACCAGCCCGCGCACGCCACCGCCTCCGGATCGCCGGACTCCTGCGCCGCCACCGTCGCCCGATCCGCGACGCGCCACAACAACTCGGCGGCGGGTTGGTAGGCGAGGAACATCTGCGTCAACCCGAGCGTCTCCGCCAGCAGCGCCTGTGCCCGCCGACGCTCGTCACCCTCGTACGCCAGCGCGGCGCGCTGCACATCCCGCAACAGCCCCGGCAACAACCCGCCCAGCACCGTACGGTGATCCGACGCCTGATGGCGGGCCCGCCACGCCACCGCAAGCCGCTCCCCCAGACTGGTCACCGACTCCGCGGGAGCCTCGACGGACGGCCGGAAGCGGTTCACCGCGTCTCGGACCGACCCGAGCGCGGGATGCTCCGGCCCGTTCACCACGGCAGACCGGTCACTCAACTCCCCGGCCAGGACCGACACGTCGACCTTCAGGGCACGCGCAATGCGATCCAGCATGTGAATGCGCGGCGGCAGGATCCGATCGGTCTCCACCGCCTTGACCCACTCGGCGCTCCGGCCAACCAACCCGCCGAGCACCGCGCGGGTTTTCCCGGACCGCTCCCGGTAGACCTTCAAGCGCTGCCCGAAGGTCAGTTCCGGCAAGGACTCCATCCCGAACCTCCTCGTAGCTCGGGATGCACCCATCGGCACCCGGGCCGCCGCCCCGTCAACGCTACCGAGCGGACCGCGCCCTCATAACCCCTCACACGCGGCATCGTGTGCGGCCGGCTGTCCGGTCTCAGGTGCCCGGTGCATGCGGGCTCAGTACGGCTGGCCGCACACCTTCCAGGCCCCCTCCTCCTTCACCAGCATGAATTCGTGCCGGTCGGTGAAGCCGCTGTCCAGTGTCAGGGCCATGGTCACCGTCGCCGACGTGCGGCCGTTGACGCTCGAGACGTTGACGCCGTTGACCTTGTGGCCGCGAATCTTCGGCTGCTTGGCGACGCCCTGGGCGAACCCGTCCCTCGGGTACCTGGCGCGCGTGTCCCTGCACAACAGTCCGTACGCCGCGTCCGCATCGCCGGCCTCCAGGTCGCTCACGAACGACTCGGCGGCCTGCCGAGCCGGATCCGTAGCGCCCTTGATCCCCTTGTACAGGAAGAAGCCGCCGACGCCGACGCCACCGCAGCACAGCACGACGACCACGCCGACGACGACCAGCACGGTTCGCAGCGTCCGCCGCTCCGGCGGTTGGGGTACCTGGTAGGGGTCGATCATGGAAGTGACGGTAGGTGATCCGAGAAGTCCTCGATGCCAACCGAACGGCCGGTTCCTCGCGTGGCGATGACCTCTCGCCGACAGCCGGCCCGCTCCAGCTCGACGACCGCAGCGCGCGAGGATGGACCCATGTCCAGACATCAGCCCTACGGCCGTTTCGCCGAGGTAGACGATCCGCCGGCCACCGCGACCCGGCGGGACATCGCCGACCTCGTCGACGACATGCTCGAAGACCTGGTCACACACCCCGACGAGTGGGAGAACGCCACCCTGGAGTCGTTCCTCGGAGCGCTCGCGCGGTCTCTCGACGACATCGACGGCCGCTACGCCAACCAGGGACGGGTGTTGCCTGATCAGCCGACCTGGCAACTTGTCGGCGAACTGCTGGTGATGGCGAGCGGCTACGAGTAGCGGCTCACACCGTCACCCCGTCACCCGGTCGCCCGCTCGTCCGCCCACAGGCGGCCGGAGTCCTCCGGGTCGTCCGGTTGCACGGTGCCGTCCACCAGTCCGGCAAAGAGGGACTCGAACAGCCGGTCCGGGTCCCGCGCTGCTCGCCCGCCACGGTCGCCCACCGCCTCGTACGCGGCCTGCACCTCGGCCACCCGGCGCACCAGGGCCGGCAGGTCCACGCCGGGGTGGTAGAGCGACGCCCACAGCTCTCTCTCCAGCGCGATCGCGGCTGGCTCCCACGGCTGCGCCGGCTCCGGCGCCTCGCCGTCCTCCTGCTCGGCCTGCCGGTACACCGACCTCGACCATGCCCTCGTCGCCAGTCCCAGGGGATCCGTGATCAGGGCGAACGGTCGACGCTCGATCGGGAACGCCCACGGCAGCGTACGACCGATCCGGGCCACCCCCAGCGCCTTCACCAGGTCGAACAACAGGTCGTCGACCGGCTGCCGGCTCGCGGATTCTTCGTGCGTGATCACCTGGCGCAGCGCCGGGGCGTCCGCCCGCAAACCGGCCGCAGCAGACCACCTGCTCAGCTCCGAGACCACCTCGTCGACGCTGCGGCCGACCGGCTCGGGCCTGCCCCACGGCTGATGGCGGTACGTCCCGCACGGCCCGCTGACGTCCCACAGGTGCGTCAACGGCCCCACCGCTCCCGGTGCCGCCGCACACATCACGGCACAGTCGCCGTCGCTGACGTACGCGGCGAAGACCGGGTGGCCGGTCGACGCCACCATCGCCTCGGACGACCCCAGCAGATCCGGCGGATCATTCCGCCCCTGGGTCTCCACCAACTGCCACTCGTCGCCCAGCTCGCGCAGCCACCGATGGCGGTAACCGAAACCGGTCATGCCGTCCTGCTCGACCAGCAACCCCTGGGCTCGCGCCACCACCACCGTGCCCCAGTAACTCACCCGCGCAGCCTAGGCCGATCACCACTCTCCGGCCTACGCGTTTGTCGAAAGAAGGATCGAATGCGTCCGCCAAAAAGCTTCGGCTGCCCCTGGCCGCCATCGCTGGCGTTCCCCTCGTCCTGGCGGTCGGGGGCTCGCCAGCACAAGCACATATTGCTATCACCTTCCACGGATCCGACTACGCCACCGCATCCTCCGACCACACCTATGTGACGGTTCACGACAAAGAGGCCGACAGTAACGGTGGATACGTGTTCGACGGGACCACCCGCCAGATTGGCGATCCGAATGGAAGCGCCTCAGGCGGTGGAAGTGGCGCCTTCAGTGCCGGTGTGGACTGGTTCCACGTATGCGAGAGAAACGTAGGATGCAGCGGAGCGGTCTACGCCTGGGCATGAAGATCACCCCGATGCAGGATTGCCGGCGGCCCGCAATTCAGATAGAGCCGAGGCAGAACTGCCGGCAACCAGGTGGGCAGATCTCTCCGCCCTCGACCAGGCCGTGACGGGCATGCAGTGCACCTATCACCGCAGGCCCGCCCACCGGCAATGCCGGCCCGGGCGGTCGCGGTGACTTCGGGTGCAGGAGCCGGCCAGGCCCGCTTTGGCTGATTCCGGCCTCGCCGCCGATTCTTCTTGAGGTGGCCACCATGGGGGGTTTCCGTGCCGAATCCGGCCTTTTCGGTGATCCCGAGTTGGAGCGTTGACCCAGAGCATTGGCCTGGGTAATATCCATGCATCTGAACGCGTCACATTGCGTGACGCAATGTCGTAAGACGGGGGAACGATGAAGACAACGCTCAGCCGCGCGGCAAAAGCCTCCGCGCTCTCCGCCGCCCTGGTGCTCACCGGAATCGCCATTCCGGGCGTCGCCTACGCGGACACGACCAAGTGCTCGTACATCGGCTACGACCGGGCGTGCGCCACCAACTACACCAGTGGCTCCACCAAGTCAGTGCTCGAAATTTGCGACAACACGAATGACGGTAAGAGTGTCCAGGCCGCATACCTGATGGAAGGCAGCGGCACGTCGACCAACACTATCGACCCTTATGGCGGGGGCTGCACGGTGCTCAGGAACTCCTCCTGGCGCGTCCACTGGTTCAAGATCCGGAAGACCTACGACACCTGGCAGCCGACCGTCAACATGTACTAGCAGGCACGCGTTCCATTGGTGGAAAGGACCCAGCCCGGCACGATTCTCGGGCTGGGTCCTTTCGCATCGGCGGCCCCGACTCCCCGCCGGCCGCGCCCGCCGCCGGGCATCAGGGGCGAGGGCCGCGGAGCGACAGCGGCAGCAACCGGCACGCGCCCGAGCGGCGGTGACCGTCGGGCGTACCCACAGGTGGTGCCCGAGCCGAGGCTGATGGTACGTGGTGGGCGCGGCAGGTTTCGAACCTGCGACCCCCCGCTTGTAAGGCGGGTGCTCTCCCACTGAGCTACGCGCCCGGAACGCCCGTCGTGGCGGGCCGGAGACCGGCAAGCTTACCTGCCGGCCGCCGACCCGGTGCAACGGCGTGCCTGGGGTGGGATCAGGCGGCGACGGCCTCCGCGAGGGCCTTGCGCCAGCCCTGCTGGTCCCGCGCCTCGCCGGGCATGTTCATCTCGGCGAACCGGACCACGCCGGCCTTGTCGATCACGAAGGTGCCCCGGTTGGCGATGCCCGCGACGTCGTTGAACACGCCGTACGCCTGGGCCACCGCGCCGTGCGGCCAGAAGTCCGCCAGCAGCGGGAACTGGTAGCCCTCCCGGTCCGCCCAGATCTTGTGGGCGTAGACCGAGTCGACGCTGACGGTCAGCACCTGGACGTCGTCGTTGACGTACTCGTTGAGGTTGTCCCGCACCTCGCAGAGCTCACCCTGGCAGATGCCGGTGAAGGCGAGGGGGTAGAAGACCAGCAGCACGGTGCGGCTGCCCCGGAAGTCCGAGAGCCGGACCTCCTGGTTGTTCTGGTCCTTGAGCACGAAGTCCGGCGCCTCGGCGCCAACCTCGACGGGCATGCGAGCTCCTCGAATCGGGTCGGTGGAGATGATCAGCCTGCCACAACCGCTACTTCTTCGCCTTGGACCCACGGCGCAGCACCAGGCGGGCGCCGCTCCAGTCCACGCCGGCGTTGACCGTGGAGGTCTGCTGGAGGCCGGCGGTCTGCGCGCTCTCCGCGACCTCGCTCGGCTCGACGTGGCCGTCCCGGCCGGCCTTGGGGGTCAGGAGCCACACCACGCCGTTGTCGGCCAGCGGGCCGAGGGCGTCGACGAGGAGCTCGAAGAGGTCACCGTCGCCCTCGCGGTACCAGACCAGCACCGAGTCGACCACCTCGTCGGTGTCCTCGTCGACCAGTTCTCCACAGCGGTCGGTCAGGGCGTCCCGGAGATCCTGGTCGACGTCCTCGTCGTACCCCATCTCCATGACGACCATCCCCGGTTCGATCCCGAACCGGTCCGCCAGGCTGCGTACCCCGTCGGCGGCCTGACCAGCGGTCGCGCTCACTGTCGCGTGCCTCCTCATCTCATCCCTGCTCGCGGCGTCTCAGCGACGCCGTCGGGCCAAGTCCACACAGTTGTGGCTCCCCGCGCAAGTGGCGCACCGGGTGGAACGGAATTTACCGTGCCAGGAGCGTACGGGCACCCTGGGTGATTGCTTCCTCGGAGACCAGCACCTGACCGGCCGCCGGACCCAATGGTACAAACGAGTCGATTGCGGCCACCCGGCGCGCCGCCCCCACGTAGCCGGCGTCGACCAGCGCCGCGAGCACTCCCTCACCCACCCCGCCGGACCTGCGCGTCTCGTCCACGACCAGCACCCGGCCGGTCGCCGACGCCTCCCGGATGATGTCCGCCACCGGCAGCGGGGCCAGCCAGCGCAGGTCCACCACCCGGGTCCCGACGCCCTCGTCGGCGAGGGTGGCCGCCGCCCGCAGCGACATCCGCAGCCCGTTACCGAAGGTGATGATGGTGACGTCCTCGGCGGAGCCGACCCCGTACACCCGGGCCCGACCGATCGGGACGTGGCCGGCCGCCCAGGCGCCGGGCTCCGCGTACTCCGCCAGCCACTCGCCGTCGCCCTCGGTGTACAGGTCGCGGGTGTGGTAGAGCGCGATCGGCTCCAGGAAGACGCAGACGCTGCCGTCCACCGCCGCGGCGGCCAGGCAGGTCCGCAGCATGGGCGCGGCGTCGTCCGGCCGCGCCGGCACCGCGATCACCAGCCCCGGCACATCCCGGAGTACGGCGACCGAGTTGTCGTTGTGGAAGTGCCCGCCGAACCCCTCCTGGTAGGCCAGCCCCGCCACTCGCACCACCATCGGGTTGCGGAACGCCCCCGAGGAGAAGAACTGCATGGTGGCCGCCTCGCCGCGCAGCTGGTCCTCGGCGTTGTGCAGGTACGCCAGGTACTGGATCTCCGGCACCGGCAGCATCCCGGCCGTGCCGGCGCCGAGGCCCAGCCCGAGGATCGACGTCTCGTCCAGCAGGGTGTCGAAGACCCGGGCCGGACCGAACCGGTCCCGCAGCCCCTTCGTCACCCCGTACACCCCGCCCTTCGCGGCGACGTCCTCACCGAAGACCACCAGGTGCGGATGGTCGAGCATCCCGTCGGCGAGCGCCGCGTTGACGCTCTGCGCCAGGGTGAGCGGGCCGGCCAGCTCCGGCGGCTTGCCGCCGAACAGCTCGACCCGCGCGGCGGAGTCCGGCCCGGCCGCCCGGGCCGCCGCGTCGGCCACCGCCCGGGCGATCCGGGCGGGGCGGCGCGGGGCGAGCGCCGCCACCACTTCGGCCGGCGAAGCGAGCTTCGGCTCGTCGAGCACCTCTTCGGCGATTCGGCGGACCTGCCAGCCGCGCTCGGCGTACCGGGCGAGCAGTTCCTCGCCGGTGGCGACGCCGCCGGCGACCAGCAGCCGCGCGGTGGCCAGCAGCGGGTCCCGCTCCGCGTCTGCGGCGAGTTCGGCCGTGCTCCGGTACGCGGTCTCCGCGTCCGCGCCGGCGTGGCCCATCAGCCGCACGGTGGTCAGGTGCAGCACGGCGGGCCGCCGGTGCCGGCGCACCCACTCGGCCGCCTCCCCCGCCACCCGGTACGTCTCCACCGGGTCGCCGCCGTCGGCGGCGAAGTAGCGGATCCCCGGCCTGGACCGCAGGGTCGCCGCCACCCAGCCCTGCGGCGACCGGACGCTGATGCCGAGGCCGTTGTCCTCGCAGACGAACAGCACGGGGATACGCAGGCCGGTGTGGTCGTACCAGCCGGCGGTGTTGAACGCGGCGGTGGCACCGGCGTGGTTGACCGATGCGTCACCGAAGGAGCAGACCACGATCGCGTCCGGCGGCCAGGGTCCGTCGACGGGCCGGTCGCCACCGCCGATCCGTACCGGTGGGCCGGTCCGCCGCCCGCCGCGGCGCAGCCGTTCCAGGGCCAGCCCCAGACCGACCGCCCGGGGCAGGTGCGAGGCGATGGTGGAGGTGGTCGGGATGACGGCCAGGTCGGCCCGGCCGAACACCTTGTGCCGGCCACCGGCGATCGGCTCCCGCGCCGAGGCGACCATCCCGCGCAGCACGTCCCGCGCCGCCTCCGTGTACGCGTCCTCGACATCCCGGTTCGCGTCACCACCGTCGACGTCGCGGTCCGCGTCCCCGTCGGGTCGGCCCGGTTCCCGGCCGGTCCGGTGGGGCCCCTCGGCTGTCGGTGCCGCCACCGGCACCCCGACCACGGCCTCACCGGCGGCGTCCACGGCCACGCCGGCACCGACCGGCACGCTCGGGGCGGCGACGGCGGCCGGCACCCGCAGCGGCTCCCGGGCGGGAGTGTCGTCGGCCTCCACCGGTACGCCCAGCGCCTCCCGGACGGATTCACCCGCTTCCGTTGACCGGTGCTCAGCGGCATCCGGCGGGACGGCGACGTCGGCTTCGTCCGTACCCTCGTCGTCCTCGCCGGCCGACGCGGCGGGGAAGGTCCCGGCGGCCTGGGCGGCGCGGAGGCAGTAGAAGGCCCCGGAGCGGTAGTGCAGCAGGGCCGGATCGGTCGGCCGCAGGGCGGCGGCGACCGCGCCGTTCCCCTCGTGACCGGCGGAGCCGATGGTGTAGAAGCCCTCGCCGAAGCTGCGCAGCCAGCGCCCGGCGAGGTCCAGCTGTCGGCTGGTGACCTGCGCGTCGAAGAGGGCCAGGGCCTGCGCGCCGGTCAGTCCGGTGCCGGTGCGCAGCGGCGCGGCCGGGTCACGCCGCTCGGCCGGGCCGGCGAGCGCGGCCAGCGCCTCCCGGAGCCGGTCGTCGAGATCCTGCGGGGTGGTCACGTCGGACAGCATTACCGACGGAGGGGCACCTCGCCCAGTCGGACACGTTTCGTCCGCGCCGGCTCAGTCCGCGTCGCACCGCTCCGGGCAGCCGCCGTCGGACACCTTCCAGACCAGGTCACGCAGGGTGGCCAGGTCGGCGGTGCTGAGTCCGTCGAGGAGTCGGGAGTCGGACATCACCCGGTGCACCCGGTCGCGGGTCCGCCGGCCGGCGTCGGTGACCAGCAGCGTCTTCTGCCGCCGGTCGGTGGGGTCGACCCGCCGTTCCACCAGACCGGCCTGCTCCAGCTTGTCCACCAGGGCGGTCACGTTGGAGCGGTCGCAGTGCAGCTGCTCGGCCAGGTCGCGGGCGGGCAGCGGGCGGTCCGGGTCCAGCTCGTGCAGGGCCCGGGCGGTCGCCGGAGTGAGCCCCAGACCGGCGATCTCGACGTCCTGGTGGTGCCGGATGGCGGCGGCGACGTGCAGGATCCGGCGCACGGCGTCCCCGGCCACATCGGAGCGGTCGTCCGCCCCGGCAGCCTCGGTGGGGACGGACCGCGCCATGACCCCCATCGTACGTCCCGTCGACGGGGCGACTGTCCGGCGAACGGCGACGACCGGGGCCCGGCTGCCACCTGGTGTCACCGGGGTCGGGAGGGGTCGGTCAGGCGGGGAGGAAGGAGAAGCGGACCTTGCGGGTCGGGTTGTCGCCGTTGGTGTCGACCAGGCAGATCGACTGCCAGGTGCCGAGGGCGAGGCGCCCGTCGAGCACCGGCAGGGTCGCGTACGGCGGGACGAAGGCGGGCAGCACGTGGTCGCGGCCGTGCCCCGGCGACCCGTGCCGGTGCCGCCAGCGGTCGTCGGTGGGCAGCAGGTCGTCCAGGGCGCGCAGCAGGTCGTCGTCGGAGCCCGCGCCGGTCTCGATGATCGCCAGCCCGGCGGTGGCGTGCGGTACGAAGACGTGCAGCAGCCCGTCGCCCTGCCCGGAGACGAACCGTTCGGCCTCGGCGGTGATGTCCCGGACGGTCGGCCGGGACCCGGTCTGGACGGTGATCACCTCACTGCGCATGCGGCCCATTCTCCCGTAGCGGGCCGGGCGCCGCCGACGGACAAAGTTACTGGTGGGTACCTGTGTTGAGCGTCGCGTCTGGGGGAGCCAGAGGTGACGACTGGCGCCACGAGGGGGCAGGATGGCGCTAGAGACCTATCCCACACACAACCGAGGGAACGCCTGTGGCTACGGAACGCAAGCGCCCGGTGATCACCGCTGGTCTGCCGAGCCAGCTTCCGGACATCGACCCTGAAGAGACCGGCGAATGGGTCGAGTCGCTCGACGGTGTCATCGACGAGCGCGGGACCAAGCGCGCCCGGTACGTCATGCTGCGCCTGCTGGAGCGGGCCCGCGAGCGACAGGTCGGGGTGCCGTCCCTGACCACCACCGACTACATCAACTCCATCCCGCCGGAGCGGGAACCGTGGTTCCCGGGTGACGAGCACATCGAGCGACGGATCCGGGCCTACATCCGGTGGAACGCCGCCATGCTCGTGCACCGGGCGCAGCGCCCCGAGATCGGCGTGGGCGGCCACATCTCCACCTTCGCCAGCTCGGCGTCCCTCTACGAGGTGGGCTTCAACCACTTCTTCCGGGGCAAGGACCACCCGGGCGGCGGCGACCACATCTTCTACCAGGGTCACGCCTCCCCCGGCATGTACGCGCGGGCGTTCCTGGAGGGGCGGCTGAGCGAGAGCCAGCTCGACGGCTTCCGCCAGGAGCTGTCGCACCCGGGCGGCGGGCTGCCGTCGTACCCGCACCCGCGGCTGATGCCGGACTTCTGGGAGTTCCCCACCGTCTCGATGGGTCTCGGCCCGCTCAACGCGATCTACCAGGCCCGGTTCAACCGCTACCTGCACCACCGGGGCATCAAGGACACCTCCCAGCAGCACGTCTGGGCGTTCCTGGGTGACGGCGAGATGGACGAGGTCGAGTCGCTGGGCGCGATCGGCGTGGCGGCCCGCGAGGAGCTGGACAACCTCACCTTCGTGATCAACTGCAACCTGCAGCGCCTGGACGGTCCGGTCCGCGGCAACGGCAAGGTCATGCAGGAGCTGGAGGCGTTCTTCCGGGGCGCCGGCTGGAACGTCATCAAGGTGGTCTGGGGCCGGGAGTGGGACCCGCTGCTCGCGGCGGACACCGACGGCGCGCTGGTGAACCTGATGAACACCACGCCCGACGGTGACTACCAGACCTACAAGGCGGAGTCCGGGGCGTACGTCCGGGAGCACTTCTTCGGCCGCGACCCGCGGACCCGCAAGATGGTCGAGCACCTGTCGGACGACGAGATCTGGAACCTCAAGCGGGGCGGGCACGACTACCGGAAGCTCTACGCGGCCTACAAGGCGGCGATGGAGCACACCGGTCAGCCGACGGTGATCCTGGCCAAGACGATCAAGGGCTGGACGCTCGGCTCGCACTTCGAGGCCCGGAACGCCACGCACCAGATGAAGAAGCTGACGCTGGAGGACCTGAAGCTCTTCCGCGACCGGCTCTACCTCGACATCCCGGACAAGCAGCTGGAGGAGAACCCCTACCTCCCGCCGTACTACAACCCGGGCGAGAAGTCCGACGAGATGCAGTATCTCCGGGAGCGGCGGCAGCAGCTCGGCGGCTACCTGCCGTCGCGCAACACCGCCCGCAAGACGCTCGCGATCCCCGGCAAGGAGCGGTTCGCCGACGTCAAGCGCGGCTCGGGCAAGCAGAAGGTCGCCACCACGATGGCCTTCGTCCGCCTGCTCAAGGACGTGATGAAGGACAAGGAGTTCGGCAAGCGCTGGGTGCCGATCATCCCGGACGAGGCCCGCACCTTCGGCATGGACTCGCTCTTCCCGACGGCGAAGATCTACTCGCCGCACGGGCAGAAGGCCACCTCGGTGGACCGGGAGCTGTTCCTGTCGTACAAGGAGGCCACGACCGGGCAGATCCTGCACGAGGGGATCAACGAGGCCGGTTCGGTGGCGTCGTTCACCGCCGCGGGCACCGCGTACGCCACCCACGGCGAGCCGATGATCCCGCTGTACATCTTCTACTCGATGTTCGGCTTCCAGCGCACCGGCGACGGGTTCTGGGCGGCGGCCGACCAGATGGCGCGGGGCTTCGTGCTCGGCGCGACCGCCGGCCGGACCACGCTCAACGGTGAGGGCCTCCAGCACGAGGACGGGCACTCGCTGCTGCTCGCCGCGACCAACCCGGCGGTGGTCGCCTACGACGCGGCGTTCGCGTTCGAGCTGGCGCACATCATGGAGAACGGCCTGCACCGGATGTACGGGGAGACGCAGGAGAACGTCTTCTACTACCTGACGGTCTACAACGAGCCGATCTTCCAGCCGGCCGAGCCGGAGGGCGTGGACGTCGAGGGCATCGTCAAGGGCATCCACCGCTACTCCCCCGCCCCCGCCGTCGACGGGGACGCGCCGAAGGCCAACATCCTGGCCTCCGGCACCGGCATGCAGTGGGCGCTGAAGGCGCAGGAGATCCTGGCCGAGGACTGGGGCGTGGCCGCCGACGTCTGGTCGGTGACCTCCTGGACCGAGCTGCGCCGGGACGCGGTGGAGTGCGAGGAGCACAACCTGCTCAACCCGGGCGGCGAGCAGCGGGTGCCGTACATCCAGCAGAAGCTGGCCGACGCCGACGGGCCGAAGGTCGCGGTCAGCGACTGGATGCGCGCGGTGCCGGACCTGATCTCCCGCTGGGTACCGGGCGACTACACCTCGCTCGGCACGGACGGCTTCGGCATGTCGGACACCCGGCACGCGCTGCGCCGGCACTTCCACGTGGACGCCGAGTCGGTCGCGGTCGCGACGCTGCGGCAGCTCGCGCTCCGCGGCGTGGTCCCCGCCGACGTCCCGGCCGAGGCCGCCAAGAAGTACGCGCTGGACGACGTCAACGCCGCCCCGGTCGGTGAGACCGGCGGCGACAGCTAGCTCGTACGCGAAAAGGGCCCGGCGCACCCCACGCCGGGCCCTTTCCCCACCCCAACCCACCCACCCCGCCGCGCCCCGCCCCGCCCCGCGCGTCGATCATGGAGTAGTGGCGGCTGACAAAAGGGGCGTAAGTTCGGGATCGGGCGCCACAACTCCATGATCAACCGTGTCGGGGTGGGGTGGGGTGGGGTGGGGTGGGGCGATGGTCCGGCGTTCCTGGCGGGAACGCCGGACCATCGTCGTCGCGGGTGGCGCCGGGGACGGGCCGGTCAACCGACGGCGGCCAGGTCGGTCAGCCGGGCCAGCGAGTCCTCCAGGTCGGCGCCGACCCGACGGAGGCCCAGCCGGAGCAGGGCCGCCTTGACCGGGCCGGCGGGCCAGCGTACGACGATGAGCCGCACGACGGTCCCGCCCTCCTCCTCGTCCGGGGTGAGCTGCACGTAGATCTCGGTGCGCGCCTCGGCGCGGGCACCGGCCCCCTTGGCCCGCTCGCGCCAGCCGATCAGGGTGGGCTCCTGGTAGGCGATCACCTCGGCCTCGTGCGCCGAGCCGCGCCCGGCCTGGACGAGCTGCCGCCGCCCGAAGCCCTCCCCGGAGAGGACCTCGGCGGCGCGGACCCCGGCCAGCCAGGCCGGCAACTGCTCGGCCCGCTGCACGACGTCCCAGACCACTTCCATCGGCGCCATGACGTGGGCACTGCGTTCCACGAGGATCATTTCTGTCTTTCCCCCACTAAGGACACATCCGAGATATTCCGCACTCTATGCGGTAAATCGGACTTACCCGGACGGGTTCGGCAAAGACACGCCGAAAAGCCTTGCGCCGCCGGCACTCGCGGGCCTATGGCGTATCGGCGGTCGGCACCCTAGAGTCGCGAGCACGCTTCGCGTTTCTGGGAGGGCGAATGACCACCGCGTCGATGCCGGAGTTCCCCGCCGGGTTCCGCTGGGGGGTGTCCACCTCCGCCTACCAGATCGAGGGCGCGACCGGCGCCGACGGCCGGGGACCGTCCATCTGGGACACCTTCGCCCACACCCCCGGCCGGATCGCCGACGGCAGCACCGGTGACGTCGCCTGCGACCACTACCACCGGTACGCCGAGGACGTCGCGCTGCTCGCCGGGCTCGGGGTGTCCGCGTACCGGTTCTCGATCGCCTGGCCGCGGGTGCAGCCCACCGGCACCGGGGCGGCCGACGCGGCGGGGCTGGACTTCTATGACCGGCTGGTGGACGAGCTGCTGCGCCACGACGTCGACCCGGTCGCCACGCTCTTCCACTGGGACCTGCCGCAGTCCCTCCAGGACGCGGGCGGCTGGCTCGCCCGGGACACCGCCGCCCGCTTCGCCGAGTACGCCGACCTGGTCGCCGCCCGCCTCGGCGACCGGGTGAGGCTCTGGATCACCCTCAACGAGCCGTTCATCCACATGAGCCTCGGACACGGCATGGGCGTGCACGCCCCCGGTCAGGTGCTGCTCTTCGGCGCCTTCCCGGTGGCCCACCACCAACTGCTCGCCCACGGGCTCGCGGTCTCCGCGCTGCGCGCCCGCAGCGCCAGCCCGGTGGCGATCGCGAACAACTACTCACCGGTGCGGGTGCTCGGTGACTCCGACGCCGACCGGGCCGCCGGGGTGGCGTACGACGCGCTGCACAACCGGCTCTTCACCGATCCGCTGCTCGGGCTCGGCTATCCCGAGGTGCCGGGCTTCGACGCCGGGGCGGTCCGCGCCGGCGACCTGGACGTGATCGCCGCCCCGGTCGACGTCCTCGGGGTCAACTACTACAGCCCCACCGGCATCCGCGCGGCCGAGGCCGACGCCCCGCTGCCGTTCGAGATCGTCCCGCTCGACGGCTACCCGCGGACCGCCTTCGACTGGCCGGTCGCCCCGGACGGGCTGCGCGACCTGCTCGTCGGGCTGCGCGGCCGGTACGGCGACCGGCTGCCACCGATCCAGGTCACCGAGAGCGGCTGCGCGTACGACGACGTGCCGGACGCCGACGGCCGGGTGCACGACCCCGAGCGGATCGCCTACCTGGACGGGCACCTGCGCGCGGTCCGCGAGGCGATCGACGCCGGCGTCGACGTGACCGGCTACTTCGTCTGGTCGCTGCTGGACAACTGGGAGTGGGCCGAGGGGTTCACCAAGCGGTTCGGTCTGGTGCACGTCGACTACGCCACCCAACGGCGTACCCCGAAGTCGTCGTACACCTGGTTGCGCGACCGGATCGCGCGGCGATGACCACGGTGGACCCGACGCCGGCGTCGCTGCCGGCGGCGCTCGCGGAGCCGACCGTGCCGGTGCGGCGCAGCTGGATCGCGCTGATCTTCGCGGCCAACCTGGGCGTCTGGATGGCCTTCTTCACCCCGATCCAGGTGCTGCTGCCGCAGCAGATCGAGCGGATCGCGCCGGGCGACAAGGAGGCCATGCTCGCCGTCGTCACCGGGCTGGGGGCGCTCGCGGCGGTGCTGGCGAACCCGCTGGCCGGGGCGCTGTCCGACCGGACGGTGATCCGGCTGGCCAACCGGCACCTCGGCCGGCGGCACGTGTGGACCGCCTCGGGCGCGGTGCTCGGCGCGGTCGCGCTGGTGCTGCTGGCCCGGCAGGACACCGTCGCCGGGGTGGCCGTCGGCTGGGTGGCCGCGCAGGTCTGCTTCAACGCGATGCTGGCCAGCCTGACCGCCGCCATCCCGGACCGGGTCCCGGTCGCCCAGCGCGGCGGCGTCTCCGGCTGGGTGGGCATCCCGCAGGCGCTCGGCCTGGTGGTCGGTGCCGTCCTGGTCACCGCGCTGGTCCGCGGCAACGCCGCCGGGTACGCCGCGATCGCGGGGGTGATGCTGCTGCTGTCGCTGCCGTTCGCGCTGCTCACCGCCGACGACCCGCTGCCGCGCGAGCACCGGTCGGCGCTGCGGCTGCGCGGGCTGCTCGCCTCGATGTGGATCAGCCCGCGCCGGCACCCGGACTTCGCCTGGGCCTGGTTCACCCGGTTCCTGGTGCAGACCGGCAACGCGCTGGGCACCCTCTACCTGCTGTACTTCCTCACCGACGGGGTGCGGGTGGCCGACCCCGAGGGTGGGCTGCTGGTGCTGATCCTGCTCTACACGCTCGGCATGATGCTCACCGCCGTGGTCGCCGGCCGGCTGTCGGACCGCTCCGGCCGGCGCAAGGTCTTCGTGATCACCTCGGGCGTGATCATGGCGGTGGCGGCGCTGCTGCTCGCCGTGGCGCCGACCTGGCCGATGGCCGTCGTCGCGGCGCTGCTGCTCGGCGCGGGCTACGGCGTCTATCTGGCGGTGGACGCGGCGCTGATCACCCAGGTGCTGCCGGCCGCCACCGACCGGGCCAAGGACCTCGGCGTGATCAACATCGCCAACTCCGCGCCGCAGGTGCTCGGGCCGGCGCTGTCGGCCCCGATCGTGGTCCACCTCGGCGGCTATCCCACCCTCTACGCGGTCACCGCGGCGGTCACCCTGCTCGGCAGCGCCCTGGTTCTCAAGATCCGTTCGGTGCCCTGACCGGCCCCCTCGGTTATCCGCTGGGCGGCGGCCGTAGGCTGGGGGCGTGACGGTACGTGTACGCTTCGCCCCTTCCCCGACCGGTATGTTCCACGTCGGCGGCGCCCGCTCGGCCCTGCAGAACTGGATCTACGCCAAGCAGCAGGGCGGGGTGTTCGTGCTCCGCATCGAGGACACCGACGCGGCCCGCAACTCCCCCGAGTGGACCGAGGGCATCCTGTCGGCGCTGGACTGGATCGGCATCGAGCGGGGCAGCTACGAGGGCCCGTACTTCCAGTCGTCGTACGCCGGGGAGCACCGGGCCGCCGCACAGCGGCTGCACGACGCCGGCCGGGCGTACTACTGCGACTGCACCCGCGAGGCCGTGCAGGCCCGTACCGGCTCGCAGTACCAGGGCTACGACGGCTTCTGCCGGGACCGGGGGCTCGCCGCCGGCGAGGGGCGGGCACTGCGCTTCCGTACGCCCGACGAGGGCGAGACCGTGGTGGTCGACCTGATCCGTGGCGAGCCGACCTTCGAGAACAAGCTGATCGAGGACTTCGTGATCGCCCGGGGCGACGGGTCGCCGGTCTTTCTGCTGGCCAACGTGGTCGACGACATGACCATGGGGATCACCCACGTGATCCGGGCCGAGGAGCACCTGCCCAACACCCCGAAGCAGCAGCTGCTCTGGGACGCCCTCGGGGTCAAGCCGCCGATCTGGGCGCACGTCCCGGTGGTGGTCAACGAGAAGCGGCAGAAGCTGTCCAAGCGGCGCGACAAGGTCGCCCTGGAGGCGTACCGGGACGAGGGCTACCTCGCCGGCGCGATGCGCAACTATCTGATGCTGCTCGGCTGGGCCCCGTCCGGCGACCGGGAGATCGTGCCCTGGTCGGTGATCGAGGACGAGTTCCGGCTCGACGAGGTGAATCCCTCCCCCGCGTTCTTCGACGAGAAGAAGCTGCGCGCGTTCAACGGGGAGTACATCCGGGCCCTGCCGGTGGAGGAGTTCGTCGCCGCCTGCCAGCCGTGGCTGACCGGCACCGACACCATCGCCCCGCCGCCGTGGCAGCCGGAGGAGTTCGACGCCGCCGCGTTCGCCGCGGTCGCGCCGCTCGCCCAGACCCGGATCGCGGTGCTCAGCGAGATCGTGCCGAACGTCGACTTCCTCTTCCTGGCCGACCCGCTGATCGACGAGGCGGCCTGGGCCAAGGCGATGAAGGAGGGCGCCGCCGACCTGCTGGACGCGGCGGTCGCCGCCTTCGAGGCGCTGGAGTCCTGGGACGCCGAGACGCTGAAGTCCACCCTGGAGGCGGTCGGCGCGGAGCGTGGTCTGAAGCTCGGCAAGGCGCAGGCCCCGGTCCGGGTGGCGGTCACCGGCCGTACCGTCGGGCTGCCGCTCTTCGAGTCCCTCGAGGTGCTCGGCCGCGAGCGCACCCTGACCCGGCTGCGCGCCGCCCGGGTGCGCCTGGTCTGACCTTCGACAACCGCAGGGCCCGCCGGTCAGCCGGCGGGCCCTGCGTCGTACGGCGGCGGTCGTGCGGGGCGGCGGGCTCCGTGCCGCCCTTGGCGGCGGGCTCCGTGCCGCCCTTGGCGGCGGTCGTGCCCGTGGGTCACCGCCTGCGCCCGACCGGCCCGGGCCGCACCCGCCCGACGCGGCGCGGGCACCTGGCCCGGTGCCGCCTTTGCTCTGCAGCCCTCCACGCAGCACCTCGGCCCGCCCAGGGTGCTGCGTCGTGTCCGCCGCAGAGCAAAGGGGGCGTGCGGAGGTGGGTCCGGCCCCGGGCCGGGGCCGGCCGGCGGCCCGACCGGACGGGTCAGCGGCGGCGGCGCCGCAGGAGCAACCCCGCACCCAGCGCGACGACCAGGACCACCACGCCGAGCGCCCACCACCATCCGGTACGCCCGGCGTCACCCGTCGGCGAAGCGGCGGGCGTCGGGCGGGCGGCGGCCGAGGTGGCCGGCGCGCTGGTGGGCGCGACGCTGGCCGACGACGGGCTGGTCGCCGGGGCGCTCGGCGAGGCGGTCGCGGACGCCCCGGCGGTCAGGGTGAAGGTCAGCTGCCCCCGCACCGGGTGCCCGTCGGTCGAGCCGACCTGGTACGCGACCGTGTAGACGCCGGGCGGACCCGCCACGAAGGGCACGCTCACCCGGTTACCGGCGAAGGTCGGCGCACCGGAGGCCGTGGCACGGTCCGGCCCGGTGACTGTGATCCTCGTCGTATCCGGGGAGGGCGTGGCGAGGAAACGGAGCTCGATCCGCTTCGGGGCGGTCGCCAGCCGGGCCCCGTTCTTCGGATCACTGCCGGTCAGCGAGTTGTGCGCCGCCGCCGGCACGGCCGGCAACGCCAGTGACACGCCGATCGCCACGCCGAGAACGGTCACCCAGGCACGCGCCACACGTACGGTCCTGCCCCCCATGCACTCCTCCGTAAAGGTACGATCCGGCCGCTGATCAACGGTCGCTCGTTAGTCGGGCGCAGATCGCACATAGTTCCAATTACTCTTCCAGCAGCTGCAACCCAGCGACGTTCTGCGGA
Source organism: Micromonospora sp. R77 (assembly GCF_022747945.1). Lineage (NCBI taxonomy): Bacteria > Bacillati > Actinomycetota > Actinomycetes > Micromonosporales > Micromonosporaceae > Micromonospora > Micromonospora sp. R77. The sequence goes on from NZ_JALDST010000001.1 coordinate 1,193,380, forward strand.
GTCTTTGAGGTGGACACCCGGTCTGCGGGCACGGCCACCGCCGTCTTCCGGTCAGCGTGTCACCTGCAGTGGAAGCCACCCATCGAACGGGGCGAGGAGGCGGCGATGGTCCGACAGGTGAGGCGGCTGCTGGCCGCGGTGACCGGGGCGCTGATCGTGACCGCAGCCTCGCTGGCCCTGGTCGGCGCACCGGTCCGCGCCGCCGGGGTCGCGCCGCCGAAGCCGCCACCGGCCGGGGTGGACATCTCCGGTGACCGGCTCGGCGAGCCGCTGCGGCTGCGCGCCGACACCCAACCGGTCGAGGTGGGCGCGGTCATCGACCAGGTCAGCTGGCTCGGCAGCACCGGCCAGCAGCGCGGGCCGGCCGCCGACAGCCTCGGTCCGAAGTACACGATCGTGGTGCTCGCCGGCGAGGTCCCCCGGTCGACGTACGACCTCTATCCGCTGGCCAGGGGCGGGCCCCGGGTCTACCGTCCGGCCCGGCAGCCCGGCCCGGGCAAGGCCAAGGCCGGCTGGTTCTTCGGCCGGCTCAACATGTCCGAGTCGCTGCGTACCGCGGGGGTGCCGCTGGAGCGGCAGTTCGACACGGTCAGCGGTGGTGTCGGCGGCGGCGAGCGGGTCATCCCCGAGGACAGCATGAACCCGGCGCAGGACATCGACGAGGCGCTCGGCGAACTCCAGCGGCTGCTGCTGCTCAACGTCGGGGTGATGCTCGTGATCACCTTCGGGCTCGCCGGGATCGCGCTGCTCATCCGGCGCCGCACCCACTGACCGGGCCGCCCGGCGACCGCACCGGGACGGCCCACCGGTCACACCTCCAGCACGACCTTGCCCCGGACGTGCCCCTCCGCCACCAACCGCTGCGCCGGGCCCGCCTCGGCCAGCGGGAACGTCCGGGCCACGTGCACCGTGAGCCGGCCGGCGTCGACCAGTCCGGCCAGCATGCTCAGGTCGGCGGTGGACGGCTTGACGAACAGATAGCTGCCGCCCAGCCGGGTGACGTGCTCCGGGTCGGCGGTCGAGACCAGCCGGGCCGGGCGGGTCAGCAGCTCGGCCGACACGTCCAGCGCGTCGCCGCCGAACAGGTCCAGCGCCACGTCCACCCCGTCGGGCGCGACCGCGCGGACCCGGTCCAGCAGGCCGTCGCCGTAGCTGACCGGTTCGGCGCCCAACGACCGGACGAAGTCGTGGTTGGCCTCGCTCGCCGTGCCGATCACCCGGTCCGCGCCGAGCGCCCGGGCCACCTGCACCGCCAGGTGGCCCACCCCGCCGGCGGCCCCGTGCACCAGCACGGTGTCCCCCGCTCCGGTGCGCGCCAACTGCAACGCCTGGTACGCGGTCAGTCCGGCCAGCGGCAGCCCACCCGCCTCGACCCAGGACGCCTGCACCGGCTTGTCCGCCAGGGTCCGCTCCGGGGCCGGCACCAGCTCCGCGTACGTGCCGTGCTGGACGTCGTCGCGCCGGACGTAACCGATCACCTCGTCCCCCACCGCGAAGCCGGTGACCGCCGGCCCGACGGCTTCCACGACCCCCGCGGCGTCCCAGCCGGGCACCAGCGGGAAATGGGTCGGCAGCGCACCGGCCAGGTGCCCGTCGCGCACCTTCCAGTCGACCGGGTTGACCCCGGCGGCGCGGACCCGCACCAGCACGGTGTCCGGGCCGACCGGCGGGTCCGGCAACTCCCGGAGGGTGAGTGTCTCGGCCGGGCCGTACGCGTCGATCGCGATCGCCTTCACCCTGCCCACGCTAGCCGCCGGGCGGCCTCCGCGTGGTCAGCACCAGCGGCGTGGCGGCCGTTCCCGGCGGATCGCCCGGGTACGCGGGCGGACCGCGCCGTGCTGGTGCGCGCCGGCCCAGCCGGCCAGCTCGCTGCGGCAGCCCTGGGCGGGCGCCGTGGCCGGCACGGCCGGCTCCGGTCCCGCTGCCGGGGCACCGGCACGTCGTCCTCGGCCCGCTCGGGCACCCGCCCGACCGTCGGCTCCGCCGCATGCGTCACACCGCTCGACCGGCGGGGGTGCTTGCCCGCCGCTGCCGGGTCGTGGCCCGGCCGGCAGGGCTCGCCCTGGGCGCAGCCATGTTCGGCCTCCCCGTGCGCCATCCCGGTCTCCTCACGCTCGCCATCGCCCGTGGGGCAGGTCGCCCCCACGGACTCTGACACCGTACTGGCCGGTCCTGACGCCCGGTGCGGCGCGTACCCGCCTCGACCGGTGGCCGTGATCGTTCCCGCCGGCCGGGGCCGGCGGCGCTCAGCCGGCCCGGTGCGCCTCCAGGTCGGCCCGGGTGAGCAGGGCACGCAGCGTGATGCCGTGCCCGGCGAGCGCCTCGCCACCGCCCTCGGCGCGGTCGATCACGCAGAGCGCGTGGTCGATGCGGGCGCCCAGCTCGCGGAGCTGGCCGGTGGAGATGACCACCTGGCCGCCGGAGGTGACCACGTCCTCCACCACCAGCACCCGCCGGCCCGCCACCTCGGCCCCCTCGGCGAGCCGGGCGGTGCCGTACGGCTTGGCGGTCTTGCGGACGAAGGCGCACGGCAGGCCGACGTGCCGGGCCAGCGCGGTGACGACGGGGATGCCCCCCATCTCCAGGCCGGCCAGCACCTCGGTGCCGGGCGGGACGAGCGCGGCCAGGCCGGCCGCGACCCGGTCCAGCAGCACCGGGTCGGCCTCGAACCGGTACTTGTCGAAGTACTCGTCGGCCACCCGGCCGGAGCGCAGTACGAAACGTCCGGTCAGCCGGCAGGTGGCGTCGATGTCGCGGGCCAGCGCGGCGGTCCCGTGGTCGGTGGCGGTGTCGATGTCGGTCACGGGAGATCATTCTCGCCGGCCGGTGGTGCCGCGTCGAGCCGCGTCCCGCCGGCAGCCGGACCTCGGCGTCCCGGCGCAGGTCAGCACATGTCAGGCTGGAGTGGTGAGCGAGCCGGGCGCCAGCGACCTGTCGGCCACCCTGCGCCGGATCGAACGGGCGGCGGGGGCGCTGGCGACCGCCAGCGTCTCCCGGATGGACGAGACCCTGCCCTGGTTCCGGTCGCTCCCCGCGGACCAGCGCTCCTGGGTCATGCTGGTGGCCCAGGCCGGCGCCCGGTCGCTGGTGCAGTGGCTGCGCGAGGGCGGCGGCACCGCGGACAGCACGCAGGAGGTCTCCGACGAGGTCTTCGCCACCGCTCCGCAGGCGCTCGCCCGGTCGATCAGCCTCCAGCAGACGGTGGCGCTGATCAAGGTGACCATCGACGTGGTCGAGGAGCAGGTGTCGCACCTGGCGGTCAAGGGCGAGGAGCAGCAACTGCGCGAGGCGGTGCTGCGCTTCTCCCGGGAGATCGCCTTCGCCGCCGCCCGGGTCTACGCGCGGGCCGCGGAGTCCCGCGGCTCCTGGGACGCCCGGTTGCAGGCGCTGCTGGTGGACGCGCTGCTGCGCGGCGACTCACCGGACGTGCTGGCCAGCCGGGCCGCCGCGCTGGGCTGGCCGGACGCCCCGCCGGTGGCGGTGGCGGTGGGCCGTTCCCAGGCGGCGAGGTGGCCGCCGTACTGCACACCGTCTACCGGCAGGCCCGGCGGATCGGGGTGGAGGTGATCGGCGGGGTGCACGGCGACCGGCTGGTCATCGTGCTCGGCGGGGCCGCCGAACCGTTGTCCGCCACGCAGAAGCTGCTCACCGCGTTCGGGGACGGGCCGGTGGTGGTCGGGCCGGCCGTACCCAGTCTGGACGAGGCGACGGAGTCGGCGCGGGCCGCGCTGGCCGGCTTCCGCGCGGCCGGCCTGGCCGACCGCGCCGCGCCCGGTGCCGGCCGGGGACCTGCTGCCCGAGCGGGCCCTGGCCGGGGACGCGGAGGCCCGGCGCCGGTTGCGCCACGACGTGTACGCCGCCCTGGCCCGGGCCAGCGGGGAACTGCTGGAGACGCTGGACGCGTTCTTCGCGGCCGGCGGCACGCTGGAGAGCGCTGCGCGGGCCCTGTTCGTGCATCCCAACACGGTGCGCTACCGGCTGAAGCGGGTGGCCGAGGTGACCGGCTTCTCCCCGCTCACCCCGCGCGACGCGTTCGCCCTCCAGGTGGCGCTGACCGTCGGCCGGTTGGACCCGGTCCCGGCGGTCACACCCGTCCCGAGCCCGACAGCGAACGCAGGAGTGCGAAAAACGTCACAGAACGGCGATGATCACCGCCGATTTTTGTAGGAACCCGACAAACCTTCTAGTGCGGTTTGGTGGCGGACGCTACAGCGCGACCGGTGAGTATCCGTCAGAGTCTTAGACGTGCTCGCCGTACTCTCGCCCGGCCAGGGTTCCCAGAAGCCCGGCTTCCTCGCTCCCTGGCTCGACCTGACCGGCACGGAGGCCCGGCTGCGCTGGTGGTCCGCGCTGGCCGGCGTCGACCTGGTGCACCTCGGCACGCAGGCCGACGCCGACGAGATCAAGGACACCGCCCGGACCCAGCCGCTGCTGGTCGCCGCGGCGCTGCTCGCCGCCGAGCACCTGCCGATGTACGACGTCGCCGTGACCGCCGGGCACAGCGTCGGCGAGCTGGGCGCCGCCGCCCTCGCCGGGGTGCTCCCGGCCGAGGCCGCCATCACCCTCGCCGGGGTACGCGGCCGGGAGATGGCCGCCGCCTGCGCGCTGGAGCCCACCGGGATGGCCGCCCTGCTCGGCGGCGACCCCGACGCGGTGCTCGCCGCGATCGAGGCGCACGGGCTGTACGCGGCCAACCGCAACGGCGCCGGGCAGATCGTCGTCGCCGGCTCGATGGACGGGCTGGACAAGTTCGCCGCCGACCCGCCGGCCCGGGTCACCCGGCTGAAGGTGGCCGGCGCCTTCCACACCCCGTACATGGGGCCCGCCGAGGCGGCGCTGTCCCGGATCGCGGCCGGGATCACCCCGGGCGACCCGGTCCGGATCCTGCTGTCGAATCTGGACGGGTCGGCGGTCAACCACGGCCGGGAGATGGTGCAGCGGCTGGTCCGCCAGGTCACCGCGCCGGTCCGCTGGGACCTGTGCATGCGTACCCTGGCCGACCTCGGCGTCACCGGCGTGATCGAGCTGCCGCCGGCCGGCACCCTGGCCGGCCTGCTCAAGCGGGAGCTGAAGGCGACCGGCGTACCCGAGATCGTCACCCTGAACACGCCCGACGACCTGCCCGCCGCCCGCGACCTGATCGCCCGGCACAGCGGACTGCGCGGCCACGAGCCGGTGGTCCAGTTCCGGGTGGTGGTCTCCCCCGCCGCCGGCACCTTCACCCCGGCCGCCGACCTGGCCGAGGGTGCCGACCTGCGGCTCGGTCAGGTCATCGGGCACGTGGCCACCCGGCAGGGGCCGGTCGAGGTCACCGCGCACGACAGCGGGCTGCTCACCGAGTGGCTCGCCCACCACGACGACCCGGTCGCCCCGGGCCAGCCGCTCGCCCGGATCGGCGGACAGCAGCTGTGACCGCGCGCAACGAGCCGGCCCTGCGGGTCCCGCAGTCCCACACGAAAGGCAGGCACTGATGGCCGGCAGCAGGATCCTCGCGATGGGGCACTACCAGCCGTCCCGGGTGGTCACCAACGACGACATCGCCCAGCTCGTCGACACCAACGACGAGTGGATCCGGGACCGGGTCGGCATCGCCAGCCGCCGGATCGCCGGTGACGAGACGGTCGCCGACATGGCCACCGCCGCCGCCGGCAAGGCGCTGGCCAACTCGGGCCTCACCGCCGCCGACATCGACCTCGTCGTGGTCGCCACCTGCACCTCGGTCGACCGCAGCCCCAACGTGGCCTGCCGGGTCGCCGCCAAGCTCGGCATCACCGCGCCCGCCGCGTACGACCTCAACACCGCCTGCTCGGGCTTCGCGTACGCGCTCGGCACCGTCGACCACGCCATCCGGGCCGGCGCGGCCCGCAACGCGCTGGTGATCGGGGCGGAGAAGCTCTCCGACTTCACCGACTGGACCGACCGCTCCACCTGCATCATCTTCGGTGACGGCGCCGGGGCCGCGGTGGTCACCGCCACCGCCGACGGCGAGCCGGCCGGGATCGGACCGGTGGTCTGGGGCTCGGCCCCGGAGAAGAGCGACGCGGTACGCATCGAGGGCTGGCGGCCGTACATCGCGCAGGAGGGGCAGTCGGTCTTCCGTTGGGCCACCACCGCGCTGGCCCCGCTGGCGCTGCAGGCCTGCGAGCGGGCCGGGGTGGCCCCGTCCGAGCTGGCCGCGTTCGTGCCGCACCAGGCCAACGCCCGGATCATCGACGGCATCGCCAAGCGGCTGAACATCCCGGACGCGATCATCGCCAAGGACATCGTCGAGTCGGGCAACACCTCGGCGGCGAGCGTGCCGCTGGCCCTGTCCAAGCTGATCGAGCGGCGGGAGGTGCCCTCGGGCGCCCCGGTGCTGCTCTTCGGCTTCGGCGGCGGCCTGACCTACGCCGGTCAGGTCGTCCGCTGCCCCTGAAGACCCGGTCCGGCCCCGGCCGTACCGCACCGCCAGCCGGCGGAGAACAACCCCCTATGGAGAGGAACCACACCACAATGACCCGTGACGAGATCACCACCGGCCTCGCCGAGATCCTCGAAGAGGTTGCCGGGGTGAACCCGGACGACGTGGCCGAGGGGAAGTCCTTCACCGACGACCTGGACGTCGACTCGCTCTCCATGGTGGAGGTCGTGGTGGCCGCCGAGGAGAAGTTCGGGGTCAAGATCCCGGACAACGAGGTGCAGAACCTGAAGACCGTCGGGGACGCGGTCAGCTACATCGCGGCGCAGTCCTGATCATGAGTCGTCCCGACGTCGTCGTCACCGGGCTCGGCGCGACGACCCCGCTCGGCGGGGACGTCGCGTCGACCTGGGACGCCATGCTCGCCGGCCGCTCCGGGGTGAGTGCGCTCACCCAGGAGTGGGCCGAGCAACTGCCGGTCCGGATCGCCGCCACGCTGGCGGTGGATCCGGCCGGCCTGCTCGACCGGGTCAAGCTGCGCCGGTTGGACCGGTCCGAGGCGATCGCGATCATCGCGGCGCAGCAGGCCTGGGCGGACGCCGGCCTGGCCGACTCCGGGCTCGACCCGGAGCGGTTGGGCGTCAGCGTCGGCTCCGGCATCGGCGGTGCGCTGACCCTGCTCGCCCAGGACGACATCCTGGAGGCGTCCGGCCCGCGCCGGGTCTCCCCGCACACCATCCCGATGCTGATGCCGAACGGCCCGGCCGCCTGGGTCGGGCTGGAACTGGGCGCCAAGGCCGGCGTGCACACCGTGGCGAGCGCCTGCGCGACCGGTGCGGAGGCGATCGCGCTCGGGCTGGACATGATCCGCGCCGGCCGCGCCGACGTGGTGGTGGCCGGCGGCACGGAGGCGGTCATCCACCCGCTGCCGATCGCCGGGTTCGCCTCGATGCGGGCCATGTCGACCCGCAACGACGACCCCGAGCGGGCCTCCCGCCCGTGGGACAAGGGCCGGGACGGGTTCGTGCTCGGTGAGGGCGCGGGCGTGGTGGTCCTGGAGCGGGCCGACCACGCCGCCGCGCGCGGCGCCCGGGTGTACGCCCGGCTCGCCGGCTCCGGCATCACCTCCGACGCGTACGACATCGTGCAGCCGCACGCCGAGGGCGAGGGCGCGATCCGGGCCATCGCGAAGGCCGTCGCCGACGCGGACGTGGCGAGGACGGACATCGTGCACGTCAACGCGCACGCCACGTCGACCCCGGTCGGCGACATGCTGGAGATCGGCGCGCTGCACAAGGCGCTCGGCGACCACCCGGTGCTGACGGCGACCAAGTCGATGACGGGTCACCTGCTCGGCGCGGCGGGGGCGCTGGAGTCGATCGCCACCATCCTGTCGATCCGGGACGGGGTGATCCCTCCGACGATCAACCTGGACGACCCGGACGAGGGCCTCAACCTGGAGGTGGTCGCCCACAAGGCGCGGCACATGGAGATCCCCGCCGCACTGAACAACGCCTTCGGCTTCGGCGGCCACAACGTGGCCCTCGTCTTCACGCGGGTCTGAGCGCACGGCCGGGAGGCACCAGTGACCAGGACCGCCACGAGCCCGAACAGTGCGACGGACCACCGCGACCCCGAGGTCCGGCTCCGCGCCCTGTTCGACACCGGCTCGCTGCGCCTGATGGCGCCGCGGGACGCCTCCGGCGTGCTCTGGGCGCGGGGTGAGATCGACGGCACGGCCGCGATCGCGTACGCCACGGACGCCACCCGGATGGGCGGCGCGATGGGCATCGACGGTTGCCGGCACGTGGTGGACGCGATCGACACGGCGGTGCGGGAACGGGTGCCGGTGCTCGGCCTCTGGCACTCCGGCGGTGCCCGGCTCGCCGAGGGCGTGGTGGCGCTCGACGCCGTCGGGCAGGTCTTCGCCGCCATGGTCCGGGCCTCGGGGCGGGTGCCACAGATCTCCGTGGTGCTCGGCCCCGCCGCCGGGGGCGCCGCGTACGGGCCGGCGCTGACCGACATCGTGGTGATGAGCGGGGCCGGCCGGATCTTCGTCACCGGTCCCGAGGTGGTCCGCAGCGTCACCGGCGAGCAGGTCGACATGGAGCGCCTGGGCGGCCCCGAGCCGCACGGCCGGCGGTCCGGCGTGGTGCACGTGACCTGCGCCGACGACGGGACGGCGCTGAGCGAGTCACGCCGGCTCGCGGCCCTGCTGGGTCGCCAGGGCCGGCTCTGTCCCGACGACGTGCCGGTCGGCGTCGAGGACGGGCACGACCTGACCGCGCCGATGCCGACCGGAACCAACCGGGCGTACGACGTGAAGCCGGTGGTCAGGGCGCTGCTGGACGTCCCCGGTGTGGAGTTGCACGCCAAGTGGGCGCCGAACGTCGTGACCACGCTGGGCCGGTTCGCCGGCCGGACGGTCGGCGTGGTCGCCAACAACCCGCTGCGGCTGGGCGGCTGCCTGGACGCGTCCAGCGCCGAGAAGGCGGCCCGGTTCGTGCGGATGTGCGACTCGCTCGGGGTGCCGCTGGTCGTGCTGGTCGACGTGCCCGGGTATCTGCCCGGGGTGGGCCAGGAGTGGGACGGCGTGGTCCGGCGGGGCGCGAAGCTGCTGCACGCCTTCGCCGAGGCGGTGGTGCCGCGGGTGACCCTGGTGACCCGCAAGGCGTACGGCGGCGCGTACATCGCGATGAACTCGCACTCGCTCGGCGCCACCGCGGTCTTCGCCTGGCCGAACGCGGAGGTCGCGGTGATGGGTGCCGGCGCCGCCGTGAACGTCCTGCACCGCAAGCGGCTCGCCGCCGCGCCGCCCGAGGAGCGGGAGGCGCTGCGGGAGCGGCTCGTCGAGGAGCAGGTCCGGGTCGCCGGTGGCGTCAACCGGGCGCTGGAGATCGGCGTGGTGGACGACGTGATCAAACCGGAGGAGACCCGGCGGCGGCTCGCCGAGGCGCTGGCCGGCGCGCCGGCCGCCCGGGGCGCGCACGGCAACATCCCGCTGTGACGGCGCGGAGAGACCCCGGCCACCGTCCCGCCGTGGACGGCGATCGGGCACCGCGAGTTCACCGCGCCTGACCCGTCACCGGTCACCGGTCACCCAGCGTTACACCGCCCCACGCCGGTTGAACCGTCGCGCTGCGTGACCAATTTTTCCGGCACCTCAGCCGCTCGTCACTGCCCCGCCGCGGCACAAGCCCGCTGAGCTGGGGCTCCGGCGGGGCAGTCCGTCGGCGGCCCGACCCGTGCCGCTCCCCTTTGCTCTGCAGCCACCGACGCATCGGTCAACCGACGGTGTGCGCTGCGTCGGTGGCGGCAGAGCAAAGGCACCGAGGTGGTCACCTCACTCAACGGGCAACCATCACTTTCCGTCACCGTCCTGACCCGGAACCCGCCCGTCGCCTCGACCGGACTGCGGGCATCGGCCGGAACGCGCCCGGCCGGTCCGTCAGGTGCCGCAGGTGGTGGCGGGAAGCCCGCTCACCGGAACGGGGTTCCGGCCACCCGGCCGAGCCTTGCCGGCGAGCACGTCGGCCAGGGCGGTCATCGACGCCCGGCCGGACGAGTACGTCGCCAGCAGGGTGGGCGACTTGGCGCCGGCCAGCACGTACGGGGTGTCCATGGCGACCGTCACGGCGGCGTCGGCGCGCAGGTCGCCCGTGCCGTCGCCGTACCCGACGAGGTGCACCACGGTCCCGCCGGACGGCACCACCTTCACCCCGGCGGCGGTGAGCGCCTCGGTCAGCGCCGCCCGGGTCTTCTCCCGGCCGCCCGAGGAGGTCACCGTGACCGGGCCGCGCACCGGGGCGCCGCAGGTGCCGCGCAGCTGGGTGACCGCCGCGGCGGCGAGTTCGGCGGCGGCCTTCCGGTGTTCCGCGCTGTTCAGCGTGGACATCTCCGGGGTGGGGCGGTCGGCGATGGTGAACTTCATGGTGAGCACCCGGGTGGCCGCCTCGACCAGCCGGGCCCGGGGCAGCGAACCGTCGCGCAGCGCGGCGAGCAGCCCGTCGTACGCCTGGCCGACGTTCGGGGTCATCAGGATCAGGTCGTTGCCGGCGGTGAGCGCCCGGACCGCCGCCTCCCCGGGCGACCAGCGCTTCGCCGGCGGCATGTTCATCCCGTCGGTGATCACCACGCCCTTGAAGCCGAGCTGGCCGCGGAGCACGTCGGTGAGCAGCTTGTGGGAGAAGGTCGCCGGGGTGCCGGGGTCGACCGCCTTCACGTCGAGGTGGGCGGACATCACGGCCAGCGCGCCGGCGTCGATCCCGGCGCGGAACGGCGGGAACGCGGTGCGGTCCAGGACCGCCCGGGACTGACTGATGACCGGCACGTCCTTGTGCGAGTCGGTGGCGCTCAGGCCGTGCCCGGGGAAGTGCTTGACGCTGGCCGCCACGCCCGCCGACTGGAGGCCCCGTACCGCGCCGGCGACCTGGGCGGAGGCGTTGGTCGGGTCGGCGCCGAAGGAGCGGGAGCCGATCACTGTGCTGCGGGTGGCGAGCACGTCGGCGACGGGGGCGAAGTCGAGGTTGACGCCCATCGCGGCGAGTTCGGTGCCGGCGGCCCGCCAGGCGGCCTCGGTCAGCGCCGGCTTCCCGGCCGCGCCGGCGGCGAGCGGGCTGGGCAGCAGGGTCACCCCGTCGGTGATCCGGGTGACCACGCCGTACTCCTGGTCGGTGCCGATCAGGAAGGGCGCCGGGCCGGCGGCGAGCTTGCCGGCGGCCTCGCGCAGCCCGGTGGTCAGCTCCCGGACCTGCTTCGGGTTGTCGACGTTGGTGGTGGCCTGGTTGGCGCCGGTGGGGTCGTCGGCGCTGAAGCCGACCAGGATCAACCCGCCGAGCCGGTACTTCGCCACCATCTGGGCGGGGGTGTCCACCCCGGCGAGCGCCCGGTTGCCGGCGGCCGAGCCGGGCGAGACATCGGTCGCCGAGCTGCCGTAGGCGTAGGGCATCAGCACCTGGCCGACGAGGTCCTCGTCGGCCAGCGTGCCGACCAGGGCCGCCGCGCGGGCGGCGGGGTCACCGGCGGTGGGGCTCGGCGCGGTGGCGGTGGCCGAGGAGCCGCCGGGTGACGGGGTGGGGCGCGGCCGTTCCGGGTCCGTGGAGCACCCGGAGACGAGCAGCGCGGTCAGTGCGGCGAGCGCGACGCCGGCACGTCGCGAGGAAATCGACACGTCGCCCACCGTATCGGGGCAACTCGGTTGCCTGTCACCCCACCCGGGTGAGCAGGGTCACCGGGGCGCCGTCGCCGGCGTACCGGTAGGGCTCCAGTTCGGCGTCCCAGGCGGTGCCGAGGGCCTTGTCCAGCGCGTGCGCGAGGGCCTCGGGGGCGCGGGCGGCGGCCATGATGGCGCGCAGCCGGTCCTCGCCGAGCTGGATGTCGCCGGCCGCGCCGACGGTGGCCCGGAACAGGCCACGCCCCGGGACGTACATGAACCGTTCGCCGTCGGCGCCCGGACCGGGTTCCTCGGTCACCTCGAAACGGATCATGGGCCACTGCCGGAGGGCAGCAGCCAGTTCGGCGCCCGTCCCCGGGCTACCGGTCCACCCGCACTCGGCCCGGCGGGCGCCGGGATCGACGGGCTGGGCCGTCCACTGCAGGTTGACCGGCGCGGCGAGGACGCGCGCGATCGCCCACTCGACGTGCGAGCACACGGCGAGCGGGGTCGAGTGGACGTATACGACGCCACGCGTTGGCACGGTGACCTCCCGGAGAGCGAGGTGCGTCTTCCCCTACGACCTCGTCCGCCAGGCGGATCCCGCAACACATGATGACCCGTGTGACGGATGGTGCGCCAGGGAATCGGAAAATTCGCCGGGCGCCGCGGGTGGGAAATACCCGGGAGGCTGACCCGGTTGACCCCGTCAGACGACGCGATGACCAGCCAGGGGTCGTGGTCGTGTACAGTTCTCTGGGCGGTTCTGTGCCGCCGTACATCTTCGCGGGCCGAGGCTCCATCCGGGCGTCACCCGCACCAGCCCCCGGACGATCAAGTCCTCCCGTACGTCTGCAAGGAGTACCTCCGTGGCGAGCAACACCTCTAAGACCGCGCGCGCGTCAGTCCGGGCCGGCCAGGCTGGCCAGGGTGGCGCCCTCAGCGTGCTGGGCGAGTTCAAGTACGTGATCCCGCTCAACAGCGGCAAGCACGCGTACGTGCGCAACCTGACCAACGGCAAGACCGTGCACCTGCGTACCGACTCCGACGCCTTCGTCGAGGAGATCCGGGTGCTGGCCGCCGCCGGCCACGCCGCCAAGATCCGGGCGGAGCTCAACGGCCTCGCCGCCGCCCACCCGGGTGACGGCTGGGACAAGACCGAGAAGCGCCTCGTCGAGGCCGGCGTCTTCGAGGGCTGAGCCCTCCCCGCGCAACACCACGGAACCGCCCGTCGGGTCACCCCCGGCGGGCGGTTCCGTGTCTTGCCGTCCCAGGCGAACGTGCACAGTCCGGTTGCGAATCTTCTCACCGGCACGGTTGGCGTGTTGTCATGACGGGTAGCCGGTTGTTACCGCCGGGTTACGCCGGTGTGGAGATGCCGGCCGGCCCTGGGGAGGTGACGGATGCCGGAGCAGACGGAGGTACGGCTTCCCGACGACGTACGCCTGCACGTGGAGGTGACCGGGCCGGCCGACGCCGAGGTCACCGCGGTCCTGCTGCACGGCTGGACGCTCGACGGGCGCAGCTGGCACCGGCAGATCACCGAGATCCGGGAGCGCTTCGGCGGCCGGGTCCGGGTGGTCACCTACGACGCCCGGGGGCACGGCCGGTCGAGCTGCATGGCGCTGCGTACGGCGACGCTGGCCCAGCTCGGTGACGACCTGGCCGCGGTGGTGGACGAGTTCGCCCCGACCGGGCGGGTCGTCCTGGTCGGGCACTCGATGGGCGGCATGACCGTGATGGAGTACGCCCACCGCCACCCCGACCACTTCGCCGCCCGCACCGCCGGGCTGGTCTTCGTCTCGACCACCGCCGAGGGGCACACCCACACCGTCTACGGCCTCTCCCCCCGGATCGCCCGGTTGATCCGGCTCGCCGAGACGACCGGCGCCGGGGTGCTGGCCCGGTGCGGATCCTGGCGGCCACCGCACGCCCTGCTGCGCGCACTGCGCCCGAGCATCCGCTGGATGCTCTTCGGCGACCGCTGCGACCCGGCCGACATCCGGCTGGTCACCTCGGCGGTGGCCCGCGCCTCGCTCCGCTCGATCGGCGGGTTCCGCGCCTCGATCGGCGCCCAGCACCGGCTGGACACCCTGGCCGCGCTGGGACACCTGCCGGCCGCCGCGCTGGTCGGCGACCGGGACCGGCTGACCCCGCCGCCCTGCGCGGAGTCGATCGCCGGGGTGCTGCCGGCCACCGAGCTGACGGTCTGCCCGGGGGCCGGGCACATGCTGATGATGGAGCGGCCGGCGGAGGTCAACGCGGCGCTGACCGGGGTGCTCGGGCAGGTGCTGGGGCAGCCGGCGGTGGAACCGGCGAACCGGGTGGGAACGGCCGGATAACGGTCGGGCCGGGCGGGCGGGGCGCCGGGGAGCGGCATGGCCCCGACGCGGGCCGGCGCGGTGCCCGTACCCTCATTCAGCCTGCCCCGCGACCTCAGGAGCCCCCGCGTTGAGCGACCAGACCACCCTGGAACGGGAGATCGCCGCCGAGCAGCGGCATCTCGACCGGGTGTACGCCCGCCTGGCCGAGCTGCGGCGGTCCGCCGCCGACGCGGAACGGGAGGGTTACCGGCTGGCCCGGGTCGGCAACTTCGGCGCGCTGGTGGAGCGGGACGCGATGGTCTTCCACGCGGCGCAGCGGCGGCACGTGCTGGACGCCGAGCACGAGGGGCTGGTCTTCGGCCGGCTCGACCTGCGGACCCGGCAGGTGCTGCACGTGGGGCGGCTCGGGGTCCGGGGGAACGACGCGGAGACGCTGGTGGTGGACTGGCGGGCGCCGGCCGCCGCCGCGTTCTACCAGGCCACCCCGGCGGAGCCGATGGGCGTGGTCCGGCGGCGCACCATCGGGTCGTCGGCCGAGAAGGTGACCCGGATCGAGGACGACCTGCTCGACCCGGCCGCCGCCCCGCCGGAAATGGCGGTGGTGGGTGACGGGGCGCTGCTGGCCACCCTGTCCCGGGCCACCGGCCGGGGCATGCGGGACATCGTCGCCACCATCCAGCGGGAGCAGGACGAGGCGATCCGCTCCCCCGGCAGCGGCGTGACGATCGTCTCCGGCGGACCGGGCACCGGCAAGACCGCCGTCGCCCTGCACCGCGCGGCCTACCTGCTCTATTCCGACCGCAGCCGGTACGCCGGCGGCGGCATCCTGGTGGTCGGCCCGTCCGGCGTCTTCGTCGAGTACATCGCCTCGGTGCTGCCGTCGCTGGGCGAGGAGACGGCCACCCTGCACTCGCTGGGCTCGCTCTTCCCGGGCCTGTCGGCGTCCCGTACCGACCCGCCGGACGTGGCGGCGGTGAAGGGGTCGTTGCGGATGCGCCGGGTGCTGGAGCGCGCGGCCCGGGACGCGGTGCCGGACTCCCCCGGTGAGCTGCGGCTGCTCTACCGGGGTGAGCTGCTGCGACTGGAGCGCCGCGAGCTGGACGGCGTCCGGGACCGGGCGCTGGTGCGCGGCGCCCGCCGCAACGAGGTGCGCCGGGTCGGTTTCGACGGCGTGCTCGCCGCGTTGTACGCGCAGGCCCGCCGGTTGCGGGTCGGTCGGCTGCCGGAGCAGCGCGCCTTCGAGGACGAGATCATCGAGCGCCCCGAATTCCGGGAGTTCCTGAAGGCCTGGTGGCCCCGCCTGCATCCCCGGCACGTGCTCGGTTGGCTGGCCCGACCGGAGCGGCTGCGCCGGTACGCCGACGGGATCCTGTCCCGTGCGGAGATCCGGCTGTTGGCCGAGGCGTACCGGAGCCTGGAGGTCGACGGGTTGACCATCGCGGACATCGCGCTGCTGGACGAGTTGGACGCGCTGCTCGGCAAGCCGGTGCGCCCGGCGAAACCGAAGCGCGACCCGTTCCAGCTGGCCGGTGGGGTACGCGAGCTGAGCACCGCCGCCGACCGGCAGCGGGCGGCCCGCGCCGCCGCCCGGGAACGTCCGGAGGACTACCGGGAGTACGCCCACGTGGTGGTCGACGAGGCGCAGGACGTGTCGCCGATGCAGTGGCGGATGGTCGGCCGGCGGGGCCGGTTGGCGTCCTGGACGGTGGTGGGCGACCCGGCGCAGACCGCCTGGACGGGTGACCCGGAGGAGCTGACCCGGGCGCGGGACCAGGCGTTGGGGCGGCGACGCCGGCACCAGTTCACGTTGACCACCAACTACCGCAACTCGGCGGAGATCTTCGCGGTGGCGGCGGCGGAGATCCGCCGGCTGTACCCGGACCTGCCGCTGCCCACGGCGGTCCGGTCCACCGGGGTCGAACCGGTCGAGCGGACCGTGCCGGCCGCCGCGCTGCCGGCCGCGACGGTCGAGGCGGCGGGCGCGCTGCTGGCCGAGGTGGAGGGAACGGTCGGCGTGATCACGCCGGTGCCGCGCCGGGACGAGGTGGCCGGCTGGCTGGGCGACCTGGGCGGCTCCCGGCTCCAGGTGGTGACCAGCCTCCAGGCCAAGGGCATGGAGTACGACGGCGTGGTGCTGGTCGCGCCGGGCGAGATCCGGGCGGACCCGGGGTCGGGGGTACGGACGCTCTACGTGGCGCTGTCCCGGGCCACCCAGCGGCTGACCACGATCGACCCGACGGGCTGAGTCGCCCCACCGGCAGTTGTGGCGGCGGTTGCCGGACGTTCACTTGCACACATAGCAATGTGAACATAGATTGGGTCGGGCTCGGCCGAGGGACGGAGGGTGTGGGAGTGGGCGCAGGTCACGACCACAGCGGCGCGATCACCAACGCCGCGCACCGGCACCGGGGCCGGCTCTGGGCCGCGTTCGGGGTCCTCGCCGCACTGATGGTGGTCGAGGCGGTCGCCGCGTTCGCCACCGGCTCGCTGGCGCTGCTCTCCGACGCCGGGCACATGTTCACCGACGTGCTGGGCATCGGCATGGCGCTCGCCGCGATCACCGCCACCCGGCGCGCCGACACCGACCCGCAGCGCACCTTCGGGCTCTATCGGCTGGAGGTGCTGGCCGCCCTCGCCAACGCCGTGCTGCTCGGCGGGGTCGCGGTCTACGTGCTGGTCGAGGCGGTCCGCCGGTTCGGCTCGCCACCCGAGGTGCTGGCCGGGCCGATGCTCGCCGTGGCGGCGCTCGGCCTGCTCGCCAACCTGGTCGCCTTCGCCCTGCTGCGGGCCGGGGCGCAGGAGAGCATCAACCTGCGCGGGGCCTACCTGGAGGTGCTGGGCGACCTGCTCGGCTCGCTCGGCGTGATCGGGGCCGCGCTGGTCATCGCGCTCACCGACTGGTGGTGGGCGGACCCGGTGGTGGCGGTCGCCATCGGCGTGTTCATCCTGCCGCGTACCTGGCGGCTGGGCCGGGCGGCGGTCCGCATCCTGGTCCAGGCCGCCCCGGAGCACCTCCAGGTGACCGCGGTGCACGACCGGCTCGCCGCGGTCCCCGGCGTGGCCGAGGTGCACGACCTGCACGTCTGGACGCTGACCTCGGGCATGGAGGTGGCCTCCGCGCACCTGACCATGACCCCGGGGGCCGAGGTGGGCGACGTGCTGGCGGCGGCGCGTACGGCGTTGCACGAGGACTTCCACATCGATCACGCCACGTTGCAGATCGAACCCGGAGCGTCGGCCGGGGCCTGTGGTGCGGTGGAGTGGTAATTAGCACACGCTTAAATCTCTGTGGTTATTGTGGTGCTATGCCGGTTTTGGCTCGTTCGAGCAGGGCCGCGTACCGAGCCTGCCCGGCATCACGCCGGTAGGCTCGACCGCGGCCTCCGCCGGGCGGCGCCCTCCGGCGCCTGCGGTGGCCGCCGCCTAATCGCCGCAGGGCGAGCCGGGGAACCATGTTCGTGGGGTGCATCCGCGTCAGCGGTAGGGATCTTCCGTCCCGAACCCGTCAGCTAACCCGGTCGGCGGCTGACGGAAGGACATGTGCATGCCATCAGTGGCACCAGTACGACGGACGGCCGCGCGGCTGGCGGCCCTGCTCGTCGCGACGCTCGCCCTCGGCGTCGCGGTCGCGCCGGTCTCCCCCGCGGGGGCCGCCCCGCTGCGCGTCGCCGCCCCCGGCGACGACGAGGGCGGCACCCCGGCGCTGCGCGCCCAACTCGACGCGGCCAGCAAGGGCTGGCTGGAGGCGAAGGCCGCGCTGGCCCGCTCGGTCAAGCGGCAGCAGCAGCTCAACGCGCAGCTCACGACCGTCGAGGCGGAGCTGGCCAACCGGGACGCCAACGTCGGTGAGATCGCCGGGGTGGCGTACCGGACCGGGCGGCTCAGCGCGGCGTCGGCGCTGCTCAACAGCAGCAGCCCGGACGGCTTCATGGACCGTGCGGCGGCGTTGGACCAGGTCGCCGCGCACGAGGACCGGGCGCTGCGCGAACTGATCCAGACCCGCGACGAGGCCACCCGCACCCGGACCGCGCTCGGCATCGAGATCCAGGAGCAGCGCAAGCAGGTCTCGGTGATGGACAAGCGCAAGCAGCAGGCCGAACGCGCCCTCGAGGTGGCGAACGACAAGGCCGAGAGCGCCCGCGACGCCGACAGCGGCAGCACCGGCAACCGGGGCACGTCCAACGCCGACGCCACCCCGGCACCGCGCAACTCGGACGGCTCCTGGCCGCCCGAGTCGTGCAGCGTGGACGACCCGACCCCGGCCGACGGCTGCATCACCCCGCGCACCCTGCACGCGCTCCGGCAGGCCCAGGCGGCCGGCTTCAAGCGGTACGTCTCCTGCCACCGGCCGAGCGGGTCGGGTGAGCACCCGAAGGGCCGGGCCTGCGACTTCGCCGCGCAGACCGACGGCTTCGGCGGCGTCGCCTCCGGCGGGGACCGGACGTACGGCGACAACCTGTCGGCGTACTTCATCCGCAACGCCGACCCGCTGGCGGTGCTCTACGTGATCTGGTTCAAGCGGATCTGGCTGCCGAGCAGCGGTTGGAAGGCGTACAGCGGCGGCAACGGCGACCCGTCCAGCGACCACACCAACCACGTGCACCTGTCCGTCTACTGACCCCGGCCGCCGGCCTGCCCGAGGTGGGGCGGGCCGGCGGCTACGTCCCGGGACGTACCCCGGATGTCGCCGCCGGGCCCACGACGACGCGCTCCGCACGGGCGAGCATCGGGGCATGAGGCGACTCTCCCCGACCGCCCGCAAGGCCCTGCTGACCCTGCACCTGGTCACCTCGCTGGGCTGGCTCGGCGCGGACCTGGCGCTGCTCACCCTGGGGATCGCCGGGCTGCGCGGCGCCGCACCGGAGGCGGTCTATCCAACCGCCGGGCTGGTGGTCACCTGGCTCTTCGCGCCGCTGAGCGTGCTGGTCTGGCTGGTCGGCGTGGCCGGCGCGCTGCTCACCCCGTGGGGACTGCTGCGCTGGCGCTGGGTGCTGGTGAAGTTCGCCCTCACCACGGTCATGCTCGGCCTGGTCCTGCTGCTGCTCACCCCCAGGGTGCGGCGGCTCGGGGAGCTGGGGGCGGCGGCGTCGGACCACCTGCGGGCGGACCTGGTGATCGCCCCGACCGTCTCCAGCACGCTGCTGGTCGTGGCAACCGTGCTCTCCACCTACAAGCCGTGGGGGCGGCTGCGCCGGCCCGCGCCTCGGCCGGTCGCCGCCGGCCGGCGCGGCTGAGGTCAGGCGGGGCCGTCCGGACCACGGTCGAGCACCGCGCCGAGCCGGCTGGCCAGCCCGAGGTGGGCCGCCCGGGCCTGCCGGAAGGCGTAGCCGAAGAGCGGTGCCGGTGCGGTCAGCGTGATCTCGACGTCGATCCGGACCACGCCGCCCGGCTCGTCGCGCAGCCGGGTGTGGTTGCGCACCGTGGTGGCCGGTCGTTGCCGGGCCACCGTCACCACCTCGTCGTCGGTGGCGATCAGCACGTCGGCCTGGTAGGTCACCGGGAAGCGCAGCGGGCCGACCGCCAGCCGGTCGGTGATCGCGTAGCTGGCCAGCACGCCCGGACGGGGCGCCAGCCGGCGGACGCCGACGATCAGCGGGTGCAGCTCCGCCTGCCGGGACGGATCGGCGAGCAACGCCACCGCCTCCGCCCGGGAGCAGCGCGCCTGGACGGTGTAGCTGAACGTGTCCCGCCTGCCCACACCGTCTCCTCACCGTGGCCGGTCCGCACGATCGTCCCGTACGCCGGGCGGGCTGGCAACGGCCGGACGGTCTCCCGCCGGACGGGTGGCGCGGGCGCTCAGGCGCCGGGCAGCACCTCGCGGGTGGCGAGGCCGGCGAGGTAGGGCTCCGGGGCGCCGAAGAGACCGAGCAGCCCGGTGACCCAGAGCTGCCGGTGCACGAACCGGCTGGGCTCGGTGACGACCAGCTTCACGCCGCTGACCTCAGCGGTCTGGAAGCCGGCCACCATGGCGCTGATCCCGACGGAGTCGATGAAGGTGACCAGCCGCATGTTCAGCTCGATCCGGGAGGGACGGCCCTTGGCGAGCACCTCGGCGATCGCTTCGCGCACCTCGTACGCGGTGTCGACGTCGATCTCCCCGCGCGGGGCGATCTCGATGACACCACCCGACAGAACCGACTTCACGATCGACAGGCTCACGCGAGCACCTCCACTCGCCCGTATCGGGCGCCTCATCAGTACGCGGGCCGCGACCGAGAGTATTCCTCCGACGGCCTCGGTCGCCACCCCTCGGGATGAGCAATTCGCGGACTGGGCACAACGGGCGTGCCGTATCCGGACCTTCCGGACTGCAATTTTCCCGCTGGCAGCTTTCCACTCTGCCACGACGGACCGGGTTCGGTCGATCCGCCGGACCAGGGTAGCGGGCCGGCACCGGTCCGCCGCGCACCCGGCACGCGCGGCGCGTAAGGGTGATTGACGGCACTTCCTAGCATCGGGCGGACACCATCCGCCGTGGAGAGGAAGATCGATGCTCAGGAGACTGCTCGGGCTCGCCGGCGTCGGCGCGCTGCTCACCCTCGTCCTGGCGTGCGGCTTCGGTGGCGCGGGGGACGACGACGATGACGACGGCGACGACGACTTCGCCCGAAGCACCGCGGTGACCTCGGTCCGCTGAGCCGAGCGTCACGCAGGTTTGCGCCGGTGCCCGAGTGGGCACTGGCGCGGTGAACCGACAGTCCCGCGCCGGACGGCCACCGGAGTCCGAAGTGGCGGCCGGGCTCTGGCACCCGAGGAGGTAGGCACGATGTTCGGAACCAACCTGCTGGATCGCCGCAAGCCGGAGCGGATCGCGGACCAGGCGTGGCAGAACCTGGTCTCCGCCGTGAGCTCCGCCGGTGACAGCGTCCGGGACACCGCCCGGTCCGCCCGCCGCGGCGGTTCCGGTTTCGCCGACGACGCCACCGACCTGGTCGGCTCCGCCGCCGACGAGGCCCGGCGCCGGGCCACCCTCGCCTTCGACGCGCTCGCCGGACGCCGTCCGGCGCTGCCGTGGACGCTGCTGATCAGCGCCGCGCTGGTCGGCGCGGCGATCGGCTGGGCCGCCGGAACGGCTGCCCGGGCCGCCGGCAGCCGGGACCGGACCACCGACGACATCGAGTTCGTGGACGTGGACCGGCCGAACTCCCCGGTCGGCCTCGACGGCTGACCCACCCGACCACGAACGGCGGTGCCCCCTTCCGCGGGGCACCGCCGTTCGCGTGTCACCGACCGCACCGGCGGCGGGTGGCCGCCCCGCAGCTGACGGGACGACCACCGCGTCCGCACCGGTCAGCGACTGGTGCAGGTCACCGCCGGTACGCCGTTGGTGCCGGTCCAGCTGCCGAGGAAGCCGACGCTGGTGCTGCCGCCGACCCCCAGGTTGCCGTTCCAGCCGAGGTCCTTCACCGACACGGTCGCCCCGCTCTGGGTGTACGAGCCGTTCCAGAGCTGGGTGATCTTCTGCCCGTTCGGGAAGGTCCAGCCGAGCGTCCAGCCGGCGATCGGGGCGGTGCCGGAGTTGCGCACCGTCACCTCGGCCTGGAACCCGCCCGACCAGGAGTTGGTCACCGCGTACGTCGCCGCGCAGCCACTGGACGGCGGCGGGGTCGTCGGCGTCGGGCTCGGCGAGGTCGGGGTCGGGCTGGGCGAGCTGGGCGTCGGGCTCGGCGAGGTGGGCGTCGGGCTCGGTGCCGTCGGGGTCGGGCTGGCCGAGGTCGGCGTCGGGCCGGGGGTGCCGCCGAGCCGGTCGGCGACCAGGATGCCCCGGCCGTTGGTGCCGAGGTAGACCCGCCCGTAGACCCGGGGGTCACCGGTCAGGGCGTCACCGGCGTTGCCGTACTGGTGCTGGTCGTCGTTGATCCGCACCCAGCTCCCGCCGGCGTTGTCGGACCGGAACACCCCACGCGTGCCGTCCACCGTGCCGATGACGAACACCGCCGGGTGGGTCTGGCCGGGTGCCGCCTTGCCGAAGCCGACGTTGCCGGCGGCACCGACCGCGGCGAGCTTGGTGAAGCTGGCGCCGCCGTCGGTCGAGCGCCACAGCCCGCCGGAGCCGGTCACCCAGAGCTCCCCCTCCTGACCGGGAACGGCCTTGAACCGGCCGGACGTCGGCAGCCCGGTGGCGGCGGTCGCGGTGAAGCTCGCCCCGCCGTTGGTGCTGGCGTAGACCTTGCCGCCGCTGAAGCCGTAGAACCGGTTCGGGTTGACCCGGTCGGCGGCGATCTGCGCGTTCGCCGGGATGCCGGTGGCGGCGGACCAGGAGGTGCCGAAGCCGACCGAGTGGACGACGGCCGCGCCGGCGTCACCCGGGGCCCAGAGGAAGCGGCTGCCGTCGGCCGCCGCGGCGACCGCGCCGCCGTCGGTGAGGCCGGCCGGCTCGCTGCCCTGGAACCAGGTGGTGCCGCCGTCGGTGGAGAAGGCGACGTGGCTGTCCCCCGGTCGGTCGGCGTCCTTGAAGCTACCGGCGCGGACGATCACGCTCGGCTTCGTCTCCGCGTAGTCCAGGTCGTGCGGCCCCCAACCGGGGTTGGTGTACGTCCAGCCGGGCACGGTGTCCAGGTCGTCGTGCCTGAAGCCGGAGATGTCACCGAGGGCGCTGAGCAGCGGCGCACCCGAGGGCGGGCTGATCAGGTCGAGCACGGCGGTCTCCTCCAGCCCCTTGACCATCGGGGTGATGGTGAACTGGCCGCCGGTGTCCCACTTGGTCAGGTCGGTGGTGCCGTAGACGGTCGCGCCGGTGCCGTACATCATCCGGTTCGAGTCGAACGGGTCGATCTCGATCGACTCGTTCATCCAGCCCAGCTTCGGCGAGGTGTCCGGCGGGGCGGGGTTGGCGTTGCCGAAGGTCAGCCACGGCACCGAGGAGGCGTCCATCTTGTAGCGGAAGCTGCGGTTCGGGTAGGAGGTCCAGTCCCAGATGCGGGTCCAGGTGGCACCGCCGTCGGTGCTGCGCCAGAAGACCGCGTCCGGCCACCAGGAGACCTGGGTGCCCACCATCAGGGTGTTCGGGTGCTGCCGGTCGATGGTCAGGCCGGAGTAGCCGAAGGTGTCGTCGGTGCTGGTCGACGGGACCGGGCTGATCCGGGTCCACGCGCCGCTGGTCCGGCTGAACTTCCACACGTCGCCCTTGCCGCCGTCGTACGGGCCGCCGGTGTCGCTGGTGGCGAGGTAGAGGTAGCCGCCCACCGGGTCCACCACACCCTTGTGGGCGATGAAGCCGGTGGGGGCGCCGGGGATCGCCTGCCAGGTGGCGCCCGCGTCGGTGGAGCGGTAGACCGGGTTGGCCTTGTCCGCCACGCCGACGTAGATGGTCTTCGTGGCGGTGCCGGCCGTACCGGTGCTCTTGTCGAAGCTGACCCAGACGATGCCCTGGTTGTCGGCGCCGGTGGAGGGATAGTTGCCGACGTTGGGGAAGCTGGTCACCTTGCCCCAGGTGGCACCGTAGTCGGTGCTGCGCCACAACCCGTTGCCGCTGGGCGCACCCAGATAGAGCACGCTGTTGCGGTTCGGGTCGACCGTCAGCCGCTCGCCCATCCCCCGGCCGGGCATGTTCCCGCCGAGGTGGAACGGCAGTTCGCTGGCCTGCCAGGTGGCGCCCTTGTCGGCCGAGCGCAGGATCGCCCCGTTGTTCGGGTCCCAGCCGTTGGTGTACATGCCGGCCGCGACGTACACCCGGTTGGTCTGGACCGGGTCGGTGGCCAGGCTGACCACGCCGTTCCAGCCCCACTTGTCGGCGCCCACCCAGTCCAGCAGCGGCGTCCACGAGCGGGTCGCCTGCTCCCACCGGTACGCGCCCCCGATGTCGGTCCGGGCGTAGATCAGGTTCTTCTCGGTGGGGTTGAAGACGATGCCGGGGACGAAGCCGCCGCCGTCGATCCGGACGTTGCGCCAGGTGTACGGCTCGGCCGAGGCGGCGGCGGCCGACGGGACGGGTGCGGCGGCGAACTGGACGGCGACGGCGGCCGCCGTGGCTGCCAGCGCGGCTGCGACCGCGCCGGCGAGACTTCTACGCATGGTGGCGTTCCTCTCGGGGTTTCCCGGTGGTGGGACGGGAACGACGCGCGGCGGTCGGCGAACGACCGTGCCCGGTGGCGACGTCGGGGTGGGAGCTGCCCAGGCTCCGGTCTCGGCGCGCTGGCTCCGGCAGCCGAGGAACCTCACCCTATTCGCTGCAACCGATTGCATGGAAGCGCTCCCATGCACCGTCCTCAATCGAGGTGGTAGACCCAGCCGTCGCCCACCCGCTCCCGGCGGATCCCCAACCCTTCCACCGGCCGGTCCGCCGCGTCCCGCCACGGCGTGTCCGCCGCGTAGCCGGGCAGCAGCACCACCGTCCGCACCCCGACCGCCCGCAGGTAGGCCACCGAACCGGCGTCCGGGAAGGTCGCACTCGCCGCCCGGATCCGCTCCTGGCTCGCCGGGGTGAACGACGCCAGCCCGTTGACCACCGGCGGGAAGCCGTCCGTCGACCAGAGCATCACGTGGAACTCGCGGGTGCCCCCGCTGGGCAGCACCAGGGCCGGACCGGCCAGCCCGCGCAGCGCCGCCGGCTCGGTCGGCACCGGCACGTGCGGGGTGGTGTTCACCCCCTCCACCAGCACCAGCAGCACCGGCAGCACCAGCGCCCAACGGGCCCAGCGCCGCCAGCCCGCCACCCCCGGCGGCAGCTCCGACCGGCGTACCGTCAACGCCCCGGCCGCCAGCAGCCCGAGCAGCAGCGTGGTCCAGAGCACCAGCCGGCCCGGGGTGCGGATCCCGTCCCAGCCGGGCACGTGCTCGACGAGCGTGACGTAGCCGGGATCGCCGTCCCCGCCCAGCGTGGTGCCCGCCGCCAGCGCCCCGCTGACCAACACGCCCACCGCCAGCGCCACCCGGTGCCGGACTCGCCACACCGAGAAGAAGAGCCCGGCCACGGCCAGCCCGAGCAGCACCATCCCGGGCAGCAGGGTCATCTCGGTGGGAAAGCCCAACCCGGCCCGCGCCGCCGCGTGCGGCCCACCCCAGAGCCAGGACTCCGCCGGCGCGGTGACGAAACCGCGTACCGGCGGGGAGAACATGGCGATCTGGGCGACCGTCCGCCGGCCCTGCGGATGCCGGGCCACCACCTCGAAGTACGGCGCGGCCATCAGCAGGGTCACCCCGGCGAACCCGGTGGCGCCGGCCAGATCGGCCAGGAGCAGCCCGCGCGGGAACACCGGCCGGGCCCGCCGCCGCCACCACGACCGGGCGTAGCCGGCCGCCGCGCCGAGGCAGAGCAGACCCAGCGCGTACGCGAGGGCAGGCCGATGCCGAACCCGAGGGTGACCTGCCACGCGGCGACCGCCCAGCCGGCCCCCGCCCAGCCGGGACGGACCCGGTCCGGCCGGTAGCCCCGGCGCAGCGACCAGCCGTGCCCCCGGGCCAGCATGGCCAGCGCCAGGGCGATCCCGCCCACGCTGAGCACGTGCAGGTGCCCCGCCTGGGCCAGCTTCCACGGCGCGTACGCGAACGACGCCCCGGCCACCGCCGCGCCGGCCCGCCCCGCCCCCACCTGCCGGGCCAGCGCGTACGCCCCGACGAAGGCCAGCGCGTGCACCAGCACGTAGAGCACGTTGTAGCGGGCGACCGCCGCCACCGGCCCGGTCCCCACCATGCCGGCCGGGGCGAACCCGAGCAGGGTGTCCGAGTAGGCGTAGGTCCAGGGCTCCGGGAAGAACGTGTTGGAGTGCCAGACCCGCCCCGGATCGGTGCTCAGCGCGTGCCCGCCCCAGGCGATCTGCCACGCCTGCAACGTCGGGTCACCGGTGTCCTGCGGCAGCGTGCCGGTGACGTCCCGCAGCGTCGGCCAGGTCAGCACGGCGGCCAGCAGCAGCGCGCCGCACACCGTCAGCGTCCACTCGTGCCCCACCGCGTGCCCGGCCACCCGGGCCGTCCCGCGCCACCACCTGCTCGACCCGCCCGGCTCTCCGGCCGCGACCCGCCGCACCACCACCCGCATCCCACGCCTCCCCGCCCCCGCCGCCCCAGATCGTCCCCCACCCCGACCCCGACGTCACCCCCGGCGGGTGAGGGCGGGTCACCCCCGCCGGCGACACGATCGGGAGCGGCGGGCGGCGGCCGGAGACCCCGCGTCCGCTGCGCGAACCCGAGTCGAGGAAGGGAGCCGGCGATGGTCACCGCCACGATCACCCGTACCGACCAGGACATCCAGTCCGACGTGCTCGACGAACTGACCTGGGAGCCCCGGGTCCGGCCGAACGAGATCGGCGTGACCGTCTCCGACGGGGTGGTGACCCTGACCGGCTGGGTGGACAGCTATGCCAAGAAGTGGGCCGCCGAGCGGGCCGCGCACCGGGTGGCCCGGGTCCGCGCGGTCGCCAACGACCTCGCCGTCCGGATCGGCACCGGGGCCGCCAAGAGCGACCCGGAGATCGCCACCGCGGCGGTCCGCACCCTCGAGTGGGACGCCTTCGTGCCGGTCGAGACCCTCGACGTCACCGTGGCCGACGGCTGGGTCACCCTGCACGGCCAGGTCGAGTGGGAATACCAGCGGCGGGCCGCCGAACGCTCGGTGAGCCGGTTGACCGGGGTCCGGGGGGTCAGCAACGGCATCACCGTCCGGCCCGGGATGGCCGCCGACACCCGGGACCTCGCCGAACGGATCGTGGACGCGCTGGCCCGCAACCAGGCGACCGAGGCCGAGGGCATCAGCATCCGGGTGCACGGCGACACGGTGGTGCTGGCGGGGCTGGTCCACTCCGTACCGGAACGGGAGGAGATCGAGCGGGTGGTCTGGTCCGCGCCGGGCATCCGCGAGGTGCACAACCACGTCACGGTGGGGGCCTGATGACCACGCCACTGCAGGTCACCACCGCGCGGTTGCGGACCCCGGTGACCGGGACGGACCACGCCCGCGGGCCGGTCGACGCGCCGGTCACCATCGTCGAGTACGGCGACTTCCAGTGCCCGTTCTGCGGCGCCGCCCACCGGAACCTGACGGAGCTGCTGCGCCAGCGCGGGGAACTGGTCCGGCTGGTCTACCGGCACTTCCCGATCGCCAACGTGCACCCGTACGCGGAGAGCGCCGCCGAGGCGACCGAGGCGGCCGGCCGGCGGGGCCGGTTCTGGGAGTTGCACGACTGGCTCTACGAGCACCAGGACCAGCTCGACCCGGTGCACCTCTCGCTCGGCGTCGAGCAGCTCGGCCTGCCGCCGGACGAGGTCAGCGCGGAGGTCGACCAGCGGGTGCACGCCGACCGGGTGCGGCAGGACTTCGTCGGCGGCATCCGCAGCGGGGTGAACGCCTCCCCGACCCTGTTCGTCAACGACGACCGCTACGACGGCGGCTACGACCTGGCGGACCTGCTCGCCGCCGTGGACGCGGCGGCCAACCCCTGATCAGATCAACCGCAGCTCACGGGCCCGCCGGACCGCCTCGCGCCGGCGGGTCGCGTCGAGCTTGCGGTAGATGTTCCGCACGTGGGTCTTCACCGTGTTGACCGACAGCGACAGCTCGCCGGCGATCTCCACGTTGGACAGGATGCTCTGCAGGTAACGCAGGATGGTCAGCTCCCGCTCGGTGAGCGGCTCGTCCAGGGCCCGGCCCGGCCGCGCGGACGGCGTCTCGTCCGCGTCGTGCTCGTCCACGCCCCGGACCAGGTCACGCACCGTCGCCCAGTGCGCCGTACCGGAGTCGAGGTGCGCGGCGAGCAGGTCGCGTACCCCCGGCTCGCCCCGGGTGAGGACCCGCCGGCAGCCCTCGGGCGCGGCCAGGTCGAGCACCTGTTCCAGGGTCCGGCCGGCCCGCCGCTCGTCGCCGTCCGCACGGGCCAGCACCGCGTCGAGCAGCCCGGCGGCGAGGCGTACCGGCAGCGGCCACGACCCGGCGTCCGGTGCCGACCAGTCGGGCAGCGCCCGACCGGCGGCCCGCCGGTCGCCAGCGCGCAGCTCGACCCGGGCCGCCGCCACCTGCAGCACGGCCGCCGCCGGCCCGTCCGGGTCCGCGTCCCGCAGCGCGTCCGCGAGCCGGGTACGGGCGGTGTCCAGGTCGCCGACGGCGGCGCGGAGCTGCGC
Source organism: Micromonospora sp. R77 (assembly GCF_022747945.1). Lineage (NCBI taxonomy): Bacteria > Bacillati > Actinomycetota > Actinomycetes > Micromonosporales > Micromonosporaceae > Micromonospora > Micromonospora sp. R77. Next base: position 1,221,305 of record NZ_JALDST010000001.1, read on the forward strand.
CTCGGCGGCGGTCAGCCAGACGGCCGGCTCCCCGGCCGACGACTGGGCGGCGGCGGCCAGCGCGTGCAGGGCCGCGGCCTCCTCGCCCCGCTCGGCGAGCAGCTCCGCCTCGCAGAGCGCGGCGAGCGGGCCGCCCCGGCTCGACCCCGGCCCGACCGGCCAGGGCGAGCTGCGCCGCCGCCTCGGTCGGCTCGTCCCGCTGCAGCGCCACCACCGCCAGCGCCAGGTACGCGTGCCCACAGTCCACCCGGCCCGACCAGCCCTGGCAGGGCGGCATGGCCAGCACCTCCCGCGCGGTCCGCTCGGCGGCCCGCAGCCGGCCCCGTACCGCGTCGAGCAGCGCCGCGCGGCTGGCACAGACCAGCTCGGTACGGGCCCGGCCGGTCTGCCGGGCGGCCGACAGCGCGCGAGCGAACCGGTCCCCGGCGGCGCGCAGCCGGCCCTGTGCCAGCTCCACCAGGCCGAGCGCCGTACCGGCCACCGCCCGCGCGTCCGCGTCCTCCCCGGCCCCGGCCCGGGGATCGTCCCCGGTCCGGGCGCGCCACGGGTGGCGAGCAGCCGGGCGGCGGCCCGGCGTACCTGCCCGTGGTCGCCGGTCAGCCGGGCCAGGGCGAGCTCCACCGCGTCGGCCAGCCGACGGAACCGGTCCCGGCGGGGGACGGGCAGGTCCCGGGCGTACCCGACGGCGGTCCGCAGGTGCCCGGCGGCCGCGTCGACGTCCCCTGCGTACGCCCGCTCCGCCGCGCGGGCCAGGGCCAGTTCCGGGTCCCGGCGCAGCGCCTCGACGGGCGGTTCACCGGGTGGCGGGGCGACCGGACGTCCCGCTCGTGCAGGGCCAGCTCCGGCCACTCGGCGATCAGCAGCTCGGTGGCCCGGTCCCACTCCCCGGCGGCCAGCGCGTGCCGCAGCGCGTCGGCCGGGCGACCGTTCCCGGCGTACCACCTGGCCGCCCGGCGGTGCAGGTCGCGCAGCTCGTCGGCAGGGAGCCGGCCCAGCTCGGCGCGGAGCAGGTCGGCCAGGAGCGGCTGGCACCGGTACCAGGGCGGGTCGCTGTCGTCGTGGTGCAGGAAGCCACCGCCGCGGGCCAGGTCGGCGAGGCGCTGCCCGGCGTCGGCGCGGTCGCCGACCGCACCGGCCAGGTCGGCGCAGACGGTGTCCGCGACGGCGCTGCGCAACAGCAGGTCCCGGTCGTCCGGGTCGAGCGGGCCGAGCACCTCCTCGCGCAGGTAACCGGCCACGTCCGGGTGGTCCCCGCCGAACCGCTCCACCGCGCGGGCCGGATCCGGCTCGGCACGCAGGGCCAGCGCGGCCAGCCGCAGCCCGGCCGGCCAGCCACCGGTGCGCTCCCGCAGCCGGGGCACCACGGCGGCGGGCAGCCGGACCCCGTGCGCGACCAGCAGGTCGGCAACCTCGTCGTCGGTGAGTGCCAGCTCGTCCGGGCCCACCTCGGTCAGCTCCCCGGCCAGCCGCCAGCGGTGCAGCGCCGGCGGCAACCCGGTCCGCGCGCCCACCACCAGCCGCAACCGCCGCTCGGCGTGGCGCAGCAGGAACGCCAGCCCGGCCAGCGCCGCCGGGTCGGTGACCCGGTGCAGGTCGTCCAGGACCAGCAGCACCGGTCGTTCCCGGGCGGCCAGCGCGGCGGCGAGCCGTTCCAGCTGGTCGGGCCGGGGCGGGGTGTCCGGCGCCGGGGGCCCGTCCTCCGGTCCGCCGTCGACGGCGGAGCGGAGCGCCGCCGCCAGGTAGGACCAGAGCCGGGACCCGGTGTCGCCCTCCTCCACCCCGACCCAGGCCGGTGGTGTCGCGCTCTGCCGGGCCCAGGAGGCGAGCAGGGTGGTCTTGCCCCAACCGGCCGGCGCGCGGACCAGGGTGACCGGTCCAATCACCCCCTGCTCCAGCCGGTCCAGCAGGCGGGGCCGCAGCAGCAGCGGCTCCGGGAGCGCGGGCGGCGACAGCCGCGACGCCAGCAGCGGCGGCGCGCCCTCCACGGACGGCAGGCTCGCCGCGGACGGCGCGGTCTTCAAGGACGGCGCGGTCTCCGCGGACGGCGCGGTCTCCACGGACGGCGCGGTCTCCACGGACGGCGGGCTCGCCCTGACCGGCGCGGTCTCCCCGATCGGTGCACGCGACGGACCCGACGGCGCGTCGGTCACCCGGCTGCGCTGCTCCGGCATGCGGCCCCTCCCCGTCGTGCCCGCCCCCGTCGTGCCGGCAGCGGTTACCCGGCCCGGCCGGGTTCACCCCTTCAGGGCGAGCCGGCTTCCCCGGTGGCCCGGACGGTGGAGGGACGCGGGCGGCCGGCCCCGGCCGCCGGTGACCCGGGACGAGGCGAGGGGCGGGTGACACGGATGGGACGGCTGGCCGGTGGCGGGATCGCGGTGGCGGTGGCGGCCGCCGGGGCGGCGGCGGTACGGGCGCTGGTCGTACCCCGACGGGCGGCCTGGCCCCGGGCGGCCGGGCCGACCCGCGGCCCGGGCGGTGGCAGGTGGTCACCGTGGCGGGCCGGCCCGAGGACGTGCTCCCTGCCGGCCGGTGGCCCGAACCGCTGCGCCGGCTGGCCGGTGCGGTGGAGCTGCACGCCCGCCTCGGCGCCCGGCGGCCGCGGCACCGAACTGGCCGCCCGACCGCTGCGCGGTGAGGCGGAGCTGCCCGGCCCGGCCGCGCACCTGGTCGGCGACGATCCCGGCCTGTTCCTGCGGGAGACGCTGCGGCGGGCCAAGCAGCTCACCGAGACCGGCGAGGTGCTGCGCGCCGACCGCTCGCCGATGGACCGGCCGGAGGCGGCCGGGTGAGGGCGCTGTGCTGGACGGGCGTCGACGAGCTGGCCGTACGCGAGGTTCCCGACCCGGAGCTGCGCAACGCGCACGACATGATCGTCCGGGTACGGCGGAGCGCCACCTGCGGCGCGGACCTGGCGCTGCTCGCCGGGCGGACGCCCTTCCTGACCGCCGGTGACGTGCTCGGGCACGAGTTCCTCGGCGAGGTGGTCGAGGTAGGCCCGGAGGTGCGCCGACACCGGCCCGGGGACCGGGTGGTGGTCTGCGCGGCGGTCTCCTGCGGTGCCTGCTGGTTCTGCCGGCAGGGCCTCTTCGCCTGCTGCGACAACGGCAGCACCGGCACGGCGGCGACCGAGGCGGCCTGGGGGCAGCCCACCGGCGGCTGCTACGGCCACCCCGGCACGCTGGGCGGCTTCGCCGGCAGCCACGCCGAGTACGTCCGGGTGCCGTACGCCGACGTGGGCGCGTTCGGTGTGCCGGAGCCGGTCAGCGACGACCGGGCGGTGTTCGCCTCCGACGCCGCACCGACCGGCTGGATGGGTGCCGAACTCGGCGACGTCGGGCCCGGTGACGTGGTGGCGGTCTGGGGCGCGGGGGCGATCGGCCAGCTCACCGCCGGGGCGGCCCTGCTGCGCGGCGCGGAGCGGGTGATCGTCGTAGACCGGTACGACGACCGGCTGCGGATGGTCGAGCGGCACGTCGGCGCGGAACCGCTCAACTACCGGTACGTCGACGTCGCCGCCGAACTGCGGGAACGCAGCGGTGGCCGGGGGCCCGACGTGTGCGTGGAGGCCGTCGGCGGGGAGTCGGCACCACCGGGGCGGCTCGGCGGCGGGACGGACCGGCCGTTGGCGCTGCGCGAGGCGGTGCACGCCTGCCGCAAGGGCGGCACGGTGGTGGTCCTCGGCACCTGGACGGGTTTCGTGGACGCGTTCCCGCTCGGCGCGGTGATGAACAAGGGGCTGAGCGTGCGCAGTTCGCGGCAGCACGGGCAGCGGTGGATCCCGATGCTGCTGGACCGGATGGCCCGCGACGAGCTGCGTACCGAACATCTGGCCACCCACCGGCTGCCGCTGGAGCGGGGCGCCGACGGCTACGCGCTGTTCCGGGACCGGGCGGACGGGTGCGTGCGGGCGGTCTTCTCGCCCTGACCGGCGCGTCAGGTGGCACACTCGGCGGATGCCTGACGATCGCCCGTACGACCTCGTCCTGTTCGGCGCGACCGGCTTCACCGGCGCCCTCACCGCCGAGTACCTGGCCCGGCACGCCCCGGCCGGGCTGCGCTGGGCCCTGGCCGGCCGTAACCCGGGCAAACTGGCCGGCGTCCGGGACCGGCTCGCCGCGATCGACCCCGCGCTGGCCGAGCTGCCGCTGCTGACCGCCGACGTGACCGACCCGGCGTCGCTGCGCGCCGTCGCCGAGCAGGCCCGGGTGGTGGCCAGCACCGTCGGGCCGTACGTCCACCACGGGGAGCCGCTGGTCGCGGCCTGCGCCGCCGCCGGCACCGACTACCTGGACATCACCGGTGAGCCGGAGTTCGTCGACCTGATGTACGTGCGGCACCATGCCGAGGCGGTCCGCACCGGGGCCCGACTGGTGCACGCCTGCGGCTTCGACTCGATCCCGCACGACCTCGGCGTCTGGTACACCCTCAAGCAGCTGGACACGTCCGGTCCGGTCGCCGTGGACGGCTACGTCCGGGCCGGCGGGAAGTTCTCCGCCGGGACGTACCATTCGGCGCTCACCGCGTTCTCCCGCACCGGGGAGGCCAGCCGGGCGGCGAAGGAACGCCGGGCCGTCGAGCCGCGCCCCGAGGGGCGCCGGGTGCGGGCGGTGCCCGGCAAGGTGGGCCGGTCGAAGGAGATCGGCCGGTGGGCGGTGCCGCTGCCCACCATCGACCCGCAGGTGGTCCGCCGGTCGGCGGCGGCCTGCCCGGAGTACGGCCCGGACTTCCGCTACCGGCACTTCGCCGCGGTGAAGCGGCTGCCGACGATCCTGGTCGCCGGGGTCGGCATGGCCGGCCTGGTGGGGCTGGTGAAGCTGCCACCGACCCGGCGTTGGCTGCTCGGCCGGCTGGCCTCCGGTCAGGGTCCCACCGCCGAGCAGCGGGCGAAGTCCTGGTTCAAGGTCCGTTTCGTCGGCACCGGCGGTGGCCGGACGGTGCACACCGAGGTGGCCGGCGGCGACCCCGGCTACGACGAGACCGCCAAGATGCTCGCCGAGTCCGCTCTCTGCCTGGCCCTCGACGACCTGCCGCCCACCGCCGGCCAGGTCACCCCGGTCACCGCGATGGGCGACGCCCTCCTCGACCGGCTCACCCGCGCCGGCCTAACCTTCCGCGTGTTGAAGTAAGGAGGGGCCCCCTGTTAACGCCTCCGGTATGGCAGGGGCCCCCTGTTAACACCCGACGGTTGACCCTCGACCGGGTCGAGGGAACAGGATCTCCGGCGTGGAGAGCGAATTGCGCAGCATCGGCGAACTGGCCCGGGCCAGCGGCCTGACGGTGAGCGCGTTGCGGTTCTACGACCGCTGCGGCGTGCTCGTCCCGGCCCGGGTCGACCCGGCCACCGGCTACCGCTGGTACGCCGACGACCAGGTCGCCCCGGCCCGGCTGGTGGCCGGGCTGCGCCGGGTCGGGTTGCCGCTGGCCGAGATCGGCGCCGCGCTGCGGCACCGGTCGGAGCCGGCGGTGGTCGGCCGGCTGCTGGACGCGCACCTGCGCCGGCTGGAGGACGGCCTCGCCGATGCCCGCCGTGAGCTCTCCCGGATCCGTGCCCTGATCGAACCGGAGGAGTTCCCGATGACCACCCACCTCGTGCTGTCCCGTGCCGACCTCGCCGCCGCCGTCGACGCGGTCCGCTTCGCCGTCGGCGCCGACCCGGAGCTGCCGGTGCTGGCCGGCGTCCTGCTGGAGGTCGAGCCGGACGGCGTCCGGCTGGTCGCCACCGACCGGCACCGACTGGCGGTGTCCCGGGCCGGTGCGACGGTGGACGGCCAGGCGGTGCGGACCCTCGTACCGGTGGCCGCGGTGGACGAGATGCGGGCCCTGCTCGACTCCGGTGTCGGGGCGACGCCGGAGGCCCGGCTGACCGTGGAGCCCGGCGCGGTCACCCTCTCGGTGGCCGGTCGGACGGTGCCGGCCACGCCCCTGCCGTACGACTTCCCGGACTACCGCCGGCTGGTCCACGACCGGGTCGGCGGCGCGCCGGCCCACCGGGTGGCGGTGGACGTGGTCGCCCTGCGGGCGGCGATGACCAGGGACGGCGCGCCGGTGCTGGTCCAGGAGCACGACGGGGTGCGCGCCGAGCTGACCGTGCTCTGCCTGGACGGGCACGGCGGTCTCCGGGTGCTGGGCGCCGAGGAGGTCGCGGGTCCGGACGGCGTGCGGGTCGGAGTGAACCGCGAGTACCTGCTCGAGGCCCTCGAGGCCGGGGGCCGGGGTCAACTGGTGCTCGAACTGGACGGCCCGATCACCCCGCTGGCCATCCGCCGGCTCGACGACGAGCACGCCTTCTCGATCCTCATGCCGGTCCGGCTCTGACCGGGCCGCCGCGTGGGCAGAGCACCCGGGTGCGGCACGGGCGGAGCACCCGGGTGCGGCACGGGCGGAAACGGGCGCGACGGTAACATCTGGTGGTTCCACCCGACTGCCTGGACGGAGGCGTACGAGCAGCATGCTCGACATGGAGTTGATCCGGAAGGATCGCGAGGCGGTGGCGACCGCGCTGGCGAAGCGTCTGGATCCCGCCGAGGTCAACCGGGCGCTGGACGAGATCCAGCGGCTCGACCAGGAACGCCGCGCCCTGATCAGCGGGATCGACGCCGAACGGCAGCGCCGCAAGGCGGAGGCGCGGGCGTACGCGCAGGCGAAGCGGGCCGGCACCGCACCGGAGGCGACCGCGCCGGAGGCCGAGCGCAAGCAGCTCGCCGAGCTGGAGTCCCAGCTCGACGAGGTGCAGTCCCGGCTCCGCGAGGCGATGAGTGAGCTGCCCAACCTGCCCGCCGACGACGTGGTGCCCGGTGGCAAGGAGGCGAACCGGGTCGTCCGGACCTTCGGCGAGCCGCCGGCCATCGCGCAGGTCCGCGACCACGTCGAGCTGAGCAGGGCGCTCGGCCTGGTCGACCACGAGCGGGGCGTCAAGCTCGGCGGTTCCGGCTTCTGGATGTACACCGGCGTCGGCGCCCAGCTGGAGTGGGCGCTGCTCAACTGGCTGATCGAGCAGAACATCAAGGCCGGCTACGAGTTCCTGCTCCCGCCGCACCTGCTGCTGGACACCGCCGGTTTCGCCGCCGGCCAGTTCCCGAAGTTCTACGACGACGTCTACCACCTGGACCGGGAGTCGGCCCCGCGCGGACAGTTCCTGCTGCCCACGTCGGAGACGGCGATCCTCGGGGCCTACCAGGACGAGATCCTGGAGACGGCGAAGCTGCCGCTGAAGCGCTTCGCGTACACCCCGTGCTACCGGCGGGAGGCGGCCGGGTCGCACTCGGACGAGCGCGGCACGGTGCGCGGCCACCAGTTCAACAAGGTGGAGATCTTCCAGTTCACCCTTCCCGAGCAGGCCGACGCCGCGCTGGCGGCGATGGTCGGTCACGTGGAGGGCCTGGTCGAGAAGCTGGGCCTGCACTTCCAGACCAGCCTGCTGTCGGCCGGCGACGCCAGCGCCTCGATGAAGAAGACCCTCGACATCGAGGTCTGGATGCCGAGCACCGGGAAGTACAAGGAGGTGTCGTCGGTCTCCTGGGCCGGTGACTACCAGGCCCGCCGGGCGGCGATCCGCTATCGCGAGCCGGGCGGCAAGCAGACCCGGTTCGTGCACACGCTGAACGGCTCGGCGCTGGCCACCAGCCGGCTCTTCCCGGCCATCGTGGAGCAGTTCCAGCAGCCCGACGGCTCGGTGCTGGTGCCCGAGGTGCTCCGCGACAAGCTGGGCACGGATCGGCTCACCCCGCTCCGCTGACCGGAGCGACACAGGCGGGGGTCGGGCAAGCCCGGCCCCCGCCGCCGTGTCCGCCCGCCCTCACCCCCGGTCAGGTTCCGCCTCGGACGAGGTGTTAACAAGGGGCCCCTGCTCTACCGGAGGCGTTAAGAGGGGGCCCCTCCTTACCAGCAGGAGGAGGGTGAGGAGGGTGGCGGCAATGACGGCGGGGCCGATCGCGGTCAACCCCGCGACCAGGGCGTGCTGGATCCGGGCGGCGGCCACCACGACCGGGTCGCCGAAGGCGTCGTGCCGGCCGTGGGCGAGGCGCACCTCGTACCAGCCGTACCAGGCGACGTAGCCGCCGGCCAGCAGCAGCACCAGGCCGCTGAGCCGGGGCACCCACGCGCCGGCGCCGCGCAGCCGGGCCACCAGCCCGCCGCGCAGCAGCGCCACGCCGAGCGCGGCCACCGCGAGGACCAGGGCATGCCCGTCGCGTACGCGCCGAAGAGCGCCAGCCCGCGCAGCGTCGAGCCGGCCCGGAGGTTGGTCACCACGATCGCCAGGAACGGGGCGATCGAGCAGGTCAGCGACGCCAACGCGTACGCCATCCCGAAGAGCGCCATGGACGGCCAGGACCGGGTCAGCCGGGGCGCCCGGGTGAGCCCGCGCGGGGCGGGCAGCCGACGCCCGGCCAGCAGCCAGCAGCCGGCCGCCACCAGCAGCACGCCGAGGGTCACCGTGGTCCAGGGCAGCCGGGGCGCAGCCGGTCGGCCAGCGGGGCCAGGGCCAGCCCGAAGGCGCCGAAGACCAGCACGTACCCGAGGGTCAGCCCGGCCGTCGCGGTGAGCGCGCGGCCCACCGCGCCGCGCCCGTCGGGCGGGCCGGCGACCAGCAGCGACAGGTACGCCGGCAGCATCGCGAAGCCGCACGGGTTGACCGCGCCGAGCATGCCCGCGGTCAGCGCGAGCAGCAGCGGGCCGGTCATCGGGCCAGCGCGGCGACCCGCTCGGTGAGCGACTCCCCGTCGAGGAAGCCCTGGTGCACGACCCGGCCGTCCCGGTCGATGATCAGGAAGGTGCTCTGCTCGACCACCTCGAAGCGGCGCCACAGGGTGCCCTTGCGGTCGTCGAGCTGGGGCGTGCCGCCGAGGTCGAACTCGGTGACGAACTCCTTCATGGCCTGCTGCCCGCCGAGGCCGGCGACGCCGATGATCGGCACGGTGTCGCGGTACTTCGGGGCGATCTCGGCAACGGTCCAGGCCTGGCTGGCGCAGGTGGCGCACCAGGGCGCCCAGAACCAGAGCACCACCGGTCTCCCGGCCAGCCGGGCGGCGGAGAACGTCGTACCGTCGAGGGTCTTCGCGCTGAACGTCAACGTCTCCGGCACCCGGGCCGGGACCACCGGCGGCGCGGCGGGCGTGCCGGTCGACGCGGCCGATCCCGGGGTGGGCGACCCGGTGGTGGGCGACGTGGCGGCGACCGCGCGCGCCGGTGCCCCCGGTTCCGGGCCGACCGCGCAGGACGCCGCGCCGAGCAGCGCGGCGACGAGCACGGCGGCGGTGCCCAGGTGTCGGGGCGGGACCGCCCGGGTCGGCGCTGACGTTCGACGTGGCATCGCGTCTCCTCTCGGTCGGCTACTCGGCCTTGGCGAGCCGGAGCGCGAGTTCGGGACAGACCTTGACCGCCTTCAGCGCGCCCTCCCGCAGCCAGGTGGGGACCGGGGTGGCCGGGAAGGCCGGATAGCCGTTGGCGTCGAGCCGGATGAAGTCCGGCACCACGTGGGCGCAGAGCCCGTGCCCGTCGCAGCGGGACCAGTCCAGGGTGAGCTTCTGCGGGTTGGCGTCCGGCGCGCCGGGCAACCCCATCACGCCCTTGACCCGCTTGCCGCAGCCGTCGCCGGTGGTGTGCAGTCTCAGGTCGTCGGCGAAGACCTCCATCGCGGAGAGGGCGAACCGGGCGGTGCCGTCCGGGTGACTGCACGCGCCGCGTCCCTTCACGTCGCCCGCAGCCGCCCGGACGATCTCGACGGGGGCGCTGCCGGAGACCGCGAGGTCGACCGCGCGGGCCAGGTCGGGCAGGCCCATCTTGCACGGTCCGCACTGCCCGGCCGACTCGCCGGCCAGATAGCGGACCACCTGGGCGACCTCGCCGAGCGGGCAGGTGTCCCGGGCGAGCGGGATGACGATGCCGGCGCCGAGGGTGCCGCCGACGGCGGCGAGGCCCTTGCGGGAGACCTCGGCCCGGTCGGCCGCCTCGGGGGTGATCCACTTGCCGTGGTAGCCACCCATCAGGATGCCCGGACCGTCGGGCACCTCGCAGAGCTCCAGGATCTCCCGCAACGGCGTGCCGGCGGCGCACTCGACCACCGCGGGGCGGGCCGCCGAACCGGTGACGGTGAGCAGCACGGTGCCCGGCTCGTCGTCGGTGCCGAGCGCGGCGTACTCGTACGGGCCGAGCCGGGCGGCGACGGCGAGCTGCGCGTACGTCTCCGCGTTGGACAGCAGGGTGGGCAGGTTGTTCACGCCGGAGTCGCTGGCGCGCCTCTTGGTGCCCGGCGGGATGTGCGGCAGCCCGTTGATGCCGTTGACCAGCGCGCCGCCCTCACCGGAGATGAACCGGTGCGGGACGGTCACGACCGTGGTCGGCACGGGCATCCGGCGCTCGGCGAGCGCATCGGCCAACGACGGCCCGCCCACCTCGTCGTCGGCCACCCCGATCACGATCTCCTCCGCGTCCAGCGCGTACGCGGCCAGCGCCGCGCCGTCGAGGACGAGGTGCGGGGCGCGGGTGAGCAGCACCTTGTCCTTCCAGCTGGCCGGCTCGCCCTCGGTGGCGTTGACCACCACCACCGCACCGAGGTCCTGCCGTTCGCAGGACTCCAGCACCGCGCGCAGCTTGCGGGCGAACGGGAAGCCGGCACCGCCCTTGCCCTTGAGGTCGATCGCCTCGGCCAGCCGGAGCAGGGTGGCCGGTTCCATCGGTCCGATCGGGCCGTGCACGTCCTCGTGGGCCATCAGGTCGAGCCGGCCGAACTCGGCGAAGCCGGCGGTGAGCCGGGGTTCGCCGACGCAGGCCACCGGGGGCACCGTCGTCCGCATCACCTGGCCTCACCCCGCAGCCCTGCCCAGTACGCCCCGTCGACCGCGTCGGCGTTGGCCCGGCGTCGGCGGGCGGCCGATCCAGGTCGCGGCGCGGCGTCAGACGCGCCGAGCTGGAACGGTCGAGACTTCGCCTCACCCGACGCCCGCAGCGCCCGCCGCGAGGCGAGGTCGACCAGGGTCGGGGTGTCGTCGACGGGCACGTCGTCCGGGACGTAGCTGACCGGCGGGCGCCAGTAGTCGGCCTCGACGGGCACCTCGTCCTCGGCGCTGTGCCGGCCCCCGCCGCTGCGCGGCGCCGCGGAGATCGGCCCGGCGGAGATCGGGCTCGCCGAGATCGGGTCGACCGAGACCGGCTCGGCCGACACCGGACGCTCGTCGCGCTGCCAGCGGCGCGGGCTGTCCCACGGCTCCTCCGGCTCGGCCAGCCGGGGCGGGGACGAATAGCGGGTGCCGGCGTCCACGCGGCGGGTCGCCACCTCCGCCTCGTCCCGGTGACGCCGGCCGGACCGCTCGTCTTCGGCGCGGCGACCGACCGGTTCACGCTCCTCGCGCCGCCGGGTCCGCTCCTCGCGCCGCCGGGTGGGGCGCTCCTCCTCGTGGCGGGCGGCCGGCGCCAATCCTCCTCCCGGCGACGCCGGGCGGTCGCCGCCCGGACGGGCTCGCGGAGGCTGCCCGGTTCCGGCACCACCGGGACGGTGAACCGGTCGGGGTCGCGCCGCCGGGCGGTACCGGCCGGGCCGCCCCACGACGTCGCGGTGGTCTCCGCCCAGCCGCCCCGGCCGCCGGCGCGGCTCTCCTTCTTCTCCTGGTCGCCGGAGCGCCGGCGGCCGAGCCCGGCCAGCAGCCCTCGGCTCACCTCGGTGGGCCGGCCGGCCATCGCCTGGTTGAGCGCGGCGGCCTGGTGCTGCTCGCGGCTGCGCTTGCCGAGGTGGACGGAGGCGCGGACCAGCAGCGCCACCACCACCAGCAGCACGCAGGCCAGATAGCTCAGCACCACCCAGGACTTCGCCGCCCGGCCCGCGTTGAGGCCGTGGACCAGGGCGAACGGCCAGGAGACGTACGCCATGGAGTGCAGCGACCGCCAGAACCACTTCGGACCGACGCCGGCGAAGCGGACCCGGACGATGCCGGTCCAGAGCACGCTGACCATGAGGAAGGCGGCCACCGTGCCGAGCCCGACATAGAGTCCCCGGCCGCCGACGAAGGGCACCAGGGCGTCGGTGGGGCCGGCCCGGCCGATCGCGATCTTGGTGATGACGTGGAAGACGAGGCCCGCCACGCCGAGGATGCCGGTGGCCCGGTGCGCGGACTGGAGCAGCACCCGGTGCCGGATGCCCAGCACCAGCCGGTCGGTGGCGAGCAGCCCCATCATCACGGTGAGGCTCAACGACACCAGGGCGACCACCCCGGCGAAGAACTCGGTGAAGAAGAAGCCGTACGCGTACAACATGGTGCCCGCGCCGGCCAGCTCGACGCCGGCCCACGCGATGCCCAGCGCGGACGCGACCAGCGCGACCAGCGCGGCCTTCGGTCGGGTCCGGACACCTCGGCTGGTGCTCGCGGTCCGGACGGTCGCCGCCTTCTCGTTCTGCTGTGCCCGGCCCATCTGCTCCTCGATCGTCTCGCGGCGGCGCCCCCACCGACCGACCCTGCTCCCTCCTCCAGTACGGGCCGACGGGGCGAGCGGATCAGCGCGGTGGTGAATTTCTCGGCGGTGCCGTCGAACCGTCCCGCCCCGGGGTGCGTGTGGCGGTCGATCCGACGTGGTGACCGTCACGCGGAGGTACGCGTCTGGCGCACTGCGCAACGACGTATTTCTATCCGTTGACAGCTCTTGCAACGCGCTTGTAACCTTGCCGAAAATTTCAGTCCGGACTTGCAAGAACCCGGCACTGAGGTTTCCTCCCCCACGTCGCACCACCACCCCCGTCCCCCGCACCCTCAGGAGTACCGATGCATCGACGTCGATGCCGCTCGGCGATTCTCGCCCTCGGCGTGCTCGCCAGCCTGCTCGTACCGGCCACTGTGGCGGCTCCCCCGGCCTCCGCGGCGACGTCCGGCAGCAAGAAGGTCATCGTCCAGCTCTTCGAGTGGAACTGGCCGTCGGTGGCCAGCGAGTGCACCAACACGCTCGGCCCGAAGGGCTACGGCTACGTCCAGGTCTCCCCGCCCCAGGAGCACGTCAACGCCGCTCCCTGGTGGGTGGCGTACCAGCCGGTCAGCTACCGGATCGAGTCCCGGATGGGCACCCGGGCCCAGTTCCAGTCGATGGTGACCACCTGCCACAACGCCGGCGTGAAGGTCATCGTGGACACCGTCATCAACCACATGTCCGGCCAGGACAACGGCGGCACCGGCTGGGCCGGCACCAGCTACGGCCACTACAACTACCCGGGCACCTACGGCTCCGCCGACTTCCACTACTGCGGTCGCAACGGCACCAACGACATCGTCAACTACGGCGACCGGTACGAGGTGCAGAACTGCGAGCTGGTCAACCTCTCCGACCTCAAGACCGAGTCGGACTACGTCCGGTCGAAGATCGCCGGGTACATGAACGACCTGCTCTCGCTCGGTGTGGACGGGTTCCGGCTGGACGCCAGCAAGCACATGCCGGCCGCCGACATCGCCGCGATCAAGGGCAAGCTCTCCCGCTCGGCGTACATCGTGCAGGAGGTCATCTACGGCGCCGGTGAGCCGATCCAGCCGACCGAGTACACCGGCAACGGCGACGTCCACGAGTTCCGCTACGGCAAGGACCTCGCCCGGATGTTCAACAGCGAGCGGCTGGCGTACCTGAAGAACTTCGGCGAGTCCTGGGGCTACCTGCCCGGCAGCCAGGCGGTGGTGTTCACCGACAACCACGACACCCAGCGCGACGGCGGGGTGATGACCTACCGCAACGGCGGCGAGTACGCGCTGGCCAACGCCTTCATGCTGGCCTGGCCGTACGGCACCCCGGCGGTGATGTCCAGCTACACCTTCAGCAACAAGGACCAGGGTCCGCCCTCGGACGCCAGCAACAAGGTCAGCAACACCACCTGCTACTCGGGCTGGGAGTGCGAGCACCGCTGGCGGGTCATCGCCAACATGGTCGGCTTCAACAACGCCACCCAGGGCGCGGCCGTGGCCAACTGGTACGACAACGGCTACCAGCACATCGCCTTCAGCCGGGCCGGCAAGGGCTTCCTCACCATCAACGACGAGGACTCCGCGATCACCGGCCGGTCGTACTACACCGGGCTGCCCGCCGGCCGCTACTGCGACGTGATCCACGGCGACTACAGCAACGGCTCGTGCAGCGGGCCGGTGATCACCGTCGACTCCAGCGGCTGGTTCGCGGCGAACATCAACGCCCACGACGCGGTCGCCATCCACATCGGGGCGAAGCTGCCCTGACCCGGCCCGGCCGGCGCAGATCCGACCGGCCCGGACCCGAACCGGAGGGCCCCCGGCACCGCCTTTCGCGGAGCCGGGGGCCACCTTTCCATTACAGTCCTTTTGTGACTTTTGCCAGGTTGACCTCGCGGTGGGCGCTCGGCTGGCTGGGCGCCGCGATCGGCGTACCCCTGCTGCTGGCGACCGTGCTGCTGGTCGGCCCGGCCCTCACCCGGCACCCGGCACCCTCTCCGATCCGGGCGGTGCCCGACCCCGCCGCCACGGCGACCCCGACCCCGGACGAGCCGGTGCCCGCCGCGGCGCCCGCGCCGGACGACCTGCCGGTGGTGGACTACGACCCGGCGCCGGCCGGCTTCCCCACCGACACCGACCCGCACGACACCACGCCGCTCACCGAGGGGCTCACGCCGACCACGCGGGTCGCCGCCTACGACGCACCCGGCGGCCGGCCGCTGGCCTTCCTCGCCCCGACCATCAGCGACGTGGCGCTGACCATGCCGGTGGTGGCCCGTCGGGTCGGCTGGACCGCCGTGCTGCTCCCCTCGGCCAACCGCCGGATCGCCTGGCTGCCGGCGGGCGGCTGGACCACCGTCCGGCTGCGCGACCAGCTCGTGGTGGAACGCCGGCCGCACCGGCTCACCTGGTGGCGCGACGGCCACCCGGTGGCGTCGTGGCGGGTCAGCCTCGGCATGCCCGGCCAGTCCACCCCGCTCGGACGCACCTTCGTCCTCGGCCGCACGCCCCCGCCCGAGGCGGTGTACGGCGGGGTCGACATCTTCGCCCTCGGCGCGGTCCCCGACGACCCGGACGCCGTGCCGACCGGCCTGCGCGGCGCCCACATCGGCGTGCACACCTGGCACGACGACGACACCCTCGGCGAGGACGTCACGAACGGCTGCATCCGGCTGACCCGCAGCGGGCAGCAGAGACTGCTCGAGAAGATCCGGCCGGGCACCGCCGTGGTCGTCGTCGACCAGGCGCCGCCCACCACCGGCTGACGGTCACTGCCCGAGCAGCCAGCCGCTCTCCTCGGCGATCCGGACCGCGTCGGCCCGGTTCCGGGCACCGGTCTTGCCGATCGCCGCGGAGAGGTGGTTGCGTACCGTCCCCTCGGACAGGTGCAGCGTCGCCGCCAGGTCGGCCACCGTGCCGCCGGCCCGGGCGGTCCGCAGCACCTCGGTCTCCCGCTCGGTCAACGGGCTCCGCCCGGTGGCCAGGGTCTCCGCCGCCAGCGTCGGGTCGACCACCCGCAACCCGGCGTGCACCCGGCGGACCGCGTCGGCGAGCTGCCGGGCCGGGGTGTCCTTGACCACGAAGCCGTTCGCGCCGGCCTCCATCGCCCGGCGCAGGTAGCCGGGCCGGCCGAAGGTGGTGACCACCAGCACCCGGCAGCCGGGCACGGCGGCCCGCAGCGCGGCGGTCGCGGCGATCCCGTCCAGCCCCGGCATCTCCACGTCGAGCAGGGCCACGTCCGGCGCGGTCCGGCGGGCCTCGCCGACCACCTCGTCACCCCGCCCCACCTCGGCCACCACCGTCAGGTCCGGCTCCAGCGAGAGCAGCGCCGCCAGGGCGCCCCGGACCAGGGCCTGGTCGTCGGCGAGCAGCAGCCGGATCGTTCCGTCCGGCCCACCGGCGTCGGCCGCCGGTCCCCGGCCGGTCACCGGCGCACCTCCGGCACGGCGACGCGGAGCAGGAACCCGCGGCCGTCCGGGCGGCGGCCCACCGACACGGTGGCGTCCAACCGGCGGGCCCGCTCGCGCAGCCCGACCAGCCCGTGCCCGTCCCCGCCCGGTTCCCCGGCCGGGCCCCGCCCGTCGTCGCAGACCTCCACGTGGTCGGTTCCCACCCGGATCTCGCAGCGCCGCGCCCCGCTGTGCCGGACCACGTTGGTCACCCCTTCCCGTACCGTCCAGCCGAACAGTTCGTCCCGCTCCACCGGCAGCTCCGGCACCGCGTCCGGCAGGTCCGCCGCGATGCCCGCCGCGGCCAGGGCCGTCCGGGCGCCGGCCAGCTCCACGCCGAGACTCACCCCCCGGTACGCCCCGACGGTGCCCCGCACGTCGGCGAGCGCCTGCCGGGCCAGACGTTCCACGTCGGCGATCTCGGTGGCCGCCCGCGCCGGGTCCAGCTCCAGCAGCCGCCCGGCCAGCTCCGCCTTGACCGCCACCACGGTCAGCGAGTGACCGAGGATGTCGTGCAGGTCCCGAGCGGTCCGGGCGCGTTCCTCGGCCACCGCCAGCCGGTGGATCTCCTGCTGGGCGGCCTGGAGCTCGGCGTTGCGCTGGGCCAGCCGGCTCACCCCGAACATCGCGAGCGACGCCAGCAGCACCGCGAAGACGATGCCGTTCTCCGACCCCCAGCCGGGCACCAGCCGGCCCAGCACGAGCGGCGTCAGCACGGCCAGCGCCACCACGACGAGGGCCGGCCGGATCGGCAGCAGGAAGATCGCGGCGGCGCAGACGAAGACCAGGGTGCTCATCCACTCGCCCCCGGTGGCCGGTATGCCGGCCAGCCCGAGGGCCACCAGCACACCGAGGATCGTCCAGGCCCGACGCCGTGGGATGGGCCGCCCGGCACGCCGCATCAGCCGGCCCCACTCGAACGCGAGGATGTAGCCGACACCGAAGGCGACCAGGCTGCCCACGCCCAACACCCGCCGCCACAGCTCCTCCTGGGCCAGGGCGCGGCTCAGGGCGACGTTGAGGAAGACCAGCCAGATCGCGGCCAGCAGCCAGCCGGTGAGCCGCCAACGACGGCTCACCGGCTGCGGGTCGACCGGCAGCACGCGCATGGCGCCCACGCTAACCCTCCGACCGACGAGTCAGACGCGGGTGGTGTCCCGGCGGAACAGCCGGGCCGCGCCGAGGCCGAAGCAGGCGGTCCACGCGGCCACGTTGCCGACCGCGGCCCAGTCCACGCCGTCCCCGGTCAGCGGGGCGCGGGCGAGCTGGCCGACGCCGTACACGGGGGTGAACTTCGCGATCTGCTGCATCACGTGCGGCAGCATCTCCAGCGGGATGAAGAGACCACCGAGCATGGCCAGGATGGCCAGCGCCGGTCCCATGAACTGCATGACGTTCTCGGCCGGGGCGAGGTAGCCGACGAAGAGGCCGAGGGCGGCGAAGACCAGCGAGCCGATCCAGGCGGTGAGGCCGGACTCCAGCCAGATGTGCGCCGGCAGCCGGACCCCGGCGGCGGCGCCGACGGCGAACTCGACCACCACCCCGAGCAGGCCGAGCACCATCGCGGTGGCGAGTTTCGTCGCCACGTACGCGGCCGGGTGCAACGGGGTCAGCCGCAGCTGCCGGCTCCAGCCCAACGCCCGTTCGGTGGCGACGGCCGCGCCGGCGCTGGTGGTGGCGACCATGGCCGCGTAGACGGCGAGGCTGATCATGATCCAGCCCATCACCGGCAGGCCGTTGTCGAGGTTCTGCCCCTTCTGCGGCAGGCCGAACAGCAGGAAGAAGACGGCCGGCATGACCAGGATGAACATCAGCGTCCGGCGGTTGCGCAGCACCCGGCGGATCTCGATGCCGAGCACGGTGAGGGAGAACCCGCCCAGGGCGGGCGGCCGGCGGTCGGCGGCCGGTGCGGTGACGGGCGAGGCGGCGAGGGTCATCTCAGGCTCCGAGGGTCTGCGCGGTACGGCGGTCGGCGCCGCCGGTGGTCGGGGTGCCGGCGTCGGCCGGGGTGGTGTCGGTGGTCAGGGCGAGGAAGGCGTCCTCCAGGTTGCGGGAGGTGATCTCCACGTCCCGGGCGGCGGTGCGGGTCAGCAGGTGCCGGGCCACCTCGTCCGAGTCGTCGGTGCGGACGAGCACCGCGTCGCCGCGTACCTCGACCGCCCGGACGCCGGGCAGCGCGGCGAGCACGGCCTGGTCCGCGCCCGGCAGGGTGGCCCGGACGACGCGGCCGGCGGCCAGGTTCTTGATCTCGGCGGTGGTGCCGTCGGCGACCACCCGGCCCTGCCGGACCAGCACGATCCGGTCCGCGTACGCGTCGGCCTCGTCCAGGTAGTGGGTGGCGAAGAGGATGGTCCGGCCGGCCCGCGCGTCGGCCCGGATGGCCTGCCAGAACTCGCGCCGCCCCTCCACGTCCATGCCGGTGGTCGGCTCGTCCAGCACCATCAGGTCCGGGTCGGGCAGCAGGGCCAGGGCGAAGCGCAGCCGCTGCTGCTGGCCGCCGGAGCACTTCCCCACCGGCCGGTCGGCGAGGTCGGCGATCCCGGCCCGCGCCAGCACCTCGCCGACCGGCCGGGCCTGCCCGTAGAACTGCGCGGTCATCCGTACCGTCTCGGCGACGGTGAGGTCCTTGAGCAGGCCGCCGGTCTGCATCACGGCCGCCACCCGACCGTGCCGGACGGCATCGGTCGGCGTGCCACCGAAGAGCCGCACGGTGCCGGCGTCCGGCCGGGCCAGGCCGAGCAGCATGTCCACGGTGGTGGTCTTCCCGGCACCATTGGGCCCGAGGAAGGCCACCACCTCCCCCGGCGCGATCCGCAGGTCGAGCCCGTCGACGGCGGTCACCGGGCCGAAGGTCTTGGTGAGTCCGGCCAACTCGACGGCCGGCGCCATGTTCGTCATGCCATTACCTTGCGGCGCGCGGCGCTCCGCTCCCCGGAGCGCGCGTCACCTTCCGGCCATGACATTTGTCAGCCCCCGCCGCCCCCGCCGCCCCCGCCGCCCCCGCCGCCCCCGCCGCCGATCATGAAGTCGTGGTGGGTGGCGGGTCCGACCTGTCGGTCATAACGGGAGCCGAAAGTCCATGATCGACGGCGTTGGCGGGTCAGCGGCGGGTGAGGAGGGCGCGGAGATCGGTGGCGATGTGGGTGGGGCGGGTGTAGAGGTCGCGGTCGGTGTAGTGGCGCATGGTCCAGCCTTGGGAGGAGAGCCAGTTCATGCGGGATCGGTCGGCGCGCAGGCGGTCGCGGGTGAGGTGAGAGGCACCGTCGTACTCGATGCCGATCCGACGGCCCCGGTAGCCGAGGTCGAGCCGGTAGATCGGCACGCCGAAGGCGTCAGGCACCCAGATCTGCGGCTCCGGCGCCGGCAGGCCAGCATCGATGATCAAGAGCCGGAGTTGGCTCTCCTGCCGGCACTCCGGCCGCGGGTCGGCCAGGCGCACCAACTGGCGGGCCTGGCGGATGCCACGCAGCCGCGCATGCTTCCGCAGCTCCGAACGAAGGTCGTCCGGCCGGCACGCGCCAGAGCGAAGGGCAAGGTCGATGATCGGCAGGGCGTCCGTCCGTCGCAGCCCGCGCGCGAGGTCTACCGCGCACCGGGCAGCCGGCGCCGTCGGCAGCCCCGACAGGAGCACGGGCTCGCGCACCGGCAGTACGGACTCGTGTGCGATCACGCCGCTGATTCTGGGCACGATCGTGCCGGTCGGCACGATCACATGGACGGCATCCTGGGGTACGTCGCCGAAGCCGTGCAACCGGGCAGCGGTGTGGAAACCCACCACCGCCTCCGGCGGCAGACGCAGCAGGATCGCCTTCAACTCGACGAACCAGCCACTGGACTTGACATCGACATAGACGCCTCTGCTCACCCGCCGCAACCGCCCCGAGTCGACCCCGTGCCGAACCGCCGCCCGCGAGCAACCAGCGCTCACCAGATCCCGGTACGCCCACAGCTCTTCGGTCATGCCCGCAGATCCTGACCACCCCCACCAGATCCCCCAACCCCGCCACCCAGCCCTGTGGACACCCCACCCTCCTGTGGAAAACCCCCACCCCCACCCCCACCCTGCTATATCCCCACCCCACCCCGACCCCGCCGATCATGGAAGTGTGGCGGCTCGCAAACCCCTCATAACTCATTTTCCGCACACCACGACTCCATGATCGATGAGGAAGCCAGGGCGGCGTCGGGCGGTCGCGCGCGTGTGGGAGGGGCGCCGGAAGCGTCCCTCCCTCGGGTGTCGGGAAGGGCGTCAGAGCTGTGACACCCAGTACGGGGAGACGTCCAGCCAGCCGTTGGCGCGCGCGCCGTACAGGCGGCCGCTGCTGGTGGTGCTCAGGGTGTACCAGGCGTCCACGAAGTCGGGGTCGTCGGTGTACCAGGAGGTCGGGATGGCGTCCAGGACCGCGTTGACCAGCGGCGTGTACGCGCCACCGTCCACGATCACCAGCAGCGCGTCGGCGATCGCCTTGACCAGCGACGCATAGTTGGTGTCCCCGTCGTCCTCCATCATCACCACGTCGGCCAGGTCGTACTTGTAGGCCGAGAAGTGCACCAGGAGCTGGTTCGGGTAGTAGGTCGTCCCGTCGTTGTCCAGGTACGGCATCTGCACCAGGTCGACCTTGGCCCTGCCGTCCAGCCCGAACCCGGCCACCACGTCGTAGATCTCGGCGGCGCCCTTGATCCAGGGCTCCTCGTCGTCGCTGAGCCGGACCGCGTCGACCTTCGTGGCCCAGTAACCGGCCGAGGCGGTCGCTCCCTGAGTGGCGGCCCGGGCCGGGACGGCCTGGCCGATGCCCCGCGCGTCCAACTCCCGGCGCATCACCGTCAGCCCGGCGGAGAGCGCCCGCTCGGCGTCCACCTCGACCACCAGCACCGGTCGGCGCGGCAGGCGGACCGCGTCCAGCAGCACGGTCCGGCCGGCCCGGTCGTAGGCCCGCACGCTCGTCACCGAGTCGTCGGTCGGGGCGGCGGCCACCAGCGGCGCCTCGCCACGGGCCAGGGCGGCCCGCATGTCCGGGTGGGCCAGCCGCAGCCGCAGCAGTGAACCGGTGCCGCTCGGTAGGCCCTTGGCGGTCAGCAGCCGCTGGTTGGCGGCCCGGAGGTCACCGGCGAGGCGACCCCCGGCGTCGGCGGTGAGCAGGTCGACGGGGCCGCTCGCGGCAGCGGTGCGCAGTCGCGCCACGGTGGACCGGTCGGCGACCGCCAGCCGGTGGGCCACCCCGTCGAGGACGGTGAACACCGGGCCGCCGGCGACGGCAGCCGGTGCGGACGCGACGGGCCCGGCGTACGCCGGACCGGTGACCGTCGCCGCCAGGGTGACGGCCGCGACGCCGATCGACAGGGCGGCGTGCCGGAAGGTACGTGGGTTCACGTGGGGCTCCTCTGCGCGTCCCGGCCACCGACTCATGGCGGTGACCGAGAGGTGGATGGCGACCCATACATGGATATCCGTCCATGAGATGGTCGTCAATGGCCTGCCCCTTCGGGGGACAGCCACCCAGGGGCCGGTCAACCTAGGCTGACGAACATGTCGTCCTCATCCCTCGTGGAATCGGTGGCCGCGCTGGCGAGGCAGGTCCGCACGGACGCCGCCGCCATCGAGCAGGCCGGTCGGCTGCCCGAGCCGCTTCTCGGCCGGCTGGCCGAGCTGGGCGTGTTCCGGCTCGCCGCGCCCCGGTCAGCCGGCGGACTGGAGGCCGACCCGCTGACCCTCTGTACGATCGTGCACGACCTGGCCCGGGCCGACGGATCAGTCGGCTGGTGCGCGATGATCGCCGCCGCCACCAGCGTGACACTCGGCCATCTCGACGAACAGGTGGCCGCCGACCTGCTCGCCGACCCCGGGTTCCTGATCGCCGGGGTGGCCGCCCCGCTCGGCCGGGCCCGACCGGTGGACGACGGATACCGTCTCACCGGTCGGTGGGCGTTCGCCAGCGCCAGCCGGCACGCCACCTGGTTGGTGCTGGGCGCCGTGCTGGCCGGCGAGTCCGGGCCGGGCGGCCGGCCGGTTCTCCGGCACCTCGTCGTGCCGGCGGCCGAGGTGTTGTCGCACGACACCTGGCAGGTCGCCGGGCTGCGCGCCACCGGCAGCGACGACGTGGAGGCACGAGACGTGCTAGTGCCGGCCAACCGGTCGTTCTCGCTGTTCGGGCCGGTGCCGCCGCGACCCGGGGCGCTCTACGCCTTCCCGGTCTTCAGCTACCTGTCGCTCGGGGTCGGTGCCGCCGCGCTCGGCATCGCCCGCGCCGCCGTGGACGAGATCGGCCGGCTGGCGCGGGAGAAGCCGATTCCCGGCCAGGGCGGCACGATCGCCGGCAGGCCGGCCGTCCGGACCGCGGTCGCCCGCGCCGAGATGCTGCTCGGCGGCGGCTGGCACCTGCTGCGGGCCACGGTGGCCGAGTGCTGGCAGACGGCACTCGCCGGCGACCCCGTCACCCTGGAGCAGCGGGCCCGGCTCCGACTGGCGGCGGCGAACGCGGCCGGTTCGGCCGCCGCCGCCGTGGACCTCGCCTACCAGGCGGGCGGCGGCACCTCGGTGTACGCGAGCAGCCCGTTGCAGCGGCACTTCCGCGACGTGCACGTCGCCACCCAGCACGCCATGGTCGGGCCGGACATCGTGGAGCTGGCCGGCGCGGTACTGCTCGGGCAGCAGGTGGACACGGCCCGGCTGTAGCAGGGCGGTCAGGAAGCAGGGCGGCCCGCCGAGCGCCCTGGCGACTCGAGCGCCCCCGCCCTGCGGCGGGCCAGCAGGTCTTCGGTGATGAGCAGCCCGGCCGGGACGAAGCCCAGCAGGAAGCCGCTGGGGCCGATGAGCATCACACAGCCGGCCACCCAGCCACCCAGCATCCAGCCAGCGTAGGCGGGCGCACGCTCGCCGCGGCGCCCCAGCCGCGCCACCAGGAGGCCGCACCTCCCCCACGAGAGCGAGCCCCTCCCCCACCGGGGACGTTGGAGCCTCCTCACCGCAGCCGGAACCGCCGGGAGCACTCGCCGTCGTGGTCGGGCCGCAGCAGACAGCGCTGCCCACCGGGCAGCAGCCGGTCGCAGAACACCCAGTGACGTACGTTCTGCTCGTCCTCCAGCGAGACGGTGGTGCCCCCCGGTTCGGTCTGCGGCAGGACGTGCGTCCAGTGCGCCACCACCCGGGCGAGCCGCTGGGCGGAGACCAGGTCGCTGACGACCACGGGCAGGTGGATGACCCAGCGCTCGGTCACCGTCCCTGACTCCGCTCGGCGCGGGTACGGGCCTGCTCGGACTGCCAGCGGCGCAACGCGTCCTTGATCCGGTCGGTCTCCCGCCGGCTTTGCGCGAGCGCGTCGTAGACGATCGCCAGATCGCCGGCGACCCAGTCGAGGAACTCCCGCACCTCCTGTGGGTCGAGTCCACGCCGGCCGAGCGGAGTGGGCCGGAACCATCGCTCGCGCACCTGCCAGGGGCGCAGCGGATGATAGGTCGCCGCGCGGTAGCAGGTCGGCCCGAGGACCGACCGTTGGCGACGCCGGGCACGCCGGAGGAAGACGCGCATGACAGGACCTGCCTCTCCGTCGAGATGGAAATGTGGAAGGGCGGGCCCGCCGGCCCGCCCGCACCGGCGGACCCACCCCGGCACCTGCCACCGCAGCCTTCATTCAGCAGTACGTCAGCAGGGCCAGTTGAGCAGGGCACGAAGGTGAGCACCCTCCGCTACTCATACGATCCGTGGCCTCACTCATCGTGCATCGCATTGGGCTCTTTATGCAACTCCCGATTAGGGACTGTGTCGTTGCGAAGCGCGTCCGGTTACGTCAGACTGACGCCCATGACTGGAAGTCCGACCGTCCGACGTCGCCGCCTGGCCGCCGCGCTCCGTCGCCTTCGCGAGCAGACCGGCATGACCGCCGACCAGGCCGCCAAGGAGGTGGGCATCTCGAAGTCGGCGATCAGCCGCATCGAGAACGCCCAGGTCTCCGTCATGCCGCCGGTCGCCCGTGGGCTCCTCGAGCTGTACGGCGTCGAGGGAGACGAGGTCGACGCACTCGTCCAGGTGGCTCGGGACGCCCGCAAGCGCGGCTGGTGGCAGGCCTACGACGACGTGCTGCCGGACTGGTTCGAGGTCTACGTCGGACTGGAGGCCGAGGCCTCGGAGATCCGCGCCTTCCAGCCACAACTGATCCCCGGCCTGCTCCAGACGGCCGACTACGCCCGTGCGGTGATTCGTGCCGAGCATCCAGACGCGCCCAGCGAGGAGGTCGACCGACGGGTCGAGCTGCGGATGCGCCGCCAGGACACCGACACCCCGCCGAAGCTCTGGGTGGTGCTGGACGAGGCAGCCCTGCGGCGGCCGGTCGGCGGTGCCGAGGCGTTCCAGGCCCAGTTGCGGCGGCTGATCGAGGAGGCCGACCGACCGGGCCGGACCGTCCAGATCCTGACCTTCGGTGCCGGCGAGTACGGGTCCATGGGCAGTGCCTTCAGCGTGCTGACCTTCCCCGAGCCGGCCGATCCGGGGGTCGTCTACGTCGAAACCCGCGCGGGTAGCCTCTATCTCGAAGGCCAACAGGTCAGGGAGTACAGCCGCGTCTTCGAGCACCTGGTCGCCACGGCGGCCGGCGCCCGCAAGTCGCGCGACCTGATCCAGGGGGCGATCGACGAGCTATGAGAGGACGGCGCGGGTGGAAGAGGTCAACCAGGCCCCGGTGACCTGGCGCAAGAGCACCCGCAGCAACGGCTCCGGCGACTGCGTCGAGGTCGCCGACAACCTCCCCGGCGTCGTCGGGCTGCGCGACAGCAAGAATCCGACCGGCCCTGTGTTGACCTTCGGGCCGAAGGCTTGGTCACTTTTCGTCGGGAGCGTCAAGCAGGGGACGCTCGGTCACTAGCATCCGGGGTCACTGGGCGTTAGCCCGTGCGTGGGACCGCGTCCAGATCGCGCTTCGGGCTCCTCGCGGTGTTGAATGTCTGATCATCGACCCTGATTCGGCCTGTGCAGCGACGTTTCTGGGTGGCAGCATTCGTGGGTGGCGTTCTCATCCTCTGTGGGCGGTCAACCGCCTGCACTGTCAACACCTGGGACCTATGAGGTCGAGTCAAGCTGGAAGCTCGCGGACCTGGTCAAGGATGCGGTTTTCCACAAGACAGGGCGCATGGTGGACATCCGTCCGGTGCCCGAACTGGAGGATGAGCTAACTAGCCGCAGTGTCCGCCCTATGGAGTTGCTACTCGGTCTGGGCAAGACGACGAGCGCACTGCCGGGTCTTCATCAGGCAGGTGCAGCCGGGCTGCCCGGGCTTACCGCGCTCCGCACTGCCAGTCGCTGGGCCATCATCCGTTACCTGTGGGCGTTTGCGGAGGCTCGGCCGGATCTTAGGCTTTCGGCACTGACCAGTCAGGTCCGGAACCATCAGCGTTCGCTCTTCTCCGAGCACTTCGGGATCGCCATCGCCACGGATCTGGTGGAGCAACTGATACTCACCGAGCCCGCCCGAGTGGTCGATGCGGACGCGGTGAACTACGACGCCGTCCTTGGTCCCGCAATGGAGGGCCTGGGCTCCCACAAGCCGGACTACTTCTGGTACAACATGCGCGGCAGAGACTTGACCGATGTTGTCGTGCTGGAAGCCAAGGGCAACAGTTCAGGACGACGGATGACCATCCTGCAACTGGCCCGTGGCGTGCAGCAGGTTCTTGTACCAAAGGCCGTCCCGGGTGCCAGCATGCGCCGGATCGTGATTGGTGCCTGCTTGGCTGGCCGGAGGATCAAGGGCTTTGCCTTGGAGGTCGGCGAGCCTGATGACGAAACCAGGGGAGAAATTGCGGCAGCCTTCGCCATGGAGGAAGCCGGGGTAAGGCCAGGCTACAACGAGCCTGAGAGCGGGGACTGGGTTTCGGAGGATGCCCTCGCCACGCCCGTCAGCCGCGACGAGGTGGTACGTGAGGCTCAAGATCTCGATCGAGCGCGCCTTTTTGCCTTCGCTGGCTTACCCCCAGAACCAGCAGGGCCGCTGTTCGAAGCAGACCGTCAAGCCGCCAACGCGCTGGACATCGTTGATGTGGTTGATGTCAACGAGACCTCATTCCGGTGCGAGACCTCCCTGATCAACCTCGGTGGTCGTTACCTGAGCGTGCGGACAGGTGTAGCCGAAGGATTTCTCTCCATGTCCGGTGACACTGAGGCCGATTTTGAACGACGCCGCGCTCTTTACACGGAGGGCCGACCAGGGCGAAACTCCTACGCCTTCAGGGCAGGCCGGTCGCGGAGCCGACCTCAGGAGGAACTAAGCGTCGTGACCTCGGCGGACGGATGCATGCTCTCTCTGTCGATGCTTAACTAAGCCAAGGGAAAGTTCGCCCCGCAGGGGCGCCGCCCATTCCAGGCCGGGAGCCACTCTGGCGATGGCTGAGGGCTCGACGCCGCCCGACTTCCGCGAGTGAATCACCCACTAGTCATATTGAGAGACACAACAGCATGCACAGAGGGCAACTGAACCGTGATGCGCGGGCCGTGCCGGTCCAACTCGACAACCCATGGCCACCGGACGGGACAATCGGCGTCGTCACTACAGGAGGGCGAACTTTCCATCGGAACACCGACTGTCCCGGCTACCGCCAGGGAGTACGGCAGGCGGAAGAGAAGGGCCGGACCATCAACGAGGTCGAGGCCATCAGCGCCGCCGACGCTCGCCATCGCGGCAAGGGAGCCTGCCGACGCTGCTGGCCATCCACGTGAGGCCGATGCTTCAGCGGCTCGCAGATGGAGCAAAGTTCCCACTTCCGTCGACTCGAAAGCATCGATAGGTTCACTGGCATGAGCGCCTCCCACGAATTCACGCCAGCGCAGGTGGAAGCGGCGATAAGGTTTGTGGTGCATAACGGCGCGGAAGATCGTGGTCAGACGATCTCCTACTCGCGAGTCTTCGATGCCGCCGGGCTGCCAGCGCCTCAGTACCTCCACATGGGCGGCGAGTCGCACCTCGTCACAGAGTTCATGGCAGCGTTTCACCATTTGTGCGTCGACAAAGGCCTGCCGCCGCTGGACTCGCTGGTGGTGCACGTCGCTGGCCCACGTAAGAACTTTCCCGGTGCTGGGTACTTCCGGGTCAACCAACTCCCCGACCCCCTCGGCGAGAAAACGCGGGCCGTAGATCAAGTGACCAGCACCCAGTTCTGGGAGAGGCAACGGGAGGCGTGCAGGTCGTGGGGCGTCCAGAGCCGACGAGGGAGGGTTTAGGACGTCGGCTCAGCGTGGCCTGCGCTTGCAGCACCTTCCAGTTCGGTCCCCGTCAGGTGCTGCGGCCGGCCCGCTCGGTCGCGTCCGGCGCAACCTGGCGCGGCAGGGCGCCGGCCTGTGCCAGCTTCTGCCACAGGAACTCCAGCGTGAGCGCCCAGACGAAGGCGCGCTGCTCGTTGTTGGCCGCCGCGCCGTGACCACCCTCGAGGTTCTCGTAGTACGACACGTCGTGGCCGTGCTCGCGCAGTCGGGCCGCCATCTTCCGGGCGTGCGCCGGGTGCACCCGGTCGTCGCGGGTCGAGGTGACCAGCAGGACCGGCGGGTACGCCTCCCCACCGCGCACGTTGTGGTACGGCGAGTACTCCCGCAGGAAGGCCCAGTCCTCCGGCCGGTCGGGGTCGCCGTACTCGGCCATCCAGGAGGCGCCGGCCAGCAGCCGATGGTAGCGCCGCATGTCCAGCACGGGCACGTGCGCCACGACCGCGCCGAAGAGCGCCGGGTAGCGGGTGAGCATCACTCCCATCAGCAGCCCGCCGTTGCTGCCGCCCTCGATGCCCAGCCGCTCGGGCGTGGTGATGCCGCGGGTCACCAGGTCGGCGGCGACCGCCGCGAAGTCCTCGTACGCCCGGGGTCGGTTCTCCCGCAGCGCGGCGCGGTGCCACCGGGGGCCGTACTCGCCGCCGCCCCGGATGTTCGCCACCACGTACGTGCCACCGCGGGCCAGCCAGCCCCGGCCGATGACCCCGCTGTAGTGCGGGGTCAGCGAGATCTCGTAGCCGCCGTACCCGTTCAGCAGGGTCGGCCCGGTCGCGCCGGGCTCCCCCGCCACGAAGTACGGCACCCGGGTGCCGTCGGCGGAGGTGGCGAAGAACTGGCGTACGGCCAGGCCGTCGGCCTCGAAGAACGCCGGCTGCCGCTTGAGCGTCTCGACCTCGCCGCCGATCTGCCCGAGCCGCAGCGTCGCCGGTTCCAGGAAACCCTCGGAGCTGAGCAGGTACGCGTCGTCGTGGTCCGGGTCGGTCTCGATGACCTCGCTGTGGTCGAACTCGGGTACCCCGGCCAGCGGCTCCCGGTGCCACTCGGCCCCGCCCGGGGTCAGCACCTCCAGCTTGCTCTTCACGTCGGCGAGGGTGGCGAGGATCAGCTTGTTCCGGGTCCAGACGTGCCCGCTCAGGGCCGTCCGCTCGTCAGGGCGGAACAGCACCGTCAACTCCCGTCCACCGGCGAGGAAGTCGTCGAAGCTGGCCGCCAGCAGCGCGCCCGCCGGATGGGTCACCCCGTCGACCGTCCACGGGGAACGCAGCCGGATCAGCAGCCACTCCCGGTGCGCGTCCCACCCGGCGTCCTCGGGGACGGCGAGCCGGATCCGCTCCCCCGCCCCGGTCAGCAGGTGGTTCTCGGTCCGGTAGAAGTCGAGGCTGCGGCCCACGAAGTCGCGCTCGAACCCGGGCGTCGGGTCGTGCGAGGCGTAGACGGCGACGTCGTCCGCCTGCCCCTCGTACACGATCTCGGCCGCCGTCAGGGGGGTGCCGCGCCGCCAGCGCCTGACCACGCGCGGATAGCCGGACGTGGTGAGCGAGCCGGGCCCGAAGTCGGTGCCGACGAAGATGTGGTCGACGTCGATCCAGCAGACGTCGGTCTTCGCCTCGGGCAGCGTGAAGCCGTCCTCGACGAAGGCGCGGCGGTCCAGGTCGAACTCCCGCACCACGACGGCGTCGGCCCCGCCCCGGGAGAGGCTGACCAGGGCCCGGCGGTAGCCGGGGCGCAGCACGGTCACCGTCTGCCAGACCCAGTTCTCGCCCTCGGCGGCGGCGAGGGCGTCCACGTCGAGCAGCACGTCCCACTCGGGCTCCGGCCGCCGGTACTGCTCCAGGGTGGTCCGTCGCCAGATGCCGCGCGGGTGGGCCGCGTCGGTCCAGAAGTTGTACCAGAAGCCGTCCCCGCGCCAGCCCGGATAGGGAATCCGGTCGTCGGCGTCGAGCACCTGCCGGATCTCCGCGCGCAGGCCGGCGAAACCCTCGCCGCCGGTCACCGCCGCGACGGTCGCCGCGTTGCGCTCCCGCACCCACCCGGCGGCGTCGCCACCGTCCAGGTCCTCCAGCCACAGGTACGGGTCGTCACCCTCGTCGCTCACCTCGCCACTATCCCGGATGCGCGGCGCGAATTCACGCCCGGCCGTATATCAACTGCCGCGACTTTTGATATCGTCGGCTGATAACGGACCAGGCTGAGGAGGCGTTGGACGTGTCCCGGACCATCCTCGACGTCGATGACGAACTGCTCGCCGAGGCCGCGAAGATCTTCGGCACCACAACGAAGAAGGCCACCGTCAACGCCGCTCTCCAAGCCGCCGTCAACCGGGAGAAGCGGCGGGAGTTCGCCGACTGGCTCAAGAGCGGCGGCCTGCCCGACCTGACCGATCCGGCCGAGGCGGCGGAGTCGGACGCCGCGTGAGCCGGGAGCGTTACCTGCTCGACAAGTCGGCACTCGCCCGCTGGCCGAAGCCGACCGTCGCGCCGGTCCTCGACGAACTGTCCGACCGTGGCCTGCTGGCGGTCTGCGGCGCGGTCGAGGTCGAGGTGATCCACAGCGCCCGGACGGCGAAAAACGCCCAGCGCGCCCGCTGGCTGTTACGCGGCTTCGACTGGTTGGCGATGCCCGACGACATCTGGGATCGGGCCATCGACGTCCAGGTGCAGGCTCTGCACAAGGGCAACCATCGCGCCCTGTCCATGGCTGACCTGCTGATCGCCGCGACAGCCGAGCGGCACGGGGTCACGGTGCTGCACTACGACGGCGACTACGACATGATCACTGCGATCACCGGTCAGCCCACCACCTGGGTCGTCCCCGCCGGTACCGCTGACTGACCAGTCCCTACGGCCCTGGCATGTCGGGGCGTGGCGCGGGTATGACGAGGGCATGAGGGCGAGCTTCCGGCTTGGCCGGATCGCGGGCGTACCGGTCGGGGTCAATTGGAGTGTCCTGGTCATCTTCCTGCTGATCGCCTGGGCGCTCGCCGCCAACCAGTTCCCCCGCGCCTACCCTGACCGGCCCACCTGGGCGTACGTGCTGGCCGGGCTGGCCGCCGCGGTGGTCTTCTTCCTCGGCCTGCTGGCCCACGAGGTGGCCCACGCGGTGGTCGCGAAGCGCAACGGCATCGGCGTCGAGGGGATCACGCTCTGGCTCTTCGGCGGTGTCTCCGAGCTGAAGGGCGAGGCCCGCGACCCGGGCGCGGAGCTGCGCATCGCCGGGATCGGGCCGCTGGTCAGCCTGATCATCGGGTTCTTCTTCGGCGGCATCGCGGTGCTGCTCACCCTGGCCGGCGTGCACGGGCTGCTGCTGGGCTCGCTGGCCTGGCTGGCCGGCATCAACATCCTGCTCGCGGTCTTCAACGTCCTGCCCGCCGCCCCGCTGGACGGCGGGCGGCTGCTGCGCGCCGCCGTGTGGAAGGCGACCGGTGACCGGACGAAGGCGTCGGTGGTGGCGGCCCGGGCCGGCTGGGTGCTCGGCGCGCTGCTGATCGGGCTGGGACTGTGGCAGTTCATCGCCGGGGCCGGGGTGGGCGGGCTGTGGCTGGCGCTGATCGGCTGGTTCCTGATCGGCGCGGCCGGCATGGAGGAGCGGCAGGCGCGGATGGGCAGCGCGCTGCGCGGCGTACGGGTCGCCGACGTGATGACCCCGCAGCCGCAGACCGCCTCCGGCGAGATGACCGTGGCGGACTTCGTCGACCACTACCTCTTCGCGTACCGGCACTCGGCGTTGCCGCTGACCGACGAGGGGCGGCCGGTCGGCCTGGTCACCCTGGACCGGGTGCGGGGCATCCCCGCCGACCGGCGGCCGTCGACCACCCTGGCGGAGGTCTCGTGCCGGGCCGAGGAGCTGGTGCTGGCCCGGCCCGACGAGTCGCTGAACGAGCTGCTGCCCCGGCTCAGCGAGTGCGCGGACGGCCGGGCGCTGGTGGTGGTCGACCAGCGGCTGGTCGGCATCGTGTCGCCGAGCGACATCAGCCGGGCGGTGCAGCGCGGCAGCCTCCGCGACCAGCTGGCCACCGACCGGCACTGACCGGTCAGCGGGGGAAGTAGCGGTCCAGCTCCGCGGTGCGGAACTTCCCCACCGGGTCGAGGTCGCGCAGCAGCGCCAGGAAGTCGCCGTGCCGGGGGTACGCGGCGGCCACCGCCGCCGGGTCCAGCCCGAAGACCTTGCCCCAGTGCGGGCGCGGGGCGTACGGGGCGAGGCGCTGCTCCACCTCGGCGACGACCGGGGCCACCGCCGCGCCGTCGCCGATCCAGGTGAAGTGGACGGCCAGGCTGTCCCGCCCGTGGTTGGGGCTCAGCCACAGCCCGTCGGCGGCGACCGTACGCAGCTCGCAGACCTGGAGCACCGCCGCGATCCGGTCGGCCACCGGGTCCAGGGCGGCCAGTGCCTCGCCCGCCACCTCCCGGGGCAGGTGGTATTCCGACTGGAGTTCGTCGCCGCTGCTCGGGGTGAAGCCGAGCCGGAAGTGCGGCAGCCGCTCGTGCCACGGCCCGGGCTCACCGAGCTGCGCGGTGCAGTTCTCCGCCGGCATCCCGGCCACCGGGTGGCAGGGACCGTGGGCGGGGGTGGTGCCGAGCCAGTCGGCCGGGGGCGGGGCCTGCTCGGCGCGCTGCTTGCGCCACACCTCCCGGATCCGCCCGGACCGCCAGTCGGTGAAGGCGCTGACGCTGTACGCCGAGGCGAAGGCCGCGTCGAGGTCGGCCCGGTCGAGGTCGAGCCGGACGTACTGCCGGATGTCGAAGGTCGGCACCACGTCGAGGGTGACCCGGGTCACCACGCCCAGCGCGCCGAGGCTCACCACCATCCCGGCGAACCGGTCGTCGGTCCGGTCCACGGTCAGCAGCTCGCCGTCGGCGGTGACCAGTTCCAGGCCGGCGACGGCGGTGGCCAGGTTGCCGGTGGCGTCGCCCGAGCCGTGGGTGCCGGTGGCGACCGCGCCGGCCACCGAGATGTGCGGCAGCGAGGCGAGGGCGGCCAGCGCGTACCCCTGGGTGTGCAGGCGGGTGGCGACGTCGCCGTAGCGCAGCCCGGCGGCGACGGTGACCGTGCCTCGGTCGGGGTCCAGCTCCACCACGGGCGGCAGCGCGGCGACGGAGACCAGGTCGCCGGTGGTGTCGCCGAGCCGGTTGAAGGAGTGCCCGGTGCCGACGGCCCGGACCCGGTCGCTGCCGGCGACGAGCCGGCGCAGCTCGTCGACGCCTGTCGGGGCGTGCCGACGGCGGGCGGCGTAGTGGATGTTGCCGGCCCAGTTCCGGGCGGCGGGGGTGTCGGTCACTCGGCTGACCTCCGGTCTCAGGCGGCGGCACGGGGTGGCGCCGGTCGATCGGCCACGGTTGCCCGGTGCGCCGGTGGGGAACCATACGCCGATGAGCAGCTATCGCGACCCCGCCCCGCGCGGCGACGTGTACCCGTCCGAGGAGGAGATCGACCCGACCGGGATGGGACCCGATCCGGCGTACCCCGGCGACCCGGTGCCCGCGCCGGTCCCGCCGCCCCGGGTCACCGACGGCGGGTCGCACTCGATCGTCACCCACCACCTGGACGGCTCCACCGAGGTGGTGACCGACCTGGACGGCGACGGGATCGCCGACGTGGTGCAGATCGACGTGGACGGCGACGGCGTACCGGACATCACCTATCTGGACAGCGACCGGGACGGGCGGCTGGACACGGTGCTGCGCGCGCCCGGCCGCCCGACCCGCTGAGCGCTAGAGCTGGGGCATGACCTCGGCGGCGACCAGTTCGACGTGGTCCAGGTCGGCCAGGTCGAGCACCTGGAGATAGACCCGTCCGCTGCCGATGGCGGCGTACCGGCCGAGCTTGTCGACGATCTCGGCGGGCGTGCCGGCCAGGCCGTTCTCCCGTAGCTCGGCCGGCTCCCGGCCGATCGCGGCGGCCCGCCGGGCGATCTCCGCCTCGTCGCGGCCGGCGCAGAGCACCAGCGCGTTGGACCAGACCAGCCCGGACGGGTCCCGGCCGGCCTCGGCGCAGGCGGCCTTCACCCGCTCGAACTGTGCCGCGGAGTCCGCCACCGAGGCGAACGGCAGGTTGAACTCGTCGGCCCAGCGGGCGGCCAGTCGCGGGGTCCGCTTCGGGCCCATGCCGCCGAGCAGGATCGGCGGCCGGGGCTGCTGGACCGGCTTGGGCAGCGCGGGCGAGTCGCTGACCGGGTAGTACGTCCCGGCGAAGTCGAACGTCTGGCCGACCGGCGTCTCCCAGAGCCCGGTGATGACGGCGAGCTGCTCCTCCAGCCGGTCGAAGCGCTCCCCCAGTGCCGGGAACGGGATCCCGTACGCGCTGTGCTCCTCCGCGTACCAACCGGTGCCGATGCCCAGCTCGACCCGGCCCCCGCTCATCTGGTCGACCTGCGCGACGGTGATCGCGAGCGGGCCGGGCAGCCGGAAGGTGGCCGCGGTCATCAGGGTGCCCAGCCGGATCCGGGAGGTGTCCCGGGCCAGGCCGGCGAGGGTGGTCCAGGCGTCGGTCGGCCCCGGGTCGCCGCTCACCGAGCCCATCTTCAGGTAGTGGTCGGACCGGAAGAACGCGCCGTAACCGGCGTCCTCGGCGCAGCGGGCCACGGCGAGCAGCTGGTCGTAGCTCGCGCCCTGCTGAGGTTCGGTGAAGATCCGCAGTTCCATGCCCCGAGCATAGGGAGGGGCCCCGGTCGTCGCCCGGCACAACTCGTCGTATTTCTTGACGGGCATATGAGCGAAGAGGCATATTGGGGTGGTGTCCGTCGACGCCTTCACCGTGCTGGCCGAGCCGACCCGGCGCCGCATCCTGGAGCGGCTGCGCCGCGCCGAGAGCAGCGTCGGCGAGCTGGTCGACGCGCTGGGGATGAGCCAGCCGGCTGTCTCCAAGCACCTCAAGGTGCTCCGCGAGGCCGGCTTCGTCACCTGCCGCACCGCCGCCCAGCAGCGCATCTATCGCCTCGACGTCCGCCCGTTGCGGGCCGTCGACGACTGGCTCGGACCGTACCGTCGGCTCTGGACCGACCACCTCGACGCCCTGGAGCGCCATCTCGACAGTCAGGAGTGACATGGACCGCGACAGTTTCCGCCCCGGCCCGCTCGCCGAGGTCACCACCGAGCCGGGCTGGGACCTGGTCTTCGTCCGCGACCTGCGGCACCCGCCGGAGAAGGTGTGGGCGGCGCTGACCGAGCCGGACCAGCTGGCCCGGTGGGCTCCCTTCCTCGCCGGCCGCGACCTCGGCACGCCGGGCGACACCACGCTCAACACCGTCGACGGCGACCGGACCTCCGACCAGCCGGCGACCGTACGCCACGCCGCACGGCCGACGCTGCTGGAGTACACCTGGGGCGACGCCCTGCTGCGCTGGGAACTCGCCCCGGCGGGCGACGGCACCCGGCTGACCCTGCGGCAGCGGATCGGCGATCCGGGTCTCGCCCCGATGGTGGCCGCCGGCTGGCACCTCTGCCTCGACGTCGCCGACCACCTGCTCGCCGGCCACCCGGTCGGCCCGATCCGGGGCGCCGAGGCGAAGGAGTTCGGCTGGGCCGAGCTGCGCGACGCGTACGCCGAACGCCTGGACCGAGAGCCGCCCGCGCGCTGACCGGCGGACCGCCCGCCCGGCGGTCAGGGCTGGCCGAGGCCCGCCTCCCGGGCCCGGACGATGGCCTGGCTCCGGTCGGCGACCTGGAGCTTGGTGAGCACGTTGGACAGGTGGTTGCGGACCGTCTTCGGGCTCAACGTCAACCGGCGGGCGATCACCAGGTTGCTCAACCCCTGCGCGACCAGGTCCAGCACCTCCCGCTCGCGGTCGGTCAGCTCGGGGAAGGGCGTCGC
The DNA here is from genome assembly GCF_022747945.1 of Micromonospora sp. R77. Taxonomy (NCBI): domain Bacteria; kingdom Bacillati; phylum Actinomycetota; class Actinomycetes; order Micromonosporales; family Micromonosporaceae; genus Micromonospora; species Micromonospora sp. R77. The sequence goes on from NZ_JALDST010000001.1 coordinate 1,256,230, forward strand.
CCCGAGCCCCCGCGCACCGGACAGGAAGCTCACCGCCCGGCTGGCGATCAGCGGGCCGAGCAGCACCTCACCGTTGGCGACCGCGCGCACCGCCCGTTCCACCTCGGCCGGCGCGGCGCCCTTGAGCAGATAGCCGCGCGCGCCGGCCCGCAGCGCCGCGAACACCCAGTCGTCGTCGTCCAGCATGGTCACCACCAGCACCCCGATCCCCGGGTGCCCGGCGACGATCTCCCGGGTCGCCTCGACGCCGGAGCGTCCGCCCAAGTGCAGATCCATGATGATCACGTCCGGCCGGTGCAGGGCGGCCACCCGCAGCGCGCCGTCCGCGTCGGCCGCCTCACCGACCACCACCAGGCCGGGGGTGGAGGCGAGCAGCGCGGTCATGCCCAGCCGGAACACCGGATGGTCGTCGACCACCGCCACCCGGATCGGCTCGCCGCTCACGACCCCACCCCCACCGACCCGGCCGGCGCCGGCACGGTCGACGCCACAGGCACTTCCGGCAGCGGGTCGGGCGGCAGCCGGTCCGCGGGCACCCGGACGACGACCGCCGTGCCGCCGTCCGCACCGGGCCCGACCAGGCACCCCCCGCCGATCCCCTCGGCCCGTTCCCGCATCGACTGCATCCCCACCCCGGCGGGGGTTCCCGCCGGCACTCCTCGACCGTCGTCCACCACCCGTACGACGAGACCCTCCGGGCCCCGGTCCACGCTCACCCGGCAGGTCACCGCGCCGGAGTGCCGCTGCGCGTTGCGTACCGCCTCGGAGACGATGCCGTAGAGCGCCGTGGCGACCGGTTCGGGCAGCGCCAGCGGTACCGCCGCCACCTCGACGGCCAGCCCGGAGGTGGCGTAGCGGTGGGCCAGCTCGTGCAGCGCCGGGGCCAGGCCGCGCTCGCCGAGCACCGGCGGGAGCAGGCCCCGCGCCAGGTCCCGGACGTGCTCGACCCGCTGGTCGGTCTCCGCCCGCAGCCGGTCCAACAGCTGCCCGGCCGCCTCGGGGTCCACGGTCAGCAGGTTACGGGCCGCTTGGAGGCCGAGCGCCACCCCGGCCAGCGCCGGGCCGAGCCCGTCGTGCAGGTCACGGCGCAGCTTGCGGCGCTCCTCCTCGCGCGCCTGCGCCAGCCCCGCGAGGCGGCGAGCGCCCGACCGGTGACGTCGCCAGGCCGGCCGCCGAGGAGACCAGCGGCACCAGATCCACCAGCGCCGCCCGGGTACGCCCGTCCAGCCGCTCCCCGGCCCGCGCCCAGGCGACCAGCCGACCCACCTCCCGCTCCCCCCACCGCAGCGGCAGCACCAGCGGCGCCCCCACCGGCCCGGTCGGGGCGCGGTGGGCGGTGCCCGGCTCCGGGCCGTCCAGCTCGATGTCGCAGCCGCCGAGCCGGAGCAGGTCGGTGAGGCTCTGCGCCACCCCGGTGAGCACGTCGGCGGGGTCCTCGGCGGCGCTGATCCGGTGCCCGACCCCGCGTACCACGCCGAGCGGCTCGACGGCCGCGCCATGGATCAGCCGGTCGACGCCCCGTTGCACCCGGGCCCGCACGGGATGGATACCGATCGCCACCACGGCGGTGACCAGCACCCCGGGCACGGCCGGCGTCGACGGCAGCAGCGCGTCCAGCACGCTCACCCCGAGCACGTAAGCGGCGACCAGCAGGAACGTCAGCAGGAACCAGACCAGCGTACGGCGGACCGCGATCTCGATGCCCCAGAGCCGTTGCCGGAGCACGACGGCCAGCACCGCCGCCGGGAAGAACGCCTGCGAGGCGAGCATCGCGGTCGGGGCGAGCCAGTCGGGGACGTGCCGGGCCCAGTCGGCGGGGAAGCCGACCGGCGCGAAGCTCAACGCCAGCAGCGCGGTGCCGACCGCCAACCAGCCCAGCCCGATCCGTTCGGCCGCCGGACCGGTCCGCCAGCGGCGGGCCACCCCGGCGGCGGCCAGCAGCCCGAGCACCGGCACCGCCAGGAACAGCACCGGCTCGGTCCGCACCACGAACTCCGCCCAGGCCGCGCTCTCGACGGCCAGCGGCGCCCCGGACGGGCGGGCCGGGGTGCCGGGCCAGGTCAGGTGGTACGTCTCGATCACCGCGACCAGCAGCGCACCCGCCCCGACCGCCACCCGGGCGGGGACGGGCAGCCGCCCCTCCCGGACCAGCCAGGGCAGCACCACGATGAGCGAGAGCATGCCCGGGATCCAGCCCCAGTGCCGGGCCGTGGTGAGCAGGCCGAGGTGCGGCAGGTCGGGGTGCACGGTGAGCAGGTCGGCGTACTGGGCGCCGAGGGCGGAGAGCCCACCGCCGACGCCGGTGGCGGCGAGCAGCCACGCCACCGGGTGCCCCCGGCGCAGCAGGACCAGCCAGGCGACCGCGCCGTAGACCGCGCAGTCGGTGAGGTCGACGAGGAAGTAGAGCTGCGACAGGCCCCACGGCCGGCGGGCCAGGAACCAGCAGGTCACCGTACCGGTGAGCAGCAGCGCGCAGGCGACGGCGACCAGCCGGGCGGCGACCGGGCGGCGACGGTCGCCGCCGGTCACCGCCCGGCCCGGTGCCACCGTGGTCGGGTCGGCGGGCATGGCCTGATCCTGGCAGCCGGCGGGTCAGTTGCCGAGACCCCGCCGTTCCAGCGCGAATGTCAGTCCGGCGACACTCGCCCAGAGCGCGGCCGGCGCGAGCGCCAGGTATTGCAGCGGCACCACCTGGGTGACCCCGATCAGCAGCGCCATCAGCAGGCTGAACCCGGCGAGCCACCGGCTGACCGAACGGCGGCGCAAACCGGCGACGGCGACGGCCCCGGCGCTGAGCCCGGTGCCGGCCCACACCCACGGAAAGGTGCCGTAGCCGGTCGCCAGCGCCGCCACCGTGTCCGGGTCGGTCTCCGACAGGTGCAGCAGGTCCCAGTACAGCTCGGTGGAGACCCCGCCGCCGACCAGCAGCAGCGCCGCCGTCAGCAACAGGCCCCCGGCTGCGGCCTCCGGCAGCAGGGCGCCGGCCGGCTCCCGCGCGGCCAGCCGCCGCCGCAGCCCGGCCGCGAAGACCGCCAGGCAGCCGGCGGCCAGGGTGGACAGCACCTGGAAGACCCAGACGTACGCCTCCCGGCCGTCCATCGCCGCGACGTAGCGGGCGTTGTCGGCGATGAGCGAGCGGTCCACACTGGTCAGCTCCGGATTGAGCTGGAACAGGGCGATGCCGGTGAGCCCCGCCACTGCTCCGGCGACCGCCCAGGCACGCCTCCGGCGGACGGCCGGGACAGGCGTGGCGGTGGTGGCGTCGAACGTGGCGCTGGTCGGCACGGACATGGGTTCCTCCTGGGAAAGAGGGCACGGCGAACCGGCGAGGACCGGAACGGCGAACCGGCGAGGACGGGCACGGCGGAACGCCGCGAGGCGAAGCGTCGCCGTCCCGGCGTCCCGGGCGCATGGTGCGGGGCGTCCCGGCCACCCGGGCGGTCGTGCCGGCATCGGCCGGTCGGCCTCCGGCGCGCGTCCCGACCGGTCGGTGCCGGTGTCCCTGGCGACCGGGACGGTGGGCCCCGCACCGTCGGGGTCACCACGCCGACCGGGAGGACCTCCGATGGACGACCAGCACCGCACCGACCTGCTCCACGCCGTACGCGAACTCACGCCGGAGCTGACCGCGCGGGCCGCGGAGATCGAGCGGGCCCGGGACCTGCCGGCCGACCTGCTCGACCGGCTCCGCGCGGCCGGCTGCTTCCGGATGTTCGTCCCGCGCAGCCACGGCGGGTACGAGGCGGACCTGCGCACCGGCCTGACCGTGCTGGAGACCCTCGCCCGGGCCGACGGCGCGACCGGCTGGACGGTGATGATCGGCGCGGAGACCCCGCACCTGCTGGCGATGCTCTCCCGGGAACGCTTCGACAAGATCTACGCCGCCGGGCCGGACGTCGTGGTGGCCGGCGGCTTCGCCCCGCAGGGGCGGGCGGAACTGGCCGACGGCGGCTACCAGGTCAGCGGCCGGTGGGCCTTCGCCAGCGGTTCCCGGCACGCCGACTGGATCTTCGGCAACTGCCTGCTCACCTGGGACGGCCAGCCGTTGCCCGGGTCCGCCGGCCGGCCGCCGGAGACCCGCTCGATGCTCTTCCCGGCCGACCGGGTGACCGTGCCGGACACCTGGCACGCGCTCGGCCTGCGCGGCACCGGCAGCCACGACGTGCTGATCGAGCCGACGTTCTGCCCGGCCGAGGAGAGCTTCGACCTGTTCGCCGGCACGCCGTGCGTCCCCGGCCCCGGGTTCGTCGCGCCGCTGGTGCAGTTCGTGCTGCACCTCGGAGCGGTCGCGGTCGGCATCGCGCAGGGCGCGCTGGACGACCTGACCGCCCTGCTCGGCGACGGGCGCCAGCGCCTGTACGCCCGGCAGCCGCTGGCCGACTCGCCCGCGTTCCGGATCCAGCTCGGCCGAGCCGACCTCGACGTCCGGGCCGCCCGGGCCCTGGTGCACGCCCTCGCCGACGAGCTCTGGGCGGCCTGCGCGGACGACCCGGCGGCGGTCGCCCGGCTGCACCCCACCATCTCCGCGTCGCTGCCCCGGGTGACCGAACTGGCCGTCGCCGCCGTCGACACCTGCTACCGGGCGGCCGGCGGCGGCGCGGCCCGCGACGACTCGCCCGTCCAGCGCCGGTTCCGGGACATCCACACCTTCGCGCAGCACGCCGCGGCGGCCGAGGGCTGGCTCGGCAACAACGGGGCCGCGCTGCTGGGGCGCCCGGTGGAACTCGCGTACTGACCCCCGCGCCGTTCGGGGCGCGGGGCACCATGGGCCGGTCGCGGGAACTACGCTGTGCCGCACTGTGGAAGGGGTGCTCGTGCGAGATCGGGTGTGGCAGGTCGCGATGCTGCTGCTGGGCGCAGTGCTGCTGGGCACGGTCGGCCTGAGCGTCGGCTCCTGGTACGGCGGCCGCGGTGCCGCACCGATGAGCTACGAACAGGCTCAGCGCGCGGCGACGGAACTGCTCCCCGCGGCCCGGCCCAACGGCTCGGTCGACGTGCACGCCTTCCGGTACGGCGTCTTCCTGGCCGCCGACGACTTCGGCTCCCGTTACACGCAGTTCCACTACGGCGACCGTGCCGACTGCACACTCTCGGACCAGCTCCGCCGTAACGCCGAAGCGCGGGGCTGGCCGGGCCGCCGAGGCGAGCCGGGCGACCCGTGCGACGGCCGGCGGGTCGAGGTGGACGGTCTGCTGGTCACGCTCACCCACCGGCCGACCGGGTCGACGTTGCACGTCACGCCGGCCCCGCCGGACGGATTCCTCACCATCACGCTCACCGGCACTCTGCTGGGTGCCGCCGCCGGTGCCGGGCTGTTGTGGCTGGCGGCGCGGCGGCGGCCACCCGTACCCCGGCTGGTGGGCACGCTGGTGACGGTCGCCCTGCTCCCGGGGGCGGCCCTCACCTGGACGGATCTGGCCACGAACGGGCTCGTCGAGCCGGTGTGGCCGATCTGGCGGTCATTCCTCCTGCTCGCGCCGCTGTGCCTCGTGCTGCTGCTGACCGGGTTGCTGGTGCTCACCCGGCGACGGCAGCCGACCGACTCCGCCACCGACGAGACGGCTGTGGCCGCCGCACCCGGGCCGAGCGCCAGGAGCAGCGGCTGAGGGCCGGAGTCGTCCGGGCCGACACCACAGGACCTACGCGACGCTGCGGCCGATGGGCCCGAGTCAGCGGTTCGCCACGCCGGGACAGGTTTCGACTGCCCCGGTTCCGCTGCACCAGAAGGCGGCCGTCCTCCACCCAGATGATTTCGCCGGAACTAACGAGGACCGGTTGGTTCAGGACGAAGTGCTGCCAACGATCGACCAGTGTGAGGCGGTCAGCCCGCTCACGGTGGACCGGTCGACCCGTCCTAGCGGCACCCATGAACGACAGCGTACGAGTGGGGAGGGCTTCCCACCCACGGCGTGGTGAGGGTGCCGCGTCAAGCCCCGGCCGGCGTGGGTGCGGCCGCTCGCTGGACGACTTCCTCCGTGGTCAGCGGACTACGAGGATGGTGGGTCAAGCACATCGCGGCCTGCATCTTCACGAATCGGGCACCCTCCACCCCGGTGTAGAACTGTCCCGTACGCATCTTGCCGACATCCGGGATGTCGGTACCCTTCGCCCTGGCGACCTCACGGGCTGCCTCGATCTGCACCGGCGCGGTCAGCAGACCGAAGAGCTGGGTGGCCGCGTTGCCAGGGATCTGGTTGTGCAACGCCTTCGGCGCCTGGGTGGCGAAAACCAGGCCCAGCCCGTATTTGCGGGCCTGGGAGGTCAACGCCAAGGTGCTCTGGGTGCAGGCGGTGACAGCGCCGGAGGGAGCGAGAGTCTGCGCCTCGTCCATCACGAAGAGCCCACCAAGTGGCCGATCCCCGGCGGGATGACGCTTGATCCAGGTGAACAGGGCGAGCTGCAGCTGGTTGACGAAACTCTGCCGCTGGTGGTCCTCGGGCAGCCCCACGAAGCTGATCACGGACACCCGGGCGCGTCGACCGGGACCCGGGGTAAACAGTTCCCCGGGGTCGACGGGAGTACCGACGCCGCCGAACAACGGATCGTTGATCAGTGCGGCCTTGAGCAGTTGCGACATGGCCGCCCCCAGCTTGGGTGCGCTGTCGATCTGGCTCACCCCGTCCGGCAGGTCGTTGAGCACCTCGGTGAACTCGCGAAGGTCGTTGGCACCGGTGCGCGCGTAGCTGATCAACGCCTCCCGCAGCACGGCCCGCCCCAGTCGCGCCTTGTCCGTGCCACCGTCCACCCGCGCGTGCGGGGCGAGCGTGGCGACGGCAGCGTTCACCGCGGCGGTGAACCCGTCCGGATCGTCGAGCACCTCGGCGAACCTGGGTAGCGGCTGGAAGGTGAGTGGTCGGCCGCTCTGCCGCCCCGGCGTCCAGATGACGACGTCGGTGCCGGAGAGGTACGCCTCGGCCAGGCGGCTGTCGTCCGGCCCCCATCCCTGCGGCGCCGCCGGCCACGCCTCGCCCAGCCGGGCCAGGTCGTTGTTCGGGTCGAGCACGATAGCCGAGACTCCGCGCAGCGCGCACTCCTCGACCAGGCGACGGATCAGGACGGTCTTGCCCGAGCCGGACCCGGCGAAGATGACCGTGTGCCGGCGCAGTACCTCGAGATCGATCCGCAGGGGGTCCGGCCGTCCGGCAACGGTTCCGAGCGGCATCGACGAAGGATCGATCCCCGCGACCGGCTGCGCGCTCACGACGGGCACCGCCGGTCCGGCCCCCGGCGAAATAGCGGGGGGGCGCGGATCGGTGGTACCGGGCCTCGGCGGAATCGGGGCACCCTCGGTCACCGTCGCCAACGACGCCTGGGGCGGGACGGCCGACCTCGGCTCCGGCCGCGGCGGGCCACCCGGTCGCCGTGTCGGCTCGGCCGCGTCGGACCGCCCGCCCAGCGCCTCCCTGAGGAAGGTGATCTCCGAAGCTGGTCGCCGGTCGGCGAACCACGGGCGCAGGGTCTCGAGCCCGTAGTGGTGGACGAGCTGTTCGAGGGCGGCCAGTCGACGGATGTCGGCGGCGGAGAAGGGCAGCGTCCGGCCGCCAGCCCGCTCGAACGCCTCCAGCACTTCACGGGTACGAGCGCCGGCAGACCATGGCGTGCTGCGCAACAGGAACAGCCGACGCTTGGCGACTCCCTCGGTGAGCCCGGCGGTGGTGACGGCGTTGCGGATCCGGTTGAGCGCGGCGATGTGATGAGGCGCGGAAACCGCCCGGAACGACCAGTGCTCTTCGTCCTCGCTCTCCTCGTCGAGGCTGTGTCGCAGTCGCGCGTGCAGGGCCGGCTTTCCGCCGACGGGGAGGGGGTCGAGGCTGAAGGCGTCGATGGCGCTTCCCTGCTCTGCTATCCAGGCGGTCAGCCCGGCTCGCAGCAGTGAAGGAACCGTCCCGTCCTCGGCCTGGGGAAGGACGGCGAGCTCGGGATCCGCACGGTCGACAAGTTCGGCATATCTGGCGTCGATCTTGTTCAGCTGGTCCTGCGAGCTGCTGGCTGCCGCCGTGCCGACCGTTGAGGTCGACTCGGCCACAAAGGCCGAGGGGTCGGCGGTGGCGTGCAGCAGGTGCCGGAGTTCGCGTACCTCGTCGGCCGCGAGGCACGCTCGGACGTGCGTGTCGATCCGGCGGAGCAGTTCGCGAGGGGTGAAGCCGACCACCTCGTCGAACGCCGACGGGTGAACGGGCCAGGTCGGGTAAGGCGGCTGGAACCCGAGTTCGTCGAAGATCACGGCGAACCGCTTCTCGACCAGCTCCCGTCCCACCGCGGTGGCGGGGATCTCCTTGAGCGGGGCCGCTTCACGGAACCGGTCCTGGACCGTGTCGGTGGCCTGTTCCTTGACGTTCTGCCAGGTCTGCGGGAGGCAGGACACGACGGACAACGACCGCCTGGTGGTCTCCCGCAACGCCATCAGCCCACTGGCCACCTGCTCCAGCAGCAGTGACGTCTGCCAGTCGGTCTCGCCCCGGACATCCTGGTTGGTCGCCTTCACGGACTGGGCCACCATCAGGTCGATCTGATCGACCGCGATCACCGTCGGGCCGACCATCGCCAGCAGTCGGGACGCATCACGGACCACCTCCTGCGGGGCCCGCCGGCTGCGCCGCAGGCCCCACCCGGCCCGGGTTCCCGGCTCCTCTTCGTCACTGGAGCAGAGGAAGTCGTAGCCGACGTCCTGCATCGCGGGATCCTCGGCGGCGTAGAGCACGAGCGCTCGGGCCGTGTCCTGGCACTCGGTTCCGATCTGGCGATTCGCCTTGCGGACCAGGTCGATGAAGGCGTCGAGTGCGGGGCGGGTGAGCTCACTATCCCCGGTGACCGCCCGGCGGACCGACCGTGGGGCACCGACCAGGTCCGCCAGCAGGCGCAGGAACGTCCGCAGTTGCGTCGTCCCGTCCGGCATGGGCCGGGCGAAGTCCGCCAACATCGACATGGCGGTGCTGTGCCAGAACGCCCGCGCCTCCAGCAGCGCGACCAGGAAGAAGAACCCACCGCGCCGGTGCACCTCCTGGCGCACCGTGCCGAGGAGGTGGGTCTTGCCGGTGCCCCGCTGGCCGAGTACGGCGACGCCCACCGGACTGGAGTCGGCGCTGCCGTCCGCCTCCAGGAAGCTGTCCAGCACCGTCCTGACGACATCGTGGTGCAGGCCTTCGACATGGAACGGGGCCGGCTTCCAGACGTCGTCCGGAGTGGGGGCCCAGTTGAACCTCAGCGCGGCCAGGGCACGCCGCTCCTCGTCACCGATCATGACGAGATGGCGATGAGGTGCTTGTCCTGGTTGCCGATGCTGACTGCGGCGGCCCGCTCCTCCGGCCGGAGCACCTTCTGGTTCGATTCGGGCACCAGGTGCACGTTCCGCTCCCGGTTCAACTCCACCAGGGCGGCGTCGACCTCGGCACGCGACAGGTCGTCGAGGGCCGACCGCAGGTCGGACAGCATGACGTAGTCACCGGGCGCAGCAGCCAGTTCCCGGTACGTCTGGCGTACCCGCGCGACCGGGTCGGCCTGCCGGTCCGGTGCGGGGTCGGACGCCGGCGCTGCGGTCACCGCCGAGACGACGTCGCCACCGGTGATTCGCAACCGGAACAGGTCGTCGGCGCGGGTGCCCGAGTGGTCGATCAACCGGCGCAGGAAGTCCAGTGCGACGTAGAGCGTGCCGCCGGCAGCCCCGGCGCGCTTCGGCGGCTCCGCTCCCAGTTCCTCGGCGGCCCGCTTCCATCCCTCGTCGGTCAACTCCAGGGTGATGGGCTTCTCGGCGACCTCGATGAGGCCGAGGGATTGCAGCCGGCGCCGATGGTCGGGCTTCATGCTGATCCCCACCACATTGGTGAAATATGTCTGCGGCAGCGGCGTTGCCTTGATCATGAGGGTGACGAGAATGCACCGGTCAACGAGCGTGAGTTCCTTTTCCGGCATGCGGATGCTCCTTAGCGGCGCGCTCCCTCATCACGTTCCGGTGATGACCGAAGCCTCGAAGGGTGGCCGTGCTCCAGGCAACGGGGCGCCCCGTCGCCGGGCCGATTCTGCCGACGCCGACCGGCGAGCGCAAGGTCACCAATCGGGCTGCAGAAAAACGACAGCACAGTAGAGTCGATCTTCCCAGGTCCTGCTTGGACGGCAGCGCGGAAATGCCCGAGCGGCACGATCCGGAGTGAACGAACGACGCACCGTTGCCAAACATCGGTGGCAGGAGGCAGCATGGTTGACCGGCGCGAGGCAGGTCGGCCATTTCGGCACCGGACTCTCACGCACCCCCTTTCCGCGAATCCGTCACGGAGGCGACCGTGCAGCCCGAGGTGGTCCGTTACCAGGTCGACGAACAGACGGTCGCGCTGATCGAGGTGGAACCGCCCGCCGGTTTCCAGCCCGCCGGGGTCGGCGACGTCGCCGGCTGGGTACGGGAGTCCGCCGCGCCTGTGGTGGCTGCCGCGAAGGAACTGCTCGAAGAGGTGAAGACGGTCGCCCCGGACGCCGTCGAGGTGAAGTTCGGGGTCAAAGCCACCGGGACCGCGAGCTGGGTGGTGGCCAAGGCGACCGCCGAGGCCAACTTTGAGGTCACGCTGCACTGGAACGCCGCCGGCTCGGACGAGCGCGACACGAGGCAGGGGCGTTGACGGACGGGACGGCCGGTGACCTCAGCTCCTGACGACAGCCCCTGGGCGGTCGCACTCCATCGGGGTAACCAGCACGCACCGGTCGGCACCGGCGTGGTCATCGACACGAGCCTGATCCTCACCTGCCACCACGTGGCGTTCGCCGCTGACGGCACCCTGCACGACGACCTCTCGGTCGCCTTTCCGCGGGCCCCCAAGGTCAAGTACTTCGATCGGCGCAAGATCCGGCAGTGCCTGCACAACGGGATGCGGGCCGCGCACGTCGACCTGGTCGTGCTGGAACTCGTCGAGCCGGTGCCGGCGACGGTCGCACCGGCCCGACTGCGCTGCCTGGAGCCCGGGCCGCTGCTCGGCCGCCCCGTCTGGGCGTACGGCTATCCGGCCGCGGTTGACGGCGGCACGTCGGCCACCGGCACCCTCACCGACATCGGCGGCTGGGGACGCGTCATGATCGACAGCGGTACCGGCGGCACGCTGAGCAAGGGCTTCAGCGGCGGTGCGGTCTGGTCGCCGGAATACCAGGCTGTGGTCGGTGTCGTCGTCACCGCCGACGGGCAGGGCAAGGGGCAGGCGGTGACCCTCCACTACGCCGACGAGCAACTCCCCGAGATGAAGCTGAGGATGCTCTCCGCGTGGCGGGTTGAGGACGCCGACGACACCGCCCTCTCTGCCTGGGGTTGGACGCTGAGCACCGACGGTGAGGCCGGGCGCCACTGGTTGCCCCGCGCCCGGGGCGTGGCGGTCGACACCGAGGGCGGGGCTCGGTTCCGCGGCCGGACCACCGCACTCCAGCAAATCGTGGACTGGATCGACGGGACGGCACCGGTCACCCGGCCACTGATCGTCACCGGATCCCCCGGTGTGGGCAAGTCCGCGGCCCTCGGCCGGATCGTGACCACCGCCGACCGGCAAATTCGGGCGACCCTGCCGGACGATGACGTCGCCGTACGGGCCACCGTCGGCTCGGTCTCGTGTGCCGTGCATGCCAAGGGCAAGACCGCCATCGAGGTGGCGACGGAGATCGCCCGCGCCGTCGCCGTCGACCTGCCTGCCGCACCGGCCGACCTGATGCCGGCCGTACGCGAGCGACTGGAGCGACGGCCCACCCGCTTCGCGCTGATCATCGACGCGCTGGACGAGGCCGCCGACCCCGGCCAGGCGCGAAGCGTCATCACCGACATCCTGCTGCCTTTGGCCCGAGATTGCGGCCGGTACGGGGTCCGGGTCGTGGTCGGCACCCGACGTTCCGACGATCGCGGCGACCTGATCGCCTGCTTCGGCGCGGACGCCGAGCTGATCGATCTGGACACGCCCGAATACTTCGCCGAGTCCGATCTCGTCAACTATGCCCAGGCGACCTTGCAGCTGCTCGGCGCCGAGCGCCCGACCAACCCGTACACCGATCCCCGGAGCGCCGCGCCGCTCGCCCGGCGCATCGCCGCGTTGGCGAAGGGGAACTTCCTCGTCGCCGGTCTCGTCGCGCGGGCGCACGCGCTGCGGGACATCGAGCCGGTCGATCCGGCCCTGGTGTCGTTCACCGCCACCGTGGCGCACGCACTGGACGCGTACCTCGCCGGGTTGCCGGCGGCCGGCTCGACCTCCGCCCGGCTGGCGCTAACCGCTCTGGCGTACGCCGAGACACCGGGTCTGCCGCTGGGTCTGTGGCACGCCGCGGTGACGGCCCTGGGCGGGACGGTGACCGAGGCCGAACTCGGCGGCTTCGCACGGACCTCGGCGGCGAACTTCCTGGTCGAGACGGGCGGCGGCGCGCAGCCGGCGTACCGGTTGTTCCACCAGGCCCTCAACGACGCGTTGCTGGCGGACCGGGACGTACGATCATCGCGCCGGGACGACCAGCACCGGCTGGTGTCGGCCTGGACCGAGCCGGTCGCCGCCGCCGGTTGGGCCGACGCCCCCGACTACCTGCTGCGGTCGCTTCCGCAGCACGCCGCCCGGGCCGGGCTCGTCGAGCGGCTGCTCGTCGATGAGGACTACCTGCGGCACGCGCACCTGGACCGGCTGCTCACCGTGGTGGACTCGACACCGGCACCGATGGCGCCCCTGCCGCTGGCCAGGGCCCGGCTGCTGCAACGTACGCCGCTGGCGGTGTCGGCAGAACCGGCCGAACGAGCCGCACTCTTCTCGGTCGTCGACCGCCTCGACGGCCTGCACAGCGGGATCGTGGCGGACGCCGCACCGTACCGGGCCCGGTGGGCGCACTCCCCGCCGCGGCAGGAACGCAGCGTGCTCGACGGGCACTCGCAGGCCGTCTACGACGTCGCCGCCGTCGAGATCGACGGCCGCCGGTTGCTCGCCTCCGCCGGTGACGACGGTACCGTCCGGCTCTGGGACCCGTTGACCAATCAGGCCGAGCAGGTCTTCACCTGCCACGACGACACGATCCGCAGCGTGTGCGCGGTGCGTACCGGCGCCGGCAAGGTGCTGATCGCCACCGCCAGCCACGACGGCACGGTCGGGCTGTGGGATCCACAGACCGGCCACCGACGGCACGAGCTGCGAGGACACCACGACTGGGTACGCAACGTCTGCGCCATTCCACTGCCGACCGGCGACCTGCTCGCCTCGGCGGGCGACGACCGCAGGGTACGGGTGTGGGACCCGGTCACCGGCACCCAGCAGTACGAGTTGATCGCGCACGCCGGTTGGGTCACGGCCGTGACGTACGTGCCGGCCGGCGGCCGCCACCTGCTGGCTTCCACCGGTTACGACGGCGTGATCCACATCTGGGAGCCCACCGCCACGGGTCGACCCGCGCTGACCCTTACCGGTCACGTGGGCTGGGTCACCACTCTCTGTGCGGTCCGTACACCCGACGGCATGCTGCTCGCCTCGGCGGGTTACGACGGCACCGTCCGGCTCTGGGACCCGCTGACCGGCCGACCGGTCCGGAGCCTGGAGACCGGTGGTCCGATAACCGATCTCTGCACGGTCGACGTCGGCGACGGTTGCCTGTTGGCCTCCACCGGCGAGGACGGGCTGATCCGGCTGTGGGAGGTGCCGAGCTGGGCGATCCGGCCGAGCCTGCGGGGGCACGCGGCCTGGATCCGTGCGGTGTGCGAACTGCGGACGTCGGCGGGCCGGATGCTTGCCACCGCGGGAGACGACGGCACGGTGCGGTTGTGGGACCCGGCCGGCGGCCAACCGGACACGGTCGCCGAGCACGACAGGTTTGGACCGGTGGACGCGCTCTGCCGGGTCCCCGGCGAGCAGCCGACGGTGGCCTCGGGCGGCGCCGATGGTCAGGTACGGTTCTGGGACGTCGACACCGGCGCGCGACTGCCGGTGGAGTTCAAGACGGACGGCTGCGTGAGCGCGATGTGCGCGATCGCTGACGCCGAGGAGTCGCTGGTGCTCACCACCGGCGACACCGATGTGGTCCAGACGTGGGACGCCCGGGACGGCTACCCGGTGCGGCAGATGCTCGGCCACTACGCCCCGGTCGCGGCGGTCTGCCCCATCATCGTCCACGGGGAGACCCTGATCGCGTCGGCCGGCGACGACCAGGTCATCCGGGTGTGGGACCCACACACCGGCGTCGTACGACAGGTCCTGCTCGGGCACGTGACCCGCGCCTGGGTGACCGCACTGGCCACGGTCGCCTGCTCCGGCTTCGAAGCGCTCGCCTCCGCGGACAAGAGCGGCACGGTGATGCTGTGGGTCGGTGGCGACACCCCACTCTGGACCCAGCACGGCCACCAGGACGCGGTGACCGCCCTTTGCGGTGTCACGGTGGCCGGCCGGCCGGCGGTGGTGTCGGCCAGCGCGGACCACGCGATCCGGATGTGGGACGCCGAGCAGGGTCAGCCGGTTCGGTGGTTCATCGGGCACCGGGGGCCGGTCACCGGACTGAGCCTGGTGAGGAGCGGGCCCCGGACCCTGCTCGCCTCGACGAGCCGGGACCGTACGGTACGGCTCTGGGACCTGGTGAGCGGACGATTGGTACGGACCATCCCGGTCTACCATCCGGCGCTCACTTGCTGCACTGTCGGCGACACCCTACTGGTGGGTCTGGACCAGGGCCTGCTGGCTCTAACGATCGCGGAGTGGGACGGTAGCTTCCGCTAGTGACGCTTCGACCGCAGCCGGTTCCGGCGGTTGGCGGAACCGGCCGGACAGCCGGCCAACAAAGTTCAGAAACCCGACCGGCGGCCAGTGACCTTGCGCTGGTTCGCCTGCGGGGCCAGCGAACCTGAAACTTTCGGAGTTCATACCGAAGTCTGATCTTCCGGTCCGCTGAAACCCTGCCGGCCCGGGGGCTCCCCATCCGACTGTCGCTCGCCCGGCGCAACCCCTGCCCGTATCGATATGTGGCGTGACGCCCCGACACGCAGAGCGGACCGACAGTCAGAGAGCAGCCACAGAGAGCGGCCTCATCGACGTTGACCGATTATCCTGCCACGAGTATCGTCCCAGTGAAACTTATCGGTAAAGTTTTCGAAAGTTTCGGATTGGTGGCGCGAAGGGTGGCCGCGGCAACCGATCCCGGCCAGTCGAAGGCAGGACGCGGCGAGAAGAGGCACCGCAGCGCGTGCACCGTCCCAGGGCAGCGGTCGGCACGCAGGCACGCCCGCTTCTCCCCCCGACCCTGCGCATCGTCGTTCGACGCAGGAGACAGGAGAAGGAGTGTCATGAAACGTCTACCGAGGCGGGGCGGCTTCCGGCTGGTGCTCGCCGGAGCCGCCAGCGCGCTGGTCGTGGCCGGCGCGGCGCTGGTGGTACCCACCCTGGCCCAGGCCGCCACCACCCTGGGCGCCGCAGCCGCGCAGTCGGGCCGGTACTTCGGTACCGCCATCGCGGCGGGTCGGTTGGGTGACTCCACGTACAGCACCATCGCGGCGCGCGAGTTCAACATGGTCACGGCCGAGAACGAGATGAAGCCGGACGCGACCGAGCCGCAGCAGAACGTCTTCAACTTCTCCGCCGGGGACCAGATCTACAACTGGGCCACCAGCCGCGGGATGAAGGTGCGGGGGCACACCCTGGCCTGGCACTCCCAGCAGCCGGGGTGGATGCAGAGCCTGGGCGGCAGCGCGCTGCGCAGCGCGATGATCAACCACATCAACGGCGTGATGGGCCACTACAGGGGCAAGCTCGCCGCCTGGGACGTGGTCAACGAGGCGTTCAACGAGGACGGCAGCCGCCGCCAGTCCAACCTCCAGGCCACCGGCAACGACTGGATCGAGGTGGCCTTCCGTACCGCCCGGACGGCCGACCCGGGCGTCAAGCTCTGCTACAACGACTACAACATCGAGAACTGGACGTACGCCAAGACGCAGGGCGTCTACCGCATGATCCAGGACTTCAAGTCCCGCGGCGTACCCATCGACTGCGTCGGCCTGCAGACCCACTTCACCGGCGGCAGCTCGCTGCCCGGCAACTTCCAGACCACGCTGTCCAGCTTCGCCGCGCTGGGGGTCGACGTCGCGTTGACCGAGGTCGACGTCACCAACGCCTCGACCACCCAGTACGCCGGGCTGACCCAGGCCTGCGTGAACGTCCCGCGCTGCATCGGCATCACCGTCTGGGGCGTCCGCGACAGCGACTCGTGGCGTTCCGGCGAGAGCCCGCTGCTCTTCGACGGCGGGGGCAACAAGAAGCCCGCGTACACCTCGGTCCTCAACGCCCTCAACGCCGCCGGCCCCGCGCCGACCGGCACGGCGACGCCGACCGCGACGCCGACCACGCCGCCGCCGTCCGGCGGCGCCAACAGGATCGTCGGCAACCAGTCGGGCCGGTGCATCGACGTGCCCAACTCCTCGCAGACCAACGGCACCCGGGTGCAGCTGTACGACTGCCACGGCCTGACCAACCAGCAGTGGACGTACACCGCCAACAAGCAACTGACGGTGTACGGCAACAAGTGCCTGGACGCCAGCGGCCAGGGCACCGCCAACGGCACCGCCGTGATCATCTGGGACTGCAACGGCCAGGTGAACCAGCAGTGGAACGTCAACGCCAACGGCACCATCACCGGCGTCCAGTCCGGCCGCTGCCTCGACGTGTGGGGCACCGCCAACGGCCAGCAGGTGCAGATCTACGACTGCAGCGGGCAGGCCAACCAGCAGTTCCACCTCGAGCCCATCGCCGGCTCCACCCCGACGCCCACCCCGACCGGCGGCTCCTGCACGCTCCCGTCCACCTACCGGTGGACCTCGACGGGCGCGCTGGCGAACCCGCAGAACGGCTGGGTCTCGCTCAAGGACTTCACCAACGTGGTCTACAACGGCAAGCACCTGGTCTACGGCTCGAACGTCAACAGCAGCGGCTCGTACGGCTCGATGAACTTCAGCCTGTTCACCAACTGGTCCGACATGGCCTCGGCCCCCCAGACCGGGATGAGCCAGGGCACCGTGGCGCCCACGCTGTTCTACTTCGCCCCGAAGAACATCTGGGTGCTGGCGTACCAGTGGGGCCCGACCTCGTTCAGCTACAAGACCTCCAGCGACCCGACCAATGCCAACGGCTGGTCCGCGGCACAGACGCTCTCCACCGCGAGCCTCCCCGACGCCCCGTACGGCGTGATCGACCAGACCCTCATCGGCGACGACCAGAACATGTACCTGTTCTTCGCCGGGGACAACGGCAAGATCTACCGGTCGAGCATGCCGATCGGGAACTTCCCGGGTAGCTTCGGCTCGAGCTACACGACGGTCATGAGTGACTCGACCAACAACCTGTTCGAGGCGGTCGAGGTCTACAAGGTCCAGGGCCAGAACCAGTACCTGATGATCGTCGAGGCGATCGGGAGCCAGGGGCGCTACTTCCGCTCCTTCACCTCCAACAGCCTCAGCGGCTCGTGGACGCCGCAGGCCGCCAGCGAGAGCAACCCCTTCGCCGGCAAGGCCAACAGCGGCGCCACCTGGACCAACGACATCAGCCACGGTGACCTGGTCCGCACCAACCCCGACCAGACCAAGACCATCGACGCGTGCAACCTGCAGTTCCTCTACCAGGGCAAGAACCCGACGGCGGGCGGCGACTACAACCTGCTGCCGTGGCGGCCGGCGGTGCTGACGCTGCAACGCTGACGGTCCTGACGTCCGTCGGTCCTACGCTCGATCGGTAGGCGTCGGCACGGCGGTCAGGATGAGATTCGGGTACGGGCGGGCTCGGTGCCACACCGGGCCCGCCCGTACCACGTTCGACGGTCAGGACATGTCCGGAGCCGGGCTCAGCGCGGCGGCCAGGGCCGGCAGGCGGCCGAACGCGCGGGCGGCGGCGACGTGGTCGGCGTAGTCCCGGGACTCGACGATCTCGCCGTCCCGGACCCGGACCACGAAGATGCAGGGCAGACTGAAGGCCCGGCCGTCGATCACGCCGGCGTACCGGAACTCGAAGATCACCACTTCGGGGTCCGCTGTGGCGTGCACACGGTCGTCGACGACGTCGAAGCTCTCCACCCCGGCCGGCGGCCCGCCGGCGGCGAAGTGCTCCCGCAGGCTCGCCCGGCTGCGCAGCGGTGTGTCGCCCAGCGGGTGGAACGGGTGGCGCACGTCGGTGCGTTCGGCGTAGCAGGCGGCCAGCCCGTCGAGCTGTGCCGCCTCCTCCGCAGCGGTGAGTCCGCCGCGCATCAGACGGCAGACGCCGGCGGTCACGGCACGAGCGGTCTCCTCGGGCGTACGCATGGGCAGCTCCTAACGAAGTCTGGACTCCGTTTAGCGTATCGAAGTGCAGGCTCCGGTTAAAGTGGCGTCATGCGTCAGGATGCTCGGGAGAACCGTGAGCGCATCCTCGCGGCCGCTGACCGGGTCTTCGGCGCCCAGGGCGAGGCCGGCTCCACCGAGGAGGTGGCGCGGCTGGCCGGGGTCGGCATCGCCACCGTCTTCCGGCACTTCCCGACCAAGGAGGCGCTGATCGAGGCCGCGCTGGTGCGGCACTTCACCGGCCTGCTCGACCAGACCCGGACCGCAACCGCCGCGCCGGACCCGGCGACGGCGTTCTCCGCGCTGGTCCGCGACATGATCGAACGCGGCGCGAGCAAACTGACCCTGGCCTCGATGCTGGGCGAGCCGCCACCGGCCGTCGTGACCGTGGCGGGCGAGCTGAAGGCCGCCGTCGCCACGGCGCTCCGGCGCGCCCAGGCCGCCGGAGCGGTCCGGGCGGACGTCGACGTCGAGGAGATCTACCTGCTGATCCGGGGCCTGGCGCAGACCACCGCGGCGGCGCCGGTCTCCCCGGCGGTGCTCGATCGCGCCATCGACGTCATCCTGACCGGCTTCGCCACGCGATAGCCGCTGCCCCGCGCTCAGCACGGATGCCCGGCGCTCCACTTCGGCTGCGGGCGACGGTTCGGGCGGCGATGATTGGTCAGCCGAACGGCGGTGGCCGTTCCCAGCGTGAGGAGTGTGCCGTGGCGAAGTTCGTGACCATCGGGTACGGCGACCAGGCCGGCTACGAGCGTACCGAGGCGAGCGTGCGGGACGCGGCGCACGCGCATGACGACCGGCTACGCCGGGACGGGGTCGAGATGGGCCGCGCCGGCCGACCCGTGCAGGTCCGTAACCACGACGCGGCCGGCGTGACCACGCAGGACGGACCTTTCCTCTCCTCCGCGCTCCCCCTGGCCGGGTTCGCCGTCATCGAGGCCGCGACGCTGGCCGAGGCGGTCGAGATCGTGTCGCGTACGCCCTGCGCCGTCGCGCACGGCGTGGTCGAGGTCTGGCCGCTGGAGGAGTAGCCATAGGCGCAGTGCCGGCCGGCAGCGGGGCCCGTGGTTCAGCACCCGGCCCGGCGCAGCCGACCGGCGATCTCAACGCCCAGGCCGATGAGCTGGTCCAGCGCCGGTGCCGAACACCACCAGCCCTGGGCCCGCAGGTCCAGGCCGTCCTGGTGCAGCCAGACCGATCCCAGCCGGGCGGGACGCTCGTCGCCCGGCCCCCACCACGCGGTGGGCCACCTGTTGAACCAGGGGGCGAGGCCCGGGTCGAGCACCCCGCGCGGATCGCGCACCGTCCAGTCGGGGCCGAGGACGCCGGGCGGGATCGCGCCGGCCGGAGCGGCTGCCGTCCGTCCGCCGGCCCGCCGGTTGCGGAACCCGCTCCACGCCATGAACGCCCCGGCCAGCAGGAACCCGACCGCACCGCCCTCGACGTCGCCGAGGCCGGCTGCGCTCTCCTCGACCGCACGACTCACCACCAGTTGCCGGGTCGCGTCGTCGGCGTCGGCCCGCAGGTCGGCGCAGCGCCAGCGGATCTCCGCCGGATCCTCGCCGGAGGCCGGGGTCAGCGTCACCGACCAGCTCAGGCCCGGCGGGCCGCCACGGAGCCGCCACCGGGACCCGGCGCCGCCCTCCAGCAGGGCACCCCGGTGGGCCGCGACCTCGGTGATGAACCCCTGTTCGTGCCAGCGGTACTTCGACATCACTCCCACCGCCCTGCTCGTGTCCGGTCCTCGGACCGTGCCCCACCCGGCGTCCGACTGCTGCTTCCTCGCCGGGCGTTCAGCGGTTCACGCTGCCGGGAAAAGTGGCCACCACCCCGGCGGCCCGCTGCACCAGCAGGTGGCCGTCCTCGACCCAGATGGTCTCGCCGGGACGCACGAGGACCGGCTGGTGCAGGACGAAGTGCTGCCATCGGTCGACCAGGGTGAGGCGGTCGGCCTGTTCACGGTGGACCGGTCGACGTCTGCTCGCTGGGGCCACGGCTACAGCATCGGCTCGATGTCGACGAGCGACAAGGGCTGACCGCCTGCGGATCAGCAGAGGATCCGGCTGGCCGGCCAGCAGGCGACGCCCGAGGCCGCACCGGCGCACCAAGATCAGCTAGCCTCGCCGGATGTCGAACCCTCCGGACCCCACCTTCGAGCCCGGCCTGGACGCCTGGCGTGACTGGCAGGAAGCGCCGTGGGGCCGCCTGCGGTACGCGCAGGCCGAGGCGAACCTGGCCCGACACCTACCCGCCGCACCGGCGCGGATCCTCGACCTGGCCGGTGGCGACGGCGCCGACGCCGTCCGGCTGGCCGGACTGGGACATCACGTCACGATCGTCGATAACACCCCCGGCATGCTGGCCGCCGCCCGCTCGCGCTTCGCCGAGGCCGGGCTCGCCGATCGCGTACGCCTCGTCGAGGCCGACGTGACCGCGACGCCCGCCCACCTCGGCGGTGACGCGTACGACGTGGTGCTCTGCCACAACCTGATCCAGTACCTGTCCGATCCGGCCGCCATGATCGCCACCGCGCGCCGCGCCGTCCGTCTCGGTGGGTCGGTCTCGGTGATGGCGATCAACCCGGCCTCGGAGCCGCTGTTCCGGGCGACCCGCGACCTGGACCCGGCGGCGGCGCTGGCCGCCCTGGACGCGGACGAGGCGATGGGTCGCACGTTCGGCATCACCGTGCGGCACTGGCCGGCCGAGCGGGTGGCGCAGTGGCTGACCGACAGCGACTGCCGGCTGGTCGGGCACTACGGCATCCGGGCGGTCAACGACTACGTACGCGACAACGAGCGCAAGCAGGATCCCGAGTTCTTCGACGCCCTGCTCCGCCTGGAGCTGGCGCTGTCCGACCGGATGCCCTATCCGCTGATCGCCCGCTTCTACCACCTGATCGCCGAAGCCCGGCACGACGGCCCGGGACGCGGCTGAACGTGGTGGGTCCGTGCGAACGGCACCGTCACGATCGCCGGCGATCCGCTGCCGATGAGTTTGCCCAGCTCATCGGAGGCATCGGTGACGACAGCGGGCCGAGTTGGCTAAGCTGTTAGCTAAACAAGGAGGTCGGATGATGTCGGCTGAAGCCGTGCACTACAACATGCATGACGCCAAGACCCACCTGTCGCGCATCATCGAGCGAGTGGAACGCGGCGAAGAGATCATCATCGACCGGGCGGGCACCCCGGTGGCGAAGGTGGTGCCGCTCGTGCGGCGGGCCAACCGCACCGCAGTCGGCTCCCTCGCCGGGCAACTGGACCTCTCCGGCGATTGGGACTCCCCCGAGACCAACGCCGAGATCGCCGCTGACTTCGGCATCGGCGCATGACCCTGCTGCTGGACACCCACGTCGCGCTCTGGGCCATCACTGGTGATGCGACCCTCGGCACCGAGTTCCTCGATCAGCTACGCCACGACCCGGACATCTTCCTTTCCCCGGTCAGCCTGTGGGAGATCACCATCAAACAGAGTGCAGGGAAGCTTGCCGGGCCCCCGGACCTCGCCGAGCGGGTAAGGGAGATGGGCTTCCGGGAACTTCCGGTCACCCATGTCCACGCCATCGCCGCCGGCCGCCTGCCGCCCCACCACCGTGATCCCTTCGACCGCATGCTCGTGGCACAGGCGATCACCGAGAGTCTGACCCTGGCCACCCGCGACGCGTCGATGGCGCTGTACGACGTGGACGTCCTCAAGGTGTGATCAGGCACGCTCGTTCCGGCGCGCCCGCAGGCCGGTCCGGTCTGTTCCCGCGCACAGCAACGGGCCGGGCCCCGTGGTGGGAGCCCGGCCCGCTGGCCGTGGTGATGAACACCAGGGCCGCCCGCCAGGGGCCGCTGTCCGGGCTGTCCGGGCACAATCGGGCGGTGGAACATCACGAGTTCGGTGCCGCGGTGCGCCAGTTGCGGGAGAGCACGGCGCCAACGGCTGTCGGGCTGACGATCGGCCGTCGGCGGGTGCAAGGGTTGCGGCGGGAGGAGCTCGGCGAGCTCGCGGGGATGTCCGCGGACTACGTACGCCGATTGGAGCAAGGGCGCAGCCATCCGTCGGCCGGGGTGGTGAACGCCATCGCCCGTGCGTTACGGATCGGGCGGGCGGAGTACGAGCGGCTCTGCGCGCTGGCCGGGTACGCCGCCGCGGACGGGCAGGTGCCGAACGACGTCGGTCCGGGTGCGATGCGGCTGCTGGAGCGGTTCACGGACACTCCGATGTTCGTCTCCGACGCGGCGATGAATCTCGTCGCCGTGAACAGTGCGTTCATGGCCCTGGGGCACTGGGATCTCACCGGGGACCCGTGGGAGTGGAACATCGCCTGGCGTACGTTCTGTGATCCCTTCAACGGCTTCAAGCAGTCCGCGGCGGACGCGACCGATCATGAGGCGATCCTCGCCGCCCAACTGAAGAGCGCGCTGTTGCGCTACCCCGCCGACGCGTCGCTTGCCGCGCTGGTGGACGAGATGCGGAGCCGAAGCCGCCTGTTCGACACCTTGTGGCGCGCGCCGCGACCGGTGGCGGCCTACGAGAGCAGTGCGGAGTTCATTCATCCGGACGGCGGCGCCGTCACGCTCGTCGGCAGCATGCTCGCCATCCCGGGCGACGACTTGGCGGCTCTGATGCTCACCGCGGCGCCGGGCTCGGCCGATGCGGCGCGGCTCGCGGAGATCGTCGGCGGCGCCGGGGAACCGACCATCGTCAAGGTGGGCCAGCCCGGCCCAGGTTAACCGCGCTGAATCCTGCGAAGTTGGGTGACGTCACCAGCAACACGCTGACGGCACTCACCGAAAGCAGGTTCAGCAATGAAGGCAGTTCGTTTCCACGAGTTCGGCGGTCCCGAGGTCCTGCGGTACGAGGACGTCGAGCAGCCCACCCCCGGCACCGGTCAGGTCCGGATCCGCGTCGCCGCGACCTCGTTCAACGGCGTCGACGGCAACATCCGCGCGGGCTACATGCAGGGCCCGATCCCGGTCGAGCTCCCGCACACCCCCGGCCTCGACGTCGCCGGCACGGTCGACGCGCTCGGTGACGACGTGGACGACATCGCGGTCGGCGACCGGGTCGTCGGGTTCCTGCCGATGACGGGGACCGGGGCGGCCGCGGAGTACGTGATCGCGCCGGCGGAGATTCTGACGGGGGCACCCAGGAACATCCCGCTGGCCGACTCGGCCGCGTTCCCGCTGGTGGGCTTGACCGCGTGGCAGGCGCTGTTCGACCACGGCAAGCTGACCGCCGGTCAGCGGGTGCTGATCAACGGCGCCGGCGGGGCGGTCGGCGGATACGCGGTGCAACTGGCCAAGGAGGTCCGTGCCCAGGTGATCGCGACGGCCAGCCCGCGCAGCGCCGAGCGGGTCAAGGCCGCCGGCGCCGACGAGGTGATCGACCACACCACCACCGCCGTGACCGCGGCGGTGACCGAGCCGGTCGACCTCGTACTCAACCTCGCGCCGGTCACCCCGGAGCAGCTGGCCGCGCTGGTCACGCTGATCCGTGACGGCGGCACCCTCGTCAACACCACCGTCTGGATGCCCGCCCCTTCCGACGAGGTGCGCAGCGTGCGTGGCATCGACTTGTTTGTCCGCAGCGACGCCGACCAACTCGCCGACCTGGCCGCCCGCGTCAGCACCGGTGAGTTGCGCGTCGACGTCGCCCACCGGGTGGCGCTGGCCGATCTGCCCGCACTCCACGCCCAAGCCGGCGCGGGCGAGCTGCTGGGCAAGACCGTCGTCCTCGCCCCCACCGCCTGACACATCCCGGCAGAACCTGACCCACCCCCAGGAGAAACAGTCATGTCTTTGTCTTTGGATCCCGAGATCGCCGCGGCGCTGGCCCCGATGGCCGGGGCGATGGCCGAAGCCGCACCACCGGCGGTGGGCGACATCGAGGGGCGTCGCGCCTGGTGGGAACCGATCATCGGTGCCGCGAGCAACGCCCAGCCCATTCCTGCCGATGTCACGATGACCGACCACACCGTGACCACCGCCGATGGCGCGCAGATCACGGTGCGCTGGTACGTCAAGGACGGCGTGACGCCGGGCTCGGCCGTGGTCTTCTTCCACGGCGGCGGATACATCTTCGGTCACATCGACCTGTTCGACGGTCCGGTCGCCCGTTACGTGTCGGCTTCCGGCGTGCCGATGCTGTCGGTGGAGTACCGCCGCGCGCCCGAGTTCCCGTTTCCGACGCCACTCGAGGATGCCTACACCGCGCTGCGCTGGCTACACGATCACGCTCCCGAACTGGGCGTGGACCGCGACCGGATCGGGGTGATGGGCGACAGCGCCGGCGGCGGTATGGCGGCGGCGCTGACGATCCTGACCCGCGAGCGTGGCGGCCCGAAGATCGCCCACCAACTGCTGCTCATGCCGATGCTCGATGACCGCCCCACCGCAGCCGATCCCTACATCGAGCCGTACGTGTTGTGGTCCTACGACGACAGCCGTACCGCGTGGCCGGCGCTACTCGGCGAGGCTGCCGGCGGACCAGATGTCCCGCCCACCGCCGCTCCGGCCCGGCTCGACGACGCCACCGGCCTGCCGCCGGCCTACATCGAGGTGGGCCAGCTCGACGTCTTCCGCGACGAGGACCTCGCGTACGCGGCCGAACTCAGCCGCGCGGGCGTCCCGGTCGAGTTTCACCTGCACCCCGGCGCCCCACACGAGTTCGACTCGATCGCTTTCGCGTCCGACGTCGCTCGACGCGCCATCGCCGACCGCGTCCGCGTCCTCACGTCGCTCTAGAACCGAGGTCTTCTGATGAACACTCTCTGGACTCCCACCACTGTCGGATCCATCGAGCTCCCGCACCGTCTCGCCATGGCGCCGATGACCCGTGACCGGTCCCGGGCCGACGGCGTCCCCACCGGTCTCAACCGCGAGTACTACCGCCAGCGCGCCTCGATGGCCCTGATCATCACCGAGGGCACCCAGCCTTCCGCCGACGGGCAGGGCTACCTGCTGACCCCGGGCATCTACACCGAGGCGCACATCGCGGGCTGGCAGGAGGTGACCAAAGCGGTGCACGCCGCCGGCGGGCGCATCGTCGTCCAGCTCATGCACACCGGTCGCATCTCCCACCCCGACAACACGCCGCACGGCCGGCAGCCCGTCGCGCCGTCGGCCCTCCAGCCCAAGGGCGCGATGTTCACCGCATCCGGCCTGCAGGACATGCCCACCCCACGGGCACTGGACACCGACGAGGTCGCCGGGGTCGTCGGAGAGTTCCGCCACGCGGCCTCAGCGGCAATCGCCGCCGGCTTCGACGGCGTGGAGATCCACGGCGCCAACGGCTACCTCGTCCACCAGTTCCTCGCCGGCAACACCAACTACCGCGCCGACCGGTACGGCGGCTCGATCTCCAACCGGATCCGGTTCGCAGTCGAGGTCGCGTCGGCGGTGGCCGACGAGATCGGTCCCGAGCGCACGGGCATCCGCCTCTCGCCGGGCAACCCGTACAACGACATCGTGGAGAACGACACCCACGCGGTGTACCCGACGCTGATCGCTGCCCTGGCTCCGCTGAACCTCGCCTACCTGCACCTGATGCACGCCGGCGACGACGAACTGCTGCGCGCACTCCGCCGGGCCTGGCCGACGGCCGTGCTCCTCAATCGCGCGGGTGCCGGCATCAACGCCCGCGTCGCCGATCTCGACGCAGGACTGGCTGACATCATCACCGTCGGGACGATGGCGCTGGCAAACCCCGACCTGCCCGCTCGCCTCCGCGCCAGCGCACCGCTCAACGAACCGGACCCGGCCACCTTCTACGGTGGTGACCACCACGGTTACACCGACTACCCCACGCTGGAAGACCCGCCCTCTAGCGAAGACGCCGCTTGAGGTACGGATTCCGGATTTCCCGGTCACGTGCCGTTGGTGGGGCGGGCGGGACTCGAACCCGCGACCGAGGGATTATGAGTCCCCTGCTCTAACCCGCTGAGCTACCGCCCCGCTACCGCGCCGGATCGTAACCCGCCCGGTCGATCTTCGACCACCACCGGAACGGCGGTCTCTCAGCGCCTCCGCCGCCGCACCAGCACGATGGGCAACGCGAGGATAACAGTGAGCAGCCAGCCGAAGACGACCATGCCCCACAGCATGCCGTCGTCCGGGTCCGACTCCTCGGCAAGGAGCATGCCGAGGGTCAGCAGCAGGCTGAGCCCACCGACGGCGAGGGCGGCGAGACCGCTGACCACCATCAGCGGGATCTCCCACCCGGCGCGCTTCACCGGCTCGGGACGCTGCGCCGGCCGGGGCCGGTTGCCGCCCGCGTACGGCTGGGGGATCTTCTCCGGCGGGCGGGCCGGCATGGGCACCCGCCGGTCGGCGGCGACCTGCTGGTCGATGACGCCGATGGCGCCGGGGTGCAGGTCGAACAGGGTGGGCTCGATGTGCATGGCGATGGCGTCGTTGCCGATCAGCCGGCGGGCGCCGTCGGGCCAGGCGAGCATGGCGGCGCACTCGGCGTACCGGACGGTGAGCGGGCCGCCGGGGCCGACGTAGCTGACCCCGTCGAGGCCGACCCGCAGTTCGCCGTCGCCCTGCCGTTCCCGGTAGGCGGTGCCGGTGACGGTGTGGGTGGAGCGGGTGGGTGCCTCGACGAAGCCGGCCCAGTCGGCGGTGTGCCCCTCGGGGACCATGAGCAGCGCGCTGGCGGTGACCTCGCGGGTGACCTCGTGCAGGTCGGCGAGGGTGACGGCCTTCAGCTCGCCGCGCAGCTCGTCGACGGTGAGGCTGCGCTCGCCGGTGAGCAGGTTCAGCGCGCAGCCGGGCAACCGGTCGGCGTCCGCCTCGGCGGAGGCCAGCGAGTCCTCCCGCTTGGCCACCGCGGCGTCCAGGTCGGCCTGTTCGATCCGGCCGACCCGCAGCTTGGCCAGCACGTCGACGAAGCCGCCGAGCAGGGCGTCCTGCTTCTCCGGCAGCGCGTCGGCGAGGGCGCGGAGGGTGGCGTGGCCGTCGCCGCGCGGCTGGTAGCCGGTGTTGATGGCGTAGGAGACGCCGTCCTCCTGGCGCAGCGTGCGGTAGAGCTCGCGTTCCAGCACCCCGGCGAAGACGCTCGCGGCGGTGCGGCGCCGCACGACGGCGTCCAGCACCACGGCCCGCGAGCCGTTGACGAAGTACGCGGGCGTGTGCGGCAGCGCCGACGACGCGGCCGGCACGGGCCGGCGTACGCCGCTGGGCAGCGCCAGGCGCAGGCCGGCCGGCACCCGGTCGCCGGCGATCCACAGTACGGCGTTCTCCCGGGTGAACCACTGCGCCGCCCACCAGCGCAGGTCGTGCTCGGTGAGCGCGTTGAGCCCGAACTCGGCATAGCTGGGCAGCCCGTGGTCGCGGGCGCCGTGCCGCCACAGCGGGATGTCACCGATGGTCGAGTTGCCCCGGCTGGACCACTCGGTCCGCAGGATCTCCTTCTCCACTTCCAGCCGGGCCATCGGCAGGTCGTGGATGGTGCGGCAGACGGTGCCGAGGAAGCCGGCGACGTCCGACTCGGAGCCCTGCATGTAGAAGGAGGTGAAGGTCGGCGCGGTGGCGCCGTTGAAGTGGTGGTCGGCCAGGCCGAGCGGGGCGAGGGCCAGGTGTTCCAGCAGGTGGGTGATGCCGCTGCGGGCCAGCGTCTCGTCGGCGATGCCGACCCGGAAGGTGAGGCCGGCCCGCATCGGCCCGGCGGTGGGGGCGAGCAGCGTGGGCACGCCGTCGACGTCGAGCCGGCGGATCATCGGGGGCCACCCTTCGCGTACGCCTCGGCGCGGAACTTGTCGAGCGTGCTGGTCCCGTTGAGGTAGGACCAGGGGTATTCGCTGCCCAGGTGTCCCAGGGCGGCGAACTGGGCGGCGGCGGCGGGCCACTGGTCGAGCAGCCCGAACCAGAGGGCGAAGACGGAGCGGGTGGACACCCAGCCGGGTTCGTGCCGGAAGTGCGGGTGCAGCACGGAGCGCTGCGCGGCGGTCCAGATGTCCTGGGCGACCCGCGGGTCCCGCACGTACGCGGCCCGCTCCCCCTCGGTGTCGAAGTCGAAGTACCGCTCGAAGTGCGCGTCGGCGAGCAGGACGGCGTTCTGCGCGCCCTCGGGGGCGGCCAGCATGCGTTCCCGGGCGAAGGTGAAGACGGCGTCCCAGCTGCCGCTCCACTTGGGGCAGAGCTGCTGGAGCAGGTTGGACTGCCCGCGTAGATCGTGCGGCGCGTACCGGGCCAGCCGGTCGTAGCGGCGGCGGGTCTCGGCCTGGCCCAGTTGCAGGCCCCGCGCGGTGGTCAGTCGCTCCTGCCAGGCGAGGACGTTGCCGGGTTCGCGGGCGCAGACGTCGATGAGGATCTGTTCGGCCCGTCGCAGGTGGTCGTGGAGCTGGTCGAACTGCTCGCGGCTGACGTGTTCGGCGCGCAGGCTGGTACGGATCTTCCAGCCCTCGGCGACCAGGTGGGCGGCGAGCATGGTGGCGGCGACCGTGTCACCGGGCCGGTGGGCCAGCACCGCGCGCAGGAAGTCGCCGACCCCGTCGACGTCGTCCGCGGCGTCGGCCAGGAGCGACCGGCCGGCCCAGTCGCGGGGGTCGAGCAGCTGCCGTACCCGGGTCCAGTCCCGCGCGGCGAGCGCGGCGCGCATGTCGTCGACCTCGGGGAACGCGGCGGCCGGGTCGAAGTCGATCGCCGGGAGGGGTACGGGCATGGCGGCGATCATAAGTGATCAACAGTGGGGTGCGGGTCCCCCGTCCAGCCGGTACGCCACCCTCCCTAGCTGGACCGCAGCGCCGCCAGGACGGCGCCGGCGGTGCGCCAGCCGCTGGCGAGCGCCCCCTGGATCGACGGACTGTCGCGGTGGTCACCGGCGACGAAGAGCCCGTCGCCGAGCGCGACCGGTTTGCGCAGCCGTCCCTGCGGGGGCGGGGCGGCGGGCAGCGCGTCCGGGATCGTCACGGTGGTCAGGTGGGTCCAGTCCGCGGTGGACCGTCCGTAGAGGCGGGCCAGCTCGCGGCGGACGGCCGGCTCGGGCGGGGCCTGGGGTCCGACCGCGGAGGTGGCCACCAGGTGCCGCCCGGCCGGCGCGTACGTCGGCGCGGCGTTGCTGAGCACGACGGTGTTGGCGACGACTTCCCGCCGGTCGCCGTCGACCAGCAGGATCGGCTCGGCCAGCGGCGGGGTGTCGGTGGCGTGGTACCAGGTCGTGTAGCTGTGCATGCGTACCCGGGAGAGCCGGGGCAGCAGGTCGGCCGCGGCCGGCGGGTCGACGGCGACCACGACGGCCCGGCAGGCGAGGTCGCCGGCCTGGGTGCGGACCCGGCCCGGCGCGACCTCGGCGACCGGGGTGTCCAGGTCGATCAGGTCGGCGGGCAGCGGGGCGGCGACGGCCGCCGGCAGCGCGGCCATGCCCTGTGCGGGCAGGCCGATCCGGCCCCGGGCGAAGGAGCGCAGCACCATCGCCAGCACGTGGCTGGAGGTCTCCAGCTCGCGGTCGATGAAGACGCCGGAGAGGAACGGGCGCAGCAGCTCCTCGATGATGGCGTCGGAGAGGCCGGCCCGGCGCAGCGCGGCCTCGCTGGTGGTCTCCTTCGCGTCGAGCAGCCGGCCGACGGGCAGGTGGCGCAGCCGGTGGCGAGCGCGGCGAAGCGCAGCCGGTCGGCCAGCGAGCCGACCCGGGCGGCGGCGGTGCGGGGCGCGCCGGCCGGTTCGCGCAGCGGGTTGACCAGCCGGTCGAGCCGGTCGCCGCGGCGGACCAGCACGCCGGAGGTGAAGAAACCCAGGTCGAGGATGTCCAGGTCGAGCAGGGTGCCGAGCCGGGGGTAGGCGGTGTTGAGCACCTGGAAGCCGCGGTCCAGCAGATAGCCGTCGACCTGGTCGGTGGCGACCCGGCCGCCGAGCCGGTCGCCGGCCTCCAGCAGCCGCCAGGGCACGCCGGCGCGGTGCAGCCGGCGGGCGGCGGCGAGGCCGGCCAGGCCGCCGCCGACGATCACCACGTCGGTCTCAGCGAGCACGGTCGGCCTCCGCGCCGGTCCGGTCCCCGTCGCGGGTCGTCCGGGACAGCCGGCTGGGCCACCACACCTTCGGCCCGATGTCGTACGCCAGGGCGGGCACCAGCAGCGACCGGACGATGATCGTGTCGAGCAGCACCCCGACGGCGACCGCCACGCCCAGCTCGACCAGCACCACCAGCGGCAGTACGGCGAGCGCGGAGAAGGTCGCGGCGAGCACGATGCCGGCGGAGGTGATGACCCCGCCGGTGACGGCGAGTCCGGCGAGCACCCCGGCCCGGGTGCCGCGTTTCACCGATTCCTCGCGCACCCGGCTCATCAGGAAGATGTTGTAGTCGATGCCGAGGGCGACCAGGAAGACGAAGGCGAAGAGCGGGAACGACTGGTCGACGCCGGGGAAGTCCAGCAGGTACTTGAAGATCAGCGCGCAGAGGCCGAGCGTGGCCAGGAACGACAGCACCACGGTGGCGATGAGCAGCAGCGGGGCGAGCAGGGCACGCAGCAGCAGCGCCAGGATGACCGCGATGACCAGCAGCACCACCGGGATGATGACGTTGCGGTCCCGGGTGGAGGCGTCGGCGGTGTCCACGTTGATCGCGCTGAACCCGCCGACCACCGACTCGGAGCCGGGCACCTTGTGCACGGCCTCACGCAGGTCACGGATGGTCCGTTCGGCGCCGTTGCTGTCGGGCGGGTCGGCGAGCGTGGCCTGCAGCTGCACCCGCCCGTCGACCACCTTGGGCGGGGCGTTGGGGTCGGGCGGACCGGCCTGGCCCTGCTGCGGGGTGAGCGGACGGACGGAGGAGACGCCGGGCACCTGCTGAGCCACCTGGGCGACCTGCCGGGCGGTCTGCTCGGTGGTGAAGATGGTGGCCGGGCTGCCGGTGCCGGCCGGGTAGTGCCGGGCGATCGCCTCCTGGCCGGCCACCGAGTCGGTGCGGTTGGTGAACAGGTCGGACTGGCCGAGGGTGGTGGCGCCGAGCTGGGTGACGCCGATGGCGAGGGCGGCCAGCCCGACGGCGGTGACCAGCCACACGGTCCGGGCCCGCCGGGCGACGAAGGCGGCGATCCGGCTCCAGATGCCGTGCTCGGTCTGCGGGTCGGCCTCGTCGTGGCGGGGCCGGCGCGGCCAGAACGCCCACCGTCCGCCGAGGACCAGCAGGGCGGGCAGGAAGGTGAGCATCACCAGCAGCGTGGCGGCGATGCCGACGGCGGCGACCGGGCCGAGCGCCCGGTTGGAGTTGAGGCTGGACAGCAGCAGGCAGAGCAGGCTGACGATGACGGTGGCACCGGAGGCGACGATGGCCGGCGCGGCGCCCTTCCAGGCGGTCCGCATGGCGTCCCAGGGGCGTTCGTGCCGGTGCAGTTCCTCCCGGTAACGGGCGATCAGCAGCAGCGCGTAGTCGGTGCCGGCGCCGAAGACCAGCACGGTGAGGATGCCCTGCGCCTGCCCGTTGAGCTTGATCACGTCGTTCTTCGCCAGGAAGTAGACGAAGACCGACGCCAGCGAGTAGGACATGCCGGCGGCGAGCAGCGGGAACACCCAGAGCACCGGGCTGCGGTAGACGATCAGCAGGATGATCAGCACCACGACCAGGGTGACCAGCAGCAGCGGGCCGTCGATGGCGGTGAAGACCTCGATCAGGTCGGCGAGCAGCCCGGCCGGTCCGGCCACGTCCACGGTGAGTCCGTCGCGGTCGCTGCCGGCGATCTCGCGGAGCCGGTCGACGACCTGTCGGATCTGTTCGCCCTCCGCGCTGTCGATCGGGACGACGACCTGCACGGCCTGCCGGTCCTGGCTGACGATCGGCGGCGACAGCGGGGTGACCACCCCGGGCACCTGGGCGAACCGGGCGGCGTCGGCCTGCACCCGCTGCTGGTCGGCGGGCGTGATGCCGGAGCGGCGCTCGTAGACGACGAGGGCGGGGGTGGTCTCCTTCTCCACGAAGCCGGCGGAGAGGTTCTGCGCGCGGGTGGCCTCGGCGTCGGCGGGCAGGAAGGAGGCGTTGTCGTTGGTGGCGACGTCGCCCAACTTGCCCGAGTACGGTCCCGCGATGCCGCCCACGATCAGCCAGCCCAGCACGATCGCCACCGCGATCAGCGTGGCAGTCCAGCGGCCCCGTCCTCCGGCCATCTTCACCCACCCCTGAGAAATCGACGCACCAATCGACGCAGCGGGAAGTCTAGGTCGACATCGACCATCCTGCCGGGCGAGGGGACACTCCGGGCGGAAAACGGCCGGCGAGGACGGACGGGCACAACGAGAAGCGCCCGCCGGCAGGGGCCGACGGGCGCGCTGTGGAGCTGAGCTCCCCCGATTGGACTCGAACCAATAACCTGCCGGTTAACAGCCGGCTGCTCTGCCAATTGAGCTACAGGGGATCGTGCACCGCCCCGACCGGCGGATCTCTCCGCGCCGTGGCGACGGGACAAGAGTACAGGACGGTGGGGGGTGGCGCGCCAGGGGGTTACCGCATCGCCGACCGGTCTGTTCCGTCCCCCGATTACGGACAATTCGTCATCTCGGCGCAGGGAGGCATGAGCGCGGAGCAGGATGGGTAGTTAGCCGTCGACAGAGAACGTAGGCGCGAGTAGGCCGCTCCCGATCGGGAACGGCAGCGCGTCAGGTACGAGAGGAGCCGCCATGCGCGGAAAGATCATGTTTCTTGGCGGGCTGGCTGCGGGATTCGTCCTGGGCGCCCGTGCCGGTCGGGAGAAGTACGAGGAGCTGGTGGTCCGGGGCCGCAAGGTGCTCGACCACCCGACCGTCCAGGAGGCGGCGGGGGTCGCGCAGGCCCAGGCCAACCGGCTCTACAGCGAGGGCAAGGACAAGCTGGGCCAGACCAAGCTCGGCGAGAAGCTGAACACCGGCAACGGCAGCCGGGAGCTGACCGAGGCCGACAAGCCCTTCGCCGGCACCCCGGCCACCGTAGGCGCCAAGGCCGGCTCGTCCAGCACGGGCTCGACCGCTTCGACCACCGGCTCGTCGGCGACGACGACCCCGCGGCCGAAGCCGTCCGGCACGGGCACCAACAACAGCACGCTCTGATCCGTACGACCGAGCGGGCCGGCACCTCCGGGTGACCGGCCCGCTGTCGTGTGCCCTGCCGACCGCGACGTGCCTCAGGCGTCGCGGCGGGAGAGCAGCACGGTGGCGGTGCCCAGGAGCAGCACCAGCCAGCCGACGAAGACGGCCAGACCCGCGCCCGGGGAGAGCAGGTCCGGGCTGGACGAGATCGACATGAACGCCTGCCCGGCGTTCGACGGCAGGTACGGCGAGATGGTGTCCGACCAGCTCTCCGGCAGCAGCGACACCACCCCGGGAATCACCAGCAGCAGCGCCACCACGCTGGTCAGCGCGCCGGCCGTGTTGCGCAGCAGCGCGCCCAGCGCCATCCCGAGCACGCCGACCCCGGTCAGGTAACCGGCGGTGCCGAGCACCGCGCGCAGCACCCCGTCGTCGCCGAGGGAGATGCCCTTGTCGCCGAGGACGGCCTGCCCGCCGAGGAAGGTCAGCAGCACGGTCGGCACCAGCACGGCCAGCGAGACGCCGGCCAGCACGGCCACCTTGCCGGCGAGCACCGGCCAGCGCCTCGGCACGGCGGCCAGCGAGGAGCGGATCATGCCGGTGGAGTACTCCCCCGCCACCAGCAGGACGCCGAGCGTGCCGATGAGCAACTGGGCCAGGTTGACCCCGCCGAGGCTGGCGCCGAGCGGGTCCAGCGAGGACGGGCCGCCGGGCGGTGCCGGGGTGCCCGGCTCGATGGTGGCGTCGGACAGGAACGCCGAGAAGCCGAGCCCCAGGGCGACGAAGACGACCACCGTGGCGGCCAGCATGATCAACGACGAGCGGAGCGAACGGAACTTGATCCACTCGGCGCGCGTCACCCGCCACCAGGTGACCCGCGCGTCGGCGGGAACGGTGGTGGCGGGAACGGTGCTGGCGGTCATCGGGTGCTCCTTCCGGCGGGTACGGGCCCGGCGAGGTCACCGGAGTATTCGACGGCGTCCCGCGTCATGGTCATGAACGCCTCCT
Organism: Micromonospora sp. R77; assembly: GCF_022747945.1. Lineage (NCBI taxonomy): Bacteria > Bacillati > Actinomycetota > Actinomycetes > Micromonosporales > Micromonosporaceae > Micromonospora > Micromonospora sp. R77. The sequence goes on from NZ_JALDST010000001.1 coordinate 1,290,490, forward strand.
CCAGGGAGGCCTCGGTGGCGGTCAGCTCGTGCAGGGTGAGACCGGCCCCGGCGGCCCGGTCGCCGATCTGCTCGCGGCTCAGCCCGGTCACCTCCAGCAGGCCCGGCTCGCTTGAGGTGACCGTCACGTCCGCGCCGACCAGCAGCTCACGCAGCGTCCCGGCCTGCGGCGAGCGGACCCGGACGCCTGTCCGGGACGCCTGCCGGGTGAACTCGGCCAGGGAGACGTCGGCGATCAGCCGGCCCCGACCGACCACGATCAGGTGCTCGGCGGTCTGCGCCATCTCGCTCATCAGGTGCGACGAGACGAAGACCGTCCGCCCCTCGGCGGCGAGCCCGCGCAGCAGCCCTCGGATCCACCGGATGCCGTCCGGGTCGAGGCCGTTGACCGGCTCGTCGAGCATCACCACCGTCGGGTCGCCGAGCAGCGCGGCGGCGATGCCGAGCCGCTGACCCATGCCGAGGGAGAAGCCACCGGCCCGCTTGCCGGCCACCTCGTGCAGGCCGACCAGGTCGATCACCTCGTCGACCCGGCGGCGGCCGATGCCGTGGGTGGCCGCCATGGCGAGCAGGTGGTTACGGGCCGACCGACCGGTGTGCACCGCCTTCGCCTCCAGCAGCGCGCCGATCTCGCGCAGCGGGGCCGGGTGGTCGGCGTACCGGCGGCCGTTGACGGTCACCGTGCCGGAGGTCGGGGCGTCCAGGCCGAGGACCATCCGCATGGTGGTGGACTTGCCGGCGCCGTTCGGGCCCAGGAAGCCGGTGACGATCCCCGGCCTCACCCGGAAGGTCAGGTCGTCGACGGCGAGCCGGTCGCCGTAGCGCTTGCTCAGGTGCGTCACGTCAATCATGGGCCCAACGGTGGCCCGCGTAGCCGGCCCGCCGCGTCGGCCGGTCGCGGACACCTGCGCGTACCGCGCCCGCGGTACGCGCACGCCCCCGCTACCGCAGCCGTCGCGGCCGGCCCACCCGCCGGTCCGCGCCGAGCGGCCGGGTCAGCGCGCCGGGGGCTCGCCGACCCGGACCAACCCGCTCTGGTACGCCACGACGACGAGCTGGGCCCGGTCCCGGGCGCCCAGCTTCATCATCGCCCGGTTGACGTGCGTCTTCGCGGTCAGCGGGGAGACCACCAGCCGCTCGGCGATCTGCTCGTTCGACAGTCCGGCGGCGACCAGGGTCACCACCTCACGCTCCCGCTCGGTGAGCACCCGCACCTGCTCCGGGGTGGCCCGCGGGTCCGGCTCCGGCTGGGCCAGGAACCGGGCGATCAGCCCCCGGGTGGCCTTCGGCGACAGCAGCGCCTCCCCCGCCGCGACGGTACGGATCGCGTCGAGCAGCTCGGCCGGTTCCACCCCCTTGCCGAGGAAGCCGCTGGCCCCGGCGCGCAGCGCCTGGAAGACGTACTCGTCGACCTCGAAGGTGGTCAGGATCAGCACCCGTACGCCGGCCAGGTCCTCGTCGGCGGTGATCTCGGCGGTGGCGGCCAGCCCGTCCAGCTCGGGCATCCGGATGTCCATCAGCACCACGTCGGCGCGGAGGCTGCGGGCCCGTTCGACGGCCTCCCGGCCGGTGGCCGCCTCACCGACCACGGTCAGGTCGGGCGCGGAGTCGATGAGCACCCGGAATCCGGCCCGCAGCAGCTTCTGGTCGTCGGCGAGCAGCACCCGGACGGTCATGCGGCCTCCTCCTCGGGGGCGGGCAGCTCGGCCCGGACCAGCCAGCCGCCCTCCGGTCGCGGCCCGGCCGAGAACGCGCCACCCACCGTCTCGGCCCGCTCCCGCATGCCGACCAGTCCCAGCCCGGCACCGGGGCCGGCGGCGTCGGCCGGCCGGGGCGGGCCGTCGTCGCGTACCTCGATGGTGACGCCGTCGGGGTCGTAGCGCAGGCGGACCGCGACGGCCGCACCCGGCGCGTGCTTGTGCGCGTTGGTCAGCGACTCCTGGATGATCCGGTACGCGGCCACGTCGACGGCGCTCGGCAGCGGCCGGGGCTGCCCGGCGACGGTCCAGCGCACCGGCTGCCCGGTGCTGAAGCCCTCCACCAGCGCGTCGAGCCGGTTGAGGCTGGGCGCCGGCTCGGTCGGCGCGTCGGTCTCGTCGTCGCGCCGCAGCACCCCCAGCAGGGTGGCCAGCTCGTCGAGGACGGTCCGGCTGGCCGAGCGGACGTGCCCGAGCGCCTCCTGCGCCGCGTCGGGCTGCTCGCGCAGCAGGTGCCCGGCCACCCCGGCCTGCACGTTGATCAGCGCGATGTGGTGGGCGACCACGTCGTGCAGCTCCCGGGCGATGCGCAGCCGCTCCTCGGCGACCCGACGGCCGGCCTCCTCCTCCCGGGTCTGCTCGGCCCGCCGGGCCCGTTCCTCCAGCACCGCCACGTACGCCCGCCGGCTGCGCACCGCGTCGCCGACGGCGACCGCGACACCGAACCAGAGCAGCAGCACCACCACGGCCGGGTCGTACCACGACACGTCGAGCGTGGCCGCTCCCGCGGCGCCGAGCAGGAGGGCACTCGCCGCACCGGCCGCGACGCCGGTGCGCCGGTCGGTGCGGGTGGCGACGGTGTACGCGGCGATCCCCACCGTGAGCACGAAGGGGCCGCGTGCCTGGTGGCCGAGAAGGGCGAGCACGACGGCGGCGAGCGTCGCACCGAGCACCGGCAGCGGGTACCGGCGGCGCACCGCCAGCGCGGCGCAGCCGATCAGGACGAGCAGCACCGCGCCGAGGCTGAGCGGGTCCCGGGGCGGCCCGCCGGGCGGGTTCACCGGCAGCAGGCTGACCGCGAAGAGAACCGTGGCCAGCAGCGCGTCGGCAACCGTCGGGTGCGTCCGCGCGACCCGACGCCAGTCCGCGAGGCGTCCCATGCGGCCAAGGTACGGCAGCCGGCCGGGGCGGGACCGGGCGCGTCCCGGGGTCGGGCCGGCGTCGGTGCTGCCGGTGCACCGCGCGGGCCGCCAACCCGGCCAGCGCCGATCGCGCCGGCTCCGTCACCGGCAGCCGGTCCAGCGCGGCCAGGCCATCGCGGCGCGTACCCCGATCATCTGCTCGACCCGCCGGCGAAGCGCCGGTCGCCTCGATGACCCGGCGCAGCTCGGCGGCGTCCGCCCCGGCCAACGCCGGGTCGCCGACGAGGTCCCGCAGCCGGGCGGACTGGGCCGGGTCCGCGGCGGCCCGGGTCAACGCCAGCAGCACCGTGGGCTTCCCCTCGCGCAGGTCGTCCAGGTTCGACTTGCCGGTCACGGCGGGGTCGCCGAAGACGCCGAGCAGGTCGTCGCGGAGTTGGAAGGCGTCGCCGAGCGGATCACCGAACTCCGCCAGCGCGCGCAGGGCGACCCGGTCCGCACCCGCCAGCGCGGCCCCGATCTGCAGCGGTCGGGTCACCGTGTAGCGGGCGGACTTCATCCGGATCACCGTCAGCGCGGTCCCCACCGCACCGTCACCGGCCGCGCCGTCGCCGTCGGCGCTCGCGGCGCGTACGTCCAGGTACTCCCCCGCGATCACCTCGGCGCGCATCAGCGCGAAGACCCCGTACCCCCGGCGCACCTGCTCGGCGGGGAGCCCGCAGCCGTGGAACATCCGGTCCGACCAGATCGCGCAGAGGTCCCCGCAGAGCAGCGCGGTGTTCCGCCCGTACGCCTCCGGGTCGCCCCGCCAGGACGACCGGACGTGCAGGTCGGTGAAGAGCCGGTGCACCGACGGCTCGCCGCGCCGGTGATCGCTGCGGTCGATGATGTCGTCGTGGATCAGCGCGAACGCGTGGAACAGCTCCAACGCCGCCGCGGCCACCACGATCGGGCTGCCGTCCGGGGCGCCGCAGCCACGCCAACCCCAGTAGCAGAAGAGAGGCCGCAGCCGCTTCCCCCCGGTCAGCACGAACCGGTGCAGGACGGCGAGCACCGCCCCCGGCACCTCGACCGGCCCGCCCGGCACGTCGACCGACCGGCCGGGCCCCTGACGGTCGAGGAAGGCGGCCAGTTCGGCGTCGAACCGGGTGCGCAGCGCGGCCGGATCGGTCGGTGCGACGGTGACGGTCATCGGGTGGCCCCGACGCGCGCCGCCTCCGGGTCGGGACAGTTTCCGAGCCGGTCGGCATCCATGGTTGACCATACCCCGGGGCCGGCCGGTGGACCCGGTGCGGCCCGGTCCGGTGCACCGCAGGACCCCGACGCCGGACAGCCGTCCGCCCCGCAGCGGACGCGGCGGGGCGGACGGGCGACGGTACGCGGTCAGCGACGGGCGTTGCGCTTCTTCTTGAGCTTGCGGTCGTCGCGCAGCTCGACGTACGGCTCCTCCTCGACCGGGTGCCCGGCCTCGATCGCCCGGCCGCGTTCCAGTTCGGCGTCGAACTCCGCGCCGAGCAGGATGGCGATGTTGCTCAGCCAGAGCCAGACCAGGAAGACGATCACGCCGGCCAGCGCGCCGTAGGTCTTGTTGTACGAGGCGAAGTTGCTGACGTAGAGGGCGAAGAGACCGGAGATCACCAGCCAGATCACCACGGCGAGGATGCCGCCCGGGCTGACCCAGCGGAACCCGCCGTGCCGGGCGTTCGGCGACGCCCAGTAGAGGATGGCGAACATCAGGCTGACCAGGATCAGCAGCACCGGCCACTTGGCAATGTTCCACACCGTCAGCGCGGTCGAGCCCAACCCGATCACGCTGCCGACCTGCTCGGCCAGGCCGCCGGTGAAGACCACGATCACCGCGGCCGCCAGCAGCAGCACACCGACCAGTGCGGTCACGCCCAGCCGGATCGGCAGGGTCTTCCAGATCGGCCGTCCCTCCGGCACGTCGTAGATCGAGTTGGAGGCGCGCATGAAGGCGGCGATGTAGCCGGAGGCCGACCAGAAGGCGGCGAGCACACCGATGATCGCGGCGATGCTGGCGAGGCCGCCCGAGGCGCCCGCCTGGTCGATCGCCGCCTGGATGATCTTCTTGATGCTGTCGTCGGGCACCACCTGGTTGACGGTGTCCTTGACGCCTTCGGTGGCACTGGTGCCGAGCAGGCCGAGCACGGAGATCAGCACCAGCATGCCCGGGAAGATCGACAGCACGCCGTAGTAGGTGAGGGCGGCGGCCCAGTCGGTCAGGCTGTCGTCCTGGAACTCCTTGACCGTGCGCTTCAGCGCCGCCTTCCAGCCGCTGCCCGGCAGCTCGGTCGGGCTGTCCGGCCCCTCGTCCGGCCCGACCGGTCCGCGGTTGCGCCCGCGACCGGCCGGCAGGTGCGCCCGGTCCCGGGTCTCGACCGCGCCGGATGGGTCCCGGTCGGGCCCGGTGCGGGCGGAAGTCTCGTCGGAGGCCATCGCCCCTCCCTCGTCATCGTCGTCACCCCTGGACATGCCCCGGGCGAGCCGACGGATAACCACCTACTTGTAGAGCAGCCGCCCCATCCGTCGGCCGGCCACCACGAGACCGAACGCCGTCATGAGCAGCAGGTATGCCACGTCGATCAGCCACGACCAGTCGGCCACGCCGACCGAGACGCCGCGGATCAGGTGCACCGAGCGGTAGAGCGGGCTCGCCTCGACCATCCAGCGCAGCAGCGCCGGGTAGGCCTGGGCCGGGACGAAGGTGCCGGAGAAGAGGAAGAGGGTGAACTGGGCCGAGCCCATCAGGTCGAAGTCCTGCCAGCTGCGCATGAAGGTGGCGACCGCCATGCCGAGCGCGCCGAAGGCGAAGCCGACCAGCACCGCCGCCGGGAACGCGGTCAGCGCCCGCCCCGCGCTGGTCAGGTCCATGGCGACCATCACCACCAGGAACGCCGCCGAGTAGAGACTGCCCCGGATCATCGCCCAGCCCAGCTCACCGAGGGCGATCTCGAACGGCTGCACCGGGGTGGCGATGACCCCGTCGTACAGCTTCATGTACTTCATCTTCCCGAAGAAGTTGAAGGTGGTCTCCGCCAGCGCGCCGGTCATCGCCGACGACGCCAGCATCGCCGGGGCCACGAATGCGGCGTACGAGACGAGCTGACCGCCGGGAAGGGCGAGGTCGCCGACCAGCGCACCCACCCCGACGCCGATGGAGAAGAGATAGAGCACCGGCTCCAGGAAGCCGGAGATGAACACCAGCCAGTACGCGCTGCGCAGCGACGTGAAGTTGCGCTCGGCCACCGAGGCCGACCGCCGGGGCGCCCCCTCGAAGCTGACCAGCCGGGGCAGGACGAGACCGACCACGACACCCCTCCCCTAGACGACGAGCGTGCGACGGAACACGTGCCGGGCCAGCAGCCAGCCGGCCGCGGCCCAGGCGGTGAGATAGAGCAGGTGCCCGACGACCGACCACTGCGGCGGCACCCCGAGCGCCGCCGCCCGGCACAGGTCGACCCCGTGCCAGAGCGGGGTCGCCCAGGCCAGCCAGCGCAGCCCTGTCGGCAGCGACTCGACCGGGAAGAACACCCCGGCGAAGAGCGTCATCGGGATGACCGCGAAGCGGAACAGCAGAGCCAGATAGCTGTCGCTGGGCACCCAGGCGCTGAACGCGAAGGTGGGCAGGGTCACCGCGACGGTGAGCAGCAGCACCACCGGCAGGGCGACCATCGCCCACGGCGAGCGCAGCGCCCCGAACAACGCCGTCACCACCAGGAACGCGACCGTGCTGGTGAGCACCCGGAACAGCACAAAGGCGAGGTGACCGCCCACGATGTCGCCGACCCGGAGCGGGGCCGCGGCCTGCGCGAAGTAGGTCTTGATCCAGCGCACGTTGCTGTGCACCGGCCAGGTCGCCTCGCCGATCGCCACCTGCAGCGCCGTCGAGGCGAGCAGGCCGGGCACCAGCCAGTCGAGGTAGCGCACACCGCCGACGCCCTGGTCCACGTAGGCGCCGACACCGAGCCCGAAGCCGAGCACGGTGAGCACCGGCAACAGGAACGACGAGAAGACGCTCGCCCGCCAGGTGCGCCGGTAGCCGGTCAGGTAGTGCGCGAGCACCGCCAGCGCCGGCACCCGGGGCAGCGCCGGCCGGGTCCGCTCCGCCACGCTCATCTCGCCCTCCCCCGCTCCGCGCCCACTCCGGCCTTCCTACCCAAGGGGTACGACAAGGCCGGCGGCCACCCTACGGCCGGCGCCCCGGTCGTGTCGCCACGGTTTCCACCGCCTGCGCCGACGGCGACCGGTCGGCGGGGGCGTTGCTGTCGGACGGTCGTACTAGCCTCGGGCTGACTCCGGGCAGCCGACCGGTTGCGGAGCGCGGAGAGCAGCAGGGGGGCGAGCATGAGCGACACCGAACCGCAGACCGCTGACGGGAAGGTGCTCTGGCACTTCACCATGTCACTGGACGGTTTCGTGGCGGGGCCCGGCACGAGATGGACTGGATGACCGGCATCTCGGTCCGGCCGGGCCTGATCGACGAGTACGTCCCCCGGCACGACGGCACCGCTCCGCAGGGGCTGACCGAGCGCTTCGTGACCTGGGCCAGCGCCCGGTGATCCGTCCATGCCGCAGCAGCCGGGACACCGGGTGCCGGCGGGACCGCCGGGTGTGAGCGGCGAGGGAGTCGCCGTCCGGTCGTTACCGATCCGACACCCGGCAATCGCGCTATCGATGTCTGTCACTGCGAGTGTCCGGTCCCGACGCGAACCATCGCGTCGCACACCGGGTACCTCGGAGGCCAACAGTGCGTCGTCCCCGTCCCGTTCCGCTGCTGGCAGCGGGGCTCCTGCTCGCGGCCACCGCCGCGCTCGTCACCCCGCCCGCAGCGTCCGCCGCCGTGGCGGACGCGCCGCACTGCTCGACCGCCGGCACCTGGCGGCAGGGCGAGTTCAACATCTACTGGTTCGACGTGGAGCAGGGCGACTCGCAGCTCATCGTCGGCCCGACCGGCCGGACCATGCTGGTCGACCTCGGTGAGACGGCCTTCAACTCCACCACGAACACCAACGCGACGAAGGTGGCCGCGCAGATCCGCGCCGTCTGCGGAATCGCGGCGGGCCCGGTGCACCTGGACTACGTGCTGGCCTCCCACCACCACCTCGACCACATCGGATACGCAGCCAACCCCAACGACACCACGAAGTACGGCAACGGCCTGTACCAGCTGCTCGCCCCGACCGCGAGTGGCGGTCTCGGCTTCACCGTCGGCGCCCTCTACGACCACGACGGCGGGGTCTGGTCGGACGCCAACGGCGACGGTGACTGCGACCCGGGCACCTCCACCACGCCGAGCAACGAGGTCGCCTACCACAACGCGGGCACCACCTCGACCACCGCCGTCCGCTGGATGTGCTGGCTGTACGGCCCCGCGGCGCAGGCCGACCGGGCGAACATCGCCGGCAAGGTCCAGCGGATCACCAACAGCACCGCCTGGCCCACTTTCGACCTCGGCACCGGGGTCACCTCGGCCGTGGTCGAGGCGAACGGCAAGGACATCAAGCAGGCCGACGGGGTGACCACGGTCAGCGGCAACCACACGGCCGACGCCAGCCCACCCAGCGAGAACGACTACTCGATCGGCGTCCGCACGGCCTTCGGGCCGTTCGTCTACGCCACCGCCGGGGACAGCGACGGCGAGTGGACGACCAGCGCCAACGGCTACACCTACAACAACATCGAGGCGCTGCTCGCCACGAAGATGGGCGCGGTCAACGCGCTGCGGGCCAACCACCACGGTTCGGCGCACTCGTCGTCCGACACCTATCTGAAGGCGACCACCCCCCAGGTCGGCTTCATCTCCTGCGGAGCGAACTCCTACGGCCACCCGGGTAACCGGACCCTGGACGCGTTCCGGGCGGTCGGCGCGGACATCTACCTCGCCAACGACCCGTGCGACACCACCGACACCACCGGCGCGGCGATCGACTACTCCGGCACCTTCAACCACGACGGCACCGTGCACCTGTTCACTACCGGCGGCGGCACCGGTTTCACCGTCACGTACGACGCGGGCAGCCGTACCTACACCACCCGGACCGGCGGCGGCACCGGCGGAACCGGCGGGGACCCGACGAAGGTGAAGGTCAACGAGGTGCTGATGGCCCCGTCCGGCACCGGCTCGGAGTGGGTGGAGCTCTACAACCCGACCACCTCGCCCGTCGACCTCGGCGGCCTGTACGTGGACGACGTGGCCGGTGGCGGCGGCTCGCCCCGGCAGATCCCGGCCGGCACCACCATCCCGGCCGGTGGGCGCTGGGTGATGGACATCCCGAGCGGCTTCCTGAACAACACGGGCGCCGAGTCGGTCCGGTTCCTGAAGATCGCCGGCGGCGTGGAGACGGTCTACGACACCTACTCCTGGTCGCTCGGCTCCACCCAGTACGACAAGGTCTTCCATCGTGCCGGTGACGGTGGCACCTGGTGCGGCACCATCTCCGCCGCCGTCACGAAGGGCACCGCCAACCCCACCACCTGCCCGTGACGCCCCGGAAGAAGGGCACGCTGGCCGGCGCGGCTCTGCTGCTGGCCCTCGCCGGCACGACGGCGGGCATCGGCGGCGGGGCGGCCTCCGCGCGGCCGGGACCGGTCGCCACCGGGGACGGCCGGCTGGTCCTGGTCAGCGGGCGGGACGACCACGGCTTGCTCGCCGACGAGCGGGTGACCCTGCGGGACCGACCGGCGGCCGACGGGACCGGGACGGGACGGGTGCCGGACGGCACCCTCGCCCGGGTGGAGGAGGTACGCGGCACCTGGCTGCGGATCCGGACCGTGGAGGGGCCACCGACGCGGGGCTGGCTGGACGACTTCTTCCTGCGGGGCGGGGTGCACCTGGTGGGTCCGCCGCCGACCTGCTCGGTGCCGTTCGACGGCGGGACGCTGCCGGCGGGCGAGCAGGCGGTCGTGCTCGACCTGCGGGCGGCCCGGGTCAAGGTGCGGATCAACCGCACCGGGGCGACGGACTGGGTGGACCGGACCGTGGTCCGGGAGATCCCGCCCGACCGGTGCGCGCCGATCGGCCGGGACGAGCCCGTCGGCGACCACGAGCACCACCACTGACCGCGCGGCCGGCCCGGCGCCGCTGGCGCCGGCCCGGTGCCCGGCCCCCGTCGCTGCGGCACGGTGGCGCCATCGGAACGACCGAGAACCACGCGGGGGTCGGTGAACCATGCCGCATCACGGAGCGTCACCATCTCCGCGCCCGCCCGGCAGCGGTTCCATTCCCTTTGCTCTGCAGCCTTCCACGCAGCAGACACCCAGCGTGGACTGCTGCGTATAGGGCTGCAGAGCAAAGGGGACAGTGGGTGGTATGGCCGACGGGCGGGGGCTCGGCGCAAAAGACCAGCTCATCGGCATTTTCAAGGCCCAACTGATCGGGAGAGGCCGGTGAGCCGGCGATCGCCCGTCGCTACTCTACGTGGCATAGCTCCGAACAGCCCGGGACATCACGCTCGGTCAGCAGCGGAACAGGAGTCGATCAGCCAACGGCAGGTCGGCGGTGCCGTGCCGTCAGCGGTCGGGGCGTTGCAGCGGCGATCCGGAGGCATCAGGAGTGGCGGGTGGCCGCCACGGCCGGGCGGACAGCGGCGGGCCGCAGCCGCAGCTGGGCGGACAGCGGCGAACGGCAGCGGCAGGCGGGCAGACAGCGGCAGGCCGGCGGACATCGGCAGCGACGGGAGGGCAGAGGGAGGGTGGGATCGGCGCCACAGCGACCGTGGCCGATACCGACCGGCATGCGCCCGCAACGGGACGCGTGCCGGGGTGCGCCGGCAACGGGACGCGTGCCGGGGTGCGCCGGCAACGGGACGCGTGCCGGGGTGCGCCGGCAACGGGACGCGTGCCGGGGTGCACCGGCACATCGGACCCGCGCCGGACGGCGGGCGACGGTGCGGTGGATGCTCCTATGGATGTCAAGGGGTGTGGAGAGCGGCGAAGTCGGCGAGGAGGGCGGTGTGGATCTCGCGGACGACGTATCGCTTGAGGCACCGCATGATCTCTTTCTTGCCGAGGCCTTGTTTGGTGCGTTTGTCGACGTAGGTGCGGGTGCGCAGGTCGTAGCGCATCCGGCTGAGCACGATGGTGTGCAGGGCGTTGTTCGCGGCTCTGTCACCGCCGCGGTTGAGGCGGTGGCGGTTGGTGCGTCCGCTGCTGGCGGGTATCGGGGCGACGCCGCAGAGGTGGGCCAGGGCTGCTTCGGAGCGGAGCCGGTCGGGGTTGTCGCCGGCGGTGGTCAGCAGTTGCCCCGCGACCTCCGGTCCTGCGCCGAACAGGCGGCTCAGGGCCGGTGCGGTCCGGGCAACGGCGGGGCGTATCCGTCGATCGGCGTGGGCGATCTCGGCGTTGAGCGCGGTGATCCGGGCGGCGATCGAGGCGAGAGCGGCGTTCGTGGCGTGGACCGGGTCGGTGAGTGCGGACTCATCGACCCGGAGATCGACGCATCGTTGGACGAGCGCGGGACCGGTGAGGCCGGCCAGATCCTCCCTCAGTGTGTCCGGCGCGGAGGTAATGAGGCCGTGGAGCTGGTTGAGGGCTGCGGTGCGGGCCTTGACCGCGCCGCAGCGGGCCACCCGCAGGACACGGATCGCCTCGACCGGCCCGGTGCGGGTCTTCGGGACGCCAGTGGCCTGCCCCGACAGGGCCGCGCGGGCGGCGGCGAGGGCATCGATCGGGTCGGACTTGCCCTTACTCCGACGGGTCTTGCGGTCAGGGCGGTCGATCTCGATGACGGTGATGCCCGACGCGCTCAGGTGACGTGCCAGGCCAGCGCCGTAGGCGCCGGTGCCCTCCACCCCGACCTTGACCACCCGGCCGAAGGTGCGCAGCCAGCGCAGCAACTGCTGATATCCGGCTGCGGTGGCCGGGAACTGCTGATCACCGAGCACCCGACCCGCCTGGTCGACCGCAGCGGCGTGATGAGTCTTGCCGTGGGTATCAACCCCACCCGTGACCTGGCGCTTCTTGGCTGTCATCCTGGAACCGTCGTCCCTTTCGCTTGCACCGACAGGGTCGGCACGCACTCGCCGGGACGGGCGGACAGGACAGTGACGGGGCCTCTTGCACAGGCTCCTATCAGGTCACGACGCCCCTGCCAGTGACGTGCAGGACGGGGTCACCCGGAACCGGTCGACGAATCCACAGCAGGACAGCATCGTCGGTCAGTCGGTGAGTCAGACCAGACCGGGTGACCCCACCTACATCCTCACTGTCAGTCGACCAGGGTGCGGCCGGTGAGGTGCAGGAAGACGTCTTCCAGGCTGCTGCGTCGGACCAGCACTCCGGCCGGGACCAGACCGCGCGCGGTGACCTGGTCGACGGCGGCGTCGCCGTCGGAGACGTAGAGCAGGACGCGGTCGGGCAGCACCTCGACCCGCTCGCCCAGGCCGTCGAGCTTGCCGGCGAAGGGCTCCTGCGACTCGGCGGCGAAGCGCAGCTCCACCACCTCGCGGGTGGAGTGCTCCTCGATCAGCGCCCGGGGCGAGCCCTCGGCGACGATCCGGCCGCCGTCCATCACCACGAGACGGTCGCAGAGCTGCTCGGCCTCGTCCATGTAGTGCGTGGTGAGCACCAGCGTGACGCCCTGCTGCTTGAGTCGGAACAACCGCTCCCAGACCAGATGGCGGGCCTGCGGGTCGAGCCCGGTGGTCGGCTCGTCGAGCAGCACGATCTCGGGATTGTTGACCAGCGATCTCGCGATCGTCAGACGGCGCTTCATGCCGCCGGAGAGCGGCTCGACCTTGCTGTCGGCCCGCTCGGCGAGCTGGACGAAGTCGAGCAGCTCGGCGGCGCGCTCCCGCGCCACCCGGCGCGGAATGCCGAAGTAGCGCGCGTAGGTGGTGAGGTTCTCCCGGACGGTCAGCTCGGGGTCGAGGTTGTCCAGCTGGGGGCAGACGCCCAGCCGGGCCCGGATGGCGGTGCCCTCGCGCACCGGGTCCATGCCGAGGATGCGCAGCTCACCACCGGTGGGCGGCGAGATGCACCCGATCATCCGCATGGTGGAGGACTTGCCTGCGCCGTTCGGGCCGAGAAAGCCGAACGCCTCGCCGGGCCGCACCTCGACGTCGATGCCGTCGACGGCGGTGAAGTCGCCGAACCGCTTCACCAGCCCCCGCGCCCGGATGAGTGGTTGCGCTGTGGTCACCGACCGACCCTAACCGGGGGCACCGACACCATCGACCGATAAACCCGGGACCTGCGGCGGCATCTCCACTACGCAGAGCTATCACGGTTACGCATCGTGATCTGCGGTCCGGCCGCCGGGCCGTCCCGTCACGACTGATTGCCGTGGGGCAAGCGCCCCCATAGTGGACAGATCGTTTTCGGACGCCGCCGAAACGGCCACAGCCGCTCGGCAACACCCGCAAATATAGTGAAAATTGTTTCAGTATTGCCGTGCGCTGAGTAGTTGAGGACACATTTCCGTGACTTAGCGGAATCATTGCCGGCAATGTTCCATGGCGTACCTGATTCGCGTATCGTGCCCCCTCGTGTCATCCGTTCGGAACGGCCCCTCGGTGCCGCTGCCACCCGAGGACGAGGCGGTCGCCGACCCGTCCTGGGCCGACGACGGGCCCAGCCACCCGCACCACGACCCTCGCGAACTCGCCGCCCGTTTCGAGGACGAGAAACCGGGGCGCACGCTCTCCGGGCCGGTCGGGATCGTCGTCACTGCGGCGACCGTGGGGATCGCGCTCCTCGCCCTCAGGCAGGTCTTCTTCCCGCTCGCCCAGGGCAGCAAGTACTACCTGATCATTTTCCTGGCCGGGGTGCTGCCGGTGGTGTTCCTGGCGTACCCGGCGGATCTGCCGATCCCCCGCCGGGCCCGCACGGAGGACCACACGGAGGGCCGCGCCGGGGACCGCGCGCCGGCGGACGGTACGGCCGACCGGCCAGCCGGCGGGCCGACGGTGGTCGACTGGGTGCTGGCCGCCGCCGCCCTGGTCAGCTGCCTCTACCCGGTGCTGCCGGTCGCCCTCGGCTCCGGCGGCGGCGGGTACGACGCCTTCCTCGACCGGCAGGGCCTGCTGGTCCCGCTGGACGTGGCCATGGGCACGGTGCTGCTGCTCCTGCTGCTGGAGGCGTGCCGGCGCACCACCGGTTGGATCCTGCCCGCCGTCTGCCTGCTCTTCCTGGCCTACGGCTACTACGGCGGGCTGCTGCCGCAGTCCTGGCCGGTGGCCCACGCCGGGCTCGACTTCGACCAACTCGTCGACGCCTTCTACAACTCCGACAGTGGTTTCTACGGCACCCCGCTCGACGTCGCCGCGTCGTACATCGTGCTCTTCACGATCTATGGTGCGGTGCTCGACCTCTCGGGCGCGGGCCGGTTCTTCGTGGAGCTCTCCGCCGCCGCCTTCCGGCGCTCCCGGACCGCCGCGGGCCGCACCGCCGTCGCCTCCGGCTTCCTGCTCGGCACCGTCTCCGGCTCGGGTGCCGCGACGACGGTGAGCATCGGGGCGGTCACCTGGCCCATTCTGCGCCGCGCCGGCTACCCGGCGGAACGGGCCGGCGGCATGCTGGCCGCCGCCGGCGTGGGCGCGATCCTCTCCCCGCCCACACTGGGCGCGGCGGCCTTCATCATCGCCGAGTACCTCGGCGTCTCCTACCTCCAGGTGCTCGGCTGGGCGACCGTCCCGACGATCCTGTACTACCTGGGCATCCTGCTCTCGGTGGAGATCGACGCCCGGCGCTCCGGGGTACGGCCGGTGGTGATCGACACCGGTTCGGCGTGGCGGCTGCTCGGCCGTTTCGGCTACCACTTCCTCTCGCTGATCGTGATCGTCGTGGTGCTCGCGGTCGGCGCGTCCGCGACGAAGGCGGTGGTGATCGCCACCGTCCTCGCCGCGGCACTGTCGTTCCTGGACCGTCGGCACCGACTCACCCCCCGCCGGCTGGTCGCCGCGCTCGGCAACGGCGTACGCGGGGTGCTCGCGGTGAGCGCGGTCTGCGCGGCGGCGGGCATCATCACCGCGACGACCACCAAGACCGGGCTCGGCCCGCAGGCCGCCGCGCTGCTGGTCGGTGGGGCCCGGACGGTGAGCGCCGAACCGGCGGTGGTGCTCGCGCTCACCGCGCTCCTCGCCGCCGTCGCGCTGAGCCTGCTCGGGCTCGCCGTACCGGTCACCGCGTCCTTCGTGATCGGTTGGGTGATCATCGGGCCGGCGCTGCTCGACCTCGGCGTCGCCGCACCCGCCGCGGCCATGTTCGTCTTCTACTTCGCGGTGCTGTCCGAGGTCTCCCCACCGACCGCACTCGCCGCGGTGGCCGCCGCCGCGGTGACCGGCGGCCGGCTGGTGCCGACCATGTGGCAGACCCTGCGGTACGCGCTGCCCGCGTACCTCATCCCGATCGCCTTCGTCATCACCCCGGCCGGCCTGGGGTTGCTCGGCATCGGCGGCCCGGTGCGGATCGCGGTCGCCGGGGTGGTCGGGGCGCTCGGCGTCGCCGTGCTGGCCGTGGCCGCCGGCGGCTGGCTGCCCGGCGTAGGCCCGGCCGGCGTGCCGGAACGGCTGCTCGGCGCGTTCGCCGGGGTGACGCTGCTCTGGCTCGAACCCGTGCCCGTCGCCGTCGGCGCGCTCGCCGCCGCCGTGATGGTCGCGGGCGTGCTCGTACGACGCGGATCCGCCGGCCGGGCCGGCGGACCGTCGGCAGGACAACCGGTGCACCATGGGGAGGAGACACAGTGAGACGGATCAACGTGCGGATCGCCGCGGGCGCGGGTGTGCTGGCCCTCGTCGCGGCCGGCGCCGCCGGATGCGGGGGCCGTCAGGACGGCGCGGCCAAGGACGACGCCGCGAGCGAGATCACCTGCAAGGTCACCAAGGACACCCGGGTCGGCATCGCCACCGGCAACGCCACCGGCGTCTACTACGTCGTCGGCAACGCCCTGGCCGGTCAGCTCTCCGGTGCCACCGGCGGCAAGCTCACCGGCACCGCCGCCGAGACCGGCGCCTCCGTGCAGAACATCGAACAGCTCGTCGGCGGCCAGTACGACGTCGCCTTCTCGCTCTTCGACACCGCGGTCAACGCGGTCCAGGGCAAGGGCAGCTTCACCGCGCCACAGCCGGTGGAGGCCCTCGCCCGGATCTACGACAACTACACCCAGGTCGTGGTCCGCTCCGACGCCGGCATCAGCTCGGTCGCCGACATGAAGGGCAAGAAGATCTCCACCGGCTCGCCCAAGTCCGGTACCGAGGTCATCGCCAACCGGCTGCTCACCGCCGCCGGCCTGGACCCGGCGAAGGACGTCCAGGCCCAACGGCTGGACCTGGCGAAGACCGTGGACGGGATGAAGGACGGCAGCATCGACGGCTTCTTCTGGTCCGGCGGCGTCCCGACCGGCGGGGTGACCGACCTGTTCACCACCGCCGGCGACAAGGTGAAGTTCCTCGACATCAGCCCGCTGCTGCCGAAGATGACCGAGCTGAACCCCGCCTACCAGGCCGGGACCATCAAGTCGGACGTCTACCGGACGGCGGCGGACACCCCGACCATCGTGGTGCCGAACGTGCTGTTGGTCCGCAAGGACCTCGACGCCAACGTGGCCTGCGCGATCACCCGGACCGTCTTCGACAAGAAGGACGCGCTGGCCCAGGCGAACCCGGCCGCGAAGGGCATCGCCCTGGAGAACGCCCGCAAGACCGACCCGGTGCCGCTGCACCGGGGCGCGGCGAAGGCGTTGCAGGACCTCGGCGCGAGCTGACCCAGCGGTGCCGGGCCCGGACAGACCCCGGGCCCGGCACCTCCGACCCCCACCGGGAGACCCCGTGCCGCTCCCCGCACCCGCCCGCGTACGCCGGCACCACCGGCCGACGAACGCCACCGACCAGCTCCGGTCGGTCCGGACCCAGCTGCTCGCCCCGATCCTGGTGGCGACCGTCGGGCTGATCGTGCTGGGCGTCCCCCAGACCGGGACCGCCCTCGACGCGTCCGCCGACGCCGACCGGGCCCGGGTGCTGGCCGGTACCGCCACCGCCACCGTCCGCCTCGTGCACGAGCTGGAACGGGAACTCGGCGAGACGGCGGCCCTGCGTCAACGGGGCGGCACGTCCGGCCGGCCGCTGGTGGACGCGCAGCGCCTGCGGGTGGACACCGCCGTCGACCGGTACCGCTCGGCCAGCCGAGCGGCCCGTGGGGCGGCACCGGACCTGTCCCGGGTGCTGGAGGACGCGGACGGGCAGCTCGGCCGGCTCGACCCCACCAGGAACCTGGCGCTGGTCGCGGAGACCGCCGACCCCGCGTACGGGTCCATGGTGGAGTCGCTGCTGGCGGTGGCCGACGCGCTGCCGGCCCAGCTGCGCGACGCCGACCTGGCCAACGGGGCCCGCGAGGTGGCCGCGGTGGCGGCGCAGGAACACCTGGCCGCGCTGGAACGGGACCGGCTCCGCACCATCTTCGTGCGGGGCACCCTCGCCGCCGGGGACCTGACCCGGCTCGGTGAGCTGCGGGGCGCCCGGGAACAGCGGCGGGCCGAGTTCTCCCGGATCGCCACCGGACCGGCCGCCGCAGCCTGGTCCCGCCTGGTGACCGGGCCCGACGTGACCGCCGCCGAGCGGCTGCGTGACGCCGCGCTCGCCGCCGAGAGCGCGCCGGCCGGGCTGCGGACCGACCCGGACGCCTGGTACGTCGCGCAGAGCGGGGCCATCCGCCGCTACAACCTGCTCGGCCGGGAACTCTCCGAGGACCTCGACCGGGACGCCGTCGAGCTGGCGCGTACCGCCCGGCAGCGGGCCCTGCTCACCGCCGGCGCGACCACCACGGTCGCGCTCGCCTCGCTGCTCACCGCGATCCTGCTGGCGGTACGGACCAGCCGGCGGCTGCACCGGCTGCGGGTCGCCGCGCTCACCATGGCGCACCGGGAACTGCCGGAACGGATCACCGCGATCGCGGCCGGGGAGAGCGGCCCCGGCGAGGGCTCGGCGACCCGGATCACCGCCGGGATCCGCCGGGGCCGGGACGAGGTGGGACAGGTCGCCGAGGCGTTCGACACGGTGAACCGGGCCGCGCTGCGGCTGGCCGGTGAACAGGCCGAGCTGCGGCTGGACGTGACCCGGATGGCGGAGGCGCTGGCCCGGCGGATCCGTACGCTGATCACCCGCCAGCTGCGGCTGCTCGACGAGTTCGAACGGGAGGAGACCGACCCGGAGGCGCTGGCCCGGCTGTTCGCGCTGGACCACCTGGCCGCCCGGATGCGGCGCAACGGCGAGAACCTGCTGGTCCTGGCCGGCGGCGAGCCGGGACGCGGACACGAGGGCGCGCACCTGCTCGCCGACGTGGTCCGGGCCGCCGCCGCCGAGATCGAGGAGTACCTCCGGGTGGAGGTGGCGGTGCCGCTGGCGGCGGTGCACGGCACGGCGGTGGGCAACCTGGTGCACCTGCTGGCCGAGTTGCTGGAGAACGCCACCCTCTACTCGCCGCCGCACACGCCGGTGCTGGTGGACGGTCGCCGTACCGTCGACGGGCTCACGCTGCGCGTGCACGACCAGGGCATCGGCATCAGCGCCAGCCGGCTCGCCGTGATCAACGAGCGGCTGGCCGCGCCGGCCGTGCTCTCCAGCGCCGCCGCCGGCAGCATGGGGCTGCACGTGGTGGCCCACCTGGCGGCCCGGCTCGGGGTGCGGGTGCAGCTGCACGACACCGGCAGCGGCACGGTCGCCCAGGTGGAGGTGCCCGAGGCGGTGCTGACCCGGGTCGACTCGGTGTCCCGCAGTCCCGCCCCGGTCGGACGGCGTCCCGTCGCCGCCGCGGCGGCCCCCTGGTTCCGCCCCCGCGCCGAGGCCACCACGGGCCCGTCCACCGGTCCGGGGCCGTCCCGCGACCTGGTGGCCACCGCACCCGACCCGGGCAGCCTGCACCGGACGGCCACCGTCACCCTGCCGCCCGGCGTACCGGCCGCGCGCACCGGCACGGTCCGGGGCACCGCCCGGGTGGCCGGTTCCCCGCCGGCCGGGCCGGCCCCGGCCGGTCACCCCGTCCCGACCGCCGGAACGCGCCCGCCGGCCGGGCCGGCTCCGGTCACCCAGGCCGGCCTGCCCCGCCGGACCCGGGGCGGTCAACTGCCCGCCCCGCTGCACGAGATGCCGCCGTCGCGGCCCACGGACGACCTGCTCGACCCCGAGGTGGTGCGGGCCCGGCTGTCCGCGCTCGCCGAGGGTGTCGCCACCGCGATGCGGCGTACCCCGCCCACCACACCACCCGGGAGATCCGAATGACCCCCTCCGTCAGCACCGGCCTCGACTGGCTCCTGGCGAACTTCGCCGAGCAGGTGCCGGACGTGTCGCACGCCCTGGCCGTCTCCGGCGACGGGCTGCGGCTGGCCGCGTCGCCCGATCTGTCGACCGACCAGGTCGACCAGCTCGCCGCCGTGATCAGCGGTCTGGCCAGCCTCACCGTGGGTGCCGCCCGGCTGATGTCGGCCGGCCGGGTACGCCAGCAGATCGTCGACATGGACGGCGGGGTGCTGCTGGTGATGGCGGTCGGCGAGCGGGCGCTGGTCGGGGTGCTCGCCGCGCCGGGCTGCGACCTCGGGCAGATCGGCTACGAGACGGCGATGCTCGTCCAGCGGGTGGCGGAGGCGCTGGAACCGGCGGTCCGGGCGTGACGCGTCGCCCGTCGCGACTGCTGGCCGCCCTGCTGGTGGCCGTCCTCGCGGCGACCGGCTGCGGTGCACCGGACCGGGGGCCGCGGGCCTGGCACGAGGGCCGCATCTTCCTGGCCACCGGCAACACCACCGGCGTCTACTACCAGCTCGGCGGCGGCTACGCGGACGTGATCAGCCGGCACCTGCCCGGGTACGAGGCGCGGGCCGAGCCGACCGGTGCCTCGGTGGAGAACATCAACCGGCTGGTCAGCGGCGACATGGAGATCGGCTTCAGCCTGGCCGACACGGCGGCGGACGCGATCGCCGGGCGCGGCGCGTTCGCCGGCCAGCCGCAGCCGGTCCGGGCGCTGGCCCGGGTCTACACCAACTACACCCACGTGATCGTGCGGAACGACGCGAAGATCAGGAACTTCGCCGAGCTGCGCGGCAAGCGGGTCTCCACCGGTTCCCCGAAGTCCGGCACGGACATCATCGCGGGGCGGCTGCTGACCGCGTCCGGGATGGACCCGGACCGGGACGTCCGGCGGTTCACGCTCTCCCTGCCGGAGACGGTCAAGCGGATGCGGGCAGGGACGCTGGACGCGATGTTCTTCTCCGGTGGCCTGCCCACCCCCGGCGTCAAGGACCTGCTCTCCAGCGCGCCCGGGAAGTTCCAGCTGCTGCCCGTCGCCGACCTGATCGACCCGCTCACCGCCCGCTACGGCTCGGTCTACACCACCGCGCCGCTGCCCAAGGAGGTCTACGGCACGGCGGTCGGCACCCCCACGGTGACGGTGGCGAACGTGATCCTGGTGAACGCGGACATGCCCGAACAACTCGCGTACGACCTGACCCGGTTGCTCTTCACCTATCAGGGCGACCTGGTCAAGGTGCACCCGGAGGGGGCGAACTTCACCCGGGAGAGCGGAGCGTTCACCGGACCGATCCCGCTGCACCCGGGCGCGGCCCGGTACTACAAGCGGTACTGAGGCTCAGACGTCGGCGGGCGTGGTGGCGGTGCGGGCGGCGGCGACCAGCCGGTCGGTCTCGGCGGCCACCGCCTCGTCGTCGGCGGGCGTGCCCGGGTCGTAGCGGACCGTCCAGGTCAGCCCGTCGGCGCCGGGCACCCGGCGGGCCGCGATCCGGCCCGCGCCGCCGGGCACCGGGTGGTGTCGGGTGTACGCCACCGAGCGGGTCACCCGGGCGCGCACCTGGTGCGGCAGCTCGCCCGGGTCGAGCAGCAGGTAGGTCTCGGCCGGGCAGTCGGCGACCACCCGGTAGCCGTCGCGCTCCGCGACGGACTCGGCCGGGGTGACGCTGAGTTCGCGCCCGGACCAGACCGCCTTGAGGATGTCGTGCCAGCCGAGCCGGTCCGCCCGGCCGGGCAGCCAGAGCCCGAGGTTGCTGGCGACCACCACGCCGTCGCCCTCACCGTTGCCGGCGGCGGCCCAGGCCAGCACCCGCTCGTCGGCGCCGAGCGGCGGCCGGGCGGCGGGCGGCAGCTTCGGCCGGCGGTGGAACAGTCCCATCACAGCCCTCCCGCAGCCTGATCGCCAAGTGCCCGCGCATGCTGCTCCAGCGAGAGCAGTTCCCCGAAGAGCGCGAAGTACTCGTCCTTGTTGCTGACCGGGTTCAGCCGTTGTAGCTTCGACTTGACTTCGCGGATACGGGCAGTTACTGAACCACGTTGGAGACGTGCCAACTGGATCGCGACGTACCTGGGGTCCGGTTCGCCGTCCAGGCGAAGGGGCTCGACCGAAAGCTCGCTTACCAGGGCTTGAGCTGCGAGGTCCTCACAGGCATCGCGAACCTTCTCGATCCAGACAGCACCACTCGTGCCGCCGGAGGCCCCACCGGCTGCGGCAATGGCGGTGCGCACCGATGCGTGGAGCGGGTGGCGGTACTCAGCGGCTTCTACCGCATCAAACATCGGCCCAGCAAGGGCAGGCTCCTGGAGAGCAAGCTTCAGTGCTTCGCGCTCGACCCTAGATTGCGGGCTGTCGACCGTCGGCACGCTCTGACCGGTCCGCACGACCGGGGCTGCGCCCTTGCTGGGCGCTGCGGTCCCAGCGGCGCGCACTGCCCGTTGCACCACATCAATTTCCATACCGAGAAGGTCCTCGGCGAGCCTACGGCCGTACCCCTCGCGCTTCTCACGGTCCTTGATACTGGCTACGAGCGGGGCAGCACGATGCATGGCTTCAACGCGGCCGTCGACAGTGTCGAGATTGAATCGACTGACAACGTGACGAAGTGCGAAATCGACAAGCGGTTCGCGGCGGGCGACCAGGTCGCGGACGGCCAGATCGCCCTTGGCCAGGCGCAGGTCGCAGGGATCCATGTTGTCCGGGCTGACCGCGATGAACGTACGCCCGACGAAGCGCTGGTCGTCCTCGAAGGCACGCAGCGCGGCCTTCTGCCCGGCCGCGTCCCCGTCGAAGGTGAAGATGATCTCCCCTGCTACCTCGTCGCTGTCAAACAACAGCCGACGCAGGACAGCGATGTGGTCGGAGCCGAACGCCGTGCCGCAGGTCGCCACCGCGGTCGGCACCCCGGCCAGGTGGCAGGCCATCACGTCGGTGTAGCCCTCGACGACGACCACCTTGCCCTGCTTGGCGATCTCCCGCTTGGCCTGGTCGATGCCGTAGAGGACGTGCGACTTCTTGTAGATCGGCGTCTCGGGGGTGTTCAGGTATTTCGGGCCGTCGTCGTCGGCGAAGAGCTTGCGCGCGCCGAACCCGATCACGTCACCGGTGAGGTCGCGGATCGGCCACATCAGCCGGCGGCGGAACCGGTCGATCAGGGTGCCGGAGCGGGACGGCCGGGACAGCCCGCCGGTGACCAGCTCGTCGTGGGTGAAGCCCTGCTGGCGCAGGTGCTTGGTGAGCAGGTCCCAGGCGTCGGGCGCGAACCCGCAGCCGTAGCGCTCGGCGGCGGCCCGGTCGAAGCCGCGCTGGGCGAGGAACTCCCGGGCCGGGCGGGCACCGGCGGTGCCGAGCTGGGCCCGGTAGAACTCGACGGCGGCGGCGTGCGCGGCCACCAGCCGCTGCCGCTGCCCCTGCTGCGGCCGGGTACGCGGCGCGGCGGTGTCGTTCTCCACGTACCGCAGCTGGATGCCGGCGCGGGCGGCGAGCCGCTCGACGGACTCCACGAAGCTCAGGTGCTCGGCGTCCATCAGGAACTTGATCGCGTCGCCGCCGGCCCCGCAGCCGAAGCAGTACCACACGTTGCGGGCGGGCGAGACGTTGAACGACGGGCTCTTCTCGTCGTGGAACGGGCAGAGCCCCTTGAGGTTGCCGCCGCCGGCCGACTTCAGGGTGACCGTGTCGGAGATGACCTCCGCGATGGAGGTGCGCTCGCGGACCAGCGCGATGTCCTCGTCCCGGATCCGCCCCGCCATCTGCGCCACCACCTCCGGCGTACATCCTGCCCTGCCGGACCGACGATCCGGCGCCCGGGGGACGCCCGTGTGGCGAACGACGCCGCCCGACCGCCCGGCCCGTCGGCGGGCCGGGCGGTCAGGCGGAGCGGCTGATGGTCGCGTCGCCGATCCGGGGGAACGGGTCGATGGAGAAGACCACCTCGACCGGCACCTCGAAGTACGCGGCGATCCGCAGCGCCAGGTGCAGGCTCGGCCGGAACTCGCCCCGCTCCAGGTAGCCGACCGTCTGGTAGTGCACGCCCAGCGCGTCGGCGAGCTGCCGGCGGGAGACGCCCCGCTCGGCGCGCAGCACGGCGATCCGGTTGTGCACCGTCTCACTCATCGACGCCCTCTCATCCCACCCGCTGCATGGCGCGTTCCCGGCGGGCGGCGACCCGCGACCCGGACTCCCGGCGGGCCATCCGGCGCAGCACGACCGGGGCCAGGATCAGCCCGAGCACCGCCCAGAGCCCCAGTACGCCGACGGTCTCCAGGTGCCGCCAGGAGCCACCCAGCTCGACGGCCGCCATGCCGTCGGGGAGCAGCGCCGAGCGCATGCCCAACCCTAGCCAGTAGATCGGGAAGACCTGCGCGACGCCCTGGAGCCAGCCCGGCAGGCCGTTGATCGGATAGAAGATGCCGGAGAGCGCGATGAGGCCGAAGATGGGCAGCACCACCAGGCCCATATTGCGGGGATTCTCGATCAGCGAGCCGATCACGGCGCCCAACGGGAGCGCCGCCACCAACCCGAGCGGCACCACCCAGGCCAGCGTGAGCCAGGCGCCGGGGTCACCGAGCCGGAGCCCGTCCAGGAAGAACAACCCCGGTGTGAGCTGGAGCGCCAGCCCGATCATCGACACCGCCGAGATCAGCACGATCTTGCCGATCAGATAGCCGAGCATCCCGTTCGGCGTCGCCTTGGCGCGCAGCAGGGTGCCGTCCTCCCGGTCGACGATCAGCTGCTGGGAGAGGCCGAGCAGGCCGCCGAAGACCAGCCCCATGCCGAGGGTGCTGGGCAGCGCCCGGGCACCGAGGGAGAAGTCGGTGCCGGGCACCGTCGAGCCGCGCATGAAGAACATCGCCACCAGCAGGATCGCGGTGGGGAAGAAATAGCTCCACAGGTCCTGGCCGTTGGTGAGGGTGTTGCGCAGCTCGATACCGCCGCGTCGCACACCGGCGCGGACGGCTCCCGCCGTGGGGCTCATCGGTCGTCTCCCGTCTGCCAGACCCGGGCGGCCGCACCGGCCCGGGCACCGGACTCCTGCTCGTACACCAGCGCCAGGTAGGCGTCCTCCAGGCTGGCCCGCCGCACCTCCAGCTCCTGCACCGCGTCGCCGTGCTGCCGGAGCAGGTCGCGGAGGAAGCCGGTGGCGTCCGCCGCGGCGTGCACGAAGCGCTCGCCGTCCCGGCTCCAGCGGATCTCGGCGTCCCCGGAGACCCGGCGGGCCAGCTCGTCCGGCGAGCCGTCGGCGATGATCCGGCCGCCGGCCAGGATGAGGATCCGGTCGGCGAGCTTCTCGGCCTCGTCCAGGTCGTGGGTGGTGAGCAGGATGGTGGTGGAGTCCAGGTCGGCGAGGCGGTGCACCAGCTCGTGGAACTCCCGCCGGGCGGCCGGGTCGAAGCCGACCGTCGGCTCGTCGAGGAAGAGCAGCTCCGGCCGGCCGACGATGCCGACCGCCACGTCGAGCCGGCGGCGCTGGCCGCCGGAGAGCTGGTGCACCCGCTTGCCGGCGTGCGCGGTCAGGCCGACCGTGGCCAGCAGCTCGTCCACCGGCCAGGGCCGGCGGACCCGGTCGGTCGAGTACGGCGCGTAGAAGTCGCCGAGGTGCGACAGCAGGTCCCGGACCCGCCACTTGCCGTGGTCCCGCCAGGACTGGAGCACCACGCCCAGCCGGGACCGCCACCGCTCGTCGCCCCGGCCCGGGTCGACGCCGAGGACGCGCACCTCACCGGCGGACCGCAGTCGGAAGCCTTCGAGGATCTCGATGGTGGTGGTCTTGCCTGCCCCGTTGGGCCCGAGCAGGGCGAGCACCTCCCCGCGCCGGGCGGCGAAGCTCACGCCGTGCAGCACGTCCACGGTGCCGTAGCGCATCCGCAGGTCACGGACGTCGAGGACGAGGTCGTCGTCGGGTGGGTGGGGAGTCGCGTCGACTCCCGGAAGTTGGACCGCGGTCATGACCGTTCCCCCGCTGTGTGACGGATCAATACCTCGGAATGTAGCATCCCTACTACATATCGAGGTAGACCCACTCAGCCTCGTGGGCGGTGGAACCAGCGGGTGACCGGTGCCGGATCCTCCTCCCCGTACGACCGGGCGGCCCGCACCGCGGCGGCCAGGCCGGACCGGCGCGGTCGGGCCGGTGGTCGGACCGCCGGGTCGGCGGCCAGCTCCCGGACCAGGGCGACCGCCAGGCCGAGCATCACCACCACGAACGGCAACGCGACCAGGATGGTGGCCTGCTGCAACGCGGCCAGCCCGCCGGCGAGCAGCAACGCCGCCGCGACCGCCCCGATGAGTACGCCCCAGAGCACCACCAGCACCCGGTGCGGCCGCAGCGCGCCCCGGGACGTCAGCGACCCCAGCACCAACGAGGCCGAGTCGGCGCTGGTGACGAAGTAGAGCGCGACCAGCACCATGGCGACCCCGCTGGTCACCGTGGCCAGCGGCAGCGCGTCCAGCAGCCCGAACAGGGCCTGCTCGGAACTCGCGCCGACGTCCGCGACCAGGTCCCGGGTGCCGGTGGACTGGGTCCGCAGCGCGCTTCCGCCGAGCACGGCGAACCACACGGCGCTCGCCCCGCTGGGGACCAGCAGGACGCCGACGAGGAACTGGCGGACCGTCCGCCCCCGGGAGATGCGCGCGATGAACGTGCCCACGAACGGCGCCCAGGAGATCCACCACGCCCAGTAGAAGATCGTCCAGGAGCCGAGCCAGGCGGGATCGGAGAACGCCCCCGTCCGGGTCGACATCCGGATCAGGTTGCTCAGGTAGTCACCGACCGAGGCGGGCAGCACCTCCAGCGTGTAGATGGTCGGCCCCACCACGAAGACGAAGAGCATCAGCACGACGGCGAGCACCACGTTCGTGATGGACAACCACTTCACGCCCCGGTGCAGGCCCGAGAAGGCGGAGGCGACGAACGCCAGGGTCAGCGCGCCGATCACCACGACCTCCAGCGCCCTGGTGTCCGGCACGCCGGCCACCAGGTCCAGACCGGCGGCCACCTGGAGGGCGCCGAGACCCAGGCTGGTGGCCGAGCCGAAGACGGTGGCGAAGACGGCCAGCAGGTCGATCAGCCGACCCGGACCACCGTCGGCGCGGGCACCGAGCAGCGGGTGGAACGCCGCCGAGATCCGGTTGCCGCGCCCCTTGCGGAAGGTCGAGTACGCCAGCGCCAGTGCGGCGATCGCGTAGATCCCCCACGGGTGCAGGGTCCAGTGGAAGAGGGTGTACTGCATGGCGACCGACGCGGCCGCCCCGCTCTGCGGCGGCACGCCCGCCGCCGGTGGCGGTGTCGCGTAGTGCTGGATCGGTTCGGCGACGGCGAAGAAGACGAGGCCGATCCCCATCCCGGCGCTGAACATCATGGCGACCCAGGCGAGGGTGTCGAACTCCGGTTCGTCGTCGTCGGCGCCGAGCCGGATCCGCCCGAACCGGGACGCCGCGAGGACCACGGCGAGCACCAGGAAGGCGTCGGCGGCGACCACGAAGAACCAGCCGAACGTGGCGATCGCCCAGGCCAGCCCGGCCTCGCCGAAGCGGGCGAGGGAGCCCTGGGCGAGCACTCCCCAGGCCACCACCGCCAGCACCCCGCCGACACTCAGCGCGAGCACCACCGGATCCACCGTCCGGCCGGCCTGCCGCTGTCCCTCGTCCACCTGCTCCGCCATGACCCAATCCTGGGCGGGCGACCGGTTCCGCCGGGGCGATACCGGGCATCTACCCTTGCGGATCTTGGCTATGGTCGGGACCGCGACCACGGGGAGGACCACCGGATGAGCCAGGACCAGGACACGCCGCTGACCATCGCCCTCGCCGAGTACGAGCACCTGCGCGAGCTGAGCCGTGCGGTGCACGACCAGTCCGCCGCCCGGTTCACCTTCTTCCTCGCGGTGGCCACCGCCGCCACCGCCGTCTCGGCCGGGCTGGTCACCACGGGCGGCAGCGCCCTGGCCGGCCCGGTCCGGCCCGCCGTACTGGCCGGGCTGGGCGTGCTCGTCCTGCTCCTCGGGGTGGCCGTCTTCGCCCGGCAGATCGAGCTGAACGACCGCGGCCGCCGGTACGCCGTCGCCGCCACCGTGCTGCGCACGTACCTGACCCGCCGCGCCCCGGAACTGGCCGCGTACGTGATCATGCCGACGCTCGACGACCCGGGACCCTTCGCGCCGGAGCCGTTCCGCCGGCACTGGTTCCGCGACCTGGTCAGCCAGGCCGGCATGATCGCCGTGGTGAACAGCGTGCTGGTGGCCCTGGCCGCCGCGCTGGCGGTGCTGGCCGCCGGGCCGGTGTGGCTGGCCGCGACGGCCGCGGCGCTGGTCGTTGCCGGCTCGCTGGCGCTGCACGTGCGGGTGATCCGCCGCCGCATCGCCGGCTCCGCCGCGCAGGTCGGCCTGGTCCTCGACCGCCGTTCGCTGCACCCGACGGAGCGGGCGGTCGTCGGCACGGGCGAGACCTACGCCTGACCCGGGATCAGGCGGTGACGGTCGCCTCCTCGGCCTCGACCTGGCGGTTCCAGTCGGCCTTGGTGGCGCGCCAGCCCTCGTCGTCGAAGCCGCGCCGCCAGTAGCCGGAGATCGAGAGAGCGTCGCGCGGCACGCCCCGCTCGACCCGCAGCAGCCGGCGCAGCTCCTTGACGAAGCCGGCCTCGCCGTGCACGAAGGCCTGCACCGCGCCGGGCCGGAACTCCAGCGCCCGGACCGCCTCGACCAGGGCCGCACCGACCGGGCGACCGGCCCGGTGCAGCCAGGTCAGCTCCACCGCACCCGGGCTGGCCAGCGGCAGTTCGTCGGCCGGGCCGTCGACCTCCAGGAAGACCGTGGCGGGCGCGCCGGCCGGCAGCCGCTCCAGCGTCGCGGCGATCGCCGGCAGCGCGCTCTCGTCGCCGACCAGCAGGTGCCAGTCGGCGGCCGGGTCCGGGGCGTACGCGCCACCGGGGCCGGTGAAGAGCACCCGGTCACCGGGGCGCAGCGCGGCGGCCCAGGGGCCGGCCAGCCCCTCGTCGCCGTGGTGCACGATGTCGACGGTCAGCTCAGCGGCCGCCGCGTCGAAGGCCCGCACCGTGTACGCCCGCAGCCGCGGCCACTGCTCGCGGGGCAGGTCCCGCTTGAGGGTGGCCAGGTCCACCGGGTGCGGATAGCTGACCCCGGCCGGCGGGAAGACGAACTTGACATAGTGGTCGGTGTACTCGCCCACCGGCAGGCCGGCCAGCTCCGCCCCGCCGAGCACCAGCCGGATCAGGTGCGGGGTGGGCCGCTCGGTACGCAGGACCGTGGCGGCGGTGAGCTTCTTCGTCATGCCGGTAAGGCTAGCCTCAGTCCCGCCCGTCCCCCACCCGCCCGCCGACCAGGCGACCGTGCCAGGCCAGCGCGGCCGGGTCGGTGAGCGAGGCGACCTGGTCGATCACCACCCGGAGCCGCGCGGCGTCGTCGGTCGCGTCCCGCCACAGCGGCGCGAAGACCGGGTCGAGCGCGTCCGGCGCCCGGTCGACCAGGGCGGCGACCAGCTCGGCGAGGATCTCCCGCTGCCGGGCGTACCGGGGGCCCGCGCCGGGACGGCGCATCACGTAGCGCAGTGCGATGCCCTTGAGCAGCGCGCACTGGGCCCGGATCCGGCGCGGCACCACCAGGTCGGCGGCGTACCGGCGGTGCGGGGCGGGGCCGAACCGGTCCCGGGTGGCGGCCACCACGGTCGAGACGAACCGGCCGGTGAGCACGCTGGTGGTGGCCTTCAGGGCGGCCTGCGCGCGGTGGCTGCCGTCGTACCCGGCGAGGGGGGCGAGCACCGGCTCGGCGAGCAGGTCGACCAGCACCTCGTCCAGGTCGTCCGCGGACTCCCCGGAGTACGCCGTCGCCACGTCGGCGCAGAGCGCCCGCCGCTCGTCCGGGTCGGCCAGCGGGGCGAGGCTGACGTACCCGCCGTGGATGCCGTCCTCCACGTCGTGCACCGAGTACGCCACGTCGTCGGCCCAGTCCATCACCTGCGCCTCCAGGCAGCGCCGGCCGTCGGTCGGGGCGCCCGCGCGCAACCAGTCGAAGACCGGGCGGTCGTCGGCGTACACGCCGAACTTGCGCCGGCCGGGGCGGCGCGGCCACGGGTACTTGCCGACCGCGTCGAGCGACGCGCGGGTGAGGTTCAGCCCGGCGGAGGTGCCGTCCGGGGCGAGCACCTTCGCCTCCAGCCGGGTGAGCACCCGCAGCGTCTGCGCGTTCCCCTCGAAGCCGCCGCAGTCGGCGGCGAGGGTGTCCAGCGCGTCCTCGCCGTTGTGCCCGAACGGCGGGTGGCCGAGGTCGTGCGCGAGCCCGGCGGTGTCCACCACGTCCGGGTCGCAGCCCAGCCGGTCGCCCATCTCGCGGGCGATCTGCGCCACCTCCAGCGAGTGGGTCAGCCGGGTACGCAGGAAGTCGTCCGTGCCGGCGGTGTGCACCTGGGTCTTCGCGGCGAGCCGCCGGAACGCGGCCGAGTGCAGCACCCGCGCCCGGTCCCGCTCGTACGGCGACCGCCCGTACCCGGTGTCCTTGGGCGCCTCCTCGACCAGGCGCGCCGCGTCGTCAGCCTCGCTCACTCACTCCTCGCGCCCCCTGGCCCACTGAGGTCGCGACTGCGGGGCTCGCAACCCCGGCTCACTCCTCGCGCCCCCGCAGTACGCAGAACTCGTTGCCCTCCGGGTCGGCCAGCACCGTCCAGCCGACGTCGCCCTGGCCCACGTCGACGTGCCGGGCGCCCATGTCGACCAGCCGCTCGACCTCGGCCTCCCGGTCGGCCGGGCGCAGGTCGAGGTGGAGCCGGTTCTTGGTCTGTTTGGCGTCGGTGACCGGGACGAAGACGATGCCGGGGAGTCGGTCCGCCGCGGGGCGGATCTCCACCTCGTCCGGCTTGTCGGCGACCACCTGGTAGCCGAGTGCCTCCGCCCACCAGTGGGCCAGCCGGGAGGGATCGCGGGCGTCCACGGTCAGGCTCTCCCAGACACTGGTCATGCGGCCACCTCCGGTCGATCGGACAGTGCGCCCAGGTTACGCCGGGACGGGGCGATCGGCGCGCCGGGCGACCCGCCGCACGGGGCCGCCGGACGTACCGGCGACCCCGTGGTGGACCGGGTCAGCGGGAGTCGGAGCCGTCGGTCTCCACCGCCGCGCGACCGGCCTCCAGCCGGGCCACCGGGACCCGGAACGGCGAGCAGGAGACGTAGTCCAGGCCCACCTCGTGGAAGAAGTGCACCGAGTCCGGGTCGCCGCCGTGCTCGCCGCAGACGCCGAGCTTCAGCCCGGGCCGGGCGGCCCGCCCCTCCTCGGCGGCGATCCGGACCAGCCGGCCGACGCCCTCCCGGTCGATCGACTCGAACGGGGAGATGCCGAAGATGCCCAGCTCCAGGTAGCGCCAGAAGAACGCGCCCTCGACGTCGTCGCGGGAGAAGCCCCAGCCCATCTGGGTCAGGTCGTTGGTGCCGAAGGAGAAGAACTGGGCCGCCTCGGCGATCTGCCCGGCGGTGAGCGCCGCCCGGGGCACCTCGATCATGGTGCCGATCAGCACCTCGACGCCGCTGTCCCCGACCACCTCGGCGATGATCTTCTCGGCCTCGGCGCGTACCGTCTCCAACTCCTGCACGGCGCCGACCAGCGGCACCATGATCTCCGGGCAGGCGGCGCCGCCGTCGCGGGCGACCGCGACCGCGGCCTCCGCGATGGCCCGGACCTGCATGGCGAAGAGACCGGGGATGACCAGGCCGAGGCGTACGCCACGCAGGCCGAGCATCGGGTTCTCCTCGTGCATCCGCCGGACGGCGGCGAGCAGCGCCTCCTCCTTGGCCACGTCCTCGCCGCGCTCCTGGGCGACCGCCACGTTGACCGCGAGCTGCTCCAGCGGGGGCAGGAACTCGTGCAGCGGCGGGTCGATCAGCCGCACGGTGACCGGCAGCCCGTCCATCTCGCGGAAGATCTCGATGAAGTCGGCCCGCTGCAACGGCAGCAGCGCGGCCAGCGCGTCGTCCCGCTCGCCGTCGGTGCGGGCCAGGATGAGCCGCTCGACCAGCTCCCGCCGGTCGCCGAGGAACATGTGCTCGGTGCGGCACAGGCCGATGCCCTCGGCGCCGAACCGCCGCGCCCGCGCGGCGTCCTCGCCGGTGTCGGCGTTCGTGCGGACCGCCAGCCGCCGCTTGGCGTCGGCGTGCGTCATGATCCGGTGTACGGCCCGGACCAGCGCGTTGTCGACGTGCTCCGGTTCCAGGCTGCCCTCGAAGTACTGCACCACCTCGGACGGCATGACCGGCACCTCACCGAGGTAGACCTTGCCGGTGGTGCCGTCGATGGAGACGACGTCGCCCTCGCCGACGACGTGCTCGCCGACGGTGAACTTCTTCGCCGGGACGTTCACCTCCAGCGCGTCGGCGCCGGAGACGCAGGTCTTGCCCATGCCCCGGGCCACCACCGCGGCGTGGCTGGTCTTGCCGCCGCGCGAGGTGAGGATGCCCTTGGCGGCGATCATGCCGTTCAGGTCGTCGGGGTTGGTCTCCCGGCGGACCAGGATCACCGACTCCCCCTCGGCGGCCAGTTCGACGGCGCGGGCGGAGGTGAAGACCACCTTGCCGGAGGCGGCGCCCGGCGAGGCGCCGATGCCCGTGGCGACCGGCTGGAACTCGTGGTCGAGCTGGAAGCGGGGGAACATCAGCTGGGCGAGCTGCGCGCCGTTGACCCGGTGCAGCGCCTCGTCGAGGTCGATCAGGCCCTCGTCGACGAGCTGGCCGGCGATCACGAAGGCCGCCGCGGCGGTGCGCTTGCCGACCCGGGTCTGGAGCATCCAGAGCTTGCCGCGCTCGATGGTGAACTCGATGTCGCAGAGGTCCCGGTAGTGCTCCTCGAGCCGGGCCATGATCCCGAGCAGCTCGTCGTACGAGGACTTGTCGAGCTGCTCCAGCTCCTGCAACGGCACGGTGTTGCGGATGCCGGCGACGACGTCCTCGCCCTGTGCGTTGGCCAGGTAGTCGCCGTAGATGCCCTGCGCGCCGCTGCCCGGGTCGCGGGTGAAGGCGACGCCGGTGCCGGAGTCGGGGCCGAGGTTGCCGAAGACCATGGAGACCACGTTGACCGCGGTGCCGAGGTCGGCGGGGATGCGCTCCTGCCGCCGGTAGAGGATGGCGCGCTCGGCGTTCCACGACTCGAAGACCGCGCGGATGGCCAGGTCGAGCTGCTCGCGCGGCTCCTGCGGGAACTCCCGCCCGGTGTGCTTGACGAAGATCTTCTTGTACGCGTCGACCAGCCCGCGCAGGTCGTCCGCGTCGAGGTCCAGGTCGTTCTGCGTACCCTTGGCGCGCTTGGCCTCGTCGAGCGCGTGCTCGAACTCCTCGCCCGGCACCTCGCAGACGGTCTTGCCGAACATCTGGATCAGGCGGCGGTAGGAGTCCCAGGCGAACCGGTCGTTCCCGCCCGCCTGGGCGGAGAGCCCGACCACGGAACGGTCGTTGAGGCCGACGTTGAGGACGGTCTCCATCATGCCGGGCATGGAGAACTTGGCACCGGAGCGGACGGAGACCAGCAGCGGGTCACCCGCGTCGCCGAGCTTGCGCCCCATCTCCCGTTCCAGGGACGCCAGGTGCGCCTCGATCTGTCCGGCCAACCCGTCCGGCTCCCGGCCGGTCGTCAGGTACGCCTTGCAGGCCTCGGTGGTGATGGTGAAGCCGGGCGGAACCGGCAGGCCGAGGTTGGTCATCTCGGCGAGGTTGGCACCCTTGCCGCCGAGCAGGTCCTTGAGGTCCTTGTTGCCCTCGGCGAAGTCGTAGACGTACTTGTGCTCGACCGTCTCTTGCGCTGCCACCAGAGCCTCCCACGCGCGCCATTGACACTTAACGAAGGTTCAGTTCGGACTTACCCCGGGAGCGACCACCGGTAATCCCGGCGTCGTCAGCGATCGGTGGGCGAAGGTTAAGCGAACTTCGAGTGGGCTGGGACCGTTCGGTGACAATCGGCACAACGGTCACCACTGTCCGCGTCCGTACCGGTTTCTGGGAACGCTTCCACGCGCACGATCACGCAACCTCGCCGCCCCTCGTACTCTTGACAGCGCTCGTTCGGCCGAAACTCACCTTTGCCATATCCCACGCGAATACACCCCGGAGCCGCCACCGTGTCGACCACCCCGGACACCAGCCCCGGCCAGGGCCGGACGGTCCCCCGGCCTGCTGCCGGCGAGCCCGCCGCCGTTTCCGCCCCACCCGCCGTTCCCGGCGTCCCCGCGCAGCCGGCGGAGCGGCCGGTGCCGCCGGGGATCTCGCGCGCCCGCCGGCGGTGGCCGACCTCGCCCACGCCGCCGCCCGGTCGGCGGACCGGCTGATCACCCCGCCGGCCCCGGTCCGACTCGGCGACGTGGTGCCGGCGCCGGAACGCGTCCACCCCGACCCGGCGGCCGACTTCACGCTTTCTGCGGACGCCGTCGTCCGGGTGAGCCCCGACCCGGCCGCCCGGGACGTGGCCGAGCAGCTCGCCGACCTGCTGCGTCCCGCCACCGGCTACCGGCTTCCGATCACCGAACTGGCCGACGCCGGGGCCGACGGCCACCTGGTGCTCACCCTCTCCGCCCCGATGCCGACTGCGCCCCGATCCACCCCGGCTCCGGCGCAACCCGGCCCGGCGGACACGGCTCCCGCGCAGTCCGTCCCGACGGGCCCGGCTCCGGCGGCCGGGGTCGGGCCGGCGGCCGACGGGGGCTACCGGCTGACGGTCGCCCCCGACGAGGTACGGATCGTCGCGGCCGGCGCGGTCGGGCTCTTCCACGGAGTGCAGACGCTGCGCCAACTGCTGCCGGCGGCGATCGAGAGCCCGAACCCGGTGACCGAGCGCTGGACGGTGCCCGGCGGCACGATCGTCGACCGGCCCCGGTTCCCGTACCGGGGCGCGATGCTCGACGTGGCCCGACACTTCTTCGCCGTACCCGACGTGCTGCGGGTGATCGACCTGCTGGCCCGGTACAAGCTCAACCACCTGCACCTGCACCTCACCGACGACCAGGGCTGGCGGATCGCCGTCGACTCCTGGCCCCGGCTGGCGACCGTGGGCGGCGCCACCGAGGTGGGCGGTGGCCCCGGCGGCTGGTACACCGGGGCGGACTACCGCCGCATCGTCCGGCACGCCGCGCGCCGGCACATCACCGTGGTCCCCGAGATCGACCTGCCGGGCCACACCAACGCGGCCCTGGTCGCCTACCCCGAGCTGGCACCGAACAAGATCGCGCCGCCGCCCTACACCGGCACCGAGGTCGGCTTCAGCCACGTCGACCACGCCGACGAGCGGACGTACGACTTCGTCGCCGACGTCCTCGGCGAGCTGGCCGCGCTCACCCCCGGGCCCTGGCTGCACATCGGCGGCGACGAGGCGTTCAAGGTGAAGGGGGCCACGTACACCGGTTTCGTGGAGCGGGTCCAGCGGATCGTCGCCGGCACCGGGAAGACCGTCGTCGGCTGGCACCAGATCGCTCCGGCCGGGCACGTCGACGGCCGGGTGGTGCAGTGGTGGGGCACCCACGGCGACGACCCCGAGACCGCCGACGCGGTACGCCGCGGCGCCCGGCTGATCCTCTCCCCCGGCAACCACGCCTACCTGGACATGAAGTACGCCCCGGACACCCCGATCGGACACGACTGGGCCGGGCTGATCGACGTGCGGCGGGCGTACGAGTGGGATCCGGGCACGCACCTGACCGGCGTGCCGGCCGAGGCGGTGCTGGGCGTCGAGGCCCCGCTCTGGACCGAGTCGGTCACCACCCCCGCCGAGATCGAGTTCATGCTGCTGCCCCGGCTGCCCGCCCTCGCCGAACTCGCCTGGTCGCCCCGGTCGACGCACGACTGGGCCGGCTTCCGGGAGCGGCTGGCCGGCCACGGCCCCCGCTGGACCACCGCCGGCATCGCCTTCCACCCCTCCCCGGAGGTCCCCTGGCCGGCGGCGACCCACTCCCGCCCGGTGCCCGCCCGACCCACGCCGGACGCGGCGGCCGATTCGCCCCGGTCAGGTGCCACCCCGCACGTAACGTGAGACAGCCCCGCCAGGGAGCGCCCAAGACGGCGAAGGCGAACGGCGCCGGCAACCGGCCCCAGCAAGACGGCCGGCCCGGAGGAGCGCGAGGAACCGCGCGGTCCGCACAGGCCGCAGGCGGACACGGACCGGTCGGCAGGGACACGTCCAGGCCGAGACCGCCGCCTCCGGGCGGGCAGTCTGGCCACCGTGTCCGGTTCATGCCCTCGCGTCCCGTGGTCGGGGCCACGCCAGCGGCGGAATCACGCCGGGAGCGGGGTCGTTGAACATGGCAGACCGCGCGGCATCCCGGCCCCCCGAGCCGGCCCGCCGCCCGGTCGGAATGACCGGCCACCGGCCGTGGTTACCTCCCCCGGCACCGCGAACACCGGGTCCCGAGCCGGTGAGGTCGAGGGAATCACTCCCCGCCACCGGTCGTTACATCCCCGGGCCATCGAGCAGGTCGACCACGATCGCCGGATGCCCCGAGACTTTCCTCTTTCGCGGCACGACCGCATCCCCCGTCGCGGGTGCCGCGCAACCCCCGAATGGAAGGCGTGATCTGATCATGGCTACCACTCTGCTGCGCAAGACCGTGCTGACCGCTGCCGGTATCGCCGCCACCGCCGGTGGCATCGCCGGACCCGCCATCGCCGCCCAGGCCGCCCCGGCCGAGAAGGCCGCGTCGTCGGTGACCACCGACCGCAAGGGTCACGGCGAGCGGGAGCTGGACGTCCGCTACGAGGCCCAGCCCAACTTCTACTACTGCGGCCCGGCCGCCACCCGTAACGCCCTGAGCGTCCTCGGCAAGAACATCGACGTCGACGCCATGGCCAAGGAGATGGGCACCACCGAGAACGGCACCAACAGCATCAACGACATCACCCCGGTGCTGAACAAGGAGACCGGCAAGCACTACCGGTCCGTCGAGATCCGGGACAGCAAGGCCGACGACAAGCAGACCGACACCCTGCGCGCCGACATCGTGCGTACCGTCGACGACGGCCGTGCCGTGGTCGCCAACATCGCCGGCACCGCCACCGACACCGACGGCAACACCCACAGCTTCGAGGGTGGGCACTACATCAGCGTGGTGGGCTACCGCGACGGCGGGAAGATCGTGACGATCGCCGACTCGGCCAACCCGGACCAGGCCGCCTACCGGATGAGCGTGGACAACCTCGCCGACTGGATCGCCACCCGCGGCTACAGCGCCTCCTGACGATCCCGGCACCTGACGAAGGGCCCGACCCCACCACGGGGTCGGGCCCTTCGTCGTCTCCATTCGCCCGGAGCGGGCCGACGCAGGCCGGGCACCCGGAACGCCGGCCGACGCGGCCCGGGCACCGGAGCGCGGGGCCGGCGACTGCCGCCGGGAGCGGGCAGGGCGGCTCAGCCGCCGGAGTCGTCCAGCTCGGCGCCCTCGGGCACGGTGTCGTCGTCCCGGCTGGCCAGCCAGCCGTCGGGCAGGGCGACCCTGCCCGGCGAGTTGGTCCGGCCGCGCGGCTGGCCCAGGTTCTCCACCGGGAACGGCACCGCCGGGTCCAGCTTGCCGAGCAGGTCGTCGAGCTGCGCCAGGCTGTCGATCATGGCGAGGGAGCGGCGCAGCTCGCTGCCGACCGGGAAGCCCTTGAGATACCAGGCGACGTGCTTGCGGAAGTCGGTGCAGCCGTCCCGCTCGCCGCGCGCCGGGTTGCGGGCACCGGCCACGAACTGGTCCACCAGCAGTTCGGCGTGCCGCCGCATGGTCACCGCCACCTCGCCCAGGGAGGGCAGCCGCCGGTCGGCCCGGCCGTTGAAGGCGGCCTCCAGGTCGGCGAAGAGCCACGGCCGGCCGAGGCAGCCGCGCCCGACCACCACCCCGTCCACCCCGGTGTGCGCGACCATCCGCAGCGCGTCGTCGGCCTCCCAGATGTCGCCGTTGCCGAGCACCGGCACGTCGAGGGCCTGCTTGAGGGTGGCGATGGCGTCCCAGTCGGCGGTGCCGGAGTAGCGCTGCGCGGCCGTACGACCGTGCAGGGCGACCGCGGCGACGCCGGCGTCCTGGGCGGCGAGGCCGGCCTCGACGTACGTCAGGTGGTCGTCGTCGATGCCCTTGCGCATCTTGACCGTGACCGGCACCCCGGCGGGTGACGCGGCGTCCACCGCGGCCTTGACCAACCGGGCGAAGAGCCGGCGCCGCCACGGCAGGGCCGACCCGCCGCCGCGCCGGGTGACCTTCGGGACCGGGCAGCCGAAGTTGAGGTCGATGTGGTCGGCGAGGTCCCGCTCGACCACGATCCGCACGGCGGCGGCGGTCACCTCCGGGTCGGTGCCGTAGAGCTGGAGGCTGCGCGGGTGCTCGTCCGCCCCGAAGGCGATCATGCGCAGCGTCTTCGGGTTCCGTTCGACCAGCGCCCGCGTGGTGATCATCTCGCAGACGTAGATCCCCCCGCCCTGCTCCCGGCAGAGCCGCCGGAAGCCGACGTTGGTGATCCCCGCCATCGGCGCGAGCACCACCGGCGGCCACACCTGGTACGGGCCGAGGGTGAGCGGGCGCAGCGCGGGCACGGTCGGAGCAGTCACCGGACAAGTGTACGGAGGGTGCCGGCTCAGGGTCGGACGACGGTGAGCCGGAACCGGCCGCCGGTCTCCGCGGCGTGCGCCACCGCCCGGTTCACGGCGTCGAGTCCGAACTCGGTCACCTCGAAGGCGTCGAGGTCCAGCAGCCCGGACCGGGCCAGGTTGATCAGGCGGAGGTTGGCCTCCTGCGGATACATCCACTGCCCCCGTACGGTGATGCTGTCGCGCATCAGCCACGGGTACGGCAGGGCCAGGTCTGCGCCGCCGAGCATCCCCACGCCCCCCATCAGGACGACCCGGCCGAACTCACGGACGGTCATCGCGGCGGCCCGGACGGCGGTGGCCGGGGCGGCCGGCGGCAGCAGGTCGAGCACCAGGTCGATCGGTCCGGGGGCGGCGGCCCGCATCCGCCGCCGGTCGTCGTCCTCGTCCCCGCAGAGCCGCACGGTACGCACCCGGGGCCCGAACCGGTCGGCGAGGGCGGCGAGCATCCGCTCGTCCCGGCCCGGCGCGACGACGCAGCCGGCGCCCAGGGCCAGCGCGACGGCCACCCCGGCGCTGCCGAAGTTGCCTGTCGCGCCGCTGATCAGGACCGTCTCGCCGGGGCGCAGGTCACCGGCGAGGAGCCCGCCGAACGGCACCAGGCAGAGCCGCAGCGCGCACCACCGGCCCGCCTCGGCGGGGTCGATCGGCCCCAGCGGGTGGACGTTCTCGGTGGGCGCGAGGACCTGCTCCGCGTACGAGCCGTGGCCGAAGTGGCGCTGCAACCGGAGGCCGCCGTCGCCCCGGCCGCTCAGGCCCTGGAGGGTGATGTCCGGGGTCGGGCCGCCGTCGCGGGAGCGTACCGTCGGGTCGACGGAAACCCAGTCGCCCACCGCGAGGCGGGTCGCGTCGGGCCCGACCGCGCGGACCCGGCCGACCGCGCCCGCGCCGGGCACGACGGGCAGGGTGAGCGCGTACGACCGCTCGCCGCTGAAGACCTCGGCGGCGTACGGGAGCACACCCGCCGCCACCACGTCGACGACGACCTCACCCGTGCCGAGCACGGGGTCGGGCACGGTCTGGACGGTCAGGGGTGTGCCGAACTCGGTGAGCACAGCGGCGCGCATGATCGACTCCTGTCTGCGGACGGGCGGGTGACCGACCCATCGTGCGTCGACCGGACGGACCGGATTCAGGACCGGAGCGATCCTGGGACCGGCGCGTACCACCCGAGGAGCGAGGAGGAGACGATGGCTGAGCGGACCCGGAGCGGGCTGGGCGAGTTCCTGCGGTCGCGGCGGGCGCGACTGACGCCGGTCGCGGTCGGCCTGCCCGAGCGGGGTCGGCGCCGGACCCCCGGCCTACGCCGGGAGGAGGTCGCCGAGCTGGCCGGGATCGGCATCGACTGGTACGTCCGGCTGGAGCAGGGACGGGACGTCAGCCCGTCCGGGGCGACGGTGGACGCGCTGGCCCGGGCGCTGCGGCTGGACGGCGCGGAACACGCGCACCTGCGGGCGCTGGCCGGCCCGCGCGGGCTGCCCCCGTTCGTCCGGGAGAGCGTGCCCGACGACCTGCGGCGGCTGCTCGACACGTTGACCCAGCCCGCGTACGTGACCGGCTGCCGGTGGGACCTGCTGGCCTGGAACGCCGCGGCGGCGGAGCTGTTCGGCGGGTTGGTCGGCCTGCCCGAGCCGGACCGGAACTCGCTGGTATACCTGTTCCTGGAGCCGGACGCCAAGCGGCTGTTCGGGGCCGGCTGGGCCGACGACGCGCGCCGGGTGCTGGCGAAGTTCCGGGTGGCGCACGACCTGCACCCGGGTGACCCGGCGTTCACCGGGCTCACCGCCCGGCTGCGGGCGGGCAGCCCGGAGTTCGCGCGCTGGTGGGACCGGCACGACATCGACCGTGGCGGCAGCGGCCACAAGACGCTGCACCATCCCGACCGGGGCGCGCTGCGGTTCGCGTACTCGGCCCTGCACCCCACCGGGAACCCGGCGCTGAAGCTGGTCGTCTACACGCCCGCCTGAACGCGACGGGGCCCCGACCGGACGGTCGGGGCCCCGTCGCTCGTTCGCTCAGCAGCCGGGCAGGCGCTCGATCAGGTAGCGCTCGACCTGGTCCAGGGCGACCCGCTCCTGGGCCATGGTGTCCCGGTTCCGCACGGTCACCGCGTCGTCGTCGAGGGTGTCGAAGTCGACGGTCACGCAGAACGGGGTGCCGATCTCGTCCTGCCGGCGGTAGCGGCGGCCGATCGCCTGCGAGTCGTCGAACTCGACCACCCAGCGCTTGCGCAGCTGGGCGGCGAGGCCCTTCGCCTTCGGCGAGAGCGCCTCGTTGCGGGACAGCGGCAGCACCGCCACCTTCACCGGGGCCAGCCGAGGGTCGAAGCGCATCACGGTGCGCTTGTCCACGCCGCCCTTGGTGTTGGGCGCCTCGTCCTCGTCGTACGCCTCCAGCAGGAAGGCGAGCACCGCGCGGGTCAGGCCGGCGGCCGGCTCGATCACGTATGGCATCCAGCGCTCGCCCTTGGTCTGGTCGAAGTACGACAGGTCGACGCCGGAGTGCTTGCTGTGCGTCGACAGGTCGAAGTCCGTCCGGTTGGCGATGCCCTCCAGCTCGGCGAACTCGGTGCCGCCGAAGCGGAACCGGTACTCGATGTCGACCGTGCGCTTCGAGTAGTGGGAGAGCTTCTCCTTGGGGTGCTCGTAGAAGCGCAGGTTGTCGGCGGAGAGGCCGAGGTCGAGATACCAGTTCCAGCGCTCGGAGAGCCAGTACTCGTGCCACTGCTCGTCGGAGCCCGGCTCGACGAAGAACTCCATCTCCATCTGCTCGAACTCACGGGTCCGGAAGATGAAGTTGCCCGGGGTGATCTCGTTGCGGAACGACTTGCCGGTCTGCGCGATGCCGAACGGCGGCTTCTTGCGGGCGACCGTCTCGACGTTCTTGTAGTTGACGAAGATGCCCTGGGCGGTCTCGGGGCGCAGGTAGTGCAGCCCCTCGTCGCTCTCCACCGGGCCCAGGTAGGTCTTCATCAGGCCGTTGAACATCTTCGGCTCGGTGAAGGTGCCCTTGTTGCCGCAGTTGGGGCAGTTCAGCTCCTGCAGCGAGGTGAGCGGCTTGCCGTGCTTCTCCGCGTACGCCTCCTCGAGGTGGTCGGCGCGGAACCGCTTGTGGCAGGACTGGCACTCGGTGAGCGGGTCGACGAACTCGGCGATGTGGCCGGAGGCCTCCCACACCTTGCGGGCCAGGATGACCGCGGAGTCCAGGCCGACGACGTCGTCGCGCTGCTGGACCATGGTCTTCCACCACTGCCGGCGGACGTTCTCCTTGAGCTCCACGCCGAGCGGGCCGTAGTCCCACGCCGACCGGGTGCCCCCGTAGATCTCGCTGGAGGGGAAGACGAAGCCTCGGCGCTTGGCGAGGCTGACGACGGCGTCGATACGGTCGGCTGGCATGTTTCCTCCTACGCCGGCTGGCGGTCGGCGGGGGTGCGGTGTGAGTGGAACGGTCAGTTCGGACAACGGTACGGCGACCGGGTGCCCGAGCCCAGCAGAATACCGGGGTCGGGTCAGCTCACCCCGCACACCTCCATGCCGCCCGTCTGCTGGTCCGGCGCGAGGGTGACCTGCTGGAGGTTCCGGTCGCCGCCGCTGAAGACCACGTTGACCGGGACGGTGAGGGTGTTCGGGTTCACCGGGCCCACCCGGTAGCTGGCGATCTGCGGCTCGGCGGCGACCCGTCGCTCGAACTCGGGGCGCGACTCGCGCTGCTGCGCGGTGTCGCAGAGCTTGTCGTACGCCTTGCGCCAGTCCTTCTCCACCAGCGCCTGATAGTAGTCGTCGGTGACCGCCCGGCCCTGTTCCTCGACCGCCTGGATGTTGGTCACCGCGAGCCCGATGACGGCTGCGCCGCCCCCGCCGCAGCAGAGCAGCACGGCCAGCGCGCCGACGCCCAGCCCGAGCCAGAGCCGCCGCCGGCCGCCCTCGGTCGGGGGCGCGGCGAACGGCGGCGCCACCCGGGGCCGGCCGGCGGGGTCGGCACGCCGGGCTCGGACGGCGGACCCGCGACCGGCGGGGCACCGTCGGCGCCGGGCAGCAGGTTCGGCGGGGTGGGGCTGCCGGTCCGGGAGCGGTCATACGCCAGAGGGTAGTGCCCGTTTGCTCAACGGTAAGGGCCAGCGGCCCGATCACTGGGGACGATGACGATCTCGCCCGCCGGAGCGGCGCTGGCGAGCGTCTCGTACGCGGACGGTTCGTCGACCGACTCGGCGAGCAGCGGGGTGGCGTGCACCTTGACGTCGAAGCCGCCCAGCGCCCGCCGGTAGGTCCCGACGGACTCCCACTCGGTGACCAGGCACCAGTGGGTCGGGTCGTCGAGCGCCCGCAGCAGTTCCCCGCGCAGATAGCCGGGGCGGGCGGCGAGCGCCGCGAGGGCGGCGTGGGCCCGCTCGGTGAAGGCCGCACTGGCCTCCGTGTCCACCACGAACCGGTTGGTGACCAGCACCCGCGTCCTCCTCGTAGAGTCTGTGGGATGCAGCGTACGCAGCGCCCCCTGCTCGCCCGGCTGGCCCGGGTCAACCCGACGACGGTGTTCCTGGCCACCCTGGTCCTGGTGCTGGTGGCGTTCTTCGCGCCGGGCCCGGTGGGCGGGGTGCTGCTGCTGGTGCTGGCCGCGGGGCTGGTGTGGCTGATGGCGACCACCTGGCCGGTGCAGTCCCCCGCCACCCGGGTGATCCGCCTGGTCATGCTCACCCTGCTGATCGCGGTCGCCCTCGCCAAGCTCTCCTGACCCGGTGGTGAGAGGGGGACCCTTCTATACCGGAGGCGTTAACAGGGGGCCCCTCCTTACACACATGCAAGCATGCGTTTTTGACAATCAATTTCGTTATCGCGGACAGTGGGGACATGACCGTCCGTCCCCGCGCCGTGGCCGCCGCCACCACCGCCCTGCTCGCCCTCGGTGGCGTCGCCGCCTGCGGTGACGCCGGAGCTGGCGCCGACCCGGACCGGGTCGACGTGGTGGCCGCCTTCTATCCGCTGCAGTTCCTCGCCGAGCGGATCGGCGGGGACGCGGTCCGGGTCACCGGCCTGGCCAAGCCGGGCGCCGAGCCGCACGACCTGGAACTGCACCCGCGCCAGGTCGGGCAGGTCGTCGACGCGGAACTGGTCCTCTATCTCAAGGACTTCCAGCCGGCGGTGGACGAGGCGGTCGCCCAGAACGCCGCGGACCGGGCCCTCGACGTGGCCACCGTGCAGCCGCTGCTCGACGCGGCGGCCGGCGGCCACGACCACGAGGGCGAGGCCGGGCACGCGGAGGAGACCGGGGGCAAGGACCCGCACCTCTGGCTCGACCCGACCCGGCTGGCCACCGTCGGTGACCGGATCGCCGAGCGGCTCGGCCGGCTCGATCCGGGCCGGGCCGCCGACTTCACCGCCCGGGCCGCGGCCTTCCGCGCCGACCTGGACACCCTCGACCGGGAGTACGTCACCGGCCTGGCGCGCTGCCAACGACGGGAGATCGTGGTGAGTCACACCGCGTTCGGCTACCTGGCCGCCCGCTACCGCCTCGAACAGGTCGGCATCACCGGCCTCACCCCCGACACCGAGGCCCCCGCCGGGCGGCTCGCCGAGGTGGCGAAGGAGGCCCGCGAGCACGGTGCCACCACCATCTTCTTCGAGCGGCTGGTCAGCCCGAAGGTCGCCGAGACCGTCGCCCGGGAGGTCGGGGCGCGGACCGCCGTGCTCGATCCGATCGAGGGGCCGCCCGCCGACGGGGACTACCTGTCGGCCATGCGGACCAATCTCCGGACCCTGCGAACCGCGTTGGACTGCTCATGAGCGCACCAGTGATCCAGGTCGACCACGCCGCCGTCGGCTACGACGGGCGGTCCGTGCTGCGGGACGTGTCGCTGACCGTCACCGCCGGTGAGGTGGTCGCCGTGCTGGGCGCCAACGGCTCCGGCAAGTCGACCCTGATCCGGGCCGTGCTCGGGCTGGTGCCGCTGGGTGCCGGGTCGGTCACCCTCTTCGGCACCCCGCAGCGCCGCTTCCGGCACTGGCACCGCATCGGGTACGTCCCGCAGCGGCTCGGCGCCGGCAGCGGCGTACCGGCCACGGTGGGTGAGGTGGTGGCTTCGGGGCGGCTGGCCCGCCGGGGCATCCTGCGTCCGTCGGGGCGCGCCGACCGGGAGAAGGTCGCCGCCGCACTGGCCGCCGTCGGGCTGAGCGACCGGGCCGGCGATCCGGTCGCCACCCTCTCCGGCGGGCAGCAGCAGCGCACCCTGATCGCCCGGGCGCTCGCCGGCGAGCCGGAGGTGCTGGTGCTCGACGAGCCGACCGCCGGGGTGGACGCGGTCAGCCAGGAGGCGTTCGCCGGCGCGCTGCGCGGTTTCCTGACCGGCGGCGGGACGGTGCTGCTGGTCGCCCACGAGCTGGGGCCGCTGCGCCCGCTGATCAGCCGGGCGGTGGTCGTCCACCAGGGCGGCATCTGCCACGACGGCCCGGTGCCGGAACCGGCCGGGCACCACGCGGAACCGGACCACGACCACGTGCACCCGCACTGCGACGAGGAGCCCGCCGGGCTGTGGAGCATCTGACATGGACCTCTTCCAGTACGACTTCATGCTGCGCGCCCTGGTCGGCGCGCTGGTCATCGGGCTCGCCGCGCCGGCGCTCGGGATCTATCTGGTGCAGCGCCGGCTGGCGCTGATCGGCGACGGGATCGGGCACGTGGCGCTGACCGGCGTCGGGGCGGGGCTGC
Source organism: Micromonospora sp. R77 (assembly GCF_022747945.1). Taxonomy (NCBI): domain Bacteria; kingdom Bacillati; phylum Actinomycetota; class Actinomycetes; order Micromonosporales; family Micromonosporaceae; genus Micromonospora; species Micromonospora sp. R77. Next base: position 1,334,859 of record NZ_JALDST010000001.1, read on the forward strand.
TGCTCAACCGCTCCCCGGTGCTGGTGGCGGTGCTCGCGGCGACGCTCGGCGCGGTCGTCATCGAGCTGGTCCGGGCCCGCGGGCGTACCTCCGGCGACCTGGCGCTGGCGCTGCTCTTCTACGGCGGTATCGCCGGCGGCGTGATGCTGGTCGGCCTCTCCGACGCCAGCAGCGCGTCGCTCAACTCGTACCTCTTCGGGTCGCTGACCACGACGTCACCGGCCGACCTGGTCACCATCGGCGTGCTCGGCGTGGTGATCGTGGTGGTCATGCTGGCGCTGCGCCCGGCGCTCTTCGCGGTCTGTCACGACGAGGAGTACGCCCGGGTCTCCGGCCTGCCTGTCCGGGCGCTGAACCTGCTGCTCGCGGTGACCACCGCGGTCACCGTGACCATCGCCATGCGGGCCGTCGGGGTGCTGCTGATCAGCGCGCTGATGGTGGTGCCGGTGGCCACCGCGCAGCAGGTCACCCGGGGTTTCCGCAGCACCATGGCGGCCGCGATGACGCTGGGGCTGTTCGCCGCCGGGGCGGGCATCTGGGTGGCGGCCACCGCCGACACCGCGCCCGGCGCCTCGGTGGTGCTGCTCGCCATCGCGTCGTTCCTGGTGGTCGCGCTCGGCGCGGCGGCCTGGCGGGCGGTACGCCGCCGGAACCGGCCGGCCGGCCCGCCGGTCACCGAGCCGCACGAGCCCGAGGTGGTGCTCGGATGAGGCTCCGCCGGGCGGCCCGGTTGGCATTGGTTACCGTTACGGGGTGACCGGCACGAACGGGTACGACGCCTTCGAGGGTGCGGGTGACCTGCTGCGCGCCCTGTCGGCGCCGATCCGGCTGGCGATCGTGAGCGAACTGGCGCAGGGTGAACGGTGCGTGCACGAGCTGGTCGAGAAGCTCGGCGCACCGCAGCCGCTGGTCTCGCAGCACCTGCGGGTGTTGCGCGGCGCGGGGGTGGTGCGCGGCTCCCGGCGCGGCCGGGAGATCGCGTACGCGCTGGTCGACGAGCACGTCGCGCACATCGTCGCCGACGCGGTCAGCCACGCCGGGGAGGGGCCGTGAGCGAGGGTACGTTGCGCAACACCCGCCAGCGGACGGCGGTGAGCACCCTGCTGGCCGAGGTGGAGGGCTTCCACAGCGCCCAGGAGCTGCACGCCATGCTGCGCCAGCGGGGTGAACGGGTCGGCCTGACCACCGTCTACCGGACGTTGCAGGGGCTCGCCGACGCCGGTGACATCGACGTGATGCGCCCACCGGGCGGTGAGCACCTCTACCGGCGGTGCAGCGAGGGCCACCACCATCACCTGGTCTGCCGCGCCTGCGGGCGGACCGTCGAGGTGGCCGGCCCGGCCGTGGAGAGCTGGGCCGAGCGGGTCGCCGCCCAGCACGGGTACGCCGAGGTCAGCCACACCCTGGAGATCTTCGGCACCTGCCCGGCCTGCGCCGGCCGATAGAACCGACCCGTGCCCGGACGGCCGGGGCGTGGCACGCTGTCCGGCGTGAAGATCTACGCCGACCGTTTTCCCACCGCCCTCCGTCAGCTCCTCACCGACCTGCTCGTCGTGGTCTGGGTGTACGCGGCGATCCGCTTCGCACTCTGGCTGCACGACCTGGTCGAGAAGCTGGCCGTACCCGGGAAGAAGCTGGAGGGGGCCGGCGGCGGCCTCGCCGACAACCTGGCCGACGCCGGCGGCAAGGTCGGCCGGGTGCCGCTGGTCGGCGACGAGCTGACCGCGCCCTTCACCCGGGCCGCCGACGCCGCCCGGGCGATGGCCGAGGCGGGCCGCGACCAGCAGGAGCTGGTCGGCCAGCTCGCCCTCGCGCTGAGCATCGCGGTGCTGGTCTTCCCGCTCGGGCTGGTGCTCTTCGGCTGGCTGCCGCTGCGGGTCCGCTGGATGCGCCGGGCCGGCGCGGCCAAGGCGCTCGCCGCCGTGCCCGCCGGGCGGGACCTGCTGGCGTTGCGCGCCCTGGCCGGTCAGCCGCTGGGCCGGCTGGCCCGGATCGCGCCGGACGTGGCGGAGGCGTGGCGGCGCGGCGACGACGCCACCGTCGACGCGCTCGCCGCGTTGGAGCTGCGCGGACTCGGGCTCAAGCCCGGTCGGTAGGGTGTCCGGGTGCTCTACTTCCTGATCGTCGTCGCCGTGCTGCTGCTGGTGTACGCGGGTGTCCTGGTGAGCTTCGTCCGTAAGGGTCGCAAGATCCCGCCGGCGGCGTACCTGGTGCTGGCCGGGCTGAACGGGCTCATCCTGGCCGCCGTGATCGCCTGGGCCGTCGCCCGCTGAGCGCTCGGCGCGGCCCGCGCTGGGGTGTTAGCAGGGGCCCCCTGCTATGCAGCAGGCGTTAACAGGGGGCCCCTGCTTTCACTCGGGGCGGGGGATGCGGCGGCGGACGTCCTCGGCGGTGGACGGGCCGGGGGTCCAGCGGGCCACCCAGGGGGCATCGTCCGGCGGGGTGGCGATCCCCTCCTCCAGCGCGGCGTACCGGCCGGCGAGGATGCGCTTCGCGGCTGTCACGTCGAGGTCGTCGGTGTTCGACCAGAGCCCGGTGAACAGCTCGTCGATCCGCAGCCGGGCCTGCCGGCAGAACAGGTCGGCCAGCTCGACGTTCTCCGGGCGCTCGGCCCGCTCGGCGGTGGCCCGGACGCAGACCGCGGACATCGCGAACAGCTCGGCGCCGATGTCCACCACCCGGCCCAGGAACGCCTGCTTGCGCTCCATCTTGCCCTGCCAGCGGGACATCGCGTAGAAGGTGGACCGGGCCAGCTTGCGGCTGGTCCGCTCGACGTGCCGCAGGTGACCGGCGAGCGGACCGAAGTCGGCGTACGCGCCGGGCGTCTGGCCCTTGCCGACGGCGAGGGTGGGCAGCCACTTGGCGTAGAAGACGCCGGCCTTCGCGCCCGCCTTCGCCTTGCGGCCGAGGCCGGCGTCCGGGTCGATGATGTCGCCGGCCACCGAGAGGTGGGCGTCGACCGCCTCGCGGGCGATCAGCAGGTGCATGATCTCGGTGGAGCCCTCGAAGATCCGGTTGATCCGCAGGTCCCGCAGGAGCTGCTCGACGGCGGCCGGCCGCTCGCCCCGGGCGGCCAGCGAGTCGGCCGTCTCGTAGCCGCGCCCACCGCGGATCTGGACCAGCTCGTCGGCGATCTTCCAGGCCATCTCGCTGGCGTAGAGCTTCACCAGCGCCGCCTCGATCCGGATGTCGTTGCGGTCGTCGTCGGCGAGCAGGCAGCACAGGTCGAGCATGGACTCCATGCCGTACGTGGTGGCGGCCATGAAGGCCAGCTTCTTGGCCACCGCCTCGTGCTCGCCCACCGGCCGGCCCCACTGGACCCGGTCGGCGGCCCACTCCCGGGCCACGTTCAGCGCCCACTTGCCCGCGCCGACGCACATCGCCGGCAGCGAGAGCCGCCCGGTGTTCAACGTGGTCAGGGCGATCTTCAGGCCCTTGCCCTCGCCGCCGATCACGTTCTCCCTGGGCACGAAGACGTCGTGGAAACGGGTCAGGCTGTTCTCCAGGCCGCGCAGGCCGATGAAGGAGTTCCGCCGTTCCACGGTGATGCCCTCGCTGTCGCCCTCGACCACGAAGGCGGTGATCCCGCCGCGCCGGCCCTCGGCGGCGGGCACCCGGGCCATCACCACCAGCAGCGTGGCGACGGTGCCGTTGGTGGCCCAGAGCTTCACCCCGTTGAGCCGGTAGCCGCTGCCGTCCTCGGTCGGTTCGGCGGTGGTCGCCAGCCGGGCCGGGTCGGAGCCGACGTCCGGCTCGGTGAGCAGGAAGGCGGAGACCTCACCGGCGGCGAGCCGGGGCAGGAACCGCTCCTTCTGCTCGGTGGTGCCGAACATCTTCAGCGGCTGCGGCACGCCGATCGACTGGTGCGCCGAGAGCAGCGCGCCGATCGCCGGGCTCACCGAACCGGCCCGCATCAGGGCCCGGCAGTAGTGCAGGTTGCTCAGCCCCAGCCCGCCGTACTTCCGGTCGATCTTCATGCCGAAGGCGCCCCGGCGGGCCATCCCCTGGAACACCTCGTCCGGGATGGACGCGTCCCGCTCGATGGCCGCGCCGTCCACCTCGGCGTCCAGGTACGCCCCGAACCCGGCGAGGAACTCCTCGGCGCGCGCCACGTCGTCCGGGTCGGCACGCGGCCAGGGGTCGATCAGGTCGAGCCGGAACCGGCCGAGGAAGAGCTCCTTGCCGAAGCTGGGCCGGTCCCAGGCCGACTCGCGGGCCGCCTCGGCGACCTGCCGGGCCTCCTTCTCGGAGACCTGTCCCGCCTCGGCGGGCAGCGGTGCCGCCCCGCCGGCCTCGTCGACCGCCGCCGCCGTCGCCGCCGCCGCCTCGTCCCCGGGGGCTGCCGTCTCCTCGGCGGCCGGCCCGCCGCCGGCCGCCGGTGCGGCGTCGTCGATCGGGGCGACGCGGCCGGTGGGACCCCCCGTCCCGTCGGGTCGGCTGTTCTGTGTCGTGGTCACGGCTGCCTCCTCGAACCTCGGTCCGGCTGCGTCGACGTGCTCGACGAAAACGACGCTACCCCCGGGTGTTACCCAGGGGTAGCGTCCGCTGCACGTCCGATTTGGCGTACCGGCCCGTCCGTGGCGAGGGGTCAGTCGCCGGTGAGCACCTGCGGGTCGTCGTCATCGTCGTCGATGTCGTCGTCGCCCCAGCCGCGCCGAAGGAACGGCAGGAACATCCAGAAGGTGAGGAACCAGACCGCGGTGACCGCGGTGAGGATCAGGGCGGTCGAGCGGTGCAGCACGAAGTCGGTCACCAGCAGCACCGCGCTGACCATCGAGATCAGCATGAAGGCCAGGCCCCCGCTGGCCATCCGGTGCGCGAACCGGACCAGCTCCGGCTTGCGCCCCTGCCGGAACAACGCCCGGTGGAAGGCGACCGGCGAGATGATCATCGCGGCGGACGCGGCGGCGGAGAGCAACGCGACGATGTAGACGTCCTTCTGGAAGCCACTGGTCCGGGTGAAACCGTTGCTGAACGGCAGGGTCAGCAGGAACGCGAAGAGGATCTGCACACCCGTCTGCGCCACCCGCAGCTCCTGGAGCAGGTCGGCGAAGTTGCGCTGCCAGCGCTGCTTCTCGGTTTCCTTGGACACGCGCAACCTCCACGGAAGACGGTACTGCCGGCGGGGAGCACCCCGTCGGCAGCAACGCCAGTGCCCCGCCCGGACCTCGGCGAAACGCGACCCGCGCTCAGGAACCGCGGCGGATCCGGCCGGCGTACCGGGCCTCCAGCGCGGCGTTGTGCTCGTCGCCGCCGGTGATGTTGGCCGACAGGTAGACCGGGGGCCGCTCCCCCGCCGCCAGCAGCCGGGCGCACACCTCCGCCACGATCTGCTGGGCCAGCAGGGCGGCGGTGATCGAGGAGACCGCGCCGACCGCGCCGCCGTCGGGCAGCGGCAGGGTCGCGTCGCCGTACGGGGCGCCGTTGTCGAGCACCACGTCGGCGAAGTCGGCGAGCTTGCGCCCCGACGGGTGGCGGGACGTCATCCGGCCGGAGTGCGCGGTCGAGGTGATCGCCACCAGGGCGTGCCCGCGCTGCTTCACCAGCGACGCGAACTCCACCATCGCGCCGTTGACGCCGGAGTTGGAGGCGAGCACGAAGATGTCCTGCGGGCGTACCGGGGCCAGCTCGTAGAGCCGGTGCGCCACCGCCGGGTCACGCTCCAGGTGCGGCCCGAGGATGCTCGCGGGCTCGCCGCCGTGCAGCACCAGGTCACGCAGCGCGATCCGGTTGGTGGGCACCAGCCCGCCGGCCCGACCGGCGATCTCCATGGCGAGCGCCTCGGAGTGCCCGGTGCCGAACGCGTGGATCACCCCGTCCGCCCGCAACGCCTCGGCGACCAGGTCGGCGGCCCGCCCGACCGCCTCCCGCTGCCCGGCGGCCACCCGGGCCATCGTCGCGGTCACCGTCGCCAGGTACGCCTCGGCGCTCACCGTCATGCTTCCTCCGTCCGTCGGTTACGGGCCAGCCACTCCACCGCGAAGCCGACCGCCGCGCGCTGCCGCACCAGCCGGCCCTCCCCGGCACCGACCGGCCCCACCCGGACCGCCCCGGTCGCCTCCAGGTCGCGGCCCAGTTGCCCGAAGTCGCTCTCGTCCAGGTCCACGTCGTCCCACCACACCCACTCCCGGCCGCCGTCGCCGGTCCGCACGGCGGCCCCCAGCCGCGTCCGCGGTGCTCCGGGCCGGCGGTACTCCGCCAGGTGCAGCGAGGTGTTGGAGCCGTGGTCGACGCCGAGCAGCAGCACATCGGCGCCGAGGTCGTAGAGCCGGGCCAGCGGGGAACCCTCGCCGAGCATGTCGGCCCGGGAGTGGTCGGCGACGATCCGGCCGGCGGCCGGACCGACTGCGGCGAAGGAGACCTGCGGGTGGTCGCTGCGCAACGCGCCGGGCCAGGTGCGGACCTGCTCGGCGAGCGCGCCCATGAACCGGCTCGGGCTCAGCGCCGGGTCGAAGCCCGGCAGCTCCGCCCGGATCACCGGCCACCAGTCCGCCGGCACCGGCGGGTTGCACCACCCGGCCGGATCGCTGTTCTCCGGGGTGTGGGTGGGCACCACCAGGGTGCCGTCCGGTCCGAGCACGTCGCGCAGCGCCAGCACCACCGTCTCGGGGCCGCCGCAGACGAACCCGAGCCGGCGCAGCGCCGCGTGCACCAGGACGACCCCGCCGGGGCGTACACCGAGGTGGTGGAACTGCGCGGCGAGCGACGCGCGGGTGTGCGGCCGGGCCGGCGCGGACGCCGCGGTCACCCGCCGACCCGGGCGAGGATCGCCTCGGCCAGCGGACCGGGGGCCGTGTCGGGGATCCAGTGGCTGACGCCGGGGAGCACCACGAAGCGGAAGTCGCCGGTCACGTGCCGGGCGCACGCCTGCGCGGCGGTGCGGCCGATCGCGACATCCCGGTCGCTCCAGACGAAGGTGGTCGGCACCTGCACCGGCGGGATGGCCTTCATGTCCGCTCCGGACATCGCCCGGTACCAGTTCAACGCGGCGGTCAGCGCACCCGGCTCGCGCAGCGGATCGACGTAGCGGGCCACCCGGGCGGCGTCGCCCACGTCGGAGAGCATCCGGCGCAGCACGGCCGCGTCGAACGAGAGCAGCACCCGCTCCGCGAGGTGACGTCTGCGGAACAGTGCCATGTAGGTCGACCGGGCCCGCTGCCCGAAGTCGGTGGCCAGCGCGTCCGCCATCGCCGTCGGGTGCGGCACCGAGACCGCGGTGAGGCTGCGGACCAGCTCCGGCCGCGCCCCGGCGAGCCCCCACGCCGTGACCGCGCCCCAGTCGTGCCCGACCACGTGCGCCGCCGCGACGCCGAGCGCGTCGAGCACCGCCGCCGCGTCGTCCACCAGCTCCGGGATCCGGTACGCCCCGACCTCCGCCGGCCGGGCACCCGGCGAGTAGCCCCGCTGGTCCAGCGCGTACGTGCGCAGCCCGGCGGCGTGCAGCGCGGGCAGCACGTCGTCCCACTCCCCGCTGTGCTGGGGGAAACCGTGCAGCAGCAGGACGGGCGGGCCGTCCTCAGGGCCGCCGGTGTGCACCTCGAACGTCAGACCCCGCGCCTCGACCCGCATGATCGCCACCCTACCCAGCAAGCGGGTCCTGCTGGGTCGTCGACGCAGGTCGGTGCTAGCGTCTGCCGAGACAACTTCACATCCGACAGGGGAGCGCACAGCGCTGAGAGTGCGGGCACCGCCCGCAGACCCTCGAACCTGATCTGGGTAATGCCAGCGCAGGGAGTTCGGTCGACCTCCAGCCGCGCCGTGGTCCGGTGACAACCGGGCGCGGCGTGCGTCTTGCCTGGTTCGTACCACTGAACTGGGAGCATTCATGAACCACACGGACAGCAACCGCTGGCGCACCATCGACATCGTGGTCGCCTCGGTGATCGCGGTCGCCTTCGGCGTCATCTTCTGGGCCTGGGGCCTGGTCTGGAGCGCCACCGAGGGTGCCTTCGCCTTCTTCCCGCCCGCGCAGACCCTGCTCTACGGCGTGTGGCTGATGCCGGCCGTGCTGGGCGGGCTGATCATCCGCAAGCCCGGTGCGGCGCTGTACTGCGAGACGGTCGCCGCGGTCGTCTCCGCGCTGCTGGGCAGCCAGTGGGCGGCCACCGTCATCCCGCAGGGCATCGTCCAGGGCCTCGGCGCCGAGCTGGCCTTCGCCGCCTTCCGCTACCGCTCGTTCCGGCTGCCCACCGCGCTGCTGGCCGGCGCGTTGACGGGGCTCAGCGCCGCGCTCTTCGACTTCTTCGTCTGGAACGCCGCCTACGACCTGTCCAGCTACCGCCTCCCGTACGCGCTGCTCACCATCGTCAGCGCCACGATCATCGCCGGCGCCGGCTCCTGGCTCCTGACCCGCGCCCTGGCAGCCACCGGCGCCCTGGACCGCTTCCCCGCCGCCCGCGACCGCACCCTGGTCTGACCCCCTGCACCCCCACCCTGCCGAGTTGATCATGGAGTTGACGGCGATGTGGATCTCTGAAACGTCCGTCAACCTCATGATCGACTCGGCAGGGTGGTGCCGGGAAGGAGGTGGGGGCCGGTGGGTGCGGTAGTTCTGCGGGGGTTCGGGTGGCGGCACGCGGGGCGGCGGGCCTGGGCTCTGCGGGGGGTGGAGCTGCGCGTCGAGCGTGGGGAGCGGGTGCTGCTGCTGGGGGCGTCGGGGGCGGGTAAGAGCACGCTGTTGGCCGCGCTCGCCGGGCTGCTGCCCGCGGACTCCGGGGAGCAGGAGGGCAGCGTCGAGATCGACGGACTCGACCCGCGCGCGGGCCGCACGCAGGTCGGCGTCGTCTTCCAGGACCCGGAGAGCCAACTGGTGATGGCCCGGTGCGGCGACGACGTCGCGTTCGGGCTGGAGAACCGGGGCGTACCGGCGGCCGAGATCTGGCCCCGGGTGGACGAGGCGCTGCACCGGGTCGGCTTCCCGTACCACCGGGACCGGCCCACCGCCGCCCTCTCCGGCGGCGAACAGCAACGCCTCGCGCTCGCCGGGGCGCTGGCCCTACGGCCGACGCTGCTGCTGCTCGACGAGCCGACCGCCAACCTCGACCCGGCCGGCGCGGCGCTGATCCGGCGGGCCGTCGCGGACGCCGTCGACGCCGACACCACCCTGATCCTGGTGGAGCACCGGGTCGCCGAGGCGCTGCCGCTGGTCGACCGGGTGGTCGTCCTCGAACCCGGCGGCGGGGTCCGGGCCGACGGACCGCCGGCCGCCGTCTTCGCCGCGCACGGCGACGCGCTCGCCGCCGAAGGGGTCTGGGTGCCGGGTCGGACCGTGCCGCCCCGGCCCGCGACCACGCCCGCCGGGGAGCCGCTGATCACCGCCGACCGGCTCGGCCTGCCACCCCGGCTGGCGGAAACCGATCTTCGGGTACGCGCCGGCGAGGCGCTCGCCGTGCTCGGCCCCAACGGCGCCGGCAAGTCCACCCTGGCGCTGCTCCTCGGTGGCCTGCTCCGCCCCGGCACCGGTACGGCCACCGCCACCCCCGCCCTGGCCGGCCGGGACGCGCGCACTCCCCCGCACCGCTGGCGGGCACCCGCCCTGGCCGGGCGGATCGGCTCGGTCTTCCAGGACCCGGAACACCAGTTCGTCACCGGCACCGTGCACGACGAACTGGCCCTCGGTCCCCGCCGGACCGGCCAGCCCGAGCCGGCCGTCCGGGCCACCGTGGACGCCCTGCTGGAGCGGCTGCGACTGGCGAAGCTGGCCGGTGCCAACCCGTACACCCTCTCCGGCGGGGAGGCGCGGCGGCTGAGCGTGGCGACCGCCCTGGCCACCGCGCCCCGCCTGCTGATCTGCGACGAGCCCACCTTCGGTCAGGACCGGCGGACCTGGCTCGGGCTGGTCGACCTCTTCGCCGAGCTGCGCGACGCCGGGCACGGCATCGTCGCGGTCACCCACGACACCGACTTCGTCGCCGCACTGGCCGACCGCACTCTCACCCTGGAACGCCGATGACGACCACCGCCGCACCCGAGCGCGCCGTCACCCCGGAGCGATCGTGATCGACGTGCAGCCGGTGGCGGTGCCCGGCGCACCGCTGGCCCGGCGGAACCCGGTGGCGAAGCTGGCCGCCGCGATGGTCTTCTCGTTCGTCCTGATCGCCACCCTGGACCCGGTGGCCCCGGCGCTGGCCATCGCCGCCGAGCTGGCCCTGCTGCCGCTCTTCGGCATCCGCTACCGGGTGCTGGCCCGGCGGGCCTGGCCGCTGCTGGCCAGCGCCGGGGGCATCCTGGTCACCCTGGTGCTCTTCGCCGCCGACCGGTCCGGGCGGGTGCTGCTCGACGCCGGTCCGGTGGTGGTCACCTCGGGGGTGCTGGTCGCCGCGCTCGGCCTGGTGCTCCGGCTGCTCGCCGTGGCGCTGCCCGGGATCATCGTCTTCGCCACCACCGACCCGACCGACCTGGCCGACGCACTGGTGCAGAACGCGAAGGCGCCGGCCCGGTTCGCCATCGGTGCGCTGGCCGCGTTCCGGCTGGTGCCGCTGCTGGAGCAGGAATGGCAGATGATCAGCATGGCGCGCCGGGCCCGGGGGGTGGACGCCGGGCGCAATCCGCTGGCCAAGCTGCGACTGTTCGCCTCGACCGCATTCGCGCTGCTGGTCGGGGCGATCCGCCGGGGTACCCGGCTGGCGGTGGCGATGGACGCCCGTGGCTTCGACGCCGGGACGCCACGTACGGTCGCCCGGCGGCAGGACTTCACCCGGGCCGACGCCCTGCTGATCGCCGGGGCGGCGGCGTTGGCCGGCGGGGCGCTCACGGTCAGCGTCCTGCTGGGCACCTTCCGCCCGCTGATCGGCTGACCGACTGGTCGCTCCGGGGCGGTGTGGTTGCCGTTGCCGGGGCGACGACAACCACACCGGGGCCGGGTCAGCTGCGGCGGAAGGCGTACCGGCGGGCCTGGCCCTTCTGCTGGGCACGGCCGGCGAACCGGGCGTCCCGACCCGGCGGCGGACCGGCCTTCGGTGGGGCCGGCGACTCCACCGGCAGGGCGACCGGTGCCGCCGGGGCCACCGCGATCGTGTCGAGGTCGGGTGGGGTCAGGTCCACCAGGGACGGCTCCACGGACGGCTTGCGGGACTTCTTCGGACTGCGCTTGGCGGGCATCCACTACCTCCTTCTCACCGACGACCCTCCGTCGCATTGGACGGACGGACTCGGCGACGCGGGACCGGCCCACGGGGCCGGTAGCCGGGTTCCGACCACGACGACAGGGTCCGGCCGGACGAGCACGGGAAACGGGTCCGTCCGGGCGACGGGTCCGACCACGACGAGGGCCACGAGCCGCGGCAGTGGAGGAGGCGGACGCCCGGAAGCGGACAGCTCCGCGGCGGACGGCGGCGGAGCAGGCTCGACGATGAGGGCGTCAGTTACGCATGCCGACACGCTAACCGGCCGCCGGGCCGTTCCGCAGCCGATTTACTGGCACCATCGGCGGCATGCTGATCGCGTTCTCCATCACCCCGCTCGGCGTGGGTGAGTCCGTCGGCGACCTGGTCGCCGACGCCGTCCGGGTGGTCCGCGAGTCCGGACTGCCGAACCGCACCGACGCCATGTTCACCACCGTCGAGGGCGAGTGGGACGAGGTGATGGCGGTGGTGAAACGGGCGGTCGACGTGGTCGCCGCCGAGGCGCCCCGGGTCGGCCTGGTGCTGAAGGCGGACCTCCGCCCGGGTGTCACCGACGCGCTGACCGCCAAGGTCGCCCACGTCGAGGCCCGCCTCGCCGAGGACTGACGCGCGAGGGCTGACGGACGAACGCCGACCACCGAGCGTCACCGGAACCGCACCAGCCGTCGACGACCCGGCCCGGGCCGCCGTCGACCGCGATACGGTCGCAGCACGGCGACACGACGAGAGGTGGCGGTACGAATGGCGGAGCGGGCGCAGATCGGCGTGACCGGGTTGGCGGTGATGGGTCGTAACCTGGCCCGGAACCTGGCCCGCAACGGCTTCACCGTGGCGGTGCACAACCGTTCGCCCGAGCGCACCCGCAGCCTGGTGGCCGAGCACGGCGACGAGGGCGCCTTCGTGCCGGCGGAGTCCCTGGCGGACTTCGTCGACTCGCTGGAGCGGCCCCGCGCGGTGATCGTCATGGTGAAGGCCGGTGCCCCCACCGACGCGGTGATCGACGAGCTGGTCCCGCTGCTCGACGAGGGTGACATCGTCGTCGACTGCGGCAACGCGCACTTCGCCGACACCCGCCGCCGGGAGGAGGCGCTGCGCGGGCACGGGCTGCACTTCGTCGGCACCGGCGTCTCCGGCGGCGAGGAGGGGGCGCTGCGCGGCCCGAGCATCATGCCGGGCGGCTCCGCCGAGTCGTACGAGAAGCTGGGGCCGATCTTCGAGAAGATCGCCGCGCAGGTCGACGGCACCCCGTGCTGCCGGCACATCGGGCCGGACGGGGCCGGTCACTTCGTCAAGATGGTGCACAACGGCATCGAGTACGCCGACATGCAGCTCATCGCCGAGGCGTACGACCTGCTGCGGGCAGGGCTGTCGGCCGGGCCGGCGGAGATCGCGGAGATCTTCCGGGAGTGGAACGGCGGCGAGCTGGAGTCGTTCCTCATCGAGATCACCGCCGACGTGCTGGCGCACACCGACGCCGCGACCGGCCGGCCCTTCGTCGACGTGGTGCTCGACCAGGCCGAGCAGAAGGGCACCGGCCGGTGGACCGTGCAGAGCGCCCTCGACCTGGGCATCCCGATCACCGGCATCGCCGAGGCGACCTTCGCCCGGTCGCTGTCCGGCCACGCCGACCAGCGCGAGGCCGCCCGCCGCGCCTTCGCTGACGCGGGCGCGAAGTGGCAGGTGGACGACCGGGAGACGTTCGTCGAGGACGTCCGGCGCGCGCTGCTGGCCAGCAAGATCGTCGCGTACGCGCAGGGCTTCGACCAGATCCGCGCCGGCAGCCGGGAGTACGACTGGGACATCGACCTCGGCGGCACCGCCACCATCTGGCGGGGCGGCTGCATCATCCGGGCCCGTTTCCTGGACCGCATCCGCGAGGCGTACGACGCGGAGCCGGACCTGTCGACGCTGCTGGTGGCCCCGTGGTTCGCCGACCGGGTCGGTGCCGGGGTGCCGGGCTGGCGGCGGGTGGTGGCCGACGCGGCCCGGGCGGGCGTGCCCACCCAGGCGTTCTCGTCCTCGCTGGCCTGGTTCGACGCGCTGCGCGCCGAGCGGCTGCCGGCCGCGCTGATCCAGGGGCTGCGGGACAACTTCGGCGCGCACACCTATCACCGGGTGGACCGGGCGGGCTCGTTCCACACGCTCTGGGGCGGGGACCGCTCCGAAGTGGAGGCGTGAGGGCCCGCCCACACGTTAGCGCCGTCACCCTCGCAGGTGACGGCGCTGACGGGAGTCGGTCAGAAGAAGCGACGCTTGCGCTTCGCTTTCTGCGGCCGGAGCATGTCGGCGCCCTTGGTGAGCAGTCGGCTCACCCCGGACGGGCCACGCCGGGCCTCGAGGGTCGTGCTGAGCCGGCGGGCACCGGCCGCGGCCAGCGGCACCGCGACCGCCATGACCGCCCACTGGGCAATACGCTTCTGAATCATGTGGGTTCACCTCCGCAATTGGCTGCTACCCCTACCGGTACCCAGCCCGCCACGTCGGTAAGCGTGCGCTCTACAGCACCGGGGCCACCGGATTGGGCAGCGCGCCGCCGAAGCGGCGGTCCCGCTGGGCGTAGAGCTCGCACGCGTACCACAGGTGACGGCGGTCGAAGTCCGGCCAGAGCGTGTCCAGGAACACCAGTTCGGCGTACGCGCTCTGCCAGAGCAGGAAGTTGGAGGTGCGCTGCTCGCCGGAGGGCCGCAGGAAGAGGTCCACCTCGGGGATCTCCGGGTGGTAGAGGTATTTCTGGATCGTCTTTTCGGTGATCTTGTCCGGGTGCAGCCTGCCGGCGGCCACGTCGCGGGCGATGGCGGCGGTGGCATCGGCGATCTCCGCGTGCCCGCCGTAGTTGACGCAGAACTGGAGGGTCAGCGTCGAGTTGCCCCGGGACATCTCCTCGGCGGTCTGCAACTCGGAGATGACGCTCTTCCACAGCCGACCGGCCCGCCCGGACCAGACCACCCGGACGCCGAGGTCCACCAGCTGGTCGCGGCGACGGCGGATCACGTCCCGGTTGAAGCCCATCAGGAAGCGGACCTCGTCGGGCGAGCGCCGCCAGTTCTCGGTGGAGAACGCGTACGCCGAGAGGTAGGGCACACCCAGCTCGATGGCGCCCTCGATGGTGTCGAAGAGGCTGTGCTCGCCCTGCTCGTGACCCTTGGTGCGGGGCAGGCCGCGCTCCTTGGCCCACCGGCCGTTGCCGTCCATCACCACCGCGACGTGCCTCGGCAGGGCCTCGGCGGGCAGCGCCGGGGGCCGGGCACCCGACGGGTGCGGTGTCGGCGGCACCGGCTCGCGCCGGCCGGCCCTCATCGATCGGATCACTCGGTTCTCTCCCTGTTCACACCGGCCGTGCCCGGTCCGCCTGCGCCCGGTGGCGACGGGACCGTGCCGGCCGCGCCCCGGTCGACCAGCGGCAGCGAGCGTAACGCGCGCTCCAGGTGCCACTGCAGGTGCGCCGCGACCAGGCCGCTGCACTCCCGGCGTACCCCGGTCTCGGTGGCGTCGGCGAGCACCCAGTCGCCGGTGGTCAGCGCGGACATCAGGTCGATGGTGGCCGGCGCGGGGTGGGCCGCGCCGGGCGGCCGGCAGTCCGGGCAGACCGCGCCCCCCGCCGGTACGGAGAACGCCCGGTGCCGTCCCGGCGTGCCGCAGACCGCGCAGGCGGTCAACGCGGGCGCCCAGCCGGCGAAGGCCATCCCCCGCAGCAGGTAGGCGTCGAGCACCAGGGTGGTGGCGTGGTCGCCGCGGGCGAGGGACTTCAGCGCGCCGAGGGTGAGCTGGAACAGCCGCAGCGACGGCTCCCGCTCGACCGGGGTGAGCCGCTCGGCGGTCTCGGCGATCGCGCTGGCGGCCGTGTAGCGGGGATAGTCGCCGAGGAACCGCTTGCCGAACAGGTCGATCCCCTCGACCTGGCTGATGCTGTGCAGCGAGCTGCCGTGGTTGCCCTTCGGGTCACCGGCGAGTTGGACGTCCACGTGGCCGAACGGCTCCAGCCGGGCGCCGAACTTGCTGGTGGTGCGGCGTACGCCCCGGGCGACCGCGCGCAAACGCCCGTGCCGGCGGGTGAGCAGCGTGATGATCCGGTCGGACTCGCCGAGTTTCTGCACACGCAGCACCACCGCGTCGTCGCGGTAGAGCTGTCGGCGGTACCCGGCCATCCCGTCATTCTCCCTCGGGGTGCGATCTCAGGGTCGGTTCGGGGTGGACCGGCGGTCGGACCCCGATGTGCCGCCTCCCGGTCCACCCGTAGCGTGCTGCCATGGCTCTGCACCGGACCACTTCCCCGCGCTGGGTGGCTGCTTCCGCGGCGACCCTGATCCTCCTCTCCGGGTGTGACACCCTCTCGTCCCGTCGACTCGACTTCGACAACACCGAGGCGGTACGGATCACCCGGGTCACCGTCCGCCCCGGCGCCGGGGACGTGGTGGTCCGGGCCGCCGGCACCGCCGCCCAGGTGCGGATCAAACGGACAGTGCGCTACCAGGGCGACGAGCCCACCGCCCGGTACGAGATCAAGGGCGACGAGCTGGTCCTGGACACCGACTGCGGTCCCCGGTGCAGCATCTCCTACGAGGTGACCGCGCCGCAGGGGGTGGCCGTCCGGGGCGAGACGGGCTCGGGTGACGTCGAGCTGTCCGGGGTCGGGCCGGTCGAGATGAAGCTCAGCTCCGGCAACATCACCGTGGTCGGGGCGACCGGCGACGTCCGCGCCGAGACCAACTCGGGCAACATCGAGGTCTCCGACGTGACCGGCACGGCGAGCCTGCGGGCCGCCTCCGGCGACGTCAGCGCCCGCGGGCTCGCCGGCCCGGTCGACGCCGCGGCCGGCTCCGGCAACGTCGAGGTGGAGCTGGCCAGGCCGGGGTCGGCCCGCGCGCACGCCGGCAGCGGGAACGTCGACCTGATCGTGCCGGCGGGGCGGTACCGGGTCCGCGCGCACGCCGACTGGGCGACACCGACGTGGCGGTGCCGGACGATCCCGCCGCCACCCAGGTGCTCGACGCGCGGGCGGGCAGCGGGAACGTGACCGTCAGCCAGCGTTGATCTCCACCGTCGCCAGCTCGCCGGTGACGCTCCGGCACGCCGGCACCCGGGCCCGGCCGGCCGCCGCGCCCGCGGTGCCGGGCTCCCGACGCCTCGGAACCGGCAGGTCCGCCGCGCCGGCCGGCGCCGGGCTGGCCGGGGCGGTGGCGATCCGGCGGACCGCGCTCTCCCGGATGTTCGCGGCGTCGCCGGAGCTGCTGTGCCGGGAGGGAGTGCGGCCACCCGGCAGCAGCTCCGGCGGGCGGCGGGCCGCCAGGTCCTCGACCCAGCCCACCAGCAGCGTGACCACGCCGACCAGGGCGAAGACCAGCACCACCCGGACCGCCAGGCCGACGGGGTCCCGCACGGACCAGCCGACCAGACCGACCAGCGGGGTGAGCAGCACCACGAACGGCATGTGCCACAGATAGACGGTGAGTGCCCGCCGGTTCACCAGGGTCACCGCGCGGCCGAGCACCCGGCTCCGGTCCACCCACTCGGCGGTGGCCGGGGCCCGACCGATCACCACCAGGATGAACGCGGCGGACCAGAGGGCGTTGCCCAGGTGGATGTCGTTGAGGTCGTACCCGCGGGGACCGGGGTGGGTGACGATCCAGCCGAGGCCCGCCGCGCCCAGCAGTACGGCCACCGGCACCAGCACCCGGTTGGCGAGCCGGGCCAGCAGACCGTCGTGGTGGGCGAAGCCGAACAGCCAGGCGCCGAAATAGAGGCCGAACTCGCGCAGCACGGTCGGCGGGTCCGCCAGGATGCCCACCTCGATCGCCACGAGCAGCAGGTACGGGGCGATCAGGGTGGGCAGCGGGGCGCGCCGGAACAGCCACAGGGCGACCGGCGAGGCGAGCACGAACCACAGGTAGTCCCGCAGGTACCAGATCGGGCTCAGCGCCAGCCCGCCCCAGTAGTTGGCCGGTGGGTCACCGACCGGGAAGAGCCAGAGCAGCACCTTCGGGGTCAGCGGCAGCCCGGTGAGCAGCATCGCCGGCACGAAGACCGCCGCCGCCACCCAGAGCGACGGCAGCAGCCGCCGCAGCCGACGCCCGACCGCCGGCACCCCGGTACGGTCCAGCGAGGCGGCCATCAGCGAGCCGGCCAGCGCGAACATCACCGACATGGCCGGGAAGACCAGGGTCAGCGCGGCGTAACCCGTCACGTGATAGACGACGACTCGCACGATGGCCAGGAAGCGGAGCAGGTCCAGGTATCGGTTTCGCATCAGCCTGCATCTGGGTCCGGGGGCGGGGGCTAACCTTCCCTACCCTCCGGGCCGACGACGACAACCGGCCGACACCCCCGGGGAAACGTGAAACAGACCATATGTCCGACCGGTACCGATCAGTGACGGCCGCCGGACCGGTGGCCCGGCCGGCGACCGTCGACCGGTCAGAAGCCGAGCTTGCGCAGCTGCTTCGGGTCGCGCTGCCAGTCCTTCGCGACCCGGACGTGCAGGTCCAGATAGACCCGGCTGCCCAGCAGCTCCTCGATCTGCTTGCGGGCGGTGGTGCCGACCGCCTTGAGCCGGCTGGCCCGGTGCCCGATCACGATGGCCTTCTGGCTGGGCCGCTCGACGTAGAGGTCGGCATAGATCTTGGTGAGCTGCCCCTCGACGATCATCTCCTCCACCACCACGGCGATGGAGTGCGGCAGCTCGTCGCGGACCCCCTCCAGGGCCGCCTCCCGGATCAGCTCGGCGCAGAGCACCTGCTCCGGTTCCTCGGTGAGCATGTCGTCGGGATAGAGCTGCGGCGACTCGGGCAGATAGCCGGTCATCACGTCGACCAGGGTGTCCACCTGGTGCCCGGAGACCGCGCTCACCGGCACGACGGCGGCGAACTCGCCCAGCTCGCTCACCGCGAGCAGCTGCTCGGCCAGCTTCTTCTTGTCCACCAGGTCGGTCTTGGTCACCACGGCCAGCACGGTGGCCTTCAGCTCGGCCAGCTCGCCGGTGATGAACCGGTCGCCCCGGCCGATCGGCTCGTCCGCCGGGATGCACAGGCCGATCACGTCCACCTCGCTCCAGGTGGAGCGGACCAGGTCGTTGAGGCGCTCGCCGAGCAGCGTCCGGGGCCGGTGCAGACCCGGCGTGTCGACGAGGACGAGCTGCGAGTCCGGCCGGTGCAGCACGGCCCGGATGACGTGCCGGGTGGTCTGCGGCTTGTTCGAGGTAATCGCGATCTTCGTACCGACGATCGCGTTGGTCAGCGTCGACTTGCCGGCGTTCGGCCGCCCGACGAAACAGGCGAAACCCGCACGG
Source organism: Micromonospora sp. R77 (assembly GCF_022747945.1). Classification (NCBI taxonomy): domain Bacteria; kingdom Bacillati; phylum Actinomycetota; class Actinomycetes; order Micromonosporales; family Micromonosporaceae; genus Micromonospora; species Micromonospora sp. R77. The sequence continues at coordinate 1,353,264 of NZ_JALDST010000001.1, forward strand.
TACGGCGGACGCGGCGCGGCCCCGGTCACTCCACCACCGTGCCGAGGACCGTGCCGTCCGGGGCGGCCACGTGGATCGGCGCGTCCGGTGCCAGGTCACGGACCGCGGCGTGCCCCGCGCCGTCCAGCGTCGACGCCTCGGTCACCACCACGGCGGCTTCCAGCCGGCTCGCGCCCGCGGCCACCGCCGAGGCGACCGCGAGCTGGAGCGCGGTCAGGGTCAGCGACGGCAGCGCCACGCTGGCTGCGGCGTACGTCCGACCGTCCTGGTCACGGACCGCCGCGCCCTCCACGGCGCCGACCCGGCCGCGCGCGCCCCGGGCCAGGATGACCAGCTTGCCGTCCTCGGCGCTCAGCTCGGCCGGATCGGACGGGGTGGGCCGGGCAGCCGGCACGGCGGGTGACTCAGGCATCGGCGGGTAGCCTCTCCTCGGATCGGTTCTGGTTGTTGCGGGACTCGGCGTGCTCGCCGCGCCCCGGACTGTCCTGCCCGTCGGTCGGCTCGATCCGGCTCACCAGCACGGTGTCGATCCGGTTGCGCCGGCCGGTGGTGCCCTCGGCGATCAGCCGCAGGCCGGCCACCTCGGCCTCCGCCCCGGGGATCGGGACCCGACCGAGGGACTGGGCGAGCAGACCGCCGACCGTCTCCACCTCGTCGGTGGGGAGTTCGGTGTCGAAGAGCTCGCCCAGATTCTCCACCGGGAGCCGGGCGGTGACCCGTACGGCCCCGTCGTCCAGGCGTTCGACCGGCGGGCGTTCGACATCGTACTCGTCGGTGATCTCGCCGACGATCTCCTCCAGGATGTCCTCGATGGTGACCAGGCCGCCGGTGCCGCCGTACTCGTCCACCACGATGACCAGGTGGTTGCGGGCCGCCTGCATCTCCGACAGCAGGTCGTCGACCGGCTTGGACTCCGGCACGAAGGTCGCCGGGCGCATCAGCTCCGCCACCGGCAGTTCCTCGGCCCGCGGGTCCCCGCCCCGGGTACGCCGGATCAGGTCCTTCAGGTAGAGCACACCCAGCACGTCGTCCACGCTCTCGCCGATCACCGGGATGCGGGAGAAACCGGAGCGCAGGAAGAGCGCCAGCGCCTGGGAGAGCGTCTTGCCCTCCTCGATCCACACCATCTCGGTACGCGGCACCATCACCTCCCGGGCGATGGTGTCGCCGAGGGCGAAGACCGAGTGGATCATCTGCCGCTCGCCGTGCTCCACGACACCGCGCTGCTCCGCCAGGTCGACCAGCTCGCGCAGCTCCACCTGGGTGGCGAACGGCCCCTCCCGGAAGCCGCGCCCCGGGGTGACCGCGTTGCCGATCAGGATCAGCAGCGAGGCGAGCGGGTTGAGCGCCCGGCCCAGCCAGCGCACCAGCGGCGCCACCGCCCGACCGACCGCGTACGCGTGCTGCCGGCCCAGGGTGCGCGGCGCAACCCCGACCACCACGAAGCTGACCACGGTCATCGCCCCGGCGGTGACCAGCGCCGCCCGCCAGCCGGCGCCGAAGCTGTCCACCGCGACCAGGGCGACCAGGGTGGTGGCGGTCAGCTCGGCCAGCAGCCGGAGCAGCAGCAGCAGGTTGAGGTGGCGCACCACGTCACCGGCGACCGCCTGCAGCGCCCGCGCCCCGCGTGCGGAGTCCCGGGCCAGCTCGGCGGCCCGGGCCGGGGAGACGGCGGCCAGCGCCGCCTCGGTCATCGCGATGAGGCCGGCCAGCACCACCAGCCCCGCCGCGAAGACGACGAGCTGGACGTCGGGCAGGCCCGGGGCGGCGCCGGCCGCCAGGGTGGTCATCACCGGGACCGGGTCGACCGCCAGCTGGCCAGCAGTCGGGCCTGGAGCCCGAACATCTCGCGCTCCTCCTCCGGCTCGGCATGGTCGTAGCCGAGCAGGTGCAGCACGCCGTGCACGGTGAGCAGGTGCAGCTCGTCCGCGGGCGAGTGGCCGGCGGTGGCCGCCTGCTTGGACGCCACCTCCGGGCAGAGCACGATGTCGCCGAGCAGCGCCGGCTCACCACCGGCCGGGGCGCTCTCCCCCGGGCCGTGGTCGACGCTGCCCTCGTCCATGGGGAAGGCGAGCACGTCGGTCGGACCGTCGCCGCCCATCCAGCGGTGGTTCAGCTCGGTCATGTAGTCGACGTCGACCAGCAGCACGGAGAGCTCGGCGAGGGGGTTGACCCCCATCTCGTCGAGGGCGTGCCGGGCGACGGCGAGCACGGCGTCGGTGTCGACCTCGACACCGGACTCGTTGGCGATCTCGATGGACAACTGTCTTCCTCTGGTAAGTTAGCGGCGCCGGCCGGCCCGGCCGCCCTGGGCGGTCCGCCCGGGCACGGCGTGCACGCTCTGCGCCTGCTGGTTCTCCCGCTCGGCGTCCCAGCGGGCGTACGCGTCGACGATCTCCCCCACCAGCTTGTGGCGGACCACGTCGGAGCTGGAGAGCTGGGCGAAGTGCACGTCTTCGACGCCTGCCAGGATCTCCCGGACCACCCGCAGCCCGCTGGTCGTCCCGCCGGGAAGGTCCACCTGGGTGATGTCGCCGGTCACCACGATCTTGGAGTTGAAGCCGAGCCGGGTGAGGAACATCTTCATCTGCTCGGGCGTCGTGTTCTGCGCCTCGTCCAGGATGATGAACGCGTCGTTAAGGGTTCTGCCCCTCATGTATGCCAGCGGGGCGACCTCGATCGTGCCGGCGGCCATCAGCTTCGGGATGGACTCCGGGTCGAGCATGTCGTGCAGCGCGTCGTAGAGCGGGCGCAGGTAGGGGTCGATCTTCTCGTTGAGCGTGCCGGGCAGGAAGCCCAGCCGCTCCCCCGCCTCGACCGCCGGCCGGGTCAGGATGATCCGGTTGACCTGCTTGGCCTGGAGCGCCTGGACGGCCTTCGCCATGGCCAGGTAGGTCTTGCCCGTACCGGCGGGGCCGATGCCGAAGACGATGGTGTGCGCGTCGATCGCGTCGACGTACTTCTTCTGCCCGAGGGTCTTGGGGCGGATGGTGCGGCCGCGCCGGGAGAGGATGTTGAGCGTCAGGACCTCGGCGGGCCGCTCGGCGGTGCCCTGCTCGAGCATGCCGACGGTACGCCGGACGGCGTCAGTGGTCAGGGTCTCGCCTTTCTCGATCAGTTCGAGCAGCTCACTGAAGAGACGCTCGGCGAGGGCGTTGTCCGCGGGGGCGCCGGTGATGGTGATCTCGTTGCCGCGCACGTGGACGTCACTGTTGACCGAACGTTCGACGAGTCGCAGGATCTCGTCGCCCGCGCCGAGCAGGTTCACCATGATCTTCGCGTCGGGGACCGTGATCCTGGTCTGCACCCGGGGCGGGCCGGGAGGTGGGGTGCCGGTCATAGTTCGGGCCCGTCGGGCCCTGCGCCACCTGCTCTCGATCTCGGCGCCGGGCCCTGCTGGCGCGGCGGACGGACGTTACGCCCATGCTATCCGGTCAACACCGGGCGCACCTCGCCCATTTCCCCGGCTCGGAGATCAACTACCGGTGCGGAAGTCGTAGCCGTCGAAGGTCTCCTGGGCGCGGGTGAAGCGGTAGGTGGCCCAGTGCATCCGGACCACCACGCCACGCTCGTCGCGGGTCAGCCGGAGCAGCTCGCCGACCTCCCGCCCGGCCACCGTGCGGAACACGTCCGGCCGGTCCGGCAGCGGGGCGAAGACCGCCGGGGGGCGACCCGCCGGATCGTCCGCGCCCCGGGCCCGCAGGGTCCCGTCGTGCCAGGAGAAGACGTACTCGAAGCCCTCGCCCCACCACCGGCCCAGCACGCCCCGCAGGTGGTCGGGGGCCGGCTCGCCCGGCCGCCACGGCGCGATGTCGGCCGGGTCGTGCTCGGTCGCGGCGGCGAGCAGCCGGTGCGGCAGGTCGAAGACCTCCACGCCGGTGCCGGCGGAGCCGAGCACCGCGCAGCCCATCGCACCGGCGGTGCCGTCCCCACCCCGCCGGCCGTAGACGGCGGCCAGGAACCCGGGCATCGCCCCGTCGTGCCCGACGTGCACCACCCGCTGCCCCTGCGGCACCAGGATCAGGCCGAGCCCGAAGCCGGCCGCCCAGAGCGTCTCGTCGGTGGTGGTCAGCGGCCAGCGCATCTCGTCGAGGGTGGCCGGGGCGAGCACCGCGCCGGTCGGGTCCAGCGCGGCCGGGTCGGCCAGGAAGGCCGCCCAGCGGGCCATGTCGGTCGCGGTGCTCCAGAGCTGCGCGGCGGGGGCCACCGCCCCGAAGTCGGTCGGCGGTTCCGGCCGGGCCTCGTCCGAGTACGCGTCCACCAGGAACCCGGTCGCCGCCCGCTGTCCCGGCGTCGGCGAGGTCGCGGTCAGCCCGAGCGGGGCGAGCACCCGCTCGGCGAGCACCTCCGCCCAGGTGCCGCCGCGCAGCCGGGCGACCAGCTCGCCGAGGAGCGCCATGCCGAGGTTGGAGTAGTGGTAGCGCCGCCCGGTGGGCAGCACCCGCTCGACCCGGTGCAGGTCGGCGAGGAGCTGGTCCACGCCGGGGGCGCGCAGGGTGTCCCAGACGTCGCCGTGCGGCTCCCGCTGCAGGCCCGCGGTGTGCGACAACAGCCGGCGTACGGTCAGCTCGCCGTGCGCCGGCAGGTCCAGGTGCCGCCCGATCGGGTCGTCCAGGTCGAGCAGGCCCTCGTCGCGGCACTGGAGCACCAGCACCGAGGTGAAGGTCTTGGTGACCGAGCCGATCCGGAAGACGGTCTCCGGCCCCAGCGGGGTGTCGTTGCCGGTCCCGCCCACCGTGCAGGTCCAGAGCGGCCGGTCGGCCCGGTGCAGGGCGGCCGAGACCGCCGGGATCCGGCCCTGCGCCTGGGCCTGCGCCACCATCCGGCCGAGCCGGTCGTGCACCGTGATCATGAGGGCAGTCTAGGGCCGCGTCAGCGGCAGAGCATCGGGCCGAGCGGCGCGCCGCCGAGCAGGTGCGCGTGCACGTGGAAGACCTCCTGGCCGCCGTACGGGCCGGTGTTGAACATCAGCCGGAACCCGTCGACGGTCAGCCCCTCCTCCTCGGCCACGAGGGCGGCGGTGGCGAGCACCTCGCCGGCCAGGCCGGGATCGCCCTGGGCGAGGGTCGCCACGTCGGCGTAGTGCTCCTTCGGGATGACCAGCACGTGGGTGGGCGCCTTGGGGTCGATGTCCCGGAAGGCGAGGGTCGTGGCGGTCTCCCGCACGACGGTGGCCGGGATCTCTCCCGCGACGATCCGGCAGAACAGGCAGTCGGTTCCCATCCGGGCAGTGTAAGGAAGGGCCCCCTGTTAACGCCTTCTGCATAGTAAGGGGCCCTTGTTAACGCCGTGCCGGGCTGCGGCAGGATGGCGGCCATGGCGGGACGGGCGGTACTGGTGACGGGGGCCTCGCGCGGCATCGGCAGCGCGGTGGCGAGGGTGTTCGCGGCGGGCGGGGACCGCGTGGCGGTGCACCACCGCGACTCCGCCGAGCTGGCCGAACGGGTACGCGCCGACCTGCCCGGCGACGGGCACGTGGTGGTCCGCGCCGACCTCGCCGACCCGGACGCCGTCCGGGCGATGGTGGACGAGGCCGCCGAGCGCCTCGGCGGGCTGGACGTGCTGGTCAACAACGCCGGTGTCTACGGCCCCCGGGAGCTGCCGCACCCGGTCTTCGGCAACACCTACGAGCAGTGGCGCGAGCAGTGGCGGCTGGTGCTGGAGACCAACCTCACCGGCGCCGCCAACGTCACCTGGTGCGCCGCCCAGCACATGCGCGAGCGGGGCGGCCGGATCGTCAACGTCTCCTCGCGGGGTGCCTTCCGGGGCGAGCCGGAGCAGCCCGCGTACGGGGCGAGCAAGGCGGGGCTGAACGCGCTCGGTCAGTCGCTGGCCCTGGCCCTGGCCCCGTACGGCATCGCGGTGGCCACGGTCGCCCCCGGCTTCGTCGAGACCGACATGACCACCACCCACCTGGCCGGCGAGCGGGGCGACGCGATCCGCGCCCAGAGCCCCTTCAACCGGGTGGCCCGCCCGGCGGAGATCGCCGCCGCCGTGCACTGGCTGGCCAGCCCCGAGGCCGAGTGGGCCTCGGGCACCATCGTCGACCTCAACGGCGCCTCCTACCTGCGCAGCTGACGCCGCAGGGGCACGCTTCCGCCGGCGGCTCCGGGCACGCCGGCGAGGGGCCCGGAGACGACGGACCCCGCGGGCTACCAGCGGTCGAGGCGGGCGGAGAGGACGCTCAGGGCGGCGACGCCGGCCGTGGAGGTACGCAGCACCGACGGGCCCAGCCGGACGGGGCGGGCACCGGCCTCCCGGAAGGCGGCAAGCTCGGCCGGCGCGATCCCGCCCTCGGGGCCGACCACCAGGACGATCTCCCCCGTCGCGGGCAGCTCGGCGGTGGTCAGCCGCTCCTCGGCCTCCTCGTGCAGCACGAACGCGGTGGCGGCCCCGGCGATCCGCCGGACCACGGTGCGGGTGGACTCGTCGGGCGCACCGGCCACCACCGGCAGCCACGCCCGGCGGGCCTGCTTGGCCGCCTCCCGGGCGGTGGCGGCCCACTTCTCCCGGGCCCGTACGCCCCGCTCACCGCGCCACTGCGCCACCGAGCGGGACGCCGCCCAGGGCACGATCTCGTCCACGCCGACCTCGGTCATCGCCTGCACGGCCAGCTCGCCCCGGTCACCCTTGGCGATGCCCTGCACCACCACGAGCCGCGGGACGGACGCGTCGACGTACCCCCGAGAGGTGAGCCGGACGTCGAGGGTGCCCTTGCCGGCGGCGGTGACCACGGCGGCGGCCGTGCCACCCCGCCCGTCGGCGAGGAGCAGCTCCTCGCCGACGCGCAGCCGCTGCACGTCGGCGGCGTGGTGCCCCTCGGGACCGTCCAGGGTCAGCGTGTCACCGGTGGGCAGCGCCTCGACCAGGAACAGCGGCGCCGACACCTCAGGGGTGCCCGTTGAAGGCGTCGCGCATCCGGGAGAAGAAGCCACCCTGCTTGGTCAGCTCGGCGACCTCCTCGCCCCGGGTCTTGGCGAAGTCGCGCAGCATCTTCTCCTGGTCGGCGTCGAGCTTCGTCGGGGTCCGCACGTCCAGGTGGACATAGAGGTCACCCCGGCCGGTGCCGCGCAGGTGCGGTACGCCCCGGGCGCGCAGCCGCAGCGTGCTGCCCGGCTGGGTGCCGGCCTTGACGTCGACCGTCTCCTCGCTGTCGAGGGTCTTGATGGTCAGCCGGGTGCCGAGCGCGGCGGCGGTCATCGGCACGGTGACCCGGCAGTGCAGGTCGTCGCCCTTGCGGGAGTAGACGTCGTGCGGCCGCTCGTGGATCTCCACGTAGAGGTCGCCGGCCGTGCCGCCGCCCGGGCCCACCTCACCCTGCTGGGCCAGCCGGATCCGCATGCCGTCCTCGACCCCGGCCGGGATCTTGACGGTCAGCGAGCGGCGGGTCCGCACCCGGCCGTCACCGGCGCAGGTCGGGCAGGGGTGCGGGATGGTGGTGCCGTAGCCCTGGCAGACCGTGCAGGGCCGGGCGGAGACCACCTGGCCGAGGAAGGTCCGCTGCACCGACTGCACCTCGCCCCGGCCGCCGCACGCCTCGCAGGTGGCCAGGTGGGTGCCGGCCGCGGTGCCGGCGCCGGAGCAGGTGGTGCAGAGCACCGCGGTGTCGACGGTGATCGGCGCCTCGACGCCGAACGCGGTCTCGTGCAGGTCCAGCTCCAGCCGCAGGATCGCGTCCGCGCCCGGCCGGGTCCGTGGACGGGGCCCCCGGGCACCGCCGGCCGCCCCGCCGAAGAAGGCGTCCATGATGTCCTGGAAACCGACGAAGGGTCCCGCGCCGCCCGGTCCCCCGGGGCCGCCGGCACCGCCGCCGCCCGGGGCGAGCGGGTCGCCACCCAGGTCGACGATCTGCCGCTTCCGGTCGTCCGAGAGGACCTCGTACGCCGCGTTGATGTCCTTGAACTTCTCCTGTGCCTCCGGGTCCGGATTGACGTCCGGGTGGAACTGCCGCGCCAGCTTGCGGTAGGCGCGCTTGATCTCGTCGTCGGAGGCCTCCCGGTTCACACCGAGAATGCCGTAGTAGTCCCTGGCCACTGCGTTCCGTGTCCTCATGTTCGTCTCGCGTTGCACCGGTCGTCGGCCGGAGCCGGCCGTCGGCCCTGACTGGTCAGTTCTGGGCCAGCAGCTCGCCCACGTAGCGTGCCACGGCCCTCACCGTGGCGATCGTGCCGGGGTAGTCCATCCGGGTGGGACCCAGCACACCCAGGCCGCCGAGGGCGGTCGAGCCCGGGCCGTACCCGGTGCTGACCACCGAGGCGGCCCGCAGGTTGTCGATCTCGTTCTCGTCGCCGATCAGCACCCGGGTGGTGGTGGACTCCGCCTCGCCGATCAGCTTGAGCATCACCACCTCCTCCTCCAGCGCCTCCAGGATGGGGCGCAGCGAGCCCTGGAAGTCGAGCAGTCCACCCCGGGTGAGGTTGGCGGTGCCGGCCAGCGCGATGCGCTCCTCGTGCCGCTCGACGAGGGTCTCCAGCAGCACGGTCGACAGCGTGGTCATCGCCCCGCGCAGGTGCGGCACGGCCTCGTCGACCAGCGCCTGGACCAGCGGCGGGGTCTCCGACAGGCGGCTGCCGACCAGCTTCTCGTTGACCAGCCGGCGCAGGTCGGTGACGTCGTCGGCGGGGATCGGCGCGGGCAGCTCGACCAGCCGCTGCTCGACCCGCCCGGTGTCCGCGATCATGACCAGCATCAGCCGGGTGGTGGAGATCGGCACCAGCTCCAGGTGACGCACCGAGGAACGGGCCAGCGACGGGTACTGCACGACGGCGACCTGGCGGGTGAGCTGGGCCAGCAGCCGGACCGTGCGGTGCACCACGTCGTCCAGGTCGACCGCGCCGACCAGGAAGCGTTCGATGGCGCGGCGTTCGGCCGGGCTGAGCGGCTTGACCCGGGACAGCCGGTCGACGAAGAGCCGGTAACCCCGGTCGGTGGGCACCCGGCCGGCACTGGTGTGCGGCTGCCGGATGTAGCCCTCCTCCTCCAGCACCGCCATGTCGTTGCGCACCGTCGCCGGGGAGACGCCGAGCTGGTGGCGCTCGACGAGGGCCCTGCTCCCCACCGGTTCCTGGGTGGCGACGTAGTCCTCGACGATCGCGCGCAGCACGGCGAGCTTGCGGTCGTCGAGACCCATCTCCCACCTCCTGGCGCACTCCTGGCACTCGACTGTAGCGAGTGCCAGTCTACGTCGGTGCCCCCGCCGACGCGATGATCAGCGACGGACCTCCGGTGCGGCACCCCCGACGTCGACACACCAGAGCCGATCAGCCGGACATCCCGGGCGGTGTCGCTCTGGCGCCTGCTTGCCACCGGCCCCTACCGTGGCGTCCATGACTGAACCACCTCGCCCGCCCGGAGCGGGGGACCCCGGCGCCCAGCCGGACCCGACCGCGCCGTACGGCTCGTCGGAGCCACCCACCGCACCACTGTCCGGGGCACCGGGCGGCGCCGGGTATCCCCCGCCCGGTGGCTATCCGCCGCCCACCGGCGGTCAGCCGCCGTCGGGCGGCTACCCCCCGCCGGGCGGCTACCCGCCGCCGAACGCCGGCTACCCGACCGGCGGCGCGTACGGCGCCCCCACCGGCGGCTACGCCAACAACGACGACAAGACCTGGGCCCTGGTCGCGCACTTCGGCGGTGCCGCCGGCGCGCTGATCAGCTTCGGCCCGCTGGGCTTCGTCGCCCCGCTCATCGCCTACCTGGCCCGTGGTCAGCAGTCGCCGACCGTCCGGGCGCACGCCCTGGCCGCGCTGAACTTCCAGATCCTCTGGTCGATCATCGCGTTCGTGCTGCTCTTCGTGAGCTGGTGCCTGCTCTTCCTGCCCAGCATCGCGGTCGTGGTGATCCAGATCCTGTTCGGGATCATCGCCGGCATGAAGGCCAACGAGGGTCAGCCCTACCGCTACCCGATGTCCGCGAACTTCATCAAGTGACACCGGCCCGGCCGGCCCACGGGGTCGGCCGGGTCCCCGGGCGGTCAGGCCAGCAGGTCGCGGACCACCGCGTCGGCCAGCAACCGCCCGCGCAGGGTGAGCACCGCCCGCCCCGCCGCGTGGTCCGGCGCGGCCAGCAGGCCGTCGGCCAGGGCACGGGCCGCAGCCGCCCGGCCCGCGTCGTCCAGCACCGCCAGCGGCAGCCCCGACGCGAGCCGCAGCCGCAGCATCACGTCCTCCATGTGCGCCTCGTCGGGCGTGAGCAGTTCCCGGGCCAGGCCGGGTGACTCCCCCGCCGCCAGGCGCTTCGCGTACGCGGTGGGGTGCTTGACGTTCCACCAGCGGACCCCGCCGACGTGGCTGTGCGCCCCCGGCCCGAGGCCCCACCAGTCGGCACCGGTCCAGTAGAGCAGGTTGTGCCGGCACCGGGCCGCCTCGGAGCGGGCCCAGTTGGACACCTCGTACCAGGAGAAGCCGGCCGCGTCGAGGGCGGCCTCCGCGGCCAGGTAACGGTCCGCCGCCACGTCGTCGGAGGGGTACGGCAGCTCGCCGCGCCGCATCCGCGCCGCGAGCCGGGTGCCGTCCTCCACGATCAGGGCGTACGCGCTGACGTGGTCCACGCCCGCCGCCACCACCTGCGCGAGCGAGGCGGCGAAGTCGTCGGCGCTCTCCCCCGGCGTGCCGTAGATCAGGTCCAGGTTGACGTGGTCGAAGCCGGCCTCCCGGGCTTCCCGGGCGGCCTCGGCGGCCCGGCCGGGGCGGTGCCGGCGGTCGAGCACCGCCAGCACCCCGGGCGCGGCGGACTGCATGCCCAGCGAGATCCGGGTGTAGCCGGCCGCCCGCAGCGTCCGAAGCGACTCGGGCGTGACCGACTCGGGGTTGGCCTCGGTGGTCACCTCGGCGTCGGCGGCCAGCCCCCAGGTGCGGTCGATCCCGTCCAGGATGCGGGCCAGGTCGTCGGCGGACAGCAGGGTCGGCGTGCCGCCGCCGACGAAGACGGTGTCCACCCGCCGCGGCGGGGTGTCGCCGAGCACCCGACCGGCCAGCGCCAGCTCGGCCAGCACCGTGTCGGCGTACGACTCGCGGTCGGCGCCGCCGCCCAGCTCGGCCGAGGTGTAGGTGTTGAAGTCGCAGTAGCCGCAGCGGCTGGCGCAGAACGGCACGTGCACGTACACGCCGAAACCGCGCGCGCCGACCGAGGTCAGGGCGGTGGCGGGCAGCGCACCGTCGACGGGGACGGTCTCGCCATCTGGAAGGACGCCGGGCATGGCCACTAGTGTGCCCGGCATGACCTCTCCGGACGCTCTCGTGCGGGTCGCCACGGCCCGTGGGGTGACCACCCTCACCCTGGACAGCCCGCACAACCGCAACGCGCTCTCCACGCCGCTGATGACCGAGCTGCTGGCCGGGCTGGCCGCCGCGGTCGCCGACGACACCGTCCGGGCGGTCGTGCTGGACCACACCGGCCCGGTCTTCTGCTCCGGTGCCGACCTCAAGGAGACCGCCGCCGCGTACGCCAGCGGGACCGTGCCGGCCGGCATGCTCGGCGACGTCCTGGCGGCGGTGTGGGAGTGCCCGAAGCCGGTGCTGGCGAAGGTGGCCGGGCCGGCCCGGGCCGGCGGGCTGGGCCTGATCGCGGCGGCGGACCTGGCGGTCTGCGCGCAGGAGGCGACGTTCGCGTTCACCGAGGTCCGGATCGGCGTGATCCCGGCGGTCATCTCGGCGACCGTGCTGCCCCGGCTGCACCCACGGGCCGCCGCCGAGCTCTATCTGACCGGCGACACCTTCGACGGCCGGCGGGCCGCCGAGATCGGCCTGGTCACCGCGGCGGTGCCGGCCGACGGGCTGGACGCCGCCGTGGCCCGCTACTGCGACTCCCTGGTACGCGGCGCGCCGGGTGCGCTGACCGGCGCGAAGGAGTTGCTGCGCCGGCCGGCCACCACCGACCTGCGCGCGGAGATCGCCGAGTTGGCAACGCTCTCCACCGGGTACTTCCTCTCCGACGAGGGCCGCGAGGGCGTCCTGGCCTTCCGCGAGAAGCGATTGACTCGATGGGTGGCCGCTCTCGATGGTGGTCGAGGAGAGAGTGCGGGGTAGGAGCGTCGGCGGTCGGCCGGGTGGGAGGTAGGAGGGTCGGCGGCCGGGCGGGCGCGAGGTGGGCGGGTCGGGGCGCGGTCCGCAGCGGGTCGGTGACACTGCGGGAGGGGGCCGGTCGGACGACCCGGACGGTGTGTCGGGGGACGTACTCTTGGCGGACGGTCGAACAGGGGGTGCGGGTGCGAAGTCGGGCAGTCGTGGCAGCCGGCGTGGCGGTGGCGGTCGTCGCCCTCCTCGGGATCTGGTTCGTGGTCCGGCAGCTCGGGCCGCACCTCACCCTGCCCCTGGCCAGCCGCACCTGCACGGTGCAGGCCGACGGCCGGGTGGTGCTCGGCGCGGACCAGATGGCCAACGCGGCCACCATCGCGGCGATCGGCATGCAACGCGGGATGCCCGAGCAGGCCGTGGTCGTGGCGCTGGCCACCGCCTACCAGGAATCGCACCTGAAGAACATCGGCCACGGCGACCGGGACTCGGTGGGGCTGTTCCAGCAGCGGCCGAGCCAGGGCTGGGGCACCGCCGAGCAGATCCAGGACCCGCGCTACGCGGCGGCCCGGTTCTATGCCGCGCTGAAGAAGGTCAAGGGCTGGCAGGGGATGCGGGTCACCGAGGCCGCGCAGCGGGTGCAGCGGTCGGCCTACCCGGAGGCGTACCAGAAGTGGGCCGACGAGTCGCAGGTGCTCACCCGGGCCCTGCTCGGCGACGCGACCGGCGCGGTGGCCTGCACGGTGGGCCCGACGCCGACGATGCGTGGCGCGGCGGCCGCCGCCGCGCTGACCCGCGGTCTCACCCTGGACTGGGGGCTGCCCGAGGCGGCGGCCGACCCGACCGGGCTGGCCGTGCCGGCGTCGGACGCCCGCAACGGCTGGCGGTACGCCCACTGGCTGGTCTCGCACGCCGGCGACCACGGGGTGAAGCGGGTGCGCTTCGGTGACCTGGAGTGGACCGCCCGGCAGGGCACCTGGGCGAAGGCGCGCGGCGACGATCGGGCCGGCACCGGGCAGGTCCTGGCCGAGGTCTTCGCCGACGTCTAGCCGGCGGTCGCCGCCGGGCCAGGGTGGGCGAGCCGACGGCGGGCCTTCTCCCGGATCCGGTCCGGCAGGCCGGGGGCGTCGAGCAGCCGGGGCAGCAGGTCCGGCTCCAGGGTCGTCGCCCGGAACACCTCGCCGATGGTCACCCCGTGCGCGGGGCGCTCCACCACCTCGACCGGGTCGCCCGCGGTGACCTCGCCGGCCCGCAGCACCCGCAGGTAGGCCCCGGGCGCGGCCCGGACGGTGAACCGCTTGATCAGGTCCGGCACCCCCCAGAAGCCGGCGAACGTGGTGCACGGACTGCGCGGCTTGGTGACCTGGAGCAGAGCCGAGCCGACCGCCCACTGCTCGCCGATCACCGCTCCGGTGACGTCGACCGCGTAGGTGGTGAGGTTCTCCCCGAAGGCACCCGGTCGGATCTCGCGGCCGAGTTCGGCCGCCCACCAGCCGGCGTCCTCCTCGGCATAGGCGTAGACGGCCTGGTCGGCGGCGCCGTGGTGGGCCCGCTCGCCGATGAAGTCGCCGGCCACCCCGTCGGGCCGCAGCAGCACCGGGCCGTCGACCGGTCGCTTGTCGATGCCGCTGCGGCCGCTCGCGTCGCCCGCCCACGCCGCCTCGGTCACCGCACCGACGTTCACCGTCACCAGTCTCCCCGCCATGCCGCTCAGCCTAGTCGGCGAGCCAACCGGAATTCGCCCCCGGAAAGTACTTGCCCGATCGGAAAGTGAGGCGTTTACTTTCCAATCAGGCAAGTACTCGTCCCGCCCTCAAGGAGGCTGTCATGCCCGAGCCGGCCGTCTCTCCCGCCGCCGCCGCGGCGGCGCTCACCGAACTCCACGTCCGCCGCGACCAGGCGGTCACCGCCGCCCTGGTGCCCCGCTGGTACTGGGCGGCCGTCGGCGCCCTCATGGTCGCCTTCACCGCCGCCGTCGAGACGCACCGCCCGTGGGTGGTCGCCGTCGGCTCCGTCGGATACGCCGCCGCCCTCGGCGCGCTGATCGCCGTGGTGGTGCGGCGGCACCGCGCGCAGGTACGCACGTCGCTGCTCGGCGCGCGCGGCGCCGTCACCATCGTCGGCTTCGTGTTCGCCCTGGTCGGGCTCGGCCTGGTCACCGGCTTCGCCGCCGCGGCGCTCAACGTCCCCTGGCCGGCGACCACCGGCGCCACGATCACCGGGATCACCATGGCGCTGACCGGGCCCCGGCTGATGCGCTACCTTCGCGGCGTGATGACCGCCCGGCCGATCGGCAGCGGCCGGTGACCGCTCCCCGGTTCGACGAGCTGATCCACGCGCCCACCCGGCTGTCGCTGGTGGGCCTGCTCGCCGCCACCGAATGGGCCGAGTTCCGTTATCTGCGCGACGAGCTCGGGCTCTCCGACTCGGCGCTGTCCAAGCAGCTCAGCGTCCTGGAGCAGGCCGGTTACGTCGAGGTGCGCAAGGGCTTCGTCGGCAAGCGGGCGCGCACCTCGGTGCGGTTGAGCCGGCACGGACGCGGCGCGTTCGACGGCCACGTCGCCGCGCTCCAGGAGATCGTCGCCCGGGCCGGCGCGACCCTGGTCCCGCCCGGGGCCTGACGGGCGGCCGGCGGCCCCCGTCAGGCCCGGTCAGCCCTTGACCGCGCCCGCGACCAGCCCGGAGACCATCCGGCGCTGGACCAGCAGGAAGAAGACGATCACCGGGAGGGTGAAGAGGGTGGACGCCGCCATCACCGAGCCCCAGGCCGTGTCGTCCCGGCCGAAGAAGAACGTCATCGCCACCGGCAGGGTGTAGCGGCTCTGGTCGTTGACGAAGGTCAACGCGAAGATCAGCTCGTTCCAGGCGGTGATGAAGGAGAAGATGCTGGTGGCGACCAGACCGGGCGCGACCAGCGGGAAGAGGATCCGGCGGAAGGTCTGCGCCCGGCTCGCGCCGTCGATCGCCGCCGCCTCCTCCAGCTCCTTCGGCACCGCCGCGACGAAGCCGCGCAGCATCCACACCGCGAACGGCAGCGAGAAACCGAGGTACGTCAGGATCAGGCTGGGCAGGGTGTTGTAGAGCCCGAGCCGCTGGATCATCAGGAAGAGCGGGATGACCAGCGCCTCCAGCGGGATCATCTGCACCACCAGCAGCAGGATCAGGAACGTGGTCCGCAGCCGGAACCGGAAGCGGGCCACCGCCGTCGCGGCGAGCAGCGCCACCAGGCCGCTGAGCAGCACCGTCGACACCGCCACCAGGACGCTGTTGAGGAAGAAGTCGACGAACGTCACGCCCGGGATCAGGTTGCCGGTCAGGATCTCCCGGTAGTGCTCCAGGGTCGGCTGGGCCGGCACCGGACGCGGCGTGCTGGAGAAGATCTCCCGGTTGGGCTTCAGCGAGGTCGCGACCATCCAGTAGACCGGGAAGGCCGCGAAGAGCGCGACCAGCAGGCCCGCGCCGTTGAGGGCGAACTTCTTCACGACTCGTCCTCCTGCCGCAGCACCATGCGGACGTAGACACCGGTCACGACGAGCAGGATCAGGGTCAGGATGACCGCGATCGACGCGCCCAGGCCGTACTTGGGCGGCGGCGAGAACGCCTCCGCGTACGAGTAGATGGAGAGCATGAAGGTCGAGCGGTCCTGGGTGCCGCCGGCCAGGACGAACTGCTGGGTGAAGACCTTGAAGTCCCAGATGGTGGAGAGCACCACCAGGATGCCGAAGACCGGCCGCAGCATCGGGAAGGTGACCGACCAGAAGACCCGCCACGGGCCGGCGCCGTCGACCCGGGCCGCCTCCTGCAACTCGCTCGGTACGCTCTTCAGCCCGGCCAGCACACTGACGGCGATGAACGGGAACGAGTGCCAGACCACCACCAGGGTGAGGATGGAGAAGAACAGCAGCGGGTCGTTGAACCAGCCGTAGCCGGTCCAGTCGCTGCGCCCGAAGAGGCTGGTGGAGAGGCCGTCGGGCAGCTTGTTGAACAACCAGGTGACCAGCCCACTGGTGTCGTCGAAGATCCACTTCCAGACGATGGTGCCGGTCAGCGCCGGGGTGGCCCAGGCCAGCATGACGCAGCTGGCGACGAAGGTGGCCATCCGCTTGCCGAGCCGGTTGAGCAGCAGCCCGACCAGGGTGCCCAGGATCATCGTCAGCACCACGTTGGCCGCGGCGAAGAGCACGGTGTTGCGCAGCACCGTACGGAAGAACGGGTCACCGAGGATCTGGGCGTAGTTGTCCAGGCCCACCCAGGGCCACTCGCGGTCGCCGCGCAGCTGGCGGACGCTGTTGAGCTTGAAGAACGACATGCCGACGACTTCGCCGAGGGGCCACAGCAGCAGCACCCCGATGATCACCAGGCAGGGCAGCAGGAGCAGGTACGGGAGGCGGTCGACGCGGGGCCGCCGCCGCGCGGGGGTCTCCCGCGCGGCGGCCGTCCCGGTGCTCTCGGTCAGGACACTCACTTGGCGTTGAGGATGCTTTCCATCTCGGTGGCCGCGTCGGCGGTGGCCTTCTCGACCGTCTTCTGCCCCTTGATCACCGAGCTGTTCATCGCCTGGGTCACCGTCTTGGTCCGGCTCACCTCGACCCACTTCGGGGTCAGCGGCGTCAGCTTGGTGTTCTGCATGCTGGTCGCGAAGGCGGCCATCACCTTGTCGTTGGCGTAGTTCCCGCCGCTGACCAGGTCCTGGTAGACCGGGAAGAAGTTCAGGCTGCTGGCGAACTCCTGGTCCTTCTGCTTGCTCAGCAGCACGGTCAGGTAGTCCCAGGCCAGGTCCTGCCGCTTGCTGTCCTTCCAGAGCGCGATGTCGGAGCCGCCGGCGAAGGCGGGCGCCGGCTTGCCGTCCGGACCGGGGATGGGGAACGTGCCCCACACCTTCTCGATGTCCGGGTTGTCCTTCTTCATCGCGCCGCCCTGCCAGCTGCCGGCGAAGGCCATCGCGGCCTTACCGGTGGCGAACTGGGTCCGGGCGTCGACCTCGTTCCAGCCGGCGGCGGCCGGCGGGGCGACCTTGTGCACGGTCACCAGATCGGTCCAGAACTTGACGGCCTTCTGGGCCTCCGGCGTGTTGTAGCCGGACTTCCAGGTGTCGCCGTCCTTGGTGGCGATCTCCGCGCCGGCACCCCAGAGGAAGGAGTAGAACGGCAGCTCGGAGTTGCCGGGCAGGGCGATGCCGTAGGTGCCGGGCTTCTTGGCCTGGACGGTCTTCGCGGCGGTGACCAGCTCGTCCCAGGTCGTCGGCGGCTTCACGCCGGCCTCGGCGAACCAGTCGGTGCGGTAGTAGATGGCCCGCACGCCGGCGTACCACGGGACGCCGTACTGCTTGCCGTCGAGCTGGGCGTTCTGCACCAGGCCGGGGAGGATGTCCTTCCCCTCGGACCAGCCCTTGAACTTGTCGGTCACGTCGGCGAGCGCCTCCTGCGCCGCCCAGCCCTGGGTCTCGGTGTTGCCCAGTTCGGTCACGTCCGGTCCCTCACCGCCGGCGAGCGCCGCCTGGAACTTCTTCGGCGCCTCGAGCCAGGGGATGTACTGGACGACCACGTCGGTCTCCGGGTGCTTCTTCTTGAACTCGGTCTCGACACCGTCGAGGAACTTCGTCTGGGCGTCACCCCCCTCGCCCATCATCCAGACCGTCAACTTGCTGTTGTCGGCGGCCTTGTCGTCATCACCGGAGCCACCGCAACCGGCGAGCACCATCGCGGCCGAGGCCACGATGGCGGTGACCGGAGCCAGCCGCTTCCACCTGTTCACGCCATATCTCCCTCGGGCCGTTTGGCACTAACCTTCTCCGCCGCACCTTAGTAGGAAAAATTCCTTTACGACAGGGGGAGGCGGCGACGACCGGGCGAGGCGACCGTATCGCAGCCGCCAGGGGCGCGGGCAAGGGTGCTTTACCGGCCGACCGAGGGCGTTTCGGGCAGCACGAAACGACGCGGGCGCCCGACCGTGGAGGTCGGACGCCCGCGTCGGTGGTTCAGGGGTGCGTCAGTAGCGCGAGACGCTCCGGCGGCGACCCACACCGGCCACCAGGGCCACGGCGATGGCGGCGAAGAGGACCTGCAGGAGCAGCTCCCGCCAGTCGATGCCGGCGGTGTCGGCGAAGCCGGACGCACGGGCGACGATGGTGCCGAGCAGAGCGGCGCCGACGCCGATCAGCATGTGCAGCCACATCGGCATGTTCTGGCGGCCCGGCACGACCAAACGGCCCAGAGCGCCGACGATGAGACCAACGATGAGCGCGGTGATGATGCCCCAGACGGTGAGCTCCACGGTCGCTCCTCCTCCTCAGATGTTTTCACACGATCTGTGTGGTTGCTGTCGTGACCGCTAAGTTCCCGACCCGCAGAAAATCCAAACCGACTCCGGTGACGAACTACGCAACAAGTCTGTGACCAGCACTGTCATCGCTCCCACGGGAGCCCCGCACCACCCGCACGGCATCGAACCACTCGAATCCCGTGCCAGCGCGGGCATCGATGTCGCCCACCGCCTCCCAGCCTCCCGAGGCGCCGCGGAGGACGGCAATCGCCCCGGGACCGACGACGGGCCCGGGGCGGAACGCGAAACGGGCGCCCGACCGTGGAGGTCGGACGCCCGCGTCAGCGGTTCAGGGTGCGTCAGTGGTGCGTGACGCTCCGGCGGCGACCCACACCGGCCACCAGGGCCACGGCGATGGCGGCGAAGAGGACCTGCAGGAGCAGCTCCCGCCAGTCGATGCCGGCGGTGTCGGCGAAGCCGGACGCACGGGCGACGATGGTGCCGAGCAGAGCGGCGCCGACGCCGATCAGCATGTGCAGCCACATCGGCATGTTCTGGCGGCCCGGCACGACCAGGCGACCCAGAGCGCCGACGATGAGACCAACGATGAGCGCGGTGATGATGCCCCAGACGGTGAGCTCCACGGTCGCTCCTCCTCCTCAGATGTTTTCACACGATCTGTGTGGTTGCTGTCGTGACCGCTGAGTTCCCGACGCGCCGAAAATCCAAACCGACTCGACGCCCGGGACGGTCCCGGATGTCGATGCCCGGCCACCGCGTCGATTGACCCTGTCGCGCGAAAACAGCAGGTGGAGAGCATTCCGGCCACGCCCGGGGCAGGGCCGCCGAGCCAAGAAAAAATTCTCCGCGTACGCGAGGAAAAAGCCGGCGCCCCGCCGGTGCGGACCGGTCGGTCCGCTCCGGGCGGGGCGCCCTCGGCCGGGATCACCCGGCGGCGGTCACTTCTTGCCGGCGGCCTTGCCGTCGCCGGAGTCGGAGGAGAGCGCGGCGATGAAGGCCTCCTGGGGGACCTCCACCCGGCCCACCATCTTCATCCGCTTCTTGCCTTCCTTCTGCTTCTCCAGCAGCTTGCGCTTCCGGCTGATGTCACCGCCGTAGCACTTGGCGAGCACGTCCTTGCGGATCGCCCGGATGGTCTCCCGGGCGATCACCCGGCTGCCGATGGCCGCCTGGATCGGCACCTCGAACTGCTGGCGCGGGATCAGGTTGCGCAGCTTGGCCGCGATGGTGACCCCGTAGTTGTACGCCTTGTCCTTGTGCACGATGGCGCTGAACGCGTCCACCGGCTCGCCGTGCAGCAGGATGTCCACCTTCACCAGTTCGGACGCCTGCTCGCCGGAGGGCTCGTAGTCCAGCGAGGCGTAGCCCTTGGTACGACTCTTCAACTGGTCGAAGAAGTCGAAGATGATCTCCGCGAGGGGCAGCGTGTAGCGCAGCTCCACCCGGTCCGCGGAGAGGTAGTCCATGCCGAGCAGGCTGCCCCGGCGGCCCTGGCACAGCTCCATCACCGCGCCGACGTAGTCGTTCGGGGTGAGCACGGTGGCCCGCACGACCGGCTCGTACACCTCGGCGATCTTGCCGGTCGGGTACTCGCTCGGGTTGGTCACCACGATCTCCTGGCCGTCCTCGGTGATGGCCCGGTAGACCACGTTCGGCGCGGTGGAAATCAGGTCGAGGTTGTACTCCCGCTCCAGCCGCTCCCGGATGATCTCCAGGTGCAGCAGGCCGAGGAAGCCGCAGCGGAAGCCGAAGCCGAGCGCCCCGGACGTCTCCGGCTCGTAGTCGAGCGCGGCGTCGTTGAGCTTGAGCTTGTCCAGCGCCTCCCGCAGGTTCGGGTAGTCCGACCCGTCGATCGGATAGAGGCCGGAATAGACCATCGGCTTCGGGTCCTTGTAGCCGCCCAACGCCTCCTTGGCCGGGTTGCCGTTGATGGTGACCGTGTCACCGACCCGGGACTGGCGGACGTCCTTCACGCCGGTGATCAGGTAGCCCACCTCGCCGACGCCGAGCCCGTCGGCCTTCACCATCTCCGGGGAGATGACGCCGATCTCCAGCAGTTCGTGCACCGCGCCGGTGGACATCATCTTGATCCGGTCCCGGGCGCTGATCCGGCCGTCGACCACCCGGACGTAGGTGACCACGCCCCGGTAGACGTCGTACACCGAGTCGAAGATCATCGCGCGGGCCGGAGAGCCGGCCTCGCCGGTGGGCGGGACGAACTGCCGGACGATCTCGTCCAGCAGATGGGGCACGCCCTCGCCGGTCTTGCCGGAGACCCTGATGCAGTCCGCCGGGTCGCCACCGATCAGGTGGGCCAACTCCTCGGCGTACTTCTCCGGCTGGGCGGCGGGCAGGTCGATCTTGTTGAGCACCGGAATGATGCGCAGGTCGTTCTCGAGCGCCAGATAGAGGTTGGCCAGCGTCTGCGCCTCGATCCCCTGCGCGGCGTCCACCAGCAGGATCGCGCCCTCGCAGGCGGCCAGCGAGCGGGACACCTCATAGGTGAAGTCGACGTGACCCGGGGTGTCGATCATGTTGAGCACGGCCTGCTCGCCGGCCCGGTCACCCTCGCGGATGGTCCACGGCATGCGGACGGCCTGGCTCTTGATGGTGATGCCGCGCTCGCGCTCGATGTCCATCCGGTCGAGGTACTGCGCGCGCATCTGCCGGGGGTCGACCACGCCGGTGAGCTGCAGCATCCGGTCGGCCAGCGTCGACTTTCCGTGGTCGATGTGGGCGATGATGCCGAAGTTCCTGATGCGCGCCGGGTCGGTGGCACCAGGAGCGTTCGCGCCGGGATCGAGCGTCGGTGGCACAGCGGTCCGTTCTGGTCGGCTGACGTGAGCGGGCCGACGCGTCGCCGGCCCCCTCTATGCTCCCACGTCGCCCGCGACGCGGTCCGATCACTCCTGGGGTGCGGGGCCGGTCACCCCCGCCGGGGCCCGGTCACCCTGCGGCGGCTCCGGTCACTCCGCCGGCGGCTCGACGAAGAGCGCCGCGAGCTTCGGCAGCCGGCGACGGGCTTCCTCCTCGTCGTCGAAGTCCCAGAAGTCGTTGAGGTCCGGCACTTTCACCGGGTCGCGGTCCGCCGGGAGATCGGTCGCGGTGGCCTTCCGGTACGCGTCCCAGGGCACCGACAGCATCTCCTCGCACTCGAACTCCTCGCCGCTGAGCGCGGCGGCCCGGACCTGGGGCAGCTCCGCGAGGGCGTCGGGATTCCGGACGGCCTGCGCGAGGACGGCCCGCCCCTGGGTCATCAGCCAGCCCCGGAAGTACTCGAAGCCGTCGTCGGAGGCGCCACCGTTGATCAGGTAGGCCGCGCCCCACAGGTCGACGGTGTAGGAGGCGGCGAGGACGCGCTGCTGGTGGTGGGCGTACCCGAGGATCTCCTCCGGGGGCAGCTCGGCGAGCAGGGCGACCGCCCGGGCGGCGACCGCCCCCGGTTCGCCCGCCCCGGTCCGGGCGCGGTCGATCAACTGCCAGAAGTCGTCGGTCCTCATGGCTCGCCAGTCTGGCAGAGCACACCGACAGTCGACCCGCTCGCCGGGCCGACGGCCGGTCGGGCGGCACCGGCCGGTCGGGCGGCACCGGCCGGTCGGGCGGCACCGGCCGGTGCCGGTCCGGCAGCATGGGCCGGTGGCCGACATCTCGCTGCCCCCGGTGCCGTACGACGCGACGGCGCTGCGCCCGGACTGGGGCACGCTCCCGGCCACCCTGCGCGCCGCCGTCGCCGCCCGCCTCGGCGCCCCGCCGACGGTGGTCCGGGTCGCCACCGCCGGGTTCACCCGGGGCTTCGCCGGGGTGCTGGAGAGCGCCGACGGCACCCGGGTGTTCCTCAAGGCCGCGTCCCTGGCCGACCAGCGGCACCTCGCCGACTGGTACTTCCGGGAGGCGCAGATCCTGGCCCGGCTCCCCACCGGCCTCCCCGTGCCCCGGCCGCGCTGGGCGCTCGCCGAGGCCGACTGGTACGCGGTCTGCCTCGACGCCGTCGACGGTCGGACCCCCCCGCTGCCCTGGGACCCGGCGGCGCTGACCGCCACCCTCGCCGCGTATGCCGAGGTGGCCGCCGCGCTCGCCGGACCGCCCCCGGAGCTGGTGGCGCTGGGGCTGCCGCACCTCGCCGACCTGGCCCGCGACGACATCCTCCGGTGGGGCGGGGTGGCCGCCGGCCGGGAACCGACGCCGCCGCTGCCGGCCTGGGTGCCCGCCCGGCTGCCCGAGCTGGTCGCCCTGGAGTCCCGCCTCCCCCGGTACGCGGCCACCGCCCCCGGGCTGGTCCACTGCGACCTGCGGGTGGACAACGTGCTCGTCGACGCGGGCGGCCGGGCGTGGATCTGCGACTGGAACTGGCTCTGCCACGGGCCGGCCTGGTTCGACCTGGCCGGCCTGCTGATCACCGCGTACGCCAGCGGCCTCGACGCGGATGCCGCCTTCGCCACCCACCCGGCGGTCGCCGGCGCACCCCTGGACGCCCTGGACGTGACGCTGGCCGCGCTGGCCGGTTACTACCTGACCAGTGCCGCCGCCGGAGCTTCCGACGCCTCCCCGCACATCCGCCCGCACCAGCGGTGGAGCGGCGAACAGGCCCTGGCGTGGCTGGCCGCCCGGCAGGGCTGGCGCTGAGCGGTTCCGGCCCGTCCGGGCCGACCTCGCGCCAGGCGTTTTGGCTCGTCCCGGCGGACCTGGTAACCTGGCTCTTCGCGCGGCGATGGACCATGCTCGTCGTGCGGAAGCAGACCAAACCGAGCTATCAAGACGAGGCTGTCGCGTGGCGAACATCAAGTCCCAGATCAAGCGCAACCGGCAGAACGAGAAGCGCCGGCTGCGTAACAAGTCGGTCAAGTCGTCGCTGAAGACCGCCATCCGCAAGTTCAACGAGGCTGCCGAGGCTGGCGACGCCGAGAAGGCCACCGTGCTGATGCGGGATGCCGCCAAGAAGCTGGACAAGGCTGCCAGCAAGGGCGTCATCCACGCCAACCAGGCGGCCAACCGGAAGTCGGCGATCGCCAAGCGCGTCGCTTCCTTCTCGGCCTGACGGAGGCCCACAGACCTGACCGGAAGCCCCGGGGCACACCCCGGGGCTTCCGGCTGTCTGCATTTCCCGGACGCCCGCCGTTCTCCCGGCCGGCTGTTCTTCCGTCGGCCGCGGCTCCAGCTGCCTGCTCCTCGGGGCGGCTGCGGCAGGGGTGCGGTCAGGTGGCTACCGACTTGACGACATTGATGAATCACCGCAACGGGTGACCGACGTCGGAGATCGACGTCCCGGGTCAGGGCAGCGGGTCGTGGTACGGGGCCGGTCGCCAGTCGTTGTACCGGACCGGACGATCGTCGG
Source organism: Micromonospora sp. R77 (assembly GCF_022747945.1). Classification (NCBI taxonomy): domain Bacteria; kingdom Bacillati; phylum Actinomycetota; class Actinomycetes; order Micromonosporales; family Micromonosporaceae; genus Micromonospora; species Micromonospora sp. R77. The sequence goes on from NZ_JALDST010000001.1 coordinate 1,376,889, forward strand.
GGCGGGCGGACCGCAGCACCGGTTCGGCGCCCAGCACGATGCCGGGCAGCGCCCGGGACGGCACCCGGGCCCGGCCGACCACCGGCTCCACCTGCCGGCGGAACCGGTCGCGTTCCTGCTCCGGCACCAGCGCGGCGGTGCGGAACACCAGCTCGGCGACCATGTCGTTGAGCTTCACCATCACCGCCACCGCCACCGGCAGCACCAGCACCGCCCACCAGCTCACCAGCTCGGCGAGGGCGAGCAGCACGGCCAACGCCACCGACCCCTCGAAGAAGAGGAAGCAGAGCACGCCGCCCGGGTTGACGAAGCGCAGCCCGAGGAGCCGGGCGTAGAGCGGACGGTGCCGTTCCTCCTCGGCGGCGACGGTGGCCCAGGCCGCGCGGGGCGTTCCGGTCACCGGGCGCCACCGGCCCGGGCCGCGGCGACCGAGAAGACCGCCCGCTCCAGCGCGTACGCCCGGTCGTCCGCGCCGCCCTTGACGGCCGCGTTGCACTCGGCGGCGACCCGCATCGCCTGCACCAGCCCCTCCGGCGTCCAGCCCCGGCCCTGCCGCTGGGCCCGCTCGATCTTCCAGGCGGGCATGCCGAGGCTGCTGGCGAGCTGGTACGGACTGCCTCGGCCGGCGGACGCGACCCGGGCCACCGTACGGACCCCGTCGGCGAGGGCGTCGGCGATCGGGACCGGGTCGACGCCGACGTGCAGCGCCCAGCGCAGCGCCTCCAGAGCGGCGGGAACGTCGCCGACCATCGTCGCGTCGGCGACCGTGAAGCCGGTCACCTCCACCCGGCCCCGGTAGTAGCGGGAGACGGTCTCCGCCCCGATCCGGCCGTCGGTGTCGGCGACGAGTTGCGAGCAGGCCGCAGCCAGCTCGCGCAGGTCGGTGCCGACCGCGGCGATCAGCGCCTCGGCGGCATCCTCGGTGCAGGTGCCGCCGCTGCGGCGGACCTCGTCCCGGACGAAGGCGACCCGCTCCCGGTGCCCCTTGAGCTTCGCCGCCGGCACCACGGTCGCGCCGGCCGCCTTGAGGCCGTCCGCGAACGCCTTCCCCTTGGCGCCGCCGAGGTGCAACACGACGAGCTGCACCTCGGGGTCGGGGTTCTTCGCGTACGCCAGCAGGGCGGCGACCAGGTCCTTGCGGGCGTCCTGGCCGGCCCGGAGCACGAGCACCCGGCGCCCGCCGAAGAGCGACGGGCTGAGCATCTCGGCGATCTCGCCCACCGCCAGCGTCCCGCCCTGGTATTCCCGCACGTCCACGTCCGGGTCGACGGCGCGTACCCGGGCGACGGCGTCGGCCACCGCGCGCGTGGCGAGCAGCTCCTCATCGCCGAGGACGAGCAGAATGGGAGGCAGGCTGACGGGGGTCACGCCGCCCATATTCGCACGGCCTGCGGCGCTGTCGTGCCTGCTCATCGGTGACTGTGACGGCACAGCCCGCACTCAGCGCAAATCCAGACATTTATCTCGATCCCCCTTCTATGCGAGCAATAACCTCGGCCGTTCACGGCTGTCGGCCCGGCCGGGTGCCGCGGACCACCACCGCCAGTCCGCGCCGGTCCCGTACCGCCGCCAGGTCCCCCTGGGTGTCGGTACGCAGCACCCGCGCCCCGTTGCGACCCAGTCGGGCCAGCAGACCGGGATTGGGATGCCCATAGTCGTTGTCCACACCGACCGACACCAGGGCCACCGTCGGCCGGACCGCGTCCAGGAACTCCGGATCCTGATACGCCGAGCCGTGGTGGGCGACCTTCAGCACGTCGGCCCGGAACGCCCCGGGCGGCCCGGAATCCAGCAGGGCCCGCTGTTCCTCGGTCTCGGCATCACCGGCCAGCAGGATCCGCACCCCGGCCACGGTCGCGGCCAGCACCAGCGAGTTGTTGTTCGGGTCCGACCGGCTGCCCCGCAGCGGGTACGGCGGCCCGAGCAGCAGCAACTCCACTCCCCCGGCCCGCCACCGCCAGCCCACCGACGCCGTCCCGAGCGGGGCGGCGCCGGCGGCGGCGGCGGACCGGACCTGGGCCGATCCGAAGGCCGGCTCGTCCCAACCGGGGGTGAGCACACCGGCCACCCGCCGGCCCCGGAAGACCCCGGCGATCCCGCCCACGTGGTCGGCGTGGAAATGGCTGACCACCAGCAGCGCCACCTCCCGCACGCCGAGCCGGCGCAGGCAGCCGTCCACGGCGGCCGGGTCGGGTCCGGCGTCCACCACCACCGCCCGGCCACCGGCCACCGGCAGCACCAGGGCGTCGCCCTGGCCCACCGCGCAGGCCACCACCAGCCAGCCCGGCGGGGGCCAACCACCGGCCAGCAGCCGGACGGGCAGCGTACCGAGCACCACCGCGACGGCGAGGGCGGCGACCAGCCGCCGGACCACCGGCCGGCGGAGCGCGATCAGCAGCGCCACCGTGAGCGCCGCGAGCAGCAGGGCCCCGGCACCCCACCCGGCCAGGGCAGGGTGCCGGCCGGCAGTTGGGCCCCCTGCCGCGCCACGGTCACCAGCCACCACGCCGGCCAACTGGCCAGCCAGGCGGCGAACTCGGCGCCGGCCGGCCAGACCGGCGACACGACCGCGGCGGCCACCCCGAGCACGGTGGCCGGTGCGATGGCCGGCACCACCAGCAGGTTCGCCGGCACGGCGACCAAACTCACCGTCCCGGAGATCCCCGCGACCACCGGACCACAGGTCAGCTGCGCGGCCGCCGGCACCGCCAGCGCCTCGGCCAGCCCGGCCGGTACGCCCCGCCGCCGCAGCCCGTCGCGCCACGCGGGAGCCAGCAGCAACAGCCCGGCGGTGGCCAGTACGGAGAGGGCGAATCCGGCGTCCCCGGCCAGCTCGGGGTCGACCAGCACCAGCGCGACCACCGCGGCGCAGAGGGCGGGCAGGGCCGCGCGGGGACGGCCGGCGGCGAGCGCGGCCAGCCCGATCGCGCCCATGGTGGCGGCACGCACCACGCTGGGCGAGGGTCGGACCAGGACGACGAAGCCGACCAGGGCGAGCCCGCAGCAGCCGGCGGCCAGCCAGGGACCGGCCCGGGCCCAGCGGGCGGCCAGCAGCACCGCGCCGACGACGATCGCCACGTTCGAGCCCGAGACGGCGTTCAGGTGGGTCATGCCGGTGGCCCGGAAGTCCTCCTCCACGGCGGGTGTGAGCCGGCTGGTGTCGCCGACGACCAGGCCGGGCAGCAGGCCACCCCGGTCCTCGGGCAGCGGCGCGCAGGCCCGTTGCAGGCCGGTACGCAGCGCACCGGCGGCACGCTGGAGCCAGGGCGCGGACCCGTGCCGGACCGGTGGACCGGTCACCGTCAACACGGCGGCGGTCAGGTCACCGCCGCGCGGCGCGGACAGCCGACCCTCGGCGCGTACCCGCTGGCCGGGCAGCAGGCCGCGCCAGGCCGGGTCCTTCGTCAGCAGCAGCACCCGGGCCGGTCCGCTCACCCGGGGACCGTCGCGTGGGGTCAGGCCGACCAGGTCGGCGGCGACGAGCACCATCGCCGGTCGACCGGCGGCGCCCCGTACCGGGCGGGGATCGTCGCGCAGGACCAGGTCGGCGCTGACCACGGCCCGCTCGTCGACCAGGGCCCGGATCGGGGCGGCGTCCCGGACGGCCAGCCGGGCGGCGGTGGCGGTCGCGCCGCAGACCACGCCGAGCAGCACCGCGACGGCGACCCAGCCGTACCGGCGGACGAGGGTGGTGGGCCGGCCGAGCCGGCCGGTCAGGTGCCCGGCGGCCAGCGCGGCGAGGCCGGCGGCCACGCCGGCCAGCCCGGCCGCCGCCGACGGGCTCAGGTGCAGCCCGGCGAGGGCGGCGAGCCAGGCGGCCACCGCGAGACCGGCCAGCCGCAGGTCCGGTACGGCCGCCGACGTCGCCCCGCCACCCGGTATCGGCGCAGACCAGGAGTGGTCATCACCTGCGACGGCTGGGCCCACGTCGCCTGAGGCAGGTCGCGTCGGCCGGCCCGTCGCCGCACCGGGGTCGGGCCGCGCCGGTCGGGTGCTCACACCGTCACCAGTTCCTTGAGCTGTTCGTAGCGGGCGTCGCCGATCCCCTCGACCTGGCGCAGGTCGGCCACCGACCGGAAGGGGCCGTGCTGCTCGCGGTGAGCGAGGATGCGCTGGGCGAGCACCGGGCCGACGCCGGGCAGCGCGTCGAGCTGGGCCAGGGTGGCGGTGTTCAGGTTCACCGGGCCACCGGGGACGGCTCCCTCCCCCGCCGCTCCGGCCGGCGCCCCGGGCGGTGCTCCGGCGGGGGCGGGTGGGGCGGTCGCGCCGACCACCACCAGCTCACCGTCGGTGACCTTACGGGCGGGGTTGAGCAGGGCGGTGTCGACCCCGGGCAGGGCGCCACCGGCCGCCTCGATGGCGTCGGCGACCCGGGCACCGGCCGGCAGCCGGACCAGTCCGGGACGGCGTACCTTGCCGGCGACGGCGACCACGAGTTGGGCGCTGCTGCTCGCGGCGGCGGAGCCAGCCGCCGCGGGCTCCGGGAGCGCGCTGGCGGCGGCGGTGGCGACCGGGCTGACCGGCTCGGCGTGCGGCCGGGAGCGCCACGCCCAGAGGCCGGCCCCGAGCGCCACGACGGCGGCGACCACGGCCAGCGCCCGTACGCCCCGCCGGCCGGGATCGAACGCACCCGGCCCGGGCAGCCGGGACGGCGCGGCGGGCGACGGCTCCTCGACCTCGGCGGCGGTCGTCCGCGCGGGCGCGGCAGCTTGGGGGGCGGCACGGGCCGGTCGCCGTTCCACCTCGCGGGGTGGGCCGACAGCGCTCCCAGCCGCCTGGAACAGGCCGGACAGCCGCTGCCGCACCGTGGTTTCCTCGTCGTCGGGCACGGCGCGAGGCTAGGTGGACGAGAGGGCCGTGGCGCGAAGACGACGGTCGGTTGTGGACGACCGCGTCGGCTGTGGACAACGCCCTGATCATGCTCCGAGGTGCTAACGCGGCCTGGTCGGCTCAGCGTGCCTCGGGGTCGAGGCCGAGCGCCGCCCGCCCCCCGTCCACGGGCAGGACCACCCCGTTGACGAAGGCGGCCTGCGGGGAGAGCAGGAACGCCACGGCGTCCGCCACCTCGTCGGCGCGGCCGATCCGCCCCACCGGGTGCAACCGGCCCAACTCGGCGCTGATCCGCGCCCTCTCGGCCGGGTCCTGACCGTTGAGAAAGGTCGCGTGCCGCTCGGTGTCGATCGAGCCGAGCGCGACCGCGTTGGTGCGGACGCCCCGACCGGCGTACTCGACGGCGAGGGCGCGGGTCAGTCCCTCGACGGCGGCCTTCGCGGTGGCGTACGGCAGCGCACCGGGGACCGGTCGCGCGGCCTGGTGAGAGGAGACGTTGACGATCGCCCCGCCGGTGCCGGCGGCGAGGAACCGCCGGACGGCGGTGGCCGCGCCGACCACCGCGGGCCGCAGGTTGAGCCCGATCAGGTCGAGGACCTCGGCGACCGGGGCGGAGTGGACGGCGGCGTCCCGGAAGACGGCGGCGTTGTTCACCCAGCCGGCGAGCGGTGCGACCCGCTCGGCGAGGTCGGCGGCGTGCCCGGCGACCTGCTCGTCCCCGGCGTCGCCGACGACCGGGACGAGCCGCTCGGCGGCGGGGTGCCGCGCCGACCAGGCGAGCGCCTCCGGGTCGTGCTCGACCACCACCACGGTCCCACCGTCGTCGACGAGCCGAGCCACGATCGCCCGGCCGACGCCCCGGCCACCGCCGGTGACCACGTACGACCCGGCGGTCACGCCGGCCGCCGGTGGATCACCACGCAGGCGAGACCCGGTCCCGCGTGCGCGGCCACCACCGCGCCGGCCTCGGAGACGTACGTGTCGTGCAGGCGGTCGCCGAACCGGGCGCGCAACGCCTCCAGGAGCTGCTCGGCACGCTGCGGTGCGGCCAGGTGGTGCACGGCGAGGTCGACCTCGGCCTCACCGGCCGCCTCGACGGCCAGGTCGACCAGGCGGGCGATGCCCCGGCTGGCGGTACGCACCTTGTCCTTGAGCACGATCGCGCCGTCCGGCATGTGCATGATCGGCTTCACCGAGAGGGCGGTGCCGAGCAGCGCCTCGGCGGCGTTGATCCGTCCGCCCCGGCGGAGGAACTCCAGCGTGTCGACATAGAACCAGATGGTGGTGCGCTCGATGGCGTCCAGCGCGGCCTGGCGTACCCCGGGGAGGTCGGTGCCGTGTGCGGCGGCCGTGGCGGCGGCGAGCACCGGGAAGCCGAGGCCCATCCCGGTGGACCGGCTGTCGACCACCTCGACCCGGTCGCCGACCTCGGCGGCGGCCAGCCGGGCGGCCTCGACCGTGCCGGAGAGCTCGGCGGACAGATGCACCGAGACGACGCCGTCGGCGCCCTCGGCGAGCAGCGCGCGGTAGACCTGGGCGAACTGCTCGGGCGACGGCCGGGACGTGCTCACCGAGACCCGGCGCCCGCCGAGCGCCCGGGTGGCGTCGGCCGGGAACGTCTCGACCCCTTCCAGCCCTTCCGCGCCGTTGAGCACGACGGTCAGCGGGACGACGGTGAGCCGGTGCGCCCGCACCAGCTCGGGTGGGAGGTAGGCGGTGGAGTCGGTCACGACCGCGACGGGCATGCCCGGCACGCTAGCCGATCCGGAGCCGGCATGCCCGGAGCGTACGGTCAGACCGCCTCGGTGAGCGCCGGCTGCGTGATCAGGCCGACATTGTGGGCGCGCAGGTGCCAGCCCCGCACGTCGTCGTGCCGCAGCTCGGTCCAGTGGCAGTTGGAGAGCGAGCCGACGCCGCGCAGCACGGCGTGGTCCCAGCCGAGCAGGTGGCCGACACCCTGCCGGGCACCGCCGCCGTGGGTGGTGACCACGACGGTGCCACCGGCGGCCAGGTCGGCGGCGTCCCGGAAGCCGGCGCCGATCCGTGCGCCGAGGTCGTCGAGGCTCTCGATGTCGGCACCCGGGTCCGGGTCACCGGCCCGCCAGCGGGCGTACTCGTCGGGGAAGCGCTCGGCCACCTCGGTGAGGGCCAGGCCCTGCCAGCGGCCGAAGTGCCGCTCCCGGAGCCGGGCGTCGGTGCGGACCGGCAGGCCGGTCAGCGCCGCGAGGGCGGCGGCGGTGTCGGCGGCCCGGCGCAGGTCGCTGGCGACGATGGCGTCGGGCCGGAGCCCGGCCAGCACCGGCGCGGCGGCCCGCGCCTGCTCCCGGCCGAGGTCGTTGAGGGGTACGTCGGTCTGCCCCTGGACCCGGCTGGCGGCGTTCCAGTCGGTGTTGCCGTGCCGCCAGATGATCAGTCGGGTCATTCGGCGGTGGCGCCGGTGGCGGAGTCGGCCTCGACCAGGTCCCGGTCCACGAACGGGATCTGCGGGCAGTCCTTCCAGAGCCGGTCGAGGGCGTAGAACTCGCGCTCCTCGGTGTGCTGGACGTGCACCACGATGTCGACGTAGTCGAGCAGCACCCAGCGACCGCCGCGCTCGCCCTCGCGCCGGAGCGGCTTGGCCTTCTCCGGCAGTTCGAGCAGCCGCTCCTCGATGGCGTCGACGATGGCCAGCACCTGACGCTCGTTGGGGGCCGAGGCGACCAGGAACGCGTCGGTGATGGCGAGTTGGTCGCCCACGTCGATGACGACGATGTCCTGAGCCTTCTTGTCGGCCGCGGCCTGGGCGGCGGCCATCGCCAGCTCGTGAGCGCGTTCGGAAACTGTCACCGTTCTCCTTCGATCAACCGTGCGACCCTCCAAGCGTCTCACACCCGGCGGCGCGGCTACTTGTCAGTTCTGGCCGGTTACCGGGCGAAAGGCCCACACAACGGGCGGAATCACCGCTGGTAGAGCCGCCGTTTGGCGATGTACTGCACCACACCGTCCGGCACGAGATACCAGACCGGCTCACCGCGGGCCACCCGGGCGCGGCAGTCGGTGGAGGAGATGGCCATCGCCGGGACCTGCACCAGGCTCACCGTGTCGGCGGGGAGGTGCTTGTCGGTGAGTTCGAAGCCGGGCCGGGTCACCCCGATGAAGTGGGCCAGCTCGAAGATCTCGTCCAGATCCTTCCAGGACAGGATCCGCTCCAGCGCGTCCGCCCCGGTGATGAAGTACAGCTGCACCTTCGGGCCGAGCTCGGCGTGCAGGTCGCGCAGGGTGTCGACGGTGTAGGTGGGTCCGGCCCGGTCGATGTCGACCCGGCTGACCTGGAAGCGCGGGTTGGAGGCGGTCGCGATGACCGTCATCAGGTAGCGGTCCTCGGCGGGGCTGACCGGCTCGTCCGCCTTCTGCCACGGCTGACCGGTGGGCACGAAGATCACCTCGTCCAGCCCGAACCGGTCCGCCACCTCGCTGGCCGCCACGAGGTGCCCGTGGTGGATCGGGTCGAAGGTCCCGCCCATGATCCCGATCCGCCGGATGTCTTCCTCCACCCCGCGATCCTAGGCCGATCGGTCGACGCCGACCCGTCCGGCGTCCATGGGTGGGGCCAGGTGCGCGGGACGGGGTTCCCGCGCGGGCCGGCACGCCCTATGCTCGTCCACGAGTAATCGTTTGCAAGTATCGGGAGGGCGGCGTGCCCCGGCAACGCAAGGTGGGCAATCTGGTGGCCCTCGCCGTGCTCTCCGTCCTCGTCGAGCGGCCCCGACACCCGTACGAGATCGCCACCACCCTGCGGACCTGGGGCAAGGACCAGGACATGGAGATCAAGTGGGGGTCCTTCTACACGGTCGTCCGCAACCTGGCGCGACACGGCCTGATCGAGGCCGTGGAGAGCGTCCGGGAGGGCCGGCGCCCGGAACGCACCGTCTACCGGATCACCGACGCCGGTCGGGCCGAGCTGGTCGACTGGGCCCGCGAGTTGATCTCCACCCCCGAGTCGGAGCACCCCCGCTTCCGGGCCGGCCTCTCGGTGCTCGCCGCCCTGCACCCCGATGAGGCGACAGCTCTCCTGGGACAGCGACTGGCCCGGCTGGAGGACGGCATCCGGGCCGGTCGGGCGGCGCTCGCGGAACACCTGCGGAGCGTGCCGCGGCTCTTCCTGATCGAGTCCGACCACGACCTCGCCATGCGTGCGGCGGAAGCGGCCTGGATCCGGTCCCTGCTGGCCGAACTCACCTCGGGCAGCTATCCGGGCCTGGCCGAATGGCGGGCCTTCCACGAAGCCGGCGACCGGCCGGCGAAGCCGACCGACGGCCCGGAAGGGAGCGGCCCCACCCCGTGAGAGCGGCCCCGGCACGGTGCGCCAACACCGTGCCGGGGCCCTTACCCCGAACCGACACCTGGACAGGCGCCCGGCCCGAAGCGGCAACCACGAGGATAGTCGGGCTCTCTCCAGGTCGGTCCCTGCGCACCACCGACAGAACCCTGGAGGGAAGCACCATGACCACCGTGAAGACAGCGATCGTGATCGGCGGCGGCATCGCCGGCCCCGTGACCGCGCTGGCCCTGCGCCGCGCGGGCATCACCGCCACCGTCCACGAGGCGTACCCGAGCACCGCCGACGGCATCGGCGGCACCCTGGCCCTCGCCCCCAACGGCGTCGCGGCCCTGCGCGTCGTCGGCGCGGACCGGGCCGTCACCGCGATCGGCACCCCGATCCACCGGACCAGGATGGCGGTCGGCCGGAAGCGGATCGACCTGCCCGGCCTGACGGGTGTGCCACCGCTGCACGTGGTGCACCGGAACGCCCTGCACCAGGCGCTGCACGACCGCGCCCGCGCCGAGGGCGTCGTCGTCGAACACGGCCGGCGCCTGGTCGACGCGCGGGAGACCGACACCGGCGTCACCGCCCGCTTCGCGGACGGCGGCACGGCCACGGCGGACATCCTGATCGGGGCCGACGGCATCCGGTCGACCGTCCGCACCCTGATCGACCGGGACGCCCCCGGACCGCGCTTCACCGGGCTGCTCGGCTTCGAGGGGGTGGCCCGGCACGAGGTCGACGCCGCCCCGGGCACCATGACCTTCGCCTTCGGCCGGCGCGGCTACTACCTGTACTGGCCGGAGCCGGGCGGCGGCACCCGGTGGGGCGTCAACCTCCCCCAGGAGCGGCCGATGAGCCTCACCGAGGCGCGCGCGGTGCCCCCGGCCGAATGGATGCGGACGCTGCGCACCGCGTACGGGGACGACGAGCCGGGCCGCGATCTGCTGGCGAGCACCAACGCCGACGACGTCCAGGCGGTGGGCTCCCTGCACATCATGCCGAGCGTGCCGCACTGGCACCGGGGGCGCATGGTGCTGGTCGGCGACGCGGCCCACGCGCCCTCCAACAGTTCCGGGCAGGGGGCGTCGCTGGCGATCGAGAGTGCCGTCCAACTGGCCCGCTGCCTGCGTGACCTGCCGGACATCCGGTCGGCGTTCATCGCCTTCGAGCAGCTGCGGCGGGCCCGGGTGGAGAAGGTGGCCGCCCGGGCGGCGCGGATCAACCGGACCAAGGCACCCGGCCCGGTGGGCCGGGCGCTGCTGCCGCTGATGATGCCGTTGCTGGTGCGGACCGCGATGGACCCGGAGAAGACGATCGGCGCCGAGCAGCGCTACCTGATCGACTGGGACGCCCGGGTGGCGTCGGCGTCGACCGGCGGTTGAGCGGCTGCGGGCGGCGCCCCGCGCCAGGTGCGCCGCCCGCGTCGCGCCGGGACCTGACCGGTCGCGACCGGTCAGGTCCCGGACCGGCCGCGGCCCGCCCGGTCAGGCACCGGCGGCGGCCACCGCCGTCCGGGCCACCAACGCGCGGCGCAGGTCGTCGTCGAGGTCGACCACCTCGCGCCGCAGGCCGGGCGTGAGGTCGTCGCGGGCCAGCAGCGCCGCGGCCAACTCCCGGGTCGGCTGCGTGACGGCGTAGCGAGGAAAGGCCAGCGCCGCGACCCGGTCCGCCACCCAGGGGGTACGCCTCGCGCGGCGGCCGGCATGTCGGCGAAGTACCGGGCCACGTACGACGCGGTCAGCTCGGCCTGCTCGGGCTGCCAGAAGCCCTCCGCGGTGGCCTCGACCAGCCGGTTGGACAGCTCGGTGTTGCTGGTCACGATCTCCCAGGCGGTCGTCTTGGCGGCGGCGTCGGGCAGCGCGGCGCGGCAGGCGGCGGCGCGTTCCGTGCCGGTGGCGCTGCGGTCCGCGTCGGCCTCGGCGGCGATCTCCGGCTCGCCGGCCGCACCGAGCACCACCAGGCGCAGCAACACCGCCCAGCGCAGGTCGGCGTCCACCGCCAGCCCCGCCGGTACGCCGTCGCCGGCCAGCCAGCCGGTGAGCAGGGCGGTGTCGGTGGTCGCCCCGATCAACTCCCGGGCGGCGGCGAGCTGCAATGACCCACCGGCCGGCGCCCCGGCCAGCAGCGTGGTGCAGGCCCCGGCGACCCGGAGCAGGGCGGCGTCCCGGGCGAGCGGGTCGAGGTAGCGGTCGACCAGGTCGCGGGCGAGGGTGAGCACGTCCTCCGCGATGATCACTTCGGTCTCGCCGGGCAGTGCCGCCGCGATCAGGGAGACCAGCGAGGTGACCGGCCGCTCCCCGTCGGTGGCCGCGTCCAGCGCCTCGCCCCAGAGCAGCGCCCGGGCCAGCGGGTCGGCCAGCGTCGGCAGCACCGTCGGCACCGCGTCGGCCGACGCGGGATCGAGGCGGATCTTGGCGAAGGTCAGGTCGCCGTCGTTCGGCAGCAGCAGGCCGGTGGCGGGGACACCGACCAGCTCGGCGAGGGTGGTGCGGCCGTGGTCGGCGTCCGGGTCGAGGTCCACCTCGAACCGGCCCGCGGTGCCGTCCGGGGCGTACCGGCCGACGCCGATGCGGTGCGGGCGCAGCACCGGGTGAGCCGGTGGCGCGGTCTGCACCACCGCCACATCGGTCCACCGGCCGTCGGCGTCGACCGAGGTCGCCATCCGCAGCGTGTTGACCTGCGGGCGGCGCAGCCAGCGCTCCGCCCAGCCGGTCAGGTCCCGCCCACCGGCGGCGCTGAGGCTGTCGAGCAGGTCCGCCAGGGTGGCGTTGCCGAACCGGTGCTTCGCGAAGTGCGCGTTCAGGCCGGCGAGGAAGGCGTCGTCGCCGAGCCAGGCGACGAGCTGGCGCAGCACGCTGGCGCCCTTGGCATACGAGATGCCGTCGAAGTTGAGCAGGCCCTCGGCGGCGTCGGCGACCTGCTCGGGGGCCACCGGGTGGGTGGAGGGGCGCTGGTCGGCCGCGTATCCCCAGGCCTTGCGGCGCAGCGCGAAGGTGGTCCACGCGGAGGTGAAGCGGGTCGCCTCGGCGGTGACCCGGGTGCCGAGGTATTCCGCGAACGACTCGTTCAGCCACAGGTCGTCCCACCAGCGCATGGTGACCAGGTCGCCGAACCACATGTGCGCCATCTCGTGGGCGATGGTGGTGGCCCGCAGCTCGCGCTGGCTGTCGGTGACCGCGGAGCGGAAGACGTAGTCGTCCCGGAAGGTGACCAGACCCGGGTTCTCCATCGCACCGGCGTTGAACTCGGGCACGAACGCCTGGTCGTACTTGCCGAACGGGTAGCGCTCGGCGAAGAGCTGGTGGAAACGGTCGAAGCACCGCTTGGTGACGGTGAAGATCTCGTCGGCGTCGGCGTCGAGGTGGGCGGCGAGCGAGCGCCGGCACCAGATGCCCAGCGGGATGCCGTCGTGCTCGTCGCGGCGGACGTGCCACGGGCCGGCGATCAGCGAGAAGAGGTAGGTGGCCAGGGGCTCGGTGGGCGCGAACTCCCAGCGCCCGGGGCGGGGCCGCGCGGCGACCGGGCCGTTGGCCGCGACGGTCCACTCGGGCGGGGCGGTGACCGCCAGGGTGATCGGGGCCTTCAGGTCGGGCTGGTCGAACGCGGCGAAGATGCGCGGCGCGTTGTCGAGGAAGGACATCGCCCAGAGGTAGGTCTCGCCGTCGGCCGGGTCGACGAACCGGTGGATCCCCTCACCGGTGTTCGAGTAGGCCATCTCGGCGGTGACCGTGAGCGTGTTTTGCGCGGCCAGCCCGTCCAGCGGCAGTCGGTCGTCGGTGAGGCTGCCGGGATCGAGGTCCCGGTCGTTGAGGCGTACCCCGGTCAGGGTCGCGGCTTTGACCTCGACGAAGCTCGCGGCGCCGGGGGTGGCCCGGAACCGGATGGTGGCGGTCGAGCGGAACCGCTCGCCGCCGCCGGTCAGGTCGAGGTCCACCTGATAGGACTCGACGGTAATCAACGCGCCACGCGCGGTCGCCTCTACACGGGTCAGGCTCGGCATCCGCTTATCCTGCCCGATGGGGATCCGAACGGACTCCCCGTGACGCATGGCGATGGAGGAGCAACGATGGGTCAGCACCCCAAGGGTGACTTCGATCTCTCCCGAGCGGTCTGGCAGCGAGCCGAGGGCGACACCTCCGACAGCGCGGTCGAGGTGGCCTTCGTCGACGACCTGATCGGCATGCGCAACTCGGCGGAGCCCGAGGGGCCGGTGCTGGTCTTCACCCAGGCCGAGTGGGACGCGTTCGTGGCCGGCGCGCAGGACGGCGAGTTCGACCTGGACTGAGCGGCGCGGGCGGCTCACCGGTCGCCCTCGCCCCAGCCCAGGCCGCCGGGGCCGGGGGCGTGGTGGAAGCCGGGGTGGCCCGCGACGTCCGCGCAGCGTTCGCCGTCCGGCCCCTCGGCGCTCCGCAGAACAACCGCTCGGCCCGGTGCCAGGCGTCCGCCGGGGACCAGGCCGCGACACCGAGCACCAGCTCGGGCCGGAGCAGGCTCAATGCCTCGACGTACGCGACGGCGAGGTCGCGGGCCTGCTCCGGCCCGGCGGCGGTGAAGCCCAGGTGGGCGGTGAACCAGCGGGCCGGGCGGGGTGCCCGCCGGGGCGCGGCGATCAGCGGCGGCTCCCCCGGGTCGGGACCCACCCCGCCGGGGCGCTCGATCCCCCGGACCATCCGCCGCTGCCGCCAGTCGGGCGGCATGTTCTCCCGCATCGGACCTCCCCGTCGTCGACGTGCGCCGACCGCACCGCCGGCACGGGGTCGAGCCAACCAGCTTCCCGGCCCCCTGGGAGGGGCCAGCAACGGGTTCGCCGGCTGGCCCCTCCCCCGGGGCGCACCACCCGGTAGCCTGCCGGCGGCTCGCACCGGAACCGGTCCACGCCGAGCGGGATTCAGCCCCGGCCACCGGGGTAGACGCGCACCAGCCGACCAGGTCGGCCGCCGCACCCGCGTCAGGAGAACCCAGATGGCCACCACCCCTGTCGACCGCAGCCCGGACAGCACCCTGGCCTTCCTCCGGGAGGGGTACCGGTTCGGCAGCTCCCGCTACGAGCGGTACGGCAGCGACATCTTCCGGACCCGGCTGCTGCTGGCACCGACCATCTGCCTGCGCGGCCGGCCGGCCGCGACGCTCTTCTACGACCCGGAACGGTTCAGCCGCGCGGGCGCGATGCCGAAACGGGGACAGCGCACGCTCACCGGCGTCGGCGGGGTGCAGGGCCTCGACGACGGCGCGCACCGCGACCGCAAGGCGATGTTCCTGTCGATCATGACGCCGAGCGCGATCCGGCAGCTCGGCCAGCTCTTCGACGACGAGTGGCGGTCCCGCATCCCCGACTGGGAGCGCTCCGGGTCGGTCGTCCTCTACGACGAGGTCGGTCGGCTGCTGACCCGGGCGGTCTGCGCCTGGGCCGGCGTCCCGCTCGACCTGGGTGAGGTGGCCCGGCGCACCGACCAGCTGCACGCGATGATCGAGGGGCCGGCCGCGCTCGGGCCCCGACACTGGCGGGGCCTGCTCGCCCGCCGCCGGGCCGAACGCTGGCTCGCCGACCTGGTGGACCGGGTCCGGGCCGGCACGCTGCCCGCGCCGGAGGGCAGCGCGCTGCGGGTTATCGCCGAGCACCGGGACGGGCGGGATCGGTCGCTGCCCCGCCGGATCGCCGCCGTGGAACTGCTCAACGTGCTGCGACCCACCGTCGCCGTCGACCGGTACGTGGTCTTCGCCGCGCTCGCCCTGCACGACCACCCGGCGTGGCGGGAGCGGGTCCGCGACGACGCCGACGCCACCGAGTGGTTCGTGCAGGAGGTCCGCCGCTACTACCCGTTCTTCCCGTTCGCGGCGGCCCGGGTACGCCGGTCCTTCGAGTGGCAGGGGCACCACTTCCCGGCCGGTCGGCGGGTGCTGCTGGACCTGTACGGCACCAACCACCACCCGGACCTGTGGCCCGAGCCGGAGCGGTTCCGGCCGCAGCGGTTCGCCGGCTGGCGGGACGACCCGTACGGCTTCGTGCCGCAGGGTGGGGGTGAGCCCCTAGCCGGCCACCGCTGCGCCGGTGAGTGGCTCACCATCGAGCTGATGAAGCGGGCGGTCGGCCTGCTCACCACCGCCATGCGCTACGAGGTGCCGCCGCAGGACCTGGCGGTCAGCCTGAGCCGGATGCCCACGCTCCCGCCCAGCGGCTTCCTGCTCGACGGCGTCCGCCGTACCGCTTGACCGGGCGCGGCGCCGGGCGCTCGTCGAGCCCGAGCCGGCCGGCCTACCCCGCCACCACCAGGGCCTGCGGGGCGGCCTGCTTCATCCGGGTACGCAGCCACTTGAGCTGGATCGCCGTCTCCTGCTCGCAGGACTTCACCACCGCCAGCAGCTCCTCGTCCCGGGCCCCGTACGCGGCCTGGCCGATCACCGCCCAGGAGATGTCGCACTCGGCGGCCATCAGGTAGAGGTCCTGGAGGTCGCGGAGCAACCCGAGCCCGCCGGTGCGGGTGCCGGAGAAGAGGTCCGAGTGCAGCCGGTCCGGCTCGGCCGGGGCGTCCTCGGCGTACCGGCGGGCGAACGGGGCGAGCTTCTCCGCGTGGCCGCGGCACTGGGTGGCGAGCTTCCCGCAGGTGTGGAAGACGTCCGGCTCCTCCCGGTGCGCCTCGCCCACCTCGGTGAAGGCGTCGCCCAGCCGTTCCTGGGCCTTGTGCAGCAGCCCCAGATAGTGCGCGAGGTGCATCTCATTCCCCCCTCGACGGTGCCTCGGCGGCCGGGCCGCCGACGGTGGCCGGGATGTCGGATCCGGCCGGTGGCGCGGAGCCGCCGACCGTGGGCGCGGGCGACGGACGGCCACCCGAGTCGGCCTCCTTGACCACCCGGACCGCGGCCACCTTGAAGATCGGTTGCTTGGAGACCGGGTCCCAGGCGGTGATGGTCAGCTCGTTGGCCGCCCGGTCGTGCCGCCCCTCGCCGGGGTCAGCCCCGTCGGCGGTGTCCCAGTAGCCGTAGTGGAAGGGGACGAAGACGACGCCGGGGCGTACCCCGCAGATCCTGGCGCGACCGCGGACGGCGCCGCGCGGCGACTCGACCCGGACCAGGTCCCCCTCGCCGACGCCGAGCCGCTCGGCGTCGGCCGGGTTGAGTTCCACCCAGGACTCCGGCGCGGCGTGCACCAGCTGGGTGGCCCGGCCGGTCTTGGTGCGGGTGTGGAACTGGTAGACGGTGCGGCCGGTGGTGAGCAGCAGCGGGTAGTCGTCGCTCGGCACCTCCGGCGACGGCTGGTACGCCACCGCGTGCAGGAACGCCCGCCCGCCCGGCTGCTTGGCCTTGTATTCCTCCGGGAGCAGCTCCGCCCCGGTCGCCAGGTCGTGGCCGTACGACTCGCAGTAGTCCGGGTCGGTGTTGAACACCCCGTCGGTGTACAGCCGTTCAGTGCCGTCCGGCTGCTCGTCGGTGCACGGCCACTGGATGCCGCCGGAGCGCAGCCGTTCGTAGGTGATCGCGGTGTAGTCGCAGGGTCGGCCCCGCGAGCACTCCTGCCACGCCTCGAACACCTCCTCCGGCCCGGTCCACCGGATCAGGGGATTCCCGTCCTTGTCGCGGAAATCCATCCGGCGCGCGTAGTCGAGGAAGATGTCCAGGTCGGGGCGGGCCTCGCCGGGCGGCTCGACGGCCTTGTCGGAGATGTGCACGGTCCGGTCCACGCTGGTGAAGGTGCCGGTCTTCTCGCCCCAGGTGGCCGCCGGCAGCACCACGTCGGCCAGCTCGGCGGTCTCGGTGAGGAAGAGGTCCTGCACCACCACGAAGAGTTCCGGCCGGGCCAGGATGCGCCGGATCCGGGCCAGGTCGGGCAGGGAGACCGCCGGGTTGGTGGCCGAGATCCAGAGCAGCTTGATCGAGCCCTGCTCGGCGTAGCGGAAGATCTGCATGGCGTGCGTCGGCGGCGACCAGTGCGGGATGGTGTCGACCTCGACGTTCCACAGCTTCGCCAGCTCGGCGACGTGTTCGGTGTTCTCCCAATTGCGCAGGCCGGGCAGGTCGCCGTCGGCACCGCACTCCCGGTTGTTCTGCGCGGTCGGCTGGCCGTTCATCTGATAGAGCCCGGCCCCCGGCCGCCCGATCATGCCCCGGATCAGGTGGATGTTGTTCACCTGGCAGGAGGCCGCGGTGGCCTGGTTGGACTGGTAGAAGCCCTGGAGCACGGTGGAGAGCAGCCGCTGCGACCCGCCCAGCAGCTCGGCGGCGCGTTCGATGTCGCGGGCCGGCAGGTCGCAGATCTCGGCGACCTTCGCCACCGGATAGTCCTCGACCACCCGGCAGAGCTCGTCGAAGCCGAGGGTGTGCGCGCGGACGTACTCCTCGTCGTACCAGCCGCGGTGGATCAGCTCGCGGAGCAGGCCGTTGAGCAGCGCCATGTTGGTGCCGTTGCGCAGCGCGAGGTGCACGTCGGCCTCCCGGGCCACCGGGGTCGCGCGCGGGTCCACCGCCAGCATCGCCGGCCGGTTCGGCCCGCGCCGCCGGTCCAGCATCCGCATCCAGAGCACCGTCTGGGTCTCGGCCACGTTGTGCCCCCACAACGCGATCGCGTCGCAGTGGTCCACGTCGGTGTACGACCCGGGCTGCCCGTCGGTGCCGAAGGACGCCTTCAGCGCGGCGGCGGCGGTCGCGGTGCAGAGCCGGGTGTTGCCGTCCATGTGCGGGGTACCGATGCCGGCCTTCCCGATCACCCCGAGGGTGTAGTACTCCTCCAGGAAGAGCTGCCCGCTGGTGTAGAAGCCGAAGTGCCCCCAGCCGCCGGGGCCGTCCAGCAGGTCCTTCGAGCGGGCCACGATCCGGCCCATCGCGGTGTCCCAGTCGGTCTCCACCAGCCGGCCGCCCTCGCGGACGAGCGGGCGGCGCAGCCGGTCGGGGCTGTGGTTCGCCTGCCAGCCGTACAGGTCCTTCGGGTCGACCCGGCCGTGGTTGATCCGGTCGCCGGGCCGGCCCCGGACCCCGACGATCCGGTCGTCGACCACCACGATGTCCATCGCGTCGCCGTTGGAGTGCAGGATCGACGCGCTCGGCACCCAGCGCTGCACGTCGGCCTCGGTGTGGCCGTCGGCGAGGAAACTGTCCACCCGCACCGGCCACCGTTCACCCGCACCGTACGGCGTGCGCGGGCCCCACGGGTCCGCGATCCGGTCCACCATCTTCTCAACCTTCCTTCGGCGCCGCCCAGACCGGCATCCGGCGGCCGGTGGCCCGGTTGAACAGCAGGTCCACCAGGAGCACGGCGGCGAACGCGATCACCAACTGCGTGGGGGTGTGCAGCAGGCCCAGGCTCACGATCAGTGTGGTCGCCCCGGCGTAGCCGGCGAGCAGCGCGACTCCTCCACCCGGGCGTCCGGGAGTGGACCGCCCGTATCCCGCAGCGCTACCCGGCGAGGCGGCGTCGAAACGACAAAACGGTTTCATCAGCGAGAATCCGGGCAACCGGCGGCGACCGATCGCCCGACCCTCAGGAGGCGGCCTTGGCCTTCGACCCCGCCGCGCACGCCCGTCACCGGCGCGGGGAGGCGGCATGAGCGCCCCGGCCCGCGACCCCGACGCCCGCCCGGCCGCCGTCACCGACCGGCGTCCCGTGACCGCCCCGGTCCACGGCGGTCCGGCCGGCGCGACGGGCCCCGGCCCCCGGACCCCGCTCCTGCCGATGGAGTACGTCCTGCCGCTGCGCTGGTCCCACGACACCGGCCTGACCGAGCTGACCGACCACCTGCGCGCCCTCGCCCGCTGGGTGGACGTGACCGTCGTCGACGGTTCCCCGCCAAACCTCTTCGCCCGGCACGCCGCCAGCTGGCGGGACCTGGTCCGGCACGTCCGGCCCGATCCCGCGCTGCGCGGCGCCAACGGCAAGGTGCTCGGCGTGCTCACCGGGCTGGCCCTGGCCCGGCACGAACACGTGGTGGTCGGCGACGACGACGTCCGGTACGACGAGGCGGCGCTGCGCGCCGTGCACGCCCTGCTGGACCGGGTGGACCTGGTCCGGCCGCAGAACCACTTCGACCCGCTGCCCTGGCACGCGTGGTGGGACACCGGCCGGACCCTGCTCAACCGGGCCTTCGGCGGCGACTGGCCGGGCACCCTGGCGGTCCGCCGCAGCACGTTCCACGCCATGGGCGGCTACGACCCGGACGTGCTCTTCGAGAACCTGGAGCTGGTCCGCACCGTGCGCGCGTACGGCGGCACCACCGCGACGCCCGCCTGGCTGCACGTCCGCCGGTTGCCGCCGACCGCCGCGCACTTCGGTGGGCAGCGGGTCCGGCAGGCGTACGACGACCTGGCCCAACCGGTGCGGCTGGTGACCTCGCTGGCGGTGCTGCCCGGCGTGCTGGCCGCGCTCGCGGCCCGCCGCCCGGCGCTGCTGCTCGGTGCCGGCGCGGTGACCGTGGCGGTCGCCGAGCTGGGCCGCCGGCGGGCCGGTGGCGGCCGGGTCTTCCCGGCGCACACCGCCCTGGCGGCGCCGCTCTGGCTGCTGGAACGCGGGGTCTGCGCCTGGCTGGCGCTCGGCCGACGGCTACGCGGCGGGGTGCCCTACGGCGGCACCCGGCTGCGCGTCGCGGCGCACTCCCGGCGCGTCCTGCGCTGCCGGCTGGCCGATGCCGGGCCCGCCGACCTCGCGCTCTGGGTGCAGGCGGGCGAACGCGACGAAGGGCCCCCGGTCGACGCCGCCAGGCGTTGACAGGGGGCCCTGCTCGCAGTGAACCGGGTCAGTAACGGACCTGGTCGCGGGACTGCTGCGCGGTGTCCTTGACGTCCTGCGCGGCGGACTTCGAGTCGTCCTTGACCGCGTGCACGGCGTCCTGGGCGGTGGACTTCAGCGACTCGGTGGCGTGCTGCGCCGGCTCGCGCAGCTCCTCCTTGATCTCGCTGGCGACCTCGCCCAGCTTCTCCTTCACCACACCGCTGTGCTCGCTGGCCTTCTCCTTGACCTGCGTGGCCAGCTCCTGCTCGCGACGGGTGGTCGGGATCAGCGAGGAGACCAGCATGCCGACGCCGAAGGCGATCAGGCCGGCGGCCAGCGGGTTGCCCTCGGACTTCTGCCGGATCACCTGCGGGGCCCGCTGAGCGGCGTCGCCGACCGTCGAGGCGGCGGCGTGCGCCTTGTCGCCCACGGTGGACGCGGCGGCGTGCGCCTTGTCACCGACGGTGGAGGCTGCGGAGGAGACGTGCCCGCCGGCCGAGTGCGCGGCGTAGCCGGTGCTGTGACCCAGGTCGGAAGCGCTTCCCATCACCCTGTCCTTAACGTTCTGGAGCGCGTTGCGCGCCCGCTGCTTGCGGTCGTCGACGATGCGGCTCGGGCTGACCTTGTACGCCAGCGCGTCCACGTCGGTGCTGAGGCTGTTGCGCGTCGCCTCGATCTCCCGGCGGATCTGGTCGGGATCGGTGCTCATCGGGTGACTCCCTCCGGGTGCGGCTTGAGCGCGTCGGGAATGCGCTGCACGCTGTCGTTGGTCTGCTTGAGGCCGCGGATGTTCTCGGCGTTCTTCTTGGCCTTGGAGTAGAGGACGGCCGCGACCACGGCCCAGACAACGGCCACGATCAGCGCGGCGAGGCCCGAGTCCATCACGTTGTCCAGGAACTGCCAGATGGCGATGGACACGAAGAGCGCCACCATGTATCCGCCGAAGCCGGCGCCACCGTAGAAGCCGGCGGCCTTGCCCGCCTTCTTGCCCTCCTGGCGGATCTCCGCCTTGGCCAGCTCGACCTCCTGGCGCATCAGCGTGGACAGGTCGGTGGTGACCGAGCGCATCAGCTCACCGATCGAGCTGCCCCGGACCTCGTCCGCGCTGTGCGGCGCGGTCGGGTCCCCGGCGTAGGGCGCGTTGTTCGCGTGGTGCCCCGGGTCGACCGGGTACGCGGCGTTCACGCCGGATCCCTGCGTCGGCATGCTCATGCCGTCGCCTCCGTTCTGTCGGGTCGGCCGGTCACGGACGGGTGGTGCCGCTGGACGGCACGCCCGGCAGCGGGTCGGTCTGGCTCACCGGCGGCAGCGGCTGGCCGGTGCCCGAGTACGGGTCGGCGTAGCTGCCCGGGGTCGGGTCCGTGTAGCTGCCCGGGGTCGGGTCCGCGTAGCCACCGGAGGCCGGCTGTGCGTAGCCACCCGGCGCGGCGTAGCCCGGGTCCGGCTCGGCGTAGGTGCCCGGCGTCGGGTCGAGGTAGCCGCCCGGCGGGACGTCCGAGACGGGGCGCGCGGTCGGGATGACCGCGGTCCGGTCCGGGTCGTAGCCGTACGCCCGCCGGCCGGTGCCGTTGTCGTCACCGGCGGCAGCGATGTTCTTGGTCAGTCGGCCGGCGAGCACGCCGAGGACGGCGGCGCCGACCAGGAAGGTGCCCGGGTTGCGGCGGGCGTAGCTCTTCACCTCGTTGAGGATGTCGCCCGGCTCGCGCTGCTCCAGCCAACCGGCCACGCCGTGCACCCGGTCGGCGGCCTGGTGGGCCAGCTCGGTCACGGGGCCGCTCTGGCCACTGCTCTGCGCCATCGAGCGCATCTCCTCGGCCAGCGACCGCAGCCCACCGGCGGCCCGCTGCTGCTGCTGGCTGGTCTGGGCGGTGACCTGGTTGCGGGCCTCGCCATAGAGGTTGCGGGCCTGGCGCTTCGCCTCGCCGACAACCTCCTTGCCCTGGTCCTTGGCGGTCTGCGCGACCGCGCCACCCGCGTTGGCGGCTTCTGAGCCGACCTGGCGGGCCTGGTCGCGGACACCGCCGCCGTTGTTCGACTCCTGCCCGTACGTGGAAGACGTGGGTGAGAGATCGTAAGTCATGATGTCCCTTCCGCTCGGAAAGTCGTCGCGGTTGCGCTGGGGGGGGGATCACACCGATTGGTTTCGGTATGACAACTGACCTACCCCCCGTTGTCGGGTCCATGCACGATTCGTCATTTCTCTGCGGGAGCGCCCCGTCGCGGTCACACAATGGAGGGTCGTCCCATCCGGTGACGACTTGTCCACGGAGGGTGACAGCGATGGCACACGTACGCGGACGGACCCCGGCCCGACGACCGGCGATCCAGAAGGTCGCCCTCGCGGTGGCCGCCGTCTTCGTGCTGATCGGCGTCCTCGGGTTCGTCCCCGGCTTCACCACGCACTACAACGAGCTGGCCTTCGCCGGTCACCACTCCGACGCGAAGCTGATCGGCCTGTTCCAGGTGTCGGTCCTGCACAACGTGCTGCACCTGCTCTTCGGCCTGGTCGGGCTGGTGCTGGCCCGCCGGCTCGCCGGGGCCCGGCTCTTCCTGGCCGGTGGTGGTGCCGCCTACCTCGGCCTCTGGCTCTACGGCTTCGCCATCGACCGGGAGAGCGCCGCCAACTTCGTGCCGTTCAACGACGCGGACAACTGGCTGCACCTCTTCCTCGGCTTCGGCATGCTCGCCCTCGGCCTGCTGCTGAACAACGACGTGGGCACCGGCGGCCGGTTGGACACCCCGATCGACCGGCCCTGACCTGCGGCGTCACCCGGACGGGGGCCTCGGGCCGACACGCCGGGCCGGGGTTTACGGAAATATTGCCCCGGGCAACGGAAAGTGACCAGGGGAGGGAGCCCCGACGGACGAGGAGGTCCTGCGATGCCACGGTGGTTGCGGGAGAACGCTCTGACGGTCGCCATGCTGGGCGCGTTCCTGATCTTCCTCTTGTTGCAGAGCGTGTTCGGTTGGCAGGTGCACAACGAGGAGCTCACCCAGTACGGCGCGGCGCCGCTGAGCTGGTGGGCGTACCTGGGCACCGGGCACTTCGCCGAGGCGGTCTTCGAGAACTGGGAGTCGGAGTTCCTCCAGATGGGCGGCTACGTGCTGCTCACCGCGTACCTGGTGCAGAAGGGCTCGGCCGAGTCCAAGCCCGAGGACCAGACCGACCGGCCCGAGGACGACCCGCGCCGGGCCAAGCCGGACTCGCCGTGGCCGGTCCGCGTCGGCGGGCTCCCCCTCGCCGTCTACCGCAACAGCCTCTCCATCGCGCTGCTGATGATCTTCGCCGGCTCGTTCCTCGGCCACCTGCTCGGCGGCGTGGTGGAATACAACGAGGAGCAGGCGTTGTCCAGTGGCGCCGCCCCGATCAGCGCCGTGCAGTTCCTCGGCACCAGCGACTTCTGGTTCCAGTCGATGCAGAACTGGCAGAGCGAGTTCCTCGCCGTCGGCGTGCTGATCCTGCTGAGCATCGTGCTGCGCCAGCACGCCAGCCCCGAGTCGAAGCCGGTCACCGCCGCCCACGCCGAGACCGGCGCGTGACCCCGGCCGGTCCGCGGGTCACTCAGGCCGCCACCGGCAGGCGCTTGGCGAAGCAGACGCTGTACGGATTGTCGACGTACTCGCCGTAGACCGGGATCGGCCGGTAGCCGGCGGAGGTGTACAGGCCGATCGCCGCCGGCAGGTACGTCCCGGTCTCCAGGCACACCACCTGGTGCCCCTGCTGGAAGGCCAACTCCTCCAGGGCGGTCAGCAACTGCCGGGCGATGCCCCGCCCCCGGTACGCCGGGCGGACGTACATCCGCTTCAGCTCGCCGGTGTCCCGGCCCAACGCCTGGATGCCGCCGCAGGCGACCGCCCGACCGCCGTCGACCACCACCAGGTACCGGATGTCGTCGTGGGTGATCGTCGCCTGGCCGTCCAGCCCGCCGTCCGCCGCGCGCAGCTCCCGCTGCTGGGCGCCGACCAGGGTGGCGACCTCCGGATCCGTGACGGGACGGGACTCGATCAGCATTCCGTCACGGTAGGCGCGGCGGATTTCACCGAGGTTTCCGACCGGCGACCCGGACGCGACCCGGGCGGGGCTATTCCCAGTCGTCGTCGTCCATGTCGGCGTCGAAGCCGTCCTGCTCCGGGCCCGCCTGCGCCTCGTCCTCCGGCCGCTGCCGGCGCGCCTTGCGGGCAGCCAGCCGCTCGGCCGCGGAGAGCCGGTTGGACTTCTCCTCCAGCCGGACGTCGGTGCCCCGGTTGCCCGGCACGAAGTCCACGCCCGCATAGAGGGTGGGCTGCCAGTCGAACTCCCGCTCGCCGATGCGGACCAGGTCGCCCGGGTTCGCGCCGGCCTTGGCCAGCTTCTCCTCGACGCCCAGCCGGGCCAGCCGGTCGGCCAGGAAGCCGACGGCCTCGTCGTTGTCGAAGTTCGTCTGCCGCACCCAGCGCTCCGGCCGCACACCCTTGACCGTGTACGACCCGTCCGGCTCGGCCACGATGGTGAAGCCGGCGTCGTCGACCGCCTTCGGGCGGATCACGATCCGGGTCGGCTCGGCCGGCGGCGCGGCGTTGCGGGCCTGCTCGACCAGCTCCGCCATCGCGTACATGAGCTCCTTGAGCCCCTCGCGGGTGGCCGCGGAGACGTCGAAGACCCGGAAGCCGCGGGCCTCCAGGTCCGGCCGGACGATGTCGGCGAGGTCCTGCCCGTCCGGTACGTCGACCTTGTTGAGCGCGACCAGCCGGGGGCGGTCGGCGAGGCCGCCGTACTCGGACAGCTCGGCCTCGATGGTGTCGATGTCGGCCAGCGGGTCGCGGCCGGGCTCCAGCGTCGCGGTGTCGACCACGTGCACCAGCACGGCGCAGCGCTCGACGTGGCGGAGGAACTCCAGCCCGAGCCCCTTGCCGGTGGCCGCGCCGGGGATCAGCCCGGGCACGTCGGCGACGGTGAAGGTGTGGTTGTCGACCCGGACCACGCCGAGGTTCGGCACCAGGGTGGTGAACGGGTAGTCGGCGATCTTCGGCTTGGCGGCGGAGATCACCGAGATCAGCGACGACTTACCGGCGGACGGGAAGCCCACCAGGCCGACGTCGGCGACGCTCTTGAGCTCCAGCACGACGTCGAGCCGGTCGCCGGGCTCGCCCAGCTCGGCGAAGCCGGGGGCCTTGCGCCGGGCGTTCGCCAGCGAGGCGTTGCCCCGGCCGCCGCGCCCACCCCGGGCCGCCTCGAAGGTGGTGCCCGTGCCGACCAGGTCGGCCAGCACCTCACCGTCGAGGGTCTGCACCACGGTGCCGTTCGGCACCTTGATGACCAGATCGTGGCCGTTGGCCCCGTCCCGGTTCGAACCCGCGCCGCCCTTGCCGTTCTCGGCCTTCAGGTGCGGGCGGAAGTGGAAGTCGAGCAGCGTGGTCACCTGCGGGTCGACCACGAGCGAGACGCTGCCGCCGTGCCCGCCGTTGCCGCCGTCGGGGCCGCCGAACGGCTTGAACTTCTCCCGGTGGATGGAGACACAGCCGTGCCCGCCGTCGCCGGCCTGCATGTGCAGGACGACCCGGTCAACGAACGTCGTCACGACGCCAATCCTTCCAGCGGGGTCCGCCCCGCACGGGGAAAGACGAAGCGGGCCGGGACACGAGGTCCGCGGCCCGCTTCGCGAGAGAACTACTGCTGCGGCACGATGTTCACGGTCTTGCGACCGCGCTTGGTGCCGAACTGGACCGAGCCGGCGGCCAGCGCGAACAGCGTGTCGTCGCCGCCACGGCCGACCAGGTCACCGGGGTGGAACTTGGTGCCACGCTGACGGATGAGGATCTCACCCGCGCTGACGACCTGACCACCGAAGCGCTTCACGCCGAGTCGCTGGGCCGCGGAGTCACGACCGTTACGCGAGCTGGACGCACCCTTTTTGTGAGCCATTGGAGGACGACCTACTTCCCGCTGGAGATGCCGGTCACCTTGACCTGGGTCAGCGGCTGGCGGTGACCCTGGCGCTTGTGGTAGCCGGTCTTGTTCTTGAACTTGTGGATCCGGATCTTCGGGCCCTTGGTGTGCGCGGCGATCTCGCCGGACACCGCGACCTTGGCAAGCTTCGCCGCGTCGGTCACCAGGTCGTCACCGTCGACGAGGAGCACCGCGGTGAGCTTCACCGCGTCACCGGGGGCACCGGTGAGCTTCTCGACCTCGATCACGTCGCCCTCGGCGACCTTGTACTGCTTGCCGCCGGTCTTGACGATCGCGTACATCGGAGGCGGACTCCCTGTCGTTGAGGCTGCTAGCGTCTTTTCCCACCGTTGCCGGTCGGTCGTTCCCACGGCAACTCGCCGGGTAGCAGTGACACCGGCGGCGCGGGCACGCGGGAACTCGGCACACCAAAGTGCGCCGCAGGAAAGAGTACGCCATGCACCCGCCCGCCCCCAAACCGGCCCCACCGTCGAAGCCCCGCCCCGGCCCTGCTCGCCGGCCCAGCGGTGCCCGGTGACGCCCGGAACGGGCGGGGCCGGGTGCTGCGACGACGGCAGGGCCCCGGCCACCGGTCGGTCGCCGGGGCCGGGGCCCTGTCACACGTCGTGCTGGTCAGCGCCTCACGGGCGGGTACGCCGCCGGGCACCACCGCGGCGCGAACGCCGCCGCCCGCTGCCGCCGTCGGCACCGTCGTCCTCGCCGTCGCCGAGCGCGTCCGGGTCGTCCGCGGCGGCCAGCCGGGCGGAGTCGCCCTCCTGGCTGTCGGCGACCGACGTCTCGGTCTCGTACCGGGACAGGTCGTACCCCATGGTGTCGTGGTATTCCGCCTCGGTCGGTGGCTGCACCCGGGGCGCCTCGACCCGGGCCGGCTCCACCCGGGCCGGCTCCACCCGGGCCGGCTCGACCCCGGCCGGCTCGGCCTCGGGCGCCTCGGTGACCTCGGCCACGGACCGCTCCGGCACCTGCGCCGCCTTGCGGGCCCGCCGCCGGGACGACGCGGTGCTCGGCTCGGCCGGCGGGGTGGTGACCGCCGAGGCGACCGCCTTGACCTTCTCCCCCGCGTTGCCGCCGTTTCGCGGCTTCTCCGGCACCGGCTCGGTGTGGATGATCAGACCGCGGCCCTTGCAGCACTCGCAGGTCTCGCTGAACGACTCCAGCAGGCCTGCGCCGACCCGCTTACGGGTCATCTGCACCAGGCCCAGCGACGTGATCTCGGTGACCTGGTGCTTGGTCCGGTCCCGGCCCAGGCACTCGGTGAGCCGGCGCAGCACCAGTTCCCGGTTCGACTCCAGCACCATGTCGATGAAGTCGATCACCACGATGCCGCCGAGGTCGCGCAGCCGCAGCTGGCGCACGATCTCCTCGGCCGCCTCCAGGTTGTTCCGGGTGACCGTCTCCTCCAGGTTGCCCCCGGAGCCGGTGTACTTGCCGGTGTTGACGTCGATGACCGTCATCGCCTCGGTCCGGTCGATCACCAGCGAGCCGCCCGAGGGGAGGAAGACCTTGCGGTCCAGCCCCTTGAGGATCTGCTCGTCGATCCGGTACTCGGCGAAGACGTCGTTCGCGCCGACGTGCCGGCGCAGCCGCTCCACCAGGTCCGGCGAGACGTGCGACAGGTACGACTCGACCATGTCGTACGACTGGTCGCCCTCGATCACCAGCTCGCGGAAGTCCTCGTTGAACAGGTCCCGCACCACCCGGATGACCAGGTCCGGCTCCTCGTAGAGCAGCACCGGGGCACCACCCTCGGCCGCCTTGGCCTGGATGTCCTCCCACTGCGCCTGGAGCCGCTTGACGTCGCGGGCCAGCTCGTCCTCGCTCGCCCCCTCGGCGGCGGTCCGGACGATCACGCCGGCGCCGTCCGGGACCAGCTTCTTCAGCGCGTCCCGCAGCCGCTTGCGCTCGGTGTCCGGCAGCTTCCGGCTGATGCCGGAGGCGTTGCCGTTGGGCACATAGACCAGGTGCCGGCCGGAGAGCGCGACGTGGCTGGTCAGCCGGGCACCCTTGTGTCCGATCGGGTCCTTGGTGACCTGCACCAGCACCGAGTCGCCGGACTTGAGGGCCTGCTCGATCGAGCGGGCCCGGCCCTCCAGGCCGCTGGTGTCCCAGTTCACCTCGCCGGCGTAGAGCACCGCGTTACGGCCGCGCCCGATGTCGACGAACGCCGCCTCCATGCTCGGCAGCACGTTCTGCACCTTGCCGAGATAGACGTTGCCGGCCATGGTGCCGGATGAGTTGCGGGTGACGTAGTGCTCGACCAGCACGCCGTCCTCGAGGACGGCGATCTGGGTCCGGTCGCCGCGCTGGCGGACCGCCATCACCCGGTCGACCGCCTCCCGGCGGGCCAGGAACTCCGACTCGCTCAGGATCGGCGGCCGGGTACGCCGCTGCTCGCGCCCGTCCCGGCGGCGCTGCCGCTTGGCCTCCAGCCGGGTCGAGCCCGAGACGCCCTGCACCTCGTCGACCGCCCGGCGCGGCTCACGGATCTTCACCACGGTGGGTACGCCGTCGTCGGCACCCCCCTCGACGTCACCGGCGCCCCGCCGACGGCGGCGGCGACGACGGCGGGTCAGCCCGTCGCCCTCGCCCTCCTCCTCGGCCTCCTCGGCCTCGGTCTCCGCCTCGGTCTCGGCGGCACCGGCCGCCACGGGCTCCTCGGACTCGTCGTCCTCGGTGTCGTCCGCGCCGCCCTTGCCCCGGCCCCGGCCCCGACGACCGCGCCGCCGACGGCGGCGGGCCGCGGCGGTCTCGTCCTCGTCCTCGTCCTCCGCCTCGGCGCTCTCCTCGGCCTCGGCGGTGGGCTCCTCCTCGGCCTCGACCTCGACCGGCTCCGCCTCGCGGCGGCCCCGACGGCGACGCCGGCCGGTCTCGACCGGTTCCTCGGCGGCCGACTCCTCGACCACCGGCGCGGCCGGGGTGGTCGCCCGGACGACCGGCACCTCGTCTGGCTGCGGGGCCATGAAGAGCACGGTCGGCGCGGAGAGCGCGGGCCGGCGACGGCGGGTCCGCGGCCCGGCTGCTCGGCCTCGGCGGGCACGGCCGCGCCGGGCGCGACCTCACCGGTACCGGCGGCGGCCGGCGCCTCCCGGGTCGGGGTGGCGGCCGGCACCTCGGCGGCGCCGACGGCGGTCGGGGTGGGCGCACCGGCGACCTGCTCGACCGGGGCCGGCGCGGTCTCCTCGGTCTCTTCGACCTCCTCGGCCGGCACCGCGTCGGCCTGCGGCTCGGCGACCGCGTGCGGCTCGGTGCCCGGCCCCGCGAAGGCCACGGGGGCCTCCTCGGCGGGGGTCTCGGCGGCCGGCGGGACGGCCTTCTTCCGCTGGGTACGGGTCACCTTGACCGGCGGGACCACCTCCGCGGTGGTCTCCTCGGCGCCGTCGGCGAGCACCGGCTCCCCGGCCGCCTTGGCGGTGGTCGCCTTACGGCGTCGGCGGGTGGTCTTCGGTGCGGATTCCAGCTCACCGGCGATGGGCGCGAGCACCTCCGCCTGGGGTGCCTCGCCGCTGGTCGAGCCGGCGGCGGTGGACGCCTCGGCCGGGGCGTCGATCTGCTCCGGCTGGTTGAGCGGGGCCACCCGGCGTCGGCTGGCCCGCTTGCGCGGCGGCGGCGCGGTCTCGGGCGTGCCGGCGGTGCTGGTCTCGGCGGTGTCGGCGGCCGGCTGGGAACCGGTCCGTTCGCCGCCCTCGGGCTCGTTCTCGAGCATGGACGTTCTCCAGTTCTGGCTGCCCCGGGCGCGGGTGAGCGCTGCCACGCAGGGTCGCCGCAAAAGTGTTTCCGCCGGGCGCGCCGGAAGCGCGACCGCCGAAGTCTGCCTGCCAGAACACTGACCGTCGGTCAGTGTTCTCCGATGGCTGCCCCGTCGCGATCCGCATCCAACGGATCCACGATCTCGCCCAGCGCGGTCAACGTGCCCTGCGCCAGCCGTGTCACCCTCGGGGAGACCGGCGGCTCCAGGTCGGCCACCACGCGGAGGCCGGAAAGGACGTCATCGGGCCGTACGGACGGGGTGACCTGCCGCACGACCAGTTCGAGTATCGCACACGGCACCGCCGGGGCCCCGGAAGGCGTCTGGGCCGACGGCAGGACATCGATGCTGATGACGGCGGCACGGGCGTCGAAGGTGCGCCGCCCCTGCTTGGTCATCCGCTCCACCTGGATCTCGTCGGCGGCGGTGAAGGCGGCGACCGCGCGGTCCAGCACGGCCGGCTCGACCTCGGGCAGCTCGATCCGCCAGTGCGAGGCCTCGATCCGGTCCGGCAGGTTGCCGCCGGCGGCCACCACGGCGTCGAGCACGTCGAGGCCGGGTGAGAGGGCCGCGTCGAGCGCCACCCGTAACTGCGCCGGGTCGACCGGTTCGCGGAGCCCGATCTCCAGGTACTCCGCCTCGCTGGCCACCCCGGTGGGTGCGGCGGAGGCGTACGAGATCTTGGGGTGCGGGGTGAAGCCCTGGGAGAAGGCGATCGGTACGCCGGCCCGGCGCAGCGCGCGCTCGAAGGCCCGGGCGAAGTCCCGGTGCGAGGTGAACCGCAGCGGCCCACGCTTGGCGTACCGGATCCGGACGCGCTGGACGACGGGCGCCTGCCCGCCCTCCGGCTGTGGTTTCTTGCTGATCGTCGTGCTCCTCGCTCGGTCAGAACCGGATGATCATGGAGTTGTCGTCGGCGCCACGCCGTGCCGCAGACGATAACTTCATGATCACCGGACGGAGCGGGCGGCGCGCGGGGACGCGCGGACCGCCCGCTCCGGTGCGGTCACTGCTGGGCGCCGGTGGGCACCTTCAGGCCGTTGATCGGGGTGAGCGGGAGCAGCTTCTTCCCGGTGGGGCCGATCTGGATCTCGGTGTCCATGGACGGGCAGACGCCGCAGTCGAAGCACGGGGTCCACCGGCAGTCGTCCTGCTCGTACTCCGACAGGGAGTCCTGCCAGTCCTGCCAGAGCCAGTCCTTGTCCAGGCCCGAGTCCAGGTGGTCCCAGGGCAGGACCTCCAGCTCGTCGCGCTCCCGGGTGGTGTACCAGTCGAGGTCCAGGCCGAAGGTCGGCAGCACCTCGCCGGCGGCGTCCACCCAGCGCTGGTACGAGAAGTGCTCGCTCCAGCCGTCGAACCGGCCGCCGTTCTCCCACACCTTGCGGATCACCGCGCCGACCCGCCGGTCGCCCCGGCTGAGCAGGCCCTCGATCAGCGACGGCTCGCCGTCGTGATAGCGGTAGCCGATCGCCCGACCCAGCGAGCGGTCCGAGTTGATCGCCTGCTTGAGCAGCTTCAGCCGGCGGTCGATGGTCTCCGGGTCGGCCATCGAGGCCCACTGGAACGGGGTGTGCGGCTTGGGCACGAACCCGCCGATGGAGACCGTGCAGCGGATGTCCTTCGAGCCGGTGGCGGCGCGACCGGCACGGATGACCTCGTGCGCCATGTCGGCGATCTCGAGGACGTCCTCGTCGGTCTCGGTGGGCAGGCCGCACATGAAGTAGAGCTTCACCTGCCGCCAGCCGTTGGTGTACGCGGTGACCACGGTCCGGATGAGGTCGTCCTTCGACACCATCTTGTTGATGACCTTGCGGATCCGCTCCGACCCGCCCTCCGGGGCGAAGGTCAGACCGGTACGTCGCCCGTTGCGGGACAACTCCTGCGCCAGGTCGATGTTGAACGCGTCCACCCGGGTCGACGGCAGCGACAGCGAGACGTTGGTGCCGGCGTACTGCTCGGCGAGGCCGGAGCACATGTCGCCGATCTCGGAGTGGTCGGCGGACGACAGCGACAGCAGGCCCACCTCGTGGAAGCCGGAGAACTCCAGCCCCTCCTTGACCATCTGCCCGACCGTGGTGATCGACCGCTCCCGGACCGGACGGGTGATCATGCCGGCCTGGCAGAACCGGCAGCCGCGGGTGCAGCCGCGGAAGATCTCCACCGCGTAGCGCTCGTGGACCGTCTCGGCGAGCGGGACCAGGGGCTTCTTCGGGTACGGCCAGGCGTCCAGGTCCATCGTCGTGCGCTTGTGCACCCGGAACGGCACGTCCGGGCGGTTCGGCACGACCCGCTGGATCCGGCCGTCGGGCAGGTAGTCCACGTCGTAGAAGCGGGGGACGTAGACGCTCTCGGTGCGGGCCAGCCGCAGCAGCAGCTCGTCCCGGCCGCCCGGGGAGCCCTCGGCCTTCCACGCCCGGACGATCGTGGTGATCTCCAGGACCGCCTCCTCGCCGTCGCCGAGCACGGCGGCGTCCACGAAGTCGGCGATCGGCTCCGGGTTGAAGGCCGCGTGCCCGCCGGCCAGGATCACCGGGTCGGCCTCGGTGCGGTCGGCGGCGAGCAGCGGGATGCCGGCCAGGTCGATCGCGGTGAGCAGGTTGGTGTAGCCCAGCTCGGTGGAGAAGGAGACGCCGAAGACGTCGAAGTCACGGACCGAGCGGTGCGCGTCGACGGTGAACTGCGGCACGCCGTGGGCGCGCATCAGCTTCTCCAGGTCGGGCCAGACCGCGTACGTCCGCTCGGCGAGCACGTCGGGCAGCTCGTTGAGCACCTCGTAGAGGATCTGGACGCCCTGGTTGGGCAGCCCCACCTCGTACGCGTCGGGATACATCAGCGCCCAGCGGACGACCGCCGCGTCCCAGTCCTTGACCACCGCGCCCAGCTCGCCACCGACGTACTGGATGGGCTTGGTCACCTGGGGCAGCAGCGGCTCCAGCCGGGGCCACACAGAATTGGCCGCGGCGGGGCGCGGCGTCGTGGACGGGGCACTCATGATGCCCAAGGGTACGCGCCCGCCCGGCGGGCGGGTTCGGCGACGGTGGCGCGTCGGTACTAACCTCGGATCGGCGCGAGAGGAGATTGCCGCGATGCCGGAGCCGCAGCCGGGAGCAGACCGGCCGGCCGACGGGAGCACCCCGCCCACCGACCACGAACGGGATCCGGCGCTCCCCGACGAGCCCACCCCTCCTCCCCCCGCACCCCCCACCGCCTCGGAGCCGGACGGACCCTCGACGCCGCTTGATCGTCTGCACATCGCGGCACCGACACGCCGGGCGGAAGTGCCGGGAACGTCAGACGATCTTGATCCGCCCTCGCCCGAGTCCGAACCCGAGCCGGCCGAGGCCGAGCCGGCCGAATCCGAGCCGGCCGAGTCAGAGGAGTCCGAGCCGCCCGAGTCCGAACCCGAGCCGGCCGAGTCCGATCCCGAGACGCCCTCCACCGGGACCGAGCCGCTCTCCCCCCAGGCCGAGTCGACTTCGCCCGAGTCCGAGCCGGCTGCGCCGGTGACCCCGGCTCGGGGATCAGCCGCCGTCCCAGCCCGGCCGACCGGCTCGGCACCGGTCCCCGGCCGCCTCGACCCCACCCGCGTGGAGGGCGGCCCGACCCCGGTCCCCGGCCGGCCGGACCCCACCCGGGTGGAGAGCCGACCCGACCCGGTGGAGAGCCGACCCGGCCCGGTGGAGGGCCGCCCCGACCCGACCCGGGTCGAGGGCCACCCCGACCCGACCCGGGTGGAGCCGCCGGCGCCCCGGTGGAGCGGGTCCGCGCCCGTGCCACCCCCGCCGCCCCGCAGGCGTGGCTGGGGCGAGTCGGCCGAGCCGACCCCGGTCCCGCCTGCGCCGGCGGCCTCGCCGGAGCACCAGGTCCCGGTGGACCCGTGGGCAGGCGTCGACACCGGCGGCTGGGAGCTGAACTCGGCCCACTTCCCGGCACTGCCGCCCACGCTGCCCTACCCGGCGACGCCGCACACCCTCCCCTATCCGGTGCCGGCCCTGCCGCCACCGGGTCCGCCCGCGGCCCGGCCGCCGGCCCCGCCGGTCAGCCCGGCGCCGATGGTGGCGCGCCCGGTGTCACCCCCGCCCGTCAGCCACCCACCCGTGGCCGCGCGCCCGGTGTCGCCGCCGCCGCGTCAGGCGCCGCCCGCGCCGGTCCGGCCACCGAAGCAGCGCCGCGCCACGGCACCACCGCCGGCCACACCGCCGCCCGGCTGGCAGGCCCCCCGGGGGTACGTCCCGGTGCCGGTCCGCCGCCGGCGGCGCTGGCCGTGGGTGCTGCTGCTCACCGTGGCCTGCTGCTGCGGCGTGCCGCTGTGGTGGGCGCAGCCGTACTCCACCCAGTACCCGGTCAACGCGGCGCTGCCGGAGGAGGTCACCGGCCTGCAACTGCGCGACGACGCGCAGAGCCAGGCCACCGTCCGCCAGCTCGAGGCCGAGGTACGCCAGGAGAACCTGCTCGCCGAGGACACCTTCGCCGGGGTCTACGGCAGCTCGACGGGGAAGCTGGTGACCGTCTTCGGCAGCACCGGGATCCGGCTCAGCCCCGAGTCGGACGCGAAGGCCGAGCTGACCCGCCTCCAGGAGCGCTACCAGCTCGAACCCGGGGTGCCGGTGGAGACCGGGGTCCGGGGCCGCTACGAGCGCTGCGCGGTCGGCCGGACCGACGGCGACGCGGTGGTGGTCTGCACCTCGGTCGACCACGGCAGCCTGGCCACCGGCGTCTTCACCCGGCTCTCGGTGGACGACAGCGGCCGGCTGCTCGACGAGCTGCGCCAGCAGATCATCACGCCGAAGGCGTAAGGTCTTCGGGTTTCCTGGCGGAAGATCCGGCAGCCGGCCACAATCGGAACATGTCGCGGCGTTGGCTCTTCGCCGATCAGCTGGGGCCGCACTTCCTCGACGACCGGAAGCAGCCGGTCCTGCTGATCGAGTCGAAGGCGGTCTTCCGGCGGCGTGTCTACCACCGGCAGAAGGCCCACCTGATCCTCTCGGCGCTACGACACCGCGCCGCCGAGCTCGGCGACCAGGCGATCTTCCTGCGCGCCGAGACGTACGGGCAGGCACTGAGAAAGGTCCGCGAGCCGCTGGAGGTGTGCCATCCGACCTCGCGGCGTGCGCTGAAGTTCGTCACCGGCCTGGACCGGGTCACCATGCTGCCGGCCCGGGGCTACCTGACCAGCCTCGAGGACTTCGCCGAGTGGGCGGACCAGCGCCGGGGCGCACTGCGGATGGAGGCGTTCTACCGGTTCGCCCGGGAGCACCACGGGGTGCTGATGGACGGCGGTGAGCCGGCCGGCGGCCGGTGGAGCCTGGACACCGAGAACCGCGAGCCGCCCCCGAAGGACGGCAAGCTGGACGTGCCGGCCGCGCCGATGCCGAAGGAGGACGACATCGACGCCGAGGTCCGGGCCGACCTCGACCGGTGGGAACGGGAGGGGATCCGGTTCGTCGGGCGGGACGGCCCGCGCCGGTTCCCGGCCACCGCCAAGGAGGCCAAGGCCCGGCTGCGGCACTTCCTCGCCAAACGGCTCGCCGCGTTCGGCCCGTACGAGGACGCGATGCTCTCGACCGACCCGTGGCTGGCGCACAGCATGCTGTCGTCCTCGTTCAACCTGGGCCTGCTCGACCCCGCCGAGGCGGTACGCGGCGCGGAGCAGGCGTACCGGAAGCAGGGCGCGCCGCTGGCCAGCGTGGAGGGCTTCGTCCGGCAGATCATGGGTTGGCGGGACTACATCTGGCACACCTACTGGTATTTCGAGCCAAGCTGGCGAAACAGCAACGAGCTGGGCGCCCGCCGGTCCCTGCCGGCCTGGTGGAACGACCTGGACGCGGACGCCGTCGACGCGCACTGCCTCTCCGACGTGCTCGCCGGGGTCCGCGACCGGGCGTGGGTGCACCACATCCCCCGGCTGATGGTGCTCGGCAACTACGCGCTGCAGCGCGGCTTCCGCCCGTCCGAGCTGGTCGAGTGGTTCCACACCCGGTTCGTGGACGGCTACGAGTGGGTGATGACCGCGAACGTGGTCGGCATGAGCCAGTACGCCGACCTGGGCCGGATCACCACCAAGCCGTACGCCTCGGGCGGCGCGTACATCAACCGGATGAGCGACTACTGCGGCGGCTGCCGGTACGACCCGAAGAAGCGGGTCGGTCCGGACGCCTGCCCGTTCACCGCCGGCTACTGGGCCTTCCTCTCCGCCAACCGCGACCGCATCCCGGGCAACGCCCGGATGGCGCGCACCATGAAGCAGATGGAACGCCTCGCCGACCTCGATGCGGTGGTCGACCAGGAGAAGCGCCGGGGCGGCGACCCGCCGTGACGGGCGGGCCGGCCGGGGGCACCCCCGTTACCGCCCGCCGGTTCAGACCGCGCCGGGCTCGCCCGCGACCGGTGGGTGGGCGCGCGGCGGCGCGTAGCGGGGCACGTACTCCTGGCCGGTGAGTTGCTGGATCTCGGCCATCATCTCGTCGGTCATCTCGCGCAGCGAGGTCCGGTCGTCGGACCGGCCGGTGAAGTCCAGCGGCTTGCCGAACCGGATGCTGATCTCGGCCCGGCCCGGTCGGGGCACCCGGGTCCCGATCGGCTGCGCCTTGTCGGTGCCGGTGACGCCGACCGGGATGATCGGCACGCCGGCCGCCACGGCCAGACGGGCCGCGCCGGTCCGCCCCCGGTAGAGCCGGCCGTCCGGCGAGCGGGTCCCCTCCGGGTAGACGGCGACCAGGTCACCGGCCTTCAGCACCGGGATGGCGGCGTCGAACGCGGACAGCGCGGCCCGGCCGCCGGCCCGCTCCACTGGGATCGCGCCCAGCCCGGTGAGGACGAACTTGGAGAAGGCGCCCTTCACACCGGTGCCCTTGAAGTACTCCGACTTGGCCCAGAAGGCCAGGTGCCGGGGGACGACGGTGCCGAGCAGCAACTCGTCGGCGACGGAGAGATGGTTGCCCGCGAAGATGGCGCCGCCGGTCGCCGGAATGTGCTCCAACCCCTCCACGCGTGGCCGGAACGCCAACCGGAGCGCGGGCGCCACGGTGAGCTTGCCGATGGTGTAGAGCAGCGGCACTGGTCCTCCGGCGGTCGTACGTGAACAGGCGGTGTCACCGTAGCGGACGGTTCCACCTCCGGCCGATCGGGTGGCCGACCGTCCGTGGGGTGGTCCGGCGGCGGCAGCGCCGCCGGACCACCACCATCAGGACGTCATACCCGGCGGACGGCGACCGTCACCCGTTCGCCGTCGCCGACCTCGCCGGCGAAGCCCTCGACGCCCTCGACGAAGTCGATGCTGTCGGCCAGCACC